>DATMQY010000013.1:0-345337 GCA_035566635.1 Rhodanobacter sp.
ACTCCGCGTTGGGTGATGTGGAGGGGAGTGCCCGGGAGTTCCAGACGGGTTTGGCGAGGCATGACGGCAGCATTGCACGCACTTGTGTGTCAATCCGCAGGTGCGACGATCGGTGCAATGTAGGGCTTCAGCAAGTTTTGACGTGACTTAATTCCCTCCGTCCCCTTATTGCCCTTATTCGGTCCCCTTATTCGTGGGATTCCTGCGGGTGCAAGAGGGCCGCTTGATATCCCCGGCGGAATGGAGTTCCAAGGTGGATCGGGCGGGAACGGACTGGACCCCAGAACTACCGGGTTTAGGTACATGGACCCGGTGACCAAGGGGCGCTACTCGTACCCAGATGGATATGGAACCTATAACAATGAGGATTCAAGTGGTGTGCGTCAGGGAGTCAATCCTTACACCGGACGTACAATCCCTAACTCAGATCCGATGCGGCACATACCGGGAGGATAAATGAGCGGTGATACAGCTATGACTTCTGAAATCGAAGATTTGGCCGGACAATTCTGTCGCGATGTTAAGTTTACGGAGGACTATGTATGCCTCGTATTTGATCGCGCTGTAGTAAACGCTTATACGTTGCCACTGTTGGAAATCGGTGATCTGGTAAAACGATCTGAAGATGGGGACTACCAATCTGCACTGCTTGGCTTGGTTAATCAATCTGTGACCCGGGCCAAGGAATGTCCCGAAGACAGGTTGCGTATTGAGTTTATCAACGGTGCAGTTTTGATCATTCCCATCGACGATTTATCCAGATCGGGAATTGAGGCTGCCTGGTACTATGAGCCACGTGGTTCCATCAGTAGAGTTTGGTAAACGGCTCGGAAAAATGAGTCGCCTCGCAGCCAAATCGTTCGCTTATAGAGCGTTTGCGTTGTCCGGGCGTTCTGTTTTACATCATCGTCCGAATAAAGCGGTTCGGCATGGTCGAAACACACCTCCGTCGGCTTCGACAAGCCGATAGCCTGTGAGGTCTGCCCGCCGTCAAGGGTGCGTTTCGCCGGTCTGCGGCCACCAAATGTGCTCAATGGAAGCATTGGCATGTAATATGTTTTTCAAGAAAAGAAGCGAGCTTCTGGAGAAGTAGGAGCGAAAAGTTCTCAGTGTCGCCCCATGGCTTGTTTCAAAGTAGTGTTCTGAGGATCTAACGCAGGGTTGTAACGGATGACAGAGAGAAGTTATTTTCGCAATGGTGACGGAATACGTGGCATGGCTTGTCTCATCGTTTTGCTAGGGCATTCGATGAGCTTTTTTCATCCTCGACTTACTCCCACATTTGCAGGAGTCGGCAAGATTGGTGTATGGCTCTTTTTTGTCTTAAGCGCCTTTTTACTCACCAATCAACTTATACGTCGCGGAATCAATAGCGCGGTATTGAAGCACTACGCAATAAGTCGCTTCATACGAATTATTCCGCTATATTTTATCGCATGTGTTGCTTACTTTGCGCTAGGATCTGCTGGCATCGATACCAGCGCGGACCTACAGCAGGCTGCATTGATGCAGTATGGATATGCACATCTGTGGACTATACCCGTTGAGTGCAAGTTCTACGTCGTGCTCCCTGCCATCGTAGCAGTAGCTCTATGGACACAGCAGCGCTTGCATCATAGGTTCGGTTTCTGCCTGACCTTAACCTTGGCAGTCGCCATTGCGATTATTTTCCCGTTTTATATGATATCGAGTAATTCGATAGAGCTGTGGCCTTATATACCCGCCTTCTTATGCGGCTCACTTGCAGCGCTTTGGAAATCTGCACGGATGTCGATGCCATCTGATCGAAATCGTTGGCTATTCAATCTTTCGATGCTTGTGGTCACCATCGCATCTACCAACCCCATACGGTCAATTATTTTCCCTCACACGTCTGTCAACTTCTTGATGGATAAATTTATCTTTTTCGGCGCACTCTTTAGCATTTTTCTGGTGATGAATATCAATGCCAAAGGAGTGATCAATAAACTTTATGGCAACAAACCGATGGTGCTTTTAGGTAAGTGGAGCTACCCTATTTATCTGTTTCATTGGTTTATATTCTCAAAGCTGTCAAAGCCCCATTTAGAGAGCTGGTCATGGCACTTTATTGCCATATTCGTCGCCATCGCTTTAGGAGGGCTTGTTCATTACATGATTGAACGTCCGATTCTTTCGCTACGCCATCGAATACCGTCACGAGTGTCCGCTTCACTGGCCGACGCCCCCGTCGAGAACCTCAACGTGATCGCGACTAACGCAAGGAAGCCGGCGTCTGTCGGGGGCAGCTTTGGTGGCAACTAGTAGTCTTTGAACCTTGATACCGCTGCAGTACAACGCTTGCGGCTATCAATCCAATAGACGCCACCTTCAGCGTTCGCCTACACAGTCCCAGCAAAGGGGACGGAGGGAATTAAGCCGCCGCCTTGGGCGACGAACCGCGGTCTTCAGTCGCCGGACGACGCGTTCACGATTTCGTTCAACAGTGCCTCGGCCTGCTCATGGGTATGCGCGCGCAGCAGCCGCGAGGCGTGACGGCGCAGGTGGGCGTAGTCGAGCGTGGCGAGGCGATCGCGCACCTGCAGTACCTGCGTCGGGTGCATGCTGAATTCGTTGAGGCCCAGCATCAGCAGTAGCGCGGTGAAGTTCACGTCGCCGGCGATCTCGCCGCACAGGCTGACCGGTTTCTTCGCACGGCGACCTGCGCTGATCACGTGCGACAGCAGTCGCAGCAGCGCTGGTTGCAGCGGGTTGTAGATGTTTTCCAATGCGTCGTTGCCGCGGTCGGCGGCGAGCACGTACTGCGCCAGATCGTTGGTGCCGATGGCGAGGAAGTCGGAGTGTTCGAGCAGTGCGCGCACGTTGATCGCCGCTGCGGGTACTTCGATCATCGCGCCCAGCGGCAGCTTCTCGGGCAGGTCGATGTTCTCGCGCTTCAGGTCCTGCCGCGCCAGTTTGAACAGCGTCCGTACCGCAATGAGTTCATCTGGCTGGGTCACCATCGGTACCAGCACGCGCATCGGGCCGTAGCAGGCGGCGCGCAGGATCGCGCGGATCTGGGTGGTGAACACCGCCGGATATCGCAACGACAGGCGCACGCCGCGCACGCCGAGCGCGGGGTTGTCCTCGCCGCGCAGTGACAGCCCGGCGGCGTCGGCCTTATCGGCGCCGAGATCCAGCGTGCGGATGGTCACCGGCAGGCCGCCCATGCCCATCACCAGGTCGCGATAGGCGATGAACTGCTCGTCTTCCGACGGCAGCCCTTTGTGCTTGAGGAACAGGAATTCGGTGCGGTACAGGCCGACGCCGTCGGCGCCGCGCGCGCGCGCCATCGCCACGTCGGCCGGCGTTTCGGCGTTGGCCAGCAGGCCGATCTCGACGCCGTCGCGGGTGCGCGTGGGCGCGTTCGCCAGCTTGGCCAGGCGGCGGCCTTCGAGCACCGCCCCGCGTTGCCAGGCACGGTAATGTGACAGATCCTGCGCGGTGGGGTGCACTACCGCTTCGCCGCGCTCGGCATCGAGCAGGATCAGGTCGTCGTCGTGGATGTTCGCCAGCGCATCGCGGGTGCCGACCAGCATCGGCAGGCCGAGGCTGCGCGCCAGGATCGCGCTGTGCGAATACGCGCTGCCGGAACTGGCGACCACGCCGAGCAGGCCGTTGCCGGCCAGCTGCGCCATGTCGCCCGGTGCGATGTTGTCGGCGATCAGTATCTCGCCCACGCGCGCGGCCAGCTTGCGCTCCTCCGGGCTGGTCTGCCGCTGCAGCGCGGAGATCACCCGGTTGATCACCTGCTCGACGTCTTCCTTGCGGCTGCGCAGGTAGGGATCATCCATCGCCTCGAACACGGCAGACAGCCGGTCGCGCTGCTTCTTCAGCGCGGCGCCGGAACGGTAGTGGCCGATCCGCACCAGGTCGTCCAGTCCGCGCAGCAGTTCCGCGTCGTCCAGCAGCAGGCTGTGCGCGTCGATGAATTCGTTGACCTCGCGCGCGAGCGCGCCGTGCAGTTTGCCGCGCAGTTCGCGCAACTCCTGCCGCGCGGTATCCAGTGCACGATGCAGCAGCACCAATTCGCCATCGATCTCCTCTGCGGCCAGCGGACGCGTGTCGACGGTATAGCGGCTCGGCTGCACCAGTCGGGCGCGGCCGAGCGCCATGCCGTGGGCAGCAATCGTGCCGTGGAGCAGATGCCTCATGCGCGCTGCTCCGGCCGCAGACTGACAAGCGAGCATGGCGGCATGCTCGCTGCTGCTGTCAGTCTGATGAACACGTCATCCATTCATGCTCCCTCGTCGAACTTGCGCTCGAACAGCTCGGCCACGGCGGCCAGCGCGGCTTCTTCGTCCGGACCATCGGCGCGAATGGTCAGTGCACTGCCGAGGCCGGCGGCCAGCATCATTACGCCCATGATGCTCTGTGCGTTGACTTCGCGACCCTTGCTGACCAGATGCACGGTCGATTTGAAACCCTGCACCAGTTGCACCAGTTTGGCGGAAGCGCGGGCGTGCAGCCCGAGCCGGTTGGATATCACGATTTCCTTTTCAAGCATGATTGACGTCAGGCATGGTCGATGAAGATTCCTCCGCGGCCACCGCTGGCCGCGATCTCGGCCAGTTCGTCCAGTGGTTTTTCCGCATAGTTGAGTACACGCAGCAGCATGGGTAGATTGAGGCCGGAGACGCAGCGAAGACGCACGCCGAGCTCGCTGAGCGACAGCCCGATATTGCACGGCGTGGCGCCGTACAGGTCGGCCAGGATCAACACACCGTCGCCCTGATCGAGTTCGCGCGCGTGATGGGCGGTGAGCGTGCGTATCACGTCCGGGTCGGATTGCGGCGGTACTTCCACCGCTGCCACCTGCAATGGCAGCTTGGGCATCACGTGATGCGCGGCGGATATCAGCGCGTTGCCGACCGCCTCGTGGGTCATTAGCAGCACACCGACGCTCATGGTCGCGACTCCGCAATGGACTGCTTCGCGAAAGGCATGCTCATCATTCGAGCTCGCGGTGGAAGGTGAGCACGCCTTCGCGACGATCGCGATAGTGCGCCGCGAGCTTCTCGACCAGATAGACCGAGCGATGCCGGCCACCGGTGCAGCCGACCGAGATCGTCACGTAGCTGCGGTCGTCCTGTTCGAAGCGCGGCAGCCAGGCATCCAGCCAGCGCGCAGTGTCGTTGAAGTATTCGCCGACCAGAGGTTCCGCGTCGAGGAACTCGCGCACTGCTGCATCCTTGCCCGACAGCGGACGCAGGTGCGCATGCCAGTGCGGGTTCGGCAGGCAGCGCGCGTCGAACACGAAGTCCGCATCCAGCGGCAACCCGCGGCGGAACGCGAACGACTGGAACATCAAGGTGAGCCCTTCGGTCGCCTGCGCGTAGTCGGTGGCGACGAGCCGGCGCAGCTGGTGCACGTTGAGCTCGCTGGAATCGATCACCTTCTCGGCGATCGCCATCAGCGGGCGAAGCAGCTTGCGTTCCTCGACGATAGCATCGGCCAGCGACAGTCCGCGGGTGGCCAGTGGATGGCGGCGGCGGGTTTCCGAATAGCGCTTGATCAGCACCTCGTCGCGGCAATCCAGAAAGATCAGGTGCACGTGCACGCCAGCGGAAGCCAGTTCCGACAGCACGGTCGGCATGTGCGAGAAATCCGCACCGCGGTTGCGCACGTCCACCCCAACGGCGATACGCCGCGGGCGGCCGCGGCGTTCACCGCTGGTTGCGGCGTTGACCAGCTGCGGCAGCAACGCCGAGGGCAGGTTGTCGACGCAGTAGAACTCCAGGTCTTCCAGCGCACGCAGCGCCACGGTCTTGCCGCCGCCGGACATGCCGGTGAGCACGATCAGGTGGATCTCGTGCGGATCGATCTGGGGAATAATCTGAGTTGTGCGGTTGTCGCTCATGCATTCACCATGGAGGCAGTCGTCGCAGCTGGTGCGCCTGCCGGTCAATGAAAGTCTGTGCCGGGTCGATGCCCTTGCTTTTCAGTGCATGACTGCGCACTGCGGCCTCGACCAGCACCGAAAGGTTGCGTCCCGGAGCCACCGGTATGGTGATCATCGGCACTGCCACGTCGAAGATCTCGCGGTGGCCGATGTCGCCGGTGAGGCGGGTCAGCGCATCGGTTTCTTCGCCATCGCGCAACGGCTTGAGGTGGATGACCAGGCGCAGGTATTTGGACGTCTTGACCGACATGTGGCCGAACATCTCGCGCACGTTGAGCACACCGAGTCCGCGCACTTCCAGCAGGTCCTGCAACAGCTCGGGGCAGCTGCCGTCGATCACGTCCGGTGCGATCAGGGTGAATTCGGTGGCGTCGTCGGCGACCAGCCGATGGCCGCGACTGATCAGTTCCAGCGCCAGCTCGCTCTTGCCGGAGCCGGCCTCGCCGGTGATCAGCACGCCGATCGAGAACACTTCCAGGAAGACGCCGTGCAAGGTGGTCTTGGCCGCCAGCATGCGCGCCAGGTGGTATTGCAGATAGGTCAGCAATTCATGCCCGCGCTTGGGGCTGATCCACAGCGGCGTGTTGGTTTCCTCGGCCACCTCGCGCAGGTCGGCCGGCACCGTCTGATCCTTGGTCACGATCAGCGCCACCGGCTGGTAGGCAGCGACCTTGTGCATAACTTCCCAACGTTGGCGTGAATCCAGCCCGTCGAGGAAGTTCAGCTCTTCCGAACCGATGATCTGGATCTTGTTCGGATAGATAACATTGAGGTAGCCGATCAGCGACGGCCGCCGCGCCTGCACCGCGCCCGGTTCGAGCATGCGCGACTCCCCGCGCATGCCGGACACCCAGCGCAGGGCCATGCGTTCGTGGACGCCATCGTAGAGTTGTCGTGCGCTGATCCGATCCAAGCAGAGGTCCTTGCGTCGCAGGGTGAGCCCGGTGGGCTTTGGCGGCGGTGCGACCATTGTGCCAGCTTGGAGAAATGTGCGCCTTCGGAACCGAAGCGACCCGCCGAACGGCGGGCCGCGAGAGGGTTGGTCAGCCGTACTGGCGCGCTTCGCGCGCCTCGTGCTGGTGCTTGTCGCTGATTTTTTCGCGATGCTTGCGCAACTGGATGACCAGTTTGTCGAACAGCATGTCGATGGAGACGTACATGTCGGCCTCGTTGGACTCGGCATGCAAGGTGGCGCCGATCGCACCCAAAGTGCCCTCGGCGCGTTGCCGGAGCTTGTCGACTGACAGCACGATCGCGAGACTGATCAGTTTGTCGTCGAGGCGGGTGAGGCGTTCGAGCTTGGCGATGGCGTGATCGCGCAGGGCCGGGGTGACTTCAATCTGCTGGCCGCTGAGTTGGAATTGCATAGGGCGCCTCCTCTGGTGGTGCAGTGCCGCTTTTCGCGGCGGGTGGATGTACCGGGGCCGCGTGGCGGCGGTACATCGTCAATCATTCTGTACTGAATCATGGGAACACTTTGTGATAACCAAGTTCCCGAGCCAACTCCTCCGCACGTTCCGCCGCAGCTCAGCTGGCGCGCTGACGTTCGCTGGACGTGGGAATGCGCAGCCCCTCCCGGTATTTGGCGACGGTACGGCGGGCGACCTGGATGCCTTTGCGTTGCAGTTCCTCGGTAATCGCCAGATCGGAGAGCGGCTTGCGCACATCCTCGGCGTCGATCAGCTTGCGCAGCATCGCCTGGATCGCAGTGGCCGAGGCGCTGCCGCCGTCTTCGGTGGAGACGCCGCTGGAAAAGAAGTATTTCAGTTCGAAAGTGCCGCGCGGGGTGTGCAGATACTTGCGGGTGGTGACGCGCGAGATGGTGGACTCGTGCATGCCCACTTCCTCGGCTACTTCGCGCAGTACCAGCGGGTGCATCGCCTCGGGGCCGTAATCGAGAAACGCGCTCTGCCGCCGCACGATCGCGTCGGCCACCTTGAGCAGGGTCTCGGCGCGCGATTCCAGGCTCTTGATCAACCAGCGCGCTTCCTGCAGCTGGCCGCGCATCCAGCTGGCATCCTCGCCACGGGCGCGGGCGATCAGGCCGCAGTAATGCTGGTTCAGGCCCAGCCGCGGCTGGGCGTCGGGGTTCAGGCTGACCCGCCAGCGGTTGCCGTCCCGCAAGGCGTAGACATCCGGCGCGACGTATTCCACCGGGGTGGCGTCGAGTGCTGCACCGGGACGCGGATCGAGGCTGCGGATCAGTACGGCAGCGGCGGCCACATCGTCTTCGTTCGCGTGCAGGCGGCGCGCGAGCCGGGCTATGTCGTTGCGCGCGAGCAGCTCCAGTTCGCTGTCGACCATACGCAGCGCCAGTTCGCGTTGCAGCGTGGCCGGGTCGAACTGTTGCAGTTGCACGCGCAGGCAGTCGCGCAGATCGAGGCTGCCTACACCGGCCGGATCGAAGCCCTGCAACTGGCGGCGCACGGCGTCGACTTCGTCGATGCTGGCGTTGAGATCGGGCGGGAGCGCGGCAAGCACCGCTTCCAGTCCTTCGGTCAGATAGCCGTCGGTATTCAGCGCGTCGATCAGCACGGTGGCGATCAGGTGTTGGCGCGGATTGAACGATGCCAGGTTGAGCTGCCACAGCAGATGTTGCTGCAGGGTTTCCGGCGCAGCGTTCTGCGGCTCGTAGTCTTCGTCGTTGCGCGAGCCGGCACCGCTGCTGACGCTGCTGCTGGAGAAGTCGATCGGCGCTTCGGCGACACCGCCGCCGTCGGCCCAGTCGCTGGCATCGTCGCTGTCGTGCTCGCTGCTGGTGGCGGCGACACTCTCGGCGCTCGGGTATTCGCTTTCGGAGTCGGCGTTGTCGACCGCCTCGTCGTCTTCAACTTCGTCGGCGAACTCCAGCAGCGGATTGCTTTCGGCGATCTGCCGCAGTTCCGCTTCCAGCTCCAGCTGCGACAGCTGCAGCAGACGGATCGCCTGCTGCAATTGCGGCGTCAGGGTCAGCTGCTGGTGGAGGCGAAACTGCAGTGCGGGTTTCATGCCAGCCGGGTCGAAGGAAATCGCTGCCATCGTAGCGCGTGGCCGATGGCGCAGCCATAGGCACACGACACGTCAGAAGAAACCCACGACAGGTATTTCAGAGCCGGCTCAAAGCTTGAATTCGCGCCCGAGGTAGACCTCGCGCACCTTCTCGTCGGCGAGGATGTGTGCCGGGGTTCCGCGCGACAGCACTTCACCGTCGTTGAGGATGTAGGCACGATCGCAAATGCCCAGCGTCTCACGCACGTTGTGATCCGTGATCAGCACACCGATGCCGCGTTCTTTCAGGTGCCGCACGATGCGTTGAATTTCGCCGACGGAGATCGGATCGACGCCGGCAAACGGCTCGTCCAGCAGCATGTAGCGCGGATTGGCGGCCAGTGCGCGGGCAATCTCCACACGCCGACGTTCGCCACCGGACAGGCTGATGCCTTTCTGGTCGGCGATGTGGGCGATCTTCAGCTCATCCAGCAGGCTTTCCAGCTCGGTGCTGCGCTGTTGCGCGGTGAGGCCGTCGCGCAGCTCCAGCACGGCCATGATGTTGTCCGCCACGCTGAGTCGGCGGAACACCGACGCCTCCTGCGGCAGGTAGCCGATACCCAGCTTGGCGCGCGAGTGCATCGGCAGGCCGGTGATGTCCTGCTTGTCCAGCTTGATGATGCCGGCATCGGCCTCGATCAGGCCGACCACCATGTAGAAGCAGGTGGTCTTGCCGGCGCCGTTGGGGCCGAGCAGGCCGACCACTTCGCCCTGGCGGATCGAGAAGCCGAAATCGCGTACGACCTGACGCGCCTTGAAGCTTTTTTGCAGACCTTCGGCGGAGAGCATCGTTTACTGCTGTCCCTGCGGCTTCGGCGTCGCCGGCGCGGCCGTGTCGCCGGGCTTCGGCTTGGGCTTGAAAGTCATGTGCACCCTGCCGTCGCCGCCGCTTTCGCCGGTCATTTCGCTGGTCTCGGTGTTGTAGGTGAGCTTGTCGCCGTGCGCCTCGCCACGACCCTTCTGCGTGACTGAGGCGTTGCCGGTCAGTACGGCGATGCCCTTGAGGTTGTCGTAGTCGAGCGTGGCGGCGTCGCCGAACACCAGGTTGTTGTTCTCGTCCAGCTGCTCGAGATGGGCCGGGCTGCCGGTGATGACGACACGGCTGATCTGGCTTTCCGCGTCGAAATACACCTTGGCCTGGGCGCCGGTGGCCTTCAGCGTGCCCTGGGTGATCACCACGTTGCCGGTCAGCGTGCTGATGCTGTTGGGTTTCTGGAAGCCGTCGAAGTTCTTCGCGTCGACGTGCATTTCCTGCTGGCGATCGCTTTTCTTGGCCAGCGCCGGCTGGGCCGCAAGCAGGCCCAGTACCGCAGCGGCAAGCGCGAACCTAGCGCTTGCGCTGGTGCGGCGGGAAAGTGGCATGGACATCATCGAGCAGCTCCAGGTGTTTGTCGTTGAGGTTGGCACGCATGCCGATACCGCTGATTCTAGTGCCGCCTTGCATCATCTGCGCCGGTGCCGCGGTTTCCAGGCGGTTTTCCTTCGGCCACGCGGTGACGTCGGCGGTGTGTATCTCGGCAGCCGGCGTATCGCCAAACGTCGGCCGGTGCATGTTGACCGGGCCCTGCAGCTTGAGCAGGGTGCCGCCCTTGTTTACCCAGCCATACAGCGACTCGCCCTGCCAATCCGGCACGCCGGCCTGTTTGGCCGGCAGCTGGAAGGTCGGCGAGTTGAGGTACAGCGATTCATCGCCCTCGCGGCGTTCCAGGTGCGGTGACTGCAGGCGGAAACCGGGCAGGCCTTCGGCGTTGTATTCGATCACTTTGGCGTTGGACAGCGTGTAACCCGAGCGCGGCGGACCGACAAAGTCGTTGGTTCGCGGCGCCGGGCCGAGCCACCACAGCAGCAACTGGGTCACGCCCGCCGCCAGCGCGATGGCGAGGGTCGCGGCCGGCAGGCGCCGGTCGCGCAGCCACAGACGCAAGTTCACTGCCAGCGCTCCCGCTCGGCGTCGCTTTTGCCTTGCGCGTGCAGGATCAGGTCGCACACTTCTCGTGCGGCGCCTTCACCGCCGCGCTTGCCGGTTTGCCAGTGCGCCGCTTCGGCCACCCAGGGATGCGCGTTCGCCACCGCCACCGCCAACCCGGCGATGTGCATCGGCGGCAGATCGGGCAGGTCGTCGCCGATGAAGGCGGCCTGTTCAGGCGTCAGGTGCAACGCGTCGAGCAGCTCCAGCAGGCAGCCGCGCTTGTCGCCCTGGCCCTGATAGACGTGGGCGATGTCCAGCTCCTCGGCGCGCAGCGCGACCGGGTGGCTGATCCGCGCGGTAATCAGCGCAACCTGCACGCCGTTCGCCTGCAACCGCTTCAGGCCGAGCCCGTCGTGCACGTGGAACACCTTGGTTTCGCGACCGTCCTCGCCGTACCACAGGCAGCCGTCGGTCAGCGTGCCGTCCACGTCGAAAACCGCCAGCCGGATCTTGGCAGCGCGGGCGAGGATGTCGGCGGGGATGTGGGCGAGGTAAGGCAATGGGTTCACGAATTCACAAGGGGACAGGATGCGGAATGGGGCAATGGGAACGTCAAGAGCTTGGTTACTGATTTTCTGATTTGCCAAGGCAAATCAGACCACGCGGGCGCGGAGCAGATCATGAATGTTCAGTGCACCGACCACGTGCTGTTCATCGTCGACCACCAGCAGCGCGTGGATCTGGTGCTTCTCCATCAGCTGTGCCGCTTCTGCCGCCAGCTTGTCGGCACCGATTGTCTTCGGGCCGCGGGTCATCAGGTCGGCCACGGTGGCGCCGCGCAGATCCACGCCCTCGTCGTCCAGCGCACGGCGCAGGTCGCCGTCGGTAAAGACCCCCAACAGGCGTTGTTCGGCATCGACCACGGCGGTCATGCCCAGGTGCTTGCGGGTCATCTCGACCAGCGCGGCGGTGAGGCTGGCGTCGGGCGATACCCGCGGCACGTCGTCGCCGCTGTGCATCACGTCGCCGATGTGCAGCAGCAGGCGCCGGCCCAGCGCGCCGGCCGGATGCGAGCGGGCGAAGTCGTCCGAGGTGAAACCGCGTGCCTCCAGCAGCGCGATCGCCAGCGCGTCGCCAAGCACCAAGGCGACGGTGGTACTGGTGGTCGGTGCCAGGCCGAGTGGGCAGGCTTCGCTGGAAATGCTGCCGTCCAGATGCACGTCGGCCTGACTGGCCAGAGACGAACCCGGCTTGCCGGTGATCGCGATCAGTGGGATGCCCTGGCGCTTAATCACCGGCAGGATGAACAGCAGCTCGTCGGTTTCGCCGGAGTACGACAACGCCAGCACCACGTCCTGCGGCAGGATCATGCCGAGGTCGCCGTGGCTGGCCTCGCCCGGGTGCACGAAGAACGCCGGCGTGCCGGTGGAGGCCAGGGTGGCGGCGATCTTGCGCGCCACATGCCCGGACTTGCCCATGCCGCTCACGATCACCCGACCCCGGCACGCCAGGATCAGCCGGCATGCCTCGACGAACGGTGCACCGATCCGCGGCTCCAGCGCATGCACCGCGGCCGCTTCAGTGGCGATCACGGCGCGCGCGCTGCGCACGATGGCATCCGGGTTCAGGTTGATCGATGCAGGCGGGGCGATGCGTGCGTTCATGGATGCTCGGAAAGGGGAAGGTCGGATGCTGCTACCACCGTGGCGATCGGGCCTGGTGGTGTCGATCTGGAACCGCTGTCGTTTCTGCGCCAGCGGATTTCCATTACCATGGCACATTCGCATTTTAACGTCATAAGTCAGCGCAATGGATTCCCGCGATCTGGGAATCCACACCCTCGCCGACTCAAGCTCCCGTATGGAACACCCTCCGATGGACTCAGCCAGCATCCAGGCAATGATCGAAAACGGCCTGCCCGGTGCGCAGGCCGAAGTCAGCGGTGCCGATGGCGTGCATTTCGAGGCCACCGTGGTGGCCAGCCAGTTCGTCGGCAAATTGCCGTTGGCGCGGCATCGGCTGGTGTATGCCACGTTGGGCGAGTTGATGGGTGGCGCCATCCACGCGCTGGCACTGAAAACCCTGACACCCGAGGAAGCCGCGGCGCGCCCTTGATGGCCGCAGCCGTACTTTCCCATCCCGAATTTATTGAAGGACAACGATGGCCAAGATCCTGATCAGCGGCGGTACGCCGCTTCATGGCGAGGTCGGCATTTCCGGCGCCAAGAATGCCGTGCTGCCGATTCTCGCCGCCTGCCTGTTGGCCGACGAGCCGGTCAGCATCGGCAACGTGCCGCATCTGCACGACGTCACCACTTTCATCGAACTGCTCGGCCAGATGGGCGTGCAGCTGGTGCTGGACGATCGCATGAAGATGCACGTCGACCCGCGTACCACCAGCACCTGCGTGGCGCCGTACGATCTGGTGCGCACGATGCGCGCCTCGATCCTGGTGCTCGGCCCGCTGGTGGCGCGCTTCGGCCAGGCCGAGGTCTCGCTGCCGGGCGGCTGCGCGATCGGCTCGCGCCCGGTCGACCAGCACATCCGCGGCCTGCAGGCGCTGGGCGCGGAGATCACGGTCGAGAACGGCTACATCAAGGCGAAGGCGAAGCGGCTCAAGGGCGCGCGCATCGTGATGGACATGGTCACCGTCACTGGTACCGAAAACATCATGATGGCGGCCACCCTGGCGCAGGGCACCACCATCATCGAGAACGCCGCGCAGGAGCCGGAAGTTGTTGACCTCGCGTATTGCCTGATGGCGATGGGCGCGCAGATCGAAGGCGCAGGCACCTCGACGATGGTGATCCACGGCGTCGAACGCCTGCACGGTGCCGAATACGACGTGTTGCCCGATCGCATCGAGACCGGCACCTTCCTGGTCGGCGCAGCAATGACGGGCGGCAAGGTGCGTGCACGCCATGCGCGCGCCAACACGCTCGACGCGGTGCTGGCCAAGCTGGAGGAGTGCGGCGCGCACATTTCCACCGGCGAAGACTGGATCGAGCTGGACATGGGCGGGCGCCGGCCGAAGGCGGTCAACATCAGCACCGCGCCGTATCCGGCCTTCCCGACCGACATGCAGGCGCAATTCACCGCGCTCAACTGCGTCGCCGAAGGCACCGGCGTGGTTACCGAAACCGTGTTCGAAAACCGCTTCATGCATGCGCAGGAATTGCAGCGGCTGGGCGCGAACATCCAGCTCGAAGGCAATACCGCAGTGGTGCAGGGCGTGGTGCAGATGAGCGGCGCGCCGATCATGGCCACCGACCTGCGCGCGTCGGCCTGCCTGGTGCTGGCCGGTTTGGTGGCAAAGGGCGACACGGTCGTCGACCGCGTCTATCACATCGACCGTGGTTACGAGAACATCGAAGAGAAGCTCGGTGTGCTCGGTGCGAAGATCCGGCGCTTGCCGAACTGAGTCGTTGATCGTCTCAAACGAAAAGCCCGGCAATGCCGGGCTTTTTTGTGTCGGATTGCCTGGCAAATCTCAAGGCAACCTCAGTTGGCGTGGTAGCTCACCAGTTCCATCGTCAGATCGCCGCCATCGTGCTGCGACAGTTTCACCGGCAACGGATAGCGAGCCGGTGCATACCACGCACTGAAGCCGCGCTCGGCATCAGTGCGGTCGACCCGCTCGGCGTTGAAGCTGCCGGCGGGAACCTTGACGGTTTCCTTGCCGCTCACCTTGAAATTCTGCGTCTGCACTTCCTGACGCACGGCGACCGGCAACGCGATCTGCTGCTTGCCGGCGCGCAAGGCCAGTCCGAGTGCCATGGCCAGGGTATTGCGCTCGACCATGCCGGCGCTGGCCGGATAGATCTGCGCACCCTTGCCCTCGTCGACCGTCACCTGTTGCTTCGACCAGTCGACCGTCATATGGCGCTGCTTGTTCTTGATGCCCGTCTGCAGCTGGTAGTCGTAGTTGATCGCTTCGGGCACGTCGCCTTTCCAGCGGAAGTGTGAGGCCTCCGTCATGTTGGCGCCGAGCATCGCAGCCAGCCCGCCAGTGCCCTTGACATCCTTGCGGTAGGTCCATTCGCCGTTGCCGGCGGCGCGCAGCGTGACGGTGGCCACGCCCATCGGTTCGCCGCCTTGCGATACGTTGTAGGTGGCAGTAAAGCCGCCGGGTACGGCGGCAACGGCGGCCTGCGTGCCAAGCAGGCTGAGGCCGAGAACGGCGGCAAGTACGGTTCGGATAGTCATGCGCCGAGTCTGCCGGCGCCGGGCTGAACCGGGGATCACTCCGCCAGTTGCAAGCCTTCAGCGCCCAGCATCAGCGGTGCCAGCAAGGGGTGTCCGTCGAATCGCGGCGCGCGGCCATCCCATTGCAGACGCTGGCTGGCGAGCAGGTTCAGCACTGCCGGCAACAGCCGGTGTTCCAGCGGCAACAACCGTTCCGCGAGTCGCTGTTCATCGTCGCCGGCCTCGATCACCACGCGCGCCTGCGCGATCACCGGACCGCCATCCAGCTCGGCAGTAACGAAATGCACGCTGGCGCCGTGCTCGGTATCGCCGGCTTCCAGCGCGCGGCGATGCGTGTGCAGGCCGCGGTATTTCGGCAGCAGCGACGGATGGATGTTGATCATCCGGCCGATCCACGGCGTCAGTGCCTCGCCGTCGAGGATGCGCATGAAGCCGGCCAGGACCAGCCACTCGGCGCCGCTGGCGGCGATGCGGGCGAACAGATCCAGGTCGAATGCGCGCCGATCCGGATAACCGCGCGGATCGAGCGCCAGCGTGGGGATGTTTGCCGTTTCGGCCAGCCGCAGTGCGCCGGCGCTAGCCTTATCGCTGCCGACCAGCACGAACTCCACCGGTAGCTCGCCGCGTTCGCGCGCCTCCAGCAGCGCGGCAAGATTGCTGCCGCGTCCAGAGGCGAGCACGGCGACGCGGGGCAGTGGCATGTTCATCGGCAGCGCAGCGGGTGTGATCAGCTGATCCGCACGCGCTCGTCACCCTGCGCCGGCACCACTTCGCCGATCACCGAACTGGCCAGGCCATGTTTCGCCAGCAGCGCGGAAGCGGCGGCGACGGCATCGCGCGGCAGGATCACGGTGAAGCCGATGCCGCAGTTGAACGTGCGCCACATTTCCTCGCGCGCCACGTTGCCTTCGCGCATCAGCCAGTCGAACACCGGTGGCAGTACGATGGTCGCGGCGTCCAGCGCGATGCCAAGACCGTCCGGCACGACGCGGATGATGTTTTCCTTCAGACCGCCGCCGGTGATATGGGCCATGCCGTGCACGGGCTCAGTCTTCAACAAATCCAGCATCGACTTCACGTAGATCGTGGTCGGTGCCATCAATGCGTCAGCCAGTTTCACGCCGCCGAGGTCCAGCTCCAAAGGGCTGCCGGCGCGTTCGAGAATCTTGCGCACCAGCGAGTAGCCGTTCGAGTGCGGACCAGACGAAGCCACGCCGAGGATCACGTCGCCGGCGACGATCGCCTCGCCGCTGAGCATCTGCGACTTTTCCACCGCGCCGACGGTGAAGCCGGCCAGGTCGTATTCGCCCGGCGGATACATGTCCGGCATCTCGGCGGTCTCGCCGCCGATCAAGGCGCAGCCGGCCAGCTCGCAGCCTTTCGCGATGCCGCCGACCACGGCCACGGTGGTGTCCACATTCAGCTTGCCGGTGGCGAAGTAGTCGAGGAAGAACAGCGGCTCGGCGCCCTGAACCAGCACGTCGTTGACGCACATCCCGACCAGGTCGATGCCGATCGTGTCGTGGCGGTTTAAAATCTGCGCCAGTTTCAGCTTGGTGCCGACGCCGTCGGTGCCGGACACCAGCACCGGCTCCTTGTAGCGGCCGCTGAGGTCGAACAGGCCGCCGAAGCCACCCAGTCCGCCCATCACCTCGGGGCGGAACGTGCGCTTGACCAGCGGCTTGATGCGTTCGACCACGGCATTGCCGGCATCGATATCGACGCCGGCGGCGCGGTAGGTGAGGGCGTCAGACATGGCGGAAACCGGCGTGGATGAAACGCGCAAGTTTAGCAGCTTGTGCAACCGTTGCCCGCCGACGCAGGTACCTTGTGCCGACTGCGATGGACGCTAGGGGCGCGATTGGGCAGACTTCCCCGAAGCTTCCCCCGAAGATACCCAACTCCATGCGCCTGTCCCGTCTGTTGATCGTCACCCTGCTGCTGGGTTTTGCCGCACTGTCGCCGCTGCATGCGCAGAGTTCGGGCTCGCCGTATTCGGTCGTCGTGCCGGTTGCCGACACCAGCGATGCCCAACGCGACCAAGCGTTTGCCACTGCGCTCGGGCAAGTGCTGACGCGGATTGCCGGCGGTCAGGATCTGCGCAGCAACGCCGGTTACCCCGATGCGCTGGGCAAGGCCGGTTCGATCGTGCAGAAATTCCAGTACCAGCGCGCTGCCACCGGCCTGATCCTGGATGTGGAGTTCGAGCCGGGTTCGGTGCGCCGGCTGGTGTCGAAGCTGGGCGTGGTCAGCGCGGGGATCAAGCCACCGGTCTTGCTGCTTGTGCAAGGCAGTGACGGCAAGCCGTTCAGCCAGGCGGCGCTGGCCAGTCTGGCCAACGCCGCGGCGGCGCGCGGCACCAACGTAGTGTATCCCGATGCCGCCAGCCCACCGGATGCAGCAAAGGTCGCCGCCGCCGACCCGGTCGCACTGGCGACGATTAACCAGCACTACCACACCGGCTTGGTCTTGCTAGGCAAACTACACGACAGCGGCGCCGACTGGACGCTGATTTCCGGCGGCCAACCGCAGCGCTGGAGCAGCCAGGGCGCGACCGCGGATGCGTTGCTCGGCGATGCCGGCAACAGCATGGTCGATCACATCGGCAAGCAGCTCAACGTGATCGGCGCCGGCCCCAGCGAGGGCAAGCTGTGGGTCAGCGGACTGGGCTCGGCGATGGATTACGCGAATCTGGTGGCGACCCTGCAGAACGATCCGTCGATCAAGCAAGTGCTGACGTTGGGTGCGCAGAACGACGGCGTGCTGCTGTACGTCAAGGCCTCCGTGCCGATGAGCGGGCTGACCGCAAACCTCGCCGCCGGCGGCCGCCTGCTTTTGCAGGGCGAGCCCCATCGGGGCGCCGACGCCAACCTGCGCTGGCTGCCGGGGCATTGAGGATGAACCAGGACACTTCACGTCGTTGGCAGTTGTTCGCCATCGCGGCGGTCATCGTTTATCTGATCTGGCTGCTCGCACCGGTGCTGATGCCGTTCGCGGTCGCCGCCATGCTGGCTTATCTGGGTGATCCGCTGGCCGACCGGCTGGAGCGACTCGGGCTGAATCGCAACTTGGCGGCCACCATCGTTTTCGCGGTGCTGCTGGTCGTGGTGGTCGGCGTGCTGCTGTTGTTGATCCCGCTGATTTCGCGGCAGATCGAGAACCTGATCGAGAACCTGCCGCGTTACGGCGAGTGGGCACAGAACGTGGCGTGGCCGTGGCTGCAGGCCCGTCTGCATCTGGACCCGCACACGTTCGACAGCGACCGCCTGCTGGCCGCGATCAAGGCGCACATCGGTTCGATCGGCGATGTCGCCACGACGGTGCTGGGCAAGGTGTCGCGTTCGGGGCTGGGCGTCGTGATGTGGATGACCAACCTGGTGCTGATTCCGGTGGTGGCGTTCTATCTGTTGCGCGACTGGGATCGGCTGGTGGCTACCATCGACCGCACGCTGCCGCGCTCGATCCAGCCGACCATCGCGCATCTGGCACGCGAGTCCGACAAGATCCTCGGTGCCTTTGTGCGCGGTCAGCTGCTGGTGATGCTGGCGCTGGGCGTGTTCTACGGCGCGGGTCTGGGGCTGGTCGGATTGTCGGTCGGACTGCTGATCGGCCTGGTCGCCGGCCTGCTCAGCTTCGTGCCGTACCTGGGTTTCATCATAGGCTTCATCGCCGCGATCATCGCCGCGCTGGTGCAATACGGCGACTGGACCCACGTGCTGCTGGTGTGCGGCGTATTCATGGTCGGGCAACTGCTGGAAGGCTATGTGCTGGTGCCCAAGCTGGTCGGCGACAAGATCGGCCTGCATCCGGTGGCGGTGATTTTCGCGGTGCTGGCCGGCGGGTACCTGTTCGGTTTCCTCGGCGTGCTGCTGGCATTGCCGGCGGCGTCGGTGATCATGGTGCTGCTGCGTTATCTGCTCGAACGCTATCGACTGAGCGAGCTGTACAACGAGGAAGGGCCGGAGGATCCGGTCATCGCCGAAGCGGACGTGACCGTGCATCGCGACGGCGAGGTCGAAGCGGACACCAGGATCGCGCCACCGCCGCAGGACGATCGGGCAACGCCATGATCCCGCAACTGCCGCTGGCGCTGCGCTGGCCGCGCCGCCAGCGCTTCGAACATTTCCACGCCGGCGTCAATGCCGTCGCGCTGGCCGCGGTGCAGGCGCTGGCACTGCAATCCGATGCGCCGTGGGTCTACCTGCATGGCCCGAACGGCAGTGGCAAGAGCCATCTTCTGATCGCCGCCTGTCACGCCGCCAGCACCACCGGCCGTACCGTGCAATACCTGCCTCTGGCCAGCCTCGGTGACCGTGCCGCCGCGATCCGTGGTGTTGCCGGCAGCGAATTGCTGGCGCTGGACGATCTGCAGGCGATCGCCGGCGATCGCGATGCCGAGCATGCGCTGTTCGATCTCTATAACCGGGCAAAGGCCGAAAGCTCCGCGCTGCTGTTCGCCGCCGATGCCACCACGACGCAACTCGCATTGGGTCTGCCTGACCTGCGTTCGCGTCTCGGTGCCTGCACGCAATTTGCGCTCAAGCCGCTGGACGATGCCGAGCGACGTGAGGTGTTGAAAAGCCAGGCTGCGCTGCGTGGCATCCAGCTTGACGACGCAGTGCTGGACTGGTTGTTCGCCCGCTATGCGCGCGACCTTGGCGCGTTGCTCGACTTGCTCGACAAGCTCGATCAGGCCTCGCTGGCGGCGCGGCGACGGATCACGGTGCCGTTCCTGCGTGAATTTTTACGCGAGGCGGATGCGGCGCCTTGAGTCGAGGCCAGGGCGGCATGGTGCGCTTCAAGGTTGCGGGGGCACGCCGGTGTCCCAGGTCAGCTGGTGGTAGTCGAAGCCCTTGGCCAGGGTCGGCTTGATCACCTCGAAATACGGTGAGACGTCGAAGTCGCGCGGGGTGTACAGGCGGTGATCGCGAATGTGGAAGATCTCACGGACGCAATCGCGACATTCCGGGGTAGCCGCGATTTCGGTGCGGATGACTGGCAGGATCGGGAAGGGCACTGACTGGAATGCTTCCGCAACCAGGGTGGAGCAAATGGCGCGGGTGGGGTCGCCACTGCCCAGCGCCAGCAGACGCCGCCGCCATGGGCCTGGCACCGGCGGTGTCGGCAGCAGGTAGCGTGCCAGGTCGAAGACGTTTTTCAGATCGTAGCGCTGGCCCAGTCGCGCCATGACGTAGTCCACCACTCGGTGTGCGTCGGTATCGCTCAGCCCTGCGGGTCGGCAGATCCGCAGGTGATAGCCGTCGAGTTGCTGCAGGTCGAGCAGATGCACACCGAGTTCGGTGTCCGCCTCGACCAGCAGATCGGTGTGGCCAGCCAGGGTCTGCCCGGCGTAGTCGCCCACATACAGCGCAGCGTGCGACCAGGTCGATTGCGTCAGGTACTTGATGGCGCTGCTGATGCGTGCACGGCCTTCCACCAGAATCACGTCAGCCGGGCGCAGGATGCGGCGCAAGGTAGCCAGGTCGGCCGGCAAGTGCGGATACGGTCCGCGTGCCGGATGATTGAGGTAGCGCGCCAGCACGCCGCCCAGCCATTGCGTGATGCGATTCATCAGATGCTCCCGGCATGGCGGCTTGCGCCGCACCAGTTGAAATGGGGGCCGGCGTCTCGCCGCGACGAACAATAGTTGGGCTGGAGCGGTTCGGAATACACGTTCGCAAACCTGCTAGGTCAGTGGCAACCGGCTTGGTTCGGTGCGGCAGCGCGGAGTCGGTTGCGTGGGCACTTCGCGTCCAGCCTACATCTCAGTAGATCGAGTTGTTCCCCCGCAGGTTCCCTGCCCGACGCCGGGACGGTTGTCGGGTAGTCAAAAAAAGCAAAGGCGCCCTTGGGCGCCTTTGCTTTTTCAACGGACCAAGGCACTCAGGCCTTGAGCAGTCCCGGCGTCGCCTGCTGGCCGATTGCGTCGACCATCGCCTTCGCCACGTTGAGGTTGCCGGCGATGATGTTGCCGCTGGCGGGGATGCCGTCGCGGCCGGCGAAGTCGCAGTAGCGGCCGCCGGCTTCGTGCACCAACAGTACGCCGGCGGCCATGTCCCACGGCTTCAGGCCGATCTCGAAGTAGCCGTCGTAGCGGCCGGCGGCGACGTAGGCCAGGTCGAGCGCGGCAGAGCCGGAGCGACGGATGTCTTCGGCCTGGCCGAGGATCGCGCGGGTCATGTCGAGCTGTGGCACCAGGTGCTCGCGCTGACGGAATGGAAAGCCGGTGGCGATCATCGCGCCACCGAGATTCTCGCGCTTGGACACGCGCATGCGGCGATCGTTGATGTAGGCGCCGTCACCCTTGCTGGCGGTGTACAGCTCGTCGCGCAGCGGGTCGAACACCACAGCGTGAATCGGGACACCCTTTTCCAGCAGTGCGATGGACACGCTGAAGTGCGGGATGCCGCGCAGGTAGTTGTGGGTGCCGTCGAGCGGGTCGATCACCCAGGTCAGCGGGCCCTTGCCGGTCGCGCCGCTTTCCTCGGCGAGGATCGCGTGATCGGGGTAGGCGCGGCGCAGTTCCTTGATGATTTCCGCTTCGGCCAGCTTGTCGACTTCGGAGACGAAGTCCAGCTGCTGCTTCTCGACGATGTTGAGGCCGTCGATGCGGTTCATGTAGCGCAGGATCACGTTGCCTGCAGAGCGCGCGGCGCGCGCCGCGATCGTGACGTGTGGTCTGGCCATGGTTTCGACTTTGGAAGAGAGCGGGGTTGCGGCCGGCAATTCTAGCAGAGGCGGGCTCGGCCCGGGCCGCAGCCGCCTCGCGTCCATTATCCTTGTCAGCTACTTACCGTCAAACTATGCATCGCATGACCGACCTTCACGACCTCGCCGCTCGCATCCGCTACGTGCTGGTGCGCACCTCGCATCCGGGCAATATCGGCAGTGCGGCGCGGGCGATCCGCACGATGGGTTTCGAGCGGCTGGAGCTGGTGACGCCGCACCGTTTTCCCGATCCGGAAGCCAGTGCGCTGGCGGCTGGCGCGGACGAGGTGCTGGCCAAGGCCGGCGTCCATGCGGATCTGGTCGACAGCCTGGCCGGCAGCAGCCTGGCGCTGGGCCTGTCGGCGCGCCGGCGTGGGGTGAACCTGCCGGAGATTTCGCCGCGCGAGGCGGCGCAGCAGGTACTCGCCGCTGCGGCCCGCGGCGAGCAGGTGGCGCTGGTGTTCGGCAACGAGCGTACCGGGCTGGAGAACGAAGAGCTGGCGCGTTGTCACGCGATGGTGCGGATTCCCAGCGTGGACGATTTCAGTTCGCTCAACCTGTCGCAGGCAGTGCAGGTGATGGCGTACGAGCTGCGCGTGGCGATGCTCGGTGACACGCCGACACCACTGCCGCCAGTGCACGACGAACCGCCGGCCGATGCGGCGCGGATGGAGCAGTTCTACGTACATCTGGCGCAAACGCTGGACGAGATCGAATTCCACAAGGGCCGCGAGCCCACCACGATCATGCTGCGCCTGCGCAAGCTGTTCCAGCGCGCGCAGCCGGATGAGCGCGAGTTGCGGGTATTGCACGGCATCCTCGCCGACGCACAGCGGATGGCGGGGTTGGCGAAGAGCAAATAGTGCCGCGCAGCGCTCCTACTGTTCGTCGTCCGACAGTTCCAGCGACGGCGCGGGCGTGACCAGCAACTTGTCTATGCGCGCGCCGTCGAGGTCGACCACCTCGAAGCGGATACCGTGCCAGGCGAACACTTCGCCGGTCTGCGGCACATGGCCGAGTGCCGTCATCACCATGCCGGCGGCGGTGCGGTATTCGTGTTCGTCCTCGCCGGGCAGTTCGCCGACCTGCAGCAGTTCGCGCAAGTCGTCGGCGGACAGGCTGCCGTCGATCAGCCAGCTGCCATCCGCGCGCTGCACGATCGGTGCGTTGTCGTCGCCGCCGTTGTGGCCGATCTGGCTGACGCCGACTACCGCCGCCAGCAGGTCGTTGACGGTGACCACGCCTTCGATGTCGCCGTACTCGTCGACCACCAGCGCCAGTGGCGTTTCGGCATCGCGGAATTCTTCCAGCAGATCCAGTGCGCGTGCGGTGGCCGGCACGAACAGCGGCTTGGACAGGTGCTCGAACAATTCCAGCTTGCCGTCGGCAAAACCGTGCAGCAGACGTTTGACCTCGACCACGCCAACCACATCGCTCTCGTCACCGCGATAGACCGGATAGCGCGAATACGGAGTCTGCCGCAGCACCTCGATGTTCTCCTCACGCGTGGCCGCGGTGTCCAGCCAGGCGATGCGCATGCGCGGGGTCATCACGCTGTCCACCGTGCGGTCGCCCAGGCGCAGCACGCGGTTGACCATGTTGTGCTCGTCCGGGTCGAGCACGCCCTGTTCGGCGCTCTCGGCTACCAGCAGGCGGATCTCGTCCTCGGTAACCACGCCGCGGCCGTGCTGGTTGACCCGCAGCAGCCGCAGCAGCAGGTTGCTCGACATGTTCAGCAGCCACACGAACGGGGCGGTCAGCCGCGACAGCACGAGCATCGGGATCGCAGCATACGAGGAGAATCGCTCCGGCGCCGACAGCGCCAGTCGCTTAGGTACCAGTTCGCCGATCACGATCTGGATGAACGAGATCAGCACGAAGCCGAGCACTATGCCGATGATCCGCGCATACGGCATCAGCCAGGTCAGATGGTTGCTCTGCAGGGCGTCGGCAATATGGGTGCCCAGCGCATCGCCGGCGATCGCACCAGTGATCAGCATCAGCAAGGTGATGCCGACCTGCACGGTGGACAGAAAATGCTCCGGCGCCTCGGCGTGGCGCAGTGCCACCGCGGCGCTGCGGCTGATTTTCGCCATCTGCTTGAGGCGACTCTTGCGCGAGGCAACCAGGGCCATCTCGGACAGGGCGAAGAAGCCATTGCACAGGGCCAGCACGAGGACGAGTGCGATTTCGGTCAGCATCGCGGTGTAGATGGGGGAGGGCGCATGCGCACTAGTGTACAGGGCAGCGGGGTTCTCACTTCACGCCCGATGGTTAGGATGCAGCTTGATGCAGGGCAGCACGACAGTCCTGTAACATTCCCGTCATCCCGTTTTCTCAGGCATGGCCCGCATGTTTTCACTGCAGACGATTTTCGGCAAAGGCGACAAGTTCTACGGGCTGCTTGAACAGAGCGCCGCCACTGCCCACGAAAGCGCCAAGGCCCTGCACGAACTACTGACCAAGCCAGACAATGGCTCGATGATGGCGGCGTTCACCGCCACCCGCACACGCGAAAAGGAATTGGCCGCGCAGATCAGCGAGGGGCTGGTGAACACGTTTGTTACCGCGCTCGACCGTGAGGACATCGAGGCGCTGAATTCGGCGCTGTACAAGATTCCCAAGACCATCGAGAAGTTCGCCGAGCGCTACGAGATCGTGGCCACGCGTCTCGTCGGGGTGGATTTCGCGCAGCGTGCGCAGGTGCTGGAGCGTTCCAGCGAAGTCGTCGCCGAGATGATCGGCGAGCTGCGTCGCGGCCTGCGCATCGACCCGGTGAAGAAGCTGCAGGACCGCCTGCAGGCGCTGGAGTCGGAAGGCGACCGCATGCTGCTGGCACCGTACCGCACGTTGTACATCGAGGGCAGCGATGCGATGCGGGCGATGCTGGCGAAGGACCTGTTCGAGCTGATCGAGAAAGCGATCGACAAGTGCCGCGACGTCGGCAACATCGTGTATTCGATCGTGCTGAAGCACTCCTGAGGGTTCCGCCGTGATCCCTTGCCTCACGTGTTGCCCGGTCATGACCGAGATGTCCCATCGGGCTGAGCTGATCGCTGTCGGAGATCGCGCATGAGCCTCAGTCTGGTCGTGGCGGAAGTGCTGATCGCACTGGCCTTTACCTATATCAACGGCTTCCATGACACTGCCAATTCGATTGCCACGGTGGTGGCGACCAAGGTGCTCACACCCGGTCAGGCGGTATTGCTGGCAGCCGTGACCAACCTGTTTGGTGCCTTGCTGGGCACCGCCGTGGCGGCCACGATTGCCTCGGGGCTGATCAACACCGGGGTGATCGCCGTGGGTCCGCAACTGGTGATCTGCGCGTTGCTGGCGGCGATCGTGTGGAATCTGATTACCTGGTGGCTGGGCCTGCCGTCCAGTTCCAGCCACGCGCTGGTCGGCTCGCTGGTCGGCGCCGCACTGGCCGCGTCCAGCAACAATTTTGCGTCAGTGATCTGGGTGCAGGGCAACTGGATCACTGGGCATGGCGTGATTCCCAAGGTGATCATCCCGATGGTGCTGTCGCCGCTGGGCGGTTTCATCATCAGCTTTGCGTTGATGGGTTCGCTGTACGCGCTGCTGGCCTGGTTTGCCAACCGGCACGGCTGGTCACGCCGGTTCGGGCGCACCCCGTTCGTCAACAGCTTTTTCGGCAAGGCGCAGATTGTCTCGGCCACCGCGATGGGCGTGGCGCACGGCATGAACGATGCGCAGAAGAGCATGGGCATCATCGCGTTGGCGCTGGCCGGCGGCACTGCTGCGCATCAGTTCGACCAGTTGCCTCAATGGCTGGGTTTCCTGAAGATCGCCGAAAACACCGCCGGCGGCTTCGTCATCCCGGTCTGGGTGAAAGTGGTGTGCGCGCTGACCATGGCCGGCGGCACCGCTGGCGGCGGCTGGCGCATCATCAAGACGCTGGGCCACAAGATGGTCAAGCTGCATCCGATCAACGGCTTCGCCGCCGAAACCAGTTCCGCCATCGTCATTCTCACCGCCTCGGCGTTCGGCATCCCGGTATCGACCACACACAACGTGTCCGCCTCGATCATGGGCGTGGGCGCGGCCAAGCGCTTCAATGCGATTCGCTGGTCAGTGGTGGAACGCATGGTATGGGCGTGGATCCTGACCCTGCCGATTACCGCGCTGCTGGCCTACGGATTGGTACGACTCATTGCGACGGAGTTGTAGACGCAGTTCAGAGGGCGTCGCCGCCGTTGACGATGATCTGCTCCAACTGGTCGCCCAGCACGCCCAGTTCATGCACCACCCGCTGCAGTTCGGTACGGTCGAGAAACTCGTACGGACGGTTTTCGCACAGGTGCAGATAAGGCGAGCCATCCAGATCGGCGACCGCCAGAAAGCCGGTGCGCTGCTGCCAGTTGAAGCGCAGGCAGCGGCTGGGATCGGTGCCTGCCAATGGACCTATCGGTGTGGAGATGCGCAGGTAGCGGCGGCCCGATTCGTCCTCGAGTTCGGCCAGGTAGATGCCCTGATGACGATCATGCGCCAGTTTCAGGTCGAAGCTGATCAGGTACGGATCGTTGTGACGCAGCTCGTGCTGGCTGCCGATATGGGAACGCACGGCTTCGAAGTGGCGCATGGTGCGACTTCCGCTGGCGAGAGGCACTGCTACTCTGCCACGTCTTCCCGCCTGCGTCGCGTCAAGTTCGAGTGAATCCGCATGAATGATGTCGCTGCCCGTATCTACGCCGCCATCGCCGCGATCCCTCATGGTCGCGTCGCCAGCTACGGCGCCATTGCCGCCCGCGCCGGCCTGCCGGGGCGGGCGCGGCTGGTCGGGCGGCTGCTCGGTGAGGTTCCCGATGGCATGGTGCTGCCGTGGTATCGCGTGTTGCGTTCCAGCGGGCATATCGCCATGCCGCCGGGCAGCCGCGGTTTCCGCGAGCAATCTCGGCTGCTACGGGCCGAAGGGGTCGAAGTGAAGAACGGCCGCGTGCCGCTGTCGCGATTCGGCCTGGATGGCGATTTGGATCATGCACTGTGGGGTATGCCGTAGGCATTCGTTTTTACGGTAACGCAAGAAAAGCTTTCGAGTCGCTGTCGCGACCTGAGTCACTTTTCTCTTGCGTGGCCAAGAGAAAAGTAACCAAAAGAGAAGGCCACCCCGCTTGGCGCTTGCCGGGCATTCATGCCCGGCAAGTCCGTGAGCCGTGGCCGGGCTTTTCGACAGCACCTCCGTGTGCTGGCGAAAAGGAATCGGCATCGTGCCGATTCCCCCTTTGGGGCCTGTCGTCCACGTCTCACCACCGCACAGGGGCCCCGGACAGGGCAGCGCGCATCCTGCGCGCAACCAGGTGCTAGCCGACCTTTGTTACGGACGAGCAAGGAAGAGCCTCGATCGCTCCACTCTTTTTCAACAGATAGCAATCCAGGGTTTCTTCCCGAGAGGCGCTGTTGTCCTTGAATTCTCCGGTCGAAACACGAAACACCACATCACCCGCCTCCGTTCGGAATACGTCGCGCGGCGCACCGGGAAGGCGCCGAGAGATATTCACGGATATGTCGTTGTTACGGTTCCGACTGACGATGTATATCGCGCCTTGATTGGAGTTCATATGGGCCAGACCAGTGAAGGCGACGATGCCAAAAGGCATCTCGAAAATGCCGTGGACGTTCTTTTCCAGCAGGCGGTGGATCTCGCCTTTACTGTCGCGGAACAACAGTTCGCCTCCCCATTCGCCGCGATCGCCACCCAGCAGCTGTCCATCGTATGCAGCCAAAGCATGCACGGGGACTTCATGGACGACTTTCACGACTTTTCCGTTCTCGCCATATCCCACAATTTCTGCGTCATACGTAATGTGCGAAAACTCAGCAGGCAACGGGGGCGAGATGTAAGCGTCGCTGGAGTAGTTGAACGCAGGATTCCGCACGCGCACCGGCGTTTCAGGAGTTCGTGCCTGGCAAGCAGCGAGGGTGATTGCGATAGCAACAAGGAGTGGCACGCGCATGTGGTGTGTTCCTATGGGTTGCAATGCCGGGATGCCATATCTGACGGCCTCGCCGCAGCGTTCAGTATTGCTGACTGACCGTCAAGCATGTCCTCGTTGAGTGGCTATTCCCATAACGCAACAGCGCATTGCGGCGTGGGCCGACACGCCAATCAGCCCAGCCGGTCGCGTCCATTTGTTAGCATGTAGCCGATGAATGCCTCTGCCCTCGACCTGCTTCAAAGCGTTTTCGGTTATCCCAGTTTCCGCGGCCAGCAACAGGCTGTCGTCGAGCACTTGAGCGAAGGTGGCGATGCGCTCGTACTGATGCCCACCGGTGGCGGCAAGTCGCTGTGCTACCAGATTCCCGCGTTGCTGCGGCAAGGCACTGGCATCGTGGTGTCGCCGCTGATCGCGTTGATGCAAGATCAGGTCGACGCGCTGCGCGAAGCCGGCGTGGCCGCGGCCTACCTCAACTCCAGCCTCGGCGCGGAAGAGCAGCGCGAGGTCGAGCGGCAGCTGCTGGCGGGTGAGCTGAACCTGCTCTACGTGGCGCCGGAACGGCTGCTGACATCGCGCTTCCTCGGCCAGCTCGAACGCACCGAAGTGGCGTTGTTCGCGATCGACGAGGCGCATTGCGTATCGCAGTGGGGCCATGATTTCCGTCCGGAATACCGCGAGCTGGCGATCCTGCACCAGCGATTCCCCGCGGTGCCGCGGATTGCGCTCACCGCCACCGCCGACCCGCGCACACGCGACGAGATCGTCGAGCGGCTCTCGCTGCAGGATGCGCGCCAGTTCGTATCCAGTTTCGACCGGCCGAACATCGGCTACCGGGTCGGTCTGCGGCACAACGCGAAGCGCCAACTCACCGAGTTCCTGCAGGGACATCAGGGCGAGTCCGGAATCGTGTACTGCCTGAGCCGGAAGAAGGTGGATGACACCGCCGAATGGCTGGCTGAAATGGGCGTCGAGGCGCTGCCGTATCACGCCGGCCTCGATGCGCCGACCCGCGCGAAGAACCAAAAACGTTTCCTGCGCGAGGACGGCGTAGTGATGGTCGCTACCGTCGCATTCGGCATGGGCATCGACAAGCCGGACGTGCGCTTCGTGGCGCACCTGGATCTGCCGCGCAGCATCGAAGGCTATTACCAGGAAACCGGCCGCGCCGGCCGCGACAGTCTGCCGGCCGAAGCGTGGATGATCTACGGCCTGTCCGACGTGGTGACGATGAGCCAGATGATTGCGCAGTCGGAATCGGCCGACGAACGCAAGCGGGTCGAGCGGCAGAAGCTGGAATCGTTGCTGGCCTACGCTGAGGCCACCGATTGCCGCCGCCAGCTGCTGCTCGGCACATTCGGAGAAAGCTATCCCGGTTCGTGCGGCCATTGCGACAATTGCGTCGCACCGCCGAAGACGTGGGACGCCACCGTACCGGCGCAGAAGGCGCTGTCGGCGGTGTATCGCACCGGCCAGCGCTTCGGCTCCGGGCATGTGATCGACGTGCTGCGCGGCGAGGAAACCGAGCGCGTGCTCAGCCTGCATCATCATCAGCTCAGCACGTTCGGCATCGGTGTCGAGATGGACGAGAAGCAGTGGCGCTCGGTGTTCCGTCAACTACTCGCTGCCGGCCTGCTCGAAGCGGACGCCGAAGGTTACGGCACGCTGCGCCTCACCGCCGCCAGCCGCGCCGTGTTGAGCGGCGGCAAGCCGGTGAAGTTGCGCGAGGATGCCAGGCCGGAGCGCGGCAGTCGCCGTCGTCGCGACAGCAAGCTCGTCACCGGGGGCAGCCTCGGCATCGAAGCCTACGAGCAGGAAATGTGGGACGCATTGCGCGCTGTGCGCACGCAACTGGCCAAACAGCAGGGCGTGCCGCCGTACGTGGTGTTCCACGACGCTACCTTGCTGGCGATGCTGCGTGCGCTGCCGGCGAACGAGGACGAACTGGCCACGATCAGCGGCGTCGGCGAAGCCAAGCTCAAGCGTTACGGTCGTGATTTTCTGGCGGTGATCAACGCGCAAGAGTGAGTTGCTGACATGCAGCCGAGTTTGCGCCAAGGCCGATATTGTCGGCAGAGGGGTTGGGTGCCGAGATTAGATCTTGCGCGGAATCAACGCTGAGATCCCGATGCATGCAATCACCAGGATGAGCCAGCCGGGCACCTGGCCGGCCAGTGCATGGAGCAGCGGCCCCGCCTCAAGCCAGCGCATGCCGAAGACGATGCAGCATCCCGCTGCGGTGGCGCCAAGAATGGCGAGCAAGCCCAGTCGCATCCATTGTTCGTAGCGGCGCGTAGCGATCTCCAATTCCGGCTGGCCGGTCGCGATCAGATGCGATGTATCGCTGGCGAACGAATGCGGCAAGCCCATCGGGGCGGGGCGTGCCAGACGATCGGCGATGTAGCGGTAGCGTTCGATCAGTGGATCGTCCGGTCTGCCGTCGACGGCTTGTCGAGAATGCGCGAGGCCGAGTTCCTGCGCCTGCCACTCGGCGCGGTCGATGTCAGCTTCGGGGTCTTGCCAGTTCATGGAATCTCTCCGAGCGAGCGCTCCAGGGTGGCGCGCAGATTCAGCCTTGTTCGATACAGATGACTCTTGACGGTGCCTTCGGGCAGATCGGCGATTTCCGCGATGTCGGAAATCGAGCATTCATCCATGTAGTAAAGCAGCAGCAGTGTGCGTTGCAATGGCGGCAATGCATCTATCGCAGCATGCAGACGCAGCGCTCTCTCGCGGTCGGATGCGAACGCTTCGACATCTATGTCGTCGGCCACGTCCTCCACCGGCAGAATGACTGAATTGTCGTGTGTGAGGGAGATGGTTGGCACGCGTCGGCGCTGCAGATGGTTCATCGCCACGTTGTAGGCAATTCGCCCGATCCAGGTTCGCAGGGTCGATTCGAAACGATAGCTGGGCAGGCTGCGATGTACCCGGATGAATGTTTCCTGGCAGAGATCCCGGGCATCTTCCGGATGCCGCACAAGACGGAACACGATATCCCAGCAAAGTCGCTGATGATTCCTGATGAGGGCGTCGAAGGCCCCAGGTTTTCCTGCGAGCGCATCGGCTACGGCTATCTGGTCGTCATGCATGCTGCAATCTGCATCAGCCGTGGTCGTTGCGGATGAATAATCATGAACAGTAGACCGGGGAAGGTAAACAACGGTTGCAAATCTTTTTTGCAACCGCATCGGCCACCGCCCGATCTAACCTGGTAACCATCAGCGTGCAGGGTCTGGAGAGCGTCAATGGACAAAAGTATTGCGGTGCCGGTCTTGCTATTCATTTGTGTGACTTATGGCGTGACTTATATTTTCAAGGCATTGATCGATGCCAGGCTGCGTTGGCAGATGTTCAATCGTGGCGGCTCGGAAGAGCTGGTACGCATGTTGGTCGATGCTGAGGCCAAGCGCAGGCGGGCCGCGGCATTGCATTGGGGCATGGTGTTGTTGGCGCTGGGGCTCGGACTGATCGTCGCCAGCCTGCTGGGCTGGCGCGATCTTTCCATGACCTCGGCAGGGCTCATCATCGGCGCTACTGCGCTGGGACAACTGGCCTATTACCGGCTTTCCAGACACGACTAGGCCGTCGCCGGCCGCGCGCTGAGCGGCCCAAAACTCTTTCGCCGAACTTGAAGACTGCATATGTCATGCGGTGATGGGTACGGCTGTGCCATACGGGAGCACTCAAATGGGCAAGACAATCTTTCTGCTGGGAGCGATGTTGACGGTGGTTTCCGCGTGCACCACGACACGAGCGCGATACGTGGACTTCATCAATGACGGGCAGGATACCGTCGTCTCGATCGAGCAGGCTCAGCCGGGCACGAACCGCTGGTTCAGTACCATGCTCGATGGGCCGCTCGCCGGCGGCAATATCGGGCAGTCCAAGCTTTCGATCAGCACTGAGCGAGGCTGTCTTCAGGATATCCGCATCCAGTTCGCAGACCAGAAGATGCTCACGATCACGGCGCTCGATGTATGTCGTGTACCAACCCTGCACATTGGCCGTGCCTGGCGGTTGGGGATCGAGAACAGTTGAGCCATGGCTCGCGAGCGACGGCGGCCTCGGCATCGAGGCCTGCGAGCAGGGCATGTGGGACGAGCTTGTCACCATCAGCGGTGTCGGCGAAGCCTGGCTCAAGTGTTGTGTCCTGCGATTTCCTGGTGGTGATCAACGCGCAGGCATAAGTGATCGCCGCGCTTGCGCTGACCGCCGATCGCCTTTACAACGGAAAGATCTTGCACGTGCAGGCCAGCGTCGGACGACGGCGCACACTTCTGCATTTCGCGCCGATGTCATCACGTGCGGTTTCCATCGTTGTACTGAAAGGATCGCGCATGCACGACGCCCCGCTCATCGCCACCCTCGTCAGCGGCATCGTGCTGGCGTTCGTGTTTGCCGCGCTCGCGCACAAGCTGCGGCTGCCGCCGCTGGCCGGTTACCTGATGGCCGGCGTGGTGGTCGGGCCGTTTACGCCGGGCTATGTGGCCGACGGGCATCTGGCGCACCAGCTGGCCGAGGTGGGCGTGGTGCTGCTGATGTTCGGTGTCGGCCTCCATTTCTCGCTGAAGGATCTGCTGTCGGTCAAGAACATCGCGATCCCGGGCGCGCTCGGCCAGATGGCGGTGGCGACCGTGCTCGGCATGCTGCTCGGCTGGGCTCTGGGCTGGCCGTTCGCGCAGAGTTTCGTGTTCGGTCTGGCGTTGTCTGTGGCCAGTACGGTGGTGCTGCTGCGGGCGATGGAGGAGCACCGCCTGATGGAGACCGAGCGCGGCCGCATCGCGGTCGGCTGGCTGATCGTCGAGGATCTGGCGATGGTGCTGGCGCTGGTGCTGCTGCCGGCGATCGGACTGGTTCTGGGCGGCGGCGAGCAGGGGGATGCGCTGTCATTCTGGGTGTTGGCGAAGACACTCGGGTTCACCATCGGCAAGGTGGCGCTGTTCGTAGCGCTGATGCTGGTGGTCGGCAAGCGGCTGATCCCGTGGACCCTCAAGGTCGTCGCGCACACCGGTTCGCGCGAGCTGTTTCGTCTAGCCGTGTTGGCGATCGCGCTTGGCGTGGCGTTCGGTGCGGCTGGCTTGTTCGGGGTGTCGTTCGAGCTGGGTGCGTTCTTCGCCGGCATGATGATGGGCGAGTCGAAACTGGCCCAGCGTGCCACCGAGGAAACGCTGCCGCTGCGCGACGCGTTCGCGGTACTGTTCTTCGTCTCGATCGGTATGTTGTTCAACTATCAGGTGGTGCTGACTCAGCCGTGGGTGGTGCTGGCGGCGCTGCTGATCGTGGTGCTCGGCAAATCGCTGGCTGCGTTCGGCATCGTGCTGGTGTCCGGACGGCCATTGCGCACCGCGTTGACGATCGCCACCAGCCTGGCGCAGATCGGCGAGTTCTCGTTCATCCTGATCGGTGTGGGCGTGCTGCAGAACCTGGTGTCGAAGGAGGCGCAGGACGTGTTGCTGGCGGCCGCGATCCTGTCGATCCTGCTCAACCCGCTGCTGTTCAAACTGCTCGACCGCGCGCGGCCGTGGCTGGATGCGCGCGAGGCGTTGCAGCATGGCAATCAGGCGATCCCGAGGGTGACCCAAGAAGCAGTGCCAGAAATTCTCGTCACCAGCGTGCTCAGCGGGCATGTGGTGGTAGCCGGCTACGGCCGGGTGGGCCGGCTGGTCGGCGAGGCATTGCACCAGCAGGGCGATGCGGTGCTCGTGTTGGAGGAGGAAAAGGAGCGCGTCGCACTGCTGCGCCAACATGGCATCGCGACGATCGTCGGCAACGCTGCGCAGGACGAGGTGCTGGCCGCTGCCAATCTTGCCCACGCGCGTGCTCTGCTGGTGACCGTGTCCGATGCGTTCGAGAGTGGCGAGGTGGTGCGGGTGGCTCGGCTGGCCAATCCACACTTGCAGATCATCGCCCGCGCCGACTCCGACGCCAGCGTGGCGCACCTGCAACAGCAGGGTGCGGATCTCGTGGTGCTGGCCGAGCCCGAGCTGGCACGCAGCATGCTCGAGTATCTGCGTGCCGGCCAGCCAGGACATGCGGCCACGCCGGCCCCCGTCTGATCGGTACCATTCCGGCTGCATACGTATTCAGCCGGACAGCGCAAACATCCCGGTGCAGACTCGGCGCACATCTTGATGCCATGACGTTGGGGAGACGCGATGAGCACAGTGGACGCGACAGTGGGTGGGTTGGAGCAGCGCGCCACCGCACGAGTGGTGTTGATCTCGGCGGCAGCCGCGCTGGGTGGCTTCCTGTTCGGCTTCGATACGGCGGTGATCAACGGCGCGGTCGATGCGATCCGCGGTGCCTTCGCGCTGGATGCCGCACAGACCGGTTTCGCAGTGTCCTGCGCCTTGCTCGGCTCGGCACTGGGTGCCTGGTATGCCGGCATGCTGGCGAATCGCTGGGGCCGCGTGCGCACCATGCAGGTGGCAGCGGTGCTGCTGGTCGCCAGCGCGCTGGGTTCCGGGTTGGCGTACAGCGTTTGGAGTCTGATCGCATGGCGGCTGATCGGCGGCGTCGGCGTCGGCGTGGCCTCGGTGATCGCGCCGACCTATATCGCCGAAGTGTCGCCGGCGTATATCCGCGGCCGGCTTGGCTCGATGCAGCAGCTGGCGATCGTGCTGGGTATCTTCGCCGCGCTGCTCAGCGATGCGTGGCTGGCCGGCGCGGCCGGCGGTGCGTCGCTGCCGTCGTGGCTGGGGCTGGCGGCATGGCGCTGGATGTTCCTGGCGGCGGTGCTGCCGGCGCTGATCTACGGCACCCTGGTGATGGGCGTGCCGGAGTCGCCACGGTATCTGGTGGCCAAGGGTCGTCTGGCCGAAGCCCGGGTGGTGTTGCAGAGCGTACTGAACATGCATAGCGAGGCTGCGCTGGACAGCAAGCTGCACGACATCGAGGACAGTCTGCGCTCGGAGCACCAGCCACGCCTGAGCGACCTGCGCGGCAAGGCTGCCGGCCTGCTGCCGGTGGTGTGGATCGGCATCCTGCTGTCGGTTTTCCAGCAGTTCGTCGGCATCAATGTGATCTTCTACTACTCGTCGACCCTGTGGCATTCGGTCGGTTTCAGCGAAGCCGACTCGTTCACGATCACCGTGGTCACCTCGATCGTCAACGTGCTGGTCACGCTCGTTGCCATCGCGTTGGTCGACCGGATCGGTCGCAAGCCCTTGCTGGTGATCGGCTCGGCGGGCATGGCGATCACCCTGGGGCTGATGGCGTGGTGTTTCTCGCAGGCCACCGGCAGCGGCGCCACGCTGAGTCTGTCCGGCGTCACCGGCATCGTCGCGCTGGTCGCCGCGAATGCCTACGTGGTGTTCTTCGGCGTGAGTTGGGGCCCGGTAGTCTGGGTGCTGCTGGGCGAGATGTTCCCCAACCGCATCCGTGCCACCGCGCTGGCGGTGGCCGCCGCCGCCCAATGGCTGGCGAACTTCGCGATCACCAGCAGCTTCCCGGCGCTGGCCGAGATCGGGCTCACCTTCGCCTACGGGCTGTACGCGGGCTTCGCACTGCTGTCGCTGCTGTTCGTGCTGTACGCGGTGCGCGAAACCAAGGGTGTCGAGCTGGAGGACATGCGCGCATGAGGACGGTGGAACACGGTCTTTCTGCCAGCGTCGCCGCCACGGCGGCATTCAGCGGCTGCCGCGGTGTCGACCAGCGGCGGGCGATATACGACAGGCGGCGCGCAAAGCGGTTAGGATTCGGAACGACCGGCGGCCAGTCCAGGGCCACCGTCACGCTGTCTGGCCAGAAGATTCCGGATCAAGCCGCGGATGAAGGTAAAAGCCACATCGATCGACATCGCCCACCTGACCGGGGTTTCCCAGGCCACGGTGTCGCGCGCGTTGCGCGGCAGTCCGCTGGTCAATGAGGAAACCCGGCGGCGTATCCAGGCCGCCGCCGAACAGCTCAACTACAAGCTCGACAAGAACGCCTCCAATCTGCGCCGGATGCATACCGGCACGCTCGCACTGCTGTTCTTCGAGGACCCCACCCTCGACGAGTCGCACATCAATCCGTTCTTCCTGTCGATGCTCGGCTCGATCACCCGTGCCTGCGCGCTGCAGGGCTACGACCTGCTGATCTCGTTCCAGCAGTTCTCGCGCGACTGGCACGCCGACTTCGCCGACACCAAGAAGGCCGACGGCCTGATCCTGCTCGGTTATGGCGACTACCTGGCCTATCGCGACAAGCTGGAGAAACTGGTTGCGCAGGGCACCCGCTTTGTGCGCTGGGGCGCGGTGCTGCCCGATCAGCCCGGCGTCTCGATCGGCTGCGACAACTTTCGCGGCGGTCAGGCCGTGGCCGAACACCTGCTGGAACGCGGCTGCCGCCGCATCGCCTTCCTCGGCGATGCCTCCAGCCACTACCCGGAATTCTTCGGACGCTATCGCGGCTACGTCGATGCCCTGCAGCAGGCCGGTGTGGAAGTCGACGCCGCGCTGCAGGAAAACGCCGAGAGCACCGAACGCTCCGGCTACGAGGCGATGCGCACGCTGATCACCCGTGAAGTGGGCTTCGATGCGGTGTTCGCCGCCAGCGACCTGATCGCGATCGGCGCCATGCGTGCGCTCAGCGACCACGGCCTGCGCGTGCCGCAGGACGTCGCGCTGGCCGGCTTCGACGACATCGCCATGGCCAGCTTCGTCAATCCGCCGCTGACCACGATTCTGCAGGACACCAAGCAGGCCGGCGAGACCCTTGTCGACAGCCTGCTCGCGCTGATCCGCGGCGAGCCGGTCGACAGCGAAGTGCTGCCGGTGAAATTGATGGTGCGGCGTTCCAGCCTGCGCTAGCCTCCATTGCGTTGCGACATTGCAGTGCCTGCACCCGATCGCTAACCTGCGACGGCTTCCTGGACACTTCCGCATGACAGGATCGAGCACGTTATGGAACACACTCAGCCGGAGTTGGAGTTTCATCAGGTGTTCGATCGCATCACCGATGCCTACGTGGCGTTGGATCGGAACTGGCGCTACACCTATCTGAATGCGAAAGCCTGCGATTTCTTCAGTCGCCGCGCCGAAGATCTGGTCGGCCGGCACATCTGGACCGAGTTTCCCGAAGGCATCGACCACCCGTTCCAGCACGCGTACGAGCAGGCGATGGCCGAGCAGCGGCCGGTGCAGATCGAGGCGTTCTACCCGCCATACAATCGCTGGTTCGAGAACCGCATCTATCCGTCGGTGAACGGCCTGACCATCTACTTTCTCGACATTACCGAGCGCAAGCAGGCCGAGCAGGAGTTGCTGCAGCACCAGCGGATGCTGGCCCAGGCCCAGCAGGTGGCGCACATCGGCAGCTGGGAGTGGGATATCGCCAGCAACCGGGTGAGCTGGTCGGAGGAGCTGTACCGGATCTACGGCGTGACGCCGGAGCAGTACGCTTCCACCTTGGAAGCCTATCTCGCCCTGGTGCATCCGCAGGATCGCACGCGGGTGCAGCGAACCATCGAGCAGGCCAGTCGCGATCGGCAGCCGTTCGAGTTCGAGGAGCGCATCGTGCGCGCGGATGGCTCGGTGCGTACGCTGCTCAGCCGCGGTGCCGTGGATGTCGGTGCAGCAGGGCAAGCCGTGCGCATGCTGGGCGCGTGCCAGGACATCACTGAACGCAAGCGCGCGGAGCAGCTGGATGCCGGTCAGCACAACATCCTTGCAGGCATTGCGGCGCAGCACCCGCTGGCGGAAAGCCTGGAGCACATCGCGCGTCTGCATGAGGCGCTGAATCCCGGTGCGCTGTGTTCGGTATTGCTGTTGGACGCTGCCGGCCGACATGTGCTGCACGGTGCGGCTCCAAGCCTTCCCGAAGCGTACAACCAGCGCATGCACGGACTGGAAGTCGGCGATGCGCGTGGCTCGTGCGGCACCGCCGCGTGGCGCCGCGAGCGGGTGATTGTGGCGGACATCGCCAGCCACCCCTACTGGGAGAACTATCGGGATATCGCGCAGGCACACGGGCTGAAAGCCTGCTGGTCGACACCGATACTCGGTCGTCGCGAACAAGTGCTGGGCACGTTTGCGGTGTACTTTCACGAATCGCGCGAGCCACGACCGGAAGAGCTGCAGAGCATCGACCGCATGCTGCCGATCACCAGCATCGCGATCGAGAGTGCCCGGTTGGTCGAGCGCCTGCGCGAGCGCAACCGCTTCTTCGAGATGTCGCAGGAAATCTTCTGCATCCTCGATCCGCGCACAGGGCGACTGATCCAGTTCAACCCGTCGCTGCTGCGCGTGACGGGCTACAGAGCCGGCGAACTGGCCGCGCGTGGCTACCGGGAATTCCTGCAGCCGGAGGATCGGGCGGACCTGTCGGATCCGATGATGGTGCTGGACGGCTCCGGCCAGCACGTCCACGAATTCGTCAATCGCTGTGTGTGCCGTGACGGCAGCGAGCGCTTGCTGGAGTGGGTTTCGTTTGCCGCCGCCGATGGGCTGATCTACGCCGTGGCGCGTGACATTACCGAGCGTCGCCAGATCGAGGCGGAGCTTAGCTATGCCTCCAGTCACGATCCGATCACCGGCTTGCCGCATCATCTGCTGCTCGAACATGCGCTCGCGGCGATGTTGCAGGATGCCTTCGTGCCGGCATGGGTGCTGGTGATCGGACTGGACCGGTTCCAGGTGGTCAACGAATCGCTGGGGCATCAGACCGGCGATGACGTGCTGCAGCGCCTGGCAACCCGGTTGCAGGCGGCGTTGGGAAACAGCGGACAGATCACCCGTTCTGCCGGTGACGAGTTTGTGGTCGTGGCCGCGGGCCTGCGCTCGTCCACCGCGCTCGAACTGGCCGAACGCCTGCGTGCCGCCGTGGCCGAGCCGATCGAAGGCCACGATTACCGATTGCTGCTGACCGCCAGCGTGGGCATCAGTCATTCGCCCGAACATGGCGGCGACGCGAAGAGCCTGCTGCGCCGCGCCGAGGCTGCTCTGGCCGAGGCCAAGCGGGAAGGACGTGATCGGGTCTCCGAGTTTTCCATCGTGCAGATGCAGGGCATCGAGGATCGGCTGGTGCTGGGCAGCCACCTGCGCGATGCGATCCGGCACGGCGAACTGGAGCTTCACTATCAACCGCTGCACCGTGCCGCCGAGCACACGTTGACCGGTTTCGAGGCGCTACTGCGCTGGAATAGCAGGCAACTCGGCGAGGTACCGCCGGTGCGTTTCATTCCGATCGCCGAGGCACTCGGGCTGATGACCGAGATCGGCGAATGGGTGCTCGACGCGGTGTGTCGCCAGATACGCGTGTGGCTGGATCAGGGGCATCGGGATTTCACCGTGGCCGTGAACATCTCGGCACAGCAGCTGCAGCGTCCGGGTCTGGTCGAACAGGTCGCAGCTGCGTTGCGCCGGCATGCCGTGCCGCCGTCGATGCTGGACATCGAAATGACCGAGAGCGCACTGATGGAAAACCTTGCGCGGGTTCGGCACACGCTGACTGAACTCAAGGCGTTGGGTGTCCGCCTGTCACTGGACGATTTCGGCACCGGCTATTCCAGCCTCGCCTATCTGAAACAGTTTCCGATCGACAAGCTGAAGATCGACCAGAGCTTCGTGCAAGGCCTGCCGACCGGTGCCAATGACGCTGCGATCGTCCAGGCCATCATCACGTTGGCCCATCAACTGCATATGCTGATCGCGGCCGAGGGCGTTGAGACGCAGGCGCAGTCGACCTTCCTGACCACACTGGGCTGCGACGAGCTGCAGGGATATCACCTGGGTGCGGCGCTGCCAGTGCAGCAGGCCGAGGCGTTCTTCAGCGCGTTGCCAAAGGCTCGTTCCTGAGCTGAACGCACCAGCACGTCGGCTTGAATGAATTGCTAGAGCGCACCGAGCTTTTCTCGAAGGTCTTCAACCAATCGTTTCCGGCTGCTACGCGGATACTCGAGCGGTGAGAATGGCATCGCCGCGTGGGCGTACTGATCGATGAGATGCAGCACGTGAAGTTTGTCTTCCGCGGAGAAGTCGGTCCTGGAACCATTGCTGCTCAGTTGGGTGAGCGCCTCTTGCAGGACTTCTTTTCGCGCAATGGACTTTTCCGATGACGGGTCTGCAACGCAGAGGCTGAAAATTCCTCCGAGAAAGGCAGCCCAAGCCGACTCGGTGCGCGCATTGAGTCCTTCCGAAATAACTTGCCCAGTGTCCGTGAAGCTGTCTGGCAGACGAAAGGTTGTCTTGTCCAACTCCATGAGGGCGGCAGCAAAGTTGGTCCTGAATCGTTCTTTCAACTCGCGGTGTGCCTGGAGTGGCCCGACTTTTCTTCTCGCTTCCATGGCGAGAGCAACCCAGACGGCATTGGCAGGATGAAAGTACTGCCCAGGGGTGGATCCAGGTGCATGGAGTTTCCCGAAGGCTTGCGAGATAAGCTCTCCCTCGTCCGTGACGGTGTACGAGGGCTCAGGTGCAAGTTTTTCACTCACCAGGTTCGCGAGTTCGTCAGATGAAATCGAGCAGGCGGCAGCCAATTGTTCGGTATTTTTGTAGTGGTGCCTGAGATAGGTGTCTAGATCGTTCATGGTTTTTGACGTGCACTCTAGCGCTGGAGTTAAGCGGCGGCGTAGCTGTCCGCTTGGACGAATAGTTAGGCCATACGTCAGCCTGGGAGGGTTTATGGTGGAAAAGAAGCACGTGGAATACAACGGTCAGCGTGTAGTCGAAGGCTGGCCCGAGCGAATTGAAGCCGCCCAGCTAGAACGAACCTATGAAATCAGGGGCGCGGAATATGCCCGGATTGCATATGGCGACGAGACTGACGATTGGGGCGCGAACTCAAGACCGTGCCATGACTGTGCAGTGGTGAAGGGGCAACTGCACGTGCCCGGCTGCGATGTAGAGCGCTGCCCGGTATGCGATGGGCAAGCGATTTCTTGTGACTGCCTCGATGACGAGGAGGAAGAAGCCTAACGCCTGAGTTAAGCGGCGCACGGTACGCACGTCCGCTTGAATGATGAGTTAGACCGTTGCTACAGATGGAGAAAGTAGACTGGTGCAAGTGCGGCGAGGACAGCGACAGCTTGAAGTGCCAATACCGAGAAAGCAGACCGGGGAGTTCGTGGCAGCCATCTGATTGCGAAGTACGCAACTAATGGTACCTGCCCAGCGACAAGCAACTGCCAAAGATGGGCCGCAGCACCCTCGTCGGCCTCGCGGGCAGCGCCGAATAGGACCACGTCACCAAGCACCACGGCAATGGCGGCGACGGACATTACTAGCGGGAGAAACGCGCTCGGCAGTTTGATTGTGGTTGGGAAGTTCATTGGGTGACCTCCACTAGATTCATGGTCTAGCGCTTGAGGTAAGCGGCCGCTGCCGTGATGCTCAACATGCTACGGCAACCTCTTCGCAGCGTTCCGCTTAGCGAATAGTTAGCCGCCACTGTCAATTAGATCGCTAACTGCAACGCCGACCGGGAGCGGGCCGACGTTGGTGGAGAAGGCTGCACTGGCAATCGACCACCCACAATTGATTGCCATTTCGACTGTCCAGTGAGAGACCACCCTGCTGGCCTTATTGGAATTCACTTGAACGCGACCCAGCAACTGCATCTTCATGCGTTTGACATGCACCCGCTTAGGAACACACTTCGCGGCACCGTTCGTCTGCGAGTGAAGGAGTAACTTTGCGCTCAACGCATCCGCTAAACTGGGGACGCGTTCCGGCGCGGTGGTAAGAGAAGCTACTGTGCACCAAGGTAGCCAGTCATACGCTCTTCCTCTTTCCAATATCAGCAGGGCGCCCCACGCATCCGGCACAAACCGACTTTGCTCCCAAGTCTCGAACCACGCATTAGCTGCCTTCCCACGCATCGTAGGAAAAGCATAGACCTCCCCAACATCAACAACAAAATCCGGTGGGTTCTTGGGTTGGACACGTGGCCTCACCGGTCGTGGAGCTCGAAGGCGTTGAGCGAGTTGTTGAAGTATTTCCTCGCGTTGTGCAAGTTCCCGGTCGCCCAGTCCATGTGCCCTCAAGCGTTCTAGATCGGTGCCGTCACTTATCACCGATAGCGCTGTAGCCGCGGCTTCAGCACAAGCTATCCCCCGCCGTTCGAATTGATCGGCAACAACAAGCCAGAAAACCGTCCCATCATCCTCACGCGGCTTTGGAATATCGTGTGAGTCGAGAAGGATCTCGAGGAGTCGCTCGCCAGAGATGGGAACCTTGTTCACCAACGCAATTGCGGCCTTCAAATCCGCTGCGGTATCGTCCTCGTACAGCCCGGCCCCCGAAGTACCCATATGCTTCCGATTGTGGCAGCTAGCGTTTGAGTTAAGCGGCCATCGCCGCGTGCGACATGATGGTACTGCAGATCGCTGCAGCGGTTTGAAGCGTATTTGTTGCCAAGGCTCAGGACCTACCGTTTAGCGTGAAGCTGCCAAACGAGTCATTCTTTTTCGAGGGTGATGTTTCGGAGGTGGCTACGCTAATCGAAGTTGACGATGCATTTGTACAGCGTTGCGTTGCGGTGATCGGCGAAGTCTCCTAAGTGGTGCGCTGAGTGCACCTCAATTCGCATAACAACCTAACCCCGTGAATGTCTGTCTGCGGCTTACGGCTAACGCTCATTAGGCCCAAATCAGGGCATATGCACGGATAGTCAGCCGCCCGATACCTCAGCGTCAACTGCACATAATGTTGCCTTGTCAATGTGTTGCCTGAGGGGCAATGCCTTGGACACGGCCAATCCTCCAGACGCTTATTGCGTTATTTGAGGTCATATCACTTATCACCTCATTTCGCGGCATACGCACCTACCTCAGTGCTCGGGATGCCCCCGCTCCTGCATCAACCGCATCAACTCGGACGTCAGATCCGTTCGCTTCGCCACCGCATCCAGCAAATAGACCTGCACGTTGTGCGGCGCGACGCTGGCATGCAGGCTGCCGCCGTCGGCCACGTCGATCGCGGATCCACCGAGTGCCGGCTTCCAACGACCGGCCTGCAGATAGTCGCTGACGTCGAACTGTGCGCTGGCATTGCCTTTGTTGAGCAGCACCAGGGCGATCTGGTGCGCGTCGCCTTTCTGGTACACGCGATAGAACGCTGCCTGATCGCCGGCGAAACGGATCGGCAGCATCAGGCCGCGTTGCAGCGCCGGGGTGTTTTTACGCAGCGACGCGATGCGTCTCAGTTGCTGATAGATCGGGCTATTCGCAGCGGCGTCGATGCGCTGCTGGCCGTAGTAGTTGCGGTTGCCTTCGTGCTCGGCCCTGCCGCGCTCGAAGCCGGTTTCCGAGCCGTAGTAGATCGCCGGGATGCCGCGGGCGGTGAATAGCCAGTTGTTGGCGTCGATGAAGCCGTTGTCGCTGGCGTTGAGTCGCGCCATGTCGTGGTTGTCGTAGAACGTGACCAGTTCGTACGGGTTCGCGTAGGGGCCGTTGGTGAGGTAGAGGCGATCGAGCAGATGGGCATAATCGCTGCCGGGGTGTTCGAACACGTCGGCGATGCGACCGCGCAGCGGGAAGTCGAGCACGCTGATGCCGCCGTTCTTCGCCCAGGTGTACTGGCCGATGTTGTCGGGGCTGTAGTCGAACGCTTCGCCGAACATGAAGAAGCCAGGATGCTTGGCGCGGATACGCGTAGCAAACTGTTTCCAGAACGCGGTGGGCATGTGGCTGATGGTGTCGATGCGGAACGCATCGGCGCCTTCGCCGGCCCATTGCAGGTAGGCGCCGACGAAGTAGTCCAGCACTACCGGATTTTCGTCGTCGTTGTTGGACAGCTGGGCCAGATCCTCGTACGCGTGATAGAAGCGGTGCAGCGGGTTGCGCACCGGATCGAGCTGGTCGGGGCGCAGGTTCTGTTCGTCGGCGATCAGCTTGCCGTCCTTGTCGTAGATCTGGCCGAACATCGGCTGCGCCTTCGGCATGCTGAAGGCGGGCGAGCCGTGGTTGGCGACGATGTCCTGCACCACCTTCAGGCCTTGCGCGTGCATCTTCGTGGTGAACTGGGCGAAGTCGAGATCCATGCTCGGCAGGTGCGGGTCGAGCTTGTAGAAGTTGACGCCCCAGTAGCCGTGGAAACCGGTCTTGCCGCGGTCGGTGAACTTCGAGCCCCAGCTCACCGGGTCGCCGCCGGTGAATGCCTCGTCCGGGTTCTGCACGATCGGCGTGATCCACACCGCGCCGAAGCCCATGCCGCGAATGTAGCCGGCGTTGTCGAGCACGCCCTTGAAGTCGCCGCCGAGGTAGCCGATGTTGTCGCTCTGGCCCGTGGGCGCGCCCGCTACCGGAATGTCGAACGTGGGATGCGCGCCGCCCTGGTTGCGCTGGTCGTTGGACGGATCGCCGTTGACGAAGCGGTCGGTCATCACGAAGTAGATCGCGTTCGACGCGAACGGCGCATCGGTGCCGACGAACTCCGGCGCCTTGGCCGACGTGGCCGCGTGCGCGAGACCGTTGGCGAGGGTGGCGACGAGGATGGGGAGCAGACGGAGTTTGGGCATGGTTAGGGTTCCGTGGAGCGGGATGCGGGCGTGTCGGGTTACTCGGTGGCCTCGGGTTTGGGCACGCGCAGCGTGCACAGGCCGGCGATGAGCAGGCTCGCGCCACCCAGGCCCAGCGCCCAGATCGGCTGGTTGTGGAAGAACAGCTTCAGCAACACGCCAAGCACGCTGGCGGCGAGCAGCTGCGGAATCACGATGAAGAAATTGAAGATGCCCATGTAGATACCCATCTTCGCCGCCGGCAGGTTGTCCGACAGCATCGCGTAGGGCAGCGAGAGGATCGACGCCCACGCAAAGCCCACGCCCACCATGGACGCGATCAGCCAATGCGGATCGCGGATCACCAGGAACGACAGCAGGCCGAACCCGCCCAACCACAGGTTGATCAGGTGGCTCATGCGCAGCCCGCACGCGCGCACCAGCAACGGGATTGCGATGGCCGCAAGCACGCCCACGCCGTTGTACGTGCCCATCAGCACGCCGGCCCAGTTGGCCCCCTCGTTGTAGGCCACGGAAGTCGTGTCGCTACTGCCGTAGAAGGTCTGCGATACCGCCGAGGTGGTATTGATCCACATGGCGAACATGGCGAACCAGGAGAAGAACTGCACCCAGTTGAGCCGGCGCATCGGCAGCGGCATGCCGTGCAGGTCGCCCATGATGTGGCGCAGCGCGCCGTCGCTGCGGGTGCGGCTGAGCCACACGAACAGAACGCCGAAACCGACCAGCCCGCCGGCCAGCAGATACAGCTCCTTCTCCAGATTCAGCTGGCCGATCAGGCCCAGCAGCACCAGTCCCAGCACCAGGAACAGCGTGCCGATCTTCCACGCGCCGGCCACGCTGCGGGGCGCCTCCACGACGCGGTTGTCCGAGAACGACTCCAATTGCTCCGGCGGATACTCGCGGGTGCTAAGGATCGTCCACAGCATCGCCGCCAGCAGCACGAACGCGCCGGCGCAGAAGGCGTACTTCACCGAGTGCGGCACCTCACCGGCGGGCGCCGTATTGGCCACACCGAAGTGGGTGAGTACGTAGGGCAGGAACGAGGCCACCACCGCGCCCACGCCGATGAACACACTCTGCATCGCGTAGCCCAGCGGCCGCTGCGACGGCGGCAGCTGGTCGCCCACGAAGGCACGGAACGGCTCCATCGATACGTTGAACGACGCATCCATGATCCACAGCAGGCCCGCGGCAATCCACAGCGTGGGCGAGTTGGGCATGGCCAGCAGGGCGATCGTCGCCAGCACGGCGCCGGCGAAGAAGTACGGCCGGCGGCGGCCGAAGCGGTTCCAGGTGCGGTCGGAGAAGTAGCCGATGATCGGTTGCACGATCAGTCCGGTAAACGGCGCGGCGATCCACAACACCGGGATCTGGTCCACGTTCGCGCCCAGCGTCTGGAAGATCCGGCTGACGTTCGCGTTCTGCAGTGCGAAACCGAACTGGATGCCGAGAAAGCCGAAGCACATGTTCCAGATCTGCCAGAACGACAGCTCGGGTTTTCTGCTCATGGTGGGGTGGTTCCTGTGGCCAGTGGCGCGATCAGCAGATCACCGATGCTGGCGTTGTTCAATGGGCCGTCGCTGCCGCCGCTGCCGCCGGTGTAATGCGCGAAGTGATCGAGGTAACTCATGTTGAAGCCGTCATCGAGAGCGAAACGGCAACGCGCGCCGGCGTTGGCACCGAAGCTGGCGGTGGTGGAGTCCTGCGTGCCGACGCTGTGTGGCATCACCAGCGGCAGCGACTGCGGCACGCCGCCTTCGCAATCGACGCGCAGCATTTTCACCGCGGCGGTGATGCCGGTATTGATCGGGCCGTGATCGTTGGCATAGCTCAATGCGACCAGGAAGCGGCCGCCATGCGGTGCGCTCCACTTGCGAGGCCAGTCGCCGCCAACATGGTCGCTATCGTTCACGCACACCGCCGGGCTGGGCAGCGATTCGATGCCATCGTCGTTATGCCGGGTAATGCTGAAACATTGCCGGGTTGCCAGCGCATCGACAGCACGGCTGTCGTCGAACTCGCCCAGCGACCGGCCGCTGAGATAGAGCGTGTAGCTGCCTTTGCCGGCGATCTGCCAGTGCCTGCCGTCGCGTACTACGCTGGGTGCAGTTGGGGTGGGCGGGGCGAATGTTGCCGCTGTCTGCCGCAGCGGTGCGGTCGGCATCTGTATCGACTTCAGCGTGACCAGTGAGTCCGCGCCGTGGCTTGTGCTTGTGCCGGCCACGAGCAGGTTGCCGTCGAGTTTTTCCGGACGCAGCAGGGTGATGCGGCGATCCGGCAGCTGAAGGGTGATGCGGTCGCGTTTGCCGAACAGCATTGGCACCAGTGAAACAGGCAGCTTCGGTTCGATCCGGCCGTCATCGTCGAGACCGAAGACGCCTTCGGTGATCATGTTCAGATAGCCTGCCACCGACCACAGCTGGCGCGGCGAGTCGACCACCGGTCCGCTCAGCTTGCCGTCGTCGACGTGCGTGCTTTGCGTGACCAGTTCGAAGTTTTCCATGTTCGAGCCGCTCAGCGCGGCGCCGCGCATCAGCGAATGCAGCTCGTGCGCGATGCGCTCGGGATCGTTGACCGTACGCGCAGCGCGCAGCGCGTAGGCGCTGACGAACGGCCAGATCGCACGGTTGTGATAGATCGGCTGATCGGCGCGCTGAGGCCAGATCACCGGACTGCCTGCGTCGCTGGTCGGGTAATTCGCCAGTGCCTGCCGTGCGTGCTCGGCGTCGGCCACGCCGCTGGTGATCGCCAGTGACAGGCCGAGCAGATCGTACGCCTCGATCGGCATGCCGTCGCCACCGAGATAGCTCATGTACATGCCGCGATCGGCGCGCCAGAAGTGCGCATTGATCGCGCTCTTCAATGCCGCGGCTTCGGTGCGGTATCCGGCAGCCTTCGGATCATGACGTTGTTCGGCCATCTGGATGGCCAGTTGCAGCGCCTGGAAATGCAGCACGTTGGTGGACAGCGCGAACGACTGCGCGATGAAGGCAACGTTGTTCGCGATCCATGCTGGATAACTCTGCTCGCGCCAGTCGAGGAACGAGGTCTCGCCGCGATACAGGCCCAACGCGCTGTCGAACGCGTAGCGCCGGTCCTGCGCCAGCGTATCGGTCAACGCGTGATAGACCTTGTCGGCAAACGCATGGTCGCCGAGCAGGTGGCGCGCACCGAGAAACCACACGATGCGGTCGGTGCTGATCGGCCAGCTGCCGCCCGAGCCGGTGTCCTGCATCGGATAGATGCCAGCCGGCGCCGAGGACTCGCGCACATCGGAAAGCTTGAACAGCAGGGACGCCTTCGTCCGCGCCGGATCGAGTCGCCACAGGCCCAGATCCACCGCGTAGGACAGATCGCGTGTCCACACGTAATGCCACTTTTCACCGGTCTCGAAACAGGCGCACGGCATCGACTGGCCGTGGTCGAACGCGTCATCGCGGATCGCGCTGACCGAATCCTTGCGCAGATCGTCCTGCGCCATCGCGAACAGGCCGTCGAACAGTACGCTGGCCGTATGCGCGGCCAGCGGCTGCCCAGCTATGCGCCGCTCGCCGCCCGGCGCGTGCAGCACGTAGCCGCCGTCGCTGGTGAGCGTCATGCCGGCGTGCTGTCCACGCCAGTCCAGTCCGTCGTGCCCGCGCTCCGTGGGCGAACCCGCGGAGCCTGCGATGGCGATGGCAAGGGCGGCGGCCATCAACATGGCCGCCGCTCCCGTGGCGTGTGCTGGATCATCGCTGCTCCCATGCTTCCGTCATTGCGCCAGGATCGCGCCGTAGTGGCCGTTCACCGTCACGCTCACCGCACCGTTCTGCACCGTGTACTGCGTACCCGAGATCAGCTCGGTGAGGTGGCTGCCGTTGGTCACGCTCATCTGGCCTACCGGCACCGTCACCGTATGCGCGACCGTGTCGTTGTTGAGCGCCACCGCAATGCGGTTGGTGGTGTCGAAACGGCCGTAGGCGTACAGCTTGTTGGTATCGTCGACGAGCAGGGTCATGAACGAGCCGGTGCGCAGGGCTGGGTAGGTGTTGCGGATGGTGGTGAGTTTCTGGGTCAGCGCCACAGCGCTGTTGGTGATGCTGCCGACGCTCCAGTCGAAGGTGCGGCGATTGTCCGGGTCGGCACCGCCCTGCATGCCGTATTCGTCGCCGTAGTAGATCGTCGGCGTGCCGACGTAGGTCATCTGGAAGAACAGCGCGAGGTAGGTCTTCCAGATGTCGCCGCCGGCACGATTGCCGAAGCGGGTGATGTCGTGGCTGCTGAGGAAGTTGGACATCGCCTGCTGCACGTCGGTCGGATAGTTCGCACGCGTCCCGTGCAGCCAGCTGTCGAACTGCGAAACCGGTATCGACGCGGCATTGCCGCTGTAGTCCTGGCCGGTGATCCATTCGGACACCGGCTGGGCGAAGCCGTCGTAGTTCATCGCGCCGTCCCACTGGTTGCCGCCGTCCGTCCACGGCCCGGCATTGCCCCAGAACTCGCCGAGAATATCGGCGCTGGCGTTAACCGATTTCACCGCCGTGCGCAGCTCGGCCATGATTTGGTGGTTGGTGGCGTCGCTGCCGTTGTTGCCGCTGGCGTCAAGGTACTGTGCTGCGTCAAGCCGCCAGCCGTCGATGTTGTAAGGCGACTTCAGGTAGGTCTGCACCACCGAGGTGCCGCTGCCGTAGATCGCGTTGCGCACCGCCGAACCGGTGGCACCGTAGTCGAGCTTGGGCATGCTCGGAACTCCGAAGAAGGTAGAGTACGTGCCTGGCCAGCTCTGGAAGTTGTAGTAGCCGTACCACGTGCTGGACTGCGACTCGTAGGCGCCGTTGGTGACCCACCAGTTGTAGCGGTCGAACCACGCATGCGTGTCGCCGGTGTGGTTGAACACGCCGTCGAGGATCAGATAACCCTTCGGACCGTTGCTGGTGCTGTGGATGTCGGCACTCAACGTCTGCAGCGTCGCGTTGGTACCGAACGCCGGGTCGACCGTGGTGTAGTCCTCGGTGTCGTACTTGTGGTTGGTCGGCGAGTGAAAGATCGGATTGAGATAGATGATGTCGGCGCCGACGGTGTTCTTGATGTAGCCCAGCTTCTGGTCGATGCCGGCGAGGTCGCCGCCGAAGAACACCGCGCTGTTGCAGCCGCCCACGTTGGAAACCACGCTCGAGCCCCATGCATGCTGCTCGGTGGCGCAGCCGGCGTAGGTGTACTGGCCGTTGGTGACGTCGTTGGCGGTGCTGCCGTTGTAGAATCGATCCGGGAAGATCTGGTACATCACGCCGTTCTTCATCCATGCCGGTGTGGTGAAGCCGGGGAGGATGTAGAAGTCGCCCGAGGAAGGCTCTGCGGCGGTGATGCCGGTCGCGTTGTACCAGGCGGTCGAACTGCCGTCGTTGATCTGGAAGCGGTAATACTTTTGCGAGGCACTGGCCGGTACGGTGCCTTGCCAGTAGTCGTAGACGCCGGTGGCATCGTTTGCCGACCAGCTCATCGCGACCCAGTGGAAGGCGCCATCGGCGCTGTCGTAGTACTTGATGTTGGCGCTGGTGATGTCGTTCTTGAACGTGCGCAGGGTCAGCGTTACCGCCTGGCTGGCGGTGGGTTCGACATGGTTGTCGAACATCGGACCCTGGTCGTGGAACAGGCCGTTCCACTCCACATTGTTGTCATTGCTGGCCGCACGGGCCGGGGTGGGCAATGCGCCTGCCGCCAGGGTTGTGCACAGTGCGAGCCATAGCGCGGTTTTCGCTCCGCGTGCTGTCTTTCCAGGGCCGAACATCCAGTGATTTAGCATCGACTTTCTCCTCCAGTGATTGATCCATGCAAGGCACGGATACATCGGAAACATGCGATGCCATCGCTGGTCCAGGCACAGGCCTGGCTGACGACACGATCGGTGTTTCCCCGCAGGGCAACGCAATGGCTTGCATGCGTCAGTGCCCCAGTGTGAGCGCGACATGTCGCGCGTTTGCCGCGGCCACCCGGACATAGGTGACCGCACCGAACCGATCCTTGCCGCTGGCCCAGCCTTCGCCGTCGCCATGCAGCAGGGCATCCAGGCTGTCGAAGGACTTGAGCGTGCTGCCGCCTGCTGCCTTTGCCGCCGCACTACCATGGATCTTCAGCAGATAGAACTTCAGTGCCGGTGTGAAGCTGCCGGCTGCGGCGCCGATCTCGAATTGCACGGTGTCGCCGCTGCGCTGCACCGCCAGGGTCTGGCGGAAGTCCTGGCCGTGCTCGTAGTCGTAGGTACTGCCGTCATCGTCGTAGTAATCGAACGTGCTGCGTTGCGCGGCAGGGAACACCTCGACGTCGAGCTGGGTCAGCGGACGCTGCCCCACGTAGTCGAGCGTCGGCTGGGTAGGGATGATCGCCCCGTCGCGGATGAACAGCGGGATGTCGCCCCAGTGCTTGCTGTCGATCGCGAGGTGAATGGTCTGGCCGCCCTCGTAAACCTTGCCGCTGAACCAGTCGGTCCAGCGGCCGGCTGGCAGGTAGATGTCCTTGGACGTCTGGCCTGGTTCGACCACCGGCGATACCAGCAACCAGTCACCGAACAACCATGCGCTGATGTCGTTGCGCAGCTGGGGATCCTGGGGCCAGTCGAACAGCAGCGGACGTACCAGGCCCACGCCGGTGCTGCGGCGCGCGTACTCGTAGCTGTAGATGTACGGGATCAGCGCGTAGCGCAGACGGATCGCGTCGGTGGCGGCCTTCTCGGCGATCGGCCCGTAGGCCCATGGCTGGCGTTTCTGGCCGAAGTCGCCGTGCACGCGGAAGATCGGCGTGAACGCGCCGAACTCGATCCAGCGCGCGTAATTCTCCGGCGACGGTGCGCCGTCCTTGAAGCCGCCGCCATCCATGCCCCACTGCATCGCGCCCACGTTGATCGCGCTGAGCATGCGCGCGCGCTGGCCGGCCATGCTGGCGAAGCCGGTGGGAATGTCGCCCGACCACAGGCCGTAAGCGTAGCGTTGCGCGCCAAGCCAGAAGTTGCGGTTGACCGACCATACACGCTGGTTCGAGATGGCGCGCTGGCCGTCGTACAGCGCGCGTTGCATGTTGAGGAACTGGGTGTTGCTTGAGGTGTAATCGGCCTCGTCGTTCCACCAGCCGGCCATGCCGGTGGCGAACGAATGCTTGAGGGCATCGGTGAAAAACCAGGCGCGGGACGCCGGCTTGTCGAAGTCGATGTCCTTCACCGGCTTGTGCGAGAAGTAGTCCGGCGCGACCGCCTCGTCGGGGAGCCACAGGTCGTGAGCGGTAGCGTAGCGGCCTTCCACTGTGTCGACGTGAACGCGCGGTTTCATGATGCCGGTGAGGTGGATGCCGCGCCGGTCGAGTTCCGCTTTCAGCTTGCCGCTGGGCGCATCCGGAAACTTGGTGGCGTTCCAGCGGAACTCACCATAGTCGTCCTCGCCCCAGGCCTTCCAGTCGAAGTCGAGCGTGACGTTGTCGATCGGTATGTGTTTGGCGCGGTAGGTGTCGGCGATCTGCAGCAGCTCCTTCTGGTCGATGCCCCACTGGCTGTTGGTGAAGCCCATCGCCCACTTTGGAAATAGCGGCGTGCGACCGCTGAGCTGCGCCAGCGCGTTGAAGATCTGCGCGGGCGTGCCGATCAGGATGTAGTAGTCGAGATGCTTGCGCATCGTGCTGCTGGCGCCGATCGTTCCCGGCTCCAGGGTGAACGTGGCGCCGTCGCTGTCGAGCAGCACGCCGTAGCCGGCGGTGCTCCATACAAACGGCGCGCCGGCATGGCCTTGCTCGCCGGCGATAGCTGCCTGCTTGCCGGTGCGAAGCATGCCGGCGGAAGCATTCTCGGTCGCGTTGTAGCCGCCGATGCCGTACAGCGCGTCCTGCGGTTTATGTTGCAGGTTCAGCTCACCGCGTTGCAGCGAGGCAAGGTCGAGTTGCAGCAGGCGGTGCTGTTGCGTGTCATCGATTTGCAGCTCGCGATGCTGTTTGTCCCAGCGAACTGAGCCGTGAGTCGAGGTGATGTTCACGCCGCTCGCGGTGTCGTCAGTGTGGACTGGCGCGAATGCCGGGTGCGCGTTGTCGCGGTCGATCACCAGGGCCGGCGGGTCGGCCTCGCCCTCGTGCCTGATCTGCATATGCACGATGCCGGGCGCGATGAAGCTGACGCTTAGCTGATCCGTGCCGAGGTCGATCTGCATGTCGTGGTTGCGGATGTGAGCCATGGGCGTTGCCTGTGATGGCGATGACGTGGCGGCGATCGAGCCGGCCGGTGCCAGTGCAAGGCCAAGCCACAAGCTTGCCGTTGAAACACCGAGCCGGGTGAGATGCGTGGTTTTTTTCATTGCAGCAAACTCCAGCTTCATTGCAGGATCGCCGTGGCATAGGCCGGCATCTGCAGGCGGTCATGTTTCAAAATGATGCCGGGCTTGCTGTGCAGCACCACGGTATGGAAACGGTCACCGTCAAGCGGCACGTCCCGCGGCTGGCCTGACAGGTTGTGCAAGACCAACACATGGCTGTCGGTATCGTCGAGTTCCCAGGCGACGATGTGCGGGTTGTCCACGGAGTACTCGTGGATGGCGCCGTCGCGCAGCGCGCTGAGCTGGCTGCGCCAGTGAATCAGCATCGTGTAGTAATGCAGCAGCGAATCCGGATCGGCCTGTTCTGCCTCGACCGACACTGCCGGACCGTCATGCGAGGTCGAGGCCTCCCAGGTGGTCTCGCCCGGCGCATCGGTGGCGCGACTCCAGCGCATCGGTTCGCGCAGATCAGGATCGGGCTTCCGCCCGCGCATGCCGAGTTCCTCGCCGTAGTAGACGAATGGCCGGCCGGGCAGGGTGAGCAGCAGCGCGGCGGCCATGCGCATGTGCTGCGGGTTGCCGTCGAGCTGGCTCATCACGCGGTTCTGGTCGTGATTGGACAGGAATGGCGCATCCACACCCGATCGGCCGGCGACCTTGCGATAGGCGGCGTCGGTGCGGGCCAGCAGAGCGCCCAGATCGTCGGTGCGTTCGTTCTTCGCGCTGTCGATCAGTCGTGTCGCCAGCGGAAAGTCGAATACCGCGTCCAGCGGCTTGAAATACGGCGCCAGCTCATCCGCCGAGTCGCGGGTCACCTCGCCGACGATGTAGGCGGCGGGGTCGACCGCATTCATGCCGCGACGGAACTCGGACCACCAGGCGATGTTTTTCGCCAGCGTATGGGGGTTGTCGAGATCCGCCTTGAAGTCGAGATAGATGTGCTGCGCGGCGTCGAGGCGGAAACCGTCGACGCCTTTCCTCAGCCAGTACTGGCCGACCTTGATCATCTCCTGCCGCACGGCAGGGGTGTCGTAGTCGAGGTCGGGCATCGCGCCGGAAAAGTCGCCCAGATAATGTGCCGTGCCGATGGCATGCCACGCCTGCGGCCCGGCCGCGTCCTGCTCTTGCAGGTTGGTGTGGGGGCCGGCCCAGTTGTACCAGTCGTGATACGAACTGGCGGGATCGCGCGCGGCCTTGAACCAGGGATGCTGGTCGCTGGTGTGGTTGATCACCAGATCGATGATGACCTTGATATGGCGCTTGTGCGCTTCGTCCAGCAGGCGCTGGAAGTCGTTCATAGTGCCATATTGCGGGTTGATACCGTAGTAGTCGGTGATGTCGTAGCCGTGATAGCTCGGCGACGGATTGATCGGCATCAGCCAGATCCCGCTCACGCCGAGCGACTGCAGGTAATCGAGTTTCGCGGTGACGCCGTTGAGATCGCCGATGCCGTCGCCATTGCTGTCGATCCAGCTGCGCACGAAGATCTCGTACCAGACGCCGGAGCTCGTCGGAGCCGTCGCATGCGCCACTGCTGTGGGCAGCGTTGTGCAGAGGATGAACAGGACCAGCAGGCAACGACGGATCATCAATATTCCAGCGGCAAGGGAAGGACGGTCTGGCGGACTTGCATGCGGCTTTCGCACCGCTGTTCTTATTGACGTCGATCAGTCATCGGCCTTGAAGTGACGAGCGATGAAGTCGGCATGCCCGGGCATGGTCGCCACGGCGCGGCCGACCAGAGTGCGGATGTCGGCCAGGAAGCCGTCGAGCTGTGCCTTTGGCAGGCCATCGGCCAGCGGGTGATAGCGAACCGGATCGATGCCCTGGCCGATCAGCACCTGCAGCCAGCCCATTTCGGTGAAAAGTTCCTCGCCATTGCGGAAGATATGGCCGCTGTTGCGGAACAGTTCGATCCGGTGCGCCAGGCCTTCGGGCAGAGCCATCGTTGCGCACTGTCGCCAGAACTCGGTGTCGTCGCGTTCGGTGGCGTTGTAGTGCAGGGCGATGAAGTCACGCGTGCGCTCATATTCGAAACGGGTCTGGCGGTTGTATTCGGCGACCAGCGAAGGATCGAAATTCTTGTCCGGAAACATCGTCAGCAAGCGGCCGACTGCGGACTGCATCAGGTGGATGCTGGTCGATTCCAGCGGCTCGATGAAGCCGCTGGCCAGGCCCATCGCGATGCAGTTGCGGTTCCACACGCGCTTGCGCATGCCGGTGTGGAAACGCAACTGGCGCGGCTCATTCAACGTCCGGCCTTCCAGGTGCGAGAGCAGGGTAGCGGTCGCCTCGTCGTCACTTACATGGCGACTGCAGTAGACGTGGCCGTTGCTGTCCAGGTGTTGCAGCGGGATGCGCCACTGCCAGCCTGCTTTTTGCGCGCTGGCCTGGGTATACGGTCGGATCGTGTTGCCATGTTCGCTGGCCACCACCACCGCGCGGTCGCACGGCAGCCAGTGCTGCCAGCTGTCGTAGCCGGTCTTCAGCGCGCCCTCGATCAGCAGGCCGCGGAAGCCGGAGCAGTCGATGAACAGGTCGCCGGCGATGGTCTCGCCGCTATCCAGTTGCACCGATTCGATGAAACCGTCGATCTCGCGCAGCGCGACATCGACCACCTTGCCTTCGGTGCGCACTACGCCGCGTTGCTCGGCATGCCGGCGCAGCAGCTGGCCGAACCGCGCGGCGTCGAAATGGTACGCGTAGCGGATGCCGGTAAGCGGACTGTCGCCGACCTTGTCCATGCGCGCGAAACGGTTGAGCTTGGCCGCCTGCGCATTGATCGAGTACGCCCACAGGTCGGGCGCGTCGGGATTCTCGCGACGGCTGCGCAGCCAGTAGTGCTGGAAGCCGGCCAGGCCCAGCGGCAGGCCGACGTCGCTGAAGGCGTGCAGGTACGAATCGCCGATCCGGCGCCAGTCGTTGAACTGCACCGCGAGCTTGATGGTGCCGCGGCTGGCCTTGAGCAATTCGTCTTCGTCGATGCCAAGGAACTTGCTGACGTGGCGGATCTGCGGGATGGTCGCCTCGCCCACGCCGACGATGCCGATTTCGCTGGATTCGATCAACTGGATATCGAGCTGTGATCCCAGCGCCTGCGCGAGAAGCGCCGCCGTCATCCAGCCGGCGGTGCCGCCGCCCACGATCACCACGCGCCGAATGTGCGAGTCGCTCATCTCATCGTTCCTTCGGTCTCTGTCGTCATGCATGTTGCACAATCACGAGTACCGCATGATGCGAAAAAAAGCCCCGCTGGTTTTTACGCAACGGGGCATCGGGGGCATGCTGGATCGTGTCGCCGTGTTTATTGGAACTTGTACGAGACACCCAGCGAGTAAGTGCGGCCGTAGCGTTCCCAGGTCAGCACCTGGCGGGGGTCCTTGTTCTGGAACGTGGTGAAGATCTTGTTTGACAGGTTCGAGCCCTGCGCGATCAGGGTCAGGCCTTTGAAGCGGCCGCTCTCGAACGTGTAGCTCACCTGTGCGTCGTAGCTGCTGCCACCTTTTAGGGTCTGCTCGACGCGCGTGGCACTGATGCCCGACACCTCGCCCAGGAAGTTGGAGCGGTAGTTGTCGCTGATGCGGGCTTCGAAGCCGTCGTGCTGGTAGTACAGCGTGCCGTTGGCCACCCACTTCGACAGGCCCGGCACGGTGATCGGCGTGGAGTTGCCGCCGTACACCAGCGAGCTCTTGGTGCGGTTGGCAGTGAGGATCGTGCCGAAGCCGTCGAGTACCGGCGTCACCAGGTTGAACGGCAGGTTCAGGGTGCCCTGGATGCCCTTCACGAAGCCGTGGCCGTCATTGGTGGGACCGGAGACTATGCCCTTGGTGGTGCCCAGCTGGGCCAGCTGCGCTGGGGTCAGGGTGAATGGCAGGAAGGCGCTGAAGTCGTACAGGAAGGACGCGTTCGGGTTGATGTAGTCGTGCAGGTCGATGAAGTAGCCCGACACCGAGAAGTAGCCGCCGCCACCGCCGCTGCGGCACAGGTCCGAGTTCTTCTGGTCGGTGGAATCGCAATGGTAGCCGGTGCCGCCCGAGAAGTAGTGCTCGTAGCTGATGTTGTAGTTGTCAGCCATGGTGGGCGTGAGCTTCGGGTTGCCGCCCGAGGCGCTGAAGTAGGCCTGGTTCGGATCGGTGTTCGGCAGGTGGGTGACGTTGCCGCTCACCCCGACGCTGGCGCTCATCTGGTCCATGCGCGGGCGGGCCAGGGTACGCGCCGCACTGAAGCGCAGGTCGTCGTTGTCGGTGAAGCCGAAGATCAGGTTCGCGCTGGGCAGGTAGCGGGTGTAGCTGGTGCTGCCGGTCACCGGGATCAGCGTGATCCCGTTGCCCGTGATCGCACTGCCCGGCGCTACGCGCTCGCCGGTCGAACGCTGCGCGGTGTGCTGCGCCTGCATGCCGAAGTTGCCGCGCAGGCTGACGCTGCCAAGCTGAGTGTCGATGTTGAACTGAACGTACGGAGTGAAGACATTCTCGTGCACCTTCCAGTTCGGCGGCGTGCCGGTGTTGGAGCCGAAAGTGGGCACGTTGACCAGGGAGCCGTTGTCGATCAGGGCGAACGGGTTGTAGCAGACCTGCGGACCGATGCCCATCCACGACAGCGGATCGCAGCTGCTGCCACCCTGGATCGGCGCAGTCTTGACCGCGCTGCCACCGCTGATGGTGCCGCCGCCCAGAGTCAGGAAGGCCTGGTCGATGTTGTAGGACTTGTTGCGATTGCTGTTGCTCACGCCGAACTCCATGCTGGAGAACGGGCCGCTGGTGAAGCTGCGCTCAACGCTCAGGCGCAAGTTGGCGAGATAGTCGACGGTGCGCGGCGCATTGATGAAGCCGGCTTGCACCACGTCGTTGCCACCACCCCAGCCCTGCGGGTCGGTCAGCACCACGCCTTGGGTGTTGTCCAGCGACGGGTTGACGTAAAGCAGGCCGTTGCCGAGTTCGTTGAAGCCGATGGTGTCGGTAGGGCCACTCTTGTTGAACCCAAAGCCCGAGTAGCTTTCCAGGCTCACGTCATGGCGCGTAGCGCGCGAGTAGTTTGCGTCGGCGTCCACCGACCAGTTCTCGTTGATGGTGAACTTGTTGTCCCAGTTGAAGTTGTAGACCCGGGCGCTGGTGCTGTTGTAGTCGTTGCGGATCACGGGCGACACCCCGGTGTAGGTGCCGCTGGTGTCGAAACCGTTGGTTGCCGTGGCTGATGCGAGAGGAGCGCCGCCCCACCAAAGCGGCAGCTCCATGCCCTTGGCCAGCTGCTTTTCCTTGAAGTTGTCGTAGGTGAGGTCGATGGTGCCGGTGTAGTGCTCGTTCGGCTGCCACTGCACGGTGGCCAGCACGCCGTTGCGCTTCATGGTGTCGGAGATGCCGTAGTTCTTCGCGCCGCCCACCACGTAGTTGCCGTTGTTGTCGGTGGGGTAGCCCCACGGTCCCTGATGCTGGATCTGCGAGGGGTTGTCCTCCAGGTCCACGCCAAGGGTCACGCCGATGGTGTGGTCGGCGAACTGGTCCACCCACACGCCGTTGAGGTTGCGGCCGGTGTTGCTGACGCCGGGGCCGTTGGCCAGCTGGGACATGCTGTTCCAGACGTACTTTGCGTTCACCGCCGCCTCGGGGCCGTTCTTCTCCAGCGGGCGGATTGTGTGCATATCGACCGTGCCGGACAGGCCCTGGCCGATCAGGTTGGCCTCTGGGCTCAAGTGCACCACCACGTTGTCGAACCAGCTCGACGGGTACTGGTCGAACTGCACGTCGCGGTTGTTGGAGGTGGATACCTGCTGGCCGCCGTTGATCAGGGCGGTGGAGAAATCCGGACCGAGGCCGTGGATGGTCAGCACTTGCGGCCGTCCGTCCAGCGTCTGCACCGCAAGGCCGGGCAGGCGGCCCAGCGCGTCGGCGATGGAGACGCCCGGCAGCTTGCCGACCTGTTCGGCGGACACGGCCTCGACGATGGTGCTGGCGTTCTTCTTCAGCGCGGTGGCGTTCTCGATGCTGCTGGCGAAGCCGTTCACCTGGACTGCTTGCAGCTCCTTCGACTTCGCCTTGGCCACCTTGGTCTTGGCGTCTGCCTGTTTGCTGGCGCCCGGCGTGGCCGGCGCAGTTTGATCGGTGGTCTGCGGACTGGTCGTCTGGTCGGACTGCGGCGTAGCCGCGTATGCAGCGGAGGTCGCGCAGAAGCCGACCGATGCCAGCGCCAAGGCAAGCACATTGCGTTTGAATATCACCGTTATCCCCTCCCAGGGTTACGCGTCACAAATTATGGTTGCCGAGATCATGTGGCCCCAACGTGGCGATGGCGGCACGCTGCACGTGCTGAATATCCATCGTCGTGGGGGCATGGTAGGGCTGCCATTTGCCGCCGAGACATTCCATGCATACGTATTCATTGTGCTGCTGTGCACCGCAAACATAGGCTTTGGTGTGTTTGCGCATCGCGGCGCGCAAATACGCCTGCGGTTGCCTGATTCTGCGGTAACGCCTGTGTGCGCCGCCATTCATGACAGTTCCCATGAATTTCATATGGACGTCCAAATGATGTCGAACGGACGATGCTGCATTGCGATAGACGTCATCCATGAATACGTATGCAATGTCACGGCCTTGCTTGCATGCAACCATTAAGCTCCCAGGCAAGCTGCTAAAGCGCCGCCGCAAGGCATGTCGCTCTGAACTCGGACAGGAATCTACGGGACATACGAATGAGTGATGCACCCTGGTGGCGCGGAGCCGTCACCTACCAGATCTACCCGCGCAGCTTTCTGGACACCGACGGCAATGGCGTAGGCGATCTACAGGGGATTATCGAGCGGCTCGATTACGTGGCCAGCCTCGGCGTCGACGCGATCTGGATCGCGCCGTTCTTCAAGTCGCCGATGGCCGACTTCGGCTATGACATCGCCGACTACCGCGACGTCGATCCGTTGTTCGGTACGCTGGCGGATTTCGATCGCCTGCTGGCCAAGGCGCACGGTCTCGGCCTCAAGGTGATGATCGACCAGGTGCTCAGCCACACTTCGATCGAGCATGACTGGTTCAAGGAAAGCCGCGAGAGCCACGACAATCCGAAGGCCGATTGGTACGTGTGGGCGGATGCGAAGGACGACGGCAGCGCACCGAACAACTGGCTGTCGCTGTTCGGCGGTTCGGCCTGGCAGTGGGAGCCGCGTCGCGGTCAGTACTACCTGCACAACTTCCTGACCTCGCAGCCGGACCTGAATTTCCATCATCCCGAAGTGCGCGCGGCGATCCTCGACAGCGTGCGCTTCTGGCTGGACAAGGGCGTGGACGGTTTCCGCCTGGACGCGATCAACTTTTGCTTCCACGACCGCGAGCTGCGCGACAACCCGCCCAAGCCAAAGGAGAAGCGGGTCGGTCGCGGCTTCAGTCCGGACAACCCGTACGCGTTCCAGTACCACTACTACAACAACACGCGGCCGGAGAATCTGGCGTTCCTCGGCGAGCTGCGCACGTTGATGAACCGCTATCCGGACGTGGCTACGCTGGGCGAAATCTCCTCCGAGGATTCGCTGGCGACGATGGCCGAGTACACCCGCCACGGCCGCTTGCACATGGGCTACAGCTTCGAGTTGTTGACAGATGACTTCAGCGCTTCGCACATCCGCGGCACGGTGCAGGCGCTGGAAACGCAGATGACCGAAGGCTGGCCGTGCTGGGCGATTTCCAACCACGATGTCGAGCGCGTGCTGACACGCTGGGGCAGGGGGCAGCCCTCCCCGCAGCTGGCCAACCTGCTCACCGCGATGGTCTGTTCGCTGCGTGGTTCGGTATGCGTGTATCAGGGCGAGGAACTCGGCCTGACCGAGGCCGAGTTGCCGTACGAATCGCTGCAGGATCCCTACGGCATCGCGTTCTGGCCGCAATTCAAGGGTCGTGACGGTTGCCGCACGCCGATGCCGTGGAACGATGACGACGCACATGCCGGATTCAGCCGCGGCATGCCATGGCTGCCGGTGCCGCAGGAGCATCGCGCGCTGGCGGTGACCCGGCAGGAGGCCGACCCACATTCGGTATTGAACGGCTTCCGCACTTTCATGCACTGGCGCCAGTCGCAGCCGGCGCTGCGCTGGGGCGACATCCAGTTCGTCGACACCGTCGAGCCGGCGCTGGCGTTCACCCGTCGTCTGGACGGCCAAACCACACTGGTCGTGTTCAACCTGGCCGATGCCGCCGTCGACATCCGATTGCCCGCGACACTCGGCAAGCAGCTTCGAATCGATGGTCATGGCTTGTTGCACGGTCATCTCGATGGCAGCCGGCTGCAGTTACCCGGCTATGGCGTGTGGTTCGCCAGCGTGGAGTGATGAGACGGGTGCTTCGCGTGATCCATCGTCATCCCGCGGTATGGCTGCTGTTCGGCGTGTTGCTAGGCGGTGGCATTCGTCCGGCCGTGGCATCGAACGTGCCGCAAGCGCGGATCTCCGAAAGCGCCGTTGTACAACTGCAGCTCGACGCACCGGCGTTCGCGCCGGAAAAGATAAAGGTCGCGGTCTACCTGCCACCGGACTACGGTCGCACGAATCACAGCTATCCCGTGCTGTACGCAAACGACGGCCAGGACATGGCCGCGGTGGGTCTGCAAGCGACACTGGCGCGGCTCTATCGCGAGCATGCGATCGAACCGATCATCGTGGTGGCGATCGATATGCTGGCCGATCGTGCCAGCGGTTACGGACTGTCCGATCGAACCACCTCGCACAGTCTCGTCGGCGGCTCGCCGATCGGCCCGATCGGCATGCGCGCGCAGGATTACTCGGCCTGGGTAGCCACCGCCCTGGTGCCGTATGTCGACGCGCACTACCGCACGCGCAAGTCCGCGCGCGACCGCGCGATGCTGGGCTGGTCGCTCGGCGCGCTGAACGCGTTCAATCTCGGCTGGCAATATCCGGAGGTATTCGGCCGGGTCGGCGCATTCTCGCCCTCGTTCTGGCTGGCTGCCGATCGCACCAGCGCCACCACGGTCCAGCACACGCGGCTGGCACAGGCGATGGTCGATCGCGGCGGCAAGCGCGCCGGCCTGAAGATGTGGTTCGCGGTGGGCACCGCGGAGGAAACCAAGGATCGCGATGGCGACGGCATCAACGACACCGTCGACGATGCGCAGGATCTGCTCGAAGGCTATCGTGGCGCCGATGGCTTCCACGCGCGTGGCCTGCGGCAACTCGGTTATTCGATCGACATGGACTACGCGAAGCACCCGTCGCGTCGTGCGGATGCTTCGTTGTTCCTGCTGCAAGGCGGTGTGCACAACCAGGCGTCATGGAAGCGGATGCTGCCGCCATTCCTGTTGTGGGCCTACGGTCGATAGACTTCTTCTCCCCGGGCATTGCCGGGGAGAGAATTGAAGTGTGGGGCCTTACTTCCGCTCACCCGCCGTCTTGTCGCGAATGCCGCGGAATTCCGAATCCTCGCTCCAGTTCGGCCACGTATCGGAATTCGCCAGCTCGTTGCCGACGGTGTAGAGCAGTTGCAGGTCGCGCGCCATGCCGGTGAACGGCCAGCTGGCCTGCCATTCGTCGCCGGGCTGGTGATAGCGTTTGGCGGTGTAGTCGTCGTTCGCGGCCTTGCCGGCGGCGAGGCCGCCGTCGATCCAGTCATCGCCCGAGTCGAACGAGATCGCCGGCACGCCGCGCTTGGCGAACGAGAAATGATCGGAACGGAAGAACCCGCCGGCCTCCGGTTTCGGATCCGACGTATAGGCCATGCCGTAGGTCTTCGCGTCGGCGATCAGGTCATCCAGCAAACCGAGTTTGGCGCTGCCTGAGATGCTGAAGTTGCGCGCCGGGCCGTGCGGATCGAGCGCGTCCATGTTGATTACGCCGGCGGTTTTCGCCAGCGGATACAGCGGCTTCGACGCGTAGTACTCGGAGCCGAGCAGACCCTTCTCCTCCGCGGTGACGTTGAGGAATACCACCGAGCGTTCGGGCCGCGGCCCCTGCGCGAAGGCGCGGCCCATTTCGATCAGCGCCGCGGTGCCGGTGGCGTTGTCGACCGCGCCATTGTAGATGCGGTCGCCTTTCGCATCAGGCGCACCGACGCCCAGATGATCCCAGTGCGCGCTGTAGATCACCGTCTCGTCCGGGCGCTTGCTGCCTTCGATGCGGCCGACGATGTTATGCGAGGTGATCACGCTCGTATCGACCTTGAAGCTGGCCGAGAAGCTCTCGCCCTTCAACGTCACCGGCTTGAACGCGCGCGTCTGCGCCTGCTTCTTCAATGCGTCGAAATCCAGGCCGGCGTGCTTGAGCATCTGCACCGCCAGATCGCGCTGGATCCAGCCTTCCAGTTCCGGATGCACCGCCGAAGGCTTGTCGCGCACGATGTCGAACATGGTGTTGGTGTTGGAGTTCTTCATCGTGGCCCAGCCGTACGAGGCCGGCGCGGTTTCGTGCACCACCAGCATGCCCAGCGCGCCCCGTCGTGCGGCTTCCTCGTACTTGTAGGTCCAGCGACCGTAGTAGGTCATCGCCTTGCCGCCGAAGTCGCCCTTGCCGGTTTCGAAGTCGGGGTCGTTGACCAGCACCACCGCGATCTTGCCGTGCAGATCGATGCCCTTGAAGTCGTCCCACTGGCGCTCGGGCGCCTTCACGCCGTAGCCGACAAACACCAATGGCGCATGGGCGATCGTCACCGCGGTCGAGCCGTCCATCGGCGCGCGCACCGCGATCTGCTCGCCCTGGGTCAACGTCTCGCTGTTGTCGTCGAGACTGAGTGTCAGTACCGGCGTGCCGATGATCTGGCTGCGCCGCAGCGGCACCGCCTGGGTCCATGCGCGCTTGCCATCCTTCAGGTCGCCGCCGGGCTGCAACCCGGCGGCTTTCATCTGCGTCACCATGTAGTCGATGGTTTTCGTCTCGGCCGGCGTAGCCGGGCCACGGCCCTCGAACGCATCCGAGGACAGCGTCTTGACCTCGGTGGACAGGCGCGTGGCGCTGAAGGTGGGTGTGTTGCTGGCGGCCAGCGCGACCGGGCACGCGGCCACGATCAAGACAGAGATGAGCAATCGCTTCACGGGCAGTCACCGGTCGGGGAAAGATTCCCCCGATACTAGTGAGCATCCGTGCACCGGTCTATCGGCCCCAGCCCGCTGCGTACCCGCTGCATGACAAGAGAGCCGTGCGCTCAATCGTTGTCGGCACCTTCGATGGAGTTTTCCAGCAGCTTGCCGGTTTTGGCATCGACGCCTACTTCGTGGGTGACTTTGCCAGCGGCGATATCGAACGAATAGCGCAGGCCGCTGCCACCTTTTTCCTGTTCAAGTTCTTCCTTGACGATCTTGCCGGGATAGGCCTTGAGCGCGATTTCACGTGCCTGCGGCATCTGGATCTTGGCTTGCTTGCTGAGCTCGGCGGTGGAGGACTTCGCACTGGCGACAAAGGTGGTTGCGGCGAGGGCGGCGATGGCCAGAACAAGGATGAGCTTCTTCATGTGGACTCCTGCTGAGTGGTGAGGCGACGAGGCAATGCCGCCGAGCCTTTATGCGCCTTCAAGCTTAGGGGGAGCTTTTGCGCGATGGATCACGGCATCCACCCACATGACGAGTAGATGCGGCACGTCAACCGTTCACCGGCACTGGTGCCGGTTGCTCATCGAACCAATGGCCGGTGCGGTTGACGATGCGCACCACCGACAGCATGACCGGCACCTCGACCAGCACGCCGACCACGGTCGCCAGCGCCGCGCCCGAGCGCAGTCCGAAGATGCTGATGGCTGCCGCCACCGCGAGCTCGAAGAAGTTGCTGGCACCGATCAGCGCGGCCGGGCCGGCGATGCAATGCGGCACCTTCAGCCAGCGGCTCAGGCCATAGGCGATGCCGGCATTGAGATACACCTGGATGATGATCGGCACGGCCAGCAACGCAATGATCAGCGGCTGCGCCAGGATCGCCTCGCCCTGAAAACCGAACAGCAGGATCAGCGTGGCGAGCAGGGCGACGGTCGACCACGGGTCGAGGCGATGCAGCGTCGCCTCCAGTGCAGCCTGCCCACGGCGTCGCAGCAGCCATCCGCGCCACAGTTGCGCAGTGATCACCGGCACCACGATATACAACAGCACCGACAGCAGCAGCGTGCCCCACGGCACGCGGATCGACGCCACGCCTAGCAGCAAGGCCACGATCGGCGCGAACGCGACGACCATGATCGTGTCGTTGAGCGCCACCTGTGCCAGCGTGAAATTCGGCTCGCCGCCGCACAGCCGCGACCACACGAACACCATCGCCGTGCACGGTGCGGCAGCCAGCAGGATCAGCCCCGCGATATACGCATCGTGCTGCCCGGCCGGCAGCCACGCCGCAAATACATGACGGATGAACAGCCAGCCAAGCAGCGCCATCGAGAACGGCTTGACCGCCCAGTTCACCAGCAAGGTGATGCTGATGCCGCGTAGCTGATGGCGCACGCCCGCGAGTTGTGCGAAATCGACCTTGAGCAGCATCGGCACGATCATCAGCCATACCAGCGTGGCAATCGGCAGATTGATGTGTTGCACTTCGGCTGCCGCCAGCATCGCGAAGAGGCCGGGAAAGAGATGGCCCAAAGTAATGCCGGCGACGATGCACAGCGCGACCCACACGCTCAGATAGCGCGCGAAAAATCCGATCTGTGGCAGTGGTGCTGCGATGACTTTACTGTTCATCGTCGGCTACCGTCTGGCCGATTGCGCGCAAGTGCTGCTGTGTCGCCAGACGATCGAGTTTTTCCAGCGGCAGCGCCAGCAGCAGCTCGATGCGTCGACGCAGCATCAGCCACGCCGACCGGAACGCACGGCGGCGCTCTTCCTCGGTACCGCTGACCGATACCGGATCAGGCACGCCCCAGTGCGCTGTGACCGGCTGGCCGGGCCAGATCGGGCAAAGCTCGCCGGCGGCGTTGTTGCAGACCGTGATCACGATGTCGATCGCTGGCGAGTCAGCCTGCGCGAACTCGTCCCAGCTCTTGCTGCGCAGCGGCTCGATGTAGCCGAATGCGTGCGCCAGCTCGGCAGCGATCGGTTGCACCTTGCCGCTGGGGAAGCTGCCGGCGCTGTACGCGCGGAACCGCCCCTTGCCCAATACGTTGAGCAGCGCTTCGGCCATCACGCTGCGCGCGGAGTTGCCGGTGCACAGGAACAGCACGTTGTACGGTTGAGTGCGCATGGTCGTCTCAGCAGCAGTTCGCGTTCGGTCCGCACGAAACAGCGGGTTTGCTGTCGGTCGCCGGACCGCAGCACGACGCGCCGGTTTCGTTCGGTGCGTTCGTATACGAAGTCGCCTCGCCGTGCGTGTGGAAGCTTTCCCAGCGCAAACCTTGTGGATCCTCGGCCCAGAACTTGTCGGATTGGGCGTAGCAGCAGGTCGTGCCTTTTTCCGCCAGCGCGACGGCATCGGCGGCCTGCAGGCGCGCGCCGATGGCAGCGAGTTCGGAAGCGTCCTCGGCTTGCAGGCCGAGATGGTCCACGCCGACCTGGCGGCCGCGCTGCGAGATCGCGAAGTTGACCCGCGGATCGTCCAGCATCCACTTTGCGTAATCCGGTTTGATCACGCTGGGCGCGGCACCGAACAGCGTCGTGTAGAAGCGGATGCTGCTGTCGAGCTGCTCGACGTTCACATGCACATGGAAGCGTTTCATCGTTTTCTCCTTGCCGGCTGGCAGGTGGTGGTGGGTGCGCAGCTGGCACTGGCCGATCCCGCGCAGCAGTTATCGGTGAGGAAGCCGAGCAGATCATTCATCTGCCGGTAGTTCGCGCGGCACTGGATCACTCGCCCACGCCGTTCGTCGCTGACCATGCCGGCGCGGCGCAGGATGTGCAGATGGTTGGTCAGCGTCGCGCCGGCGAGTCCGGTCGCGGCTGCCAGTTCACCGACCGCCATGCCTTCCTCGCCGGCCTGCACCAGCAGCCGATACAGGTTCAGGCGATGCTCCTGTGCGAGCGCATTGAGGCAGACGAGTGCAGCTGTAGATTTCATATTTCCAGAATTATAGAAATAATTGAAAGAGTCAAGCCACGTTCTTCCGGTCAGGCTTCGAAGCGTGGATCAGATCGTCAAGCGGGCCTGTCTGGAGACGTGGGTGCGTGGGCACTCAATCCGACGTGGATACTTCCGCGGGTTTGCGTGTGCGCCGGGGTTTCGCTTGTGCCGCCACGATGAGCTGTTGCAAGTAGGTAATGCCTTCCTCCTCGGGGAAGAAGGCCACCACTTCCGCCACGGTCAGTTCGTGTCGCTTGCGCAGCACCTGGAACTCCTCGCGCGCCATCGCCAGGCGCTGGGCCGCCGCCGCTTTTTTGCCGAGCGGTTTGGACGGCTGCGGCTTTTCAGCCTTGGGTTCAATCATAGGTTCAACCTTGCGTTCGTCCTTGCGCTCAAGCTTGGCCAATTCTTCCTGGAACTGGCGGAAGTCATATTTCTGGGAGGTCATGGAGTACGCGGGTGTCAGTGAGTGGGTCGATTTTCGCACGTCGGCCTGGCGTTGCGGTGCCGGCAGTTGCGGCTTGCCCGCATGCGTGAAGCCATGACTTCCGGCAGGGGCTATCGCTGCCATTTGCTATGATATAGCGTTGCATTCGGATTGCATCATCTCTCGAAGACACGCTCGCATGAACAAGTCGTGGGCCGATGTGTTCGCCAAGACCGCAGGAACGAGAGAAGAGATGAACCGGAAGACCTCGTCCGTTCTCCCTGCGTCGTCACCGCGCATGGCGCCTTGCATCGCAGTGTTGGCCTGCTCGTTGATGGCCGGTTGCGCCGTGGGTCCCGACTTCAAGCGGCCGGCCGCGCCGGATGTCAGCGGCTACACCGACCATCCGCTCTCGGCCGCCACCGGCAGTGCCAACGTCGTCGGTGGAGATGCCCAGCATTTTGCCAAAGGCGGCGAGATTCCCGCGGACTGGTGGACGCTGTTTCATTCGCGGCCACTGAATGCGCTGATCGAACAGTCGCTCGCCAACAATCACGACCTCAAGGCCGCGCAGGCAGCTTTGTCGGTGGCCAGGGAAAATGTGCTGGCGGGGCGGGGCGCTATGTATCCCAGTGTCTCGGCAAGTTTTTCGGCCACTCGTCAGCAGGATCCACCCGGTGCACTCGCGCCGGTGCCCAGCAACAACGCCTTTCTGTACAACCTGTTCACTCCGCAGGTCAGCATTTCGTATGCGCCGGATCTTTTCGGCTTGAACCGGCGAACCAGGGAGTCGGTGAAGGCGCAGGAACAGGCCGTCCGTTTCCAGACGATCGCGACGCAGATTACGTTGAGTACCAACGTGGTGGCCGCTGCGGTGCAGGAGGCCTCGTTGCAGGCGCAGATCGATGCGACACATCAGCTGATCGACATCAGCACGCATATGTTGCAGATCCTGCGCTATCAACTGGCCAAGGGTTATGCCGGCCGGCTGGATGTTGCCGCGCAGGAGTCGCAGCTTGCGCAAGTCACCGCCACGCTGCCGGCATTGGTCAAACAGTTGGATCAGCAGCACAACCTGCTGGCCGTACTGGCCGGCCGCTTTCCGGGTCAGGCGCCGCCTGAAAAATTCGAGCTGGCGAGTTTGCAGTTGCCGCAGGAACTGCCGCTGAGCCTGCCGTCGCAACTGGTGGCGCAGCGACCGGACGTACTGCAGGCCGAGGCCAACATGCACGCTGCCAGCGCCCAGATCGGCGTCGCCATCGCCAACCGGCTGCCGAATATCGCGTTGACCGCGAATGCCGGCAGCACCGCGTTGGCGATCGGTCAGGTGTTCAAGCCGGGCACGGGTTTCTGGAATCTGGGTGCGGCCGTGACGGCGCCGATTTTTCAAGGCGGCACGCTGCTGCATCAGGAGCGCGCCGCGAAGGCGGCCTATGTGCAGGCGGCCGAGCAATATCGAAGCACCGTGCTGACCGCGTTCCAGAATGTCGCCGACACGCTCACCGCACTGGAGCAGGACGCCGAAGGCCTGAAGGCCGCTGCCACCGCGGCGGATGCCGCCAAGGTCACGCTGGATTTGTCACAGCGTCAATGGAAGGACGGCTACGCCAGCTACCTGACGTTGTTGAGCGCCGAGCAGGGTTATCAGCAGACCCGGATCGCGCTCGTGCAGGCGCAGGCCAATCGTTATGCCGACACTGCGGCGTTGTTCCAGGCGCTTGGCGGCGGCTGGTGGCACCGCGCGGAATTGATCCATGACGATTCGACCAAGGCCGATTCGAGTCGGGCCGATTCAAGTCGAACAGATCCAAACCAGGACAGCGATGAAAAGTGAATCCATACGCCAGGGCAGATTCCCGCGTGCACCTGCCGCTGCCGTCATGGCGCTGGCGATAATCGTGTCGTGCGCCGGCTGTTCATCCAAAACTGACGACAGCGCACAGGCGCCCGCCGCGGCGGCCAGCAACGTGAGTCTGACCGCAGACCAGCGGCAGCACATACAGCTTCATACCGTCGCATCGTCCGGTTACAGCAGGACGATCGAGACCACCGGCACGGTGGATTTCGACAACGATCAGGCCACCAGCGTGCTGGCGCCGTTCTCCGGTCCGGTGTCGCGGCTGCTGGTTTCTCCCGGCGACAAGGTGAAGAAGGGCGACCCGCTGGCGGTGGTGGACTCCTCCGATTTCGCGGCAGCCATCGGCGCCTACAGCAAGGCACTCGTCACCGCCCAAAACGCGCGCCGGCTGGCCGACACGGACAAGGATCTTGTGCAGCACGACGGCGTTGCGCAGCGCGAAGAGCGGCAGGCGCAAACCGACGCGAGCAACGCCGAGGCCGATCGCGATGCCGCGCTGCAGGCGCTGATCTCGCTGAATGTCGATCCACAGACCATCAAGGACATCCAGTCCGGCCGACCGGTGTCGCACAGCGGCGGCGTGATCCGTTCGCCGATCGCCGGCACCGTGGTGGAGAAACTGATCACGCCCGGGCAACTGCTGCAGGCCGGTACCACGCCGTGCTTTACCGTGGCCGATCTTTCGCGCGTATGGGTGATGGCACAGATTTCCGATTCCGAGCTGGCGTCGGTCAGCCTCGGCGCCCCGGCGGAAGTGGTGACCGGCATCGCCTCGAAAAACTTTGTCGGAACCGTCGCCAACATCTCGGCGCTGGTGAACCCCGACACCCGCACGGTGCTGGCACGCGTGGTCGTCGACAATCCGGGCGACTTCCTGAAGAAGCAGATGTACGTCAGCGTGCGGATTCATTCGCGCCAGCAAAGCACGGGCCTGCTGGTGCCGGTGTCGGCGATTCTGCGCGACGACGAGAACCTGCCGTTCGTCTATGTTGCGCAGCGCGACGGCAGCTTCGTGCGGCAGCATGTGACACTCGGTTATCGCAGCGGCGATCAATACGATATTCCCGACGGCCTCAAGGTCGGCGACCAGATCGTGGCCGACGGCGGCATCTTCGTGCAGTTCATGCAAAACCAATGAGCGACCAACTGCCTACAGCCGTCTCCCCGTCGCGGACGGCTTCGTTCATGAATCGGATCGTGTCCGGCTCGCTGGTGCAGCCTTTTCTCGTCATCCTGATGACGCTGATCCTCACCGGCGCGGGCGCTCGCTCGCTGCAGCGCCTGCCGGTGGATGCCTATCCCGATCTTTCGCCGCCCAGTGTCGAACTGGTCACCCAATGGCCCGGGCACGCCGCCGAGGAAGTGGAACGGCTGATCACGGTGCCGGTCGAGCTCGGCATGAACGGCATTCCGAAGACGAGCAGCACCCGCTCGATTTCGCTGTACGGGCTTTCCCATGTAGTCGTCACGTTCCAGAACGGTACCGACAACAACTTCGCCCGCCAGGAAGTTTTCAACCGGCTGGGTGGTCTCAGTCTGCCCAGCGGGGTGACGCCATCGGTGTCGCCGCTGGCCTCGCCTTCGGGCCTGATCTATCGGTACGTGCTGCAAAGCACCGACCGCTCGCCGATGGAGCTCAAGACACTCGAAGACTGGACCATCGAGCCGAAGTATCGGGCTGTTCCCGGTGTGGCGGACGACTCGGGATTCGGCGGCGGCACCATGCAATACCAGGTGCTGCTCGACCAGGCGAAGGTTGCTGCGGTCGGTCTGTCCGCGACGCAGGTGGAGGCTGCGCTGGCGGCCAACAACGGCAACGCCGGTGGCGGCTTCTACTCGCAAGGCGGCCAGTTCTATTACGTGCGCGGCATGGGGCGTCTGAACACGCTGGAGGACATCGGCAGCGTGGTGCTGGCGGTGCATAACGGCACCCCGGTCCTGCTGAAGGATGTCGGCCGCGTGGTCATCGGCATCGCTCCACGGCTGGGCGAGTTCGGCTACCAGAAGCAGGACGACGCGGTGGAGGGCGTGATCTTCCTGCGCACCGGCGAAAAAACCCAGGACGTGCTGAAGCGGGTCGAGGCAAAGACCAAAGAGCTCAACGATCACGTGCTGCCCAGGGACGTCAAGATCCATCCGTTCTACGACCGCACCGATCTGGTCGCCGTGACCACGCAGATCGTCGAGCAGAACCTGCTGCGCGGCATGCTGCTGGTCGTCGTGATCCTGATCTTCTTTCTCTACGATTTCCGCGCGGGCCTGATTGTCGCCACCACCATCCCGCTGGCGTTACTGTTCGCGTTCATCTGTCTCGACCTGCAGCACGCCTCGGCCAATCTGCTTTCCATTGGCGCGGTGGATTTCGGCATCCTGGTGGATGGCGCGGTGGTGATGGTGGAAAACATCTTCCGCCAGATCGCCGAGCGCAAGGGCACATCGCTCAACATCAGGGAAATCATCGTCGACGCGGCGGCGGAAGTGGATCGTCCGATTTTCTACGCGGTTGCCGTGATCGTGGTCAGCTTCCTGCCGATCTATGTCCTGTCCGGGCCTTCCGGAACATTGTTCAAACCGATGGCGGACACGATGGTGTTCGCGCTGGTCGGCTCGCTGATCGTCACGTTGACGCTGCTGCCGGTGCTGTGTGCGTGGCTCATGCGCAAGGGCGTGCGCGAGCGGCGCAACGGTATTTTTGAAGCGATCAAATCGGTCTACATCAAGGGCCTCGATTTCTGTCTCGCGCATGCGTGGGGCACGACGTTCGCCTCGGCGATTCTGCTGGCGGGTTCGCTGCTGCTGATCCCGCGCATCGGCGCCGAGTTCATGCCGCAACTGGACGAAGGTGCGCTGTGGGTGCGCGCCACGATGCCGTACACCATCTCGTTCGACGAGTCGGCGAAGATCGTGCCCAAGGTACGCGACATCCTGCACTCGTTCCCAGAAGTCACCACGGTCGCCTCCGAACACGGCCGGCCCGACGACGGCACGGACTCGACCGGCTTCTTCAACGCCGAGTTCTACGTGGGCCTCAAACCGTACTCGCAATGGACCGGCAGCTATCGCAGCAAGCCCGCGTTGATCGAGGCGATCAACAAGAAACTGCTGGCGTTTCCTGGTATCACCTTCAACTACACCCAGCCGGCCGAGGATGCGGTGGACGAAGCCGAGACAGGTTTGAAAAGCGCGCTGGCAGTCAAGGTTTTCGGCTCCGATCTGGACACGCTGCAGCAGAAGGGCAAGGCGGTCAAGCGGGTGCTGGAGAAAGTGCGTGGCATACGCGATGTCACCCTGGTGCAGGAACTCGGTCAGCCCAGCCTGAGCATCAACATCAACCGCGCCGCGATTGCCCGCTACGGTGTGAACGTTGCCGACATCAATAGCCTGATCACCACTGCCATCGGCGGCGACGTGGCCACGCAAGTGGTGCAGGGCGAAAAGCAGTTCGACCTCGTCGTACGCCTCGAAAAGCAGTATCGCGACACCCCCGAGGAGATCGGCAACATCCTAGTGGCCACGCCCGCCGGGCAGCAGATCCCACTCAAGGAACTGGCGGACATCCAGGTCACCAACGGCGCCTCGTTCATCTACCGAGAGGACAATTCGCGCTACATCGGCGTGCAGTTCTCGGTGGAAGGGCGCGATCTGGCTGGCGCGGTGGAAGACGCCATCGCGCAGGTCAACAAGAAGGTCGACATGCCGCAGGGCTATCGTCTGGATTGGGGCGGCGAATACTCGGAATACACCGCCTCGCGCGCGCAACTGAATGTGATCCTGCCGCTGACCTTGTCGCTGATTTTCCTGTTGCTGTTCACCCTTTACAGCAACTTCAAATTCCCGTTCATCACCGTGCTCGGCGTGCTGCTGTCGGCACCGGTGGGCGGCATCGTGGCGCTGTGGATCACCGGCACACCGTTCTCGGTTTCCTCCGGCATCGGCTTCCTTGCGCTGTTCGGCGTCTCGGTACAGACCGCCGTCGTCTACATCTCCTACGTCAACGAACTCCGTCGCGGCGGCATTACCCTCGATCAGGCTATCCGCGAAGGCGCGATCCTGCGCCTGCGCCCAATCATGATGACCGCCCTGGTCGCGGCGCTGGGTCTGCTGCCCGCGGCACTGGCCACCGGTGTCGGCACGGATACGCAGCGGCCGTTCGCCCTGGTCATCGTCAGCGGTTTGTTCACGCGACTGTTGATCAGCGTCTTCCTGATGCCGGCGCTGTATGCGCTGGTGGCGCGGGAGGATGATCGGTTGGAGGTGTGAGGTTCAAGCACGCGCCTGCGTGGACCAGTTCCGGACTTTCTGCCGCCTGTAAATCTGCGGGCTTTCTCAGCCAGGCTGCCGCGACGGCGCCTTCTTCCTTCGTGCTCCAACAGCTCCAGACGCTGCGGCCCGCAGCATGCGACGGAAGGTAGGGCATTCCATGTGGCTCGGTGCGGAACAGGCAGCGGCGTGCCGCAGGCCGTCGCGCATGGCGCTCAGTTTGCGGATCGTCCTGTCCAGCTCATCCGCCTTTGCCGCGAGCATCTGCCGGTCGATGCGCGGGCGCCGCTCCGGCGCGAACATGAGCGCAATCTCGTCGAGCGAGAAGCCGGCGGCACGGCCCAGCGCGATCAGCGCCAGTCGTTCCAGCACACCGGAATCGAACACGCGGCGCAGCCCGCGCCTGCCGATAGAGGCAATCAGCCCCTTTTCCTCGTAGAACCGCAGCGCCGATGCGGGAACGCCGGATTGCTGCGCCACCTCGGCTATGTCCAGGTTTCTCACCCTCTTGACCTCAAGTCGACTTGAAGTGGCACAGTTTAGCTTCCGCTCCCTGAGGGCAAGCAATGGAAAACGACCATGGATGTCATGCAGCACATCGATAACGGACAGACGGCACTTTGGAACGGCCATGCCGGACGTGCCTGGGTCGACGCACAGGAGGTGCTCGACCAGATGTTCAAGCCGTTCGAAGACCTGCTTGTCGAAGCGGTCCGCGCCGGATCCGGGTACCGGGTGCTCGACGTCGGCTGCGGTACGGGCAGCACGACGCTCGCCGTTGCGCGGCTGCTCGGTGCGAAGGGTCACTGCATCGGCGCCGACATTTCGGATCCGATGATCGCCACCGCCCGGACACGCGCCGAACGGGAAGGCACGCCTGCCAGCTTCATTTGCGCCGACGTGCAGAGTTACGCCTTCGAGCTCGCCAGCTTCGACACGATCATCTCGCGTTTCGGCGTCATGTTCTTCGACAACCCGGTCCTGGCCTTCGCGAACCTGCGGCGCGCCGCAAGCGACGACGCCGAACTCCGGTTCATCGCCTGGCGGAGTGCCGCGGAAAATCCGTTCATGACGACGGCCGAGCGCACCGCAGCGCCGCTGCTGCCGAGCCTTCCCGCCCGCCAGCCAGGCGCGCCGGGACAGTTTGCCTTCGCTGACCGGCATCGAGTCTCCTCCATCCTGGAACAGAGCGGCTGGGCCGGGATCGACATCCGACCGATCGATGTCGACTGCACCCTGCCCGAGAAGGAGCTGGTCGGCTATTTCACCCGGCTTGGTCCCGTTGGCCAGATTCTGCAACAGGCGGATGAGCGGACGCGCGCGCAAGTCATCGAAGCTGTACGCACCGCCTTCGACCCTTATGTGCACGGAACTGAAGTTCGCTATACCGCGGCCTGCTGGATGGTCAGTGCTCGAGCGCCGTCTGCGCCAATCGTTACCTGATGCGCGGGCTTCCGATCGCGATCGGCACTGTGATGCGTCGCTGAGCAGGCGTCACCAGGATTTGCTATAACGCATGTCACTGGGACGAGTTTTCGATGACGGAGAACGTTCCATCCACACAGCAATCCGCGTCACAGGGAAATCAAATGGACTTTGTACGCGTCGCAGCGCAAGCACTCTGCGTGGCGCTTGACTGTTTAAGCCGTCGGCGAAGGATGCAAACCCCACTTATTCGGCAGGTCTCTTCGGCGGCCACGCTCTTCCTATTCACTGTGACAATCTTGTCCCTGGCAAATTCCTACGACTCAGCGCACAACGTCCCTGGATACGAACCTGATACAACAAATATCGTCAGTGTGACCGCAGATGACCTGGGTCACCAGCCGCCTGCGCCAGCCGTAGCAGGGTGGTCAGTGTGTGATAGCCACGATGGACGTCCGTCAGCATGACGCATGCAATAGCGGGGCCGCTTGCATCCAAACAACTCGTCGCTTCAGGGATCGAATGAATACTATCTGCCGTTCGCGATATGGGCTTATCGCGTCACTACTGTTGGTCATGCTGTTAAATCTGTTTCCACGCGGTGCAAGCGCATCAGTGACGCAAGCTACTGCGTATAACTATTGCATGCAGACCTATGAATATACCCTAGCTGTGCAGAGCTTCGGATCAGCGACGTGTGCAGTTCGTTCGAACATCGGTCCGCCGGCTTATGCTTCTTACGAATATTGGGTGCTCCACCCTGGTGGGTATTATTACTGTGGTGCGGGCTGTTATTTTGATGAGATGCCGCACCCTACGGCTTCTCCAGGCAAAGCAAACGGCGCGCCCAAACAACCGTGTAATTGTGTTGCCGATCCAATTAACGCAGGCTCCGGCAATGTCTATCATAGGCAAGAGGATTTTGCGGCAGGCCGGTGGCTGAAATTTGAGCGCTACTACAACAGCGATGCGTCGGCTAGCATCGATACGTTGGGACGACATTGGCGTCACACATACTCAAGGCATATAGCGTATACACCACCCACTTCATCAACGATGGCAGCAGCTACTGTCACCCGTGAAGATGGCCAGGTAGACACTTATCAACTGCAGGCCGGCACTTGGGTTGGAGAGCAGGACGTCCACGATGCTCTTACGGAGCAGGCTGATAGCTCAGGCAATCCAACGGCATGGGCTCTCGTGCGGGCGGATACTCGGAGCACCGAGCAATTCAACGCTGCAGGGTCTCTCACCAGCATTAATGCGCAGGATGGTTCGACAGTTGCCCTGACCTATAGCGATGCGTCGACGCCGATATCCATCGCGCCCGGCACAGGTTATCTGTTGACCGTTACCGACTCTTCTCAACGGTCGATCCATTTCATCTACGACGCAAGCGGTCGCATTAGTCAGATCGCTGCTCCGGACGGCGGGACTTATAACTATGCGTATGATAGTGCGAGCAATCTCATTACGGTGCTCTACCCGGATGGCAAAACGTCAGGCTATCTATACGACGAAGCTGCAAGAAACGGCGGCTCAACGATCGTTGGGCTTCTGACGGGAATCCTCGATGAGGCTGGCAGTCGTTTCGTTAGCTATAGTTATAACGCGGCGGGCAAGGCCATCGAGAATGAGCAGGCCGGTGGCACATCTTCCTACGCCCTTACGTACAACTCCGACGGATCGGTGGATGTGGTCGATCCTTATGGCAAAGTAAGTCATCGCCCTTTCATGACGGTCGACGGTACTCCGTTGATCAGTGGCGTTGATGGGGCGTGCGCGTCGTGCTCGACCATCGCGAACTGGGCTTACGATTTCAATAATGAGCTTGTTCAGACAACCGACTTCAACGGCCATGTGGTTACCTATAAACATGACGGTGCAGGACTTGAAACGGTACGCGTCGAAGCTTCCGGCGATAGCGTTCAGCGGTCGATCCAAACCGACTGGAACGATGCCTTGCATGTACCGGTGGAGCGACGCTGGCTCGACTCCACCTCTGCCCTGATCAAGAAAACTGACTGGATCTACAACACGCGCGGCCAGCCCCTGGCGCAATGTGATATCGATCCAGCGCAAGCCGCGAGCTACACCTGCGCTGCCACAGGCGCTGCGCCAGCCGGTGTGCGCCGCTGGGCCTACACCTACTGCGACGCCGTCGGCAGCGGCTGCCCGCTGGTGGGCCTCATGCTTTCCGCCACCGGCCCGCGTACGGATCTTTCCCAGACCACGACCTACACCTACTACACCAGCAGCAGCGCCACGAACTGCGGCACGCCGGGCAGTGCCTGTTACCAGGCGGGCGACCTCGATCAGGTCACCGATGCACTAGGTCATGTCACGACCTATGCTTCCTACGATGCCAATGGCCGGGTGACGCGAGTCACCGACGCCAACGGCATCAACACCGACCTGACCTATACCCCACGCGGCTGGCTGGCCTCGCGCAGCATCGGTGGTGCCACCACGACGCTGAGCTACACCGCGTATGGCGCCGTCGCCTCCCTCACCGATCCCGACGGCATCACGACCCGTTACACCTACGATGCCGCGCATCGCCTGACCGACATCACCGATGCGCAGGGCAACGTCATCCACTACACGCTGGATAACGCCGGCAACAAGACCGGCGAGCAGATCCGTACGTCTTCCGGCACCGTCGTGCATAGTCTGTCGCGGACCTACAACACGCTGGGTCAGCTCACCGCGCTCGTCGATGGCCTCAGCCAGACTGTCTTCAACGCCGGCACCAGCGGCAGCTACGACGCCAACGGTAACCTCGTGCAGTCCGCGGACGCGCTGGGCATCCAGCGCAAGCAGGGCTTCGATGCGCTGAACCGGCTGGTCAGCACGATCGACAACTACAACGGCACCGACACGGCCACCAAGAACACCCAGAGCGTGTTCGCCTACGATGCCCGCGACCACGTGGAGGGCGTGGGCGATCCGGATGGCCTCAGCACCAGCTACGACTACGACGGCCTGGGCAACCGCACGGCGCTGCATAGTCCGGATGCGGGCACCAGCAGCGATACCTACGACGCCGCCGGCAACCGCCTGACGCACACCGACGCGAAGGGCATCGTCAGCACGTCGACCTATGACGCGCTCAACCGCCGCACCAACACCAGTTATGCCGATACCACCCTCAACGTCAGCTCCATCTACGACGAGGCCAATACGGTGACCGGCTGCAGTGCGTCCAGTCCGATCGGACGACTGACGCGCGTGGTGGAGGCCGGTGTCACGACCGTGTTCTGTTATGACGGCCACGGCAACATCAGCCAGAAGAAGCAGATCACGCCGGGGCAGGTCGACCTCACGCAGTACACGTATACCGCCGCCGATCGACTGAGCAGCCTGACGACGCCCGACCAGACCGCGATCAGCTATGCCCACGACAGCGACGGGCGCATCAGCGGCGTGCAGGTGACGCCCAGCGGCACGAGCGCTGCCCCACCCGCCGTGGTCAGCAGCATCAGCTACCTGCCGTTTGGACCGATCAGCAGCTACACGCTGGGCAACGGCCAGACCGTGACGCGCACGTACGACGCGAACTACCGGCTGACCGACCTGACCAGTCCGACGTTGGCGCTGCACTTCAACCGTGACGCGCTGGGCAACATCATCGCGCTGGGCAATGCCCCGGGCGCGAGCCCGGCCACGGAGACCTACAGCTACGATCCGCTGTATCGCCTCACCGGCATCACCGACAACGGCACCGCGCTGGAAAGCTACACCTACAGCCCGACCGGCGATCGACTGAGCAAGACCGCACCGGGTCTGGCCACGGGCGCGTACCTCTACACCAGCGGCACCCACCAGCTCGCCAGCATCGGCAGCACCTCACGGGCCAACGACGCCAACGGCAACACTACCGGCAGCGTGATCGGCGGCAACACTTACGGCTTCGCGTACAACGGGCGCAACCGGCTGGCGTTGGTGCAGCAGAATGGCCAGACCGTGGGCACCTACACGTACAACGCGATGGGCGAGCGCATCGGCAAGGTAGCCACGTCCCCGCAAGCCGTGACCGCGCGTTACGCCTACAACGAAGCGAGTCAGCTGATCGGCGAGTACGGCACCAGCAATCGTGACTACATCTGGCTGGGCGACATCCCGGTAGCGGTGATCGACAACACGATCAATGGCAGTGTCACCACCAGCACGGTCAACTACGTAACGGCCGATCAGCTGGGTACGCCACGGGCGGTGACCAACAGTGCGGGCACGGTGATCTGGACGTGGGCCTATGCAGGCAATCCGTTTGGGGAGCAGCAGCCGACGTCATCGGCGGGCTATGTGCTCAATCTGCGTTATCCGGGGCAGTACTACGACACAGAATCCGGGCTGGTGAGCAATGGCATGCGGCCATATGAGGCGGCGCTCGGCCGGTTCGATCAAAGCGATCCGAGCGGGCTTGCCGGTGGCATGTCAACGTATGCCGCTGATCTAAACAATCCGCTGAGCTACTTCGACCCTGACGGCAGGCATCCAACCTTGTTGAGCTACGAGATAGCTGCCAATAGTCATCCTTCTGCTTGGAACCGTCTTGTTGGCGCAGCAAATGCGTGGTGGAATCAAACCGTTCAAGACATAGCCACGGTAGGAGGGGTAAACCCCAATGCCAATATGGGCCAAGCTATACTGGCCCCCATTAGATTAGGTCTAACTTTCTCGCCAATGTGTCTTGAAGAAGGGGCTGCAAGTGCCGCTTCGGCTTGGCCCGAATCATCTTTGGGAGCCAATGCAGGTGCATTGAATGCGGCTGATTTTCAATTTAGTCAGACGGCATTGAACCACATCGCCGATCGACCCTATATGGACTCCACATTGCTCATGCAGCAGCTCATGGATGCGACTCCTCCGAGCGTTGATCCCGGAGGGATACCATTGGGTCTGCGTTGGGACTCTCCCGGCACAATGAATGGTAGCGTCGGCGCATACCAATTGGTTGTTGATCCCACGACAAATACCGTTTATCACTTTCAATTTAAAGGCGGTAAATGATGAAATTCGAGATAGTGTCAGGGGCTGCTTCTGAAGGTGATCTGGTCTATATAGCTTCAGAATATTCGCTTGATTTTGTAAAGTCCTCCAACTCCAAGTTGGATGGCCGCACTGGTAATTTAGGTGCTGGGTCAGTGTCGATAGGCACTCTTCAACTAGAAGTTTCGATTGATAGTGGAGAGATACTCTTCCCATGGGGGCTCTTTCCATCTGCAAGATGGAAAGAGCAGGTGCTTAGCAAGCCCGCGGCCTTACCTGGCAGGGTAATTCTGTTGGATGCGCCGACCCTTCTTAAGAGGGGTGTCTCCTTAAGTATTTCCACCGCTTTGGATTGGGAAACTAAAATTGACCGAAGCACAGGATGGATATATACAGGCCTTGATCAAAGCCATGGTGCCGCTATCGAGTTTGCGACTAATGCGATTTTGATACTTCAATTTGGGACTATTTCTGGTCTCTGGCTCAAGCCTACTTTCAAATGATCCGCCAGCGATAAGGGCGGAGGGAATTAGGCGCTGTCCTATTCATCGGGCTGTGGTGATCGATCCGCGCGGACGTTCGCTCAACTTCACCTACAACGCACAAGATAACGTGGCCACCGTGCACAGCCCGATGGCGTGGTACTCGGTTATGCCTGCGACACGAACGGCAATCTGGGCGATAAGGGGACGGAGGGAATTAGGCACTGTCCTATTCATCGGGCCGTGATGGCCGACCTCGTGGACGGTCTTCCTGCGCAGGGGGCAGACAAGGCGATTGTCAACAAGCTGATCAAGCCGGGCAGGCCGCCATGCGCACCTCGCGGCCGATCATCTGCGCGTGGCAGCGAACCGGATCGACGGCACGTTTCTGACACGCAAACAAAAGCCGCAACGGGTGCGGCTGTCGTAAGTCACTGAGATACATGGTGGCCGAGGACGGAATCGAACCGCCGACACGGGGATTTTCAATCCCCTGCTCTACCAACTGAGCTACTCGGCCGGAAACCTTGTTTCCACGGGACAATCGCGAGGGTTGCCGATGTTGCGTGGAGCCGCGCATTAGACCGAATACGCGGCGTTTCGTCAAGACTCGGCGTTGGGGGCGGTGAAGCCTGAGGCCTTGGCGAAGTCGCCGCCGAACAGGAATTTCTCCATCTCCTCGGCGAGGTATTTGCGTGCTTTCGGGTCGAGCGGATTGAGCCGGTACTCGTTGATCAGCGTGGTCTGGTGGGCCAGCCACTGCTGCCAGGCGGGCTTGGAGATTTCGGCGTAGATGCGCTGGCCGAGCGGGCCAGGCCAGGGGGCGAAGTCGAGGCCTTCGGCGTCGATGCCGAGCTTGGCGCAATGGATGGTGCGGCTCATGGTCTGGTTCCTTGTCGGCGGTGCCGGTCGGGCGTGGCCGGGGTGAAGTGTGGAGCTTGCGGCATGCGCTCAGCTGGCGTCGTTGACCTGCCGCAGCAACGTGCGCACGGGCGCGGGCAGGCCGAGTGCGCCGAGTTCGTCGGCGCTGCACCAGCGCAGCTGCGGATTATCGGCGATGCCGCGCTGCGCTGTCGCGCGGTCGAACAGCAGCGGCTCGATGTTCAGCCGATAGTGACTGAACACGTGGGTGAACGGGGTGAGGGTTTGCGCGTCGTCGATCTGCGCATGCTGCTGCGCGATGCGCCACGCGCCATCGGGGTCGGTGGCTTCGGGCAGGCTCCACAGACCTGACCACACACCTTGCGGGCCGCGTCGTTCCAGCAGCACACGGCCCTGGCGGTCGCGCAGGATCAGCATCACGGTGGCGCGGGTGGGGATGGTTTTGCCGGGTTTGCGGCTGGGCAATTGCGCGGTGAGGTCGTCGCGCTGGGCGACGCAGTCGCCGGCCAGCGGACAGTCTTCGCAGCGCGGACGCGAGCGCACGCAGAGCGTGGCGCCGAGATCCATGATCGCCTGGGTGTAGTCGGCGACGCGGGTGGCCGGCGTGTGGGCTTCGGCGTGCAGCCACAGCTGTTTTTCCACCGCGCTTTCGCCGGGATGGCCGTGGATGCCGTGGTAACGGGTGAGTACGCGCTTGACGTTGCCGTCGAGGATCGCGAAACGCAGTCCGTGCGCTTGCGCCAGGATCGCACCGGCGGTGGAGCGGCCGATGCCGGGCAGGGCGTGCAGCGCGTCGAAGTCGCGCGGCAGTTCGCCGTCATGCTGCTCGACGCAGATCTGCGCGGCGCGATGCAGGAAGCGCGCGCGACGGTAGTAGCCGAGCCCCGACCACAGCGCCAGCACGGTGTCCTCGTCGGCGGCGGCGAGGTCGCGCAACGTCGGCAGCGCGCGAACGAAGCGCTCGAAGTAGCCGACGACGGTAGCGACCTGGGTCTGCTGCAGCATCACCTCGGACAGCCATGCGCGATACGCATCGCGTGGATGCTGCCACGGCAGATCCTTGCGGCCGTGCTGGTCGAACCAGCGCAGCAGGCGGGTGGCCAGGGTTGCGCTCATGGTTTCCTGTTGACGGCCGGTTTCGCCGGTGCGGCGGCGGTGCCCGGGGCCGCAGGTACGGCGTCGCCGGTTTGCACGGTGAGCCCTTCGACACTGATGCTGCCGGCTTCGATCTTCGCGATTTCCGCCTGGCCGCTGACCGGCGGCACGTTCAGCTGTGGCGCCTGTTCGTTGCCGAGCTGGCTCCACCAATGCGCCAGCGCCAGCGGCGGCAGGCGCAGGTCGGCGTGGTTGGCGGGGCCGTCGAGCTTCAGGGCGAGCAGCAGCGGATTGTTTTGATCGGCCGGAGTCAGCGTCAGCGAGATGTCGTATTGCCCGGCACTGGCCTGGTCGAGTTTGCCGGCGAGGCTGGCGGCGGCATCGGCGGCGCCGTGCCAGTGCGCGTTGCCGGTGAGCGCAAGCGTCGTCGCGCTGCCTTGCGACAGGTGCAGGCTGATGTTGTCCAGTTGCAGCGTGTTGCTTTCGATACGCGGCGTGGCGGACAGCCGCAGCTGCAGCGGCATGTGCGCGGCGGTGGTGGCGGACATACTGAGCGGAAACGGCTGTCCCGAGATCAGGCTGCCGGCTTCGAGCGAGACGTTGTCGAGCAGCACTTCATTGCCGCGCACCACGCTGCCTTGGCTGATGCTGATGCCGGTGTCGATGCGCGGAATGTTCGGCGGCGTGCCTTCCGGCTGCGCGGGCAGGGCGGCCAGCCACGCCTGCAATGCGTCGAGGTCGACGCGCGGCGAGTCGATCTGCAGTTGCGAGATCACGGTCGGGCCGCCGAACAGGGTGCGCCACGGCAACGCCAGCCGGCCACGTGCGGCGAGCAGGATCGGTGCGTTGGCGCCTTGCGCATTGAGCGTGATGCCATCGAGATCCAGTGCCGGCCGCGGAAACAGCGTCGGGCTGGCCGGGCTGGCCAGGTTGAGTTCCAGCCCGGCCGCACGCGCCTGGGTCTGCAGCATCGCGGTGAAGCGATCGGGTTGCAGCACCAGGTACACGGCGATCACCGCAGCGAGCACCAGCGCCAGCACGAGGCCGCCAAGCACCAGCAGGATCAGCCGCAGTCGAGGCGACATCGCTCAGCTCCGCCGACGCGCTTCAGTCATGGCCATGCCCGTCGCCGCCGAGACTGGCGGGCAGCAGGCCGTCGACAAACGCCGCGGCCTCGAACACACGCAGGTCGGTGGCGGTTTCGCCGAGGCCGACGTAGCGGATCGGCAGACCGAACTCGCGCGCCAGCGCAAACACCACGCCGCCCTTGGCCGTGCCGTCGAGCTTGGTGACGACCAACCCGGTGACGCCAACGATCTGGCGGAACTGGCGCACCTGGTTGATGGCGTTCTGGCCGGTAGTGCCGTCGATCACCATCAGCACTTCGTGCGGCGCGGTGTCATCGATTTTCTTCAGCACGCGGGCGATCTTGCCCAGCTCGTCCATCAGGCCGCCTTGCGTGTGCAGGCGGCCGGCGGTGTCGGCGATCAATACGTCGATGCCACGCGAACGCGCCGCCTGCAGCGCGTCGAAGATCACGCTGGCGGCATCGGCGTCCTGGCCCTGCGAGATCACCGGCACCTGGTTGCGCTCGCCCCAGGTCTTCAGTTGCTCGACCGCGGCGGCACGGAAGGTGTCGCCGGCGGCCAGCATCACCGCGTGGTGTTCGTCGCGCCAGCGGCGCGCCAGTTTGCCGATGGTGGTGGTCTTGCCGGCACCGTTGATGCCGACAACCAGCACCACGAACGGCTGCCTGCCGCGCACGTCGAGCGGCTGCTCGACCGGCTTGAGCAGGGCAACCAGTGCCTGGCGCAACGCGGCCAGCAGGGCCGGCGCATCGGCGAATTCACGCTTGTGCATGCGCTTGCGCAGGTCTTCGACCAGCTCGGTGCTGGCTTCGATGCCGACGTCGGCGGTGATCAGGGTGGTTTCCAGTTCGTCGAGCAGGTCGTCGTCGAGCTTGGGATGGCGCACGAACAGTGAGCTGAGTCCGCGCGCGAAAGAGTTGCCGGACAGCCGTTCGCGCCAGCTGCGTTTGGCCGGTGCCTCGGCGGTGGCTGCGGGTTCGATGACAGGCGCCGCGAAGCGCTCGGCCTCGGGCTGCGTTTCGGCGGGCGCGGGGATTTCCGCCAGCGCCTCGTGCAGCAGCGGATCGTCGCTTTCCGGCGCGACAACCGCGGCGGTCGTCTTGGCGGCGGGTTGCTCCGAACCCGTTTCGACGGGCCCCGCTCCAATGGGCTTTTTCTTCCAGAACTTGAGCATTGCGGCCGTGATTCAAAGACAATGGGCGGCATGCTAACACTCCAACCTGTACGAACCGTTGAGAGTCCGGCCGTTGAAAGTCCGACCGTTGCGCGCCTTGCCGCCGAAGGCATGGCGCCTTGAACGGCGGCCGCAAGACCGGGCCGGGGCGGATCCGCATCATCGGCGGCAGCCTGCGCAATTCGCGGCTCGATGTGCCGGATCTGCCGGGCCTGCGGCCCACGCCTGAGCGGGTGCGCGAGACGCTGTTCAACTGGCTGGCACCGGTGATCGACGGCGCGCGCTGCCTGGACCTGTGCGCCGGCACCGGCGCGCTCGGCATCGAGGCGCTGTCGCGCGGCGCGGCCGGCGTGCAGTTCGTCGAGCGCGACATGCGTGCGGCGCAGGCGCTGCGCGACAACCTGGCGCGACTCAAGGCCACCACCGGGCAAGTGGCGGCGGCGGATGCGGGGCTGTTTCTGCAAGGTGCGCCGCAAGCGCAGGACCTGGTATTTCTCGACCCGCCGTTTGCGCTGGCGTTGTGGTCGGCACTGGCGCAGCGGCTGGAGCAGGGCGGCTGGCTGGCCGCGCAGGCATGGATTTATGTGGAATCGCCGCGCGCCGCGGCGCCGGCACTGCCGCCGAACTGGCGGCTGTATCGCGAAGGCCACGCCGGCGAGGTGCGTTTTGCGCTCTATCGGCGCGCGCTTCCGTTAAGCTTAGAGCCATCTTTGACTGCCACCTTGCAACCGTGAGCAAATCCCTGGGGAATCCGCGCCTGGCTGTGTATCCAGGTACGTTCGATCCGATCACCAACGGCCATGCCGATCTGGTGGCACGTGCCGCGCCGCTGTTCGACCGCGTCGTGGTGGCCGTGGCCGACAGCTCCAGCAAGGGGCCGGCCTTCAACATCAACGAGCGGATCACCCTGGCGCGACTGGCGCTGGCCGACCTGCCGAACGTGGAAGTGCGCGGCTTCGATTGCCTGCTGGCTACGTTTGTCGAGGAGGTCGGCGCCGGCGTGATCATCCGCGGCCTGCGCGCGGTGTCGGATTTCGAATACGAATTCCAGCTCGCCAGCATGAACCGGCATCTGATTCCGCAGGCGGAAACGCTGTTCCTGACGCCGGCGGAACAATACAGTTTCATCTCCTCGTCGCTGGTGCGCGAGATCGGCCGCCTCGGCGGAGACATCTCCGGTTTCGTGCATCCCGCAGTTCAACAGGCCATGCGTCAGCGTTGGCAGAAAAGCCGCACCGGCTTCAACAAGCAACCCGAAACAGAAGGTGATAACCATGCGTAAGTTCGCTCTTATTGTTGCCGTCGCGCTGACCGCCACCCTGGCCCTGAGTGCCTGCGGCAAGCACGAAGATGATCAGCAGGCATCCCAGCAGCAGGTGCAGCAGGCGCCCAAGCCGACCGATCCCAACGATTCCAAGGCATGGAACAGCTATCTCGGCCAGATCGTGCAGAAGAACATGCAGGGCATGAGCGCCAACCAGCCGTATGCGTACATGGTGTCGGCGGGTACCACCGATGAGACCAAGGCGCAGAACGACCGCCAGCTGCAGAGCGTGCAGGACACCGTGGCGCGAGGCGTGTTGCCGGGCAACCTGCTGGCCTTCGGCGGCCCGGTTTCCGCCACGACTGCAGACCTGATCGTGGCTGCCTTCAAGGATGCCAAGCCGGGTGCGTTCAAGGACGTGATCGTTCTGTTCATCGGCGACAAGGCCGACGAGCAGCGCGTCGACGATGTGCTCAAGCCCACCGGCGCCACGGTCCGTTTCGTCGCCATGTGAGCGTGATTGCCGCGCCGGCCACGCCGGCGCGGAGTTGCATCGTCGCCCTCCCTGCACGACGCGAGGGCGACGATGTGGGGCCGGTCGCTGTGAGGTCACCAGCGCGCCGGTACGCTCTCCCCAGGCGTCCCACCCCAGCATGTAGTATCGACTGCCATGTCCCTGAAAATTCTCGATACCTGCGTCAATTGCGACGTCTGTGAACCGGCTTGTCCGAACAAGGCGATCTCGCTGGGCGAGGAGTTTTACGTGATCGACCCGGCGCTGTGTACCGAGTGCGTCGGTCATCATGACGAACCGCAGTGTGTGGTGGTGTGTCCGGTCGAATGCATCATTGGCGATCCCGAACATGTCGAGTCACCCGCGCAGCTCGATCTCAAATACCGCCACCTGATGGCCAAGGAGTCCGCGGCATGAGCTTTCCCCTGAACTGGCGAGTGCTGTCGCTGAGCCTGCTGCTGGTTGGCGGCGCGGCATTCGCGGCCGACGGCACACCGAAGACGGCGCCGACGGTTCAAGCCGCCTCGACCCCATCGCGCCCCGGTCACGCGGCCATCGCCAGCGCGAATTTCCTCGCCACCAACGCCGGTCTCGAAGTGCTGGCCAAGGGCGGCAACGCGTTTGACGCGGCAGTTGCGGTGGCCTCCACGCTGTCGGTGGTGGAACCGGAGAGTTCCGGCATCGGCGGCGGCTTCATGGCCGTGATGCATCGCGCGAAGGACGGCCACGACATTTTCATCGACGCCCGCGAAGCCGCGCCGGCCGCCGTGAACAACAAGGATTACCTCAACCCCGACGGCAGCCCGAACCGCGACGCCGCGTTGAAGGGCCCGCTCTCGGCCGGCATTCCGGGCGAGCCGGCCGGTCTGGTGCTGATCGCCAAGCGCTACGGCAAGCTGTCGCTGCAGCAGTCACTGGCACCGGCGATCCGCATCGCCCGCGACGGCTTTCAGCCGGATGCACGCTTGCGTGGCTCGATCGCCGCGGAGCAGAAGGCAATGCAGCGCTGGCCGGCCTCGGTGGCGAAATACCTGCCGAACGGCAAGCCGCCGGCGGAAGGTGCGATCTGGCGCGATCCGGATCAGGCGCGCACGTGGGAACTGATCGCCGCGCATGGCGACGACGGTTTCTATCGCGGCGAGACGGCGCAGAAGCTGGTTGCCGCCGTGCGTGCGGCTGGCGGCAACTGGACGCTGGCTGACCTGGCCAGCTATCAGGCGAAGGAGCGCACGCCGATCGTGGTGAACTATCGCGGTTACCGCATCGTCACCGCGCCGCCACCGTCGTCCGGCGGCGTGGCGATCGCCGAGATCCTCAACATCCTGTCCGGCTTCGACCTGTCGAAGATGGATCAGATGCAGCGCACGCATTACATCGTCGAGGCGATGCGCCGCGCGTTCCGCGACCACAACGATTATCTGGGCGATCCGGACTTCGTGAAGATGCCGCTGGACATGCTGCTGTCGCCGTTCTACGCCGACGGCCTGCGCCAGGGCATCCTGCCGGACAAGGCGACGCCGTCGTCGATGCTGCCGCGTGCCGAGGCGCCCGAGCCGGGCATGCACACCACTCACTTCTCGATCATCGACGCCGACGGCAACATGGCGGCAGTGACCTCGACGGTGAACTACACGATGGGCTCCACCTTCGTGGCCGAGGGCACCGGCGTGCTGCTCAACGACGAGATGGACGATTTCGCGCTGGTGCCGAACAAGCCGAATGTCTACGGCCTGCTCGGCAGCGCGGCGAATGCGCCGCAGGGCGGCAAGCGCATGCTGTCGTCGATGTCGCCGAGCATCGTGATCGGCGCCGACCGCACCGCGGTGATCGGTTCGCCCGGCGGTTCGACCATCATCACCCAGGTGCTCGAAGGCATCCTGCATTTCATCGACGGCGAGAGCGCACAGCAGATCGCCGCGCACAAGCGCTTCCATCACCAATACATGCCAGACGAGGTGATGGTGGAGGACGGCACGTTCGACCCGGCCACCACCGACGCGCTGACCGGGATGGGCTACACGCTGAAGCAGCGCGAATCGTGGGGCTTCATGAACGTGGTGACCTGGGATCGCAAGACCAACAAGCTCGACGCGGCCAGCGACCCGCGCCGGCCATCGGGTTTGGGCAAGGTGCAGTAAGGTCAGACCATGGAACTCTTCTCGATCCCCGGCAACTCACAGCAACTCGACGGCGGTGCCATGTTCGGGAATGCTCCCAAGGCGCTGTGGTCGCGCTGGATTGCGCCGGACGAGCAGAGCCGCATTCCGCTGGCCTGCCGCTGCCTGCTGGTGAAGGATCTCGACGGTCGCAACGTGTTGTTCGAGACCGGCATCGGTGCGTTCTTCGAGCCCTCCTTGCGTGAACGATACGGAGTGATCGAAGCGAGGCATGTGCTGCTCGACTCGCTCGCCGAGGTGGGCCTTTCGCACGAGGACATCGATGTGGTGGTGCTGTCGCACCTGCATTTCGATCATGCCGGCGGTTTGCTGGCGGCGTGGGAGGAGGGCCAGCCGTTGCGGCTGCTGTTTCCGAAGGCGCGTTTCGTGGTGGGTGCCGAACACTGGCGTCGCGCGGTCACGCCGCATCCGCGTGACCGCGCCTCGTTCGTGCCTGAGCTGCAGCCGCTGCTGGAAGCCAGTGGTCGGCTGGAACTGGTCGAGGGCGAGTATTCGCAGACACTGGGCAAGTCGGTGCGCTTCAGTTTTTCGGACGGCCATACGCCCGGCCTGATGCTGGCCGAGGTCGCCGGTGTGGTGTTCTGCGCCGACCTGATTCCCGGACGCTTCTGGGTGCATCTGCCGATCACCATGGGCTACGACCGCTGGCCGGAGAAACTCATCGACGAGAAACGCGTGTTTCTGGAAGACAAGCTGGCACGCGGCGTGCGGCTGTTCTTCACGCACGATCACGATTGCGCGCTGGCACGCGTGACGCGCGACGAGCGCGGCCGTTTCGGTACCGCCGACGAGCAGCGCATGCTGCGTGGCGTGCCACCGCAACTGTCGACTGGAGTGGTGTGATGGATTTGCCCGGGGGAAATTCCATGCGCGGGTTGCTGCTGAATTTCGCCGGAGCCCTGCTGGTGCTGGCCGGCATCGGGCTGGTGGCGATGACGACGCGTGGCCTGCTCAATTATCGTGCGGCGGTCGATCGGCATGGTGGCGAGGTGATCGATCTCGGCGCGAATGCGCAGCTGCAGGCGGGCCAGCACGGTTACATGATGCGCATTGTCGGTACGCCGGACGTGGTGGAGGCGCCGCACGATCCGGATTTCAATCTGCAGGTGAAAACGCCGGTGTTGGTGCGCCACGTCGAGATGTTCCAGTGGCGCGAGGTGCGCATCGGCGACAGCGTGCATTACGAACTCGACTGGGTCGACCGGTTGCTCGACGCCAGTCATTTCCAGGATCCGGGCGGACACGCGAATCCCGCCAGTTTTCCGATCAGCGGCAAGCAGTTCGACGCCGGCCTGGTGCAGATCGACGGATTCAAGCTCGGGCCGGTGCTGCTGCATGCGCTGCCCGGCTCGCAGCAGGTCGTGCCTGATCTGAAGTCGCTGCCGGAAAATTTCGCGGCTAGCTTCAGTCGCTACCAGAACTATCTGGTGACCAGCGCGCGTCCGGGCGATCCGCGGCTGGGCGATGTGCGGGTGAGCTGGGATGAAGTGCCGCTACAGCAGCTGACCATCGTCGGGCGTCTCGACGGTGACCGGCTGGTGGCGGCCTCCGACGCTGCCGACGGCAAGGGATACATGGTGCTGGTCGGTGACGTGCCGCTGCTCGACATGTTTCCGGATCTGCCGGCTTCGGCGGAGTTCGCGCTGACCTGGCCGATCCTGTCCGTGCTGCTGGCCGCGCTGGGTGCTTTTCTGCTGTTGCTGGCGCAGCGCAATCAGCGTGACGTCTTGCTTGCGCTGGGTCTTGGTGCATTGGCTGTGGGTATCGTGGCCAGCGTGCTGTGGCTGGGCAGCGACGCGCGCGCGATGTGCGGATGGCTGGTGATCGCGCTGTTCGGCCTCGGCCTCGTGATCTGGCGTCTGCGCCGCCGACTGCCACAGGATCGGTACTGATCCGATCGACCGCGTTCAGACGTCTGAAGCTTCGCTCTGGTGCAGGTTGGTGTGTTCGATGAACCACAGCCCTGCGAACAGTTTCGGATCGATCGAATAGCCTTCGGCGGCGCGCGCGAACAGCCACGCGCCAGCCTCGCGGCGCGGCACCTCGTGTACCACGATGTTCTCGGTTTCGTCGCCGCCACCGGGACCGACCTTTTCCAGATCCCACGCGCGCGCAAACGTGATCATCTCGGTGCTCATGCCGGACGACGATGGGCCGCGGTGGACGAATTCCACCCGCTGGCAGCGATAACCGGTTTCCTCTTCCAGCTCGCGCTGCGCGGCGATCAGGGCGTTTTCGTCGGTCCGGTCGATCTCGTCACCAACCAGCCCAGCCGGCATCTCGATCGTGTTCTGCAGAATCGACACGCGGTACTGCTCGACGAACAGCACGTTGTCGTCCGGCGTCACCGCCAGGATGATCACCGCACCGCCGGGATTGTTGCGTTCGGCGTATTCCCAGCGGCCGCGCTTGCGCAGGCTCAGCCAGCGGCCTTCGTACAGAGTTTCCACCGGCGCGCTGGCGTCGGCGGGAATGCGGTTGGCGGCATCGTTCATCGGTGATCGCGTGCAAGGAAAACCAGCGAACATGTTGACCTGTCAGGTCGACGGCGACAACCGGGTGAACGAAACGGTTTGACGTCCGAGGTTCAGCGCAGCAAGGCGCGCAGGCGACTGCGGGTGAAGGCGCCGAAACGCAGCTGTTCGCACAGCCGGTCGAGCTGATCGGGCTGCTGGCGTCGGCGCAGCAACACCTCGACCGTGCTGGCGCCGGGAGCGTCCAGCGCGATGCGGGTGATCCGGCGGAACAGCCGTGCCTGCTCGGCGTGTTCGCGCAGTTTCGTGGCGCAGGTCGCGGCGCCGCGAATGCGCAGGAACGCCACTTCGTCAATGCGGTCTAGCAGAATGTCGAGACTGCCGAAATGCGTGAGCAGGGCCGCGGCGGTTTTCGCGCCGATGCCGGGCACGCCGGGAATGTTGTCCACCGCATCGCCACACAACGCCAGATAGTCGGCTACCTGGTGCGGATGCACGCCGAGCTTCTCGTGCACGCCGGCCGGCCCCCAGCGCTGACTGCGGGCATAGTCCCACTGCTCGTCATGCTCGCCAAGCAACTGGCCGAAGTCCTTGTCGGCGGAAACGATCACGCTGCGCCAGCCGTGTGCGCGCAGGTTCCACACGGTGCTGCCGATCAGGTCGTCGGCCTCGAAGCTGTGGTCGATCATCAGGTGGATGCCGAGCGCTTCAGTGACCGCTCGGCACTGTACGAATTGCCGCTCCAGGTCGGGCGGCGGCAACTCGCGGTTAGCCTTGTAGGGCGGGTAGATTGCGTTGCGGAACGAGCTGGTCAGCGAGGCATCGAACGCCACCGCAATGTGCTCGGGCTGAGCACGTTCCAGCAGTTCGCACAGGAAGCGCGTGTATCCATGCACCGCATTGACCGGATGGCCGTCCGCGTCGAAGAACTCGTCCGGCATCGAATGCCAGGCGCGGAAAACGTACAGGCTTCCGTCGACCAGATGGACGGCTGGACGTCCATTCGATGAAGCGCTCACGGCGTCCATGTGCTGAGCAGGTCGGTGAGTTCCGGGCGATCGCGATCGGGCACCTCCATCTGCGGCGTGCCCAGGTGCACGAACGCGACCACGTGTTCGTGTTCCGCCAATCCGAGGATCGCCGCCACTTCACGATCGTACGCAGCCCAGCCGGTCAGCCATTGCGCACCATGGCCCAGCGCATACGCGCCGAGCAGGATGTTGTAGGCGACGTTGCCGGCGCACAGCTTCTGCTCGATCTCGGGAATCTTGCTGTCGGCCTGCAAGCAGGCGACGACAACGATGACCAGCGGAGCAAAGGTATAGCGCAAGTGTTCCTTCTCGCGTTTGGCTTCGGACAACTCCGGATGGTTGCGGATTGCGATGGCGGCCAGTCGCTCGCCGAAACGCAGTTTCGCCTCACCCTGCAGGCGGATCAGCCGGAATGGCACCAGCTTGCCGTGATCGGGTACGCGGATCGCAGCCTCCAGTAGCGCATGCAGGCTTGCCTCATCCGGTGCAGGCTCGCCGAGCTGGCGCGAGGGCACGGAGTGGCGTTGCTGGAGCAGGGCGAGGGCGTCGGTCATCGGCGAATTCTGTGCAGTACAAAGGCCCATGCTAGCTTACGTGCGAACTCTCACACGTGCTGCGGCAACTTGAACGAACCTGGCAGCAGCGCGGCCACGCTGGTTTCCTGCGTGTCGCCGTGCAGGTTGGACAGCAGCACCGGCATCGCGTCGTCGCACAATTCGGACATCACCTGGCGACAGGCGCCGCAGGGGCTGACAGGATGGTCGGTATCGGCAATCACGGCCAACGCCACGAAATCGCCGGGCCGGCAACCGGCGGCGACCGCACTGAACAGTGCGGTGCGTTCGGCGCAGTTGCACAGACCGTAGGATGCGTTTTCCACATTGCAGCCGCCGAACCGGCGACCGTCGCGGGTCAGCAGCGCGGCGCCGACGAAAAAGTTTGAGTACGGCGCATAGGCCTGTTCGCGTGCGCTGCGCGCCAGGGCCAGCAGTTCGTCGAAAGCATCAGATGGTACGGGCATCGGGATCTCCGGCGATGACCCCGGATGGTGCAGACCGAGCGTGCCGGCGGGACAGCTTACTCTTCCGGGCCGGGTCGGATCAAAATCTTGCCCGCGAGTGCCGCTAAGATGTCCAGACCACTGTCGAGGGAACTGCGCCATGCCGATCACCGTAGCCGCTTTGCGTGAGACTGCTGCCGGAGAGCGGCGCGTGGCGATCACTCCCGAGATGGCGAAGAAGCTGCGCGGCAAGGGCCTGCGTGTCTTGCTGGAGCACGATGCGGGTCGCGCTGCGGGTTTTCCAGATAGTGCTTACGCTGACGCCGAGTTCGCCGATGGTGCCGGCGTGCTGGCGCAGGCCGATCTGCTGGCCTGCGTGCTGCCGCCTGACGATGCAGTGTTCGCTGGCTTGCGCGAGGGCAGCGTGGTGGTTGGCCAACTGCGCCCCTACGGTGCCGGTGCGCGTGTCGCGGCGTTGACCGCACGCAAGCTGACCGCGTTTTCGCTGGAGCTGCTGCCGCGGACCACGCGCGCGCAGGCGATGGATGTGCTGAGTTCGCAGGCGGCGGTGGCTGGTTATCGCGCCATGCTGATCGCGGCCGAGGCGTCGCCGAAATTCTTCCCGATGCTGACCACCGCCGCCGGCACGATCCGGCCGTCCAAGGTGCTGGTGATCGGCGCCGGCGTGGCCGGCCTGCAGGCGATCGCCACTGCGCGTCGGCTTGGCGCGCAGATCGAAGGCTACGACGTGCGTCCGGAAACGCGCGAACAAGTCGAGTCGCTGGGCGCGAAGTTTCTCGAACTCGGCGTCAGCGCGGCCGGCAGCGGCGGCTATGCACGCGAACTGTCGGCGGAGGAACGTGCCGCGCAGCAGCAGGCGCTGGCCGAGCATCTGAAATCGATCGACGTGATCGTGACCACCGCGGCGGTGCCGGGGCGACCGGCGCCCAAGATCCTCACGGCAGCGATGGTCGATGGCATGAAGCCGGGTGCGCTGATCGTGGACCTGGCCGCCGAAGGTGGTGGCAACTGCGAGCTGACCCGGCCCGGCGAGCGGGTCGAGCATGGCGGCGTGACGATCCTCGGTCCGCTGAACCTGTCGGCCGGGGCGCCGTTGCACGCGTCGGAGATGTACGCGCGCAATGTCTTCAACTTCGTCGAGCTGCTGGTTCGCGACGGCGCATTGCAGCCGGACTTCAACGACGAACTGGTGGCAAAGAGCTGCCTGAGCCATGCCGGCGAAACCCGCTTCACCGGCTGAGTTGCCGTTCGCGAAATTTCCTGCGAGGGGCGGTTCGGGCCGGCCGAAACGCTGTGCGGCTCACGAAATCGCCAGCGTGCACTTGGCGTTGGCGGCGCATGGCGGCACACTGCGCCCATGTTCGACGTCGCATGCCACGGGGGAAGCGTCGATCGGCCTGCCGGGGGCTTCCCATTTCGCTCGATCCTGTCTGGGGTCGCACTGGGCTGTGCGTTGCTGTGGGGGCCGACGGCCCGGGCTGGCTCGATGTACCAGTGCACAGGTTCCAGCGGCGAAACGGTGTTCAGCAGCAGCAAGGCCGGTTACCACGATTGCAAGCTGATCAGCAGCTATGTGACACCGGCGCCGCGTCGTCAAGTGGCACTACCGCTATTGCCACGGGTTGCGTTGACGGGGGTACGTGGCTCGGTGACAACCACGGCGCGCAGTCTTGTTGCGGATGGGGAAGAGCCGACTTCACTGATCAATGTGCAGGGCTCGGCTGCGACCAGTGCGCGCGGACTGGGCGAGGCGACGGTGCAGCGCGTGTCGCTGGCGGCTGTGCAAAGCTCGGCCGAAACCACTGCGAGACCTCCATTGGCGGTGGCGGGCATCGCGGGTACACCAGGCAAGTGGAATTATCACGAATCACGTGGCGCCGAAACTCCACTGGCAGCGGTCGCGGATGCCCCGGACACCCGCGTCCTGCGCGGCGCGGTGTATCGCATCGTGCGTGCTGACGGCAGCGTGGAGTACACCAACCTGCGTCCGGCCGGCCAGCAAGGCCATAGCGTCACCATGCTGTTCACCTACATCGCCAGTTGCGTCGCCTGCGACCTGCATTCGACGATCCGTTGGGGCAGCGTGTCGCTCAACCTCACCGCGTATTCCGACACGATCCGCGCCGCCAGCATCGAATACGGCGTCGACGAGGCGTTCCTGCGCGCGATCATCCATGCCGAGAGTGCGTTCAATCCGCGCGCGCTGTCGCTCAAGGGTGCGCAGGGACTGATGCAGTTGATGCCGGGCACGGCCAACGACATGGGCGTGCTGGATGCGTTCAACTCTGATCAGAACATCCGCGGCGGCGCGCGCTATCTGGGCCTGTTGCTGCGCAACTTCGACGGCAGCGAGCGGCTGGCCGCTGCCGCGTACAACGCCGGCCCCGGCGCGGTGCAGCGCTACAAGGGCGTGCCGCCCTACGCCGAAACCCAGGTGTACGTGGAGCGGGTGGACACCTTGCGCAAGCGCTACGGCGCGGCCATCCATCCGCCACTGGCTTCGCGCGGGTCCGGTTGAGTCAATCGTCCAGTGTGGCGGTGGCGCTCATCACGGGCCGTTGTGCCAGGGTGACTTCGGCGTGGAACGGACTGCCGTTGCGCAGGCCTGAGACCTGTACCTTGCTGCCGGGCTTGAGCGCGGCCTCGCGCCGGCGCAGGTCGGCCGGGTCGAGGATGTCGTCGGTGCCGATGCGCAGCAGGATGTCGTGCGGCTGGATGCCGGCCTGCGCGGCCGGGCCACCGGCATAGACCGTCATGACCTGCGCGCCGCGCGCCGCCGCCGGCAGGCCGCTGTTGGCAGCCACCGGCACGAATGCATAGTCGGCGCCGATCCAGCCACGTACCACATGGCCGGTGGTGATGATCTGATCCAGCACCTTCCTGGCGGTGGTGACCGGAATCGCAAAGCCGATGCCTTCGGCGCCGGCGGCCTTGCCGATCAGCAAGGTATTGATGCCGACCAGTTCGCCCTCGGTATTGACCAGCGCGCCGCCGGAATTGCCGAGATTGATGGCCGCGTCGGTCTGGATGAAATCTTCGGCGCTCGAGCTGTTCAACTGACGGCCGATCGCGCTGACGATGCCCATCGTCACGGTCTGGTTGAGGCCCAGTGGGTTGCCGATCGCCAGCACCACGTCGCCGGGACGCAGTTGCTGGACGGCCATCTGGATCACCGGCAGGTTGCCGGCGTCGATTTTCAGTACCGCCAGGTCGGATTCCTCGTCCGCGCCGACCAGGGTGGCCTTGGCGATGCGGCCGTCGTACAGCAGCACCTGGATGTCGGCGGCGTGGGCGATCACATGGTTGTTGGTCAGCACGTAGCCCTGGCCCTGCGCGTTGACGATGACACCGGAGCCGAGCGTCTGCTCGCGGTGCTGATAGGTGGTGGGCTGGCCGCCGAACAGTTGTTGCAGCACCGGGTTGTCGTACATGCGCACGGCCTGCTCGGTGACGATCTTGTTGGCGTAGATGTTGACCACCGAGGGCGCCGCGGCGGCTACTGCGTCCGCGTACGAAACCGGGCCGCTGCCGCCATGGTTGTGGCTGGTGTGCGCGGCCGTTGATGTGGTCAAGCCGAAGCGCTCGCGCAGGCGTTCGCCGCTGCCGGGCCAGAACAAACCGACCACGAAGGCAACTGCCAATCCGAGGACGGCGAAACGTGCGATGAAGAGGAGCGTGCCGGCGGCATGTTTCATGTCGAGAGGAATCTGTTCCGGCGAATCGTGATGAATGTTGCGGCGGATGGGCCTCGCCGATATGCGGTTTATTGTACGGGGCAGGGCCTGACGCTACACTAACGCGATTTTTGCGGGGTCCCAAACCCCACCATGAACACATGTCATTGCAAGTACCGGAGAGCCTGATGGCGAACGAAGTCGTCGATCACGGCCGCCGCCGTTTCCTTACAGCAACCACCGCGGTGGTTGGTGGCCTGGGAATCGTGTCGGCAGCTGTGCCCTTCATCAAGTCGTGGGAACCCAGCGCGCGCGCCAAGGCCGCTGGCGCGCCGGTTACCCAGTCGCTGACCAAGATCGAGACGGGCCAGATGCTGGCCGTGTCGTGGCGCAGCCTGCCGGTGTTCGTGGTCAACCGCACTGCGGCGCAGCTGGCCACGTTGCCGGCGGTGGATTCGCGCCTGGTGGATCCGAAGTCCGACGGTGCTTCCGCCGCCCAGCAGCCGAAGTACGCACAGAACGAAACCCGCTCGATCAAGCCGGAATGGCTGGTGGTCGTCGGCATCTGCACGCATCTGGGCTGCGTGCCCAATTTCGTGCCGGAGATCAAGCCCGAGCCGTTCGATCCGAACTGGAAGGGCGGTTTCTACTGCCCCTGCCACCATTCGCGCTATGACCTGGCCGGCCGCGTATTCAGCGGCGTGCCGGCACCGAAGAACCTGGAGGTGCCGCCGTATCATTTCATCGACGACAGCACCATCCAGATTGGCGTGGATCCGAAGGAGGCTGGCTGATGGCCAACGTATTCACGAACATCGGTGACTGGGTCACCGAGCGCGCGCCGAACATGATGCCGGCGTACCGCAAGCACATGACCGAGTACTACGCGCCGAAGAATTTCAATCTCTGGTACTACTTCGGTTCGCTGGCGATCCTGGTGCTGGTCAATCAGATCGTCACCGGCATCTTCCTCACCATGAACTACAACCCGAGCGCAGCGGGCGCGTTCGACTCGGTGCAGTACATCATGCGTGACGTGGAGTGGGGCTGGCTGATCCGCTACATGCACTCCACCGGCGCCTCGCTGTTTTTCGTGGTGGTGTTCCTGCACATGTTCCGCGGCATGATGTACGGCTCGTACAAGCGGCCGCGCGAACTGGTGTGGCTGCTCGGCATGCTGATCTTCCTGGCGCTGATGGCCGAGGCGTTCATGGGCTACGTGCTGCCGTGGGGCAACATGTCGTTCTGGGGTGCCAAGGTTATCGTCTCGCTGTTCGGCACGATTCCCGTCATCGGCGGCACGCTGGTGGAGTGGATCATGGGCGACTTCCTGCCCGCCGATGCCACGCTGAACCGCTTCTTCGCGCTGCACGTGATCGCGCTGCCGCTGGTCCTGCTGCTGCTGGTAGTGCTGCATATTGCCGCGCTGCATGAAGTGGGCTCGAACAACCCGGACGGCGTCGAGATCAAGAAGGGGCCGAAGGGCAACCGCTGGGACGCACTGAAGCCGGCCGATGGCATTCCGTTCCATCCGTACTATACGGTGAAGGATCTGGTTGGCGTGGGCTTCTTCCTGCTGATCGCCGCCTTCATCATCTTCTTCGCGCCGACCTTCGGTGGCTGGTTCCTCGAGCACGACAACTCGATCATGGCCAACAACCTGGTCACCCCGGCCGAGATCAAGCCGGTGTGGTACTTCACCCCGTTCTACGCGATCGTGCGAATGATCCCGTCGTTCGCGGGCACGGCCGTGTGGGGCGTGCTGGCGATGTTCGGCGCGATCGCCGTGCTGTTCCTGCTGCCGTGGTTCGACCGCGGCAAGGTCAAGTCGATCCGCTATCGCGGCACTGGTTACAAGGTGGCGTTGGGCTTGTTCGTGCTGTCGTTCTTCGGTCTCGGCGCAGTCGGTGCGGGCATCACCGCCGAAGTGATCCCGGAGTGGTTCGGCGACGTCGACCTCACGACTTATGAAAACGCGTTCGGTCGCGTGATGACACTGATCTACTTTGGCTTCTTTGCATTCCTTTGGGCCTATACACACTTCGGTTGGGAAAAGACCAAGCCGGTTCCGGAACAGGTGACGACGCATGACTAAGCGGCAGCTGCTAATGAAGCGATACATCTTCCCGGTGGCGTTGGCGTTCAGTCTGATCGTCGGCAGCGTGTCGGCACAGGCAGCGGAGGAAGGCGGCCTGCTGCACGCCGGCACCAACGTGCAGGATCAGGCTTCACTGCAACGCGGTGCCAAGCTGTTCTTCAACTACTGCGTCGGCTGTCACTCGCTGAAGTACATGCGCTATTCGCGCATTGCCGGTGATCTGGGTCTGTCCGAACAGGAGGTGATGCAGAACCTCAACTTCACCGGCGCGCGCTTCGAGGATACGGTGGTCTCGCACATGCCGGCCGACTCGGCAGGCAAGTGGTTCGGCAAGGCTCCGCCAGACCTGTCGTTGGAGGTCAGTGCGAAGACGGCGGACTGGGTCTACACCTACCTCAACACGTTCTACCTGGATCCGCACAGCCCGATCGGTTGGAACAACACCACGTTGCCGAATGCCGCGATGCCGTTTCCGTTGTGGGAGCTGCAAGGTCTGCAGATCGCGGAGATGAAGCCGGCCAAGGCCGGTGAGGATCCGGCCGTGGAGAAGCTGGTGCTGTCGCAGCCGGGCAAGCTGACCCCTGCGCAGTTCCAGCAGGCCACTCGAGACGTGACCAATTTCCTGGAATACGCGTCCGAGCCAGCCGCTCTGGAACGTCACCACTACGGCATCTGGGTGCTGCTGTTCCTGGCGTTCTTTACGTTGCTGGCCGCCATGCTCAAGAAGGAATACTGGAAAGACGTCCACTGAGCCGAGTGGCATCATCCGATTGCGGCGGCCACGAGCCGCCGCAATCGTCTCACCGATGAGGAATCGCGCATGGTCCAAAGTGCTCGCTCGCGTACCGTACTGACGCTCTACACCACCGTCGATGACATCCAGTGTCATCGCGCGCGGCTGGTGCTGGCCGCCAAAGGAGTCAGTTACGAACGGGTATTGGTGGATCCGGGCAAGCCGCCGGAGGATCTGATCGATCTCAACCCGTATGCCAGCACGCCGACTCTGATCGATCGTGACCTCACCCTGTTCGATACCTCGGTGGTTTGCGAATACCTCGACGAGCGTTATCCGCATCCGCCATTGATGCCGATCGATCCGCAGTCGCGCGCGCGCCTGCGAGTGGCCGCGGTGCGGATCGAGAAGGACTGGCTGCCCGAGGTGGACACGATCCGCGCCGGTGGCCGGCCGGCAGAGGCGGCGCGCAAGCGTCTGCGCGAACAGTTGCTGTCCACGCTGCCGCTGTTCAAGGCTTCCCGCTTCTTCCTCAACCCGGAGATGAGCCTGGCCGATTGTCTGGTGGCGCCGGTGATCTGGCGGCTGCCGTGGCTGGGCGTGGATCTGGGCCGCGAAGGCAAGCCGATCATCGATTACGGCGAACGTTTGTTTCACAGTCAGGGTTTTGCGCGCAGCATGACCGATCAGGAAAAGGCGATGCGACAAATCCATGAGCACGAATGAAACAGTGGCAATGAGCTCCAATCGTCCGTACCTGCTGCGGGCGATCTACGACTGGATCAGCGACAACAACCTGACGCCTTATGTGCTGGTCGACGCCAGTTTCGCAGGCGTGCGGGTGCCGCCGCAGGTGGTCAAGAACGGCCAGGTGGTACTCAACCTGGCGATGCGCGCGGTGGCGAACCTGGATCTGGGCAATGAGTGGATCAGTTTCCAGGCGCGTTTTTCCGGCGTCAGTCAGACCATCCAGATTCCGGTGCTGGCGGTGCTGGCGCTATACGCACAGGAAAACGGTCAGGGCATGATGTTCCCGGCGGACGAGGATGGTGGAGACATGCCGCCGCCGTCTGCCCCCGAGCCTGACGACACGGTCCCCACGTCCGGCGCCGATGAAAACGGCGACAAGCCGAAACGCGGCGCACCGCATCTGCGGGTGGTCAAGTAGCAGCGAGTTGCCGCGGCTTGCCGGGCCGGGCACGAGGCTCCGCGTTTAATGCAGCCGCTGGTCTGTGCGCGGGCGCAGCGGCACGATATTGCTGGCGGGAGCGGGCAAACCCGCTCCGGTCATCGTTGTTTCGTGCGGGAGCAGTTCGATCGTCGGCAGGCTGACGCTGGTGAGCATGCTGCCGATCATCCACAGCCGTCCCGGTTCGCGATCGTGGCCGTCGATGCTCACCTCGAAACCGTAGCAGCGTTCGATCATGCGCAGGCCGTTGACGCGACGCAGGCGCAGTCCGCGCAGTCCGACGGTTTCGTCCAGCAACTGCAGGCCGTGCTGCTGGCATTGCCGCCGCGCCTCCTGCATCGCGCGCTCGCGCGCCACGCTGAGCTTCAGCCAGAGCCCGACGATGGCGCCGAGTACCAGCAACAGCAGCAGGTTGGAAAGATCGCTCATCCCCCGCAGTGTGTGGGCACGATGCGCCGGGTGCAAGCGTGGGTCGGGCTCAGTCCAATTGCAGGCGCAGCGACAGATCGACCGCGCGCACGTGCTTGGTCAGCGCACCGACCGAGATGAAGTCGACGCCGGTGCGTGCAAATTCGCCGATCGTGTGCAGATCGACGTTGCCGGAGACTTCAAGCGGCACACGACCGGCGGTGTACTGCACCGCCGCGACCATCTGCGCCAGCTCGAAATTGTCCAGCATGATCCGGTCCACGCCAGCCGCCAGCGCCTGCGCCAGCTCGTCCAGATTCTCCACCTCGACTTCGAGCAGCAGTTGAGGGTGCAGCTGGCGCGCGGTCTGCACAGCGGCGGCGATGCTGCCAGCGGCGATGATGTGGTTTTCCTTGATCAGGATCGCGTCGTACAGGCCCATGCGCTGGTTGTGGCCGCCGCCGCAGCGCACGGCATACTTCTGTGCAACACGCAGGCCGGGGATGGTCTTGCGCGTGTCCAGCACGCGCACCGCGGTACCGGCGACGGCAGCCACATAGTCGGCGGTTATCGTGGCCGTGGCGGACAACAGTTGCAGGAAATTCAGCGCCGAGCGCTCCGCAGTCACAAGCGAACGGGCGTGGCCGGACAGGCGGCAGATCACCGCGCCGGCACTGACCCGTTCGCCGTCACGCGTCTGCCAGTCGATCCGCACGGCCGGATCGAAGCGGCGGAAGCAGGCGTCGAACCATGCCGCACCGGCGATCACCGCCGCGTCGCGGCAGGTCAGTTCGGCATGTGCATGCGCATCGACCGGCAGCAGTTCAGCCGTGGCGTCGCCCGAGCCCAGATCCTCGGCGAGGGCGCGTTCGATATCGGTGGCGATCTGTGCGGCATCCGGTAGCGCAAACGATGAAGCGTGACTCATTTGGTATCAGTGTCCCTGGACGGTGTTTCCGTGGCAGGTGTGGCGTCGGGCTGGCTCAGCTTGCCCACGATCGCAGTCATCGCGCGGTCGAACAGCGCATTGGCGGCGAGCACGCGGGCTTGACCGCCGGTGAGCATGACAGCCAGTTCCTGCGGTGCGTAGTCGCCCACTTTCAGGCCACGCCGGTTGACGAACAGGTAGCGGCCACTCATCGGGCTGATCCATGACAGCTTGGCGCGGGTCATTGCCTCGTCCGCGGCGAGGCAGAACTCCAGCCAGGTACCCGGCTGCAGGGCCTGCACCTGATGCCATTCGGCGCTGTCCAGCGGCACTTCGACGGCGTCCTCGTCGTCGGCGTGGCCGATCGGCTCGGCGTCGTGGTCGATGACTGGCTGGATGCTGTCGGGTATCGCCAGCATGGCCGCATCCTCATCGACCGTGACGACCTCGGTGGCATCCAGTGTTTCGCCGAGCTGCTGCCGGTAGTAGGTGTGCAACTGGCCGAGCAGGCGCTCGATGTCCTGTTCCTGGAACGCCACGTTGATCAGGCCCTGACGCAGCGCGCGTTCGACCCCGGGCAGCATCTGCCGCAGCATCTGCCGGCTTTCCGGGTTGGTAGTTGGCTGGGCGCTGGCGATGAAATCGTCGACGAAACGCAGCGCGCTCCTGAATTCGGGTGACGCCTCGCCTTGGCGCAGAAGGGTCAGCACCAGATGGTTGGCCCAAGCCCGCGCGAGTACGCCATGCACCAGTGGCGGCAGCTTCTGGTTGCCGATGCGGTCGAGGATCTCGCGCGCGGCACGGTGGCGCGCCTGTTCGAGTTTCTCGCGGCCGCGGGTGGATTCGGCGACGCGTTGTTCGGCAAGTTCGGAACGACGCTTGTTGACGTCCTGGAACTGCTGCAGATCGACCAGCAGACGCTCGAAGATGCCCATGTCATCGTCGAAATCGTGCAGCAACTGATCGACGATCGACTTCACCTTCTCGTGCAGGCGGCGGTCGCGATCGGACTCCTCCGACCAGCCCTTGGCCTGTTCGGCCAGGCAATCCAGCAGCCGGCGTGCCGGATGCTGGCGATGGGCGAACAGCTTGCGGTCGAGAATCGCCGCCTTGAGATACGGAATCTGCAGCCGCGCCAGCATGACCTGCATCGCGGTGGGCAGGTTGCGGTCTTCCAGAATGAATTCGAACAGCATGCCGACCAGGTCGATGGTGTCCTCATCGATGGTGGCGACATGGCTGGGTCGTTCGCCGCGCAAGGCGCCGATCTGGGTCAGCAGCTGACCTTTCAGTTGCAGCACTTCGCGGCTGAGTTCGGCGGCATCGTCGAGGCGTGCGTACGGCAATGGGCCGGCGCTGGCGATCTGGCTCTGCAGCACGCTGAGTGCACCGAGCAATTCATTCGCCGACGGTAGCGGGCCGCTCGGCATCGCGTGTGTGCCCGTGCCGCCCGTGACGACAGGACCGCGTCGCGCACTGAACAGCGCATGCAGAGTCTGCAGCAGATCGGCGGGAATCTCGCCGGGTTCGTCCACCGTCGCGGCCGTGGCGGCGATGCCTGCCTCGTTCGCCTTCGCGTTGCCGCGCGGCATTTCGTGGCGCAATTGTGGCAGCACGCCGGCGCGTACCAGCTCGGTATTGATTTCCTGGTAGAGCTCTTCCAGCGTCGACAGTACGTAGCGATCGAACAGCTTGTAGATGATCAGCTTGACGCGCATGTCCGCGCTGAGTTCGTGCAGCGCCTGGCGAAACGCCTGCGTCAGGATCGCCGGTGCCACCGGGTTGCTGGCGTCGTCGATCTTGTAGCCGCCGCAGATTACCGACAGCCGCTGGTTGACCGCGGACAGGTCGCGCGACAGCCGCGATTCGTTCTTGCTGATCATGCTGGTGATCGCCAGCGCTTCCTCAAGCTCGTTGTCGGCCACCAGCGACAGCTCAACCGTGCCCGGTGACATCGATGCGATGGTGGAGGCCTGGGACTGCTGCGACGGACGGGCCAGTTCGCCGAGGTTGCGGCTGATCGTACCCAGGAAACTGCGTTCCACCGCGGGACGGCGTTTGCGCACTTCGCGCATGCCATCGAAATAATGCATCTGGGTGGCGTTGTTTTCCGCTTTTTCGGCAATGTCGAACAGCGCATCGTCGACATGTTCGAAGGCGTTGCCGATCCCTTGCTGCAGATGCTTGCCGGCAATGCTGCGCACCGCGTTCAGCAATTCGCCGACGCGCTCGCTGGCAGGATCCAGACGCTGGCTCAAGTTGACGACTCTGGATGGATCACTGGCTTCGTTCATCGCCAAACCCCTGAAAACATTTGCGACGCGCAACTGAACCCGAACGGGTCGCGCAGATGTCGACGATAAGCCAAAGCGGGTGCCGTGTCATGCTGAACATGGCATGGCTGCCCGGGTGCCCAACCTGGTGCTAGGTCGCCGGGAAGTCCGCCAGCTGCAGCGTAGCGATGCCTTCCTCGGGCAGCATCACCGGGATGCCATCCTCGACCCGGTAGATCACCTTGCGATCGGTGGTGATCAGGGCTTCTGCGATCCGCTCGTGCACGCTCACTCCCGCGACCGAATCGACCTTGCCGGCAGCGATCGCGTCGTTCAGGGCATCGAGTTCGTGCTTGCTCAGCGGGCGCACCTGCGTTTTGCTGACCGGGCAACACAGGATGTCGAGTAGACGCTTGTCCATGATGGGTTTGCAGCTGTGCCGAGGCTGGGAAAGCCCGTACAATAGCCGTTTTTGGACTGCCCGGCCATGACAGGAACAAGCAAGCCGCCGCGCGTTGGCGTTGTGATGGGTTCGCGTTCGGACTGGGAAACCATGCAGCACGCGGCCAATGTATTGACCGAGCTGGGCGTGGCGCACGAAGTGCAGGTGGTTTCCGCGCATCGTACTCCGGATCTGCTGTTCAGCTATGCCGAACAGGCGCCGGCGCGGGGCATCCAGGTGATCATCGCCGGCGCCGGTGGCGCTGCCCATCTGCCCGGCATGCTGGCGGCCAAGACGCGCCTGCCGGTATTTGGCGTGCCGGTGCAGTCGAAGGCTCTGAACGGGATGGATTCGCTGCTGTCGATCGCACAGATGCCGGCCGGCATCCCGGTCGGCACCCTGGCGATCGGGCGCGCCGGTGCAGTAAACGCCGGCTTGCTGGCCGCGGCGGTGCTGGCGTTGCACGATCCGGCGCTGGCCAATGCACTGGACAACTGGCGGACGCGACAGACGCAGGCAGTGCTCGAGCAGCCGGATCCGCGTCAATGAGCGAACGGCGGCGGCAGCCCGTGCTGGGCATTCTCGGTGGCGGCCAGCTGGCGCGTATGTTGGCGCTGGCGGCGGCGCCGCTAGGTGTGAAGGCGCTGGTGGTGGACAGCGCCGCCGATGCCTGTGCTGGACAGGTTGCACCACTGGTGATGGCCGACTGGACCGACTACGCCGCGCTGGAAGCGTTTGCTGCACAGGTCGACGTGGTCACCTTCGATTTCGAGAACGTGCCGGCCGAGACGGCGCACTGGCTTGCCGAACGCGTGGCGGTTTTCCCTGCGCCGCAGGCGCTGGCGGTGGCGCAGGATCGACTGGCCGAGAAAACCCTGTTCCGCGAGTGCGGCCTGCCGACTCCGGCCTTCATGACGGTCGATACGCGCGAGCAGTTGGATCTGGCGCTGTCCGCGGTCGGTGCGCCGGCGATTCTGAAAACCCGCCGGCTTGGCTATGACGGCAAGGGTCAGTTCCGGCTCCGGCAATTGGCCGACGCGGATGCAGCGTGGGCTGCGCTCGGTGCACAGGCGTCGAAGCATGGGCTGATCCTGGAGGCGTTCGTGCCGTTCGAGCGCGAGCTTTCGGTGATCGCCGTGCGTGGTCGCGATGGCGATTTCCGCACCTGGCCACTGACCCGCAACTGGCATACCGACGGTGTGTTGGCGATGAGCCTGGCACCGGCGCCGGACATCGAGCAGTTGCAGCAGCGTGCCACCGAGCTTGCCCGCACGCTGGCCGAGCGGCTGGATTACGTGGGTGTATTCGCGCTGGAACTGTTCGTCAAGGACGGCGAGCTGCTTGGCAACGAGATGGCGCCACGGGTGCACAACTCCGGTCACTGGACCATCGAGGGCGCGCATACCAGTCAGTTCGAGAATCATGTGCGTGCCGTGCTCGGCCTGCCGCTGGGCGATACCAGTGCGCGCGGTCTCTCGGCGATGTTCAACTGGATCGGTGAGCTGCCCGATGCGGTTCCGGTGCTACACGCCGTCGATGCGCACTGGCACGACTACGGCAAGCAGGCGCGCCCGGGCCGCAAGGTGGGGCATGCCACGGTATGCGCGACGGATACCGGGCAACTGGCTGGCCGGTTGGCCGGGATTGCCGGGGTGCTGGGGCGCGAGGTGCAAGTCGCGCCGGTGTTGCAGGCGCTGGGTCACTCGTAGAGAGTGCAAACCCCGATTTTGCAGGGCGGGCAGTGGTCGCCTTGCGGAACTGTTACGCACAAAAAAACGGAGCCGGCAACGGCTCCGTTTTTTTATTGATGCCCGGGATCAGGCCAGATTGCTGGCCGCGAATTCCCAGTTCACCAGGTTCCAGAACGCTTCCACATATTTCGGGCGGGCGTTGCGGTAATCGATGTAATACGCGTGTTCCCACACGTCGGTGGTGAACAGCGGCTTGTCGCTGCCGGTGATCGGGGTAGCGGCGTTCGAGGTGTTGACGATGCCGAGCGAGCCATCCGGACGCTGCACCAGCCAGGTCCAGCCGGAGCCGAAGTTGCCGGCCGCAGACTTGCTGAATTCGTCCTTGAACTTGTCGAACGAACCGAACGCCTTGCTGATTGCGTCGGCCAGCTTGCCGCTGGGCTCGCCACCGCCCTTGGGGCTCATCGAGTTCCAGTAGAACGTGTGGTTCCAGATCTGCGCGGCGTTGTTGAACACGCCGCCGGATGACTTCCTGATGATGTCTTCCAGCGTGGCGCCTGCAAACTCGGTGCCTTCGATCAGCTTGTTGAGGTTGGTCACGTAGGTCTGGTGATGCTTGCCGTAGTGATACTCCAGCGTTTCAGCGGAAATGTGCGGCTCCAGTGCGTTCTTTTCGTACGGAAGCGGGGGAAGTTCGATCGCCATGATGAGGCTCCTAGCAGTGGCTGGGGAAGATGGGCCGGCGCAACGGACGGCAGCCGATGGGTGACTGATACAATATCGGTCTGCCTGCATTGTAAAGATGAAACATCAAGCTATGGACATCAACGAGCGAATCAGGGCGATCCTGGCCGAGCATCCCATCGTGCTTTTCATGAAGGGCACACCGGAATTTCCGATGTGCGGCTTTTCCAGCCGCGCCGCGCAGGCACTGACCGAAGCAGGCGCCGTGTTCCATGCGGTGAACGTGCTGGCCGATCCGCAGATACGCGCCGCGCTGCCGCATTTCGCGAACTGGCCGACCTTTCCCCAGCTGTTCATCCAGGGTGAGCTGATCGGCGGTTGCGACATCATCGAGGACCTGAAATCCGCCGGTGAGCTGTCGCGCATGGCCAGCGACGTCGCCGGAGCGGCAACTTGATGACGCTGCCGACTTCCCGCCTGCCTGCCGGCTGGTTGCCGGCGGCCGACACTCTGGCCGATCGCGTGGTACTGGTGACTGGCGCCTACGGCGGGCTGGGCGGCGCGGTGGCACGTGCGGCGTCGCGCGCCGGCGCCACCGTGGTGGTCACCGGTAAACGCAAGCGTCAACTGGAACAGCTGTACGACGCGATGCGCGCCGAAGGCCTGGCCGAGCCGGTGATCCATCCGCTGGACATGGAAGTGGCCACGCCGCGCGAGTACACCGCGCTGGCCGAAGGGCTGGAGCGCGATTTCGGGCGACTCGACGGCATCGTGCACGCCGCCGTCAGCTTCGGTGGGCTGACGCCGATCGCCATGCACAAGCCCGACGCCTGGCTGCGCGCGATGCACGTGAATGTGTCGGCCCCGTTCGCGCTGACCCAGGCTTGCCTGCCGCTGCTGACTCAGGCCAGCGACAGCGCAGTGGTGTTCGTGTTGGACGATCCTGCGTTGCTGCAGCGCGCGCACTGGGGCGGCTACGGCGCGTCGAAGGCGGCGCTGGAGCGGTTCGCGGCGATCCTGCATGAGGAAACCGACAGCAGTGCGCTGCGCGTTCATGCCATGCTGCCGGTGCCGATGCGCACCGCGCTGCGGCAGCTGGCGTACTTCGGCGAAGACATCATGCAGCGGCCGTCGCCGGATGCGGCGGCGGCCGCTGCGGTCTATCTGCTCAGCGCGCAGGGCGTGGCAGCGCGTGGTGCCGTGCTGGACCTGCGAGCCGACTGAGCAGCGGTGTTTCGATGCCGGTGCGGTGGTGATCGCCTCACGAGAATGGAGTTGAGATGGAAACGCAGATGACCACGTTGTCGGCGGGAATCATGTTGTTTCTGATCATGGACCCGCTGGGCAATATCCCGTTCTTCCTGAGCCTGTTGAAAGACGTGCCGCCGAAACGCCGGCGACGGGTGATGGTGCGCGAGCTGCTGATCGCGCTCGGCGTGTTGCTGGCGTTCCTGTTCGGCGGCCAGCACATCCTCAAGCTGCTGCAGCTGAAGCCGGATTCGATCAGCATCGCCGGCGGCATCGTGCTGTTCCTGATCGGCATCCGCATGGTGTTTCCGCCGGCCGACGGCGGCGGCATCTTCGGCAAGCCCGGGCAGGGCGAGCCGTTCATCGTGCCGATGGCGATCCCCGGCGTGGCAGGCCCGTCGGCGATGGCAGCGTTGCTGCTGCTGACCAACACTCAGCCCGGCCGCACCGCCGACTGGACGATCGCGCTGCTGCTGGCGTGGCTGGCCACCTCGCTGATCCTGCTCAGTGCCACCTATCTGTTCCGCTGGCTCGGCGAGAGCGTGCTGACCGCGCTGGAGCGCGTGATGGGCATGCTGCTGATTGCGATGGCGGTGCAGATGTTCATGGCAGGCGTGGCGTCGTTCCTGCACCTGAGTGTTTGAAACAACGGCATCAACGGATGTATTGCCGGCGAGGCTTGGGACGACTGCTCAGCTGTCATAATTGATCGTCAGGATGGGGAAAATCCGAGGACGCAGACATGCTGAGTATCGAACAGTCCCTTGTCGAACGCCTGCCATGGCTTGCGCAGTATCCGCGCATCCGTCGCCCGATGGCTGGCGTACTCGGACGGCTGGCCGACGAAGACGGTTTCAACCGCGTGTTGGAACGCGTCGGCGCCGCCGAAGGTTTTGACTTTGTCGAGCGCGTGCTGGACGTACTCGGCACTAGCTATCACGTCAATCCGAGCGAGCGCGAACATATTCCGGTCGATGGCCCGTTGCTGGTTGTGGCCAATCATCCGCTCGGCATGCAGGACGCGTTGGCGCTGCTGCAGCTGATCGGTACGGTGCGCCGCGACGTACGCTTTCTCGGCAACGACTGGCTGGCAGTGATTCCACAGCTGGGCAAGTTGATGATGCCGGTGGATGTGTTCGGCAAGGGCGCGGCGTCGCGCCTGCGCGGCATCTACCGCGCGCTGGACAACGGCGAGGCGCTGATCGTGTTTCCCGCCGGTGAAGTCTCACGCGTGCGTGCGGGTGGTGTGTGCGACGGGCAGTGGTCGGACGGCTTTGCACGGTTGTCGTTGCGCAGCAAGGCGCCGGTGCTGCCGATACATGTCGCCGCACGCAATTCGGCGATGTTCTATGGCCTGTCGATGCTGGCCAAGCCGCTGAGCACGGCGATGCTGCCGCGCGAGGCGGTGGCGCCAGGCAAGCGGCGGATCGGTTTCAGCATCGGTGCGCTGGTCGGCGCCGAGGAGCTCGAACGGCGCAGCGGGGGCTCACCGAAACAGGCCACCAAGCTGATGCGCCGGCATGTCTACCGGGTCGGCCGGCATCGTGGTCTGATCTTCGGCGGCCAGGCGCCGCTGGCGTTGCCGGAGCCGGCCGAGCAGGTGGCGGCGGAACTTGCCCGCGCCGAAAAACTGGCCGACCTCAGCGACGGCAAGCAGGCGTGGCTGTTCAAGGGCGCGTTCGACAGCGCGGTGATGCGCGAGATCGGCCGGCTGCGCGAACTGACTTTCCGCAAGGTAGGCGAAGGCACTGGTGCACGCCGGGACCTGGATGCCTACGATCCGCATTACGAACATCTGGTGCTGTGGGATCCGCAGGCGCTGCGTATTGTGGGCTCCTACCGTTTCGGTCACGGCGGTCGGCTGATCGCCGAGCGCGGATTGGCCGGCCTATATACCGCCAGTCTGTTCAACTATTCGCCGGCGCTGGAATCACGGCTGATGCAGGGGATGGAGCTGGGGCGCAGTTTCGTCGCGCCGGCCTATTGGCGCTCGCGCGCGCTCGATCAGTTGTGGCAGGGCATTGGCCTGTATCTGCAGCGCCATCCGGAGCTGCGTTACGTGTTCGGCCCGGTCAGCATGTCGGTGAACCTGCCGCGTGAGGCACGCGAATGGATCGCCGCGGCGCACCAGCATTATTTTGGTGCGCCGGGCCTGGCCGCGGCGCGACAGCCGTTCGTGGTCTCGCCTGGAGTCGTCGAGGTCGTACGCGAGGCACTGGAAGGCCTGGATGCATCGGCCGGACTGGGCAAGCTGAAGCATCATCTGGACGCACTCGGCGTCAGCCTGCCGGTGCTGTACCGCCAGTATGTCGATCTAGTCGAACCCGCCGGCGTGCAGTTTCTCGACTTTGGCGAGGACCCGGATTTCTCCGGTTGCGTGGATGGTCTGGTGATGCTGGATCTGGCGAACCTGAAGCCGGCAAAACGTGCGCGCTACCTCGGCAAGTCAGCCTGAAATAGTGTAGCGACAGGTCCGACGCGATCAGTCTGATGGCGGCCAATGTGTTATCGGGCGCGCATCCATGTGGCTGATTTCAAACAGTTCGATCGCTGTTTTCGAGGCGGAATCGATGTTTTCGAGTGACGTGTCAGTGTTACAAAAATGTCATACACTATCGTTAAAATCCGTTTAACAATCAGTTGGCAGGCGGGAAGGTCTCGTTAACTGAAGTGTTCCGGATCCGTCGTGCTGATGGGTTTGGGCATGTCAAAACTGGGGCATCAAACGTGGATCGAGTAGCGCCTGGCGTATGTCGGGCAGGGACGCGCGTGAACCCTGAAACGCAAGAATTTTCGTTATAAGCCTTGAGGGTTGATCAAGAATGAATAGCCGAATCCGCGCCAAACTCCTGCCGCTTGCCATTGCCTCGCTGCTGGCAGTTGCGTTGCCCGCCGTTGCGCAGGACACCTCCTCCTCGATCAGTGGCCGCGTGCTCGACGCCAGCGGTCAGCCGGTCGCCGGCGCCACCGTGCAGATCGTGCATGAACCGTCGGGTACCACCAAGATCACCACCACGGGTGCGGACGGTCGTTATTCGGCGCAGGGTCTGCGCGTCGGCGGTCCGTTCGACGTGACGGCGTCCAAGGCCGGCCTGAGCCAGGCCGAGCAGGACAAGGTCTACCTGCAGCTGGCGCAGGAGTCGGCGATCAATCTCACCATGGGCGGTGCGAACGAGCAGAGTGCGAAAAATCTGCAGGGTGTGACCGTTTCGGCCAACACGCTGGCGCAGACTTTCTCGCCTGACAACAAGGGCATCTCGACGAACATCTCCAACCGGGAGCTGGAAGCCACGCCGACGCCGGGCCGCTCCATCCAGAACATCGTGCGCCTCGACCCGCGCATCGTGGTGACAGATCGCGCCCGCGGCGAAATGTCTGCGGTCGGTCAGAACAGCCGCTACAACAACATCACCGTGGACTCGGTCAGCGCGAACGATCCGTTCGGCCTCAACGCGAACGGTCTGCCGACCCTGGGCACGCCGATCTCGCAGGACACGATCCAGGAATACAATATTTCGACGGCGAACTACGACGTGGCGACCCGCCGCGGTCTGGGTGCCACCGTCAATGCGGTGACCAAGAGCGGCACCAACGATTTTCATGGTTCTGTGTACTACGTGTTCCAGAACCAGAACATGATCGGCAAGAACGAGAACGATGCGAAATATCAGGGCTTCGATCGCCAGTGGACCGGCGGCGCCACCGTCGGCGGCCCGATCATCAAGGACAAGTTGTTCTTCTTCCTTTCGGCGGAGAAGAGCGTTCAAGTTGGTGCCGGCAGCCCGTTTGGTCCGGCAGATTCGGGTGCGGGTACGCCGATTGCCGGTTTGACTTCGGCCATGGTGCAGCAGGTGCGTGACGCGGCCAAGGCCGTGGGCATCACCCAGGATCTCGGCTCGGTTGGCGGCGGCAATTCCAACCTGCAGGACAAGCGTTACCTCGGCAAGATCGACTGGAACATTAACAACGATCATCGCGCCAGCTTTACCTACAGCCAGACCAAGGAAAACAAGCCGGTCATCACCGGCAGCACCACCAAACTGGTGCTGTCCAGCGGCTGGTACAACACCAACGTCGACAGCAAGAGCTACGCGCTGCATTTCTACGACGACTGGTCGCCCAGCTTCTCGACCGATACGACTGTGTCGTACGCCAGCTTCGATCAGTTGCGCGGCCCGTATAACGGCGTGGCGATGCCGGACATCACGGTGTATCCCGGCACCTTCAGCGGTCCGGCGGTGGAGTTCGGTACCGAGTATTCGAGCCAGGCGAACGTGCTGAAAACGTCCACCCTGAGCGCGGCGTGGGCCGGCACCTATTACGCGGGTGACCACACCATCAAGGGCGGCATCGACTTCGAGAAGGACAAGTTCTACAACCTGTTCCTGCAGAATGCCTTCGGCAGCTATACGTTCGAGGACTCCAAGGTCGGCAACGTGACGACGACCGGTCTGCAGAACTTCCTCAAGAAGTATTACTACCAGTACTTCTACAACCGCCCGGCGAATGGCCTGAGTCAGGCCCAGGTGGCGGCCAATTACGGCATCAAGCAATGGGGTGTGTTCCTGCAGGACACCTGGCAGGTCAACAACAACCTGTCGGTGCAGTACGGCGTGCGCATCGACATTCCGCTGATGGACGACCAGCCGCTGTACAACCCCACGTTTGCGCTGGCGCCCGGCGTCAACGCCCAGGGCAATGCGACCGGTGGTTACGGTCGCAGCAACCAGACCACGATCAATGGCAACCGCGTGGTGCAGCCGCGCATGTCGTTCAACTACAACTTCAACACCGAGCACATGACCCAGTTGCGCGGTGGCGCGGGCCTGTTCATCGCCAATCCGCCGAATGTCTGGATCGGCAATATCTTCTCGAACTCCGGCGTCACCCAGACCCAGTACAACTGCGGCCCGACACGTCCCGCTCCATGCAACGGCACCAACGTGCCGGCCTTCAGTCCGGACCCGTACCATCAGAACGATGGTGCACTGGGCGCGGGCAAGATGACGGTGAACACCGTGTCGCCGGGCTTCAGGCTGCCGAGTGCATGGAAGCTGAGCTTGGGCTTCGACAAGGAACTGCCGTGGTGGGGCTTGGTTGCCACGGTCGACTACGAGCACATCATTCAGCGTGACGCGATCCTGTATCAGAACCTGAACCTGGGTAACCCGCAAATAGTGGCCGGCACGGCCAACGGCATGTTGCCCGACGGTCGCGAGACGTTCTACAAGCTGGCGAACAAAGATCCGAAGGCCGCCGGCCAGGCGACCCGCACTGGCTCCAACGCGGCCTTCGCCGATGTGATCAACCTGGCCAACACCAGCCGCGGTACCGCGGACAGTCTGGCGCTTTCGTTGAAGAAGTCTTTCTCCAGCGACTGGTCCGGCATGGTCGGCTTCACCTGGAGCCGCGCCAGTGAGGTCAACCCGGGCACGTCCAGCGTGGCCACCTCGAACTACAAGTACAACTTCGTCACCAACCCGAACGAGAACGTGGCGAGCCCCTCGAACTACTCGATCCCGCGTCGCGTGATCGCCGGCCTCAACTGGCAGCATCATTTCTTCGGCGATTACGTCACCAGCGCCAGCGCGTTCTTCGACGGCCACAACGCCTCGCCGTACAGCTGGACGTTTGGCAACGATGCCAACGGCGACACCTACATCAACGATCTGGTCTTCATTCCGGGGCCGGGTCAGGTGGAGTTCCGCACCACCGGCAACGCCGCGCGTGATGCACAGCTGCAGCAGCAGTTCTACAACTACATCCAGCACAACGATTACCTGAAGGATCATCAGGGCCAGATTGCCCAGCGTAACGGCGACCGCGCCGGCTGGATCAATCAGCTCGATCTCAGTTTCAGCCAGGAAATCCCGGGCCTGTTCAAGGGCAACAAGGGCATCGTCAAGTTTGACGTCTACAACTTCACGAACATGTTGAACAAGAAGTGGGGCATCGAGAAGCGCGTGGGCTTCCCGGGCGGGCGTCCGCTGGCCGATTTCTACGGCGTGGATGCGACGACCGGCAAATACATCTACGACATCGCTTGCGGTGGTGCGGCGACCTGCACCAACTACATCGACAAGAATGGCAACTACAACCCGCTGGCGGTTCCGACCTACATCAACAACAACGACGATCTGGCGCAGCGCTGGTCCGTGCAGTTGACCGTGAAATACACCTTCTGATTCGTCGGCAGGTCAGCAGCGCAACCGACGCCCGACAGGGCGCCGGTTTTTTTGTGCGCGCAGCTTGACTTGACCATGCGCAACGGGCGCGGGAAGCTAAGCGGTCTGTCTCGCTCGACGCGGGCGCACGATCCGCGAGCCAGCGGCAAGGAGAACAATTCGAATGAATGACACACACACCGATGCAGTCAGCACCGATGGAGTCAGAAAGAGCGCCACCGTGAGTGCACGCATTTCGCCGGTCGGCGGGCTGGATATTCTTTCCCGCAACGAGGTGGCGCGGCTGCGCGGCGCCAGCGATTCGGGCCTGCATGCATTGCTGCGCCGCTGCGCGCTGGCGGTGCTGACCTCAGGCAGCAATGCCAGCGACGACCCGCGCGCGATCCTCGAGCAGTATCCGGATTTCGACATCCAGGTATTGCAGCAGGATCGCGGCATCAAGATCGAGCTCAGTCATGCGCCAGCGCAGGCGTTCGTGGACGGCCAGATCATCCGCGGCATCAACGAGCTGCTGGTGGCAGTGGTGCGCGACATCGTCTACGTGTCGACCCAGCTGGAACAGATCGGTGTCGATCTGGGTGGCTCGGCCGGGCTGACCCAGGGCGTGTTCGAGATCCTGCGCAATGCGCGCATCCTGAAGCCGCATATCGATCCCAACCTCGTAGTGTGCTGGGGCGGTCACTCGATCGTGCGCGATGAATACGAATACACCAAGTCGGTCGGTTACCAACTGGGCCTGCGTGGACTGGACATCTGCACCGGTTGCGGTCCCGGCGCGATGAAGGGGCCGATGAAGGGCGCGACCATCGCGCACGCCAAGCAGCGGCGTCGGCACAACCGCTACATCGGCATTACCGAGCCGGGCATCATCGCCGCCGAGTCGCCGAACCCGATCGTCAATCATCTGGTGATCATGCCGGATATCGAGAAGCGGCTCGAGGCGTTCGTGCGCATGGGTCACGGCATCATCGTGTTCCCCGGCGGCGTCGGTACGGCCGAGGAGATCCTCTATCTGCTCGGCATCCTGCTGCATCCTAACAACGCAGGCACGCCGTTCCCGCTGATCTTCACCGGGCCGCGCGAATCGGCCGCCTACTTCGAGCAGATCGACCGCTTCCTGCGCCTGAGTCTGGGTGACGAGGTGGCGCAGCACTACCAGATCATCGTGGATGATCCAGCGGCGGTGGCGCGGGCGATGATCAAGGGCATCGACAAGGTGCGCCGCAACCGGCTCGATACCAAGGACGCATTCTTCTTCAACTGGGCGCTGCAGATTCCGCTGGAGTTCCAGCTGCCGTTCCGTCCCACCCACGAGGCCATGCGCGCTTTGCAGATCCATCGCGACCGTCCGCGGCATGAGTTGGCGGCGGATCTGCGCCGTGCGTTCTCCGGCATTGTCGCCGGCAATGTGAAGGAAGAGGGCGTTCAGGCGATCGAGCAGCATGGCCCGTTCGACATCGACGGCGACGCGGACATCATGCGCGCGCTGGACAAGCTGCTGCAGGCGTTCGTCCAGCAACACCGGATGAAGCTGCCGGGTGGCGCAGCGTATGTACCGTGCTACCGAGTGCTGACCACGTGAAAAATGTGCGGAGATCTGTCTGCGATGGCTTGACAGCTCGCCGCACCCCCGACAAACTACGCAGCTCACGCCCGAATAGCTCAGCTGGTTAGAGCACTTGACTGTTAATCAGGGGGTCGTTGGTTCGAGTCCAACTTCGGGCGCCATATACTGCAAGGGCTGCGAGCAATCGCGGCCCTTTGCTTTTGCCTGATGCGATTTCGATCGCGATAGTGTCACGGCGAAAACTGGCTTGTTGACAATGACTCGCCGCCTGAAACGGTATGGCCAAGCCGCCGCGCCATGATGCCGGCGTAGATCATCCAGCCGGCACAGCGACCATCGTCTTGCAGCTAATGCTTCGCAAGCATTAGCCATCAGCCAGAGAGGCATGCGCGTACTTAGAAACCGTAGGTGCCGGTCAACAGGAAGGTGCGCCGGTTATGCAGCGGTACAAACGTCTCGTCAAAATTGTCGCTGAGTAAATTCCGGTTGAAGAGGTTCTTCACTCCCAGCGCCGCGCTCCAGTTCTTTGCGCGGTACGACACATTGGCATCTACGCTGGCCTGACCGGGAATATCGAAATAGGCGTTGTCGCTCGTGGTCTGTCCCAGGCTGCGGCTTCGGGCATGCATGCCACCAGCAACACCCCAGCCTTGCAGCGAGGTGCTCTGAAACCAGTAACTGGCCCACAGGTTGAAGTGCTGGCGGGGAGTGCCTGTCGGCAGTGTCCCATCGTGATTGCTGATGCGCGCGTTGGTGTAGCTGGTCGTGATATCCAGGCCGGGCGCGATACGGCCGGTGAACTCGACCTCCATCCCCTTGTTCGTTTGGCCCGGCCCCGGGATGAAGAAATAGGGGGGCTGCGCCGATGACAAATCGTAGCTGCGATCCACCGAGATGCGATACCACGAAACAGTCAGGCGCGCGTGGTCCTGAAACAGATCAAGCTTGATCCCGGCTTCGATCTGGCGCGACATGGCGGGTACGAGCGGGCGCCCATTTTTCCCCAGAAGGGTGTCCGGCTGGAAGCCCTTTGTCGTACTGCCATAGAACGCCATATCGGGTGTGATCTTGTAGACCAGGCCGATACTAGGTACCCACTGTGTCTTGTGCAGGTTCCACGGATTGCCGTTGACGTCGGAGGTCGAAAGTTCGTAAGCGGAGCGTCGCCACGCCAGCAGGACATCCCCGTATTCACCCACCGCGATCTGATCCTGCAGAAACAAACCGCTGTTGGCCGACCACGGGTTTCCAGGCACGTGATCGTCATTGGTCTGTTGAACCACCGACCTGGCGGGCGGAAGCGGAGCGCCGGTGAAGATGTTGTACGGCACGCCGCCGAAGTCATTGAAAACATCGTCGCTGTTGCCGATCAGCGAACGCGAATAGTCGAATCCGACCACGATCGTGTGCGTCAGCAGTCCGTGCCCAAACGTGGCGGTGATGTCGTTCTGCAAGGTGTAGTAAGCATCTGTATATCGATACACGTCCGCGGTGGCATTCACGTCCCCGGCTGGAGTGGGATTGCTCAGGATCCACTCTTGCTGGTTGGTTGACTGTCGCACGTATTGACCGTGGCTGCGGAACGTCCAGACATCACCGAGCTGGTGTTCGAGCATGTAGTAAAACCGGCTCGTCTGGTACGTTGAATGGTCACTCGGGTTGCCGGCCGGGATGCCGGGTGGCGAGGCTGAAGAAAGAGAGTCATTCAGCAGGATGAGGTGATCGGGAATGGGTAACCGGTTGAGGATACGCTCGACACCTACGATGAGTTTCGTCGTCGCGTTCTGCCAACCGATCGACGGCGCAAGATAGCTGCTGCGCTGACCGCGGTAGCCCTGGACAGTACGATCGGCATATTCGCCTGAGACCACCAGTCGGTAGGTCAGCTCCTTGCTGTTGCTCAGCGGGCCAGCCAGATCGATACCTGCCTGTGTATCGCCGTACTCACCAACGCTGTAGCTGAGCTCGTGCACAGGGTCGCTCTGCGGTTTTTTCATGACCACATTGATCAAGCCACCAAAATCGGCGTTACCTATGGAGTCGCCCAGGATGGCCTCTGGCCCCTTCAGCACTTCGACCCGCGCCACGCCGATCAGTGGCGGAAAATCACCCAGGGCCGCGATGCTGTTGGGCATGCCGTCGGTCATGCCGTTACCGGGGTTGAATCCGCGTATCTGGAAACTCGGTAAGCTATCGGCGCTGTCTATGTATTGCACACCTGCAACATTGCGAACCGCATCGGCCACTGTGCGGTTCTGTTGCGAATCCATCAGGTCGCGCGTGACGACACTGATCGATTGCGGTACGTCGATCAGATCGGAATCGGTGCGCGTGGCACTGCTGGTGATGTCGGTCAGATAGCCAGAATCTCGCTTGACCATGCCCTCGGCATGTACCGGTGCAAGCAGCTTGGCATTGGCGACGCTGGCCTTGTCGGGCATCCCTCCGGGAGGGGGCGAGCTGGTCGATTCAGGCTCGTGCGGCTTCACCACTACGGTACCCGCATCGATGAATGCATAGCTCAAGCCGGTGCCTTGCAGCAGCCTGACGAGTGCAGCATCCGGAGTGAAGGTGCCGCTCACGCCTCCAGATCGAAAGGTTGCGATCATGCCGCCAGCGGTCAGCACCTGTACGTTGGCCTGTTTGCCAAACGCGATCAGCGCGGTAGAAAGTGGTTGTAGCGGGATCGCGAAATCGATGCGTGGCGTTGCCAATACCGTGCGCGTCGATGTAGCCGCAGCAGCGAATGCGACAGACGGTACCGACAGACAGCCGCAGACGAACAGCAACGCAACCCGGCCCATGGCAGTCGCCTTCCTGCAGCGAAAGCGATGAGTTTGACATGCGCCCAGTGCAAATGGCGCATGGCGTAGCTGTCGCCTGCGTCAGCGTGCGGCGGCTTGTCCCGTGGCTGTCGCGAACCTTGCGGGGAGTTACTGGTTCACCGGCAATGATTGCCTCTACTTGCGTCTCGCGCCGGAGAGGGTCACCTGACTGGCATCCTCGCTGACGCGCAGGGGAAAGACCTGCGGCAAGGCACTCAGCCAGCTGTCGATGGCGCCTGTCTTGATGGTGCCGGTGTAGGTAAGCGTTTCGAGATCGGCATCGGCGATATGCACCGGGCGTGTGCTGTAGCGGTTGACGTTGGCGATCACTGCACCGAGAGGCTCGTTGATGAATTCCAGTCGATCACTACGCCAGGCGGTGGCCTGCTCGGGCGTGATGCTGCCGAGGCTCATGGCGGATGTGGCCGGGTCGTACGACACCAGCTGACCGGCGACGGCTTCGAGACTGCCCGCGCCAGTTGCGTTCGAACCCGGCGCACCACGATGGTCGGCGACCTGCACACGTCCCTGGGTTACTGCAATAGTCACGCGTTGCCCGGTGCGACGCACGTCGAAAGCCGTGCCGACATCACGGATGGATACCTTGCCCGCCGTGACGACGAAGGGGCGCTGCATGTTGTGCACGACCTGGAAAAACGCTTCGCCACCATCAAGCTCGACATGGCGTTCGCCATGGCTGAAGCGCGTGGTCAGAGTGGAGGCAGCACCCAGTACAACCGTGGAACCGTCCGGCAGCGTGATGTTCCGATTCTGGGCCACCGCGCTGACATAGACTTGCGGTGTCGTATTTGCCACAAATCCGCTCCATGCAAAATAGCCCCCGACTACGGTCAGCACAGCGGAAGCTGCTGCTGCAAGCGGAAACCAGCGCTGCGGCATGGCGGTCGGCACAGCAGCCGGTCGTGCAAACTCGCGCACAAGCAACTGTCGCGTGATGTCATCGAGCGTGCCGAGCCGATTGCCGAGCTCGGTCACCCGCTCGAAAGCCTCAAGGTGGCGTTCGTCGGCACCGGTCCATTCCAGCCATTGTTCCATCGTCGCACCTGCGCCGTCGGGGTCGCGTAGGCGCGTCCACCAATCGGCGGCTGCGTGCAAGATTTTCTCATCAATGCTCTTGTCCATCACAGCATCTCCGGTTCGTCGACCCGCATGCGGCAATGCGCCAGCGCGTTGGTGACGTGATAACGCACCATGCGCTCACTCAGTTTCATGGCTTGCGCGACGACGTTGAAGTCGCACCCTTCGATCACATGCATCACGAAGGCCTGACTTGTCTTCGCGGGCAACTCACGCAGCGCACGACGCAAGTCGCGCCACTGTTCGATTGTCGACACGTGCCGCTCGGGAACGGGGGCGAGATGCAGATCTTCAGTCGGTTGTTCGAGAAGCATATCGTTTCGCACCTTGTCATTTCGCACCTTGCGCATGCGCAGGCGGTCGATCGCCAGATTCGAGGCAGTCCGGAACAGGTAGGCGCGCAAGGAGTCCACCCGTTCGGGATGCTCCAGTGTGAGCATGCGCACGTAGGCTTCCTGTGCGAGTTCTTGTGCATCGGAGAGGGAGTTGAGCCGGCAGTTCAGGAAAGCGATCAATGCGCGATTGTGCTCGCGGAACAGCTCTGCGACCTGCGCGGCATGTACAGGTGACTTCGCGACATCGGTGCCGACATCGCTGGTCTTGCCTAACGTATCCACGATGCTCCCAGGCTGCCATGTTGGAAGGGCCTGACTGATTCTAGCGCTTCCCCCACGAAGGCCGAGCTTCGCCTCGGGGAGTAGGTTTCAAGTGCATCGACAAGCAACCGTTCGGCTTCGATACGCATGGCCTCGCGCCGCCGGAACGCAGAGCGATGGTGACTGGAAACCTCCGATTCGGATTTCCGGCTCAGTGTTTCGGGAAGCAGGAACCAGCCATCTCCCGTCTCGCGACCCTTCTGCTCCAACCAGAACGCGTCGTAGTCGGCCTGGAATTTGTCGCGAGTCCGACGCAAGGGATGCGTGGCATTGCTTACGGCCAAGATACGCTCGATGCCCAAGTGCCGGGCAAACGCATAGGCCAGGGAAAGCATCAGCTGCTTCGGTCGCATGCCATGCATGTTCCGCGTCAGATCGCGAACCAGATCCTTGCCGTTCTGGCCGTCAGGTCCCTGGATGCAGCCGATCGCGATCGTCGGCCGATCATCGATCACGCTCAGGATGAGGCGATAGACCGGATGATCATCGGCGTCACTGAGTTGTATGCACAACTCACCCTCGCACCCCATGAAGATTGGCGGTCGCAGGCAAAGCTTCAGCTGGGTGCCGTCCTTCAAGGTCAAATTGCCCAGCGCCGCGTTCCCGTGGATGTAGATCGCCTCGAACAACGTGCCGGGCAACCGGGCGAGTGCAAATCGGTAGTGCTGCCGAATGCTTTGCAGACGCAAGCGTCGATCCCATCGCAAATGGATATAGCGATGGAAATGACGCTCCAACACACGGGGATCGCGGTGCTGGTAAGCACACATGCGTGGGTTGCCGTACACCGATGCCAGATATTGGCCATGCTGCCGTGGCATGCAAAGCGCGCGAACGATGTATTTGGCGGCCATCTTGCGGCGCGTGGCTGGACTGCCGTGCCAATCCAGACGGCCATGCAACGAGCGCAGGAAGTTCGCAAGCTGTCTGGTGACCAAGGCACGGAGAGCGCCGACGACAGTCCCCATGCCGCAATCGAATGCGCGCGACACGGCAGTCATGTATCCGCTTGCCACAAAAGTGCCGCCGGCTTCGATGGCCTCGACCCCAGCTTGGTTGTTCAGTTCGTTCAAGGCGATCGATCCGCGTGGTTGCTGTGATCTCCCTAAGACGTTTGCGGATTCGAAAATTGAAATGGCCGATGAAACCTTGACATTCTTCCCATGAGCGGCTCATCGCCAGCGCTGCCCAAAACGGCTGGGAGATGGCCAGCTCCTGTGGGGCTCTGAATTGGACCGGCGCAAGTTCGCACGGTCGATCCGCCACGGCATATTGCAACGCGGCATGCATGGCTACAGGACGAGTGTTACCGTGCAAAATAGATCGATCTAAATTTTCGGACAACCATGCCATATCCGCAGGTACATCGATGGCTTCACGCTCGCTCAGTATTTGATTTGGCGTGGTCGCCGCACATGTCATCGCACATGCCGTGCACCGTCGGGTTGGTGGCTACGAATCCGGTGGTCGCGCCTTGATGGCGACCGACATGTCTCTGCTGGCAGTGGTCGTGAATTCAGTGGCGTTCGCGCTTGCCGGCATGGCGGTTCATAGCGCGGCACGGATGACTTAGCGGAAACGATCGTCTGCTGTGTCATCACACACGCCAAGGCCGCATACGGGGAGCTTCATGATCGCATCGACCCACCTGACGAGATCGCGCACGAAGCGATGCCTGCCTAGGCTGACGTGCGTGCTGCTCGCCATGCTGCTGCCGGCGCTGGGCGTGGCCATGCCGCTGACCATGCAAAGTCTGGATGGGGACCGCTGGCAGTTTCGCCTCGCTCCCGGCGATAGCCATGCCACGGCTCACCCGGAAGCCGCCCGCTGGCTGCCTGCCACGGTGCCCGGCACGGTGCAGACCGATCTGTTGGCGGCGAAGCTGGCAGTCGATCCGTTCCAGCGCGACAACGAGGCGGCGATTCAGTGGGTTGGTCTGTCGGATTGGCAATACCGCACGAACTTCGACGTGGATCGCGCCACGCTGGAACGCCGACATATCGAGCTGGTGCTGGATGGCGTGGACACCTTCGCCGACGTCTATCTCAACGGGCACCAGCTGATTGCCACCGACAACATGTTCCGACGCTGGCGGGTACCGGTAAAATCGCAGCTGCACGCCGGCAGCAATACGCTGGAAGTGCGGCTCCACTCGCCGATCAAGCAGCTGCAACCGTGGCTGCTCAAGCAGCCTTACGCGCTGCCGGGCGAGTTCGACTCGGCCTTCGGCGACGAGCCCAAGGGCAGACAGACGGCCAATTACATCCGCAAGGCTGCCTACCAGTACGGTTGGGACTGGGGTCCGCGCATCGTCACCGAGGGTATCTGGCAGAGCGTGCACCTGGACAGTTGGAATGCGTTGCGCGTCGCTGATTTCCATGTGGCGCAGACGCACATCGATAAGATGGCCGCGCAGGTTGACGTGCAGTTCGAGATCGAGGCCGATGCCGGCCAGCCACTACATGTCGTCGTCGATGTGAACGGACCGGACGGCCAGCCGGTTACCCATGTCGAACGCGACGTCATCGTCGATCCCGGCACCCACCAGGTCAGCGTGCCGCTGCGCATCGCCGATCCGAAGCTGTGGTACCCGGCCGGCTACGGCGCGCAGGACATGTATACGTTCAAGGCCGTTATCCGCGACGCCGGCGGCGAACAGTACGATGCCCGGCGTGCGACCGGCTTGCGCACCGTCGAGCTGCGCCGGCAGAAGGATCAGTGGGGCAGGAGTTTCGAGTTCGTCATCAATGGCCTTCCGGTGTTCGCCAAGGGTGCCAACCTGATTCCGTTCGACAGCTTCCCGCCGCGCGTCAGCGATGCACAAATGCTCCAGGTGCTCGAATCCGCGCGCGACGCGAACATGAACATGCTGCGTGTGTGGGGCGGCGGCTATTACCTGCCGAATCGCTTTTATGAAATGGCCGATCGCCTCGGGCTGATGATCTGGCAGGACTTCATGTTCGGCGGCGCGATTCCGCCGCACGATTCAGCCTTCGTCGAGAACACGCAGCAGGAGGCGATCGAGCAGGTCAAGCGCCTGCGCGACCATCCCGGCATCGTGTTGTGGTGTGGCAACAACGAGGTGCAAAGCAGCTGGGAATCCTGGGATGATCGTGCGGCGTTCAAGAAGACGATCTCGCCGGACGAACGCGAGCGCATCGTCACCGGCATGGCCGACCTGTTCGGCAACGTACTGCGCAACGTGGTCACCCGCTACGACAGCGACGTGCCGTACTGGGCGAGTACGCCAGGCACTGATGACGACGGCAAGACCAACGTGTTCGACGACGGCGACTACCACTACTGGGCGGTATGGTCGGGTGAAGCCAAGCCGATCACCGAATACCTCAACGTGACGCCGCGCTTCCAGTCCGAGTACGGCCTGCAGTCATTCCCGGCGATGCGCACGATCCGCGCGTTTGCCGACCCGGGCGACCTGCAACCGGAATCGCCGGTGATGCGCGCGCACCAGAAGTACGACGGCGGCAACGGCAATCAGCGCCTGCAGCTGTATGTCCGCCGCATGTTCGGCGAGCCGAAGGATTTCCCGTCGTTCGCCTATCTCAGCCAGGTGATGCAGGCTGAAGGCATCCAGTTGGCCGCCGAGCATCTGCGCGCGTCGCGGCCGCAGGCCATGGGTTCGCTGTACTGGCAGCTCAACGACGTGTGGCCTGGCGCGTCGTGGTCCAGCATCGACTACGACGGTCGCTGGAAGGCGCTGCAGTTCCATACGCGCCGCTTCTATGCGCCGCTGCTGATCGCCGCGCTGCGGCATGACGATGGCCGCACCCGCGTGTCATTGGTATCCGATCGAACCACGCCGCTGGCCGCCCACTGGCGCATGCGCGTGATGGATTTTGCCGGCAGGTTGCTGAGCGAGCATGAGGCTGACGTCACGCTGGCTCCATTGAGCAGCGCGCGGGTCGCCGACTATACCGACGCACAGTTGCTCAAGGGCGCCGATCCGCGCGCGACGTTCGTCGTGTTCGAGCTGTTCGATGGTAACGCGATGGTGTCGCGCAACCTGGTATTCTTCGACCAAGCGAAGAATCTGCGCCTGCCCGTGCCGCAGATCCACACGCGGTTTGAACCTGCAACCGGCGGCTATGCGTTGACCCTCAGCGCCGACAAGTTGGCACGCGACGTGTGGGCATCGTTTGGCGACTACGACGCCGAGCTGTCGGAAAACGCGTTCGATATCCTGCCCGGCCAGAGCGTCACCGTGACGGTGCGCAGCAAAGTCGCGCTCGCGACACTGCAGCAGGCGCTCACCGTGCAGGATCTGGCCGATGCGATGGCCGCTGCCATGCCGGGGTCGACACGATGAGGCCTGCGCGATGAGCACGGCACCGTTGAGGCGTTCCTCATGTACACGCTGAACATGTCGTGGCCGCGCCGGCTTGTTGGTGTGCTCGTATGCATCCTCGGTGTCTGGGCCACCAGCGACATGCATGCCGCCGCGGCACCGATGGATGACCACGCCCGCGCTGCGGCGCTGGTGGCGGCGATGACGTTGCCGGAAAAAGTCGCGCAGCTGCAAAGCAGTGCGCCGGCCATCCCGCGGCTCGGGGTACCTGCGTACGACTGGTGGAACGAAGGCCTGCACGGCGTCGCCCGCAATGGGTATGCCACGGTGTTCCCACAGGCGATCGGGCTGGCGGCGAGCTGGGATACGACGCTGCTGCGACAGGTTGGCAGCGTGGTGTCCACCGAGGCCCGCGCGAACTTCAATGCGATCGGTGCCGGCCACGACCATGCGCGTTACCAGGGCCTCACGATCTGGTCGCCGAACATCAACATCGCGCGCGATCCGCGCTGGGGCAGGGGACAGGAAACGTATGGCGAGGATCCATACCTGACCGGCCAGCTCGCCGTCGCGTTCATCCGCGGCATCCAGGGCGACGATCCGGCGCATCCGATCGCGATCGCCACGCCGAAGCACTTCGCCGTGCACAGCGGACCCGAGCCGGGACGCGACGGTTTCGACATCGACGTCTCGCCGCATGACCTGGAGGCCACCTATTTGCCGGCGTTCCGTGCCGCGATCACCGAAGGTCATGCTGGTTCGGTGATGTGCGCGTACAACGCGCTGCACGGCACGCCGGTGTGCGCAGACGGTGGGCTGCTGACCACGTTACTGCGCAAGGACTGGGGCTTTGACGGTTATGTCGTGTCCGACTGCGATGCCGTCGACGATATGACCGAGTTCCACCACTACCGGCCGGACAACGCGCAGTCGTCCGCGGCGGCGATCCAGGCCGGTACCGATCTCGATTGCGGTCAGGCGTATGCCGCGCTGACCCAGGCGGTGCACGCGGGTGACGTGTCGGCGTCAGTACTCGATAGCGCGCTCACGCGCCTGTTCACCGCGCGCTATCGCCTCGGCGAATTAGGTGCGCAGGCGGACGATCCGCGCGCGGCGATCGGTTCCGACCAGATCGACAGCGAGGCACATCGGTGGTTGGCGCGGCAGGCCGCACTGGAGTCGATCGTGCTGCTGAAGAACGCGCACGCCACGCTACCGTTACGCGTCGGATCACGACTGGCGGTGATCGGACCGAACGCCGATACGCTGGAGACGCTGGAGGCGAATTACCGCGGCACCGCGCGGGTACCGGTCACGCCGCTGCATGGGCTGCGCCAGCGTTTCGGCACGGATCACGTCAGCTATGCGCAGGGTGCGCCGATCGCCGCGGGCGTGCCGGTGACGATCCCCGAAACCGCGCTGCACAGCGGCGGCGCTGCTGGCTTGAGCGGCGCGTATTACGACACACTGGATTTCAGCGGTGCGTCGCGAGTCACACGTACGGACAGGGTCATCGATTTCAACTGGGACCACGTGGCGCCGGCCGCGGGCCTGCGCGCAGATCGCTATGCCGTGCGCTGGAGCGGCGAATTGGTACCACCCGCCGCCGGCGACTACACGCTGGTAGTGCATGTCGATCGCTGCTTCGATTGCAGCGGGCACGACCCGGTGCGATTGATCATTGATGGCAGGCCGGTGATCGACGACGACGGCGACGGCAAGCACATTGTGGCAACCCTGCATTTCGACGGCACCGGTCCGCACGCGCTACGCCTGGAACTGGTGCATGGCGGGCAGGATCAAGGCGTGCGTCTGCAATGGCTGGCACCGCCTGCCGCGCAGCTGGCCGAAACGGACGCGGTGATACGACACGCCGATGCGGTGATCGCGTTCGTCGGTCTGTCGCCGGATGTCGAGGGCGAGGCGTTGCAGATCGACGTGCCGGGGTTCGATGGAGGTGACCGCACCGACATCGCGCTACCAGCCGCGCAAAACGCATTACTCGATCGCGCCGCCGCGAGCGGCAAACCGCTGGTGGTGGTGCTGCTGTCAGGCAGCGCGGTGGCGATGAACTGGGCGCAGCAGCACGCCGACGCCATCCTTGCCGCGTGGTATCCGGGCGAGGAGGGTGGGCGCGCGATCGCCGAGACGCTGACCGGCGACGCGAACCCCGGCGGCCGCCTGCCGGTGACGTTCTACCGCACGACGCAGGACCTGCCGCCGTTTGTCAGCTATGCGATGCTGGGGCGCACCTACCGCTATTTTTCCGGTACGCCGCTGTACCCGTTCGGCTATGGTCTGAGCTACACGCGGTTCGCGTATGCCGATGCCGCGCTATCGACGACGAAGCTCGAGGCCGGCGCGCCGCTGACACTCAGCGCGGAGGTGCGCAATACCGGAGACCGCGCCGGCGACGAGGTGGTGCAGGTATACCTGGACTGTCCGGAAGCACCACTGGCACCGCAGCATGCGCTGGTGGGGTTCCGCCGCGTGCATCTCGCGCCCGGTGAACGTCGCCGTATCGATTTCGAGCTGTCGCCACGCCAGCTCGGCCTCGTCGACGTCGCCGGTCGGCGCGCGGTCGAGGCCGGACACTATCGCCTGTTCGTCGGCGGCGGCCAGCCCGGTGTTGCACCGGGCGTCACGGTCGCCTTTTCCATCGACGGCCACCATGCGCTGTCGCGCTGACCAAGGACCGAGCCACGCCATGCCCACCCGTCGCGACATCCTGAAATTGATCGGCAGCGCAGCCGCTGCCGGCGCCTTCGCAGGCGTTACGCCAGCCGTCGTCACGGCGCGCACATTGCCCACCTACGTCAGCAAACGTCCGCCGCCGAATCGGCGCAAGTTCACCAGCGTAGCGGTGGAGCGCCAGCTGGCGACGGTGAAGGCGGCGATCGGCGATCCGAAACTGGCGTGGATGTTCGAGAACTGCTACCCGAACACGCTCGACACCACGGTCGAGCTGGACATGCTCGACGGCAAGCCGGACACCTTCGTCATCACCGGCGACATCGATGCGATGTGGCTGCGCGATTCTTCGGCGCAGGTGCATCCCTACGTCGCGTTGGCCAAAAACGATCGCGCGCTACAGCGATTGTTCCGCGGCCTGATTCGCCGCCAGGCGCGCTGCATCCGCATCGATCCGTATGCCAATGCCTTCATGCCCGATCCGCATGCGCAGCCGCTGAGCTGGGCGCGGCACGACAGCACCGACATGAAACCCGGCGTGGGCGAACGCAAATGGGAAATCGATTCGCTGTGCTGGCCGATCCGTCTCGCGCATGCTTATTGGCAGGCCACCGGCGACACCGAGCCGTTCGACGACGACTGGCGCATGGCCATGCATCTGGTGCTGAAGACGTTCCGCGAACAGCAGCGCAAGCAAGGTCACGGGTCGTACCACTTCCAGCGTGCGTCGGAGAGCCCTACCGAGACTCAGTTCCTCGACGGCTACGGCAATCCGACGCGGCCGAACGGCATGATCCATTCGATGTTCCGCCCGTCCGACGACGCTTGCCTGTATCCGTTGTTCGTGCCGGCCAATCTGTTCGCGATGATGGTGCTGCGCCAGCTGGCGACGATGAGTCGTGCGATCCATCACGATCGCATCTTCGCCGCGGATTGCGAGACGCTGGCGAATGAAGTGGAGCAGGCGGTGCAGCGCGACGGCCGCATGCGCGACACCGATGGACGCGAATTCCTTGCCTACGAGGTCGACGGCTACGGCAACCAGCTGTTCATGGACGACGCCAATGCGCCGAGCCTGCTGAGTCTGGCGTACCTCGGCTGTTGCGAGCGTGGCGATGCACTCTATCGCCACACCCGCGAACTGGCGTGGAGCGAACGCAATCCGTATTTCTTCAAGGGCACGGCGGCCGCAGGCATCGGCGGTCCGCACGAAGGGCTGCGCATGATCTGGCCGATGGCCATCGTGATGTACGCATTGACCAGCGACGACCCGGCGACGATCCGCCAGTGCCTGCGCTCGCTGCGAGACACCGACGCGGGCAGCGGCTTCATGCACGAAGCCTTCGACCAGGACGATCCTGCGCACTACACGCGCGCTTGGTTCGCCTGGGCCAACACGCTGTTCGGCGAGCTGATCGTCGACCTCGCCACACGGCAACCAGCCGTACTCCGACACGCATGAATCCGCCAACCTCCAACCACCGCTTATCGCATCCGCAGGAGAATTCGACATGGTGACGCGCAGACGCTTTCTGCAGGGCATCGGCGCCCTGGCTGTACTGGGTAGCGGGGCCGGTACGTTGCCGGTTTTCGCTACGGGTCGTTCCGGCGGCAGTGGCATCGCCGCGAAGACGCTCGCCCATGGTGTCTCGCGCTACGTCGATGTGTTCATCGGCACCGGCGGCCATGGTCATACCTACCCAGGTGCTTCGCTGCCGTACGGCATGGTGCAGCTCAGCCCCGATACCAACGATGCAGGATGGGATGCCAGTTCGGGCTATCACCAGGGCGACGGCTCGATTATGGGCTTTTCGCACACGCATCTCAGCGGCACCGGCGCCAGCGACATGCTCGACGTGCTGGTGATGCCGGCGCAGGGACCGGTGCTGCTGCAACCGGGCGGTCGCGGTTTGCCGAATGAGAACTACCGCTCGCGCTTCGACGGCGCGGCAAGCGGCGCGCAGTTGTCGCCGGGCAGCGTGGCACAACCGGGCAAGGGCTACCGTTCACGCTACGACCGCGCATCGGAACAGGCGCGTCCCGGCTATTACCGCGTGCATCTCACCGATCACGACATCCTCGCCGAGCTCACTGCCACGCTGCGTGCCGGTCTGCATCGCTATACGTTCCATGGGACGGGCGACGGGCATCTGCTGGTCGATCTGGCACATGGTTTCCACGACGATGCCGCCGTACCCACGAAAGTCAGCGAGGCGCAGCTGCGCCTCCTCGGCAACAACACCCTGGTCGGCAGCCGGCGCGTGCATCAGTGGGCGGATGGTCGACACATCTATTTCGCGATGAAGCTGTCGCGTCCATTCGCGCGCGCCACGCTGTATTCGGAAGACATGCCGTTGCCGAGCGGCACGCATGAAGCGCACGGCACGCATCTCAAGGCGGCGCTGCATATCGACGATGCCGTGCATGCGCCGCTGCTGGTCAAGGTCGGCATCTCCGCGGTCGACATCGACGGCGCCCTGCGCAATCTCGACGAGGACTTGCCCGGCTGGGATTTCGAGAGGGTGCAGCAGAGTGCGGCGGAAACCTGGGAGCGCGAACTGTCGCGCATCCACATCGACACGCCGTCGGAACCGATCAAGCGCACGTTCTACAGCGCGCTCTACCACACCATGCTGGCGCCCACGCTGTTCAGCGACGCGGACGGTCGCTACCGCGGCATGGATTTGGCCGTGCATCAGCTGCCGCAAGGCCAGCACAACTACAGTACGTACTCGCTTTGGGACACGTATCGCGCGCTGCATCCGCTGCTGACGCTGGTCCAGCCCGAGCGCGTGCCGGATCTGGTCAACGGCCTGGTGCGGATGGCTGCCGAAAGCCCGGAGGGTCCGCCGGTGTGGCCGCTGCAAGGCGTGGAGACCGGCTGCATGATCGGCTACCACTCCGCAGTGGTGATCGCCGAGGCGCAGGCCAAAGGCTTCGCCGGCATCGATTACGCGAAGGCGTGGCCGCTGTATCGCAAGCGTGCGATGGACGACGATTACCGCGGCCTGCCGCTCTACCGCAAGCTCGGCTACATCCCCAGCGACAAGGAAGGCGAGGCGGTCAGCAAGACGCTGGAATATGCCTACGACGACTGGGCGCTGGCGCATCTGGCCGAGGGCGTAGGCGCGAAGGATGACGCAAAGCACCTGCGCGAACGTTCGCGCAACTACCAGCACGTGTTTGATCGCAAGCTGACCTTCATGCGTCCGCGCGGCAGCGATGGCCGCTGGCTGGAGCCGTTCAATCCGCGCGGCATGGGGCACTCGGACCAGTGGCGCGACTTCACCGAGTCGAACGCATGGGAGGCCACCTTTCTCAACCAGCACGATCTGTATGCCTACATGCAGTTGTTCGGAGGCGAGCAGGCGTTCGAGCACAAGCTGGACGAGTTGCTCACCACCAGTTCGACGCTGCCTGCCGACGCGCCACCGGACATCGCCGGCATGGTCGGCCAGTACGCACACGGCAACGAGCCGAGCCACCACGTGGCCTACCTCTACGCGTACACCGGCGCGCATCACAAGACTCAGGCATGCGTGCGCATGCTGCTGGAAACCATGTACCCGTCCGAGCCCGACGGCCTGGCCGGCAACGAGGACTGCGGCCAGATGAGTGCGTGGTACGTGATCAGCGCGCTGGGGCTGTATGCGGTTGATCCGGTGAGCGCGAACTATGTGTTCGGCAGCCCGCTGCTGGATCGCGCGGAAGTCATGCTGGGCGACGGGAAGAAGCTGGTGGTGCAGGCGCACGGTAACGGCCCAGGCAAGCCCTATATCCAGTCAGTCACGTGGAACGGCCGGCCGTGGACGAAGAGCTGGATCAGCCATGGCGAACTCGCCGCCGGCGGCACACTGGAGTTCGTCATGGGCGACACGCCGAACAAGCAGTTCGGTGCCGCGCCGGCGGATCGGCCGCCCGCGTTCGGCGAGCCGGCTACGAAGAAGGTGTCCATCGATGCGAGCTGATGGCATGAGGCGGGGCATGAGTAAGGTCGGTGTCCTGTCAGCATGCGCGTTCGCCAGGCTGGCGAACGCGCATGGCCCAGCCCATCCAGGGCAACCAGCACTCCGCGCCACTGGAGACTACCTGTGAAATTCATGCAATGCCTGCTGGCCCTCGCCCTGCTATCGCCGGCCCTGACCGTGCTGGCGGATGAGGGTCCTTACGTGCCCGAAACCGATCCGCTGGTGCTGAAGAAACTCGCTGCGTGGCAGGATTGGAAATTCGGTTTCATGATCCACTGGGGCCCGTACAGCCAGTGGGGTGTCGTCGAATCCTGGTCGATCTGCTCCGAGGATGTGCCGTGGTGCGCGCGGCCTGCAGGCATCAGCTACACCGACTACAAGAAGAAATACGAGCAGCTGCCGACTACATTCAATCCTATGAGATTCGATCCCGCGCAGTGGGCGCGGGCCGCGAAGGATGCCGGCATGCGCTACGTGGTGTTTACCACCAAGCATCACGATGGCTTCTCGATGTTCGATACGCAGCAGACCGACTACCGCATCACCGCGACCGACGTGCCATTCCACGCCGATCCGCGCGCGAATATCGCGAAGGAAGTCTTCGATGCCTTCCGCACGAAGGGCTTCGGCATCGGCGCGTACTTCTCCAAGGCCGACTGGCACAATTCCGACTACTGGGCGCCGGAGTGGGCCACGCCCACGCGCAACACGAACTACGACACGCGCAAGTATCCGCAGCGCTGGCAGCGCTTCGTCGATTTCACCCACAAGCAGATCGGCGAACTGACCTCGCAGTACGGACCGATCGACATTCTCTGGCTCGACGCGGGTTGGGTGAATCCGCACAGTCATCCGAATGCGCTGGTCGGCAGCGACGAAGTGCCGTGGCCGCAGGACATCGACATGCCGGGTCTGGCCACGCTCGCGCGCCGGAACCAGCCGGGCCTGCTCGTCGTCGACCGTGCGGTTGGCGGGAAATACGAGGACTATCGCACGCCCGAACAGCAGATTCCCGATCACGCGCTGCCGTACCCGTGGGAAACCTGCATGACCATGGGCGACTCATGGTCGTACAAGCCCAATGACACGTACAAATCCGCACGCGAGCTGGTGCATCTGCTGGTCGACATCGTCGCCAAGGGCGGCAATTTCCTGCTCAACGTCGGCCCCGACGGCACGGGCCAACTGCCTGCGACCGCCTTGCAGCGCATGCATGACATCGGCGCGTGGATGAAGGTGAATGCCGGCGCGATCTACGCCAGCCACGCGATTGCGCCGTACGTCGAAGGCAAGCTGCGCTTCACGCAGATGCAGGACGGCAGCGTCAACGCGATCTATCTGGCCGACGAAGACGAGACGTTGCCACCGGCGACTTTCACTCTCAAAAGCCTGCAGCCGGCGCCCGATGCACAGGTGCAATTGCTGGGCGCGAGCGCGCCGCTGACGTGGACGCGCGAAGGCGATATTTCCATCGTCACGATTCCGCAGGCCGCGCGGCAGCAGGTTGCCGGTGCCTACGCGTGGACGATCCATTTGTCGGCGATCCGGCGCTGACGGTTGCGTGCAGCCCTGTAATCAGTTCAACGCACGATGATCTCGTCCGCGAACACGTACGCCGGGCGACCCGCGCCGTCGTGGTCCGCAGGGAGCTCTCCGTACTGCTGCGCCACGACGCGGATGTAGCGCGCGGTGATAGGGTGGCCGGCGTCGAATCTGACGTCGTGGATGATCGCGCGCATGTCGTATGGGTCGACATCGATCGGTGTCGTCTGCAGCGGCTTCCACGTCTTGCCGTCATCCGACACCGCGAAGCTCACGCTGCGCGGTAGCAAGATCCAGGAGCCGCTCTGCTGCAGAAAATGCACGTCAATCGATTGCAGTGTGGTCGGCTGCTGCAGATCGATTGTCGCGGCCATGTCAGTGCCGCTCCAGCCGACCCATTGGCCGTCGTGGAAATTCGCGCCGCCGAGAATGCCATCGACCAGTTGCGTGGCGGCGCCTGCGTATTTCGGGGCGGGCGAATTCTGGTAGCTCACCGGCTTGCCCAGCGCCTTGTTGTCGGCAAGAGTGAAGGTCTCGCTGGATAGGTACTGAATGTTGCCGCGGAACGGCGCGACCTTGAGCGTCGCGGGCGCGTACAGATCCAGCACGTCGTCAAACACGGGTGATTGCGCGGTCGGCTCGCTGCTATCGATGGTGTAGTGCAATCGCAGGTCGGCGAAACCACGCGCGGCGCGCAGGCGCCAGCGTCGGTGATCTGCGTTGAAGCTCAGCCGGTAGTCGACGAGGTTCTTGTCTTCCGGGCCGTAGGCGACGTGCTTCGCATCCAGCCAGGAATACTGGGTGCGCAACCGCCGCTGGAAATCGGCGTATTCGTGCATCTCCGGATTCCACAAACGCTCCGCGAACGCCAGCGTGCGTGGATACAACATTGCCGCGGCATTGAGCGGAGTGACACGCTCGCTCCACAGCGGCGCTTCGGCGCCCAGGATCTGGTCGCGATGTGTTGCGTACATCGGATCGGCGAACGCGTCGGTGCGATAGACGTCCGCCACGGTGAGGCCGTCAATCGGTGAGTCGAGATAATACGGTCTGGCCACGATCAGCCGGTTGCCGTTCGCCAGGGCCTTGCGTGCTTCGTCGTCGCCGCGCCACATCTCGATGACCGCGCTCTTGTCGGCGCCGCCTTCGAGGATCTCGTCCCAGCCGGTCAGCGTCTTGCCTTTGTCCGCCAGGTAACGCTGGATGCGCTGGATGAAATAGCTCTGCAGCCCGTCGCCATCCTTCAGATGTTCGTCGCGCATGCGTTGCTGCGACGTGGCGCTTGCCAGCCACTGGGTCTTCGGTACTTCGTCGCCGCCGATGTGCATGTACGGCGCGGGAAACAGAGCGGTCACCTCGTCGAGCACGTCCTGCAGGAAGGTGAAGGTAGCCTCGTCGCCGGCGCAGTAGATATCGCTGAACACGCCCCAGCCCGCGGGCACCTCGATCGTTTTTTTCGGGCACGACAGCTGCGGATACGCGGCAATGGCCGCCGAGGAATGCCCCGGCATCTCGATCTCCGGAATCACCATGATGTTGCGCCGGCGCGCGTACTCCACGACGTCGCGGATCTGCTGTTGGGTGTAGAAGCCGCCGCTGCGGCGGCCATCGGCCTCGGTGCGCCAGGCGCCGACTTCGGTGAGCTTCGGATATTTCCTGATCTCGATGCGCCAGCCCTGGTCGTCGGTCAGGTGCCAGTGGAACGTGTTGATCTTGTAATGGGACAGCAGGTCGAGCTGCTTCTCGACGAGTGTCACCGGCATGAAGTGCCGCGCGACGTCGAGCATCACGCCGCGATAGGCGTAGCGCGGGGTGTCGTCGATGCGCACGGCGGGAATCTTCAGCGATGCGGCGCGTTGCTGTGGCAGCAACTGCCGCAGGGTCTGCGTACCCCAGAACAGGCCGCGATCACTGGATGCCGCGATCGTGACCAGAGCCGGCGTCACCGTCAGCTGATAGGCCTCATCGCCTTGGATGGCCGGATCGATGCGCAGTTCGATGTGGGCATGCTGTGTGACCGCGCGGCCTGCAGCGAGGGCGATGCCAGTCTGCTCGCGAATTGCGTCATGCAGGAAGTCGGCGATCTCCTGCGCCCGCTTGTCGGCGGGCGCGGCGATCGTGGCGTGCTTGTCGAGAACGAAGCTGCCGGTGCCCGCAGTGATCTGCTGCGGCTGCGGAATGATGGCGAATTGCGCGTGCGCGTCGAGCGCGAAGGCCGTCATCGCCAGGCCGAGCAGCAGGGTCACAAGTCTTGTTGGCATGATCCGTTCCTTCCGCTGGCGCACAGAATGAAAAAGCCCCGGCCGAAGCCGGGGCAACAAGGCTCGGCCTGAGAGGGATCAGTCGAGCTTGTAGTTGAGCGTCAAGAAGATCTCGCGCCCGTTGTAGGTAGCACCTTGCAGGGTCGGGATGAACTCGAACCCGCCCGAGTAATACGGAATGCTGCCGACCTTGTCGAAGATGTTGGACACGTTGAGGCCCAGCTTCACGCGATCGTTGAAGCGATAGCTGACCGCGGTGCTCCAGGTGATCCACGGCGCGATGTGTCCGTAGTACGGGATACACGCCGGGTCGCCCTGCGAGGGCGTGATGCCGTTGGCCAGCTTCTCGCAGCCACCGAAGTTGTTGGCGCGGATGCTGCCGGCGCGCTGGCCGTACAGCGTCACGTCCCACGGTCCCTTCGTCCATTTTGCCGTGCCGGTCACCTTGCTTGCCACATGCTGGTAGCGCGTGTTGAGCAGCGGATCGGAGGCCAGCGTGCGCTCCTTGTAGGACAGATTGTCGGTGTAGTTGATGTCGAACAGGAACCTGCCCCAGTCGCTCGTCTCGAAGTGGTACTTCAATTCCGCATCGATGCCGCTGACATACAGCGACGACTCGTTGATCGGGCCGACGTAGACGTCGGTGATGTTGCCGCTCCCATCGCGCGCCACATCCCTGATCGCCAGCTGGCAGTAGGGTGAACCTTGTACATGCGCGACATAGGGCGATCCATCGAACTGCTTGCCGGTCCGGCAGCCCGCCTCGTCGACCAGCAGGGTGTCCTGGCTGACGTAGCTGATCGCATTGTCGATGCCCATGTGCCAGTAGTCGGCGGACACTGACAGACCGTCGGCGCCGGGGATATCCCACACAAAGCCGTAGGTCCAGGAATGACCGGTCTCGGGCACGAGATTGCGGCTACCACCCGAGTGCTGGGTGAAGTAAGTGGTGTGCTGTACCGACTGGCAAGTCGTGTCGCCGGCCTGGATGCACTGGTAGGGATCACGGTAGATGCCGACCGGCATGGTTGAGTTGGTCTGGTAGATCGCCTGCATGTCCGGCGCGTGGAAGTTGGTGCCGTAGCTGCCGCGAAGCAGCAGACCGTCGTACGGCCGCCATTCGATACCGGTACCCCAGGTTTTCGCGGTATTCGCGATGCTGGCGTCGTTGTACTTGTCGACGCGGCCCGAGATGGTCCAGGTCAGCGTCGACAGCAGTGGTACGCGGAACTCCGTACCCAGCGAGAAGCGGGTACGCGTGCCGCCGCCGGTGTTGTTGTCCTGGAACGGGTCGCCGAAGCTCGTGGTATTGCCGCGCGCGTCCGGTGACAGCCGATAGCCTTCGTGATTGGCTTCCAGCACGGCGGCGAAACCGACTGGCTGGCCGACCCAGGTATTGAACAGGTCGCCGTTGACGTTCAACGAGGCCTGATCCATCCACGAGACGGCGCTGTTCCGGCCGCTCACGCCGAACGTTGCGTACTGTGCGGGTGTGATCGGATTCCAGTAGCGGCCCTGGTTGACGGCATAGACCGGATAATTGTTGCCGCCCACCGTGGTCGTGCCTTGTTGCGGTCCAAAGAAGAAATTGAACATGCCCTGTTCGTTGAGGCCGGTGTAATCCTCATGCACGATGTACTTGGAGGTGCCGAGATTCAGGTCCCAGTTGAAGCGGTTGTCCAGCACGGTACCGCGCAGGCCGGCGTGGATGTCCCAGTTCTGTTCGTGGTCGTGCGTGTTGCCATCGCTGCCGATTTCCGCGCGGGTCAGCTGGCGAAAATAATTGCTGATGACCTGGCCGCTGGTCTGGTCATAGAAGCTGCCTGGCAGCCCGCCCATCGGATAGAGGAACGGCAGTTGGGTGTTCGAGATGCCATTGGTATCCCACAAGCCGACCGAGCCGTAGGCCTGCAGGTTGTTGCCGAAGTCGTATTCGCCGGAGATGTAGCCGTCGTTGCTGATCAGGCCCGGTGTCAGCACCCAGTTGCGGAACAGGTTCGGTTGGGTGCAGTAGTAGCCGTAGTCGGTGACCGGCCCGGTCACCGTGTTGCCGCTGGTGCCCACGGTCTGCTGGTGGCGCAGCGCGAAATTGGGGAACTGGCCGCAGGCGCCTCCGGGTGGTGCGATGTAGTTGCCGTTGGCGTCGTACAGGGACAGCGCGTCGTAGGTCTTGTAACCGAACATGCGTGCGTTCTGGTCCCAGGTGCCGAAGCCGGCATCGGCCTCGGAATCGGTGTACGGACGATCACGTCCCCACAGCGCGGTCCGATTGGTGTGCTCCAGGTTGTAGACGATGTTCCAATGATCGCCCGCGCGGCCACCGGTCAGGCTGAAATCGGCGTACCTGCGCCCGCCTCGGGTCGCACCACCGCCGGTCACCTGCAGGTCGTCGCCCTGGTAGCTCTTCTTCAGGATCACGTTGACCACGCCCGCGATCGCGTCCGACCCGTAGATCGACGAGGCGCCGGAAGCAAGGATCTCGACGCGGTCGATCATGCCGGTCGGGATGTTGTTGTAGTTCTGGAAATTGCTCTGGCCGTTCGCCGGCTGCGGATAGTCGACGACGCGATGGCCATTCACCAGCAGCAGGCTGTGGCCCGAGCCAAGATTGCGCAGGTTGAGCTGTCGTGCATTCACCGAGGTAGAGCCCCAGCTCGGCGCGGTCTGCGACACGCCGCTCTGAGTCACCGAGTTCATGAACTCATACAGCGTCGTATAGCCCTGCGCCTTGATCTGTTCGCCGGTGACGGTAGTGACGGGTGCCGGCCCTTCGACCTCCGATCGCGCGATGAGTGAACCGGTGACGACGACCTTCTGCAGCGTGACGGACTTCGACGTCGTGTCCTGGGTCTGGTTCTGATCGACGGTGCTGGTCGTTTGTGCGAAGGCGCTGAGCGGCGACAGCAGCGCGATGGCAAGCGCGCCTGCGAGTGCGTTGCGGCGGATTGTGATGACGTGATGCATTGAGAGGACCCCTCCTTCAAACAACCGTGGCGACGATGTGTTGCTCAGCCATGCACCGGCGATGCGCGTCATCTGCCTTTCAAAGCAGCAGACCGGTGCATTCCCCCGGAGGTGCATATGTCTTGAGCAACGGCTGGTCTTGTGAATTTGAATCGATCTAATTAGATCGATTCATAAGATAGTGACAACCCACCGTGGGCGCATCTTGCAGAGCAACACGCAAGAAATTACGATTTTGTTTGGCCCGCTCGGTGCGATTACCGACGCAAGCGCGCCATCCAGGTATCGTGGCGCGCTACCGTGGCCGGGAACGTGAACTCAGGCGACCGGGCCGAACAGCTGCAGTAGCTCATGGCAGGCGCCCATGGTGTGATAGTCGGTCTTGCCGGCCGGGCTCTTTTCGTCGTCGACTTTGCGGTTGTCGCGAGTGAGGATGCGATACCACGCGCCGTAGCGGTGGTCGACGAAATGCCGCCAGGCATACGCCCACAGCTTGCCGTACCACGCGTCGTACTGGTCCAGCCCGGTGCGTGCATGCAGCAACGCCGCCGCGGTGAGCGACTCGGCCTGCACCCAGAAATACTTATCGTCGTCGCAGACGCTGCCATCGGGCGCGAAGCCGTAGCAGAGGCCGCCGTGCTCGTCGTCCCACGCGCGTGCGACTGCGGTATCGAACAGGTAGCGCGCGACGGGCAGCAGCCAGCGTTCCTCGCGGCCGCGTTCGAGCAGCAGCGGTTCGAGGATCAGCAGCAACTTGGCCCATTCGGTTTGATGGCCAGGCTGAAAACCCCATGGCCGGAACAGGTGCTTGGGATCGTCGCGGTGGTAGTTCCAGTCGATCTGCCAATGCACGTCGTAGTGTTCCCACACCAGTCCATCGGCGAGCGCCGCCTGGCGCCGCGTCATGTGGTCGGCCAGCAGCAGCGCGCGGTCGAGATAGCGCACCTCGTCGCTGGCCTGATACGCGGCCAGCATGGCCTCGCACATATGCATGTTTGCGTTCTGGCCGCGGTAGTCGCTGAAGTGCCACTGCGGATCGGCCTCGTCGCGGTACAGCCCGGCACCGGCATCCCAATAGCGCTGTTCGAGCAGGTTCCAGGTTTCGTCCATCCATGCGGCAGCTTCCGCGATGCCGGCCTTGCGCGCGGTGGCATACGCCAGCAGTACGAAGGCGACACCGTAGGCGTGGTTGGTGCGGTCCTCCGGCTGGCCGTCACGGATCGTCCATGCGTAACCGCCCGTGAGCGGATCGCGATGCACTTCGCGCAGATAGCGCAGGCCGTGGTGCACGGCGTCGAGATACTCGCCGGCCAGCGCAGTTTCGTTACCGAACTCGATCGAGGCCATCGCGTAGTCGAAGACGAAGCGCGTGCTGCTGACCAGATGACGATGGCTGCGGTCGTAGATCGTGCCGTCATCCTTGAAGTAGTGGAAGAAACCGCCGGCCGGGTCGATTGCATGCGGATGGTAGAACGCCATGGTGTCGGCGATGTGCCGGCGCAGAAACGCACCGGAGTGGAAATCCGGCAGCGGCGTGGCGGGCAGACGCGGTGATGACAAGAGCGAACTCATGCGTAGGTCTCCATGAAAGCCTCGACTTCGGCGCTGTCGGGCATCGCGGAGAACGAGCCCTGACGAGTTACGGTCAGCGCACCGGCTGCTGCGGCATAACGCAGCGTGGCGTGCCACTGCGGCAGCGTGGCGACCAGGGTATCGAGATCATCCGGGCCGATGGCCTGTTGCGCGAGCTGGCACAGCAGGCCGCCGACGAAGGCGTCGCCAGCGGCGGTGCTGTCCACCGCTGGCACACGCCAGGCGGGCAGTTCGCCGTCGGCGTCGGGATGAAACCAACGCAGTGGCGCGTCGCCGTCGGTGACCACCAGCAGACGCGCGCGACCGCGCCACAGGCGCTCCAGCGCGGCTGCCTCGCCATCGACGGCGAGCCACGCGAATTCCTCCGCGCTCAGCTTCACCAGGTCGGCCAGTTCCAGTGCGGGCCACAGCAATGGATTCGCATCGACGCCGTGCGGCCACAGCGCAGGGCGCAGGTTGAGATCGAAGCTCACCAGTGCGCCGGCCGCGTGCGCGCGGCGCATACCTTCGCGGGTGGTCTCGGCAAGCGCGGGATCGGTCATGCTGTTGGAGCAGACGTGGAACACCGCGGTGTCGGCGAAGGCGTCGGCGCGGAAATGCTGTGGGCGAAACAGCAGGTCGGCCGACGGCGGGCGGTAGAAGCTGAAGCTGCGCTCGCCGTGTGCATCCAGCGCGACGAAGGCCAGCGCAGTGTTCGCCTCGCCGGTGCGCACCACGTCGCGGGTGTCCACGCTGGCATGGCGCAGATTGTCCAGCAACAGGTCGCCAAACAGGTCGGTGCCGAGCATGCCGGCGAAGCGCGCGCGGCCACCCAGCCGCGCCACCGCTACCGCCACGTTGGCGGGTGCGCCGCCGGCGAATGGCACGAAGGCGCGGGGATAGCCGTGCGGGTCAGTGCCCTCGGCGTGAAAATCGATGAGCGCTTCGCCGAAGCAGAGAATGGAACGCATGGGGCGGAATTACCTCAGATGGAAGCGGCGGAACGGATCCGCGATCCGCGCAGGCCGTAGAAGATGATGTAGGCGTAGCACAGCAGCGGCAGCACGAACGCGTGCTGCAGACCGATATGGTCGGCGAACAACCCGAGTAAATACGGAATCACCGCGCCGCCTACGATCGCCATGATCAGTAGGCTTGACGCCTTGCTGGTCATCGGTCCCAGTCGCTCAATGCTCAGCGCAAAGATGGTCGGGAACATGATCGAATTGAACAAGCCGATCGCGATGATGCTGTACATCGCCACGTTGCCGCTGCTGAGCATGGTGGTGAGCACGAGCAGTGCGTTGATCGCCGCGAAGGAGGCCAGCAGTTTGCGTGGCGACAGGAATGCGGTCAGCCATGAGCCCAGGAAGCGTCCGACCATCGCACCGCCCCAGTAGAACGAAGTGTAGTAGGCGGCTTGTTGTTCGCTGATGTGGCCGATATTTGGCATCGATAAGTAATTGACCATCGCGCTGCCGATCGATACTTCGGCGCCCACATAGAAGAAGATGCCGATAACCCCGAACAGCACGTGCGGGTGACGCAACACATCGACGTAAGTGTGGTGGACCACGTCTGCCTTGTCGGTCGCTTCGCGCAGCGCGGGTAGGCGGAAGAGCCACACGAACACGGCCAGTAGGAACAGCACCACGGCCAGGCCGATGTAAGGGCCCTGCACTGCATGCGCCTGCTGCGTCTGATAAGCCAGTTGATCCGCGGACGTCAGTCCAGCGATGTCACCCGGGCTTTTCACCACGCTGGAAAGGATCAGCTTGCCACCGTACCAGAGCGCCAGCGCAGTACCCAGGGAATTGAGTGCCTGGGCGAGGGTAAGGCGGCTGGAGCTAGTCCGTTCGGGGCCGAGCAGAGACACATAGGGATTGGCGGCTACCTGCAACACTGTGATGCCGGTCGCCAGCACGAACAGTGCGGCGAGGAATGCGCTGTACAGGTGCAGCGCCGCCGCCGGCCAGAAACCGAGCGCGCCTACGCCAGCGACGGTGAGTCCAGCGACCACACCGTTCTTGTAGCCCAGTGCCGCGACCAGCTTGCCGGACGGCAGCGCCATCAGGAAGTACGCCCCGAAGAACGTCGACTGCACCAGCATCACCTGCGCGTAGTCGAGCTGGAACGTCGATTTCAGGTGCGGGATCAGGATGTCGTTCAGTGCGGTCAGCAGACCCCACATGAAAAACACCGTAGTGATGACGCCCAGCGCCATCGGGTAATCGGTGTAGCGCTCGCTGCCGCTCGTCGTCGTCGACGCGGCTGCAAGGGGCGGGGGAGCGGCGAAGGCCATGGCGGATTCCCGGTTAGTCAGGCGGTAGGTGGCGGACAGCTGCTGGCGCGTACCACCAACTGTACCGAGGCGATGGTGCGGCGAGGTGCTGATTGCGGCTCCTGCAGCCGTTGCAGAAGCAGTTCCGCCGCCTGCCGTCCGCGTGCTCGTGGCGTGGCGGTCAGCGTGGTCAGTGGCGGTGCGCTCAGCGCTGCCTCGGCAATGTCGTCGAAGCCGGTGAGGGCGAAGTCGCGGCCGGGCTGCACGCCGCGTTGATAGAGGCCAAGCATCAGGCCCAGCGCCACCGCATCGTTGTAGCAGACCGCCGCGGTCGGCGCGGGCGTGCCGAAGAACAGCGCGCCGCATTGCGCCACGGCGTCCAGCCGGTTCGGCGCGCATTCGACACGCCAGTGCGGCTCGATGGGCAGCTTCGCCGCCTGCATCGCCTCGGTGTAGCCGGCATGGCGCTCGCGGCAGGAACTTGAGTCGCGATGGCCGCCGAAGAACGCGATGTGCCGATGGCCCAGCGCGATCAGATGCTCGGTGGCGAGCCGGGCGCCGCGCTGATTGTCCAGCATGAGTCGGTCCCAGTGTGCGTTTTCTGGTGTCTCGCCGCCCAGTTCGCGGTTGAACAGCAGCAGTGGCGTCTGCGCGCCCACCGCCGCCAGCACGCGCGCGGCATCGCTGCCTTCGGCCGGCGACAGGATCAGGCCGGCCGGGCCATGTTCCATCAGTGATCCGAGTACCGCCTGTTCGCGCGCGATCGATTCGCCGGTGCTGCCGAGCAGGGTGACATAGCCGGCTTCGCCGAGCGCTTCGTCCACGCCCGAGGCGAATTCGGCGAAGAACGGATTGGCCAGATCGTTCAGCACCAGCGCGATGCTGGACGAGGTGCGCCGACGCAGGTTGGCCGCTGCACGGTTGTAGACGTAGCCTTGCTGACGCAGTTCTTCCTCAACCCGCGCGCGGGTGCGCTTGCCTACCAGCGGGCTGCCGCGCAGCACCAGCGATACCGTGGCGCGCGACACGTTGCAGCCCGCAGCGATGTCGCTGAGCGTGATCTTGCGATGCACGGGGGCGTTGCTTTCCATGGCCATGATCGACAATCCACTAGTTTGGAACGATCCAAATGTAACCGAAACCGACGATTTGCGATCCTGCGCTGCAGCATGTGCAGCCGTGGCGTCGAATGCTAGCGTAGCGCATTTGGAACGATCCAAATTCAGTCATCCCCACCGAGGCCTGCCGTGATGAAAGAAAAAAGCCTGAGCCAGTGCAGGATCCATGCATCGCTGCCCGCGCTGCTGGCGGTGGCGATCGGGCTGTGGCTGCCCGGCATGGCGGCGGCGCAAGGACAGAAGGCGGCGGGACATGCCATGGCGGTCGATCCGCGCATCGGCACCGGCGGCGATGGTCACACTTTTCCCGGTGCCACCGTGCCGTTCGGGATGATCCAGTTGTCGCCCGATACGGCGATGCCGGATTTCAAGCATGCCTACAAGTGGGCCGCCGGCTACCAGTACGGCGATCCCACCATCATGGGTTTTTCGCACACGCACTTTTCAGGCTCCGGACATTCGGATCTGGGAGACGTGCTGGTGATGCCGATCGCCGGTGACGTGCGGCTGGAGCCGGGCGATACGGCGAAACCGGGCAGCGGCTACCGCTCGCGTTTCAGCCATGCCAGCGAGGTGGAGCAGGCTGGCTACTACGCGGTCACACTGAGTGATTACAACGTGCGTGCCGAACTCACCGCGGGCCGGCGCGTGGGCTGGCATCGCTACACCTTTCCAGCGAACCAGCCGGCGCATCTGTTGCTGGATCTGCGTTCGAGTATCTACGACTACCCCGGCAAGGTGCTGTGGGCGAGCCTGCAGGTGCATACGGATGGCACCGTCACGGGTTGCCGCACCACGCGCGGCTGGGCGCCGGGACGCGAGCTGTGCTTCGCGATGCGTTTCTCGCAACCGATGACGACGCACGAGTTGACCGATCGCGAGGCGGATGTCGTCTACAAAGGCTTTGCCGGGCCAGGCAACCGGCCGGAAGATCATGACGCGCAGAACGGCCGCGCGCTGGTCGGCGTGTTCGACTTCGGCGAGCTGAAGCAGCCGTTGCTCGTGAAGGTAGCGATCTCGCCAGTGAGCGCGGCGAACGCGATCGCCAATCTCGATCAGGAGGGCAAGGGCTGGGATTTCGACGCCCGCCGCACCGAAGCCACCGCTGCATGGAACAAGGCGCTGTCGGTGATCGACGTGGATGGCACTCCGGCTCAGCGCACGCAGTTCTACACCGCGCTGTATCACGCGATGCTGTCGCCCACACTGAGCATGGACGTCAACGGCGACTACCGTGGACCGGATCATGCCGTGCATCATGCTGACGGTTTCGACTTCTACTCCAGCTGGTCACTGTGGGACGTGTACCGTGCGCAGCAGCCGCTGATGGTGCTGCTGCATCCGAAGCGCAGTACCGACTTCATCCGTTCGCTGATTGCTGCGCAGCAGGCCAGCCCATTTGGCATCCTGCCGGTGTGGGCGTACCAGGGACTGGAGACGTGGTGCATGATCGGCTACCACGCGGTGCCGGTGATTGCCGATGCATATATCAAGGGCGTGCGTGGTTTCGATGCGGATGCGGCGATCAAGGCGATGACGACCAGTGCCAGCTATGGGTCGTACGGTGATCTGGCCGACTACATGAAGCTCGGCTACGTGCCAATCGATAAGGAGCCGGAAGCGGCCTCGAAGACGCTGGAATACGCCTATGACGACTGGTCGCTGGCGCAGATGGCCAAGGCGATGGGCAAGACCGACCTCGCAGCCACGTTCGCCAAGCGTGCGGGTAACTGGCGCAACGCGTGGGATCCGGAAAGCGGCTTCATGCGGGCGCGGCTAGGCAATGGAAAATTCCGTACGCCGTTCGACCCCACCTACGCCGGCTACGGCAGCGACTATACCGAAGGCAACGCGTGGCAGTACTCGTGGTACGTGCCGCAGGACGTGGCTGGGCTGATCGCGGCGATGGGCGGCGATGCAAAGTTCGTGGCCAAGCTTGACGAGTTGTTCGATGCCAAGGTCGATTCCGGGCACTTCAAGAACGTCGAGGACATCACCGGTCTGATCGGCTGGTACGCGCACGGCAACGAACCCAGCCACCACATCGCCTACCTGTACGACTACGCAGGTGCGCCGTGGAAGACGCAGCAGCGGCTGCAGCAGATCATGGACAGCCAGTACGCGGCGCGGCCGGACGGGTTGAGCGGCAACGACGACCTGGGCCAGATGTCGGCCTGGTACATCTTCACCGCGCTGGGTTTCTACCCGGTCACGCCGGCCAGCGACGAGTACGCGATCGGCCGGCCGTTCATGCCGCGTGCGGCACTTCACCTGCAGAACGGTCACACTTTCACCGTGGTCGCCGAGCACCTGGATGACGCGCATCCGTATGTCGGCCAGGTCACGCTCAACGGCAGGCCGCTGGATCGCGTCTACCTACGCCACGCCGAGATCCTCGCCGGTGGTGAGCTGCGCTTCACCATGCAAGCGCAGCCGGACAGGGCGTGGGGCCAGACCGCGGCGCGATCGACATCGATGAGCCCGTCCCAACGCTGAGTTGCCGCGGCCAGTCCGGTCATCTCGGCCGGGCTGCCGCAGGATCGCAGTTGTTTCGACCGCGGGCACCGATCAACGTACCTGCGCACACTCTGCTGTCTGTTTTGCACTGGCGGGCGCACCGCGAACACGGCCGGCATTGGATACCACCACACTGAGCGCCGGGTCTGCGCTGCCCTGCAGGCAGAACAGCAGCGTGATGTTGCTGCCGCTGACGCTGCCGTCGGGGCGAAAGCGCACGTAGTGGCGCCCCGTGCTGCTGTAGATGATCAGCTTTCCGCCATAGCTGCGACCAGAATACAGCGGTGCGTGATCGGGTTGATGATCGCCATCGCTGTCATGCGCCAATAGCCAGCCGCTGTCCCAGCGACTGTCGTCACTGCAACTGCTGCCGTTGCGGCTTGGACAGAACAAGGTAAGTTTGCCGCTGGTCACGGCCGTTCCGCGGGCATGCTGCAGCGCCGATATGAAATCCATCTGGGCAACCTGCAGTTGGTTGCGACCGAGCAGGCGGCGCAAGGGTGGTATGGCCACGCTGGCGAGAACGGCGATGATCGCGAGTACCATGATCTGCTCGATCAAGGTCATGCCATATGCCGAGCGAGAAAATCTGGCGTTCCGTCGAGCTGTCACGGCGTCGCTTCCAGCGTTGTCCGGGATGTTCATGCTAGGGCGCCGAGGCCGTCCGGCCAGTAGCCCGACGACGGCACGGACGTCGGTCTCTACTGACGCATCCTGTCAGCAGGCTCGATTTAAAATGGCTCACCGCGCCCACATGTGTAGCCGATGACTGACCGCTTCCAACTTGTCGCTCCCTATCAACCCGCCGGCGACCAGCCACTGGCGATCCAGCGTCTGGCTGAAGGTTTCGAGGCTGGCCTTGCCTCACAAACCCTGCTTGGCGTGACCGGGTCGGGCAAGACCTATACCGTCGCCAATGTGATCGAACGCATCCAGCGGCCGACCATCGTGATGGCGCCGAACAAGACTCTGGCGGCGCAGCTGTACGGCGAGTTCAAGGAGTTTTTCCCGCACAACGCGGTGGAGTACTTCGTCAGCTACTACGACTACTACCAGCCGGAAGCTTACGTGGTGGCGTCGGACACCTTCATCGAGAAGGACGCCTCGATCAACGAGCACATCGAGCAGATGCGGCTGTCGGCGACGAAGGCGCTGCTGTCGCGGCGCGATTCGATCATCGTGGCGACGGTGTCGGCGATCTACGGCCTCGGCAATCCGGAGGACTACCTGTCGTTGCGGCTGATTCTTGCCAAGGGCGAGCGTATCGACCAGCGCAAGCTGATTCACCAGCTGACCGAATTGCAGTACGCCCGCAACGAAACGGAGCTGCGCCGCGGTACCTACCGCGTGCGCGGCGAGATCATCGACGTGTTTCCGGCCGAATCGGAAACCGAGGCGCTGCGCATCGAGCTGTTCGACGGCGAAGTGGAGAACTTGGCGCTGTTCGATCCGCTCACCGGCGAGACGGTCCGCAAGGTGCAGCGCTACACGGTCTACCCGCGCACGCACTACGCCAGCACCCGCGAGAGCGTGTTGAACGCGATCGAGACGATCAAGCTGGAACTGAAGGAGCGGCTGGAACTGCTGTATCGCGAGAACAAGCTGGTCGAGGCGCAGCGGTTGGATCAGCGCACCCGCTTCGATATCGAGATGATGACCGAGGTCGGCTATTGCCAGGGCATCGAGAACTACTCGCGACACTTGACCCGGCGCGCGCCCGGCGAGCCGCCGCCGACGCTATTCGACTATCTGCCGTCCGACGGGCTGCTGGTGGTCGACGAATCGCACGTCACCGTGCCGCAGCTCGGCGCGATGTACAAGGGCGACCGCTCGCGCAAGGAGACGCTGGTGGAGTTCGGTTTCCGGTTGCCGTCGGCGACGGACAACCGGCCGCTGAAATTCGAGGAGTGGGAACAGCGTGTGCCGCGCTCGATCTATATCTCGGCCACACCGCGCGCCTACGAGCTGGATAAGTCCGGCGAGGCGGTGGTCGAACTGCTGGTGCGTCCGACCGGGCTGGTCGACCCGGAAGTGGAAGTGCGGCCGGTGCGCACCCAGGTCGACGATCTGCTCAGCGAAGTGCACAAGCGCGTGGCGATCGGCGATCGCGTGCTGGTTACCACGCTGACCAAGCGGATGGCGGAGAACCTCACCGAATACCTGGCCGAGCACGACGTGAAAGTGCGCTATCTGCACTCGGACATCGAGACGGTCGAGCGCAGCGAGATCATCCGCGACCTGCGCCTGGGCGAGTTCGACGTGCTGGTCGGCATCAACCTGCTGCGCGAAGGACTGGACATGCCTGAGGTGTCACTGGTGGCGATCCTGGATGCCGACAAGGAAGGTTTCCTGCGTTCCACCGGTTCGCTGATCCAGACCATCGGCCGCGCCGCCCGCAACGTGCGCGGCAAGGCGATCTTGTACGGCGATCAGATCACCCGCTCGATGCAGGCGGCCATGGACGAGACGGCGCGTCGCCGCGAGAAGCAGTTGGCGTGGAACGAGCAGCAGGGAATCACCCCGACCACCATCGTGCGGCGCATCGCCGATATCATGGAGGGCGCGCGCAGCGAGGCCGGCAATCGGCGCGGCAGCAAATCCACCCGCAGCCGCACGGCGGTGGCCGAGCAGGCGGCCGATTATGCCGCGTTCAACCCGCAGCAGGCCGCCAGCATGCTGAAGAAACTCGAGGCGCAGATGTACAAGCACGCGCAAAATCTGGAGTTCGAGGACGCCGCCAAGCTGCGCGACCAGATCCATCAGCTGCGTGAACAGGCCCTGCGTTAAGTCCCCATCCGGTTGGGGATGTTGTCGAGCGTCCGTCACTCCCGTATAATTCGCCACTCGCTCGGCAAGCCGAGGCGAAATGGGCAGTTAGCTCAGCGGTAGAGCACTTCCTTGACATGGAAGGGGTCACAAGTTCGATCCTTGTACCGCCCACCAATTTGGATCCAGAAACGGCGCGACCTTCAGGGTTCGCGCCGTTTTTGCGTTTTGGGTAGACGGCTTCCCGGACTCTGCTCAGGTGTCTTCGTCTTCCGTCGAGGCCGGTGATTCGTAGTCCGGGTCTTCCGAATCGCGCGCGTGACGGATCGCATCGCGCAGGCGCAGATCCAGGCGGTCGAAGTTCAGCACGACCTTGTCGGAATGGACGGCCTTGACCGCCGAGAGCGGCACGACGAAATCGCCAGCGTTCTCGATATAGACGACCAGTTCGGGCAAGCCGTGCCTGATCTCTCGAACGGAGCCGATCCCTTCGTCGCCGTCGGAGACGAAAACCATGAATCCTTCACTGATTTGTTCGCGCATGATGCGACCCCTGCGGCAGGCTGACGGGACGAATCTCGCGCCGTGGCGGCAGGGGAAGCGGACGATGCTGTACCGGGCCGTCGCGACGCAAGCGGGCGACACATGATGGGCATACACGCCGTTTCGATGGGGTGAAAACGGGGTGCCCAGTCCGGTCGGATCAGCGGCCTGCCTGGTCCTTTCTCAGCGCGCGGAACGTCGAACCCAAGCCACGTAGCTGTCCATGAAACCCTGCAGGAATTTCTTGGTGTCTTCGTTGTGGATCGTGCCGTCATTGGCGATCAGCCCATCCTTGAACTGGACGAACACTTCCGGTTGCGCCAGCGTCGGTACGTCGAGATAGGCGAGTACGTTGCGCAGGTGCTGTTGCGCCAGCGCCGTGCCGGTCGAGCCGATCGATGTCCCGATCACGGCGCCCGGCTTGCCGGCGAAGGAGTTGGTGCCCCAAGGCCGTGACGCGATGTCGATCGCGTTCTTCAGTACGCCGGGAATCGAACGGTTGTACTCGGGCGTGACGAACAGCAGGGCATCGGCCGATTCGATGTCCTTTTTCAGCCGGGTGGCGACGGCGGGATAGGCGGCATCGAAATCCTGCGAGTACAGCGGCAGGTCGTCGATCTGGATATGTCTGAATGCGAATTCGGCAGGCGCGAGCTTCTCCACCGCGCGGGCGAGTCGGCGGTTGAATGAATCCTTGCGCAGACTTCCGACCAGCACGGCGATCTTCAACGGGCTCATTTCAGGCTCCTTGGCAAGGTGTGAAAGAATGGGCGGCGCGGGAAGTGATGCAATGGTTCGCGATACTCCCGACTGCATGCGTTTCCGATGATCCAGCGGCAGTGTCGCGCGGTTGCCGAAGGCCGTCCAATGTACTGCCGGATCGCGTTAAATGCGGATGAATGCATCGGCGGCAGTGGCAACATGTACTCTTGATAGCCAGCTCCGCGATAGCCCACTCTCTCCCGATTTCCACCAGTGAACGAGTCCCATGCAAGCCATTGAATCCCTGATCGACGCCGCCTTCGATCGCCGCAACGAGCTGACCCAAGCCGAGATCGAGACCCACCTGCGACCCGCCATCGGCCAGGTCATCGACCTGCTTGAATCGGGTGAACGCCGGGTCGTCGAGCCAGATGGACAAGGCGGCTGGACGGTGAACCAGTGGATCAAGAAGGCGGTGCTGCTGTACTTCCGCATCAACGACAACCACGTGGTCGACGGTGGCCCGGCACAGGCGTTCGACAAGGTGCCGCTGCGCTTTGCACACGGCAACGACGCCGAACTGCAGCAGCTCGGTGCGCGCGTGGTACCTGGCGCGCTGGTGCGTCGTGGGGCACACATCGCGAAGGACGCCGTGTTGATGCCGAGCTACGTCAATATCGGCGCCTACGTCGGTGCCGGCAGCATGATCGATACCTGGGCCACGGTCGGTTCCTGCGCGCAGATCGGCGCAGGCGTGCACCTGTCCGGCGGGGTCGGCATCGGCGGCGTGCTGGAACCGCTGCAGGCCAACCCCACCATCATCGAGGACAACTGCTTCATCGGCGCACGCTCGGAAGTGGTGGAAGGCGTGGTGGTGGAGCGCGGCAGCGTGATCGGCATGGGCGTGTTCCTCGGCCAGTCCACCCGAATCTACAACCGCGCCACCGGCGAAACCAGCTACGGCCGCGTGCCGGCCGGCAGCGTGGTGGTGGCAGGCAGCCTGCCGGCGAAGGATGGCAGCCACAGCCTGTACGCCGCGATCATCGTCAAGCAGGTGGATGCGAAGACGCGCAGCAAGACCAGCATCAACGAACTGCTGCGGAGCGGCGAATGAATCCCGTCCTGTATGGACTTCCAAATTGCGACACCTGCAAGAAGGCACGCAACTGGCTGGCCCGTTTCGACGTGACGCATGACTTCGTCGACTACCGCGCCAACCCGGTGCCGGCTGCGACGCTGAAGGACTGGGCGCAGCAGCTCGGCGGCTGGGAAAAACTGGTCAACAAGGCCGGCACGACCTGGCGCAACCTGCTGCCGCAGCGCAAGAACCCGGGCAGTGATCCGGAATGGACCTTGCTGCTGAAGGAATATCCCGCACTGATCCGTCGTCCGGTGGTGGTGCAGCCCGATGGCACGGTGAGCGTGGGCTTTACCGATAACGGCTTCAAGAAATTGTTCGGACGCTGAGATGGGCATGCATCGTGCGCGGCGGTTCCGCAACAACCTGCGCATCGAACGCGACAACGCGGCGCTGTATGCGCGGTTGGCCGAGCTGGCGACGGATCCACGGCTGAGTCAGGTCTATCGACGCATCGCCGCTGGCGAGCGGGGCAATGCGCAGTTCTGGGAGACGCACCTGCGCGAACTCGGCGTGGCCGTGCCGCCGATTCGGATTGGCCTGCGCGTGCGCGCGCTGAGCTGGTTCGCGCAGCGCTTCGGTACTGAGTTCGTGATGCCGACGGTGGTGCGGCTGGAACATGCCGACCACGACGCCACGCCGGTCGATCGCAGCGGCCATCGTGACCATTTCATCCCGCCGCACGAGTTAGGTGCGCACGGTCATAGGCATCGCACGCAGAGCGGCAATACGTTGCGCGCAGCGGTACTCGGCGCCAATGACGGGCTGGTCTCCAACGTCAGCCTGGTGATGGGCATGGCCGGCGCCGCGTCCGGCGATCGCGCGGTGTTGCTGGCGGGTCTGGCCGGGCTGGTTGCCGGTGCGTGCTCGATGGCGTTGGGCGAATGGCTGTCGGTGAACAGTTCGCGCGAGTTCTATCAGGCACAGATCACCGAACGCGCCGAGCGTCTCGCGGTGGCGCCGGAAGACGGCTTGCAGCACATCGCCGGCATCTATCGCGAGAAGGGACTGGAGCCTGCCGCCGCCGAGCACCTGGCCGAGCATATCGCCGAGACGCCGCGCGCAGCGCTGGACATGCTGGTGCGCGAGGATCTGGGCGTCGATCCGGGCGAACTGGGCGGCTCGGCGTATGGTGCGGCGGTCTCGTCGTTCTGCCTCTTCGCCTGCGGCGCGCTGTTCCCGGTGGCGCCGTATTTCTTCCTCGACGGACATGCCGCCCTGCTGGCCAGCGTGTGTGCCACCGCGGTCGGGCTGGCGTTGATAGGCATCGGCACCTCGCTGTTCACCGGGCGCAGCATGCTGTTCTCGATCGCGCGCCAGTTCGGCATCACCGCCGCCGCGGCGGCGATCACCTATGCCATGGGCCATCTTCTGGGCATGCTGCTGGCAGGTTGAAGGAACGAACGCGTGGTGCGCTTGGTATGCTGCGCCATCGCCCTGCCGCTGCACCCTGCGAATGCCCATGTCCGATGTCCTCGATCTCACCTGTGACCTGATCCGCCGCCGTTCGGTGACGCCAGAAGATGCCGGCTGCCTGCCGTTGATCGGGGCGCGCCTCGAGCATGCGGGCTTTCGCGTCGAGTACCTGCGCTACGGCGAGGTGGACAATCTATGGGCCACGCACGGCACAGCTGAACCGACGTTGGTATTTCTCGGCCACACCGACGTGGTGCCCAGCGGGCCGGAGGCTTCCTGGCAAAGCCCGCCGTTCGAGCCGACCATTCGCGATGGCCGTCTATACGGCCGTGGTGCTGCCGACATGAAAGGCTCGGTGGCGGCGATGGTGGTGGCGCTGGAGCAGTTCGTGGCGACGCATCCGCAGCATCGCGGCCGGGTCGGCTTGCTGCTGACCAGCGACGAGGAAGGGCCGACCAACCTCGATGGCGTGCGCAAGGTGGTGGAACAGTTCCGCGCCGTTGGCGAACGCATCGACTGGTGCGTGGTAGGCGAGCCGTCGGCGAAGGAGAAACTCGGCGACCTGATCCGCGTGGGCCGCCGCGGCTCGCTGTCGGGTACGCTCACGGTGCGTGGCGTGCAAGGGCATGTGGCCTATCCGGAAAAGGCGCTGAATCCGATCCATGCTTTCGCACCCGCACTGGCCGAGCTGGCGGCAGAGCGCTGGGACGAAGGCAATAGCGACTTTCCGCCCACGTCGTTCCAGGTCTCGAACCTCAACGCTGGCACCGGTGCCAACAATGTCATTCCCGGCGTGCTCACCGCGTTGATCAACTTCCGCTACTGCACGGCCAGCCGCGCGGAAGATCTGCGCGCGCGCGCCGAGGCCATCCTCGCGCGGCACGGCCTTGATTTCGTGCTGGACTGGAATCTCTCCGGCGAACCATTCCTGACGCCGCCGGGTGGCGTGCTGCGCGAGACGATGGTGGCCGTGTGCCGCGACCTTTGCGGCCTCGATCCCGAACAGAGCACTGGCGGCGGCACCTCCGACGGTCGCTTCATCGCACCGATGGGGGCCGAAGTGGTGGAGATCGGTCCGGTCAATGCCACGATCCACAAGGTGGACGAATGTGTTGCGCTGAACGAGCTGGAGCGATTGCCGGCGGTCTATCGCGCGGTATGCGAGCGGCTGCTGGCGCCGGCATCGTGAGCACCGCATTGCTATAAGTCGAAGTGGTGCTTCACGAAGTCTACGGTTGCAGCATCAGCGTGTGCTCGGTCTTCCCCGGCAACAACGGCGTCGGTCGGCCGCTGACCCAGTCCGCATGTCCGGCGCCGAAGTACGGCGACAGCGGGTTGTCGCTTTGGCCGCCGGGCATCTCAAGCACGCCGTCGGCTTCGTGGCCGGGCGATACGTCGAGGCGTTCGGAGGCGCCGGAGTCGGGCATGGCGACGCGCGGCATGTTGTTGTCGCCGGGCAGTGGCTGATCGGGCATGTCGATGAGACGGCCGAGCCAGTGCGGTAGTGCCGCGGACAGCGGGTGGTTGATCGCGCTGCGGTTGTACTCGCCCCAACTGCGTGCAGCGAGGCCGCCGGGTTGCCTGCCAAGCTCGGTCGCCACCTGGGTGGCAGCATCGGTGAGCAGCGCGTGCCAGTCGGGATATTTCGGATCGAGCAGCTGTGGTGGTTGATCGCGGATCAGCTCCCACACCGCGGCCTCGGCGCTGTTTTCGCCGGGCCAGCTGAAGTCCTGATGACGCTGTGTTACCTGTGCGGCGAACGGCGCCAGCACGAGTTCGCCGACCCGGTTGCGAAATTCACGCACCAGCCGGTAATCGACACTGTCGACGGCGGCGTGACCGCTCCACGTCTGGGTGAGCTGGCGCAACTGCTGCAGTGCCGGATTCTTGCTGTCGGCCAGGGTCTGCTGCAGCAGTTGCTGCCAGCGGGTCAGCAGCACGGCGCGGGTGTCCAGCTGGATGTCGAGCAGGTTGCCCGGCGTGAAGCTGGCGCGTGCGCGCAGGTCGTCGCGGATCTGCTGCGCGCGTGCACCGAGATCGTGTCCGCCGTTGCCGAGCAGGGCCAGCGCATCGCCGTCGACGGTACGGTTGTTGGCCGTCCACAAGCGGCCGTCGGTGGGGTTTTCGATGCGCGGATATTGCGCGGGAGTGGCCCAGCCTTGCCAGCCGCTGCCAGGCTTCGACCAGTCCGACGGCAGCAGCGGATCGATGCCAACGCGCAGCGGAATGCTGTTGCCGGCCAGCGTCCAGCCGATATGTCCGGCGCTGTCGGCGACCAGCAGATTCTGCGGCGGCATGCCGAGCTGTGGCGCGAGATTCAGCGCGCTGGTCACGTCCGGCATGCGTTCCAGCTGCATCAGTTCGAGGTTGTAGCCGCGCGGCTGGCCGGCGATCCACGCCAGCGCCAACGGCGTGCCGTCGACATCCTTGTCCATGATCGGGCCCCAGCAGGTGTCCTCGATCTTGAGGATGGTGTCGGGCTGGCCTTTGACCTGGATGTGTTCGGTGTGGCTCACGATCGTTGCCCAGCCGTCTGGCACTTTGTAACGCATGGAATCGGCCGGATCGCGCGGCACGCGCACCCAGTCCTGCCAGTCGCCGTAGCTGTTGGTGAAGCCCCAGGCGATCTGACCGTTGGAACCCACGATGACTGCCGGTGTGCCGGGAAGGCTGACGCCATTGACGTCGCGCTGGCCGTTCGGTGCGGTGGCATCGGGATAGCGCAGGCGCGTCCGGAACCAGATGTTCGGCACGCGCAGGCCGAGATGCATGTCGTTCGCGAGCATCGCCGCGCCGGTGCCGGTGAGCGAGCCGCCTACCGCGAAATTGTTGCTGCCGGGACGCGGCGCATCGAGTGCCGGCGCCAGTGCGGCAGCCATGTCGGCGGATGATTTGGCCGAGACAGCATGGCGTAGGTCGAACACGTCAGCCGCGGGGATCACCGGCGAACGCGACAGTTCGCCGCTCAGCGGTGCTTCCCAGTCAGGGTCGGGCGACAACAGAAAATCCACCAGCGGCCCGGGCAGCACCGAGCGCATCTGCGCCATGCGCAGTTCGCGCTCGTTGCGACCGTCGCGATTCAAGTCGAGGTACATCGCGGCGATCATCAGCGCGCTGTCTTCCGATCGCCACGGCTGCGGTCTGGTGTTCAGCAGCAGGTATTCCCACGGCCGCACACGCAGGTCGGCGAGGCCGGCATTGACGCCGTCGCGGTAGCGGTCGAGCTCGTGCTTCTGCGTCGACGGCAACCGCACATAGGCCGCCTCGACCACTGCGCGCAGGCGGTGCCGGCGATGGTTGAGATCGACCTTCAGCGCGGCCGGGCCGACCAGCGCGGACAGTTCGCCGGCCGGCATGCGGCGCATTAGATCCATCTCGAAGAAACGTTCCTGCGCGTGCACATAGCCGAGCGCGTAGCTGATGTCGGAGCGGTTTTTTCCCTCGATGGTGACCGTGCCCAGCGCGTCGCGGCTGATGCTGACGGGCGCGGTGAGGCCCGTTATCCGGCGTGTGCCATCGAGCCGGGCGCGGCTGCCGGCGAGCAGGTACCAGCCTGCGATGAACGCGATCAGCAGCAGTGCCAGCAGCGCGAACAGCAGGGCGCGCAGGACGCGAACGCGCCTTGCTGCCCTGGGCCGCGCCATCATGGTTTGGCGAACACGGCGAAGATGCCGGCGTAAGGCTTGACCATGAAGGTTGGCGCACCGGCATAGCCTTCGCCGTCGACGTACAGCTGCGAGATGCTGCCGTCCAGGTACAGTGCATCGCGGCAGCCGAGCTTGTCGCGAAATAGCCGTCCAAACGTATGGAAGTTCACCGGTGCCTCGCTCACCGCAAAGACCGCTTCGTGGGGAGTTTTCACGCATACGCCGCTGCGCCACTTCAGGCTGGACGAGTCATCGACGAACTGCTCGTTGAGCTTGCCGTCGATCAGCAACATCGGGCCGGATTGGGTGGCCCACTGTGCCGGTTTGCCTTCAGCCTTGAACGCAGCGCTGGTGCGCACCGCGGCATGGCCGTCCGGATAGATCGCGAACACGCCGTTCGGCAGCAGCGAAAAATTGCCGGACGCCGGATTGCCGTGCGCCAGATTCAGCGGCACCACGGTCTTGCCGTTTTCCACGTACAGGCCAAGCGGCGCGAATCGGTGGTCGTAGATGCCGGCATTGGCGGCAAACAGCAGCCGCTGGCCGCGCGCTTCGCCCCACTGGCGCAGCGTCTCGATGCTGCCGAATGGCTGGTCATTCTGCGGGTCGCGCCAGTGCAGGCCGAGGCGCTCGCGCTTGAGATCCAGATGGACGACGCGGTAGTTCTGGCCTTCGAACGCCAGCTCGCTGCTGTCCAGCGCACGCGCTGGCGGGGCGCAGCCGGGCAGGCCGACGAGCAGGGTCAGCGGCAGCAGCACATGCAGCAACCGGTGGCTCGAAAGAGTGCGGAGCAAAAGTGAAGCGGAAGGGCGCATCTGCCGATGGTCGCTGCCCTGTCGTGTGTGTGCAAGTCCGGGCACGCCGGACGTTCAGCCCGCACACCTGCGTGGAAGGGCTGCTGCCGTTAAACTTGGGTCTTTTACGGTGCTCTCGCCATGCCCTATACCCCGATCGTGGCAACGCTCGGCTATGTGCTGTCGCCCGACCGCAGTGAAGTGTTGATGATCCATCGCAACGCGCGCCCGGACGATCAGCACCTGGGCAAGTACAACGGCCTCGGCGGCAAGATGGAGCCGGGCGAGGATATCGCCACCTGCATGCAGCGCGAGATTCTCGAGGAAGCCGGGATCAGCTGCGAATCGATGCAATTGCGCGGCACGCTGAACTGGCCGGGTTTCGGCAAGCACGGCGAGGATTGGCTCGGCTTCATCTTCGTGATCGACCGCTACGCCGGAACGCCGTTTACTGCCAATGCCGAGGGCACGCTGGAATGGGTGGCGCTGGAGCGCCTGCTGACGCTGCCGATGTGGGAAGGCGACCGCCACTTCCTGCCGCTGGTGTTCGACGCCGACCCACGCCCGTTCCACGGTGTGATGCCGTACAAGGACGGCCGTTTGCAGTCGTGGTCGTATAGTCGGTAATAAGCGCGCGAGGCGAGTGTCGCGCTGTGCCCCTCTCTCCCCCGACTTTGCCAGGGGTCGGGGGTGAAGCTCACGCTACGTCGGCCAGCCACGCCGCGCTGGAGAATTTGCCCAGTGCCAGTTCTTCGGCACGCGCCTGTTCGTCGTGCCGCACGACATCGTCACGGAGTCCGTGCAGGCGACGGAAGGTGGCGACCATGCGCTCGATCACCGCCTCGCGTGGCAGGCCGGTCTGGCTGCGTAACGGGTCGACCCGCTTGGCCGCGCTGACGGTGCCCTTGTCGGATAGTTTCTCGCGGCCGATACGCAGCACGTCCAGCATTTTCCCAGCGTCGATGTCGTAGGCCATCGTCACGTGATGCAGCACCGCACCACCGCGGTGCACCTGTGCCGCGCCAGCGATCTTGCCACTTTCGGAGGCGATGTCGTTGAGCGGCTGGTACCACGCCTTGATGCCCAGTTCGTCCAGCGCCTGCAACACCCATGTGTCGAGAAACGCATACGCTTCCTGGAACGACAGACCCTTGATCAGCGACAGCGGTGCGTAGATCGAATAGGTGATCGTATTGCCCGGCTCGATGAACATCGCGCCGCCACCACTGACCCGGCGCACCACCTCGATGCGATGGCGCTGCGCGGCCGACATATCGACCTCGTTGCGCAGCGACTGGAAGCGGCCGATCACCACCGCGGGTGAAGCCCATTCCCAGATGCGCAGGGTCGGGGCGCGGCGACCGGCACCGACCTCGTGGGTCAGCACATCATCCAGCGCCATGTGCAGTGACGGCGATTGTGGCAGCGTGTGCAGCAGCTGCCAGTCGTGGTCGCGCCAATCGGTACGCATCATGCTTAGGCTTCCCAGTGCAAGGCGCGGCGCACGGCGACCGCGATGGCTTCCGGGGAAAGACCATACATCACCACGTCGGGCGTGAGCGCGTCGCGCACGGCGCGGCTGAGTTCCGCCTCGTCGGCCTGTGCTGGCTGGCCTTCCAGTGCAGTGTTGATCGCGTGCAGCGCGTTGTCCGGTTCGAGGAAGAAATCACCGCTCAGCTGCACGTCGGCGAGGCGACCGTCGCGCACGTCGAGATCGATCACCACCAGCTTGCCGCCGGGCATCTTGTATTCGCCGTGCATGGGCGGTTTCCCCCGATTGCGTTGCGCCGTCGATCAGTGGCCGCGGCCGTGGAAGTTGCCGCTGCCGCCACCGACCGAGATGCTGACACCCCCGGTGGGGTGGTCGCAATCGCCGAATCTCTTGCTGAGGTTGACCGTGCCGGCGTTCCAGGTGCCGGTGCCCATGTGGCTGCCGCTGACGACGCCGGCGCTGACGCTGCCATGCACCTGCGCCTGGTTGAAGGTGGAGTCGTCGCAGCCGCTGGTGGTGGTTACGTCGGCGCTGGTGTTGCCCATGCGACCGCTGGTGTCGCCGTAGTACGCGCCGGGCGCGCTGCTGGTCGGTTTGGCCGCCGTCGTGCTGGGCGCAGGGATGTCGCTGGGCGGCAGCTTGAGATTCAGCGGCTTGCTGGTCGTCTGTGCCGATGCCGTGGCGACCAGCAAGGTGGTCGCGAGAGCGGTGAGGTGCCGTTTGATGTTCATGAGTACTCCGGGGTATGACGTGCTCAACGCGCGTGAGCGCGTTGACGTGCACCTCCACCTTCGAAGCGCGCAACGGCAGGAAGTTCCTGCCGCAACCCGTCAGCCGGTGGTTTCGATCCGCTCCACCCGACGCAGGCCGCGCGGCAGCAGGCCGCCGCGGGTGGCACGGTTGCCGCCGTATTCGACCAGATCCGACCACTTCAGGGTGAGCTTGCGCTGGCCGGCATACATCGTCACCTCGCCCTTGCCCTCGCTGACCACTGCCACACCGGCCACGCGCTCGTCGCCGCTGGTGAGTTTCGCCTTCGGTACCTCGATCAGCTTGTTGCCCTTGCCCTTGTCCAGCTCGGGCAGTTCGGCCACCGAGAACATCAGCAGATGGCCTTCGGTGGTGACCACCACGATGCGGTCGCGCGCCGGATCGGCGCTGATCTGCGGCGCCAGTACATGTGCGCCATCGCTGAGGCTGATGATCTGCTTGCCGGCCTTGTTGCGACCGGTGAGCGATTCGAAGCGGGTGACGAAACCGTAGCCGAAGTCGGTGGCGAGGATCAGCCGGGTGTCGTTGTCGCCGGCGATCACTGCGTCGAAACTGGCGCCGGCGACCGGACTGAAGCGCCCGGTCAGCGGTTCGCCGTTGCCGCGCGCCGAAGGCAGCGTGTGCGCGGGCGTGGAATAACTGCGGCCGGTGGAGTCGATGAACGCCACCTGCTGGGTGGTGCGCGCCTTCACCGCGGCAAGCAGGCCGTCGCCCTCGCGATAGTTCAGACCCTCGGCATCGATGTCGTGGCCCTTCGCCGCACGCGCCCAGCCTTTCTGACTCAGCACCACGGTGACTGGCTCGCTGGCGACCAGCGCGCTTTCGTCCAGCGCCTGCGCCGCTTCGCGCTGTACCAGCGGCGAGCGGCGGTCGTCGCCGAACTTGGCGGCGTCGGCACGCAGTTCTTCCTTGATCAGACCCTTCAGCTTGGCCGGCGATTTCAGCAGCACGCTGATACGCGCGCGCTCCTCTTCAAGCTGGTCGCGCTCGGCGGTGATCTTCATCTCCTCCAGCCGTGCCAGTTGGCGCAGGCGGGTTTCGAGGATGTAGTCGGCCTGTTCCTCGCTGAGCTTGAAGCGCGCCATCAGGACGGGCTTGGGCTCGTCCTCGCTGCGCACGATGCGGATCACCTCGTCCAGATTGAGGTAGGCGATGCGCAGCGCTTCCAGCAGGTGCAGGCGGCGTTCGACTTTCGCCAGGCGGTGTTCGAGGCGCTTGGTCACCGTGCTGGTGCGGAACGTCAGCCATTCAGTGAGGATGCGCTTGAGATTCTTCACCTGCGGCCGGCCATCCAGGCCGATCATGTTGAGATTGACGCGGAAGCTCTTCTCCAGATCGGTGGTGGCGAACAGATGCGGCATCAGCTCGTCCGCATCGACGCGGCTGGAACGCGGTACCAGCACCAGCCGGATCGGATTCTCGTGATCGGATTCGTCGCGCAGGTCCTCGATCATCGGCAGCTTCTTCGCGCGCATCTGCGCGGCGATCTGTTCGAGGATCTTCGATGGGCTGACCTGATGCGGCAGCGCGGTGATCACAATGTTGCCTTCCTCGCGCTGGTACACCGCGCGGGCGCGCACCGAACCCATGCCGCTCTCGTACATAGCCAGCAGATCGGCGCGCGGAGTGATGATCTCCGCCTCGGTCGGGTAATCCGGGCCGCGCACATGCTCGAACAGGTCTGCGACGGTGGCGTCCGGGTCGTCGAGCAGACGGATGCAGGCGCTGATCAGCTCACGCAGGTTGTGCGGCGGGATGTCGGTGGCCATGCCTACCGCGATGCCCATCGAGCCGTTCAGCAGTACGTGTGGCACGCGTGCCGGCAGCCAGCTTGGTTCGTCCATGGTGCCGTCGAAGTTCGGTACCCAATCGACCGTGCCCTGGCCCAGCTCGCCCAGCAGCGCCTCGGCGATCGGGCTGAGCTTGCTCTCGGTGTAGCGCATCGCGGCGAAGCTCTTCGGATCGTCCGGCGAACCGAAGTTGCCCTGGCCGTCGACCAGTGGATAGCGGTACGAGAACGGCTGCGCCATCAGCACCATCGCTTCGTAGCAGGAGCTGTCGCCATGCGGATGGAACTTGCCGATCACGTCGCCGATGGTACGCGCCGACTTTTTGGGCTTCGCCGTGGCGGCCAGCCCCAGCTCGCTCATCGCGTAGATGATGCGGCGCTGTACCGGCTTCAGACCGTCGCCGACGAACGGCAGCGCCCGATCCAGCACCACGTACATCGAGTAGTCGAGATAGGCCCGCTCGGCGTATTCCTTGAGCGGGATCTGTTCGTAATTGGCTTGCAGGTTCATGCGGTGAGGTCTGATGAGTAACGCGCGGCGCGCGGATAGCCGGACGATGGTGCCAGAAAGCGCCCGGTTCTTGTAGGGAACGTGCCGATCCGCGCGGGTGTGGCTTCAGTCGCGATGCTGTTCGATACGCTGGCCGGAGGCATCATGGCTGCAGCCGCTTCCACAGGGTATTCGGCTATTGGCGCACCGTCTCGATGCCAAGCTTCGCCAACTGCGCCTGCACGCTGTCCGGCCCGGCCAGGTGTGCGGCGCCGACGGCGATGAAGACGGTGCCAGGCTGCTGCAGCATGGCGGCGATCTTTTTTGCCCATACTCCGTTGCGCTGCACGAGCAGACGCTGGTACAGCTTCGGCTCGGTCTGGCGCATGTCTTCGTCTTCGAGGCGGGCGATGGTGGCGGTGTCGCCGTTCTTCCACGCGTCGATCAGCTCGGTGAGTTCGATCGGGCCCTTGTCGACATCGCGGATGCTCGAGCGCAGGAAGGCCAGTTCGACCGCCTGTGGCATGTCGGCGAGAAAGCGGATCTGCTGCTCGGCGGTTTCCAGCCCCAGCACCGGCTTGCCGGCGCCGGCCATCTGCGCCTTCAGCTGCTTGTCCACGCCGTGCTCGGGATCGAGCCCCGCCTTCAGCAGCGGCGCTGTCGCCAGCGTCAACGCAGCCAGCCATGGGCGCATCATGTTCAGCGTCTGCACGCCACCGGGCACGCCGGCCTTGTTCGCCGCGATGTTCAACCGCAACTGTTCGGCATGGTTGAGCAGGGTCGGCAGCGGGCGCGACGTGTCCATCCCATAGCGCAACACCAGCGCCATCATGTTCGCCTGATCGTCGTCGGTCAGTTCGATGTAGAGCGTCTGGCTGTCCGTCATCGCCTGATCCAGCGCCGGGTAGTGCCACGCCGTGTCATTCGGCAGCAAGTGCACGGTGCCAAACAGGTAGATCGTGGTGTTGGCGCCTTTCACGACCCACAGCGCGGGACGAGCGATGGCTGCTGCGGGTAGCAGCAGTAGGGCGAGAGCTATGAGGAGGCGCGCGAGGAAGGTGGAGTTCATGCCGGCAGTGTTGCGGGAAGCGTTGGACAGTTCAATCCAGCGACCACCAGCTGATGTTATTCACGAAAGTCTCCGACACGTCACCCGAATTCCCGTACGACGACAAACTGCGCTATGCGTCGCGACGGTGTTGGCGGCAACTCCCCTACGAACAAGCGACCTCAGCGCGGCACGCGATAACCGCCGGCGACGCCGTGCGGGCTCAGCGTGATCTGCCACAGCTGGTCGCGGCGGCTGCGAAAGACTGCCGCGGAAATAGCCAGGTAATAGCGCCACATGCGGCGGAAGCGTTCGTCGTAGCTGGCCGGCAGGGTAGGCCATGCCGCTTCGATGTTGGCCCGCCACGCCATCAGCGTGCGGTCGTAGTCGGCGCCGAAGTTGTGCCAGTCCTCGACCACGAACAGGTCTTCCAGCGCGGCGGCTACCTGGCTGGCGGCGGGGATGATCGAGTTCGGGAAGATGTATTTCTCGATCCACGGGTCGCTCTGTCCCGGTGCGCTGTTGCTGCCGATGCAATGCAGCAGCGACAGGCCGTCGTCCTTCAGGCAGCGGCGCACGCATTCGAAATACGCGCGATAGTTCTTGCCGCCGACATGCTCGAACATGCCCAGCGAATACACCGCGTCGAAGCGCTCGTCGATGTCGTGGTAATCCTGCAGGCGGATCTCGATCGGCAGCCCGGCGCACAGCTCGCGCGCGTAGTCGGCCTGCTCCTGCGAGACGGTGATGCCGACGCCCGCGATGCCATAGCGTTCGGCCGCGTACTTCAGTGCCTCGCCCCAGCCGCAGCCGATGTCGAGTACGCGCTGGCCGGTCTGCAACTGGAGCTTGCGGCAGACCAGGTCGAGCTTGGCTGCCTGCGCGGCGTCGAGGTTGTCGGCCTTGGCCCAGTAGCCGCAGGAATACACCATGCGCTCGCCCAGCATGGCGTGGAACAGATCGTTGCCGAGGTCGTAGTGCGCCTTGCCGACCTCGAATGCGCGCTCGCCGCGCTGCAGGTTGATGAAGCGCGCCTTCAGATGGGCGAGCAGGGTATCGATCGTCTTCAGTTCCTGGTCCAGCCCGGCGGTGAGAAGGCTGGTGCACAGGCCGGGCAGGTCGTCGGCATCCCACCAGCCGTCCATGTACGCCTCACCCAGACCGAGCGTGCCATGCGCGAACACGCGCGCATACAAACGCCTGTCATGCACGCGCAGATCGATCGGGGCATCGCCGTTGATGTGGATGCCGGCCTGTGCCAGCAATTCGCTGGCGCGGTTTTTCAGATCGTCCTGGCTCATGCGTTGCCTCGCAGTAGCGTGGTTCGTGCGGATCTAGGGCTTGCTGATTACCGCGAAGCTTGCCGGTGAATATGCATACGTCGCGTCGACGCCGGCAGCGCGCACCAGTTGCAGCAGCAGTTCGGCCTGATCTTTGTGCAGCAGGAATTCGATCTTGATCGGCAGATCGTCGGCGAGCTCGAAGAACTGTTCTTCGTGCAGCACGCCATGCCGGCCGAAGCCCGCGATCGCGCGAAACACCGAGCCGCCCCCGAGGCCATGCCGCTTGGCTTGCTCCAGCAACCACTCGGACAGCAGCATACCGTCGTGCTTTGCGCGCAGATGGCAGTAGAAGTACAGATGCACACCCTGCTGCACGGTTTCCTGATTCATGGAAATTCCCGGGTCAATGACGCAGCAGGCTGCGGGTGAGGAAGATGCCGAGCAGGGTCATCGCCAGCGAGCCGACCACATGCGCGGCCACATGACCGCTGAACCACAGGTATTGCTGGCGCAACAGCAGCGTGGCGGATTCGGCGGAGAAGGTGGAGAAGGTGGTCAGCCCGCCGAGAAAGCCGGTGAACACGAACAGCCGCAGTTCCGGCGACAGCGCCTGGAAGTGGCCGAACAGACCCATCATGCAACCCATCAGCAACCCGCCGACAAGGTTGGCCGTCAGCGTGCCCAGCGGCAGGGTGGGGAACAGGTGGTTGAACAGCGTGCCGAGCAGCCAGCGCAGCCAGCAGCCCAGGGCGCCGCCGATACCAATCGCAACAAATCCGGTAAAGCCCACGAGCGCGTCTCCTGACAGTGAAAGTGTCCGGTTGCCGCGGGCAGGCACGCCTGCGCCGCCGGAAGCCGGTGGTGCAGGCATCATCAACCTCAACGAAGGCGAGAGGTGGTTTGTTCCGGGAATGCCACAGGCTTCCGCGAAACGGGAGGCATGCCATCTCCCGAGCGGTCATCCTAGTCGATCTGGCCATCTCGTCGTCAAGTGCGGGTCTATACTGCCCGGCCCCATCGACGCCGCTGCTGCCAATGAACCCAACCCATCGCACTGTGCGGCGCAGCCTGCCATGGTTGTTGGCGGCGCTCTCGATGATCGGGCCGTTCTCGATCGACGCGGTGTTTCCGGCATTCCCGTTGATCGGCGCGCGTTTTGCGGTGGACGACACCGCGTTGCAGCAGCTGCTCAGCGTATATCTGATCACCTATGCGGCAATGAGCCTGTTTCACGGTGCGATCTCCGACGCGATCGGGCGCAAGCCGGTGATGGTTACCGGCATGCTGGTGTATGCGCTGGCCTCGGTGGGTGCGGCGCTGTCCACTTCGTTCGGGATGCTGCTGGCCTGCCGCGCGCTGCAGGGCATGTGCGCCGGCGCCGGCCTGGTGGTGGGGCGCGCGGTAATCCGCGACAGTCTCGAGGGCGCCGCCGCGCAGCGGCTGATGTCGCGGGTGATGATGATTTTCGGGGTGGCGCCGGTGATCGCGCCGATGGTCGGCGCGCTGCTGCTGCCGCTGGGCGGCTGGCACGGCATCTTCTGGGTGCTGGCCGGATTCACCACGTTGCTGGCGCTGGCACTCGCGTGGCAGCTGGAGGAAAGCCATCCGATCGAACGGCGCACATCGTTTGCACCGCGGCCGCTATTGGCCAGCTACCTGTCTTTCAGTCGCGATCTGCCGTTCTGGCCGCTGCTGATTTCCAGTTCGGTCAACTTCGCCGGATTGTTCCTGTACATCGCCTCGGCGCCGCGCATCGTGCGCGAGCTACTGCATCTGTCGGCGACGGGGTTTCCGTGGCTGTTCCTGCCGGTGGTGACCGGTCTGGTCGGCGGCGCGTGGCTGTCCGGCCGAATGGCCGAGCGGCGCAGCGTGGGCTTCACGGTGAACCTGGGTTACGCGGTGATGCTGCTGGCGTGTGCGCTGCATCTGCTGCTGGCGCTGGTGTTCCCCGCGCCGCGGCTGCCGTGGTCGATGCTACCGCTGATCCTGCACGGCGTTGGCGTGCAGCTGGCGTTTCCCAGCTTGACGCTGTTGCTGCTGGATCGTTTTCCGCGGCAGCGCGGAGGCATTTCCTCGGTGCAGGCGTTCGCCAGCCTGCTGCTGTGCAGCTTCGTCGCCGGGATGCTGTCGCCGCTGCTGTCGATCAGCATGTTGCATCTCGCACTGGGTGCGTCGGTGCTTACCGTGATCGGCGCACTGGCGTGGTGGCGGTATCACGCGATCACGCATCGATTGCTGAACCAGCCCGTGTCTGGCGCCGATCCGGCCACGGTATTGCAGGCGGAGATTGCCGAGCCGCGATGAGTGCGCAGCGTGCTGGCGGATGCGCGCAACTACGCTGGCTGATCGGGGTTCGCAGGCGTGCTCTGCACCACGGCATCCCCCGACATCAGGACGCTCGCGCGTGCCAGTGCCTGCACCAGTGACGGCGAACGGTAGCTCGCATCGGCGAGCCAGCGCTGCCACACCGAATTGTCCACCTTCTCGTTGACGCCGATGCCCAGCGTGCGGTCGAACGGCGGCTTGAATTCCTTGTAGATGCCATACATGAACTCCGCATACGAATTGCGCGGCATGCCCATGTCGGCATCGGCAACCGGAATGAGCAACCCGCTGCAGGCCAGGCCGGTGTCGATCGCCTTGCGCTGCAGCCACGCCAGCGGCAGATCAGGCAGCGGATCAGGCTTGCGCCCGGCACCGTCGCGATCGTTGCCGCCGCCGACGTCGGAGTGCGAGCCGATGAACCAGCGCTGCTCGATCTCGATCTGTTCGAGCTTCTTCGAGGTCGGCGTCTCGCCGGGTTTCAGCGTATACGGATTGCGCGTCCATACCGTGGGCGCGAAGTCGGCGCGATGCTCGTCCAGCGCCAGCGCCTGATATGCATATTTGACGATCTTGCTGAGTTCGGTGTCGTGGAACTGATAGCGCGAGCGAGCGTACGGAAACCACGAGGCGGTATCCGGAATGCCGAGCGAGCCGACCGTATCCCACACGCCGATGAAGTGGATGTCGACCTCGGTCGAGTGGCTGGCGCGGAACGTCACCGCGGCAGGATCGTCGGGCCGGGTGGTGATGTCGCGATAGAAGTCGTATGCGGCGGAGATGTCGGCCTTCGCCACACCGCCGTCGGCAGCGCGCTTGAGCAAGCCGCATTTGCGGATCAGTCCGCCGAGACTGCGTGCGGTATAGGCGCCGCGACTGAAACCGAACAGATAGATATCGTCGCCGGGCTGCCACACCGCACACAGCCACCGATAGCCCTCGATCACGTTGTCCGACAGGCCGTAGCCGAACGCGCCACCGAGCAGGTGGGTCAGGCCCGGCGACACACCGACGCCGGGAAGGTAGTTGATCAGTTGCTCGATGCCGGCCGGGTCGCGCAGCGCAATCAGTTGGCGCAGGCGCTCCACATTGGTGTTCGACTCGGGCTTGTTCCAGGTGCCGTCGAATAGCAGCACCAACCTGCGTGTGGTCATGACGCCTCCAGCGCTCTCATAGTTGTTCCGGGCCGACTCTAGGCCGCGATGCGTGGTGAGGCCAGTGCTCGGTGTGATCGCACTGTTTAGCAGGGTTGGCGGAAGAATGGTGTACAGAAATTTCTGCAAAGACGACACGATATTGACGGCCACTTGACTGCGCATGGGCGATGAATGGCGTTACCCAGGCCAGTGGAGTCCTGCCATGCCGTACAAAGCCATCAGTGACCTGCCCGATTCGGTACGTGACCATGTGCCGACACACGCACAGGAGATCTACAAGGAAGCGTTCAACCACGCATGGATCGAATACGCCGACAAGGACGAGCGGCGCGGCGATGAATCGCGCGAGGAAGCTGCCCACAAGGTCGCCTGGGCGGCGGTGAAGAAGCAATACAGCAAGGGCAGTGACGGCAACTGGCACGCGCACTAGGCTGCTCAGATCAGCCCACGCTCTTCTAGAAACTTCAGCGCTTCGCCTGCATCCTGTTCGAACCACGCCCGTGTCGAACCGAGCCGGAACGAGTAGCCCCAGGCATCCATATCGGCCATCAGGCGCTCGCGTCCCACGCCGGGCAATTGATCGGCCAGTACGATCTGCAGATAGCAGGTGGCGTCCTCTTCCGCGATCGAATCGGTGGCGTCGGTATGGACGTCCAGACGTCTGTCGGGCGGCAGCACGATCAAATGACCGGCTTCGTGCAGTAGCGAATGCACCGGCGTGTCGTCGCGCGCATACACGGTGCTGCCGATGATGCCAGCCTCCTCGTCGCCCCAGAAGCTGCCGGGGATCGGCATGCCCGGCAGCACGCGTTGCAGTTGCAGGGTGAAGCGAGCGAGCAGGGCGGCGGCGGCGTCGAAGCCGATCTGTTCCATGCGCATGACGGCGCTGGCCGGATCATTGGATTCAGAATGGAGGCTGGTTTCAGGATGCATGCGCGTGCGCGGACAGCGCAGATCGATGGAGCGGATAGGGTGATGCCGGGCGACATCTAGTCACCCGGCAGACGGTGCGCCGGAAATTTATGCGGTCTTGGCGGCAGCCTTGCCGTCCGGCAGCGTTACCGAGAGTTCGAGGATTTCATGACCACTGTCGCGCTCGAAATTGATGTTGATCGCATCGAGATCGACGTGAATGTATTTCTTGATTACTTCGAGCAGCTCATTACGCATCATCGGCAGGTAGTCCGGTGCGCCGCGGGTGGAGCGTTCCTGCGCGACGATGATGCGCAGGCGTTCGCGAGCGACGGTGGCGGTGGCCTCCGGCTTGCGCTTCAGGAAATCAAGAATACCCATCGTGATCAACCTCCGAACACGCGCTGGAGAAAGCCCTTCTTGGGCACGTCGATGAAGCGCAGCGGGCGCTCTTCACCGAGGATGCGGGCCACGGTATCGCTGTAAGCCTGACCGGCATGCGAATTGACATCGACGATCACCGGGATGCCGTTGTTGGAGGCGGTCAGCACGTTTTCCGATTCGGGGATCACGCCGACCACTTCGATGCCGAGGATCTCCTCGACGTCCTTCACGCTGAGCATTTCGCCGATGGCGACGCGGGCCGGGTTGTAGCGGGTCAGCAGCAGGTGCTGGGTGACCGGGCCTTCGCCGCGCTCGGCGCGCCGGGTCTTGCTGGCGAGCAGGCCGAGGATGCGGTCGGAATCGCGTACCGAGGACACTTCCGGATTGACCACCACGACGGCGTGATCGGCGAAGTACATCGCCAGATGCGCACCTTTCTCGATGCCGGCTGGTGAATCGCACACGACGTAGTCGAAGCCGTCTTCGGACAGGCCGTCGAGCACTTTTTCCACGCCTTCCTGGGTCAGCGCGTCCTTGTCGCGGGTCTGGCTGGCAGCCAGCACGTACAGGTTATCGTGGCGCTTGTCCTTGATCAGCGACTGTTTCAGCGTGGCTTCGCCGTGCACGACGTTGACGAAGTCGTACACCACGCGCCGCTCGCAGCCCATGATCAGGTCGAGGTTGCGCAGGCCGACGTCGAAATCGATCACGGCGACTTTCTTGCCGGCCATGGCCAGGCCGGTGGCGAGCGAGGCGCTGGTGGTCGTTTTGCCGACGCCGCCTTTGCCGGAGGTGACAACGATAATCTCAGCAGTCAAGGGCCCATCTCCGCATGATTGTTTTTGTTGTAGATGATCACAGCTTGGCAATCATCAGCTTTTCACCATCGAGCCAGCATTGCACGGACTGGCCTTCGAGGTCGTCAGGAATCTTTTCGAACACGCGATATTGCCCGGCAATCGCCACCAGTTCGGCGCGGAAGTCGGAAACGAAGATGCGCGCCTTCGCGTCGCCTTGCGCACCGGCCATGGCGCGACCGCGCAGGCTGCCGTAGATGTGGATGTTGCCGTCGGCGATCACCTCGGCACCATTGGCGATGGCGACGGTGACGATGAGGTCGCGATCGCGCGCGTAGATTTGCTGGCCCGAGCGCACCGAGCTGGTGTGGTGCTGCGCCCCCTGCATGCTGCCGGGCGCCGGTGCGGACAGGATCGGTTCGCGCTGGATCGGTGTAGCCGGTTCGGCCCGCGGCGATGCTTCGGCAGCGGCGGGGCTGCCGTTGACCGGCTCATAGGCGGCGCGGAACTTCGCGATCAGCGGCAGGCCCATGCGTTTGGCCAGCGCCTCGGTCTCGCTGGTGCCGTAGGCCAGGCCCACCGGCAGCATGCCGGCGCTGCGCACGGCTTCAAGCAACGCATCGACGGCGCCGTCGTCGGGCAGGTCGAGCAGGTGGCTCAGGTCCAGCACCACCGCGGCGCGGGCAAACATCTGCGGCGCGGCGCGTACGCGCCGTTCCAGTTCGTCGCACAGCGCGGCGGCGTCGACCCGGCGCACGCGCACGCAGGCAATACCAACCTGGCCGAAGCGCAGGTCACAAGCGTCGGTTGTCTCGATTTTTGCATTCATGGGCGCCGCTCTCCGGCGAGGCGGCGCGTAGTGGAATTACGTACGGAAGAAGAGCGTTCGCGCTCGGCCAGCCACGACACGTCGGGCAGGCCGCCGTGATCGAGCCAGGTGTCGCGCACGTAGGCGTAGCTGGGCAGATCGCGAGCCAGCAGGCTGACCTGCGGGCCAGCCTCGCCCATACGTTGCTGGCCGACTTCCTGGAAGCCGTAGGTGCCGTGGAACAGCACCACCACGTCGTCGCGCGGCTCCAGGAATACTTCGCAGGTGAGCAGCGGCACGCGGACTTCGGCGTAGCTGTGCACGTCGCAATAGAAGATGCGGCCGAGACCGTGACGGTGATAGGCGTTCGCGATCACGATGCGGTCGATGTAGACGAACTGCGGGTAGTGCTCGGCGAACCAGCGATAGTTGGGGCTGGCGTAATTGCCGCCCTCACGCAACGCGATCAGGAAGCCGGCCAGGTGGCCGTCGATTTCGGCCACGCGGAAATACTCGGCGTGCTCGTAGAAATAGCGCAACTGGGTGGCGTCGAGGGCGAGGATGGAGCGACCGGCAGCGTTGTTGAGCGCCAGTACGGCATCCAGGTCGTGCTCGCGCACGTCGCGGATGGCAAGGGCCATTCGTTGCTCCGCAATGGTGGATTCGGGGACAAGGTCGACCAGCGGCCTCGCGCAATGGTTCATTATGACATGCGGCTGCGACCCTTACATCTCGCGATGGCACATGTAAAAGCTTCGTAAAGAGGCCGCCGACAATCCCGGGCAGGCATGACTTCTCGCGCATTGCACCACGCGGGGTGGCGTCTATGATGCAGGTATGTCATGGCCCTATTTCAATCACATCCGACTGCTGCGTCTTACCGGTCTGTTCACGTATCTGTGCGTCGGCGTGCCGTTACTGCAGGAAGGGTGGGGACTTGCCCACGTTTCAAGTTCATGGGCAGGTAGCCCGACCTTGCTCGGGTGGGGAGTCAGCTATGTCGCTTTCGGCATCACCTATCTGCTGTTGACAAACAATATCGGCATTTCTCGCCATCCGGCCAAAATTCTTGGGCTGCTGGTAATGACGATATCGGCGATTGCTGTGGGTTGGTACAGCAAGACGGGACTCTCGGCCCTGTTGCTGGCGGTGATTGCGGTAGTGCTGCCGTGGCTACTGTCCTTGCCGACGGCGTTGCTATGGATGCTTGCCCAGAACTTGCTGCTGGTTCCGGTGTTTTCGCTCTATCCCGGCTGGAGCCTGGCTGCGGCGCTGCTGCAAGTGTGTACCTATCTCGGTATCTCGGCGCTGACGTTCTTCACTTCCGCTATTGCCAGTCAGCAAACGGAGGAACGAAACACGCAGCGCCGGCTCAATTCCGAACTGCGCGCCACGCGTGCCTTGCTGGCCGAGTCCAGCCGCATCGCCGAGCGCATGCGCATCGCACGCGACCTGCACGATCTGATCGGTCATCACCTGACCGCGCTGAGCCTGAATTTGGAAGTGGCCAGCCACCTCACCAACGAAGCCGCCGGTGCGCACGTGCGCAAGGCGCAAAGTACGGCCAAGCTGTTGCTGGCCGACGTGCGCGAAGTGGTCAGCGAGTTGCGCCAGGACGATGCGATCGACCTGACCCAGGCGCTGCGCAGCCTGACCGAGGGCGTGCCTGGCTTGAACGTGCATGTAGTGATGCCACCGCGTTTCAGTGTGGAGGATCCGCGGCGGGCACAAGTGCTGCTGCGCTGCGCGCAGGAGATCATCACCAATACCGCCAAGCATGCCGGCGCGCGCAACCTGTGGCTCAATTTTGCCTATGCCGGCGAAAGCCTGCTGGGTCTGCATGCACGCGACGATGGCCGTGGCGCCGAGCAGGTCGAGCCGGGCAATGGCCTGTCCGGCATGCGCGAACGGCTGGCCGAGTTCGGCGGCAGCGTAACGCTGGATACTGGCATGATCCAGGGTTTTGCGCTGACTGTGCGGTTGCCGCTGGGCGAGCACGCGGCGCTGGCCCACGCGCCGTCACGGTTTGAACCGCCGGCGCTGAATGTGTCGTAATCTTGGTGGTTCGCGCCGGCGTGCAAGAATGCGCCATTGTCGGGAGCGGCTTGCGTTTGCCGGTTCCAGTGCCACTGTCTGAGTCACGTTTGTCCGAGGATTCGCGATGATTTCCGTTTGTCTCGTCGACGACCAGAATCTGGTGCGCCAGGGGGTTCGTTCGCTGCTCGATCTGTCCGAGGATATTCGCGTGGTGGCCGAATGCGCCGACGGCGCACAGGCCGTGCAGGACATTCCGCGGATCAAGCCCGACGTGGTGCTGCTGGATCTGCGCATGCCGAACATGAGCGGACTGGAAGTGTTGCAGGCGCTGGCCGCGCGCAACGAATTGCCGCCGACGATCATCCTCACCACCTTCGACGACGATCAGCTGGTGCTGCAGGGGCTCAAGGCCGGTGCACGGGGCTATCTGCTGAAGGATGTTTCGCTGGAACAATTGGTGGAAGCCGTGCGCACGGTCGCTGGTGGCGGCTCGCTGGTGGCGCCGATGGTCACCCAGCGCCTGATGGCCGGCGTGGCACGGATGCAGAACCATTTCACCAGCCTGGAGCAGCCCGATCCGCTGACCGAACGCGAAACCGAGATTCTGCGGCTGCTGTCCGGCGGCTACAGCAACAAGGAAATCGCCAATTCGCTGAAAGTCGCCGAGGGCACGGTGAAGAATCATGTTTCCAACATCCTGTCCAAGCTCGGCGTGCGTGATCGCACCCGTGCCGTGCTGAAGGCGCTGGAAATGGGCATCGTCTGAGCCTTCGTGGCCGCAAGCCAGCGTGCCGTCTTGGTCGCTGGACGCGTGTTGTCGCTCGCTATTTTGGCCTTCCGGACGCACCGATGCCGGCGGATAGCGTTCCAGCCCGCGAGCAAGTAACATCCGTAGCTTCGGTATTTGCCGACCCCCTGCCATGGCCCTTGGACGAACCCTCGGGCAGTCCCGTGCGGCGGCCGGGGCGACATCTTTTAGGTATGGCGTAAAGACGCTTCGGAGAACTCTGGAATGATGCGTGTCTTTGAATTTCTTGTTGCCCTGGTCATCGTTGTGGCGATCGGTGTCCTGGCGGCTGTGGTCATGCCCGGCAGCGGTCATGTGGAGCGCCAGCTGGTCATCGGCAAGGACATGCGCCAGGTCTACGACATGGTCGACAACTTCCATCGGCTGCCTGATTACGCGGTGCTGCGTTCGCTCGACAAGGGCGTGCAGTTCACCTTTTCCGGCAAGGCCTACGGCCCGGGTGCCGAGGTCAACTGGACCAGCACCGATGCCAAGCTGGGCAACGGAGGTATGACGATCGCCAGCGCCACGCCGGAATTCGACAAGATCGACAGCAACGTCAAGAAGGCCAGCGTTGTCTGGAACCTGGACAACAACTGGCGCGGTCTGGACAAGCATTTCACGCTTGATCTGGAGCGTCAGGGCAGCCGCGGGCAGCTGACCCAGGTGACCTGGTCGTATGACGTGGCTTATGGCTGGAACCTGATCAACCGGTTCGCCAACCTGTACATCCATGGCGATCCCGATTCGTTCATTCAGTTCAGCCTGAACAACCTGCAGAACGTGCTGGCCGGTGTACCGAACATCGACTACAGCCAGCTGATCCCGTCCATCGAACAGACTCAGCCGACCCCGGTGCTGCTGGTGTCCACCTCGATCGCGCGCAAGGATGGTCTGGACGGCCTGAACGACGCCGTCGCCAAGGCGCTCACCGAGATCCAGGCCGCGGCCAAAAAGCTTGGTGTGAATGTAACCGGCCCGCGGATCCTGATCACCACCAACTACGGCGACCAGACCTATACCTTCGATGTGGCGCTGCCGATCGATTCCAGTACGCTGACCGTCAATGGCCAGAGCGTGCAGTTGACCGCACCGACGCCGCCGTCGCTGGATGCTGCGGCGCCTGCCGAGGCCAGCACTGCCGCCGCTGCGGACAATGTTGCCGTGGGCAGCCGCGATCGCTTCGGCCGTGTCGCCGTGGACGGCAACGTGCGCGCTACGCTGGCGTTTGGTGGTGCCGCGCTCAAGGGTGTGTGGAATGGCACCTTCGCTGGTGTGCCGCAGACCCGCGACATGCTCAAGGCCTATGCCCAGACCCACGGTTACACCTTCGATGACGTGGTCAATCGCCCTTACGACATCCTTGCGACACCGGAAGTGAAGGATGCCGGCGGCAACATCACCACCTACGCCAAGTACAACGTCTTCCTGCCGATCACCAACGCGCCGGAAAAGACGCCCGAACAGGAAGCTGGCATCCAGCCGCCGTCGCTCGACGCCGCTGCACCGGCTGGTTCGGCCCCGGCGCCGGCCAGCAGCGCTGCACCGGCCAAGGCGGCCAGCGCCGGCAAATAAGCCGGTTGCAGGTGCTGCAGAGCAAGGCCCTTCCGTGACGGAAGGGCCTTTTCTTTTTCGGCAACCGGATCGCGATCGGGCCGGTTCGCCGGCGGCACCGAACTTTGCCGGTGTCTTGCGGTACATTGCAGAACCATCCGCGGCGCCGGTATCCGACCCGTCCAGCGGTTGACGCTACGCCCGCCACAGCCCACCGCCGGACATGATCGAAACCGACCAGCTCACTCGATGCTATGGCAACCTGACCGCGGTGGATGCACTGAGCATTCGCGTCGAACCCGGCCAGGTGCTCGGCTTGCTCGGCCCCAACGGCGCCGGCAAATCCACCGCGATGCGCATGATCGCCGGGTTTCTGGTGCCCACCTCGGGCACCGCGCGGGTCTGTGGCCATGACGTCAGCCGCGAACCGATGAAGGCGAAACGCGCCCTCGGCTACCTGCCCGAAGGTGCGCCGAGCTACGGCGAGATGACGGTGCGCGAGTTTTTGCAGTTCATCATCCGTATGCGCGGGTTCAAGTCGGACGCCGGCTATCGGCGTTTCGACGCGATAGTGCAGCAACTGCAGCTGGAGGAAGTGCTGGGGCTGTGCATCGATACCTTGTCGAAAGGCCTGCGCCGGCGTGTGGGGTTGGCCCAGGCGATCCTGCATGATCCGCCGGTGCTGATGCTGGACGAACCCACCGATGGCCTCGACCCGAACCAGAAGCACGCGGTGCGCCAGCTGATCGACGTGATGGCGCGCGAGCGCACGATTCTTATTTCGACACACCTGCTGGAAGAGGTGCACGCGCTGTGCAACCGGGTGGTGATCATCGCCCGCGGCAAGCTCCTGGCCGATGCCACTCCGGCCGAGCTGGAGGCGCGTTCGCGCTACCACGGCGCGGTGTCGTTCAGCGCGCCGGGCAGCGGCATGTCGCAGGAGATGCTGGGCCGGTTGCCGCAGGTGGCGGCGATCGAGGTCGATCCGCTGGACGGCCGCATTACGGTGTTTCCGAAACCGGGCGAGCGCATCCTGGAGCCGGTCGAGACGCTATTGCGCAAGCAGGGGCTGGAGGTGTCGGAGATCCAGCTCGAGCGTGGCCGACTGGACGAGGTGTTCCGCCAGATCACCACCGCTGACGTCAGCGTCGGAGGTCAGGCATGAGTCCGGTCAATGCGGTGGTACGGCGCGAATTGCGCAGCTACTTCGTGACGCCGGTGGCCTATGTGTTCCTGGTGATCTTCCTGGTGCTGGCCGGCATCCTCACGTTCTACGTCGGCGATTTCTACGAGCGGGGGCAGGCCGACCTGCAGCCGTTCTTCGTGATGCATCCGTGGCTGTACCTGATCCTGGTGCCGGCGATCACCATGCGCATGTGGGCGGAGGAGACCAAGGGCGGCACGCTGGAGCTGTTGCTGACGCTGCCGCTGACGCTGTGGCAGGCGATGCTCGGCAAGTTCTTCGCGGCCTGGCTGTTCATCGGGCTGGCGCTGGTGCTGACCTTCCCGATCTGGATCACGGTCAACTATCTGGGCTCGCCGGACAACGGCGTGATCCTGGCCAGTTATCTCGGCAGCTGGCTGATGGCCGGCAGCTTCATCGCGATCGGCGCCTGCCTATCGGCGCTGACCCGCAGCCAGGTAGTTGCGTTCATCCTCACCGCGCTAGTGTGCGTGCTGCTGATCCTGGTCGGGCAGCCGCAGGTATTGGATTTCTTCTCGGGCACATTGCCGCGCAGGCTGATCAACGCGGTGGCGCATCTGTCCATGCTGCGGCATTTCGAGGCGATCGCGCGCGGCGTGCTGGACATCCGCGACCTGTTGTACTTTTTGCTCAGCATGATCGGCTGGCTGATCGCCGGCGTGTTGCTGCTCGACATGAAACGGACGCGCTGAGCCATGCCCCGCCTGCGCCTGCACCCGCTGTTTACCACACCACTGCATCTCTCCCGGCGCGCCATGCTGTACGGCGCGCTGGTGCTGCTGGTGCTGGTGTTCGTGCCGCTGATCGTGGCCAGCAGTCGCTGGCTGCATGCATCGCGGATCGACCTCACCACCGATCAGTTGTATACGTTGACGCCGGGCACGCTGCACATCGTCGACGCGCTGCAGCGGCCATTGCGACTGACTCTGTATTTCTCCGATCACGCTACCCGTGACCTGCCGCAGTTGCGCAGCTATGAGCAGCGCGTGCGCGAGATGCTGCAGGAGATGGTCTCGCGCTCGCACGGCCGGGTGCGCCTGCAGATCATCGATCCGGTGCCGTACTCCGACGACGAAGCCAGCGCCGAAGGCAGCGGTCTGACCGCCGCCAACGGCGGCAGCAACGGCGAGCGGGTGTTTTTCGGACTCGCCGGCAGCGCGCTGTCGGGCATGGTCGACAGCGACAGCACGGACGATCGCGTGCCGGAGAAAACCCTGGCGATTCCGTTCTTCGATCCGGCGCGCGAGGCGTTTCTCGAATACGACATCGCCAAGCTGCTGTACGAATTGAACCAGGGCAGCAAGCCACCGATCGGCGTGATCAGTTCGCTGCAGGTCAATGGCAATCCGGCGCTCGGCGAGCAACCGTGGAAGGTGATGCAGCAGCTTGGCCAGCTGTTCGACGTGAAGCCGCTGGATCCGGCGAAGCTGCAGCACATCGACGACAACATGAAGGTACTGCTGCTGATCCAGCCCAAACAGCTGCCGCCTGATGCGCTGTACGCGCTCGACCAGTACGTGCTGCGCGGCGGCCACCTGGCGGTATTCGTCGATCCCGATGCGGAACTCGACAACGCGCCGTATACGCCTGACAGCACCACGTTTCCTGATCACGGGTCGGACCTGCCGCGATTGTTCGCGGCGTGGGGGGTGCGCTTCGACCCGCACAAGGTTGTGCTGGATCGCGGTCGCGCGCTGCAGATCGAGCTGGCCGGCAGCAGCCTCAACCATCCGGCGATGCTTGACCTCGGGCCACAGGAACTCAACCGCGACGATGTCGTCACTGCCAGCCTGCAACGGATCAATGTCTCCACCGTCGGCTACTTCGATCTGGCGGCGGATGCGCAGACGCGGCTGATCCCTCTGCTGCAGAGCAGTGCCGAAGCTGAAGTGGTATCGACCCAACGGGTACTCGATGCGAGCAACGATCCGACCACACTGCTGCAGGATTACAAACCGGACAACGCACAGTACGTGCTGGCGGCGCGCCTGCGCGGCACGTTCGACAGCGCGTTTCCCGACCGTGCCGGCGAGCGCGGCCATCTGGCGCATTCCGCGCCGAATGCTGAGGTGATCCTGGTAGCGGATACCGATCTGCTCAGCGACCGGCTGTGGGTGGAACCGCAGACACCCCTGGGCGAGACGATGATGCGGATCTTCGCCAACAACGGCGATTTCGTCACCAATCTGGTGGATAACCTCAGCGGCTCCTCGGCCTTGCTGTCGATCCATGGACGATCGACTTCGCAGCGGCCGTTCACGCGGGTGCAGGCGTTGCGCAACGTGGCCGATCAGAAATTCCTGCAGAAGGAGCAGGAACTGGAGCAGGAACTGGCCGATACACGTCGCCGACTGGACGAGCTGCAGCCGGCCAAGGGCAGTCACGACAGCACCGTCACGGCCGAGCAGCGTCACGAGATCGAGCAATTCCGCCAGCGTCAGTTGGCGATCAACAAGGAACTGCGCGACGTGCAGCACCAGCTCAACGCCGAGATCGACGCGCTTGGCTTGCGTGTGAAGTTCATCAATATCGTGCTGGTGCCGGCGCTGGTGGTGCTGATCGGTCTGCTGTACGGCTGGCGGCGCAACCGATACAGCCGCCAGCGGCGGTGAAAGCGGCGATCTGTCGCAACCTCGCAGTGCTGCCGCGGCAGATTCCGCGGGCGTGCGGCATTATGCTGGGCGGTCGCCGGCGCCTGCCGGTGCGGATGCAAGCGCTGGTGCAATGACCGTGATCGCAACGTTGCTGAAATGGATTGTGCCGTGGGAGTTTTCGTGGATATTCCTCGCGGGCTTCCTGCTGACCTGCGTACTGTATCTGCGCGGCAGCCGCCGGCTGTCGGTGAGCTTCAGCCGCAAGCTGGCGTTCTGGGCCGGCATGGCGATCATTTACCTGTCGCTGCACACCTATCTGGACTACTACGCCGAGCATGAGTTCTTCATGCACCGGATCCAGCAACTGCTGCTGCATCATCTGGCGCCGTTGCTGATCGTCACCGCGTTTCCGGGCACGGTACTGCGTGCTGGCATGCCGTTGGCGTGGCGCGTACACGTGTTGCTACCGCTGCGTCGCTCATGGCCGTGGCGCATCGTCAGCGGCGTGCTGCTGAATCCGATGGTGGCGACGCTGCTGTTCATCGCCTTCATCGTGATCTGGTTGATTCCTGATTTGCAGACGCTGGCGATGCTGGACTGGCGCGTCTACCGTTTCATGAACTGGAGCATGTTGATCAGTGGCTTCGCCTACTGGTCGCTGGTGCTCGATCACCGGCCGCACCCGCCGGGGCGGATGACGGCCGGGCTGCGCGTGTTGTCGCCCGCGGTCACCATGACGCCGCAGATCCTCGCCGGCGCCATCGTCACGTTTTCCAAGGCCGACCTTTATCCGATCTTCGAGATCTGCGGTCGCGCGTTCACCTTCAACGTGCTGACTGGTCAGCTGATCGGTGGCGTGATCATCTGGGTGCCATCGGCATTGCTGGAATCGATCGGCGGTCTGATGGCGTTGCGTCAGTGGCTGCGGTTGTCGCGCAACGGTCGGTTACCGCGCAGGCCGCTACGAAAATCCACGGCGCGCGCCTCCACCGCAGTCGTGCCGGACTGAGCTTCGCTGCGAATTAGCCACCGCTGGCGTGAGGCATTGCGCCATGATCCATTGACGGCATGGCATGGCCCTCACCGGCGTCCATGGCATTCGCCGGACGCGCTACGAAATCGGTGGCCAGCGTGCTGCCATCGGTGAATTTGAGCGTCAGCTTCACCACGTCGCCGGGCTTCACCGGTGTGTGTGCCTGCATCAGCATCAAATGAAAGCCGGCCGGTGCCAGCACCGCCTTGCCATGCGCCGGCACGGTCAGCGCATCGACCATGCTCATGCGGCTCATGCCGCCCGCGGTCGAACTCTGGTGCAGCATTACGTCGGCGTATACCGTGCTGCTGGCACCGCTCAGCGCGACCGGCTGGTCGCCATCGTTCTGCAGCGTGACGTAGGCGCCGGCCGGAAGGTTGCCGGGCAGCACACGGATCCATGCGTGGCTGGCGTGCACGTGTCCGGCAGCGCTGGCGTGCGCGCCGCCGGCCAGCAAGAGGCCGGCGAGCAGGAGCGGCAAGGTGGATGACTTCATGGGGTGGCTCCGGTGTCGAGCAGCAGATGCAGGTCGTGCACGAGATCGTCCTGCGTGGCGGATGGTGTGGCCAGTACGCGTGCCTTGCCGTCGCGGTCGAACACGTACATCGCCGAGCTATGGCTGACTTCGTAGCTACCGTCGGCCGAGCCGGGTTCGCGGGTGAACGCCGAGCGATAACGCTTGCTCAGCGCCTCGGTGGCGCTGGCGCTGCCGGTGAGGCCGACCGCGCGCGGGTCGAACGCGTTGACGTAGGCATGCATCACCGTTGGCGTGTCGCGCGCCGGATCGACACTGACGAATAGGATTCGTGCGCCATCGGCCAGCGGTCCGAGCCGCTGCATCACTACGTGCAGCTGGGCCAGGGTCAGCGGGCACACATCGGGGCAGTGGGTGTAACCGAAATACAGGATGAGCACCTTGCCGCGGTAGTCGGCGCCGGTCACCGCCTTGTCGTGGTCGTCGGTGAGCTTGAAATCGAGATCGGGCATGTGGCCGCTGATGTTGGTCAGCCGGAACGGCAGCGGCGCATCGCGGTGGCAACCGCCCAGCAGCAAGCCGGCGACCAGCAACAGGGCAGGGACAAAGGCGCGGCAGAGCTTCATGCGAGAATCCGTATCGTCATCCGCTCAAGCATACGACAGTGGTCGGGATGCACGGTCCAGCAAACAGGAAATTCCGTGATGATGCGACAACCTGTCAATGCACGAGCAGGCCTGTTGGTCGGCCTGGCCGGCGCCAGCGCGGTGCTGCTGGGCGCGTTTGGTGCACACGCCCTGCAAGGCGTGTTCGACGCGCAAAGCCGTGAGTTGTGGCACACCGCGGTGAACTATCACGTCTGGCATGCACTGGCGCTGGCTCTGGCGGTGGGACTCGGGCAGGGCCGCAGCAGGCGTCTCGCGCTCACGGGCTTTGCCCTCGGCATCGTGCTGTTCAGCGGCAGCCTGTATGCGTTGGCACTTGGCGCGCCGCGCTGGATCGGCATCATCACGCCATTCGGCGGGTTGGCCTTCATCGCGGGCTGGATCGCGCTGGGTTTGTCGCTGCGCCGCGGAAGCGATTAGTTCTTGCGCGCGTCACGGCGCTGTCATCCAGCGATGGGACGCTGTCGGCATGACCATGCAGACAGCTCTTCGTCGCAGCCCTCATTTGCCTGCACACACGCAGCGGTTCGGGCAGCTGGCAACGTGGCTGGCATTCGCTGTGCTCGCCGCGTGCACGCTGCACCTGTGCTGGCCGTCGGCAGCTGCCGGTGATGACACGGGCGAGGCGGCGACGGTATCCGCATCGTCCCTGGTGCACTGGAAAGACGCAAAACATGACTGGCTGCTGGTTGTAGACGACCAGGCCAATCAGCTGGTTGTCTACGACGCCGTCGATGGACGGCCGGTGCAACGGCTCAATGCCAAAGTGGTGGGTAATGTCGCAACGCTGGCGCAACGCGATGGACGCCTGTTTGTGATCGATGTTGACGGCACAAGAAAAGAACTGCAGCTGCCGCAGCTGCAGAGGGTTGCCGCCAACGTTCGTTGAGACATCACGTCACTGCTGGCTGCTCGATAACCCATGTGCTGATATCACGCAGCACCTTGGCATCCACATGGCCTGGTTTGTCGTAGTCGGCGGGTCCCGGCGGCGTGCCGGCAGGCATGAATAGATGAAATAGCCCGGGGTAGTCGTGCATCTGTACGCGTGGATTGTGGGCAAATGCGGCCTTCCAGTGCGCGTAATCGTCGTTCGGGGTGACCTGATAGTCGCTGTCGCCCTGCAGGATCAGCATGGGCGTATGCAGCATCTTCGCAACGGCTACCGGATCGTATGTGCGCAGACTCAACCAGTATTTCATGGGCGCACCTAGCAGGCTTCCGGCTGGGGGATGTGCAGGGTCGGCATGAGCGATTGTGTCGCGGGCAGTAACGATTGACGCCAGCTGCGTGTCCAGTTCCTGGGCTGAGATCCCCTTCAACCGACCGATGTAACGGCTCTGGCGCAGGATGGTATCTCTGCCGAAGTTCACGGGAGCTGCGAGCAGGATGACGCCGGCAAGCCGTGCCTGGCGTTGCGCAATACGTGGTGCCATCAGCCCACCGAGGCTGTGGCCGAGCACAAACAGCCTATGTTGATCGATCTGCGACTGTTGCCCAAGCAACTGAAGCGCCGTCACCGCATCGTCGGTGACTTCGTCATCGACCGTGATGGCCTTGCCCGCGATCTGCGCGCCATAGGTATGCGTGCGCTTGTCGTAGCGCAGCGAGGCGATGCCTGCGGCGGCCAGCGCTTGGGCGAGATCGCGAAAGGGTTTGTTGGGGCCGATCGTCTCATCGCGATCATTCGGACCTGATCCCGCCACCAGCAACACGGCGGGGAAGGGCGCCCTGCCTGAAGGAAGAGTCAACGTGCCTGGCAACGGGCCCAGCGGCGAAGCTATCTCCATCGAGTGCTCGTTAGCTGAAGTGGTATCCATTGCCGCCTGTGTAGCGCTGTCAGATGGCGCTTGTCCCGGTGCGAAGAACAACCCACTGACCTTGCCAGTGGCATCGCAGCTCACTCGCATCGACAGCCAGCCATTTGCGAAATGTAGCGGCGTTTCGGCCACGGTGGCTGTTCCGTTGGACTGCATCCGAGTTTCCGTAGCGTGATCGTAGGCGCCGAATTTTTGCGGCAGCATTTGCTCCCACGTCTGGCGCAGCTTGTCTGTATCCAAAACAGTCTGCATTCGCGCATCGAGGTGTGCGGTAATGGAGGCATAGTCGTGCTTCTGCAGCGCCTGAAGAATGTCATCCGAGTGCGTGCGGCAGATCTGTTGCTGCGCGGTATCGGCTTGGGCGACGGTAGCGCCCAGTGCGATGGCTACGCTGAAGAGAGTGCGGCTGAGCATATCGATCCTCACTTTTGCATGGTCATTCGGGTTCGTCATCGACGACAGCGGTGGACTTGCCTGGCTTCAGCCGACCCGCCTTGCGCAGCGCTTCACGCAGCACGTATTCGATCTGTGCATTGACGCTGCGCAACTCATCGTCCGACCAGCGCTGCATCGCGTCCAGCACGGCAGCGCTGATGCGCAGCGGATAGGCTTTTTTCTCGGCGGCCATGCGACTTCAGTGTTGCCGGCGGCGGCCGGCGCTGGCTACGGCAACGAGGGCGATGATGATGAGTACGGCAGTCATGGTGTTCTCCTCAGCCGCTGTACAAGGTGCCGGTATTCACCACCGGCTGGGTGCCGCGCTCGCCGCACAGCACCACCAGCAGATTGCTGACCATCGCGGCCTTGCGCTCTTCATCGAGCTGTACCACGCCACGCTTGCTGAGTTGGTCGAGCGCCATCTCGACCATGCTCACCGCGCCTTCGACGATCTTCGTGCGTGCGGCGATGATCGCGCCGGCCTGCTGCCGCTGTAGCATCGCCTGGGCGATTTCCTGGGCGTAGGCGAGATGGCTGATGCGCGCCTCGACCACTTGCACGCCGGCCTTGCCGAGGCGCGTCTGAATCTCGTCGCGCAGATGCGTGTTGATCACGTCGCCGTGGCTGCGCAGCGACGGTATGCCGTCGTCGTGCGAGTCGTACGGATAGCTCTGCGCCATCTGCCGCAGTGCCGACTCGCTCTGGATGTGCACGTAGTTCTCGTAGTCGTCCACGCAGAACACCGCCTCGGCGGTATCCACCACTTGCCACACCACCACCGCGGCGATCTCGATCGGATTGCCGTCGCTGTCGTTGACCTTCAGCTTGCTGCTCTCGAAGTTGCGCACGCGCAGCGACAGGCGCTGCCTGCTGTAGAACGGGTTGGTCCAGCGCAGGCCAGCATCACGCACGGTACCGGCGTACTTGCCGAACAGCTGCAGCACCTGGCCTTCATTCGGTGCGACCTGAAAGAAACCCTTCAGCAGGAGCGCTTCGAGCACCACCAGGGCGACACCGGCAAACAGATGCAGTGCCGGTTGTGCCGGATCGCCGGAAAGAAGTAGTGCTGCACCGAAGCCAGCCAGCACGATGCAGAATCCGATGAAAGGGATGCCTGCGACGGAAAAGCCATTGCGTTCGTTCATGGTGTTGTCTCCTTGAGATACGCAAAGTAGATATCAAAAAGATATCAAATGCAAGTGCCGACCAAAACTGCCCCTGCGTGGCGAGGCTGTTGTGGCCTGATCGGCACCCGCGCCGCATACAATGCCGCTTTGCCTGCCCCGGAGAACCTGATGAAGCCATTCGGCACCCCCCATTCCGATCATGCGTTGCGCGTCCTGTTGCTCGGCGCCGGCGAGCTGGGCAAGGAGGTGGCGATCGAGCTGCAGCGCTATGCGGTGGAGGTGATTGCAGCGGATCGCTATGCCAACGCGCCGGCGATGCAGATTGCCCATCGCAGCCATGTGATCGACATGCTCGATGGCAAGGCACTGCGAGCAGTGATCGAACTGGAGAAACCCGATCTGGTGGTGCCGGAGATCGAGGCGATCCACACGCCAACGTTGATCGAGCTGGAAAAGGAAGGGCAGCGGGTGATCCCGACCGCCCGTGCGGTGTGGCTGACGATGGATCGCGAAGGCATCCGCAAGCTGGCCGCGGAAGAACTGAAACTGCCGACCTCGCCGTACCGTTTCTGCGATAGCGAAACACAGTACCGCGAAGCGGCGGCTGCGATCGGCTACCCATTCGTCATCAAGCCGGTGATGAGTTCGTCGGGCAAGGGCCAGAGCGTGGTGCGCAATGCTGACGGATTGCAGCACGCATGGGACTACGCGCAGTCTGGCGGGCGCGCGGGGAAGGGGCGGGTGATCGTCGAGGGCTTCGTCGATTTCGATTACGAGATCACCATGCTGACCGTGCGGCACACCGATGGCGTGAGCTTCTGCGCACCGATCGGCCACCGTCAGGAAGATGGCGACTACCGCGAATCGTGGCAGCCGCAGCCGATGAGCGATGCCGCGCTGGCCGAAGCGCAGCGCCAGGCCGCAGCGGTCACCGGCGCGCTAGGTGGCTGGGGCGTGTTCGGCGTGGAATTTTTTGTCAAGGGCGACGCGGTGATCTTTTCCGAGGTCAGCCCGCGTCCGCACGACACCGGGCTGGTCACGCTGATCTCGCAGGAACTCTCCGAATTCGCGCTGCACGCGCGGGCGATCCTGGGCCTGCCGATTCCGGTGATCCATCAGTACGGGCCGTCCGCTTCGTGTGCGGTGCTGGTCGAGGGTGATGGCGCCGGGCCGCGTTACCACGGCGTGGCTATGGCGCTGGCCGAATCGGATACGCAGCTGCGCATCTTCGGCAAGCCCGAAGTGAAGGGGCGTCGGCGCATGGCGGTGACGCTGGCGCGCGCCGATACGCTGGAGGCGGCGGTAGGCAAGGCGGTGCGGGCGGCAGGGCATCTGCGCATCGAATTGTGAGTGTGGGCGATGCGCTAGGCTTGATGGACACGACAGCTGATTGAGAGGAAGGCAGGCATGGAAACAACCGGATTTGCGCACTGGCTGGTAGTCGTGGTGGAACTCTGCACGGCGTTCGCCCTGTTGTTGCTGGCATTGGCGGTGGTGGTGCTGATGGTGACCTGGGTGGTTGACCGCAACCAGACCGGCAACGCGGTGCTGCGCAACTTTCCGGTGATCGGTCATTTCCGCTACTGGTTCCTGCACCTGGGCGAGTTCTTTCGCCAATACCTCTATTCCAGTGATCGCGAGGAGATGCCGTTCAATCGCGCGCAGCGCACCTGGGTGTATCGCGCCGCGAAGGATGTCGACAACACCAACGCGTTCGGTTCCAGCCGTGACCTTCGCGCCGAAGGTGTGCCGTTCTTCGTCAATGCGCCGTTTCCAGATCTCGGTGTGGATCACGTCAAGCCGGTACCGGTGACGATCGGCCCGTACGCGCGCGAGCCGTACAGTCACGCCGCGTTCTTCAACATCTCGGCGATGAGTTTCGGCGCACTCTCGGCGCCGGCGGTGCGTGCGTTGTCGCGCGGCGCGGCCAAGGCCGGCATCTGGATGGACACCGGTGAAGGCGGTTTGGCGCCGTATCACCTCGAAGGTGGCTGCGACATCATCTTCGAGATCGGCACCGCCAAGTACGGCGTACGCACGCCCGACGGCAAGCTCGACGACAACAAGCTGCTGGCGATCTGCGCGCACCCGCAGGTGAAGATGGTCAGCATCAAGCTGGGGCAGGGCGCCAAACCGGGCATGGGTGGCCTGTTGCCGGGCGCCAAGGTGACCGCCGAGATCGCTGCGATCCGTGGCATCCCGGTTGGTGAGGATTCGCAAAGCCCGAACCGTCACCTCGACATCGGCAACGTCTCGCAGCTGATGGACAGCATCAGCCACATCCGCGAGCTCACCGGCAAGCCGGTCGGCTTCAAAGCGGTACTCGGCGGGGTGGAATGGATCGGCGAGCTGTGCGATGAAGTGCACAAGCGCGGCATCCAGAGCGCACCGGATTTCATCATCGTCGACGGCTCCGAAGGCGGCACCGGCGCAGCACCGCAGACACTGATGGAAGGCGTCGGCCTGCCGCTGCACGAGGCATTGCCGGCACTGCTCGACATGCTGATCGTCAAGGGCCTGCGCGAACGCATCAAGGTGGTCTGCTCGGGCAAGTGCATCACCGCCTACGACGTGGCGTGGGCGTTGTCGATCGGCGCGGACTTCGTCAACTCCGCGCGCGGCTTCATGCTGGCGCTGGGTTGTATCCAGTCACTGCAGTGCAACCGCAACACCTGCCCCACCGGTATCACGACGCAGAACCCGAAACTGCAGCGCGGCCTGGTGGTGATGGACAAGAGCGAGCGCGTATTCCACTACGCAAAGAACGTGATGAAGGAAGTCGGCATCATCGCGCACAGCTGTGGCGTCAGCGAACCGCGCGAGCTCAATCGCGGGCATTGCCGCGTGGTGGGCGATGACGGCTTGTCGATACCGCTGGAGAAGTTGTTTCCGTACCCGCAGGAGCAGCAGTCGACCGGAGCTCGATGACAGCCGCCGGCTGTCATGCCTTCGGCATGTATTGCCAGCCCTCGGCCGTACGTATCTGCAGCGGCCTGAAGCGCCGCTTGTAATCCATCTTCGGATGGCCATCGATCCAGAAGCCCAAGTACAGCCACGGCATGCCGCGGTGGCGGGCCAGCGCCACCTGCTGCAGGATCGCGTAGGTGCCGAGGCCGCGCGCGGTTTCGTCGGGGTCGAAAAACGTATAGACGGCTGAAATACCGTTGAGGCAGACGTCGGTGACTGCGACGGCGAGCAGGCGTTCGCCCAGACGCAGTTCCATGAACAGGGTGGGGCTCCACGGCGCGGTGAGGAAACGGCGGAAGTCGCTGGCCTCCGCATCGTCCATACCGCCGCCGGCATGGCGGCTTTGCAGGTAGCGTTCGTACAGCGCGTGGCGTTCGCGGTTGTAGCCGGGGATCGATTCGCTGACGACGAGGTCGGTGTTGCGTTTCAGGCAGCGTCGCTGGGCACGATCCGGTTCGAAGTTCGCCACGTCGATGCGGCACGGCGTGCAGGCGCGGCATTGCGGACAATGCGGGAAATACAGGTGGCCACCGGCACGGCGAAAGCCGCGCTCCAGCGCCGGGCCGTACAGCTGGTCAAGTTGCGGCGCGGCCGGATCCAGCACCAGATTCTGCGCGATGCGCTCGGCGTAGTAGCCGCACGCATGGGGCAGGGTCTGGAACAGGCGGACGGGGTCGGTGCGGCGCATGGCCCGATTCTATGCCTGCATCAAGGCATCGCACCATCGGGAAGAGTCAGAGCACGTGCAGGTAGCGCAGCACCACCATCGCAAACGCGGCCAGCACGAGCAGCAGCACGATGCGCCGCGCGCGGGCCACTGTGTGCTCGCGCTGCGCGGTCGGCGAGGGATTGCGTGCGGCGGCCAGCTCGTCGCCGTGGCGGATCACCGGCTCGATCCCGATTTCGCGCAACAGGGCGCGGGCCTTGGTGTAGTCGTCGGCGCGGGTGATCCATACCTGCGCCCAGCTGTCGCGATTGTCGTTCCGCTGCGAGTAGCTGAAGCGCTGCCAGGTCGGGCGGTTGTAGTTGGACCGATTGACGATGGTGGCCTCGATGCCGTGCTCGGCCATCAGGGCGACCACAGCATCGATGTTTTCCTGGCGGGGTGAGGTATAGATCTGGCGCATGTGCGCAGTTTACGCGACTGGCTCAATCGCCGCGCACGCGAATCAGGCCTTCCTGCGCGGTGGAGGCGACTAGCCGGCCGTCGCGGCTGAAGATCTGTCCGCGTGCCAGGCCGCGGCCACCTTGCGCAGTGGGACTGTCGAACGAATACAGCAGCCATTCGTCGACGCGGAACGGGCGATGGAACCACAGCGCGTGATCGAGGCTGGCCATCTGCACGTTATGGGTGAGATAGGAGATGCCGTGCGGCAGGGTGGCGGTGCCGATCAGGTGGAAGTCCGAGGCATATGCCAGCAGCGCACGGTGCAGGATCGCCGAGTCGCTGATCGGCGAGGTCAGCTTGAACCAGATGTGCTGGATCGGCGGCCGCTTGGCCGGGTGGCGTTCATCGCGTGGCCACACCTGGCGAAACTCGAATGGGCCGTCGATGCCGAGCCAGCGCTGCAGTTTCACCGGCAGCCGTGACAGCTCATCTGGCGGCAGTGGGTGCAAGGGTTCCACATCCTCCGGTGCGGGCACTTCGGGCATCGAGGTCTGATGTTCGACGCCGGGCTCGGGCACCTGGAACGAGATCGATCCGTTCAGGATCGGCTGGCCGTGCTGGATCGCCACCACGCGCCGCGACGAGAATGTGCCGCCGTCGCGCGTGCGCTCCACGCTATACACGATCGGCGCCTCGATGTCGCCGGCGCGCAGGAAGTAGGCATGCAGCGAATGTGCCTCACGCAGCGGGTCCACCGTTTCCTGCGCCGCCGCCAGCGCCTGTCCCAGCACCTGGCCGCCGAACACGAAGCGGGTGCCGATGTCGCGGCTCTGGCCGCGGAACAGGTTGTCCTCCAGCCGTTCGAGCTGCAGTAGCTCGACCAGTTCGGTGACGTGGTTGGGGGACATGGAGGCAACTCGTGGTGGCGGCGAAGGCGCGATTATAGAGGCTGCCGGCCCGGATCCAGGCCGCGTGGCTAGGGTGTGCCGATCCGTGTCAGGTCGCTGCCTTCCAGCACCACGGCCCACGGAAACAGCGGGCCGGGATCGAGCTTGCGGTGGATTTCCTTGGCAGGATCGTCGCTGGCCGGCATGAGTGCGGTATCCAGATCCTCGTGGCCGGCAATCTGCCGCAGGTTCGGAAAATCATGGCGTAGCTGGGCCAGCAGGGCGCGCAGCGCACCGATCTGTGCAGCGGTGTACGGCTCGGTCATCAGCTGGTGATGCGAATCCCACCAGTGCGGGTAGCGGCCGAGATTCACCAGCTCGATGCCGATCGAATTCGGGTTGTGGCCACGCACGTGGTTTGCCACGCGGGTGCCGGGCACGTAGCGATAAATCGCGCCATCGCGGTCGATGTAATAGTGGCCGCTGTTGCCGGTACCGCTGGCGTGCAGCACTTTCTCGCCGTATTCGCGGGCGGTGGCCAGGTCCGGCAGCTCGGTGCAGTGGATCACTACCAGCTCGACAGCGCTGGCTGGGCGCTCGGGCAGGTGGGTAACGTAAGGCAGCGGCTGGTCATGGATGGTCAGTGGCATCGGCCAAGTCTCGCACGCGGCAAGGCCGGGCGGAAACGCCGCCTGTTACCATGCACGCCTTGCTTTTCGAAGTTTTCATGGAGACCGCCATGCGCGGCCAGATCATTCTTTCGCACGGTTCGGACTCCAGTCCCGACGCCACCAAGGTCAGCGCGCTGGCCGCCTTGGCCGAATCGCTGGGCTGGCGTACGCAGCGGCCGGACTACAGCACCGACGATGCACGCGGCCACGCCGAGTCGGTGGCGCCGCGGATCGCCCGCCTGCGCGCCACTATCGAGGCGCTGGATACGCCGCCGCTGCTGGTGGGTTCCAGCATGGGCGCGTTCGTGTCCGGGCTGGTCTCGCTGGATGTGCCGGTAGCTGGGCTGTTGCTGCTGGCCACGCCGAGCAGGATTCCTGGCTACGCGCGCACATTCGACCTGCGCCGTGATGTGCCGACGCTGCTGATCCACGGCTGGCGCGACGAAGTGTGCCCGCTGGCCGGCGTGCACGCATTCGCCGCCCAGCGCTGCCTGCCGTTGCTGGTGCTGGATGACGATCATAGGCTGGGTGCCAGCATGGACGTGATCGCCGCACAGTTCCGACAGATGCTCGATCAACCGGCGGCCAGCGCATGAGCCACTACTTCGCCACCTGCCCGAAGGGGCTGGAATACCTGCTGCGTGACGAGTTGATTGCGATCGGCGCCAGCGATGTGCGCGAGGCGCTGGCCGGCGCGCATTTTTCCGGCACGCTGGAGACCGCGTATCGCGCCTGTCTGTGGTCGCGCTTGGCCAGCCGCATCCTGCTGCCCCTGGCCGAGTTCGACGCGGCTGACGATGATGCGCTGTATCGCGGCGTGCAAGAGATCGACTGGAGCGAACATCTGGCCGCCCACGCCACCTTCGCGGTGGATGCCGGCACCGCAATGAGCAAGCTCACCCACAGTCAGTTCATCGGCCTGCGCACCAAGGACGCGGTGGTCGACCAGTTCCGCCAGCGCGACGGTTCGCGGCCCGGCATCGACACCGATGAACCGGACATCCGCATCAACCTGCGTCTGCGCCGCGACCGTGCCACGCTGTCGCTGGATCTGGCCGGTTCGCCACTGCATCGGCGCGGTTGGCGCGAAGTGCAGGGCGAGGCTCCGCTGAAGGAGAACCTCGCCGCCGCGATGTTGCTGCGCGCGCGCTGGCCGGAGGTATATGCCGCCGGTGGCGCGCTGCTCGATCCGATGTGTGGCTCGGGCACGCTGCTGATCGAAGGCGCGTTGATGGCTGCCGATGTGGCACCCGGTCTGCGCCGCGAGTATTTTGGTTTCCTCGGCTGGCAGCAACACGACATCGCGCTGTGGCGCGGCCTGCTGGACGAAGCTAAGCAGCGCGCCGAAACCGGCCTGCGCAGCTTGCGCAGCGTGTTCTTCGGCAGCGACGCCGATCCGCGCATGGTGCAGACGGCCAAACGCAATGCGCAGGAAGCCGGTGTGGCCGGCTTCTTCACGCTGGACAAGCAGGACGTGACGCATGCCGCGCCGCCGCCCGGTATCGACTACGGCCTGGTCATCACCAATCCGCCGTACGGCGAGCGCCTGGGCGAACGCGCCGAGATGCCGAAGCTGTATCGCACGCTGGGCGACGCACTGCGTGCGCGCTTCACCGGCTGGCGCGCCGCCGTGCTGGCTGGCGACGTGGAGCTGGGTCGGGCGATGCAACTGCATGCGGACAAGCGTTACGCGCTGTACAACGGTGCGCTGGAAACCGTGCTGCTGACGTTCGATCTGAGCAAGCGCGACGAAGCGCCGCGCGAACCGAAGCCGCTGTCGGCCGGCGCGCAGATGCTGAAGAACAGACTGGAGAAAAACCTCAAGCACTTGCGCAAGCGGCTGACCCGCGAAGGCATCCATTGCTGGCGTGCCTACGATCAGGATCTCCCCGAGTATGCCGCTGCAATCGACGTTTACGGCGACACCGGCGGCGACGATCACCTGCACATCCAGGAATACCGCGCACCGGCCGATGTGCCTGCCGACGTTGCCCGCCTGCGCCTGCGCGAGATCGCCCGCGTCGCCGGTGAAGTGCTGGGCGTGCCGCGCGAACGCATCGCGATCAAGACGCGCGAACGCGGCAAGGGTGGCTCCAAGTATGGCCAGCTCGATCAGCGCAATGAATTCATCGAAGTGGACGAGGGCGGCCTGAAATTTCTGGTCAACCTCACCGACTATCTCGATACCGGCCTGTTCCTCGACCATCGCCTGGTGCGCGCGAAAGTGCGCGAGCTGGCGGACGGAAAGTGCTTCCTCAATCTGTTCGCCTACACCGCTACCGCAAGCGTGCACGCGGCGGCCGGTGGCGCGCTGGAAACCACCAGCGTGGATCTCTCGGCCACCTATCTGGAATGGGCGTCGCGCAATCTCGCGTTGAACGGCTTCAGCGGTTCAAGCCATCGGCTGATGCAGTTCGATGCACTGGAATTCCTGCAGCGCGACCGTGGGCATTACGGGCTGATCTTTGTCGATCCGCCGACGTTCTCCAACTCCAAGCGCGCCGACGATTTCGACGTGCAGCGCGACCACGTGAAACTGCTCGATGCCTGCAACGAACGGCTGACCCGTGACGGCGTGATCGTATTTTCCAACAACTTCCGCCGCTTCAAGCTGGACCGCGCCGAGCTGGAGCAGCGTTTCGAGATCGAGGACTGGACGGTGCCCAGCATCCCGTTCGACTTCGCCCGCCGTGCCGATATCCATGGTTGCTGGCTGCTGCGGCGGCGCAAAGCTGAAGCGGAAATCAATCCCTGGGATACCGCGCGCATCAAGAGGTGAACTCTTCAGACAGCATTAAGCGGATCGGGCCGAGCATAGGTTCCGCATCAACGGAGAAGGTGTCATGACCAAACGTTTCAGTAGTGCAGGCAAGCTGGCAGCCATCAGTCTGGCCGTCGCAGCGGCGGTAGCGATGCCGTTGAGCGCGTCCGCGCACGGCTGGGGCCATGGCGGTGGTGGGCATGGCTGGGATCGCGGTGGTGGCTGGGATCGTGGCGGTTACTACCGACATGGTGGTGGCTACTGGAGCGGTGGCCGCTGGATTGCTGGTGCGATCGTCACGGGTGCAGTGGCTGGCCTCGTCAGCGATGCGCTGCGGCCGGCGCCGGTCTACTACGAGCAGCCGCAGGTGATCTATCGCGAGCCGAGGGTTGTCTACGAAGATGAACCGATAATCACGCATCGCGTGGTCACCCGCACGGTGGTGTACGACAACGGCTATCCCACGCGCTACGTGCGTGATGACGGCGACGACTGATAGAACATAGCCGCAGCAGCGCAGGTATCACTTCAAGACAAAGAGCCCGGCTATGCCGGGCTCTTTGCTGTTGCAGGGTGTCCTGTTCAGTGGGCCGGCATGCGCGTCGGCTGTTCTGCACCACTGCCGTGGCGCTTGGCGTGGGCACTCAAGTCATCGAAGCGCGCCTTGTCGATCTTGCTGATCGACTCGATCGCGCAGGGCGGCTGATTGCGTGAACGCACGGTCTCGCCCACCTCGCCGCAGATGCGGCCTTGGTTGACGACGGCGTTGGATCGGTTGGGCCGGAACATCAGGCCGGGAGGCGACATGCCAAGTCGCGGGCACTCATTCTGCAATTTCACCAGATAACGCTTCGGGCCCGTACGTACGATGGCGGTGCGCGCATCGACGATATGCCACTCGTTGATCTGGGTCGTGTCGATGCAGTCGGAAGTATGCAGTGGCGTACGTGCCGACGGCGTCTCGGCGGCTTGCACGGCACCGGCACCGACGGTGAGAGCAAGCAGCAGGGTGGGGATGAGCGTTTTCATGGGCGTTACCTCGTCTGTTCGGGTAATACGCGTGCCGTGATCCAGTCACGGGGACTGCATGCCAACCAGTATTTGCATCGGCATGGGGGGAGGTGTCGCTGCAAAGTATCTGCCATCTACATATCACAAGAAGTGAACGGTTGGCACGGCATGCTGGCGGCCATGATTTTGACAAATCCACGCCGCAAGACGCTCTGCACGACGGCCACCTTGCTGGTCCTGCCAGGGAGTAGGCGATGACGACGTGGCAATCGTCTGCGCCGGCACATATCGGTGCACGGTTCCGACAGGTGCGGCAGCGGACGCTGGAGTTATGCGCCGGCCTGAGCGCCGAGGATATGCAGCTGCAGTCGATGCCTGACGCCAGCCCCGGCAAATGGCATCTGGCGCATACCAGCTGGTTCTTCGAACAGTTCGTGCTGGGCCGCGACCCGGCGTACCGGCCGCGCGATCCGGCGTGGCATTACCTGTTCAATTCCTACTACCAGTCGGTCGGGTCGATGCATGCGCGGCCACAGCGCGGCCTGCTGTCACGGCCGTCGTTGGACGAAGTGCGTGGCTATCGGCGTTACATCGACGACGCGGTGAACGAACTGCTCAACCGCGATGACGATGCAGAGCTGGCCGCGCTGATTGAGCTGGGTCTGCAGCATGAGCAGCAACATCAGGAACTGCTGCTGACCGACATCAAGCATGCGTTCTGGTGCAATCCACTGCAGCCGGCGTACCGCACACCGGTCGCTGTTTCGTCTGTGGCGAAAACGGTGCCGCTGCGCTTTGTCGATGGCCGCGAAGGCATCGTCGAGATCGGTCATCGCGGCGAAGGGTTTGCGTTCGACAACGAAACCCCGCGCCATCGCAGCCTGCTGCAACCGCATGCGCTGGCCAATCGACTGGTGACCAATGCCGAGTATCTGGCATTCGTGCGCGAGGGCGGCTATCGCGAACCCGGTTTGTGGCTTTCCGACGGCTGGGCGACGCTGCAGCGCGAAGGCTGGCAGCATCCGCTGTACTGGCAGGCGGATCTGGCCAGCGAGTTCACTCTCGCCGGCGTGCGTGCGCTCGATCCGCACGAGCCCGTATGTCATCTAAGCTATTACGAGGCCGAGGCGTTCGCGCGCTGGGCCGGTGCGCGGTTGCCGACCGAGGCCGAATGGGAATCGGCGGCGCAAAGCGTCGGTATCGGCGGCAATCTGCAGGACACGCAGCGCTTCCAGCCACGCGCGGCAACCGCTGCCGGTGGCCTGTTGCAACTATATGGCGATGTGTGGGAATGGACGGCCTCGCCCTACATCAATTATCCGGGCTTTCGCCCGCTGCCCGGTTCGCTGGGCGAATACAACGGCAAATTCATGTGCGGCCAGTGGGTGTTGCGCGGTGGTTCCTGCGTTACTCCGCGCGATCACATTCGTGCCAGCTACCGCAATTTCTTTCCACCCCATGCCCGCTGGCAGTTTGCCGGGCTACGACTGGGACAGGACCGATGAGCAGTGTGCAACCCTGTGGCGTCAGCGACGACGATCGTCGCCCGCCGGCAAACGATCTGCTGGAAATCGCCCAGCGTGGGCTCGCGCTCAAGCCCAAGCGGCTGCCATCGTGGCTGTTCTACGACGAGCGCGGCTCGGCTCTATTCGAGCAGATCTGCGAACAGCCAGAGTATTACCTCACCCGCTGCGAAATCGAGCTGATGACCGAACACGCCGGCAGCATCGCCGATGCTTTGGGCGGCGACGTGCGGCTGGTCGAATACGGCAGCGGCAACGCGCAGAAGACCGGCATGCTGTTGCAGCATCTGCATGCGCCAGTGAGTTATGTGCCGGTCGAGATTTCGCCTGAGCCGCTACGACAGAGTGTCCAGCGGCTGGCCATGGAATTTCCGCAACTGCCGCTGCAGCCGTTATGCGGCGACTTCAGCAAGCCGTTGCGGTTGCCGATACCGCCACGTGCACCGCGACGCACGGTGGTGTATTTCCCCGGTTCCACCATCGGCAATTTCGAGAATCGCGAAGCGGCCATGCTGCTGCGCAAGATGCGCAACGAGATGGGTGATGCCGGCGGCATCCTGATCGGGGTGGATCTGAAGAAAGATCCCGCACTGATCGAGGCGGCCTACAACGATCGCGCCGGTGTCACCGTGGCATTCACGCTCAACATGCTGACTCGACTGAACCGCGAGATCGGCAGCAACTTCGAGCTGTCGGCGTTCGCGCATCGGGCGCACTACAACCCGATGGCCGGACGCATCGAGACACATATCGTCAGTCGTCGCGAGCAGCAGGTGAAGGTCGGGCGCGTGAACGTGACGTTCCGCGAAGACGAGGCCATGCATGTCGAATACAGCTGCAAGTATTCGCTGGCTGACTTTGCCGGCCTGGCTGCACGGGCCGGGCTGGCCGTGCAGCAGGTATGGACCGATCCGGAACAGATGTTCAGTCTGCAATATCTGGTACGTGCCAGCACGCTGGCGCGCTGAAACCCTGAGTGCTGACGGCAGATCGAGGCGTGTAACGCACACCCCGATCTGCGCGATTCTTCAGAACGTCTTACTTCACGCCGTACAGCGCGTGCACGTCGCGGGTCAGCGCCGCCTGACTGTCGGCGCGCGAATAGAACATGTGGCCGCCAGGATATTCCTTCACCTGCACGCGGGTCGGGTCACCCATCGCCGGGATCTGGTCGACGATCAGCACCGAGGCCATGAACGGGCAGGACAGGTCGTCCCAGCCGTGCGCGATCAGCACGCGCAAGCCTGGATCATTCGCGACCGCTTCGCGCAGTTGCGACACCGAGCCCTTGTTCGCGTCGTCGTCTTCATGCCACAGCTTGTTCACCTCGTAGCTGAGCGCGTTGTAGCGGCCGTCGACTTTCCAGCCGACCGTCTGCGTGACGAAATTGACCATCGCGCTGGTAGTCGGTGCGATGATGCCGTTGAGGATCGGATCGCCGGTACGCTGGTGCGGCGCGTACGGGAACGGATCCCATGCGGTGACGTTGGAGTCGTAGCGGCTACCCAGCTTGCCTTCGGCGCGATACACCTCGCGTAGGTAGGCCTGGGTTTCCAGCCGGCCACCGGAGCGCTTTACGAACAGCGGATCGAGCCCGGTCAGCGCGGCCACCTTGTTCACGACGCGATCGGTCGCCTGCGGATCGGAGCGGCCCTTCATCAGGTCGCTGGCGTATTCGTTGCGGGTGTAGTCGATGATCGGCGCCATCGTCTCGCTAGTGAGTTTGTGTTCGCGCTCCAGATGCGCGGCAGCGATCGAGGGCAGTGTGAGCATCCACGGCAGCGGCGACACGTCTTCATCATCCGACGCGGCCGGGTCGAGGTACGGCGACAGCAGCACTACGCCATTCATGGCCACGCCGAGCTGGGTCTGCAGGTAGTCGGTGATGCGCGGACCACGGAAGCCGCCGTAGCTCTCGCCGACCAGATACTTGCGCGAGGTCATGCGGCCGTTCTTGACCAGCCAGTCGTAGACGATGCGCGACAGATATTTGATGTCGGTATCGGTGCTATAGAACTGCTTAGTCGCTTCCTTGTCGTCCACCAGCGCACGGCTGTAGCCGGTGCCGACCGGATCGATGAACACAAGGTCGGTGAAGCCCAGCCAGGTGCCGGGGTTGTCGTGCAGCGTTGCCGGTGCCGATGGCGTGTCGCCCTCGACGCCGAAATTCACCTTCTTCGGTCCGATCGCGCCGAGGTTCAGATACACCGACGAAGCACCGGGGCCGCCGTTGAGCGCGAACGTTACCGGTCGATCTTTGCCGGGCATCGTGTAGGCGGTGAACACCACTTCACCGGTGATCTCGCCCTTCTCGTCGCGTACCGGCAGTGAGCCGACGGTGACGGTGTACTTGAGCGCCTTACCATCCACCGTGGTGGATTGTGATACCCGCGCATCGGCCGGGAACGGCGGCAGATGAAAACCGTTGCTGTCGGCCGCATCCGGCGTCGCCGCCGGCTTGTGGGTGTCGGCCGCGAAGGTCGAAGTGGTGTTGAACCCGGCCAGCAGGAGGGCCGCCAGCAGGACAGGTTGCAGGGACTTGCGCACGGATCACTTCCTCGCGGGCGAAAACGCCAAGCCTAACCGGCTGCGTGGCGGCGGGAGTGTGCATAAAGGCATGGGTGGCACTGGCTATACCAGCCGAGTCGGTTCAGGCCCGCGCCAGCGCGCCCTCGACGAACTGCTGCAGCTGCGCTGCGTTCAATGCACCGGATTGCCGTGCGATCTCGCGGCCCTGTTTGAACATGATCAGCGTGGGAATGCTGCGGATATGGAAACGCTGGGCCAGTTGCGGCTGCGCTTCGGTGTCCAGCTTGGCCAGCCGCAGGCGCGGCTCGAACTTGCCGGCGGCCTGCACGAACACTGGCGCAAAGCCGACGCACGGTCCGCACCATGGTGCCCAGAAATCCACCAGCACCGGCAGGTCGCCGCGACCGGCAATCGCGTCGAAGTTCGCGGCGGTCAGTTCCACCGGATGGCCGTCGAACAGTGCCTGCTTGCAGCGGCCACAGTTCGGCTGTTCGCCGACACGTTCGGCCGGCACGCGGTTGAGCGCGCCACAGTGCGGACAGGGGATGGCCAATGGTGTACTCATGGCAGACTCCGACCAATGGGTGGGCGCACGGCGCCATGGCGGCCAAGATGGCGACGGCCACCCGTAAACCCAAGTCGACTGCAGGTAACCGCACCCGTGAGCAAACCGCATCGTCCCACCGGGTCTCGCCCGCACAGGCTGTGGCGCGGGGCGCTCGTGCTCGGCATGTTGTGGACATCGCCGAACAGCTTGCTCGGTTTGCTGCTGGGCGTGATCGGCCTCGCGTTCGGCGCACGCATGCGCTGGCAGCCGCGCGAGCTGGCGCTGGTGGTGCGCTGCTGGCCGTGGGGTCGAGGCGGCGCGCTTACCCTGGGCAACGTGATCGTGCACACCGGCGAGCGGCTGGACACGCCGTGTCTCACCTACGCGCATCGCGCCGGCCGTGGCGTCGAGCCGCTGCTGTCGCTGGCCGATCACGAACGCGCGCACGTCTATCAGTACCTGCTGCTTGGCCCGCTGTTCCTGCCGCTGTATCTGTTGTGCGGCGGAATCAGCGCACGCAATCCGTTCGAGCGTGCGGCCGATCGCTATGCCCAAACCGGACGAGGTTGGTGGCCATGGACCAGACACCGCTGATCGGGCGTGTCGGGACTTGACCCTGCTACGACGGGATCTGTAACAGTGAAGCGCCGCGGTTTGTCCGTGGCGCTTCACTACGGCAACCTCGTGGGAATCTGTCAGTTGCCGCTGTTGCTCTTGTCGGCTGGTGCTGGCCGGGTTTGCGGCTTGGGCTTGGGGCGTTGACCTTGATCAGGGCGATTACCCTGGCCCGGCGGCGGCCGACTCCCCTGGCTCGGTGCAGGACGATTGCCCTGATTCGGCGGTGGCCGATTGCCTTGGCCTGGTGAAGGGCGATTACCTTGCCCCGGTGATGGTCGATGGCCATTGCCGGGATTGCCGATACCAGGGCGCGGCGGTGGTGGTCTGTTTCCGTTACCTGGTTGCGGTCGTGGCCGCGGACGATGGATGGGGCGCGGCGGTGGGCGGCTGATGATCGGCCGGTGATACCAGTAATTGCGCTGGCGATAGAACGGGCGGTTGCTGTAGTAATTGCCCCAGTAGGCGCCGATCACGAAGCTGACGATCGGGATGCCGATGTTCGCACCGTACTCCTGCACCACCACAGGTTGGTTTTGATACTGGTACTGGATGAAGGTACCGGCGACCCATCCGCGCGTCCCCATGGTGATCACATCGCACCATTCCCAGCCGGTGGTGCAGCCCTGGATGTTGACCGGAGTGCCGACAGGAACCGTGAGGATGAGTGGATATTCCGAGTCGGGTCCGGCGCGCAGATTGACGTTGCCGGTGACGAAGCCGTCGGCAGCCTGAGCCAGGGCGGGTACAGCCAGTGCAAGTGAAGAAAGAACCAACCACGCAAGACATTTCATCGATGGCATCTCCTGAGTTGCTGTCCGCTAAAGATCTTCCTCAAGTACGCAGTGTTGCGATGTCTGCCTGACGACTCTGGGCTTGTTGAGTGGCCGTGCAAGCGGGTCGGCATCATGCCAAACCGTAGGCGATGCCACGCTGCGCGTCCTGACAGTGTGCCGGTCAGTTGCGATGTCGGAGTATTGATCGTCGCGTGCGCTACGGGAAGGGCGTCACAGGTAGGCCCCTGTCCCAACCGGGAGTGACTCCGCTATCACCGAGCTGTATTTGAGGGTCTGGCCGTGCCCGTGCCAATGGCCGACGTTCGCGTCGTCGTGATCCTGTGCGCTGGACGCATCGTGGATACCCACTTGATGAACTGCAGCAGAGGCGGCGCATCGGAAGATCCTGGCTCATATGAATCGCCAGCCTCAAGACAGCTGGGCGAGAATGATTTTCCATCAGACCGCCCCGCTGTTGTCGCGCGATCAGCGATCAATGACCGCTATTGTCGCCGTTGTCGCTGTGATCGTCCTTCTTGTGCTGGGCAGGTTTGCCCTCTTGGCCACCGTGCGCCTGCGCCTGACCACGTGCCGGGGCAGCTTGCTGCTGCGGCTGCGGGCGGGCGCCAGGGTTCGGGCCACGCTGCTGTGGTGGTACGCCGGCCTGTTGCATTCGCTGGTATTGCGGGGCGGGACGATTCTCGTTGGAGCCGTGTGCTTGCTGGGGATTTTGACCGCGCTGCGCGGGCTCACCGGCTTGCTCAGGCCGCTGGTATTGCGGTGCGGGGCGGGACCCGTTGGCGCCGCGCCATTGTCCGGAATTCTGGTCATGTTGCGCTGATTGCTGGTCACGCTGGTATTGCGGGGCAGGGTGATTTCCGCCGCCAGCGGGCATCATCGGTCGCCCCGAATACGGGCGGTTCATCGGCTGCGGTGGCGGGCGGTGACTGATGGGGCGGCCATACCAACGATCACGTTCGCGGTAGAACGGCCGGCTGCGATAGTAGTGGTCCCAATAGTTGCCGATCACGAAGGTGACGATCGGGATGCCGATCTGCGCGCCGTACTCGGGCAGCAGTACTGGCTGGTCCTGGTACTCGTATTCGATGTAGTTGCCGGCGATCCATCCGCGATCGCCGTAGACGATCACGTCGCACCACTCCCAGCCGTCGGTGCAGCCCTGCACGCTGACCTCGGTACCGGCCGGAATCTGGTCGATCAGCGGGTAGTCCGGGTCGGGCCCGGCGAGCAGATTGACGTTGCCGGTGACGTAGCCATCCGCCTGCGCCTGCGCCAGCACAGGGAAGGCCAGCGACGCCACGGACAAGGATGCAAGCGCGAATCGGGTCAGGCGTTTCATGAGGCGATCTCCCACGGCCATCGACGATGGCAGTCACCAGCGTTATGCGCGCGAGCGTGTGAGGGTGCCGTGGTTGAAACGTTGTGCGGCCAGCATGGCTTCAGCTTGTCGTTCGCGCCACGAAACGAAGTGCCACCGAGTTCATGCAGTAGCGCAGGCCGGTCGGTCGCGGACCGTCATCGAAGACGTGGCCGAGGTGACTGTCGCAGCCTGTGCAGCTGATCGCGGTGCGTTCCATGCCGAACATGGTGTCCCGATGTTCAGTCACGTTGCGCCTGGCAATCGGCTGCCAGAAGCTGGGCCAGCCAGTGCCGGAATCGAATTCGGTGGCGGCGTCGTACAGCGCGGTAGCGCAGGCGGCGCAGCGGAACAGGCCCTTGGCGGCAGGCCTTTCGTGCTCGCCGCTGAAGGCCGGTTCGGTACCGTCGCGGCGCATGATCTCGTACGACGCCGGCGACAGCCGCTGACGCCATTGCGCATCGGTCAGCACCAGCTTCGGCACTTCGTGTGGCCCGAGGTCGCGACCGTCGTCGTCGAAGATTTCCAGCAGTACCTTGCCGGGCTTGCCGACCGGCGTGTTGGTGGCGGCGAACAAGCGCGGGACGACGAATCCGCCGCCGACCAAAAGCAGTGCGCCGCCGGTGAGCGTCGCACGCAGGAAGCGGCGGCGATCCATCGCGAGGGTTTCTTCGATGCGTGACATGGCAACCTCCGTGGAGATACCGATGGGTGGAAAGGATCAGCCGAACGTGAATGCGTACGCCTGCACGCCAGGATCGAGGAAGGTGATCTGGAACAGCCGCTCGCCGCTGCCGTTGGCCTGACGCACCAGCTGGTACAGACGCTGGCCGGTGATGGTGCCATTGCCGTCGGTGTCGGTATCCATGCCATGGTCGGCACCGGGCGCCTTACCGTCGATGGTGACGCGGATGCGGATCGGTTTGCCGTCGCTGGCAGGGCCGAGCACCAGGTGCAGGTCACGGCCGCGGAAGCGGTAGACAATGCTGCCGCCGGCCTGCTCCAGCTGCGCGTTTTCGTCGCGCACGATCCAGCGGCCGTCGAACGACCACTGGCCGGCAGCGAGCGTGCCGGGGGCGTGGTAAGCCTGTGCCTCGTCATGCGCCACGCGTCCACCGACGAAGTTCTGCGCACGGGCATAACCGACGTACGTTTCCGGCGAACGGGTGGGATCGTTCGACGCGGCGGCTTCGACGCCACGGTGGTCGTCGCTGACGTAGCCGCCAGGCAGATTCTTCTGGCCGGCTGCGGTCAGCAGTTGGCGGATCACGTCCTCGCTTTCCTGGTAGCCACCTTCGCCGAAATGGTGATGGCGGACCTGTCCCTGCGTGTCGATGAAGTAATGCGCCGGCCAGTACTCGTTGTTGAAGCCTTTCCAGATCGCGTAGTCGTTATCCAATGCGACCGGATAATCGACGCCCAGATCCTTGACCGCCTTGGCCACGTTGGCCGGATCCTTCTCGAACGCGAATTCCGGCGCATGCACACCGATCACTACCAGGCCGTGATCCTTGTACTTGTCCGCCCAGCCGCGCACGTACGGCAGCGAGCGGATGCAGTTGATGCAGGAGTACGTCCAGAAATCGACCAGCACCACCTTGCCGCGCAACGATTCGGTCGTCAGTGGCGTGCTGTTGAGCCATTGCGTGGCGCCGGCCAGTGACGGCATCTCGCCTTCCACCGGCAACGGCTCACCGGCTTTCAGCGCCGGCTGCGGTGCGGGTGCCGGGCGTACCGCATTGATCAGCTTCTGTTCGATACCGCCGGTGCTGGCCAGTGAGACACGGGTGAGCAGGCCGGTATCCAGACCCAGCGCGATCGCGGCGACGCCACACAGCACCAGTACGCCGAGTGCGCGACGCACCCATTCGCCTGCGCCGAGCGAGCGCTTCATCAAACCGAATACCTTACCGCCGATCAGCAGCGCCAGCCCCAGCGAAGTTGCCGCGCCAGCGGCATAGGTAAGCAACAGCAAGGTAGTCTGCACGCTGGCGCCATTCAGCGCCGCGCCAGTCAGCAACAAGCCGAGGATCGGTCCCGCGCAAGGCGCCCACAGCAGGCCGGTGGCAACGCCGAGGCCGGCCGCACCCCAGATCGACTCGCCATCGCCGGCCGAGTGTTGCGACAGCCGATTGCCCAGCGCCACGAACGGACGACTGATCCATTCGGCCAGATGCGTGGACAGCAGGGTCAGGCCGAGGAAGGCCAGCACCACCATCGCCACGTAGCGGCCGTACTGGTTCGCGTGAACGGCCCAGCCACCGCCGAGCGCGGCCAGCGTAGCCACCGCGGAAAACGTGATCGCCATGCCCAGCAGCATCGGCAGGCCGTTGCGCATGAACGGGCGGTCCGAGCGGGCGAACACGAACGGCAGCACCGGCAGGATGCACGGGCTGAGGATGGTCAGTACGCCGCCGAGGTAGGCGAGGATCAACACGAGCATGGGAGCGTCATCCGTGGGAGGTTGTCTGGTTATTCGTCGTCCGGTTGGCGGCGGTTACATGCATCTGCGAAGTAACGTCAGTGATGGATGCAGCGAAGACATGACAGGGCCCCGTCGTGGAGCAACTGTGTCGCAAACCTTGACCGCCACCGGCTTCATGGGTCTAGATAGTGGACTTTCCTGTGGGATGAGTCTCGTCCGGACCGTGCCAGTCGAATCCACTGCCGCCAGCAGCAGCGAAACGCCCGACCAGCGTCGGGCGGCGTGGATGGCTGCCGCGCAGGCCGGCGACCGGCGTGCTTACGAGAAGCTGCTGGCCGACTCGGTGGCGTTGATCCGCGCGGCGGCACGGCGTCAGGGTGTGGCATACGATCATCTGGACGACGTGGTACAGGAAACGCTGATTACCGTGCATCGCGTGCGCCATACCTACGACCCGACGCGTTCGTACGATGCGTGGCTCACCGCGATCGCCAATCGTCGGGCGATCGACGCGCTGCGTAGCCGAGGTCGTCGCGACAGTCGCGAGTTGCACGACGAATTCGCGCTGGACAGCCACCCCGATACCGACGATGCCAGCGCCGCCACCGAAAGCGAGCAACGCGCACGACGTTTGCGCGAGGCAATCGCCGAATTGCCGCCGGGTCAGCGCGAAGCGGTGGAGCAGTTGGGCCTGCGCGAGCGTTCGCTGAGCGAGGCAGCCGACCTGACCGGTCGCAACGCCGGCGCACTGAAAGTGAACTTGCATCGCGCGCTGAAGGCGCTGCGCGAACGTTTCCATGGAGAATCCTGAGAACCATGTCCGACCCGCGACCCTATGAGGCACTGATCGACCGTCTCGGCACCGAGCTGGTGCCGGTACGGCGTCTGCTGCCGCCATGGCTGCGTACCGCCGGTTGGCTGCTGGCGGTGGCGGCCATCGCGGCCGTGCTGCTGATGCATTACGGCGCGGATCCGATGTTGCGGCGCTGGGCCGGCACGCCGGATCTCGGCTGGGCCGGCATGGGTGCGGTGATTACCGCGATCACCGCGGCGTGGGCTGCGTTTGCGCTGGGTGTGCCGGGTCGTCGCGCGGCGTGGGCTTGGCTGCCGCTGCCAGGTGCCTTGCTGTGGATCGGCGCCAGCGGTCTTGGCTGCCTGCGCACGTGGATCGCACCAGGCACCCAGGTCGCCAGCATGCATCAATCCGCCGATTGCCTGGTCTTCATCATCAGCTTCTCGATCCCGCTGTCCGCGCTGTTGATCGTGCTGCTGCGTCGCGCCTGCCCGTTGCGGCCGGTGCTCACCGCGGTGCTGATCGGCCTGGCCAGCGCGGCAGCGTCGGCCAGCCTGCTGGAAATCTGTCACTCGTTCGACGCCGCCGCAACTGACCTGCTGACACATGCGCTGGCGGTGGCCTTGGTGGTGGCAATCAACGCCGCGATGGGTGGCAGGCTGATTTCGAAAGCCTGATCCGGCTCAGTCGCGGAAATTATCGAACTGCAGCGGTAGCTCGACATCCGCCTTGCGCAGCACCGCCATCGCGTCCTGCAGGTCGTCGCGCTTCTTGCCGGTGACGCGCAGTTTGTCGCCGTTGATCTGCGCCTCGACCTTGAGCTTGGCAGCCTTCAGCGAAGCCACCAGCTTCTTCGCGACCGGCTGTTCGATGCCCTGCTTGACGGTGATCTTCTGCCGCGAGCCACCCAGGTTGGTTTCCGGATCGCCGACGTCCAGCGCGCGGGTGTCGATCTTCCGTGCGATCAGCCGGGCGCGCAGGATGTCCAGCATCTGCTGCAGCTGGAATTCGCTGGGTGCGCTCTGGGTGATGACGAACTCGTCCAGCGCGTACGACGCGTCCTGACCCTTGAAGTCGAAGCGGGTGGACAGCTCGCGGTTGGCCTGATCGACGGCATTGGTCAGCTCGTGCTTGTCGACTTCGGAGATCACGTCAAAGGAAGGCATGGCGGCGGCTCATGGAGAACGGTGAGCCAGTGTAAGCGATGCGGCGAGGGACGCCCTGATCTATTCAACGCAGGCGTCACCGGCTCTGTCTGCCCGCAGATCAAGGTGCGCCGACGAAGGCAGGCTGGCCACCTGTCGAGGAGGTGCGCCGCGGAGATGTGGGCAGACAGAACCGGCCCCAACTGATTGAAAATAAATGACGGGGTGATGTCCAGAAGGCCCGCAGGCGGCAGCGCGCGGCTTGCCAAGGCGGCCAGCCTTGGCGGCGCCACGCACCACCACCTGCGAACCTTCTGGACATCATGCTGCCTGTGTTGAATAGACCAGGGCGTCCCTAGGCGATAATGCGCGACTTGTGCGGCGTGGGGATGCAAATTCGTGAAAACGGATGTACTGATCATCGGCGCCGGCGCCGCCGGGCTGATGTGCGCGATTGCCGCCGGCCAGCGCGGCCGCCGTGTGCTGGTGGTCGATCACGCCAACAAGGTCGGCAAGAAGATACTGATGTCTGGTGGTGGGCGCTGCAATTTCACTAATACCGGCGCGACCCCGGCGAACTATCTGTCGGCGAATCCGCATTTCGCCAAGTCCGCGCTGGCACGCTACACGCCGTGGGATTTCATCGCGCTGGTCGAGAAGCACCGCATCGCGTATCACGAGAAGGAGCTCGGTCAGCTGTTCTGCGACGACTCATCCAAGCAGATCGTGCGCATGCTGCTGGATGAATGTGCTGCGGCCGGCGTCATGGTGGAGGCAAACTGCGGCGTGCAGCGCGCGCGCAAGACGTCGGAAGGTTTCAGCGTGCTCACTGCGCGCGGTGAAGTGCATGCGGAGTCGCTGGTGGTGGCCAGCGGTGGCCTGTCGATTCCCAGCATGGGTGCCAGCGGCTTCGGTTACGAGCTGGCCCGCCAGTTCGGTCACGCCGTGTTGCCCACGCGTGCGGGACTGGTGCCGCTGACCTTGAGCGGCAAGCATCAGGAGCATTACCTGGATCTGGCCGGCGTAGCCTTGCCTGCAGTGGAGACGCGCGTGGGGAAACAGGGTTTTCGCGCCGGCCTGCTGTTCACTCATCGAGGCATCAGCGGGCCGGCCATCCTGCAGATTTCCTCATACTGGCAGCCTGGTGACGATTTGCGTATCGATCTGCTGCCGGATCAGGATGTCGGCGCATGGTTGATCGAACAGCGCGCGGCGCGACCGTTGGCGGAATTGAAAACCGTGCTCGGCGATGTGCTGCCGAAGCGGCTGGCGCAGCGACTGTGCGAACAATGGTTTGAGAGCCGGCCGATGCGCCAGTACCGCGAAGCCGAGCTGACTCATATCGGCACACAATTCAATGCCTGGTCGATCACCGCCAGCGGCACCGAAGGCTACCGCACCGCCGAGGTCACCCTGGGCGGCGTCGATACCGACGGCCTGTCCTCCAGCACGATGCAATCGAAGCTGGTGCCCGGTCTGTATTTCATCGGCGAAGTGGTCGATGTCACCGGCTGGCTCGGCGGCTACAACTTCCAGTGGGCGTGGGCGTCGGGGCAGGCGGCCGGCGAGGTGGCTTGAACGCGTGGCGCTCTTCGACTTTGCCTGCGTTCAACGCTCGCGCGGATTCCAGTCCAGCGTACCGTCGATCACAGTATGGCTGCGTCCGCCGACCCAGATCGCGGTGTCGTCGATATGTGCGATCAGCCGCGCGTCATGGCCGATCTCGCGGCCCTGGCTGACCTGATAGCCGCGGGCCAGTTCGCCGTGCGGTTCGGCGTGGACGATGTACGCGGCGATCAGGCCGTTGGCAGCGCCGGAGGCGGGATCCTCGACGATGCCGACGCCGGCTGGGAAGGCACGTACCACGAGTTGATAGTCGGGGTTGTCGCTGCCCACAAGGGATTCCCTTTGGGCGCGCGCGAATGCGCACAGCCCCATGCTGTCGCTGGCCTGCGCCAGCGCGCCGATCGCTGCGTGATCGGGTTGCCACACGCGCAGGCTTGCTTCATCTGCGACTTCGGCCAGCCACCAGCGGCGGCCACCATCGACCAGCGCCGGCGGCAGTGTGCCGAGCTCGATGCCAGCCAGCGCTGGCGGCAGCAACGGGTGCGCATCGCGGCCGATATCCAGCACGCGTTCGCCGGGCGACTGCAGCAACAGTTCGCGGCTGGCGCCGCTGCCCTCGACGCGGATCGGCAGCACGCCGGCGCCGCACTCCTGCCACAGCAGGCCATCGCGTGGCTCGGTCAAACCGCATTCCAGCGCGGCATGCGCGCTGCCGATGCTGGGGTGACCGGCGAACGGAATTTCCTTGTGCGGGGTGAAGATGCGTACGCGATAGCTGGCCTTCGGCTTGGTCGGCGGCAGCAGGAAGGTGGTCTCGACCAGCGCTGTCCAGCGTGCGAAACGCTGCATCGCCGCGGTGCTCCAGTCATCCGCGCCGATCACTACGCCGAGATGATTGCCGCCGCCGGGAGTGGCAGCAAAGACGTCCAGATGCAGGTAGCGGAGCGAGGCCATGTTGTCCGTCAGGCGGCGTGTAGCCGCGCAAAGCGCCGAATGATAGCGGTGCGGCTGTGTTCTGGGCAGTGATCTTTGGATATATCGACGCGGAGGCAGGGCATAAACGTTAGCCGAGCGGGTGGCAGCGCCGGGGGAAAGTCGACAAGTGCCTGCCGGAACGCCAAGATGCCGAGTCTTGCACACTTGCCGCGGAACCGTTCATGCCGATCACCCTCGTCATCATTGCCATCACTTGCGTCGTCTCGTTCATGGCATTCAAGAACAGCCGGTTGATGAACGATCTGATCCTGTGGCCGCCGGCGATCGCCCGCCAGCGCGAATACCACCGGCTGGTGACCTACGGCGTAGTGCATGCGGATTTCAGCCATTTGCTGTTCAACATGTTCACGCTGTATTTCTTTGGACGGGCGATGGAGCCGTTCTTTACCAACTCGCTGGGCACGTTCGGGTTTGCCTTGTTCTATATCGGCGGTCTGGTGATCTCGATCCTGCCGACGTATCTGAAGAATCGCGCCAACCCGAATTACCGCAGCCTCGGCGCCTCGGGCGCGGTGTCGGCGGTGCTGTTCGCGTTCATCCTGCTGGCGCCCTGGCAACAGATTATCGTGCTGGTGATACCGATGCCGGCAATCGTCTATGCGTTGCTGTACACCGGCTACTCGATCTACATGGACCGGCGCGGACAGGGCAATGTCAATCACAGTGCACACCTGTGGGGCGCCGCGTACGGCGTGCTCTTCACTATGCTGATGGATCATCGGGTGCTGCCGCATTTTCTCGATGCGCTGATGCACCCCAGCTTCCGGTAAACGGCGTGTCGGTTGCCGGTGCGGACGTTTCGACGCGCGGATGATGAACGGTTGCTGCGGCGCCCAATGCCCGTTGCGGCGCAGGCGTGCATACTGGCCTTGTCCCATCGATCACCGCAGGAGAACGAACGCATGGCTATGACCCGAAAGTCGGCTGCGAAGAAGTCCGCGGCAAAGAAAGCACCAGCCAAGAAAGCTTCGGCGAAGAAGGCCTCGCCGCGCAGCATGAGCAAGGCAGCACCGCGCAAGCCGGCAACGAAGAAAGGCGTCGCAAAAAAATCGACGACGAAGAAACTGGTTGCACGGAAGCCTGCATTGAAAAAGCCTGCGGTGAAAAAGGCCGCAGCAAAGAAGGTGGCCACGAAAAAAGCCGCGACCAAAAAGCCAGCTGCGAAGAAGGCTGTTGCCAGGAAGGTCGTCGCGAAGAAGGTGGCCACCAAAAAAATGGTTGCGAAGAAAACCGCTGTCCGCAAGCCTGTCGTCAGCAAGGCGGCCGCGATGCCGGTATCGAAAAAACCGTTGGCAACCGCCGTGGCGAAGCGCAAGCCGGTCGCTACGCCTGTTCCCATGGCGAAGCCGACCATCCGCCGGCCTGTGACGGTGGAAGCGCCGATCCATCACATCAGCCAGGAAGATGCGGTGGCGAAGATCCAGGCGCTGCTTGAAGCCAAGCAGGAGCGAGTACGGCAAGGGCCGAGCTGGCCTGATGCCAACCCGGTGCATCCCGCATCGAATGGCGCGGAACTGCATCCGCTGGTATCGGCTGATGCCGGTGGCGAGGGCAGCGATGGACGTGTGCTGGCGCCCCAGCGCGGCGAGCAGAGCAAGCGCAAGGACTGATCGACGGCTCCGCTCGTCGGAGCCCTGCTGCGGCACATGGCTGGCAGGTAAATGCCGACCGGACATGCATCGAAAACTCAGTACGCGTTCAACCACGGCGCCCCAGCATGGAGTCGTCAATCGCTGTGGAGATGGATCATGAAACGCCTGCTGGCCAGTCTTGCCCTGATCACTGCTGCCGCGGCATTGTCGGGCTGCTATTACGATCCGGGCTACAGCTATGTGCGCGGTTCCGCTTACAGCGGCGATGCCTACTATGGTCAAGGCGGTAACGCTTACTACGTGGCGCCGAACTACTACGACGGCTATTACGGCTACTACGGTTGCTGCTATGCACCGGGCGCGAGCATCGGCTATTACGGCTATTACGGTGATTCGCGTTATCGCTACTACCGGGGCGGCGGCTATCGCGGAAATGGTGGTGGTCACGATGGTGACCATCGTGGCCGTGACGGTGGCAACAGGCAGGGGCATCAGTCGTCCGGTGGCGGTGGTCGTCGCGGCAATGACCGTCGCCATGATGCTCACTGAGCATCGCTGACGCTTCAGGCACAATTGCGGGATGTTCCGTTCCCGTTTCGTGCCCTCACGCATTCGCTTTTCAAGGCTCATTGTCGTCGTGGCGGTGGGCCTTGTGCTGTGTGCGTGCAGCGGCCTGCGCTACTACGCGCAGGCCGCGCACGGGCAGGGCGAGCTGATCGTCCATCGACGTACGCTGAGCAAGGTATTGGGCGATCCAGACACCGATCCGAAGCTCGCCGCGCGCCTGCGGTTGGCGCAGCAGGCGCGCCGGTTCGCCTCGCGGCGATTGGGTTTGCCGGACAATCGCAGCTACACCGGCTACGTCGAGCTGCATCGACCGTACGTGGTGTGGAACGTGTTTGCCACGCCGCGATTCTCGGTAGAGGCGGTGCCGCAGTGCTTTCCGGTCACCGGCTGCGTCGCCTACCGCGGCTGGTTCAAGGAGACCGATGCGAAAGTCGATGCGGCACGACTGCAGGCGCGTGGCGACGATGTCTGGGTCGGTGGCGTGCCGGCGTATTCCACGCTTGGCTGGTTCGCCGACCCGATCCTGTCCAGCATGCTGCGCTGGGATGACGACGAACTGGATGGCACGATCTTCCACGAACTGGCGCATCAGCTGATCTACGTGAAAGACGACACCGCGTTCAACGAATCCTTCGCCAGCTTCGTGCAGAACCAGGGCCTGAGCGAATGGCGCCAGTCGCGCGGCTTGCCGCCGCAGGACGATCACGCGCAGGCGATGGATGCCGGTTTCACCCGGCTGGTGCTGGATCTGCGCGCACGCCTGAAAACCGTGTACGCCAGCGGCGCGGATGAGTCGGCGATGACAGCCGGCAAGCAGCGCGAGATCGCCGCATTCCGCACGCGCTATGCGCAATGGCGCGTGCGTGACTGGCCGGATGAGCATCGCTACGATGCCTGGGTCGCGCAGCCGATCAACAACGCGCGATTGCTGCCATTCGGCCTGTACGACCAGTGGACACCGGCATTCGCCGTGCTGTTTCGGCGCGCCGGGCGCAACTGGCCGGCGTTCTATGCCAGCGTGCGTGAATTGGCGCGGGAGTCGAAGACGAACCGCGAAAAATCATTGCAGATGCTGCTTGACTCGTGAGATGACCCCGATGACCGATATCGAAAAACGGATGCTGATCGAGCAGTACATCGATGCGTACAACCGCTTCGATGTGGACGGCATGCTGGCCCTGTTGACGCCGGACGTGCTGTTCGAGAATGTTGCCGATGGACAGGTCACGACCGCAACCAGCGGCATCGCCGAGCTTCGCGCACTGGCGGAACAGACGAAGGCGCTGTTTTCGGAGCGACAGCAGACGGTCGCCGCTCTGCGGTTTCGTCCGGCGTCGGTGCTGGCGAGCATCGCCTGGCGCGGTGTATTCGCCAGCGACGTGCCGAACGGCCCAGCTGCCGGTTCCGTCATCGAACTGGTGGGCGAGTCGGAGTTCGAATTTGCCGACGGGCGGATCAGCCGCATCGTCGATCGCAGCTGAGCCGGCGTCCGTTCAAGCGGGCATGCTCAAGGCCCGGTCTTGCGCCCCGCCATATGCCGCAGATAAGCCAGCACGGCACCAAGATCCGCGTCGGACAGCGCCCGCGTGTCGAAGCCCGGCATCTTCGTCAGCGGCCAGCGGCGCAGTGATTGCGGGTTGCGGATGAAGGCATGCAGCAGGTCGGCGCGCAGGTATTCGGTGGGGTTGTGCGGCAGATTGAGGTCCGGCCCGAGTTTCGCGTCGCCTTCGCCGTTGAGCGTGTGGCAGGCGAAGCAGGTGCGCTGGAATACCACGAAGCCGCGTTGCACATCGCTGTTCGCGGGCAGTGACGGATCGGGAAGGATTGCAGGGAAGCGCTCGGCCACACTACTCAACTTGTGAATTGTCGCGAGTTGATACGGCCATTGTTCCGGGTTCACTCTGGCCGACTGCGGTTGCGTCCACACGATGTAGAACGGCCCTGCGCCGCCGTGATTCTCGTTCAACGCGGGCCACGGTTGCGCGGGATCCTCAATCGCAAGCCACGCTTCGCTGCCGTGTCTGTCGAGGATGAGCGCGGCGGGAATTTCGGCGGCAAAGCCATCGCCGGCAACGAACTGCAGGTGATCGCCGGTGTCGATGCCATCGAGCAGCGCGACCAGCGGCACCGCGCGGTAGTGCATCGTGCGATGGAACGCGACGTCATCGGCGACGCTGATCGTGCGCACATCGCGGCGTTTCAGCAATGCTTCGGTGCGGTAAGTGGTGACACCGTGGCCGAGATCGACCTTCAGCTCGGCGGCGTGCGCAGGCAGAATCAGGCATACCGCGAGCAGACACAGGACGAGCGATTTCATGGCGGATTCCGGGAAGGTGACGTAAAGAAATTGTAAGGTCAGGAATGATGATGCGCTTGCGGAGCGCAGTAGCGCGGTGATCGTGTCGCGAGCCTGTCGGTAAGCTGAATGCGTATCGACATGCACATTGAACTCACGCCGCGCTGGCCACACTAAGCTTGGATATCGCCGTGATGGCGACAGGAAGTGGCACAACGCATCGTGTTACTGAGGGGCCGGTCTTTCCTCCCCTGGAGGCCGCCTGACAAACCCCATCTGTCCTCCCCTGGCTGATGGGGTTTTTTTTGCGCGAAACAATCACACGCGGTACGTATGGATGTGCCACGACATGGATAATGGTTCACGTGCACTCCTCTCGCACCTGGGCCACTGATGATCATCGATTCGCTGCTCGATACCGACTTGTATAAATTCTCGATGATGCAGGTGGTGCTGCATCAGTATCCGGCCGCGCAGGTCGAGTATCGCTTCAAGTGTCGCAATCCGGGCATCGACCTGGTGCCGTACATCGATGAAATCCGCGCCGAGCTGGCTGCGCTGTGTCGGCTGCGCTTCACGATGGATGAGCTCGATTACCTGCGTAGCTGGCGCTTCATCAAGAGCGACTTCGTCGATTTTCTGGGCCTGTTCCAGCTCAACGAGAAATATGTGGAGATCGCCCCTGCTGCGGCAGGCAACGGCGAGATCGAGATCCGTATTCGCGGGCCGTGGCTGCATACGATCCTGTTCGAAGTGCCGTTGCTGGCGATCGTCAACGAGGTGTACTTCCGCCATACCAGTGCTGGTCTCGATCTGACCGAGGGCAGACAGCGGTTGCAGACAAAGATTGCGCTGCTGCGCGACGCTCCGGATTACGCCGGTTGCAAGATCGCCGACTACGGCACGCGTCGGCGTTATTCGCGAGCATGGCAGGAGGAAGTGGTGACTGCGCTGCGCGACGGACTTGGCGCGCAGCTGGCGGGCACAAGCAACGTGTGGCTGGCGCGAAAACTCAACCTGACTCCGCTAGGTACGCTGGCGCACGAATACCTGCAGGCGCATCAGGCATTGGGTCCGCGCCTGCGCGATTCGCAGGTGGCGGCGCTGGAAGCATGGGCGAAGGAATATCGAGGCGACCTCGGCATCGCGTTGTCGGATGTCTACGGACTCGACGCGTTCCTGCGCGATTTCGACATGTACTTCTGCAAGCTGTTCGACGGTAGCCGGCACGATTCAGGCGATCCGTTCGCATGGGGCGACAAGGTGCTGGCGCATTACCAGGCGAACCGGGTCGATCCGCGCAGCAAGGTACTGGTATTCAGCGACGGCCTCGACATTCCGAAGGTGATGCGGCTGTATGCGCACTTCCGCGGCCGCTGCCTGCTCGCGTTCGGTGTCGGCACCAACCTCACCAACGACGTGGGCCCGGTGCCGCTGCAGATCGTGATCAAGATGATCCGCTGCAACGGCCAGCCGGTAGCCAAGCTGAGCGACTCGCCGGGTAAGAACATGTGCGAAGACCCGGCGTACGTGGCCTATCTGCGCCAGGTATTCGAGATACCCGCGACGCAAGGGCTTTAATCATCTCTCTGCTTGCAGGGGGCGCAGCTCTTCAAAACGCCGGCAACACGGCGCCGTGGTACTTCTGCTCGATGAAAGCCTTGATCTCCGGGCCGTTGAGTACCTTGGCCAGTTTCTGCACGCGCGGATCGTTTTGGTTGTCGAGGCGGCCGACCAGGTAGTTCACGTAGGGTGAGTTCCTGTCTTCGATCAGCAGTGCGTCTTTCGTCGGGTTCAGGCCAGCTGCCAGCGCGTAGTTGGTGTTGATCAGTGCCAGATCCACCTCGTCCAGCGTGCGCGGCAGCATCGCCGCTTCCAGCTCGCGGAACTGCAGGTGCTTCGGATTCGCAGTGATGTCTTTCAGCGTGGACAGCTCGTTGTTCGGGTCTTTCAGCGTGATCAGGCCGTGTTTCGCCAATAGCAGCAGCGCGCGGCTGTTGTTGCTGGGGTCGTTCGGGAGAGTAACGCTGGCACCGTCGGGCAGCTGATCGATGCTCTTGATCTTGTGCGAATACGCGCCGAATGGCTCGATGTGCACGCCGGTAATGGTGACGAGATGGGTGCCGCGCTCGCGGTTGAACGCGTCCAGATAGGGCTTGGTCTGGAAGTAGTTCAGGTCGATGTTCTTCTCGGCGAGCTGGGCGTTCGGCTGCACATAGTCGGCGAACACCTTGATCTGCAGATCCACGCCTTCCTTCGCTAGCAGCGGCTTCGCCTGTTTGAGGATTTCCGCGTGCGGGATCGCGGTGGCACCCACGCGGAGCGTCTGACCGTCCTCCTTCGGCGCGGAACAGCCTGTCAGCAAAAACAGGATCAGGGTGGCAGCTAGGGTGGCAAGCAGCAGTCTCATGGCAAATATCCGTTTGTGCGTCGCACAATAATAAGCCGTCTATACTGCCAAACACAAATCAATTGGATCAGCCTTGCTTGTGACGCGTCACGCCTTTGGCGCGGCGCGGCCGGCCAGCAGGAGCAGGGCCAGGATGGCGGCGATGGCGGTGAGCAGCAATCTCATGGCGGCGATTCTCATGGACGGCCAGCGAAAATAGGCCGTCCATACCGCCAAACGCAAATAACCAAATCAGTGTTGCTTATAACGAGTCACGATGCGATCGCCAATCATCTGCAGCAGCTGCACCAGCACGATCAGCAGCGCCACGGTGACCAGCATGTAGTCGGACTTGTAGCTGAGGTAGCCGTAGCGATAGGCCAGGTCGCCGAGGCCGCCGGAACCGATCGCGCCGCCCATCGCGGTGTAGCCGACCAGTGCGATCGCGGTGACGGTGATGCCGGCGAAGATGCCGCCGCGCGCCTCGGGCAGCAGCACGTGGCGCACAATTTGCCACAGGCTGGCGCCCATCGCCTGGCTGGCTTCGATTACGCCCTGCTGTACTTCGCGCAGCGCGGTTTCCACCAGTCGCGCGAAGAACGGTGCGGCGCCGATCACCAGCGGCGGAATCGCGCCGCGGATGCCAAGCTTGGTGCCGACCAGGAAATACGTCACCGGCATCAGCACGATCATCAGGATGATGAACGGTACCGAGCGCAGAATGTTCACCAGCAGCGAGGTGATCGCATAAAGCTTGGGCATCGGACGCAGATGACCCTTGCCGGTGAGGTAAAGCAGTACGCCCAGCGGCAGACCGATAAGAATGGTGAGCAGCAGCGAACCGCCGAGCATCAGCAGGGTATCGATGCAGGCGCGGCCGATCTCGCCCCAGTCGTCGATGTTGGGAAACAACTTCTGCAGCATGTTCATCGGCTCAGCTCCTCGATCTCGATGCCGGCCTCGCGCAGCGCAACCAGTGCGGCGTCCACGCCTGTGCCCTGCATCGCCAGAGTGAGCTGACCGTAGGGCAGATCCTTGATGCGGTCGATACGGCCGGCGAGGATATTGAAGTCGATGCCGGTCTCGCGTGTGACGCGGCCCAGTGCTGGAGTCAGCGTGGTGTCGCCGCGGAAGCTCAGCCGCAGGATGCGTCCGGGCACCTGTGCGAACGGCGCCAGTTCACTCGCCGCTTCCTCCGGCAACGCCTCGTTGACGAAGCGCCTGGTGGTGGCGTGCTGCGGGTGCAGGAACACGTCAGCGACTGCACCGCGCTCCACGATCACGCCGGCGTCGAGTACCGCCACCCGATCGCAGATGCGGCGCACCACGTCCATCTCGTGGGTGATCAACACGATGGTGAGCTTCAGCTCGCGGTTGATCTCCGCCAGCAGCTCCAGTACGGAAGCGGTGGTCTGCGGGTCGAGCGCGCTGGTCGCCTCGTCGCACAACAGGATCGAAGGCCGGTTGGCCAGCGCGCGTGCGATGCCGACGCGCTGCTTCTGGCCGCCGGAAAGCTGCGACGGATGCTTGTCGGCGTGCGCGGTGAGCCCGACCCTTGCCAGCAGTTCGTCGACGCGGACGCGCAGGACAGCAGCGTTGCGTTCGCCTGCCAGCCGCATCGGGAACGCGACATTATCCGCCACCGTCTGTGAGGCGAGCAGGTTGAAGTGCTGGAAGATCATGCCGATGCGCCGGCGTGGTGCGCGCAGCGCGGGCTCGGCCAACGCGGTCATCTCGGTGTCGCCGACGAAGATCGTGCCGCCGCTGGGCCGCTCGAGCAGGTTGATCAGCCGTATAAGCGTCGATTTGCCGGCGCCGGACAGGCCGATGATGCCGAACACTTCGCCATCGGCAATGTCGAGGCTGAAGGGTTGCAGCGCGGGAATGTCCCTGCCGTCGACGCGGTAGGACTTGTGGACATCGACGAAGCGGATCACGGCGGACCTTGGCCTGCGGGCGAAAGCACCATTCTATGCCACGGACCTCACACACAATGGCGTAGACTGCCAGATTGATCCAATCAGTGGGAGTCCGGTCATGTCCAGCGTCTACGATTTCACGGTCCGCGATCTTGATGGCAACCAGCGCTCGCTTGCCGAATGGCGTGGCAAGACCCTGCTGATCGTCAATGTCGCGTCCAAGTGTGGCTTCACCCCGCAATACAAGGGGCTGGAAACGCTGTGGCAAGATCAGCGCGATCGCGGCATGGTGGTGCTGGGCTTTCCGTGCGACCAGTTCGGCCATCAGGAGCCGGGCGACGAGGACGAGATAAGGACCTTCTGCAGCACGCAGTACGACGTGACCTTCCCGATGTTCGCCAAGATCGAGGTGAACGGCGAGCACGCCGATCCGCTCTACAAGTGGCTGAAGAGCGAGGGCAAAGGCATCCTCGGCAGCGAGTCGATCAAGTGGAACTTCACCAAGTTCCTGGTCGACGCGGATGGCCAGGTGGTGAAGCGCTACGCGTCCACCGATACACCGGAGAAGATTGGCAAGGACACGCTGGCCCGGCTGAGTGGTTGAAGCGGGGCGACTCGCTCAATCGCGGCCGCGATAATCCGCCAGCAGCACCGCGACCGCATCCACGTCGCTGCCGGTGCTGGGCGCGTCGTCCGGGCGGTCGTAGTTGTTGAGCATGATCGCGAACGCCAGCCGCTCGCCGGCCGCGCTGGTGACATAGCCGGCCAGACAATGCACGTAGTCCATGCTGCCGGTCTTCGCATGCACGTTGTTCTCGGCCGCGGTGCCTTGCATATGGCCGAGCAGGGTGCCGTCGACACCGGCGATCGGCAGTGCCTCGCGCACCATCGCCGCATACGGCTGCGCCGCCAGATAACCGAGCAGACGCACCAGCGCGTTCGGTGTGACCAGATCGCGACGTGACAGCCCGCTGCCTTCGCCGATGAGGCTGGCCGATGGCGGAATGCCGATCTGCAGCAGCAGCTGCTGCAGTGCCGTGATGCCGCGGCTTTCGGTGTTGCTGAAACCCGTCGTGGCGACGGTTTGTTCGCGCGCACCGACGCTCAATAGCAGATTCTGCAGGTACAGGTTCTGCGAACGCTTCAGGCCGCGCTGCAGGATGTCGCGCACTGGCGGCGACAGCACTTCGCCAAGTGTGCCGGCCTCGGCGAGGAGCATCGCGTCGTCCTGCGGCCAATGCAGAACCCGCAGCTTGCCGGTGAGATGGATGCCGCGGTGTTTGAGCGCCTGCCGCAGCTGGATACCGGCCTGCAGTGCCGGATCGACCATCGCCAGTTTGAAGTGCTGCGCTGCCGAATCGGCGGCGATGTTGCCGAACACATGCAGCGTGTCTTCGCCCGGTGCGCGGTACAGGTTGATGTCGCTGGGCGTGCGCGCAGCGCTGGTGAGCAGCTGGCCGATCAGGTTGGGCTGGGCGTCGGCCGGAGCGAACTCCAGTCGCGCCGCTTGCCCGGGCGCCGCACCCGGGCTTACCGTGACGTCGACGATGTTTTCCTGCACGCTCAAGGCGGAGGATGGCACCGCAAACCAGCTCTGCAGATCCCCGGCTTCCCAGCCGGAGCCGTAGGCCGGGCCGGCGAAGTAACTGTCGTCGGCGATCAGGTCGCCATGCACGAAACGCACGCCGCGTGCCGCCACCTGGCTGGCCAGCTGATCGGCCCAGTCGGCGCTGGTGGCCGTGCCAAGGGTCGGGTCGCCCATGCCGTACAGGATCAATGAGCCGTTTAGACGGCCACTCGTGATGCGGCCACTGGTCAGTAGCCGGGTCGGCATCCGGTAGTCCGGGCCCAGCGCGGACAGGCCCAGCGCGGCGGTGAACAATTTCGCGGTGGAGGCCGGTTGCAGCAGCTGGTCGGCGCGATGCGCGTACAGCGTGCGGCCGCTGTCGAGCGAAACCACGGCAACGCCCCAGCTGGCCGCGGCAAAACGCGGCTGAGCGAGCAGTGCATCGATCTGTGCGGTGAGTCCGGCGCGGGTGATGGCGCCAGGCATGTCGGCTGCGGCAGCCGTCATCGTCGCGACCAGCAGGCCGGCGGCTGTCAACAGGCAGACAAAGGAACGACGTAGGCAACGGCGTGGCAACGGGATCATGGCCACAGTATCGCCAATCCCGCCGCGTCCTGCAGGGCATCTCCGGTGTTCTGGTAATCTTGTACGTTCGTGTCGGCACCTGGCCGGCGGACTTGAACCTATTCGCGAGATCCTCATGCAGATTGCCCCGAACTCCGTTGCTGCCTTCCACTACACGCTGACCGACGACCAGGGTCAGGTCATCGACAGCTCCGCAGACCGCGAGCCGCTGACCTATCTGCACGGCAGTGGCCAGATCGTTCCTGGTCTGGAGAAGCAGATGGAAGGCCGCGCGGTTGGCGACAAATTCAACGCCGACGTGACCCCCGAAGAGGGTTACGGTGTGCACCACGCTGAACTGATGCAGGAGGTGCCGCGCGGGGCCTTCCAGGGCGTCGAGGACATCCAGCCCGGCATGCAGTTCCAGGGCCGCGGCCCGCAGGGCGAGATCAACGTCACCGTGACCAAGGTCGAGAACGGCACCGTGTTCATCGACGGCAACCATCCGCTGGCCGGCAAGACCCTGCATTTCGCCATTGAAGTGACCGACGTGCGCGCCGCCAGTGAAGAAGAACTTGCGCATGGCCACGTGCACGGCGCCGGTGGTCATCACCACTGAGTTGTCGCTGCGGGTAACTACGTTCGACAAAAGCGAAGGCCCGACGATGCAGAATCGCAGGGCCTTCGCTTTTGCGACTACCTCAATACCAGTCGAGCAGCGAGATGCCGAGGCCTGCGTAAGTGGCGTTATGGTTGTAGTCGATCAGGCTTTCGCCGTAACCCTTGAACACTTCGGCATAGCCGCGCAGGTTGCCGGCGAGCGGGAAGCTCCAGCTGAATTTGGCGGCGCCGTGCTGACGGCTCCCGCCGCGGAACGAATCGCGCATCATCAGGCCGAACTCCTGCCCATGCCATTCGTGGATGACCTGCACTTCGCCACGGCCGATGTAATCGCTGATGTCCGGGTTGTCGTTGGTCTTTCGCGCCTCGGGAATGCGCCACCACGGCCGGATCATCACGGTCCAGCCGTTGCGCTCGAAGCCGATGTTCGCGATCACCCGGTTCCAGCTGCGCGACAGCGGATTGTCGCGTCCGTTGGACTGGTGGTTGACGGTGATGCCCAGCAGCCGGCCATCCCAGCCGAGCAGGTGATAGTTGGTGTTGAACACCAGCATCGCTTCGGGCTCGTAGTCGGTTTCGCGGAATGGCCGCGACTGCTGCGCGTTGTAGATCTGCCAGCGCGAAGATTGGGTGTAGCCGACCCACAAGTCGCCGGCGTTGCCGAATACGCCCTGCCACACCTTGGTTTTCAAACTGAGCTGGAACTTCGATTCGAGATTGTCCAGCTGCTCGCTGTGCGCCACCGTGTTGTCGGGGTTCGGACTGGTCGGCTGCTTGTTCTGGTTGCTGGTGGCGAATACCGGCAGTACATACACCGGCTTGTAGCCACGGATGTTGAAGGTGCCGAGCTTGCTCTCCGGTGCCAGCTCCCAGCGACTGTCGAGTAGCGACAGTGGCGGGGCAACCTCGTTGTTGGTTTCCACTGAGGCGGTGGTGTCCTTGTGGTCACGGCGGAAGATGTTCGGTGTGGCGGTTGCCGTGTCGACTCGCTTCTGCGCGATCGGCAGATTCACCCGGCCCGTGGCGTGGTCGTAGCAGGCCAGCCGCTGGGCATCGCTTTCGATCGCAGTGCAGGCGCGGATATCTGTCGGATCCGGATTCTGTGCATGACTGGAGGGGGCGAGCAGGCTGGCGACCAGTGACAGCGGCAAGGCTATGGAATGTGGCTTCATCAAGAGCGGGTTTCCCGGCAGACGAGTCGAGGCGGGAGACTAGGCCACACGCCCCGGTTGAGTTGAGAAGACACGGCCGAACCAGGCAAACAGGAGCCGACCATGATGGGGATCATGGCCGGCTCGTGATCGAACCGAATGTCAGAGCTGTTTTAACCAGTTGGCGTATTCGGTCTTGCTGATGCTGCCGTTGCGGTTGGTGTCGGCGTTGATGAAGTCGTTGGCCAGCGGCGGGTACGCGCTGGCTTGTTCAGGCGAAATCGACTTGCCACCGCCGGACAGCTGTTCGAACGTGGGTGCCGGACCAATCGTCGGAGCCGGTGCGGGAGCGGTTTGCACGACAACCGCACCCTGCGGTGAGGGGTACGCCGCCGCCTGGCCGCCCGGTGGTGTAGGGGGCGTCGGCGCGCTGGCAGGCATCGTTACGGCAGCCGGCGTTGATGGCGCAGGCGGCATCGGCGTGTTGCCTGGCACCGTGGACATCGGCGGCACTTGGCGCATGTGCGTCGGCGCCGAGGGCATCGGCGCGGTTGCCGGAGCGGCGGGAACATCCGACATGGTCGATTGCGGCGGCGGCGATGCGTCCTGTGCGATCAGCGTGCCGGCGAACAGGAAGGCGCCGGCAGCAAGAGTGAACAACAGTGGCTTGCGAGATTTCATGGTCGATACTCCATGCCAGAATACTTGAGTGAGATTGTGCGGATATCCGCAATCCATCGGGCGGGATTTCCGTTGCCGCTTGCCCAACTCGGGGTCACGCTAGCAGGGGCTTTGTATATGCCGGCTCAATATATTGGTCATGATGCCGTGAAGCTGCCGTGTCGTTGGGCGCAGCTTCAGGTGATTAGCACGTGCTGAGCCTGGTACAGGCGCGTCTGCTGCAGTTGGCCGCGCAAGGCCTGCTGCAGCCCTTGCGGCGACGAGCGCGGCGCAGCGACGTGGTGGCGGTGATCGAACGCATGCGCCTGCTGCAGATCGACACCATCCACGTGGTGGCGCGCAGCCCGTATCTGGTACTGCACGCGCGGCTCGGCGACTACCCGATGGCCTGGCTCGATGAGGCGCTCGCGCAGGGCCAGTTGGCCGAGTGCTGGGCGCACGAGGCGTGCTTCGTCAGCGCCGCCGACATGCCATGGCACCGCGGCGGACACGATCAGCGCATGCATCACTGGGCGCATCAGCGTGCGGCGCGAATGCACAGCGAACAACGTGCCGACATGGACGCATTGCTGGCCGGTATCCGTGCATCGGGCCCGGTGCGCGCAGCCGACTTTGCGCGCAAGGACGGTGTTGCCAAGCCGGGTTGGTGGGAGTGGAAGCCGGAGAAGCACTGGCTGGAAGCCTGGTTCGCGCTGGGCGAGCTGATGGTGGCGCGACGCGAGAATTTTCAGCGCGTATACGATCTGGCCGAAAACGTGCTGGCACGGCTCGATCCGCCGTTCGATCCTGTCGCCGAAGCATCCTCGGCGGATGATCTGCGGCGACGCTTCATCGTCGACAGCGTGCGCGCGCTGGGCGTGACGCCGGCCGGCTGGATCGCCGACTACTTTCGCCTGCGGCCGAAGGTTACCGATCGCGAGCTGGCACCGCTGCTGGCCGGTGGCGAACTGCTGGCCGTACCGGTCCAAGGCTGGACCACCCCGGGCTACGTGCACCGCGACCATGCCGATGCACTGGACAAGGCGCTGGCCGGCCGCTTGCGTGCCACCCATACCGCGCTGCTGTCACCGTTCGATCCGCTGGTGTGGGATCGTGCGCGGACGCTGGCGATGTTCGATTTCGAGTACACCATCGAGTGCTACACGCCGGCGGCGAAGCGTCGCTACGGTTACTTCGTGCTGCCGATCCTGCATCGCGGCCGATTGGTCGGCCGGCTCGATGCGAAGGCCCATCGCGGCGATGGCGTGTTCGAGATCAAGTCCCTGTTTCTGGAGCCCGGCGTGGCGCCCACGCCCGTGCTGGTGCAAGCCATCGCCCGGGCGATGACCGACACTGCCCGCTGGCACGGCACACCGGACATCCGGTTGGGCCGCACCCAGCCGGCGGTGGTGGCGAAGGCGCTGCGCGCGGCCCTGAGCGCTGTCCGATGAGCTATTCCCGATAAACCCTCAGGGCGTACTGCTGGCCGCCGCCGGGGTCGCCTCGCAGGACTTGCCATGCAGGGCCTGACGCAACTGCGAAGCCAGCGAATTGCAGCGTGCCGCCAGTTGCGGGCGGATATCCGGATTTTCCGAATCGGTCAGCAGACCGGTACGCATGGCCTCGTAACGTGCCGGCAATTGGCCGGGCGTGAAGATGCCCGCCGCACGATGGCAGGCCATGTAACTGGACAGGTAATCGTCGCAAGCCGGAATGCCGGTACGGTCGGGCAGGGCGACATCATGGGCGGTGACGTGGCCCTTGGCTGCCGCGGTTCGGCGCTGCTGTTGGATCTGGCTGCTGCCGGATGCGGCTGTGGTCGAGGTTGTGGTTGCAGAAGACGACGTGGTTGCCGTTGTTGTTCGGGTGGCCGTTTTGTCGGCGCATCCGGTCAGCAGCAGGCCGGCGATCATGGTGGCCAGGGTAAGACGGGACAGGGCAGGCATTATCAGCTCTCCTCAACAGGGTGACCGTACCGGCGGGCCGAAGTGGCCTTGTCGGGAGTGGGTCAGCAGATTTATCCACACTACACAGGGTTGGAGGTCAAGAAAATCTGAATTTGTCACCGAATCGACAAAAACAGGTGAATCTGTCCCATTCCGTTTGGCTCTGCTCTGCCGTTATGATCGACCCACTGTGTTTGCCAGGGCCAGCGGAATTTGTGGCCTGATGCAGCTGATCCGCGATCTGCCTCATCATTCACCCCGGGGTTGTTTCCTTGCACACCAGTAAGTCGGCCGACTGCATCGTGGCGGTCGAGTCTATAAACCCGTGGAGTGATTAACATGTCTGATCGTCAGATCGGTACCGTCAAATGGTTCAACGACGCCAAGGGCTTCGGTTTCATTGCCCGTGACAATGGCCCGGACGTTTTCGTGCATTTCCGCGCCATTACCGGCGGCGGCTTCAAAAGCCTGCAGGAAGGCCAGCAGGTCTCCTTCAAGGTAGTGCAGGGCCAGAAAGGCTTGCAGGCCGATGAAGTGACCCCGGCCTGAGTGCCATGTTTTGTAAGGGAAACCGGGCAGAAATGTCCGGTTTTTTCTTGCCCGGATAATGGCCACGACAACTGCTTGACAAATCACTCGCGTGCATGAAATCCGTTATGCTTGGGGCACTGTGTCTGCTTGGCCACGTGCGTGCCCGGTAGGGATTTACTGATTCCGTCCGTTGCACCCGACCCTGCATGCTCAGTAAACCGTCGGCCCGTTGGGGCCGGTTTGTCTCAGCGTCTGGATTGGATCGGAGTGAGTCATGTCGGATCGTGAAGTAGGTACAGTCAAGTGGTTCAACGACGCCAAGGGCTTCGGCTTCATCAGCCGTGATAATGGCCCTGACGTGTTTGTGCATTTCCGCGCCATCACCGGTTCGGGTTTCAAAAGCCTGCAGGAAGGGCAGAAGGTGAGCTTCAAGGTCGTTGACGGCCAGAAGGGCTTGCAGGCCGAAGACGTCACCCCCGTTTGATCGCGGTGACGAAATCCGTTTGAAGAGGCCGGCGCTTGCCGGCCTCTTTTTTTGTAGTGGCCGCGCCAATTCGTTAGCCTGTCGGAATGTCCGAGCATTCTGCTGAAAATGTCATTGCCGCAGCGATCGAACCGATGGTGATCCCGGTTTCGACTGCCGACGGCTCCCGTTTCGAATTGCTGTGTGTGCATCCCGCCAGCGCCTGGTATCGACTGCTGTATTGGGTGCCGGCCATGGGCGTGCCAGCGAAGCACTACCTGCCCTTGGCCGAAGCGCTGGCTGCGCGTGGGGTGGCAGTGGCGGTGCATGAGTGGCGCGGCATCGGTTCCAGCAATCGGCGCGCCGGCCACGATTGCGACTGGGGTTATCGCGAGCTGCTGCAAGAGGATATTCCCGCGGGCATGGCCGCGTTGCGCGAGCGCTGGCCACAGGCGACCTGCTGGCTGGGCGGGCACAGCCTGGGCGGTCAGCTGAGTTTGCTGTATGCGAGCCTGCATCCGACCGAGTTCGCCGGTCTGCTGCTGGTGGCCAGTGGGTCGCCGTACTGGCGCCGCTTCCGACATGGCTGGCTGATCGGTGCGGCGTATGCGCTGGCTCCGCTGCTGGCAGGGTTGCTGGGTTATCTGCCCGGGCGGCGGATCGGCTTTGGCGGCAACGAGGCGCGCGGGGTGATCGCCGACTGGGCGCGCACCGGCCGCACTGGCTGTTATGCGGCGGCCGGCATGACGCAGGATTTCGAACAGCAACTGGCATCCTTGCGGTTGCCGTCGCTGGCACTGCGCCTGCGCGACGACTGGCTCGGGCCAACGGCATCGCTGGAGTGGCTGGTGGGCAAGCTGGGGTCGGCCGAGCGCAGCGTGGACGTCATCACGCCGTCGGATCTGGGTGGTCATCCAGCCGATCATTTTGGCTGGATGAAAACGCCGGCACCGCTCGCCGCCCGCATCGCCCGCTGGCTCGCCACGCAGGACCGCGCGCTCGGCGCGCACGCCGGGACGGTCGCTTGATCCATGAAAACCTGCCTGCATATCGATGGGCCATCTTCGCTGGAATCTTCGATGAATCTGTTCGAGCCGTTGACCCAACGCAGCCTCACTCTGCGCAACCGTCTGGTGGTGTCGCCGATGTGCCAGTACTCGGCCATCGATGGCATGCCGAGTGACTGGCACATGGTGCACCTGGGCAGCCGCGCGGTGGGCGGCGCGGCGGTGGTGATCGCCGAGGCCACCGCGGTATCGGCGCAGGGGCGCATCTCGCCGCAGGACACCGGCCTGTGGAATCAGGCCCAGCTGGAAGCGTGGCAACCGATCGCGCACTTCATCAAGGCACAAGGTGCGATTGCCGGCGTGCAGCTGGCGCATGCCGGGCGCAAGGCCAGCACGTTGCGTCCGTGGGACGGGCATGGCCCGGTGCCGGTCGGGCAAGGTAACTGGTTGACTGTGGCGCCGTCGGCGCTGCCGTTCGACAGCGGCTGGAACATGCCGCAGGCATTGGACGATAACGGCATCCTGACGGTGATCGCGGACTTCCGCGCGGCCGCGCAACGAGCGCTGGTGGCCGGTTTCGAGTTGATCGAGCTGCACGCGGCGCACGGCTACCTGCTGCACCAGTTCCTCTCACCGCTGAGCAACCGGCGCAGTGACAACTACGGCGGCAGCTTCGACAACCGCAGTCGCATCGTGCGCGAGGTGATCGCCGCGGTGCGCGAGGTGTGGCCGGCGGAGTTGCCATTGTGGCTGCGCCTTTCGGCTACCGACTGGGCAGACGGCGGTTGGGATATCGAGCAAAGCGTGCAACTGGCGCGACAGCTGGAGTCACTCGGCGTGGATCTGATCGATGTCTCCAGCGGCGGCCTGCTGCCGCACGTCACGATTCCGCTGGGTCCCGGTTACCAGGTACCGTTTGCCGCGCGCATCCGGCGCGAGGCCTGCATCGCCACCGGTGCGGTGGGCCTGATCACCGAAGTCGAGCAGGCGGCGCAGATCGTCGCCAGCGGTGAAGCCGACGTGGTATTGATGGCACGCGAAAGCCTGCGCGATCCGTATTTTCCGCGGCGCGCGGCACAACAGCTCGATGCGTCGATCGAAGCGCCGATCCAGTATCGGCGAGCCTGGTAAGCAAGCGACGGAGAACATGATGGAAGCGAATCCGACCCTGATCGAAGGCCGCCTGCATGATCTCGGCGATGGCTTCACCGTGCGGCGCCTGCTGCCGGTGTTGCAGGCGCGCCATGTCGGTCCGCTGGTGTTCTTCGATCACATGGGCCCGGCCGCGTTCGCCGCCGGCAGCGGCATGGACGTGCGGCCGCATCCGCATATCGGGCTGGCCACGGTGACCTGGTTGTTTGATGGCGCGATCCGTCATCGCGACAGCATTGGCAATGTGGCCGACATCCGTTCCGGCGAAGTGAACTGGATGACCGCCGGCCGCGGCATCGTGCATTCGGAGCGTACGCCGCCGGACGAGCGTCGCGACGGGCAGGTACTGCATGGCGTGCAGATCTGGGTGGCACTGCCGCAGGCCGACGCCGAGATCGCGCCGGAATTCCATCATCATGATCGCGATGCGTTACCCAAGATGCGCCAGCCAGGCATGGAGGCGGTACTGATTGCCGGCAGCGCGTATGGGCAGCAATCGCCGGTCAAGGTATTCGCTCCGATGTTCCTGCTTGAAGTGCAGCTGGCCGCCGGTGCCGAGCTGGCGTTGCCGCCGGAGCATGTCGAGCGCGGTGTCTTTGTCGTCGATGGTGCGGTTCGCTGGGGCGAACTGGATGTCGTTGCCACACAGATGGCTGTGCAGACCGGGCCTTCGACACCGTCGCTGCGCGCACATGCTGCCAGTCGGCTGTTGTTGTTCGGCGGTGCACCGCTGGATGGCGAGCGGCACCTGTGGTGGAACTTCGTCGCCAGCACGCACGAGCGCATCGAGCAGGCCAAGGTCGACTGGCAGGCGCAGAGTTTCGGCAAGGTGGCGGGCGACGAGGACGAGTTCATTCCGCTGCCGGAATAACCATCAACCGTGGAGTCACCGATGGCCAGCTTCAGCAGCTTCACCGAGTTCTACCCGTTCTACCTGAGCGAGCACAGCAACCGCATCTGTCGCCGCCTGCACTTCATTGGCAGCAACTTGGTGATCGCGGTGGTCGTGCTGGCTGTGCTGAGTGGTCAGCCGCGCTGGCTGTGGCTGGCGCCCGTGGCCGGCTATGGCTGCGCCTGGATCGGCCACTACGGTTTCGAGAAGAACCGCCCGGCCACGTTCAAGCACCCGCTGTACAGCCTGCTTGGCGACTGGGTGATGTACGGGCAGATGCTGCGCGGCAAGATCCGCTTCTGAGCGTGTTCAGCGATATTGCTGATGGCAGCTCTTGCAGGTGCCGCCGATCGGCTTGATCGCCGCAGCCAGCGCCGCACAATCGGTAGGCGCGGCCTGCACAGCCTGCTGCAGGTGGGTCTGCAACTCGCTGGCCTTGTCGCTGAAGCTCTTCTCGTCGATGCCGAACACCGGCACGATGTCGGTGGCGGTGGACTGCAGGCGCTCCAGGTGATGCTGGATCTTGGCCGCGTCGCACTGCTTCGCCTTCAGCGCATGGCTCAGTTCGCCCATGTGATACCCCATGGTTTCCATCACCGCTTTCGGCATCGGATTGCGTGCGCTGAGCGTATTCATAACTTGAACCGTGCCGAGCACGCCAATCACCAGTCCCAGCAAGATCATGAGAGCAACGCGCATCGGTACGATTCCATGGCTGACGAAGGTGGCCGCAAGGATAACCCGCGTCGATGCCGTGCGCGATAAAATGGCGGTCACACCGCAGCAAGGCAGGCCAGTGATACCCGCAGACACGATCACCTACGCAACCGGCAGCATGCCGGCATGAGCGAGATGCAATTTCCGGCCGAGCGCTTTGCCGGCGTCGAACGTCTCTACGGTACCGGCAGCGTGGCCACGCTGGCTCGTGCGCACGTCTGCGTGATCGGCGTCGGTGGGGTGGGCTCGTGGGCGGCCGAGGCGCTGGCGCGCAGCGGCGTTGGCCGGCTCACCCTGATCGACGCGGATGAGGTCTGCGTGTCCAACACCAACCGTCAGTTACATGCGCTGGACGGCGAGTACGGAAAGCCCAAGGTCGGCGTGATCGCCACGCGCGCGCATGCGATCAACCCGACGATCCGGCTGGAGGCGATCGAGCGATTTCTCACGCCATCCACGCTGGACGAGTTGCTCGATCGCGGCTACGACGTGGTGCTCGATGCGTGCGACGCGTTCCGGGTAAAGCTGGAGACGATCGCGTGGTGTCGTCGGCGCAAGCTGCCGATCGTCAGCGTCGGTTCGGCTGGCGGACGTACCGATTCGACCCAGATCCGCGTACGCGACCTGTCGCGCACCGAGCACGACGCGATGTTCAGCCTGATCCGCAAGAAGCTCCGCACCGATTTCAACTTTCCGCGCAATCCCGATCGCTACTTCGGCGTTTCAGCCGTCTATTCGCTGCAGAACGTGCAGTATCCGCAGCCCGACGGCACGGTGTGCGGCAATCGTCCGCCTGGTGGCGATGCGTTGAATCTTGCCTGTGGTGGCGGGCTTGGCGCAGCCACCCATGTCACCGGTGCGTTCGCGTTCGCGGCTGTTGGCAAGGTGCTGGAGAAGTTGCTGGGGAGCTAGAGACTCCCTCTCCCTCAACGGTGTTGCCGTTGGGGGAGAGGGCTGAAAGTGTCACCAACCCATGTAATGCCCGCCGTTGATCGCCAGGTTCGCGCCGGTGATCCAGCTCGCCTGCTCGCCGACGAAGAACGCCACCGCGTGGGCGATTTCATCGGGCCGGCCGAGACGGCCGACCGGGATCTGCGCCACGATCTTCTCGCGCACTTCCTCGGGTACAGCCATCACCATGTCGGTGCCGACATAGCCGGGCGAGACGGTATTCACGGTGATGCCGAACTTCGCGTTCTCCTGCGCCAGCGAAATGCTGAAGCCGTGCATGCCGGCCTTGGCCGCGGCGTAGTTGGCCTGGCCGTACTGGCCCTTCTGGCCGTTGATCGAGCTGATCTGCACGATACGGCCCCACTTGCGTGCGCGCATGCTTTCGATCACCGGGCGGGTGACGTTGAAGCAGGCGTTCAAGTTGGTGTTCACCACGTCCATCCACTGCTGGTAGGTCATCTTGTGGAAGGTGGTGTCGCGGGTGATGCCGGCGTTGTTGATCAGGATATCCACCGGCCCGCATTTTTCCTCGATCGCGCGGATCATCGCTTCGCAGGCCACCGGATCGGAGACATCGCCCTGCACCATGCACACGTCGATGCCGTCCTTCGCCATAGTCCGATGCCATTCATCGGCCTTGGCCTGATCACGGTAGTTGGTGACTACCCGATGTCCTTGACCGGCCAGATAGCGAATGATCGCGCTGCCGATGCCGCCGGTGCCGCCTGTGACCAATGCCGTACGCTGCGTCATGTCCTTGAATCTCCTGTGAAGGTGAGGCGGAGGCTGTGGCGCCGGAGCATGGCAAGTCAATGTTGCAACCGTTGCCGTGCATGCCGGCGCGTATGCGCATTTATAGCGTTTCAGGCCGCAGAGTAACCGCTGCAGTGCGGCAAAACGGCGGGGTCGAAATCCGCCAGGGCCTGCGTCAGCAGATCGTCTGCATTCGACACCACGGCCGGCACCGGCAGCTGCAGGAAAGCCAGCACCCGGCGCAACGCCGGCAGCGGGTTGGCAGGATCGACCGGGAAAGCCTGCTCGGATTTGGACAGCTTGCGGCCGTCGGCGTCCAGCGCCAGCGGCAGATGGCGATAAGCCGATGTCGGCAGGCCCAGACAGCGCTGCAGCCAGATCTGCCGCGCCGTGGAATCGAGCAGGTCGTGCCCACGTACCACCTCGGTGATGCCCTGATAGGCATCGTCGACCACGCAGGCGAGCTGGTACGCGTAGAAACCCTCGACTCGGCGTATCACGAAATCGCCGTCCTGTTCGCGCAGGTGCTGCCGTTGCGGGCCCTGCAGCGCATCGTCGAATGCGATCTCGATGTCGGGCACGCGCAGTCGCCATGCCGGCGGAAGGGCGGGGTCAGGCGCGGCGATGCAACGGCCATCGCGGTGGATTCCATTTGTGCCGGCCAGCTCGCTGCGGCTGCACCAGCACGGGAATACCAGGCCTGCCGCGCGCAACTGCTCGAAGGCCGCGTCGTAAGCACCAATGCGTTGCGACTGGAACAGCGGCGCCGCGTCGGCCACCAGACCGAACGCCGGCAGCGCAGCCAGAATGCTGGTCGCCGAGCCGGGCACCTCGCGCGGCGGGTCGATGTCTTCGACGCGCAGCAGCCACTGGCCTCCGGCATGCCGCGCGCACAGCCAACTACCCACTGCGGCGACCAGCGAGCCGAAATGCAGATGTCCGGTGGGTGAGGGGGCGAAGCGGCCGCGATAGGTCATGCGGTCATTATTAGGGCACACATCGCTGCCGTTATGCGTCGTGGACCCTTGAAACAGTGCATCTGCGCCCCGAATTTTCACCCACGCGCCAAGCGTACCCCCTTCATGACTGCCACAGAGAGACAGCCATGCGTCGCATCGCATTGTTCATCGCCACCAACCTCGCCGTCCTGCTGCTGCTGAGCATCGTCTGCCATCTGTTCGGCATCGACCAGATGGCGGCTGCCCGCGGTTACGGCGGCATGGGCGGGTTGCTGGCCTACGCCGCCGTGTTCGGTATGGGCGGTGCCTTCATCTCGCTGGCAATGTCCAAGATGATCGCCAAGTGGACTACCGGCGCGCGGGTGATCACTCAGCCGCAGAACGACATCGAGCGCTGGCTGGTCGATACCGTGCGCCGTCACGCGCAGAACGCCGGCATCGGCATGCCCGAGGTGGCGATCTACGACGCGCCGGAGATGAATGCGTTCGCCACCGGCATGACCAGGAACCACGCGCTGGTCGCGGTCAGCTCCGGCCTGCTGCAGCAGATGGATCGCGAGCAGGTCACCGCAGTGCTAGGCCACGAGATCGGCCATGTGGCGAACGGCGACATGGTCACGCTGACCCTGATCCAGGGCGTGCTGAACACGCTGGTGATCCTGGCCGCGCGCATCGTCGGCCGGCTGGTCGACAGCTGGATGTCCGGCGGCCGCGACGACAGCCGTGGCGGCGGTGGCATCGGCTACTTTGTGGTGGTGATGGTGCTGCAGGTGGTGTTTGGCCTGTTCGCCTCGATGGTCGTGGCCGCGTTCTCGCGCTGGCGCGAGTTCCGCGCCGATGCAGCGGGTGCCAAATTCGCCGGTCACGGTGCGATGATCTCCGCGCTGCAGCGCCTGCAGGCCAACCATGGCGAAAGCACGTTGCCCAATACGATTGCCGCGTTCGGTATCTCCGGCCCGCTGGCCGACGGCTTCAAGAAGCTGTTCATGAGCCATCCTCCGCTGGAAGAGCGCATCGCCGCGCTGCAGAACGTCAGCTAGGCATGCTAAGCCGTAAACTTTCAGACCCGTCATTCCGGCGTAGGCCGGAATGACGATCAAAAGCATTCAACATCCACGCATCAACGGAACATCCACGCATGAACGCACCCGCCGAAACCCGCAAATTCGAAGCCGAAGTCGCCCAGGTGCTGCATCTGGTCACGCATTCGCTGTACTCGCACAAGGAGATCTTCCTGCGCGAGCTGATCTCCAACGCGTCCGACGCCTGCGACAAGCTGCGCTTCGAGTCGATCGCAAAGCCTGAGCTGATGGCTGGCGACAGCGAGCTGCATATCGACGTGAGCTGGGATCCGGACGCGCGCACCATCACCATCCGTGACAACGGCGTCGGCATGAGCCGCGACGAGGTGGTGGCGAACATCGGCACCATCGCCAGCTCCGGCACCAAGCGCTTTCTCGAAGCGATGTCGGGCGAGCAGAAGGCCGATGCGCGATTGATCGGCCAGTTCGGCGTAGGCTTCTATTCCGCGTTCGTGGTCGCCGACAAGGTCACCGTGATCACCCGTCGCGCCGATGCGCCGGCGAGCGAAGGCGTGAAGTGGGAGAGCGACGGCAAGGGCGAGTATTCGCTGGAGCAGGTTGAACAGGCCGAGCGCGGCACCTCCGTCATCCTGCACCTGAAGGCCGACGAGGACGAGTTCCTCAAGCGCTGGCAGTTGCGTTCGCTGATCACCAAGTACTCCGACCACGTCGCCTTCCCAATCCGCATGCCGGTCGAGAAGGACGGCAAGCCCACCGACGAATTTGAAACCATCAACGCCGCTTCGGCGCTGTGGACCAAGCCGAAGTCGGAGATCAGCGACGCGGACTACCAGAGCTTCTACAAGGCGCTCGGCCACGATTTCAACGACGCGCTGGCGTGGACGCACAACCGCGTCGAGGGCAGCCAGAGCTTCACCACCTTGCTGTACATCCCGTCACAGCCGCCGTTCGACCTGATGATGGGCGGCCGCGACGAGCGCAAGGGGCTCAAGCTGTACATCAAGCGCGTCTTCATCATGGACGCGGCCGAAGAGCTGCTGCCGAACTACCTGCGCTTCGTTCGCGGCGTGGTCGACGCGGACGACCTGCCGCTCAACGTGAGCCGCGAAATCCTGCAGCAGAACCGCCAGCTCGACCGCATCAAGTCCGCCTGCGTGAAGCGCGTGCTCGACCTGATCGAGAAGCTGGCCAAGGACGAGCCGGAGAAATTCGCCACGTTCTACAAGGCGTTCGGCAACACGCTCAAGGAAGGCATCAGCGAAGACGCCAACAACCGCGAGCGCATCGCCAAGCTGCTGCGCTTCGCCTCCACGAAAGGCGAGGGCAGCGCGCAGACTGTCTCGTTCGATGACTACATCGGCCGCATGCCGGTGGGCCAGGACACCATCTGGTTCATCACCGCCGACAGCTACGCCGCCGCCATCGGCAGCCCGCAGCTCGAAGCGTTCAAGGCCAAGGGCACCGAAGTGTTGCTGATGTCCGATCGCATCGACGAATGGATGCTCGGCAGCCTGAGCGAATACAGCGGCAAGAAACTGCAGAACGTCGCCAAGGGCGAATTGCCGTTGGACGAGGCCGACAAGGCAAAGCAGGAAGAAGCCACCAAGGAAGCCGAGCCGCTGCTGAAGAAGCTCAAGGACCTGCTCGGCGATCGCGTCGGCGACGTGCGCGTCTCCGCCCGCCTCACCGATTCACCGTCCTGCCTCGCACTTGCCGACTACGAGATGGCACCACACTTGGCCCGCCTGCTGCGCGAAGCCGGCCACGACATGCCCGACAACAAACCGACGCTGGAGATCAACCCGCAGCATGCGTTGCTGAAGCGTGTCGAGGCGGAGGGTGACGAGGCGAAGGCGAAGGATCTGGCCACGTTGCTGCTGGAACAGGCGGAGATTGCGGCCGGTGCACAGCTGCCGGACCCGTCGGCGTTCGTGCAGCGGATGAATCGGGTGTTGCTGGGGTGAGGCGCGGCGCGTCTCGCTGATATGAGAAAGCCCGCCATCCGGCGGGTTTTTTCTTTTCCCTCTCTCCAGGTGGCGACCGAAGAGAGTCCCCTTGCGGGAGGCTGTGTGGCGGGTTCTCGCGAGAATCCCACCCATCTGTCACCTCAGACGTAGCAAAAGCGTGCCTGTTGTGGGGATGAAACTTCAAGCAGAATGTACGATCCGCATCGGCGACTCATCGGAGCTCGACATGTCAGCGAACGCAGCAATTTTCCGTCAGTTGCATGGTGGCCTGAAGCCGCTGCGGCTGCCCAATGCCTGGGACGCCGGCAGTGCCAGGTTGTTCGAAAGCCTGGGCGCCGCGGCCATCGCCACCACCAGCGCGGGTTTGGCCTGGGCGCTCGGCTATGCGGATGGGGGAAAGCTGCCCGCGGACGCCGCGATCCATGCCGCGGCCGGCATCGCGCGTGTCCTTAAAGTGCCGTTGTCGGTCGACATGGAAAACGGCTACGCCGATGATGCCGCGACGGTAGGTGAGACGATCCGGCGACTGCTCGATGTCGGCGTCGCCGGCATCAATATCGAAGACGGCTCCAACGCGCCGGCCGCGCTCGCCGCGAAAATCGAAGCGATCAAGAACACCGCCGCAAAAGCGGGTTCGGACATCTTCGTGAATGCACGCACCGACGTATACCTGGCCAACCTGGTCGATGTTTCGCGGCGGGTCGATGAAACACTGTCACGCGGCGCGATCTATCGCGCGGCCGGTGCCGACGGCTTGTTCGTTCCCGGCCTGCACGAACCGGCGGAGATCCAGGCCATCGTGGCGGGGGTAGGGCTGCCGCTCAACGTGATGGCGTGGCCGGGCCTGATGCCGGTCCATGAGCTGGGTCTGCTCGGCGTGCGGCGCTTCAGCGCAGGCTCCGGCATTTCGCAGATGCTGTGGGGCCACGCGGAAACATTGGCGCGGGATTTTCTCGATAGCGGGCGCTCAGAGTCGTTGGTCGAGGGCGCTATGTCGTACGGCCGGATTCAGGCTTTGTTCGCCGGAATGTAAGCGACAAAGCGTTCGCGGGAATCCTACCTATCCGTCACCCCAGCGTAGGCTGGGGTCCAGCGCCTTCAGCTCCATACTCACTGTTACATCGGCACTCACAGGCAAGAGCTTTCGAACGCCTTCGGCGCCCGAGTCACTTTTCTCTTGCGTGGCCAAGAGAAAAGTAACCAAAAGAGAAGGCCACCCCGCTTGGCGCTTGCCGGGCATCCATGCCCGGCAAGTCCGTGAGCTGGCGCCGGGCTTTTCGACAGCACATCCCTGTGCTGGCGAAAAGGAATCGGCCTCCTGCCGATTCCCGCTACGCGGCCTGCCGACCCCAGCTCACCGCCGCACAGGGGCCCCGGGTAGAGCGGCGGGCCATCCTGGCCCGCACTCGGTATCGAGCCACTCTCACGGTACTCGCAACACCCGCCATCCATTCGCTTGAAGGCGAACAAGTTCACTCTCGGATGCACGTTTGGCGTTCATCGCCAAGCAAAGTAACTGCGTGGGACGTGACATGCCAACATAAAGGTACCGATACTGGTTCATGATGGTGTCGCGTGTTTTAGCATCGATAGTTTGGGCTCCGCTCAGAAGCGCCTGAGCTCCGGCGATGTCAAATTGCTTCGACATGCCGAAGGACTCGAGAACTAACGTCGACAAATGAGTCTCGCCTTTGGTCATGCCTATCGTGTTGACCTCAATACGCAGCTGACGATCGTTACGTACAACAATGCATTCGTGGACATTCAGCGCCCGCGCTTCGTCCTTCATGTCCGGGATGGCGAATACGTCCAGAGATGCAAAACCTTCGAGACCCATTTCAGCCGACAAAAGCGGTTGAAGTGCGGTGAATAGCGTTTGCGGCACGATTCGCCAACGCTGTGCGCTACTCGTGAGGTTTTTTGCGAGTGCCAATTGTCTATAGGTCTTGGCCAATGTGGTCATGTCCATCTCGGTCTCCCGAATTGCACGACCTAGGCGCGAAGGGTCCCTGATGCCTTTGGCGATCGGCGCCTGCGCTTGCCGAAGTGCCAGAAGCACTACGCGCTTGATCTTGTCAGCCCGCTCTCGGACCAAAATAGGTTTCACACCTGTATTTGGGTCATCCCGAAGTAGCATCCATGCACTTTCTTCGCGCGCTACTTTTGGCCCAACCCCCTCTTTGAAGGTGGGCCAGTAGTCCGCAATGTGCCTTCCCGCGTCTTGGTTTGCGTTGCCGTCACGCCGCGCACAAACCGCGAGAATACGCTTGCCGTTGAGTACATCGTCACTGAATGAGTCAAGGACCAAGTTGCCGAATGCCTCGATGACTTTGGCGACCGAGTCGGTCTCATACAAAAATAGCGTAGGTGGGTGCGGGCTATTCGGACCGTCGCCGATGACAGGGTCACCCGAGACCTGGACAGTCATCACCGCCCTGGCGATGCGTTCTCCGAAGCGCCTGCTAGCCCGCATGGGAAGAATCGGGTGTCGGGGAAAGGTCAGCGCTGCTGTCCCCTCTTTGTCACTGAAGATTCGCTGGTTGATATCACCAAAGCGCTGTTGCACGACTTGATCGTTAAATAGGGTCCCTAGTAGTCGCTCTTGCTCAATCGAGGTGTCCTGCATCTCGTCAATCATGAGGAGTGGGAACCGGTGGGAAAGTCGGTCTCGAACGCAGGGCGAACTCTTTAGGAGATTCTCTGCGAAGGCAAACATGTCCTCGAACCGGAAACATCCGTCGCTGGCGAGATAATCCTTGATTGACGCGAGTGCTTTGAAGGTGTCTGTGTGCGGCCCTGGCAATTTGCCTCCTCCGGAAGAAAGGACAAGATCTGGGCCAGAATAGTGAAGCTCTCCTACAAGCTTGTCGGCATTGTGCTGGTTCTTAAGCCAACCAGCAGCTTTGCTTCGTCGCGCACGCACATTGGCACGAAGCTCGAAGACATCGTTGTCGATAATATCTACAACGATTCCTAAACTGTTCAAGTTTGGAAGTGCCAAGAACCGGTTGATGAACGAGTGTATGGTTCCAATGAAATGAGGGTAGCTCAGTAGTCTGGAACCTTCACCGGTGGCCGCCAGTCGCCGACATATCTCTTCCCGAGCCACATTGGTGTGGCTGATGACACAAATGCCACGATGCGTATGCGTCCATTTGCGGCTCAGCAGATAGAGCTTAGCGGCGAGAATACTTGTCTTCCCGCTTCCGGGAGCGGCGTGTACATCCACTGTGCTGTTCGCGAGCAGCACCATTCGGCGTTCTTCATCGTCGAACCGCAGGTCGACAAATGCTTCCGCTAGATGGTCGAGATCTTCGTCTTCGAGTTTTGGCAGGTTCACGAGGGCCATCTACGCAACTGCAGCTGCGGCAGGATCAACGGAGGCTGGGCTTGTCAGATGCGTCAACGCTTCCTGCAGATACTCTGGCAACATTGCAAACAGCACGTCCCCATTTCCGAAACTTCCCGTTTCAAGTAGACGGGCCGCGTATTGCGCGGTAACGGCCTTTGAGGCGTCCTTCTCGTACAGAGGCTCATAGATATTCACTGCCAACATCAGTGGGCTCGCCGCCGCTGCCGCGAAAGCGGGCCATCCTGTCTTGAGGTCAGCAAGCGCAGCTTCATAATCATTGTCGGATAGCGCTCCAGCACTGGCTTTATCCTGGATCGCGAGCTGGATGGCGATGTACATCAACTCAGCACATCCAGCCAAGGCCATGTCAAATTCTAGAGTCCAGCGGTCAGACACAAATACCTTAGTGCTTCCACCGGCGGCTCGCGCTCGCTTCCTCTCGATGAGGGCTTCGAGCTCTTTGGGATCGTAGTCGTTATCAAAGCGTTTGCCCTTCTTGGGCTTGGTGACGTAGTTCGCCTCATTTGGCACGACATCCCGATCCGTAATGCAGGCCACGGGTACATCGATGGTCACTTTCTCGTCGGAGCGTTGCAGGATGCGGGCGTAGTGATAGAGCCCGACGTCCCCGACATTAACTACGGAGATGCCATACCGAGAAAAGCTTCTACCGCAATGTTTAGCTAGCGCGGGTAGCAACAGGGTCTCGCCCGGACCCTCTACGATGGCCACCCCGCGAGCAAAGAACAGGTTTGCCCTCGTTGCTTCGAGAAAACGGCGGAGATAGGCATAGTCGGAAAGCTCCAGCCGGGTATGACCTTTGGCGAGCCGATAGGTGTTTCCTCGAACAACGAGCGTCATGGATTCAAGATCAGCACCAGCCACCAACGAAGGGCTGTGCGTCGTTAGAACCACTTGCACAGGGTTGTCTTTGTCAGCCGCCCCGGCATTGGCGGTCAACAAGTCCATTACTCGGTCCTGCAGCTGTGGATGTAAGTGGGCCTCAGGCTCCTCAATTAAAAGCAACCCGAGATCCTCTCCCTCTCGCAGCAAGACCAACTCTGTAGCCATGAATAGGACGTTGTTATAACCAAGGCCGCGATTGCAGCGCGCGTCTGAGTGGGTAGAGGCAGGAGGAACGAGGGTCAGCTCGAATTTCTCGAGAATGGGTGTAAGGGCCAACTCGGTCGCCAGTCGTATCCGGGACGAAAGCGTATCCCCAGTAAAGGCGAGCTTTTCGAGGTAGTTGTTATTGATCCCGTTCTGGACTGCCTGGATGACCTCATGCTGTCCCATATGATGTTGAGCGAGTGCCATTAATCCAACGAGGTTCTTCGGAATTTGAGTGGGATTGGTCACGTCAAAATCGTTGATTTCTTGCCCGGAAATTGCCTGATGGGCACCAAGAATCTGGGATAGGCGAGATGCACGGCCGGGTTTCAGTTCTGCTTCGGCGTCCCGCAACGGACGGAGATATGTGCTGCGCACCATCTCGCGAACCGTCGAGCCAATCTCGGGACCAATTCCGCCGGTACCTGACCGTATCTGCCACTCAACACGTCCGCGCCGTTTGCCGTGTGGTGCAATCCAACGTGCTTGTAGGTGGAGCGTAAGACTGCGCGAGCCGTTTGCTTCGTAAGTAAGCCACTCAAGCGCCGCTGCTTCCTGATCTTCGCTCAAGCCGCGCAGCGTGGCTTCAATGACCATCGACTGAGAACGATCCACTTTGGTAAGGTGAAAGTCTTGCTCGCTAAGCCGAACGATCTCGAAGCTTGTTGTCCAGAGCACTTGGCGAATGGCGTCGATAATGGCGCTTTTGCCTGCGTCGTTTTCGCCAACAAGAATGTTGAGACTAGGCGCGAGTTCCCAGTCGAGGACTGGAGCGCTTTTTCCGTCACCAAAGATACGGAAATTTTCTGCTTTGATCCGATGGAGATGCATTGTTTTTCCTTGAAACCTTGGCATGTGCAATATCAAGTGACTAGAGCAGTAGAGACGTTTCTGACACTGCAATTTCAAAAGACGTCAGCGCAGCGGCATCTCTTTCGTCGTCTTCTCCATAATTTTCATTGACTCAGCGTTCTTCTTTTTCCACTCGCGCAGCTCCGCATCGTTCTGCGATTCGCTTGGATAGATCACTGGCTGGGCACGTGGCGTTGGTGCCACGGAGTGATGTGGGATTGACGGCGATTCCGGTCCGGTTGCGGTCTGGACGACGATAGGCGCCGCAACGACAGGGTGTGGTGCGGTCGCGGCGGAAGACCAGAGCCCCGCGATCACAAGCAGACTTGCGACCATACTTCCGCCGAGCACCAGCGGCGTATCCATCGAGCTTGTGGCACGTGCCTTGGCAGTTTGCAGCGAACGCACCGTGGCGATCAGTTCGCCGCCGTGGATCAGTTCGATGGGTTTGCCTTGGGCGAAGCGGCGGGCGTCGCTGGTGTAGTCGCCGAGCGCCACGATCTTCACAGCGGCGGCTTGGTGGTGCACCAGCAGACCGTACATTTCGCGCACGACTTTGACGCCAACCTGCCAGTTCTGCCATTGCTTGCACTGCACCAGCGTGGTCTGGCCGTTCTTGCGCAGGATCAGGTCGATGCCGCCGTCCGCACCACCAAGGCCGGTTTCTTCGACGGCGTAGCCCTGACGACGAAAGGCTTCGCCGGCCAGCAGCTCGAACTGGCGCCAGTTCATTTGGCGCAGGCTGTCGATGCCCGTCTGTTTGTCCAATAGCTGTCGACGGCTTCGACGGCCGATGAAAGAGGCGAGCGCGGCAATCCAGAAGCCGGCCAGCAGCATCCATCCGAGAGGTGCATAGATGCCGGTGGCAGCGAGCTTGCCCAGTCCGGACGTGTACGGGTTGTTGACCGAGCCGAAATACCATCCGATGCCGTGGCGTATCGCGATATAGGTGACCAGACCGAGCACGATGCCTACCGGCCACGGCATGGACGCCACGACCTCAAATCCGCTTTGCTTGCGCTTGGCCATGAGCTCCCCCTGAGCATTCCTTGGCCTCCCCACGATAATCCGATGGCTAATGGAAGAACATATGCCTGATCAGGCATCCTGTGTCTGACAAGATCATAAGGGAGTTGGAAAGTGCAATCAGCCAAGGAAAAGCCGTCGTCGTTTCCGTATGTCGTGACGCTCGCCGTGATGGTGGTGAGTCTGGCGCTCGCTACCTTCGTCGTTTATCGCTGGCAACATATGTCGACGGGCATGGACGATGAGAGGCGGTTGGGAGTTCTTTATGTGATGCTGGGCAGCGACCTGGTCGGCCTGGTGATATCGGCGGCGTTCGCGCTGGGCTATACGCAGTGGATGCTCGAGCGGCGACGCGTTGCCGGTTTGCCTGACTATGCTGCCGCGGGTATCGGTGTGCTCAAGGGATTGCTCGGCTTTGCACTGATGTTCGCGTGGCAGATGGCGGCGCGGGCATTGCTCACGGCGTACGACCACTACGCGGGGATGCAGCTGGTTGCGATCCTGAGCCTGATCCTGGGTCATCTGATTACGGTGGCCGCGGTGATGGTTTCGATATGGCTGGCTTTTTCCGTTCTGCGCGGGCAGGCGATACCGGCATCGCCTCGGCCGGTCGAGTTGCGCGGGCGTGCCTTGCTGATGTTCACGCTGTTCGCGTGGTCCTGGCTGCTGGTTGTTGCGCAGTTGGTGGTGCCGATGACGATGGAGCTCTATCGCGCGGAATTTGAAGCGCTGCCCCTGATTCCCTACGCGGGCTCCATCGGCCTGGTATTGCCTGTGTTCCTTGGGGGGCTGCTTGGACTGCCGCGAACCATGCCACTGACCCGGCCGTTTCGCCTGTGGCTGGCAGGCACGCTGGCGGTGCTGGTGTGTGCCCTGGCCATGGTTGTCGTGATCATTGCGATGGTTGGCATCGGCAGATTCCTCGGCCAAGACTTTGCGCAGATCACCGCTTTCAGCGCCTTGGTGGCCGTGGTCTGGTTCGTCGTGTCGACGCTGCTGTGCTGGCTGCTGGTGAAGGTGCTGTTCCGTACGCAGGCACCGCTGTTGCGCCACGAAATGGTCAATGCTGATCGTTGACACTGACGGTGAACTGCCTCTGCGCTGGCGATCCTGCTGCAGACCAGTGTGCATCACGCTTATGGCGCTTACGTCTAAAGTACGAGCTGTGCCTTGCCACCACCGCTGATCTTCACTAGCTTGCGCCGACTGGCAAATTTAAGGGGTCATCTTCATCTTTCCTGCGGGCCGCTTCGTCCATCCCTGCGCCGCCAGCCAATCATTGAACTCATCGATCCAGTGATCGCTGCTGGTGCCCTGCTTGCGCATGCTGAAGCCGTGGCCGCCGGCGCTGTAGATATGGGCTTCGGGTTTCTGGCCTGCCGCCATCAACGCGTCGTAGAACTTGAGCATGGGCTCGCGGGCCACATCGTCGTCCTGCGCCCAGGCCATGAAGATGGGTGGAAGCTTTGCCGGGATGGCTGGCATCGTGCCGAACGGGGCGCCGTAGATCAGCGCGGCGAAGTTCGGACGCGCAGCTGCGTCCGGCTGAAGCAGGGCGCCGCTGGCGACCATGCCACCTGCTGAAAAGCCCAGGATGCCGACCCTGCCGGGAGAGATGCCCCATTGCACTGCGTGCTGCCGAACCAGCTTGACGGCCTGGATCGCATCGGCGATCCCGTATTTGCAGGCTGCGTCCATGTCCAGATTTTTCGGGATGCCTTCCTCTTTCTTTTCCTGGAGGCGGTACTTGAGCACGAAGGCGGCAATGCCTCTTTGCTGCAGCCAGCGCGCCACATCGTTGCCTTCCGCGTCGATGGCCAGCGCCACGCAATAGCCGCCCGGCGCGATGATCACGCCGGTCCCGCTGGCCTTGGTCCGTTCCGGAAGGTAGGTCGTCAACGTCGGTGTGGCTACGTTGAGGACGACGGTGCCGACGGGAGTGCCATGCACCACCTGTTCTTGCTGAGTCTTATGCTCCGAGCCGGGTGCTGCGCCCGACCAGATTTTCAGGGTTGTCTGGGCGTGGGCGCAGCAAGCAATGAGCAAGCTGATGGCGAATACGCCCATCGCACATACCGTCGTCTGTCGCATATGCCCTCCCGATTCTGGATGCGCCTATATGTCATCCAGTGGATTTGAAGCATAACCACGAATGCACACTCGGTAACAAATGTGTGCAGTCGGTGCGGTGGTCAAAGCAATATCGCAACTGCTCGATGTGAGTGTCGGAGCGCGTTGCAACGACGGATTACCCGACGTGTCGACAACGATGCCGATGCTTTTGGCCCATGAGGTTTCTTGCGGATGCAGAAATAAAAAGCCCGTCGAAATCGACGGGCTTTTCTCCACTCCTGGCAACTTGCTCTCAGGCGGCGTGCTTTATCCCTTGCGGGCTAATCATCGGCCATGACCGGTGGGACTCGCGGGCGCGGTGCTGCGTGCGGCGCCCTGAATCGTCGGGGTCGGCGTGCTCGGAGAGTTAGGCATCTCCCTCATCGGATATCCGCGCTGGGTGTCGAAATGGAAGCGTGGCTGGCGGTAGATGCCGCTCCTGTTCGCCAGTGCCAGGCGATGGCCGTCGATGTGCACCCAATACCATGACCCGGAGGGCACCGGTGAACTCGACACGTAGGCAAACTGGGCGAGGTAATCGCCCTCCTTGCGTGGCGTAATCTGCAAGGCAAGGTTGATGATCACCTGGCTGCTGACAGGCCGCCCGTGCTCGGTGGCGGGCTTGCTGATCAGCTCGTCCAGATTCTGCCGCAGCAGCCGGTTCATCCGCGGCGCGAGCTCCATGGAGGGCGATACATCGGTGACCTTGCCCTTGGCATCCACGTGCACCAGCACTGGCATGACGCCGGGCCTGAATTCGTTGAGTGAGCCAGAGGAGGCCATGGCGGCATTGCCGCCGACAGTCAGCACTCCTGCGAGCGCCATCAGATGAAATCGTTTCATGAAAACCTCCGTGAATCACGGATCAGTGCTACTGAAAAACTGCTTGCCCGCAGGCATGCGCCTGCATGCCCACTGTTCTCCCAAACGCGCGGCCAGTCAATCGGGATGACGTGACGATTGGCAACAAAGCGCCCGTTCAGCACGACGCCAGGCGCTAGTTCGTTGGCAACGCCGCCAGCCACTGCAGCACCGCATGCGATAGCTCGATGCGCTGGTCGGAATAGACGTGGTCGGTGGGCAGATGCAACGTGGTCACGCCGGTGTTTCCGGCTTTGCGCAGGTAGGCGGCGAGCGACGTGTTCGCCTCCGCAAAGCCGTCATCCGAAGTGACGATCAGTGCCGTGCGGTTTTTCAATGCGTCGACCTTCGAACTGAACGCCCACGTCGCGCCGTTATCGGCAAGTTCGCGTGCCAGCCCGTCCGGCGTGCAACCGGCCAATGGCGCCATGCCTCCACTGGCCAGAGCCGCGCTCATCTTTCGCAGCGCATCCGGTTTCTGATCCGCTGTCATCATCTGCTGCATCGCGCCGCCCAGGTCGACAGCCGAGATGATGGCGAAAGCCTTGATGGCGGGATCGGCTGCGGCGCCTTGAACGGTCATGAAGCCGCCCATGCTGTGCCCGATCAGCACGATGCGGGTTGGATCCAGACGCAGCTTTTTGGCGACCTCCGGCTTGCGCAGGTACGCCAGCGCGGCGGCGGTGTCTTCAATGCCGTGGGAGAACGAAAAATCCCCCGGTGTTCCCCACGATCCGCGGTAATTGAAGTAGAGAACATCCCAACCCGCACGGCGCATGTCCTGCGCCAGATCCAGGTTGCGTTCGTAGCCGGGAAAGCCATGCAGCAGGATCACGGCCGGATGCGGCCCCGCTCCCGTCGCGACGTAGACCAGTGCATTCATCAGCGCGCCGTGGCTGGGAATCTGCAATACCTCCATCGAAGCACGATGGCTGTCCTCGGGCGCGGACGGCTGTCCCGTCGTGGCGGCGTGACTCCGGGCTGTCGGCAGTTCGTCTGCGTAGCATGGGATGGATGCCAGACAGGCAGAGAAGCAGGCCGTCAGGAACAAGGGTTTCAGGTGGTTTTTCACGTTTTCCCCAGCTTCAGCGTGAAATCGCAGATGGCGAGTACGGATGCCGGATGGATGCCGGCTCCCTGATCATTAATCCAGGTCAGCGTAACCGACCGACGCCGGTTTCGAAGCTGGCATCGCCAAGCTCCCCGCCTTCAACACTGCACCCGACCACCGGCAAGTTGCTGGCACGGATGGAACACGGGCTCTTTCGTCGACGGGGGCGGGCGGTGCTGGTCATGATCGTGATCGTGATGGCCATTCCAGTACGGCGGCACTGCGCCCCAGTAGGCAGGCGGATTGTTGTAGACCGGCTGGGCCAGTTGGTCACGGTACTCGTCGTTTTGCTGGCGCAGTGCATCGTTCTCGGCGCGCAGCCGGTCGCGCTTGGCGGCATCGTCGGCCAGCGCCTGTTGCTGCGCTGCCTCGTCGCGTTGCTGCGCGGCGACCGACTCGTCGGCCTGACGCTGGGCTTTTTCTTCCATCTGCTGCTGGTGGGCCGCGAAGCGCTGCTGGTAGAGCGCTTCGAGATGGCGTGCGTCCGCGTAGCTTTTCGCCTTCGCGTCCTGCCCCAGGCGCAGATACTGATCGATGACTTCGCTGTCGTCGGCCTGATGGATCAATTCGCCGTTGCCGCCGGGGCAGGGACGATCGGTGTATTCGAGCTGCCCGGCCCGCGTGCATTTGTAGATGCTCTGCGCACTGGCAGCCTGCGCCACGGCCAGCAGGATGGCGATGCATAAAAGACGCTTGCTTGCGACTGGTGTTTTCATCTTGACGACCATTTTGCACCGACGGCAGCCATGCTGCGTAATGAAAATGTCGAGACCGGGGTGATGGGGCATTTACCCGGGTTGACTCAAGGGGTCTCGAAGCCGGCATGGACATGCCGGCCAGCCTGCTGCCAGTTGCGCAACCCGATCATGGCCAACACGATGAACCCTGCATACAGCACCGACGTGATCATCAGGTGCTTGTAGACATATTCGCCCACGTAAATCACGTCGACGACGATCCACAGCCACCACGCGGCGATGTGCCGGCGCGCCTGCCACCACTGCGCAACCAGGCTGAAAGCGGTCAGCGCGGCGTCCAGCCACGGCAAAGCGGCATCGGTCCAGCGGTGCATCGCGGCGCCGAGTGCGAGTGCGCCGAGTGTGCCGAGCACGATATGCAGCATGGCTTGCTGGCGTCGCAAGGGCGCCACTTCCACGCGGCCGTCTGCGCCAAGGTTCTGCAGCCAACGCACCCAGCCGTAGACGATCAATGCGGCGAAGGCGAGTTGCAGCAACGCATCGGAATACAACCTAGCGTCGACGAACACCCACGTGTAGACCAGTACCGAGACCAGTCCCACCGGCCAGCACCACGGCCGGCGTTTGGCGGTGAGCCAGACGCCCCAGGCGCTGAGCAGCGCGGCGATGAGTTCTATCGAGCTCATGTCAGAACGCGTAGGTCGCGGACAGGCGTGCGAGCCGCGGTGCGCCGGGGAACAGGTAGCTGTCACCGCCGGAGTTGCCGGTGTCGCGCCAGTAGAAGTGGTTGAACAGGTTGTCGACGTTCAGGCGTACGATCAGCGCGTGGCCGTTCCACTGGGTGACGTAGCGCAGGCCGGCGTCGAACACGTTATAGGCCGGCACGCGAGTGAGGCCGTTCGGCGCGGCGACGTTGCTGCTGGCGTAGCGCCAGCCGCCAAGCAGGCTGAGGTTGCTCGCGAATGGCAGGCGGTAGTCCATGAACACCGACGTGCGCAGGTGCGGCACGTTGATGATCTGGTGGCCTTCGTAGCTGGGTGTGCCAGTGTTCTCAGCGCGGGCCTGGATCATGTTGGCGCTGGCGGTGAGGCGCAGGTTGTCGCTCAGCTGGCCGGCGGCATTGAGTTCCAGTCCGGTGTGCACCTCGTTGCCCTGCTGGACGAAGGTGAAACCTGCGGCGGTGTTGTCCGGCTGGGTGAACTGATACGGCTGGTGGATGCGGTACAGCGCGGCCTGCAGGCTTAGCGCATCGCTCCATTCATACTTCACGCCGGTTTCGATCTGGCGCGCCAGTAGCGGGGCCAGCACGGCGTTGCCGTTGGACGCCCAATACGGTGCCTGGCCGCCTAGCGACAGGCTTTTGCTGTAGCTGACGTACGCCGTCAGCGCGGCGGTCGGCTGCCACAGCACGGCGGCCTGCGGCAGCAGCTTGTTCTCGCGGGTATTGCGCTGGAGTACGCCGCTGTTGTCGAAGGCGCTCTCATCCAGACGCACGAAGCGGGCGCCGGCGAGTACCTGCCACTGCGAGCCGAGATGTACGCGATCGAGCGCGAACAGCGAGCGCTGCCAGCTGTCCAGCCGGCGTGCCGATGGGCCAGCCTGGTTTGGTGACGGCGCGAAGTACGGCGGATCGACCTCGTTGATATTGGCGGTGCCGACGTAGTCGTAGACGTACGGGCGTTGGTTGAGCGTGCGCTGGAACGTGCTGGCGCCTGCGCTGAGCTCATGGGTGAATGCGCCGGTGTCGAACGTGCCCTTGAGCACCGCGCGCAGCTCGTCGTTCTCGCGGTTGTCGTCGGGGCTGCGGTAGTCGTAGACGTCGTAGTCGCCGTTCGGCGCGAAGAAGTAGCCCGGCGTGGCGCCGCTGGCACAGGCCGGCGAATAGAAGCAGCCGTAGGCGAAGGCAACGTTGTCGTCGATCACCACGTGACTATGGCCGGCCGATACCTGCGCCTGCCAGTGGTCATTGAACTCATAGTTGAAGCGCAGTGTGCTGTTGCTGGCGTTGATGCCGACCGGCTGCTGCCACGGCTCGAATCCCAGCATGCGGGTGCGGCTGGGGTTGGGCGGAATCACGGTGCCGCCGAGCAACTGGTAGCCGGAGACCGAGCGTTGCCCGCTGGTCTGATAATCGGTGTCCAGCTGCAGGGTGGCGTTTGAACTGATCTTCCAGTCGGCGGCCAGCGAGACAAAATTGCGCCGACCATCGGCATGCTGCACGTAGGAGTTCATGTCTTCGTGCGCCACGTTCACGCGCACGCCGACATCTGGTGTCAGCCAGCCACCGACATCGAGAGCCACATAACCCGAACCCTTCGAATCGGTGCCGACGGTGGCGGTATGCACATCGGCCGGGCGCTTGCTGACGTAGTTCACCAGACCGCCGGGCTCGACCACGCCCGCTTCCAGCCCGGCGAGTCCCTTGAGGATTTCCACCTGCTGCTTGTCTTCCAGCGTCACGTACTGCTCGCCGGCCATGCTGAGGTCGTTGAAGCGGAAGCCACTGGCCAGATCCAGCGCAAAGCCGCGGATCGCGATGTCCTGGTAGTAGCCGACCGGCGCGTAGTTGTCGCCGAGGGCAGCGTCGGCATGCGCCAGTTCGCTCAGCGTGCGTGGCTGGCGGTCGTCGAGCTGATCGCGGGTGATCACCGTGATCGCGGCTGGCGTGTCGTGCAGCGGCGCGTTGCCGAGGCCGCCCAGGTTCGTGCTGCTGGCACGATAGCCCTGCGTGCTGCTGGCTTGCACGTGGACGGGCGCCAGCGGCGTGGCCTGCGCCTGGGTGGTGTTCGGGGTGGCGGCATTATCCTGCGCATGGGCGATCGCCATGAGTGACAGGCAGGCAAGAAACAGGGGAGTGCGCGGTAGGGCCATCGTCATCGTCTTCTGTGGTGCGGACGAAGCGACGGCGATCCGGACGTCCCAACGGGCGTGCCGGATCTGCAAGCTCCCTACGCCGGTGCAAACCGGATCAGGTTCCAAGGGACTCTCTCAGCCCGGCAAACGCCGGGCACCCCCGCTTCAAGAACGTGTATTAGACCACGGACGTCAGGCGCAGTCGTGAATGGACTGCAGCAGGCGCTGTCCCGGCGGCGTGCCGAACCATGCGGCATGGCCGCGCAGGAAGGTGTCGTAGGCGACGTCGGCGTTGGCGCGCGAGCCGATGATGGCGTGGTAGTACTCCACCTCGGACAGCGCGAAATCGACATGCACCAGCGGCAAGAGGTCTGCCAGCAGGTGAATGCCTGCGGCATCCAGCGGGCGTTGCCGGCGATAGCCTTCGATCAGTGCGCGGGCGATGTCGAGGTGTACGGCAGCGTCGCCGGTTCCCAGCGCGAGCCACGCAATCGCGTTGCGTTCGATCGCGGTGGCGAGATCGAACAGTGCGAAGTTGGCGGCGGCGAGGCCGAAGTCGAGCACGGCGGTGATCCGCGCATCGGCCATGCCGTCGCTCCAGCACAGGTTGGAGACGTGCCAATCGCCATGCGTCCATAGCCGCGGTTGCTGCGCCAGTCGCGGTTGTGTGGCGGCATGCCATGGCGCGAGCAGCGCGGTGAGTTCGTTCGGCCAGTCGCGGTCGCGCAGATAGTCGGCGAGCCCCGGTCGTGCGGGTAGTTGCGCCAGCAAGGCGGCGACCGGATCGGACGAGCAGATCAATTCGCTGCGCGCGACCAGGATGTGGGTGTCGCGTTGAGCGACGCCGTAACCTTCAGCCGCATCATGCAGTGCGGCCAGCATGCGGCCGGCGTGGTGCGCGTGCTCGCGGTCAGGCAGCGGCGACCACGAGACCGCCTCGCGGTACAGATCGATACCGGCGGCATGCTCGTGCACCTCGTATACCCAGTCGCCGATCGCCACTGCGGTTTGTTCCTGCGCATCGCGCAACACGGCCGGTATCGGCATGCCGTTGCTGCGCAGGTGCGCAATGAAGCGATGCTCCTCGCCGAGCGTGGCGACTGAACGCACGTTGCAGTGATGGCGCTTGATGAAGATGGCTTCGTGAGCCGTTTCGACCAGACAGGCGGCAGAAAGCGGACGCGGGCTGTGCCAGTCGATGCGCGTCGGTGAGCCGAGTTGCGGATAGCCGCGCAGCAGCGTGTCGATCTCGGCGGCGGTCAGCGTGGGCCAGTCCGGCGCGGTAGTGTCGCCGGCCAGTCCGTGCGCGAGGTGGGTGGGGTCGTTCATGGCAGGCGGCGTGCCTAGGCGGATGGCAAGCGTTGGATTATCCCTGAAGGTGTCGCGGATGCTTCGAATTGCTGCGAATTTCCGTTGTGACCATAAATCGGGGGCATCAGCGCGAACATGGCGCCGCTGCTTCCGGACAGTCCCCACATCGCGTTTAATGGCGGTCATCCCCATGCGGCGTCATGCGATCCGATGAGTGCGATGTTGCTGCTGTTTGTCTGTCTGATCCTCGGTGCCGGGGTGGCGCGGTTCGCGAAACCGCCGACGGGCATCGTGCAGGGCATCAACTGGTGGGTGCTCAATGTCGCGCTGTCGGCGCTGGTGCTGGAACTGATCCCGAAGGTGAAGTTCGATCCGCAGCTGTGGTTTCCGGTGGCGGCGATGTGGCTCACTTTCGGCGGTGCGTGGCTGCTGTTCGGCCTGCTCGGGCCGCGGCTGGGCTGGTCGCGGCAACGCACGGGCGCGTTGATCCTGGTCTGCGGGCTGGGCAATACCTCGTTCATGGGCTATCCGCTGATACAGGCGTTGCACGGCCAGCCGGGGCTGGCACTGGCGGTGGTAGCCGACCAGTTGGGGTGTTTTCCGATGCTGGCCTCGGCCGGCATCGTGGTGGCTTCGCTCTATTCGGGACGCACGCCACAGCCGTGGCTGATTGCCCGGCGCATCGTCACGTTCCCGCCCTTCATCGCGTTGGTGGTGGGCATCATCGTGGGTCTGCTGGGTGGCTGGCCGGCCATGCTCGATGACGTCTTCGCGCCGATCGGCGCCACGCTGACGCCGCTGGCGCTGTTCTCGGTCGGCCTGCAGTTCAAGTTTCATCCGGGTCAGCGGCAACTGGGCGCGGCCAGCTGTGGCCTGGGCTGGAAACTGCTGCTGGCGCCGCTGCTGTGCTGGCTGCTGGGGACGGCGGCTGGCGTGGGCGGGCTGGTACTCACCGTCGGCGTGTTGCAGGCGGCGATGGCGCCGATGGTGTCGGCGGCGATCCTGGCGGACGAGTACGAGCTGGAGCCGATCCTGGCCAATACCGTGCTGGGCGCCGGCATCGTACTGTCGCTGATCACCATACCCTTGGGCAATCTGCTACTGGGTGGGTGAGACACGCAGCTTGCGTCAGGCATCGGCTGCGCCGAGACTACTGACGAATTCTCATGGGCAGGGGGCTCGTGTCATGGCAGGTTTCGAACGGATCAGGCGGTTCTTCGGGAGCGAGCCTGGCGAACGGCGTGCCGTACCTCGCACCGACACGGCCAAAGGCGCGTGGGTGCTGGTGGTGGACGACTCGGCCACCATTCGCGCCGTGCTCGGCAAGATGCTGGGCCAGGACGGCCATGTGGTGCTCAAGGCGCCGGATGGCGAAACCGCCATCGAGATGGCGTGCAAGGAACAACCCGACCTGATCTTTCTCGACATCGTGATGCCCGGCATGAACGGCTTCGCGGTGCTGCGCGCCTTGCGCCGCGATCCGCAGACTCACAATATTCCGATCGTGATGATCAGCGGCAACCTGCAGGCGACCGAGCAGTTCTACGTGCAGCGTTTTGGCGCCGATGACTTCATGAAGAAGCCGTTCGGTCGCGGCGAGGTGTTCGCGCGCATCCAGCATCTGACGCAAAGCGGGCGGCTGGTGATCCGCGAGCGCGCGCCGGAGGACGAAGTATCGGCGACGCCGGAACACACCGAGGCCGAGCATGCGGCGATTCCGGACATCGCCATGCCCGATCCGCATGACCTGATAACACCGTCGCCTTTTGTGGAGCCCTGAGCTGCCGATTCTTGCCGGTGACTCAGATCGACTTGTGGGTGAAGTTGATGCGCGCGCGCATCGCATCGACAGCCTGCTTGGCTTCCTTCAGCCCGCTGCCATCGCGTTGACGATAAAGCTTGATCGCCTCGATATACCTGCCTGCACGGATTTCTGCCTCGATATTGGCATCGCTGATATTGGGATTCGGTGTCCATCTCTTGCGCGACTCGCGAGCTGCACGGACATGGCCGAGCTGATAGCCTGCTATGAAGAGAAAAATTCCGAAAACAACGCTAGCTGCATCCCAGTGCATCGCTCTCTTCCCATCCAATGGCGAAGACAAGATAGTGCCAGTAATGAACGATATTCGCGATAATCCATCAAGCGAAATGCGCGCTGACGTGTGGCTGTGGGCCGCGCGGTTCTACAAGACGCGCAGCCTGGCCAAGCAGGCGATCGAAGGTGGCAAGATCGACGTCAACGATGCCGGCTGCAAGCCGGCGAAGGCGCTGCATGTCGGCGACATGCTGAAGATCGCGCGGGGCGAGCAGAGGCTGGAGGTCGAGGTGCTGGCGTTGTCCGACAAACGCGGCCCGGCCAGCGTTGCGCAGGTGCTTTACCGCGAGACCGAGGCCAGCCGCGTGGCACGGGAGGCCGCGCAGGAGCAGCGCCAGCTGGTTGGCGCGAATGGCCCGCAGAAGCGCCCGGACAAGCATGCGCGCCGCGATTTGCGGCGATTGAAGGACGCACGCTGAGCAGTGCATCGCAGATTGGCAGCCCGATCTGCGGGAACATCCATGCCAAACCAAGGGGATTGCGCCTATGCATCCCCACGACCCGGGGGATTGGCATGGACGGATTCGCGCGAATGGCCGGCATCGGTTTCATCAAGCGTCTGCTGCGCAACGCGGATGGCGAAGAGGCTGCGTTGCCGCCGCATGTTCAAGCCACCCTGGGTGCGCGCATGCTGGTGGTCGACGATTCGCCCACCATCTGCGCCGTGCTCGGCAAGATGCTGGGGCAAGAAGGCTACGCCGTATCCAAGGCGACCGACGGCGAAAGTGCCATCGAGCTGGCGCGCAGCGAACAGCCCGCGCTGATCTTTCTCGACATCGTGCTGCCCGGCATGAACGGTTTCGCCGTGCTGCGTGCACTGCGCCACGATCCGCTGACCAAGAACATTCCGATCGTGATGATCAGCGGCAACCAGCAGGCCACCGAGCAGTTCTACGTACAGCGCTTTGGCGCCGACGACTTCATGAAGAAGCCCTTCGGTCACGCCGAGGTGTGCAAGCGCATCGGGCAGCTGGTGCAGTCGGGACGGTTGGCCGTACGCGCACCGTCCGAGCCAGTGAGCGTGCCGCTGCACGGGTTGTCCGAGGAAGCCCTGGCCGCGATACCGGATATTGCGATGCCGTATGCAGATGAGGCGCAAGCGATCGCGCCGTCACCACGGCCGCGGCCCGGCTTGCAGATGGCGCACGGCATGTCCTGAGTTGTGACTTGCGCGAACCACGCGGAAGCATCCTCCGCGTGGTTCGCGCTGTGGGGCTCAGCCCCGGATACCCAGCGCCTTGGCTACGCCCGCCGCGTACGCCGGATCGGCCTTACCGAAGTGGGTCAGCTGGCGCCGCACGATCTCTTCCGGCACGCCCTGCATCGCGGCGGCGATGTTGTCGAACAGCTGCTGTTGCTGACCCGCGTTCATCAGCCGGAACAGATCGCCCGGCTGGCTGTAATCGTTGTTGCCGACGCGATGGTCGTAGCGGTCGGCGTCGCCGGAAATTTTCAGCGGCGGCTCCTTCACGGAGTGATCCTCGACCGGCCCGCCGAACGAGTTCGGCTCGTAATTCACGCTGCCGCCGCCGTTGTCGCCGAAGCGCATCGCACCATCGCGCGCATAGTTATGCACCGGGCAGCGCGGCCGGTTCACCGGCAACTGGTCGTGGTTGGCGCCGAGCCGGTAACGTGCCGCGTCGGCGTAGGAGAACAGGCGGAACTGCAGCACCTTGTCCGGCGAGAAGCCGATGCCCGGCACCACGTTCGCCGGCGAGAAGCTGGACTGCTCCACCTCGGCGAAGTAGTTGTCCGGGTTGCGGTTCAGCTCCATCACGCCGACCTCAATCAGCGGGTAGTCCTTGTGCGGCCACACCTTGGTGAGGTCGAACGGGTTGTACGAGGTCTTCTCCGCGTCGGCCTCGGGCATCAGCTGCACGTACATTGTCCACTTCGGGAAATCCCTGCGCTCGATCGCCTCGTACAGGTCGCGCTGGTGCGACTCGCGGTCGTTGCCAATCAGCTTGGCCGACTCGGCATTGGTGATGTTCTTGATGCCTTGCTGGGTCTTGAAGTGGAACTTCACCCAATAGCGCTCGCCCTGGTCGTTCCAGAAACTGAAGGTGTGGCTGCCGAAACCGTGCATGTGGCGCAGTGTGGCCGGAATGCCGCGGTCGCTCATCAGTGTGGTGACCTGGTGCAGCGATTCGGGTGACAGCGACCAGTAATCCCACATCGCGGTGGCGCTGCGCATGTTCGTGCGCGGATCGCGCTTCTGTGTGTGGATGAAATCGGGAAACTTGTACGGGTCGCGGATGAAGAACACGGGCGTGTTGTTGCCGACCAGATCCCAGTTGCCTTCGTCGGTGTAGAACTTCAGCGCGAAGCCGCGTACGTCGCGTTCGGCATCGGCCGCACCACGCTCGCCGGCCACGGTGGAGAAGCGCGCCAGCATCGGCGTCTGCGTGCCGGGCTTGAACAGCTTGGCGCGGGTGTAGCGGGTGATGTCGTGGGTGATGGTGAGCGTGCCGAACGCGGCCGAGGCTTTGGCATGCACGACGCGCTCGGGAATCCGCTCGCGGTTGAAATGCGCGTGCTTCTCGAACAGCTGATGGTCTTGCACCAGCAGCGGGCCGCGCGGGCCGGCGGTGAGGCTGTTCTGGTTGTCGGCCAGCGGCGCGCCGGCGTCGGTGGTCAGGGTCTTGCGATCGTGGCTCATGGCGGGCTCCGGGTGGTGGTGACTGTTCCGGCAGGCTACGCCCAGTCGATCATTGATGGAATTTGATTGTCTGTATGTCTTCCATAGCCAAGAGCTATCGTTGGTTCATCGCGCTTCAACCGTGACTGAACAGATGGCCGGGCCGTGGCGAGGACGGTCAACGCTATTCGCCGGCTTGCCGTTCCCTGCACTGTGCCAGCCAGACGATGACGGTCTGGATCAACGCGGGGGATGGGGTTCTTTCGGTTCGACTGCGGATGATTCAGCGTGCGGGTGCCGGTCATGGTGCACGGATGCCGTGGTTCCACGGAGGCGCCGATGCAGTTTCCGCGAGACATGTTCAATCCTGCCAATCACACGAATGAGGATGCTACCCATGAATGCAAAGACGACTTTCCGCTTCAGCTTGATCGGCTTACTGGTGTCCGCCGCGTTCGCTTCCGGCGCCGTGATGGCGCAGCCGGTGCCGCAGACCGATGTTCCGGGACATCCGCGTGTCAATGAAGTGAACAACCGTCTGGAAAACCAGCAGGACCGGATCCAGGCGGGCGTGAAGGATGGCCAGCTCAATGCCAAGCAGGTCGCCCGCGACGAAACCCGCGACAACAATATCGCGGCGCGCGAGAGTGCTGATGAGGCCAAGCACAATGGTCATCTGACCAAGCGCGAGCAACGCAACCTCAACAAGTCGCTGAACAAGGACAGCCGTCAGATCCGTCACCAGCGCACGCATTGATCGAATCCGCAGGCGGACGCGTTTTCCGTCTGTTCGATCAGGTCATTGAAACCTCCCCGCGCTTGCGGGGAGGTTTTTTTGTATGTGAACAGGCCATCGGTCACGGCTGGTGACGACGCGCACTGCGGCGACCGCTCAGCCGATCAGTTCGAGTGCCGTGGCGCGCGCAGCCTCGCGGATCTCGCGACGAAAGTCGGCGTCCTCGAAGGTGCGCGCCAGCACCATGCCGCCGATACACAGCGCGGCGAGCGCGAGCCCGCGCTGACCCGCATCGCGGCGGCGCGTCTTCGGCAGGCCGTTGGCGAGCGTACGAGCCATGCCTTCCAGCAATTCGCGATAGGCCTGTTTCACGCGCGGGCTGGCGCGGGCCACGTCGGACGGCAGCGCGATCATCGGACAGTGCCCGTCGACATCGTCCAGGTGCGTCTGCGAGAGATAGGCATGGATCATCTGCCGGGCGAATCGGTTGTTGCCGCAGGACGGGTCGAAGTCCACCTCGGGCCAGCGCGTGGCCGGATTGAAGTTGCGATATGCCGAGACCGCTTCGACGAACAGGTCTTCCTTGGTCTTGAAGTGGTTGTAGAAGCCACCGCGGGTAAGGCCGGCACGCGCCATGATCTCGTCGATCGAGACCTCGGCAAAACCCCTGCGGTTGAACAGTTCGCGCGCGCACTCGACGATGCGTGTGCGGGTCTGCTGTTTATGTTCGGCGGTGTAAGGCATGGCACGGATCACGTGGTGATGGCGGGGAAGGCCAGCCTAATCCTTCGGTAAAAAATGTTCTTGAACATAGATAGATCCTTGCCAGACTGCCTCGCATACGGGCCGATCGACGGCGCCACGCATCCCCATCACACAAGGAGGCAGGATCATGAAGCTGTACTACGCAGAGACGTTCAACCCGCGCAAACCCTGCGCGGTAGCGAAATACCTCGGTTCGCCGGTGGAGTACGTACGCGTCGACCTGGCGCACGGCGAACAGATGAAGCCGGCGTATCTCGCGCTCAATCCGAACGGCAAGGTGCCGCTGCTGATCGATGGCGACACGCAGTTGTGGGAGAGCGGCGCGATCATGGCGCACCTGGCGGTCAAGGCCGGTTCGGAGTTGTGGCCGTCCGACCGCGCGGCGCAGGTCGAGGTGCTGCGCTGGTTGTCGTGGGACGCGGCGCACTTCTCGCGGCACGGCGGCACCTTGTATTTCGAGTACGTGATCAAGCCGTATCTCGGCATGGGCGAGCCGAACACCGCCGCAGTGGACGAGGCGAGCGGCTTCTTCAAGCGTTTCGCGGCGATCCTGGACGCGCATCTGGCCACGCACGACTGGTTGGTCGGCGACCGCCTCAGCATTGCCGACTTCGCCGTCTCCACGCCACTGGGTTGGGCGACGGAGGCGCGATTGCCGCTGGACGGCTTCGATCACATCGGGCGCTGGCACGAACGCTTGATGGCGCTGCCGGCATGGCGTGAGCCGTTTCCGATCCCGCAGATGCACACCGCCGCGGCGTAAGTGCGAGGCACGGCGCTACGCGTCAAACCCGCGCACATTCAAGACGTAGGCAGGTGGCGACGCGACTCACCCCAAGCGAAAGGAGCATTTGCAATGAATGAGCTATTGCTGTTTGCAGCTAGCGTTGCGTTGAGTCTTCTCACATGGAGCGTGGTGTGTTTCCGCCATGTATGGCCATCGATGAAAAGCGCGACGCTCTCCGACGCTGCGAGACCCATCCTGTTGCTGCATTGTTTTCGCTTTATCGGCCTCGTATTCGTCGTGCCTGGCGTCGTTTCCCCGACCCTGCAAGCGGGTTTCGCGATTCCGGCAGCGTACGGCGATCTCTTAGCGGTGCTTCTGGCATGGGCTGCGCTGCTTGCGCTTCGTGGGCCGTTCGAACGCCTTGCGCTATGGGCATTTAGTCTCTGGGGCACGGCAGATATTTTCTTTGCCTTCTATCAGGGCGTGATCGGTGTGCACATTGCGCCGTCTGCTCTTGGCGCCGCATTCTTCCTTCCAACGATCTGTGTTCCACTGCTGCTCGTTACCCACGCCATGTTGTTCGCCCTCTTGCTGTCCAAGGCGCCCAAGCTCGTCATCGCGTCAGCCTGATGATCCCTCCTTCAGACGGACAGGCAAAAGCAAACTTCGTGCTGTCCGTTCATGTCGAGCGACATCGGCGCACTATGGTCGCGGGGTCATGATGGCGGTATCGACATCGGCCCCGCGGTTTTCACCCCAGCGACTTGAGCCGGTATAGCGCTTCCAGCGCCTCGCGCGGGGTCAACGCATCCGGATCGATGCGGTCCAGCGCGCGATCCACGGCGGAGGGTTGCGCTGGTGCGAACAGGCCCAGTTGCGGCGATGATTCGGTGGTGGCTGGCGCGGGTGCGCCCGCATGGGCATGCATGCCGCGCTCGAGTTCCGCCAGCGTGCGCTTCGCATCGGCGATCACCGACTTCGGCAGGCCGGCCAGCGCGGCTACCTGCAGGCCGAAGCTGCGGTTTGCCGGGCCGTCCTTCACCGCGTGCATGAACACCAGTTGCTCGCCGTATTCGACCGCGTCCAGATGCACGTTCGCGATGGTGGGATATTCGCCGGCCAGCTCGGTCAGCTCGAAATAGTGCGTGGCGAACAACGTGTAGGCGCGGCTGTGGCGTGCCAGATGCACGGCGGCGGCGCGTGCCAGTGACAGGCCGTCGTAGGTGCTGGTGCCGCGGCCGACCTCGTCCATCAGCACCAGGCTGTGCTCGGTCGCGTTGTGCAGGATGTTCGCCGTCTCACTCATCTCCACCATGAAGGTGGACTGGCCGCGCGACAGATCATCGCCGGCGCCGATGCGGGTGAAGATGCGGTCGATCGGGCCGATCTCCGCGCGGCTCGCCGGCACGTAGCTGCCGATATGCGCGAGCAGCACGATCAGCGCGTTCTGCCGCATATAAGTGGATTTGCCGCCCATGTTCGGGCCGGTGATCACCAGCATGCGGCGGCCGTCGTCGAGGATCAGGTCGTTCGGCTCGAACGGCTCGTCGCGCACTTTCTCGACCACCGGATGACGGCCGCGCTCGATCGCGATGCCGGGCGCGTCGGTGAGCTCCGGTGCGCTCCAGTCCAGCGCCTCGGCGCGTTCGGCCAGGGTGGCGAGCACGTCGAGTTCGGCCATCGCGGCGGCGGCGGCTTTCAGCGGTTCGAGTTTTTCGGTGAGCGTATCGAGCAGCGCCTCGTACAGCGCGCGCTCGCGCATCAGCGAGCGCTCCTTCGCCGACAGCACCTTGTCCTCGAAGTTTTTCAGCTCTTCGGTGATGTAGCGCTCGGCGTTCTTGGTGGTTTGCCGGCGCGTGTAGTGGGTGGGCGCCTTGTCCGACTGGCCCTTGCTGATCTCGATGTAGTAGCCGTGCACGCGGTTGTAGCCGACCTTGAGCGAGTTGATGCCGCTGGCGGCTTTCTCGCGTTCCTCCAGCTCGACCAGATACTGGTCGGCGTGGGTGGACAAACGGCGCAGTTCGTCGAGTTCCGCGTCGTAGCCGTCGGCGATGACGCCGCCGTCGCGTTGCAGCACCGGTGGTTGCGCCACGATCGCGCGGGCAAGCAGGGCGGCGCTGTCGGCGTGGTCGCCGATGCGTTCGACCAGTGCGTGCAGCAGAGGACTGTCGAGTGATGCGATCTGCCCGCGCAACATCGGCGCGGCAGCGAGACCGTCGCGCAGGGTGGACAGGTCGCGCGGGCGCGCCGAGCGCAGTGCCACGCGGGCCAGGATACGCTCCAGGTCGCCAATGCCGCGCAGCTGTTCGCGCAGGTTTTCATGTGCGCGCCGGTCGATTAGCGTGCCGATCGCCTGATGCCGCCGGCGCAGCACGTCGCGCGAACGCAGTGGCCGGTTCAACCAGCGGCGCAGCAGGCGCGCGCCCATCGGCGTCACGCTTTCGTCGAGCACGCCGAGCAGGGTGTGTTCGGTGCGGCCGCTTGGATGGGTATCGATTTCCAGGTTGCGCCGGGTGGCGGCGTCCAGCGCGATGGTTTCGCTGGCGCTTTCCACCGCCATACCGGTCAGATGCGGCAATGCACTCTTCTGGGTTTCTTCGACGTAGCCGAGCAGGCAGCCGGCCGCGGCCACCGCAAGCGGCATGCCATCCACGCCGAAACCGCCGAGATCGCGGGTGCCGAAGAAACGATTGAGCTCGCGTTTCGCCGCGTCGCCGTCGTAGTGCCATGGTGGACGCTTGCGCAGGCCGGGCAGAACGCTGACCAGTTTCGGCCAGGCGACGCTTTCGTCGATCAGCGTCTCGGCCGGCTGCAGCCGAGCCAGTTCGGCGGCCAGCGCTTCGGCGTTCGACACTTCGCTGAGCAGGAAGCGGCCACTGGACAGGTCGACCCAGGCCAGCCCATACGCACCGTGCGTGCCCGCGGCAATCGCCAGCAGCAGGTTGTCGCGACGCTCTTCCAGCAATGCCGCATCAGTGACCGTGCCGGGGGTGACGATGCGTACCACCTTGCGCTCGACGATGCCCTTGGCCAGCGCCGGGTCGCCAATCTGCTCGCAGATCGCCACCGACTCGCCGAGGCGCACCAGCCGCGCCAGATAATTTTCTGCCGCGTGATACGGCACCCCCGCCATCGGAATCGGTGCGCCGCCCGATTGCCCGCGCTGGGTCAGCGTGATGTCGAGCAGCCGCGCCGCTTTGCGTGCGTCGTCGTAGAACAGCTCGTAGAAATCGCCCATGCGGAAGAACAGCAGCACCTCCGGATGCTCGGCCTTGGCCGACAGATACTGGCGCATGAACGGGGTGTGTTTGGTGAGATCGTCTTGGGTCATGCAATGCAAGTCTTGGCGTGGTCGCGCGGAACAGGTAGAACAGTGCCTCTGCGCGTGGCGCAAAGTTCATTCAAGTCCGGGAGTCTCGCATGGAGTTGTCGTCTGTTCCTACCGACGCCGAGTTGCTGGCGTTGGCCGGCGAGGTCGCTGTCGAGGTACAGCAGCGCCGGCTGATGCTGGTCACGGCCGAATCCTGCAGCGGTGGCTGGATCGCCAAGACGCTGACGGACCTGCCGGGCAGCTCGGCCTGGTTCGATGCTGGCGTGGTGACCTACAGCTACGAAGCGAAGGAAGCGCTGCTCGGGGTCAATCCGCGCACGCTGGAGCATGCCGGCGCGGTCAGCGAGGAAACCGTGCTGGAAATGGTGTCCGGTGCGCTGGCGCGCTTCGGTGCGGGCGTGGCGGTGGCCGTGACCGGGATTGCCGGGCCATCGGGCGGCACGCCGGGCAAGCCGGTTGGCACGGTCTGGATAGGCTGGAAGCGGCGTGGCGGCTACGGCCACGCACAGTTGTTCCATTTTTCGGGTGATCGCGAGGCGGTGCGCCGACAGACCGTGGCGGCAGCGCTCATTGGCTTGCGCAGAACCCTGACGGAATGACACGCCAGCTGCCGCCAGATCGGCTTGACCGGTGTGGGATACTGGCCGCGCCAGTGCCGACCGATCCCCGATCGCGCCACCTTGATCGCAGCCGGTGAGATTCGATCCGGGCATCATGCACTTCATTCACAGACCAACCGGAATACAGACGATGGATGACAACAAGCGCAAGGCGCTCACCTCCGCTCTCGGCCAGATCGAAAAGCAGTTCGGCAAGGGCGCGATCATGCGCATGGGCGATCGCGTCAACGAGGCCATCGAAACGGTTTCCACCGGTTCGCTGGGACTGGACATCGCACTCGGCGTCGGTGGCCTGCCGCGCGGCCGCGTGGTCGAGATCTACGGGCCGGAGTCGTCCGGCAAGACCACCATGACGCTGCAGGCGATCGCCAGCTGCCAGCGCGCCGGTGGCACCGCTGCGTTCATCGACGCCGAGCATGCGCTCGACCCGACCTATGCCGAAAAGCTGGGCGTCAAGGTCGATGACCTGCTGGTGTCGCAGCCGGATACCGGCGAGCAGGCGCTGGAAATCGCCGACATGCTGGTGCGTTCGGGCGCGGTCGATATGGTGGTGGTCGATTCCGTTGCCGCGCTGACCCCGAAGGCGGAAATCGAGGGCGAGATGGGCGACTCTCACGTCGGCCTGCACGCCCGTCTGATGAGCCAGGCGTTGCGCAAGCTCACTGCCAACATCAAGAAGTCCGGCACGCTGGTGATCTTCATCAACCAGATCCGCATGAAGATCGGCGTGATGTTCGGCAGCCCCGAGACCACCACCGGCGGCAACGCGCTGAAGTTCTACGCCTCGGTGCGACTGGACATCCGCCGCATCGGCGCAGTGAAGAAGGGCGACGAGATCATCGGCTCGGAAACCCGTGTCAAGGTGGTCAAGAACAAGGTGGCGCCGCCGTTCCGCCAGTGCGAATTCGAGATCCTGTACGGCGAAGGCACCTCGCGTGAGGGTGAGATCATCGAGCTGGGCGTGGCGCAGAACCTGATCGACAAGTCCGGCGCCTGGTACAGCTACAACGGCGACCGTATCGGCCAGGGCAAGGAGAACGTGCGCCAGTTCCTGCGCGACAACCCGGCGATCGCCAACGAAATCGACAAGCTGCTGCGCGAACGCCTGCTGGTGCCGGTCGGCAAACCTGCCGCCGCCGCGCCGGAAGAGGCGCTCGAGGAAGCGTGAGCCGTGACGGCTAGCTGTCCCCTGAGCAAAGCATGGCCCGGCTTGTCCGGGCCATGTCCGTTTGCATGTTCATGAAACGTCTGCCCGGCAAGGACGACGCGGCCAAGCCGAAGCGCAGCGCCTACGACAAGGCGCTGGGTCTGCTGGCGCGGCGTGAACACTCGCGCAAGGAACTGAAAACCAAGCTGCGCCAGGGCGGCTACGAAGGCGAGGAAACCAGCGCCGCGATCGACCGTCTCGGCGAGCAGCAGTATCAGGATGACGGCCGCTTTGCCGAAGTGCTGCTGCGTGGCCGGATCGCGCAAGGTTACGGCCCGATGCGTCTGCGCGTGGAGCTGAAAAGCCACGGCGTGAGCGATGCGCGGATTCGCGAGCTGCTGGATGCGGCCGAGGTCGACTGGGACGCTTCGGCTGCCGCCCAACTGCGCCGCCGTTATGCCAAAGCCGGCACGGCTGACCCCGCCGAACGCACCCGCAGGGCGCAATTCCTCTTGCGCCGCGGCTTTGCCGCCGCCACAGTACGGAATGTTACCCACGCCGATGTGGACGAAGCTGCCGACGAGGAATCCTGAAATCCATTATCCAGGGATGATGGATTGACCGGTCGGGTGGCTTGGTCGCGGTGTGGCCTTTTACTGCCTGCCATCACGATCCGCATGAAAACCTCCGAAATCCGCGCGACCTTCCTCGATTATTTCCGCTCCAAGGGCCACACCATCGTGCCGTCCAGCTCGCTGGTACCGGCCAGTGACCCGACCCTGCTGTTCACCAACTCGGGCATGGTGCAGTTCAAGAACGTGTTTCTCGGCAGCGAAAAACCGGGCTACGTGCGCGCGGCAGACGTGCAGCGTTGCCTGCGCGCCGGCGGCAAGCACAACGATCTGGATGCGGTGGGCTACACCGCACGCCATCACACATTCTTCGAGATGCTGGGCAACTGGTCGTTCGGCGACTACTTCAAGCGCGATGCGATCGTCTATGCGTGGGAGCTGTTGACCGGCGTGTTCAAGCTGTCGGCGGACAAGCTGTGGGTCACCGTCTATCACACCGATGACGAAGCGTTCGACATCTGGCACAAGGAAGTCGGCGTGCCGGCCGAGCGCATCGTGCGCATCGGCGACAACAAGGGCGCGGCGTATGCCTCGGACAATTTCTGGCAGATGGCCGACACTGGCCCGTGCGGTCCGTGCACCGAGATCTTTTTCGACCACGGCGCCGAGATCGCCGGTGGCCCGCCCGGTTCGCCGGATGAGGACGGCGATCGCTACATCGAAATCTGGAATCTGGTGTTCATGCAGTTCGATCGCGCGCCGGATGGCACGCTGAGCCCGCTGCCGGCACCCTGCGTGGACACCGGCATGGGCCTGGAACGCCTCGCCGCCGTGTTGCAGCACGTGCATTCCAACTACGAAATCGACCTGTTCGCGCACCTGATCCGCGTGGCTGGCGAGCTCACCGCTACGAAGGATCTGGCGAACAAGTCGCTGCGCGTGATCGCCGACCACATCCGCGCCTGCTCGTTCCTGATCGTCGACGGCGTGCTGCCGTCGAACGAAGGTCGTGGCTACGTGCTGCGCCGGATCATTCGCCGCGCGCTGCGGCATGGCTGGATGCTCGGTGTGCGCGGCGATTTCTTCTGGAAGATGGTGCAGCCGTTGGTCGAGGAGATGGGCGAGGCATATCCGGAGCTGGCAGCGAAGCAGGCCTTCGTCGAGGAGGCGCTGCGCGTCGAGGAGCAGCGCTTCGGTGAGACGCTGGAGCACGGCATGCGGCTGTTCGACGAGGTCGCGGGAAAATCCGGCAAGATCATTCCCGGCGAAGATGCGTTCCGCCTGTACGACACCTACGGCTTTCCGGTCGACCTCACTGCCGACATCGCACGCGAGCGCGGACTGGAAGTCGACATGGACGGTTTCGACCGGTCGATGAACGAGCAGCGTGAGCGCGCCCGCGCTGCTGGTCGCTTCGAGGCCAAGGGCCAGATGCCGGCCGAACTGGCGAGCCAGCTCAAGCCCACGGTGTTCCTCGGTTATGAGGCACTGCAGAGCCAGGACAGCAAGGTTATCGGTATTGTCCGCGCCGGCAAGCAGATCGATCAGCTCGGCGAGGGCGAGGAGGGCCTGGTCATTCTCGATCGCACGCCGTTTTATGCCGAATCCGGCGGCCAGGTGGGTGACACCGGCGAGCTGCGCAGTGCTGCGGGTCGCTTCGAGGTCGATGACACCTTGAAGATGGGCGGCGTCTTCTTCGGCCATGCCGGTCGTTGGCAGGGCGCTCAGCCGCTGCGCACAGGTGATGTCGTCGAGGCCAGCGTGGATACCTCGCGTCGCCAGGCTATCGTGCTCAATCATTCGGCAACTCATCTGCTGCACGCGGCCTTGCGCAAGGTGCTGGGCGATCATGTGGCGCAGAAGGGTTCGCTGGTGGCGTCAGAGCGTCTGCGTTTCGACTTTTCGCATTTCAAGCCGATGAGTAACGATGAGCTGACGCAGGTCGAGGCGATGGTGAATGCCGAAGTGCGCCGCAACGCGGCCGCCGAAGTGCACAGCATGGGTTACGACCAGGCGATCGAGTTCGGTGCGATGGCACTGTTCGGCGAGAAGTACGGCGACGAAGTGCGCGTGCTGAAGATGGGTGACTTCTCTACCGAACTGTGCGGTGGCACCCACGTGGGCCGCACCGGTGACATAGGCCTGTTCAAGATTGTCAGCGAGGCCGGTGTGGCGTCCGGCGTGCGTCGTATCGAGGCGGTAACCGGTACGGGCGCGCTGGCGCATGTGGCCGATGAGGAGCGTCGCCTGAGCGAGCTGTCGCAACTGCTTTCCAGCAGTGGTGACGACGCGGTGGAAAAATTGCGCCAGCTGTTCGACAAGCAGAAAAAGCTCGAGCGGGAACTGGACTCGCTGCGCAGCAAGGCAGCCGGCTCCGCTACCGCCGATCTGGCCGGTTCCGCGAAGGACGTCGATGGCATCAAGGTGGTGGCCGCACGGCTGGAAGGTCTCGATGCGAAATCGCTGCGCGACAGTGTGGATCAGCTCAAGCAACAGCTTGGTGATTGCGTGGTTCTGCTGGCCGGAGCGGCCGATGGCCACGTCTCGCTGATCGCCGGCGTGCACGGCAAGGCGCTCGGTCGGATCAAGGCGGGTAGCGTAGTGGCGCATGTCGCCGCGCAGATCGACGGCAAAGGTGGCGGTCGTCCGGATATGGCTCAGGGCGGTGGATCGGATACCTCGAATCTGCCTGCCGTTCTGGCCGCGTTGGCGGATTGGGTTTCAGCCCAGCAAGTCGGTGCAGATGCAACATGAATGTGCCGATTGTCACGATCAGGACGCATTGCACAGGGGAATCAGGCTCAGTTACTATCGGACAAGTGTCGGCGCGATCGGTAACGGTGGTGTCGCCAGTCAGGACGCTCAGGAGTGTTTTGGCTGTGAGCCGGGAAGGCGGTAGGGCCTTCGATGGATCAATCGTCGAACTGCGGATTGGCGGACGCTCAGGGGTGAGGCACCGTCGATCCGCTGGCCTGTGACCAACAGCATTTATGGAGAGTAACAATCATGTTGATTCTGACCCGCAGGGTCGGTGAAACCCTGATGATCGGCGACGAGGTGACCGTTACCGTTCTTGGCGTGAAAGGCAATCAGGTGCGTATCGGCATCAATGCCCCGAAGACTGTTGCCGTCCACCGTGAAGAAATTTATCAGCGGATCAAGGGCGAACACGAAACCGGCAGCACACCCGACGAGTCCACCGAACACTGATCACGAATTAAGCCTTTACCTCGACCTCGCCGGTCAGTATCCTTGCCGGCTCCGCAGTGATGCGGGAAAAACCCGGAGAGATGCCCGAGTGGCCGAAGGGGCTCCCCTGCTAAGGGAGTATAGGGTCAAAAGCCTTATCGAGGGTTCGAATCCCTCTCTCTCCGCCAGATACGCAAAACGCCCCGAAAGGGGCGTTTTGCGTATCTGGCGGAGAGACGGTAGTGGACGACCCTCCCGGGTTCGACAAATTCGTCTGGAACGAATTTGGACAGCCGAACGGCTGGCCCCGGAGCGCGCAGCGCGGAGGGGTGAGGCCCAAGGATGGGCCGAACAATCCCCCCTAGAATTCCATGGTTCCGCGCAGCTTATCGAAGGGGCGTTTTGCGTATCTGGCGGAGAGACGGTGGTGGACGGCCCTCCCGGGTTCGACAAATTCGTCTGGAACGAATTTGGACAGCCGAACGGCTGGCCCCGGAGCGCGCAGCGCGGAGGGGTGAGGCCCAAGGATGGGCCGAACAATCCCCCTAGAATTCCATGGCTCCGCGCAGCTTATCGAAGGGGCGTTTTGCGTATCTGGCGGAGAGACGGTGGTGGACGACCCTCCCGGGTTCGACAAATTCGTCTGGAACGAATTTGGACAGCCGAACGGCTGGCCCCGGAGCGCGCAGCGCGGAGGGGTGAGGCCCAAGGATGGGCCGAACAATCCCTGCCTGATTGCACACTGCGCCTGCCTCTACCGAATCGCCAACCCACGCAGTTCGACGCCATCGCTGTCCACCCGCAACACCGAACCGTGCTCATACCAGTCGCCCAGCACGATCCTCTCGGCTGCCTTTCCATCCAACGCGAACGCATGTACCGCCGGGCGATGCGTATGTCCATGGATCAGTCGGGTCACGCCCGCTTTGCGCATGGCTTCGGCCACGGCACCAGCGTTGACGTCCATGATGCTTTCCATGGTGCTTCCGGTATACGCCTTGCTGTCTTCCCGCGCCTTGTCGGCGAACGCGCGACGCGCCTCCAGCGGCATCGACAGGATCTGTGCCTGCCACTGCGGCGTGCGCACCTGCTGGCGCACGGCCTGGTAGGCGAGGTCGTCGGTGCACAGCACGTCGCCGTGCATCAGCAGGGTCGGGCGACCATGGATGTCGTGCACGGTGCCGTCGTCGAGCAGGGTCAGGCCGGCACGCTGGGCGAATGCCTCGCCGAGCAGGAAGTCGCGGTTGCCGACCATGAAGTACACCGGTACGCAGGCATCGCACACGGCACGGGTGGCAGCGGCGATGCGTTGCGGCAGCTCGGCGTCGTCATCGTCGCCGATCCATGCCTCGACCAGATCGCCGAGGATGTACAGCGCGTCGGCATGACGGACTTCGTCGCTGGCCAGATAGTTTTCGAACAGCTCGGTGATCTGCGGTCGGCTCGGATCCAGGTGCAGGTCGGAGATGAACAGCGTGGTCATCAGAGCGATCAACCCTGGCCGGCTGGTTTGGTTGCTTTCTTGACCTTTTTTGCCGTCGGCATGGTGGGCGTCGATGCGGCCTTGGCGGGCGTCGCCGCGCTGGCTGGTGTTGGGGCTTCCTCACCGACTACGTGGGCGCTTTCAATCAGCACCAGCGGATTGGGCACGTCACCGGCAAACGGGCCGAGCGCATGGCTGGGCAGCGCAGCGATCTTGTCAACCACGTCCATGCCTTTGACTACCTTGCCGAACACGGTGTAGCCCCAGGTCAGGCCGCTCTGGTTGCCGACGAAATCGAGCCGGCGGTTGTCGACCAGGTTGAAGAAGAATTGCGCGGTGCCGGAATTCGGGTCGGCGCCGCGGGCGACCGCCACGGTGCCGCGCAGGTTGGACAGGCCGTTGTCGGCTTCGCTGGATACCGCCGGCCGCGTGCGCCTCGGCTGCAGATCGCGTGTATACAAGCCGCCCTGCACCAGATAGCCGGGAATGGCCCGATGCAGCAAGGTGCCGTCGTAAAAGCCGTCGCGCACGTACTGCAGGAAATTGGCCACGCTCTTTGGCGCCTTGTCCGGATAAAGCTCCAGCGTGATGTCGCCCTGCGAAGTGCGCAGCAGCACCTGCGGTGGCGGTGCGGCGACAGCGGCTGTCGGTGCCGGCTTGGCGGTCTGTGCCGTCAGTGTCAGCGGCAGGATCAGGAGCAGCGTGGCGAGCAGGGATTTCAACATGGGCGTCAGACAGTTTGGGCGTCCGCGCATGATACGCGGCTGCGGCGAGGCCGGGTTTGCCAGGTTGGCACGATCAGCTGCTGATGATGTCCAGCTTCAGGCCCAATTCGGCCATCGGCGACTGCTCCTGCTGCAGATCGGCCTCGGTGAGCGGATGTTGTTCGAACCAGGCCAGCGGCAGGCTCAGGCGCAGCGACTTGCTGCTGGCGGCGAGCCGCATCTGCGGCAGCGATTCGGCCCGGCGGGCACGCCGGAACAGTACGGCCAGACGCAGCAGCGCGGTGGTGTAGCGGGCCAGCTGGCGATAGCGCTGGGGCAGTGTGGCCACCATCGCCTTGTCCGGCTTGCGTCGATGCATTTCGATCACCGCCGCCAGCAGCTGCTGCTCCTGCCGCGAGAAACCGGCCAGATCGGCATGGCGCAGGATGTAGGCGCCGTGATGGTGATGCTGGCTGTGCGCAATGGCCAGACCGATCTCGTGCACGCGAGCGGCCCATGACAACCACTCGCGCGCGTCGGCGTCCAGCTTCCATGCGCGCGTGACCTGGTCGAACAGCATCAGCGCGGTCGACTCCACCCGGCGCGCCTGGGCGCGATCCACGCCGTAGCGGGTGGCCAGCGCGTCGATGCTGGCGGTACGCGGGTCGCTGCCGCCGGCGCGGCCGAGCAGGTCCCACAGCAGGCCTTCGCGCATCGAGCTTTCACACACGCGCAGTCGCTCGATGCCGAGCGCGGCGAACGCGGCCTCGAAGATCACCACACCACCAGCGATCACCGGCGCGCGATCCTCGATCAGGCCGGGGAGCTTGAGCGTGCCGATCTGGCCCTGCTCGATCAGCGCGTCGCGCAGCGCGGCGAGCGACGCCGGGGTGATGCCGTCATCGGAGAAATTCATCGCCTGCACGACCGAACCTATCGACTTGGCGGTGCCGGAGGAGCCGTACGCATCCTGCCAGCCGGATTCGCGGTAGTCCTCGGCAAACTGCTGCAGCAACACACCGATTTCGCTGCGCGCGTGCTGCCAGCGCTTGCGGGTGAGCTTGCCGCCAGGGAAGAAACGCAAAGTCGAGGCGATGCAGCCGGCCTGCACGCTTTCGGTGTGCAGCGGCGCCAGGCCACGGCCGATGATGAATTCGGTGCTGCCGCCGCCGACATCGATCACCAGGCGTGGCTCGCGCGAGGCAGGCAGGTCGTGGGCGGCGCCGAGAAAGATCAGGCGGCCTTCCTCGCGGCCGGACACCACTTCGATCGGATGCCCGAGCGCAGCCTCGGCGGCGGTCAAAAATGCTTGCGGCGAGGCCAGCCGGCGCACGGTGTTGGTGGCTACTGCGCGCACCCGGATCGAGGGCAGGCCGGCGATGCGCTGGCCGAAACGAGCCAGGCAAGCCATCGCGCGTGCCCGCCGTTCGGCGTCCAGCGTGCCATCGGCGCGCAGACCGGCAGCCAGGCGCACGGTGTCGCGCAGGCGGTCGATCACCCGTGGCTCGCCATGCTCCATGCGCGCCACCACCATGTGGAAGCTGTTCGAGCCCATGTCCACGGCGGCGATCAGTTCGCCATCGCGGATCGGTGTCTGTTCGGCTGGACTCAAGTCCACGCTCCCGCAACGACGAAGTGCGGATTCTCGCATGTGCGCGTGAGGCTGAGGCGAAGCCGGTTCATTGGCAGAACCTGTCGAGCAGACCTTGCTGTGCGTTGTACAGCGGGTTCTCGCCCGGCTCGGCGTGCACATAGCGGCCGTCGCTGCCGAGCAGCCACGCCTGGGTGTTGTCGGCCAGCCCGTTGGCCAGGGTTTCCTCGAATACCCGCGCGGCCAGCTCGGGATCGAGGATCGGGAAGGCCACTTCGATCCGCCGCATCAGGTTGCGCTCCATCCAGTCGGCGCTGGCGCAATACAGCTCGGCATTGCCGTCGTTGGCGAACCAGTACACCCGGCTGTGCTCGAGAAAGCGCCCCACGATCGAGCGCACGCGAATGCGTTCGGAGATGCCGCGCAGGCCGGGGCGCAACGTACATGCGCCGCGCACGATCAGGTCGATCTCCACGCCCGCCTGCGAAGCGCGGTACAGCGCCTCGATCACGTGGGCTTCATTCAATGCGTTGAGCTTGGCTACGATGCGTGCCGGCCGGCCAGCCTGGGCATGCATGGTCTCGCGCTCGATCTTGGCGAGCACGCTCGGGTATAGCGTGAACGGCGAATGCAGCAGCCGCTTCAGCTCAATCATCGGCCCCAGCCCGGACAGTTGCTGGAATACCTTGTGCAAGTCCTCGCCGATCTCGGGATTCGCCGTCATCAGGCCGATGTCGGTATACATGCGACTGTTGGCCTGATGGTAGTTGCCGGTGGACAGATGCACGTAGCGGCGCAGTGTCTCGCCTTCACGCCGCACGATCAGCATCATCTTGGCGTGAGTCTTGTAGCCGACCACGCCATAAACCACCTGTACGCCGGCCTCCTGCAGCCGGGTGGCGAGGCGGATATTGGCCTCCTCGTCGAAACGCGCACGCAGCTCGATCACCACGGTGACGTCTTTGCCGTTGCGGGCTGCCTCCACCAGCAGGCCGACCAGCGGGGTGTCCTCGCCGGCGCGATACAGCGTCTGCTTGATCGCCAGCACCTGCGGATCGGCGGTAGCCTGCCGCAACAAGTCGATCACCGCAGCGAAGCTCTGGTACGGATGGTGCAGTAGCACGTCGCGCTGGCCGATCAAGTCGAACTTGTTGCGGGCGCTTTCCAGCGCCGGAGGCAACTGCGAATTGAAGCGCGAGAACTTCAGCTCCGGCCGATCCAGCCAGTCGTAGATCAGCCCGGCGCGGATGATGTTGACCGGACCGTCGCAGCGATACACATCGGTTTCTTCCAGCTGGAAGTTCTCGATCAACATCGCGGTGATCGCCTTCGGGCAATCGTTGGCGATCTCCAGCCGCACCGGCCGCGCGTAGCCGCGGCCGATCAGTTCCTCGCTGAGCGCGAGCGCAAGGTTTTCCACCTCGGCTTCCTCGACGATCAGCTCGCTGTTGCGGGTGACCCGGAACTGATACGAACCGACTACCTTGAGACCGGGGAACATCAGGTCGACGAACGCCTGCAGCAGCTCGGCGAGGAACACGAAATGCTCGCCCGGGCCGCTGACTTCGGCTGGCACGCGGATGATCCGCGGCAACGAACGCGGCGCGCGCACCAGCGCCATGTGGCCTTCGTGGCCGAACGCGTCGCGGCCTTTCAGCACTACCGCGATGTTCAGCGTCTTGTTGAGGATGCGCGGAAAAGGATGCGCCGGATCCAGCCCCAGCGGCGACAGCACCGGCAGTACCTCATGCTCGAAGTAACCCTGCAGCCAACGCCGCTGGCGCGGAGTCCAGCGCTTGCGGGTAAGGATGTGGATCTGCTCGGCATCCAGCTGCGGGCTGATCTGTTCCTGCCAGGCGGTGTATTGCTCGGCGACCAGATCCAGCACGCGACTGCGGATCTGCGCCAGCAACTCGCCCGAAGGTATGCCGTCCGGCCCTGGGGCGGCCGAGCCGTAGGCATGATGATGCTTTAGCATCGCCACCCGCACCTCGAAGAATTCATCGAGGTTGTTGGCGACGATGCTGAGGTAGCGCAACCGTTCCAGTAGCGGCACGGCGGTGTCGCGCGCCATCGCCAGCACGCGGAAGTTGAATTCCAGCGCGGCCAGCTCGCGGCTGAGGTACAGGCCGTGAGCGGTCAGGTCGGGTTCGTTGGATAAGCCGGGGGAAGGATGATGCATGCCTCATTCTGGCCCAAGCCGAAGGCCAAGGAAACGCCGACGCTGGCTCAGCTTTCGTCGCTGCCGCCGGGAGCCAGCAGCCGCGCGCGGCCGAAGTGGCAGGCGAAGGTGGAACCGACGCCGGGTGCGCTCTCGATCTGCAATTGCGCCTGATGCAGGTTCAAGACGTGTTTGACGATCGACAGGCCGAGCCCGGTGCCGCCGCTGTCGCGCGAACGGCTGGAGGAGATCCGGTAGAAGCGTTCGGTGAGCCGGGCCAGATGCGAGGCCGGAATGCCGAAGCCGGTGTCGCTGACCGAGTACACCGCGCCGTCGGGTACGCGCTGCCAGCGGATCGTGATGCTGCCGCCGGCCGGTGTGTAGCGCACCGCGTTGCTGACTAGGTTCGACAGCGCGCTGTGCAGGTCTTTCGGCGAGCCGAGCAGGTCGGCTTCGGCGCTGGATTCGAGTTGGATCCGATGACGCCCCTGGCTGAGCGCTTCGGCTTCCTTGCGTACGGTCGCCAGCAGCGACGACATCGGCACGCGTTCGTCGGCGACCTGATGCTGGGTTTCCAGCCGCGACAGGGTCAGCAGGTCCTCGACGATCTGCCCCATCCGTTTCGACTGCACGCGCATCTCGCCGAGCACGGAGGCCAGTTCGGGTACGTCCTCCGGATCAAGCAGTTCGAGATAGCCGTGGATCACCGTCAGCGGTGTGCGCAACTCGTGCGAGACATTGGCCACGAAGTCGCGGCGGATCTGTTCGAGCCGGTTCAGATGACTGATGTCGCGTGCCAGCAGCAATTGCTCGTGATCGCCGAACGGCAGCATGCTGACGTTGAGCTGGCTGTCCGCCTGACCGGGCGCGGCGGCATCGTTGAGCGGCTCGTGCGCACCGCGGCGCAGCCAGTCAGAGAGTTCCGAACCGGCCAGCCGCTGCTGCAGCAGCATGCCGCGATCCTGCGGTCGACGAAGCCCCAGCAGGTTCTCTGCGGCGTGGTTGAACCAACGTATCTGCTGCTGCCGGTCGAGCAGCACCACCGCATCCGGCAACTGGCTGGCGGCGTTGCGCAGGTCGCGCAGATTCGAGGCAATGCGACGGGAACGTGTCATGAAGCGGTCATGCTGAAGAGGGCTGACGGTAGCCGGTAACGTCATCATGAGTCGCGTTTGATGACCGATTCGAGTCAGCAGCAAGACGACTTCGGCCAGCGCGACCAGCGCGACTCCGATGGCAACATGGCCACCGGCAAATTCGCCCAGCAGCGCGCCGACGAGCAGGGCGGCCGCGAGTGCGGCAGCCAATTTCCAGGGCGGAGTGGCAGGCTGGGTCATGCAGAGGCGATGCGAAAAAGCTTGGAGCGGGAGCCCAGCATCGGCAAAAGCCGGAGCCGCCGCAAGCCCGCAAGCTGCTCAGACGCTGATCGAGAAGCGGTAGCCGGTGCCGCGGACGGTCTGCACCAGGTTGTCGAGCTTCCACGGTTCCAGTGTCTTGCGCAGGCGACGGATGTGCACGTCGACGGTACGCTCCTCCACGTACACGCTGCCGCCCCACACATGGTCGAGCAGTTGCGTGCGTGAGTAGACGCGCTCGGGATGAGTCATGAAGAAATACAGCAGGCGATATTCGGTCGGTCCGATCGGCACCGGCTCGTCGCCGGCAAATACCCGATGCGCCGGGCCGTCGATGCGCAGGCCGCCCAGCTCCACCATGCCGGAGCCGTCGTCGCCCTGGCTGCGCCGCAGTACCGCCTTGATTCGCGCAATCAGCTCGCGGGTGGAAAACGGCTTGACCACGTAATCGTCGACGCCGGCCTCAAGGCCGTTGACGCGATCCATTTCCTCGCCGCGCGCGGTGAGCATGATGATCGGGATCTCGCGGCTCAGCTCCTCTTTGCGCAGGCGCCGAGCCAGCTCCAGTCCGCTGGTGCCCGGCAGCATCCAGTCGAGCAGGATCAGGTCGGGCACCTGCTCGGCGATCGCCAGCTGGGCGGCGCGGGCGTCGGCCGCCTGCATCGCGTCCATGCCGGCCTTGCGCAGGGCAAAAGCGATCATTTCGCGAATCGATGTCTCGTCTTCAACGATCAGGATGCGTTTGTGCACGCCGTGGTCTGCCAGTGGCTTATGACGGGGATATTGCAACGCATGAATGTTACGCGTCGATGACATGGGGCATGTGTGACGTGTTCGATTGTCACCAACCTCGATGGTCATCAATGCGGGTGAGCGGCCTCGAAGGGTGTCGCGTCAAAAGTCGGTTCCGGCTGGCCCGGCACTGACGCCGAAGCATAGCCGACCGCTGCAACGGTCGGTAGGCCGCAATGGCTGCTGCCGCCCGTCCGGGTTGTCGTCGGTCTGGATCTTGCGCTTGTGCAGCTCCAGCACCAGCGGGGTCAGTTCCGCGATCCGCGCCTGGATGCGCACCCGCGCGTAGTAGTCCAGGTCGTCGCGCTTGAGCAGCCGCTTGAGCTGCTCCATCGCGTCGAACGGCCGGCCGGCGTAGTAGCTGGCGTCGGCAAAGGCTTCGCCGGCGCGCACGCTGTCGCCGGCCTTGTCGCTGGCACGGGCGTAGGTGCTGTAGATTTCCGGCTCGCTGGCCTTGTCCAGCAGCGGACGCAACAGGTCGGCAGCGAGGCGCGCCTGCTCCTTGTCGCCCTCGAGAGTGAGCGCCTTGGCATAGGCCAGCGCCACCGCACGGTTGCGTGGCGACTGCGTGTTGAGTGCGTTGTAGATCGTCAGCGCAGCGGCCCGTTGTCCGGCCTGCTGGCGTGCATCGGCCAGCGCCAGCTTCAGGATCAGGTTGTCCGGCGCGGACTGCAGCAGCGACTGCAGTTGTTCGATCGCCTGTGCGCCACGGCCGCTACGGGTGAGCGCCAGCGCATAACCATAGCGGTTCGCCGGCGTGTCGAAGCCATGCTGGTTTTTCAGGCTGGAGCTGTAGTAGGCGGCTTGCTTGGGGGCGTCGCCGGACAGCACGCGCACACGTTCGCGCATCAACGCATAGGTGTTCAGACTGCCGCTCTTGGGCGCTTGCATCAGCGTGGTGGGATCTTTGACGAACGCGATCGGCGCAGTGTTCTTTTCCCACTGCAGCTTGTCCATGATGGCGCCGGACGGGCGTTGTTTCTGCGCGGCGATCAAGGTGTCGGCGCGCGCCTTGGCATCGCTGATCCGCATCGTCGTCACCGGATGGGTCTGCAGCAGTGCCGGTACGTCTTCGCCGCCGGCACCGGCGCTCATGGCGTCTTCCATGCGCTGGAAAAAATCGGCCATCGCGTTCGGGTCGAAGTTGGCGTTGGCCAGTGTCTGGATGCCGACGCGGTCGGCCTCGATCTCGTCCTTGCGGGTGAAGTTGATCGACTTCTGCGCCAGCAGGCCCTGGCCGCCGGCCAGCACGGCCATCGGCGCGTCGCCGCCGTGGCCGCCAGCGCCGGCGGCAATGGCGCCGAGCAGCACCAGCGCCATCAACGGGGCATCTTTCTTGGAATCCTCGAACGCACGCTGCAAGTGGTTTTGCGTGATGTGGCCGATCTCGTGCGCGATCACGCCAGCCAGCTCGCTCTCGTTGCGGGTGATCGTCAGCAATCCGGAATTCACCGCGATGTAGCCGCCGGGTGCGGCGAATGCATTGATCTCCGGATCCTTCACGACGAAGAACGCGAAATGCTCCTTCGGCTTGTCGCAGTTGGCGACCAGTCGGTAGCCGAGATCGTTGATGTAGTCGTCCAGCAGCGGGTCGTCCACCACCATGTCCAGCGCACGCATCTGGCGCAGCATCGAGGCGCCATAATCTTGCGCCTCCTGCGGCGAAATCAGCGCGTTCGCCGAGCTGCCCAGATCCGGCAGGCGGATGTCCTGCTGCGCGCCGGCGGCACAGGCCAGCGTGGCGGTGATCAGGGCCGTCAGCAGACGCGAGATGGGGTGTCGTGGTGTCATGGTCATCGGTGGGTGACAATAGCACTGTGACCGTGCCTCGCTGCTTCGGTTCACTGCCGACCGGCGCTTGCGCTGGCGCGGATGCGGCCCCATCTGATGGCGGTCTTTCCCCATGTTGCGGAGTGTTGTGATGTCCAAGATCGAGGTCTATTCCACGGCAGTGTGCCCCTACTGCGTGGCGGCCAAAAACCTGCTCAAGGCCAGAGGACTGGAGTGGAGCGAGGTGCGTGTCGATACCGATCCGGCCCAGCGCGACGCCATGCTGGCGCGCAGCGGTGGACATCGCACGGTGCCGCAGATCTTCATCAACGATCAGTTCATAGGCGGCTATGACGACCTCGTGGCGGCCGACCGCAGCGGCAAGCTGGCGCAACTGCTGGAGCAGGTTGCATGAGCGACAAGCTCGCCGAATTCAGCGCGTTCCGCCAGCGCATGAACGAGCGCATCCTGGCCGAAGACAACCAGGTCGTGCGCCGCTTCTTCGCGCTGGACACGCAGACCTACAAGGCCGGCGCACTGGATGTGAAGACCAAGGAGATGCTTGGCCTGGTCGCCTCGCTGGTACTGCGCTGCGACGACTGCATCAGCTATCACGTGGCGCAGTGCAAGGAAGCTGGCGTCGAGCGCGATGCGTTCTTCGAGGTGTTCAGCGTCGGTCTGGTGGTGGGCGGATCGATCGTGATTCCACACCTGCGCCGTGCGGTGGATCTGCTCGACCAACTCGAATCGGGCAGCAGCAACGATACGGCCACCTGCGCCGATCACGCCTGATTCGACGCTTCGCCTGATACGGCACGGTTGCGTCGTAGCGCGATCGTCTGCAGCTTTTTGCAATGCTGCGTGCGAGTATTTTCAACGCCTTGCGGGACTTTCGGCCTGTTCGCGCGGAGTCGTATCGGGGATAATTGCGGTTTCAGTACGTGCCGGTTCCCCTTCGCACGTACTGCTCGCAAGTTTCCGTTTCAAGGAGTTCCCCATGAGCAAGACGATTGCCGTGATCCCGGGCGATGGCATCGGCCCGGAGATCATGAGTGCCACGCTGCGCGTGCTCGACGCGCTGGATTGCGGTCTGAATTACGAGTTTGTCGACGCCGGCATGGTCGCGCTAGAGAAGCACGGCGAACTGCTTCCGCAGTCCACGCTGGACAAGATCGCCGAGCACAAGGTGGCGCTGAAAGGTCCGCTGACCACGCCGATCGGTGACGGCTTCACCTCGATCAACGTGACCCTGCGCCGGCACTTCGATCTGTACGCGAATGTACGTCCGGCGATCAGCTTTCCGGGCACCAAGTCGCGTTACGAGAACATCGACATCATCACCGTGCGCGAGAACACCGAGGGCGCGTATCGCTCCGAGGGACAGACGCTGTCCGCCGACGGCGAGATCGCCGAGTCGGTTGCACGCAACACGCGCACGGGCAGTACCCGCATCGTGCGCTACGCGTTCGAATTGGCGGTGAAGAAGGACCGCAAAAAGGTCACTGCGGTACACAAGGCGAACATCCTGAAGACCAGCTCCGGGCTGTTCCTCAACGTGGCGCGCGAGATCGCCCGCGAATACCCGCAGATCGAGTTCAACGAGATGATCGTGGACAACACCTGCATGCAGCTGGTGATGAATCCGCATCAGTTCGACGTGATCGTCACCACCAACCTGTTCGGCGACATTCTGTCAGACCTGTGTGCCGGTCTAGTCGGTGGCCTGGGTCTGGCACCGGGCGACAACATCGGCACCACCGCAGCCATCTTCGAGGCAGTGCACGGCTCGGCGCCGGACATCGCCGGCAAGGGCATTGCGAACCCCTGCGCGCTGCTGCTGGCCGCCGCTGACATGCTCGATCACCTGGATATGGTGGCCAAGGGCACCCAGCTGCGCCAGGCGATTCGCGCCACGGTGGAACTGGATCACGCGCAGGTCACGCCCGACCTGGGCGGCCAGGGCAGCACGAGCAGCTTTGCCGACGCGATCGTCAAGCGCATCAAGGGCTGAGCCCCATCCTTCCGGAACATGCAAAAGGCCGCGGCGATGTCCGCGGCCTTTTGCTTTCTGGATTGGCGCAGGCCGGCTCGCTAGGATGACCGGTCCTGGCCGCTGTCGGCATTTCCTCATGGCTTGCTCATCCGCATGACGTTCTGGGTCTTCCTCTACATCGCCGCTGCCGTGCAGGCGGCCTTGCTGGCGCTGGCCCTGTGGCGGCGGTCGGCCAATCGGGAAGCCAACCGCATCCTAGCAGTATGGGTGGCGCTGTCGGGCATCGATCTGGCGGTGAAGGCGGTGTATTGGCAGCTGCTCTCGCCGGAGTGGTTCCGCGCCTACCGTTTCGTGGCGCTGTTTCCGTTTCTCTACGGCAGCCTGTTCTATCTCTATGTACGGGCGCTCACCAAGGGATGTGGTTTCCGTGGGCGCGACGTGGTGCACCTACTCGGCTTCGGCGTGATGCTGCTGCTCAACGGCTACGTGCTCGTGATGGGGCACGCGCAGTTGCAGGCATTGTCGGCGCGCTGGATCGCGGGCGAGCGGTCGGTGGGGTTCTGGTTCGACGGGCCGCTGTTCGCCTACAGCCTGTCCTATGTAGTGGCCGCGCTGGTGCGGGTGCATCGCCACCGGCGCCGCCTGCGCGAGCGCCGCTCCGACGCCGATCGCCTGTCGCTGCGCTGGATCGACGCGATGGCGCTGTGCCAGATCGCCATCTGGAGCATTGCGATCGTGCAGGCGCTGGTGGATCTGCCGGTGATCAACTACATGTTGCTGTTCGGCGCCGTAGCGGGTTGGGTGTGCATGGTGGGCTGGTTCAGTCTCGGCCAGCCGCCGGTGGTGACCGAGCCTGACGCCGAACCGTCGTCGGATGAAGTGGCGGCCGTTGCGGTGGCCGGACAGGATGATGCCCGTTACAACGCGGTCGAGGCGCGCCTCGCGCAGCTGATGGGCGGCGCCACATCGCTGTACCTGGAGCCGGCGCTGACCATCGGCCAGGTGGCCAGGCGTAGCGGCTATCCCGAATACCTGGTGTCGGTGGTGATCAACCGGCGCCTCGGCAGCAGCTTCTGGGACTACGTCAACCGCTTGCGCGTGGAAGCGGCCCGCGCCTGCCTGAGCGATGCCGGCGACACGCGCACGGTGCTCGATATCGCCTACGCCTGTGGCTTCACCTCGAAGTCCACCTTCAATGCCGCCTTCAAGCGACAGGTGGGCGAGACACCCAGCAGCTACCGCAAGATGGCAACGCAACCGGAACATGCAGCGGTTACACCGGCATCTGCTGCCGATGATGCAGGGCAGTGATGATCGCGGCGACCATGTCGCCGATGCCCGTGCCGTAATGGATCGATATACCCATGCGTACCACCACCAGATGCTCCGACGGCACGATCACTACGTACTGCCCCAGCGCGCCGCGCGCGTAGTACATGTCCTTCGGCAGCTGCGGTATGCCCCAGGGCGCGTCCCACACCGGCACGCTGCCTTCGTTGACCAGGTTGGTCCAGAAGCCCGCGCCGTAACCGGTCTCGAGCGTCTGCGAATGGCTGTAGGCGACCCATCCTTCAGGCAGGATGCGCTGTCCATCGGCCACGCCGTCATCCAGGTAGAGCTGGCCGAAGCGGGCGAAGTCGCGTGCCGAGGCGTAGACGTTGCTCGATCCGACCGGCGTGCCGGTGGCGTCGGTCTCGATCACCGCATCGCGCATGCCCAGCGGTGCGAACAGCTCGCGTCGCGCGAAGCGTCCGGCATCGACGGCATTGCCACCGACCGCATCGCGGATCACCCGCGACAACAGCAGATAGCTCAGGTTGCTGTAGCCCCATGCGGCGCCAGGCGTGTGCACGAGCGGCATCTGCGTCGCGTAGCCGGCCATATCGCGCTCAAGGAACAGCATGCGCGTCATCGGGCTGAGCGCGCCGTCGGTCTCGTCGAACGGCAGGCCGCTGTCCATGCGCAGCAACTGATCGACGGTGATGGCGTGGTGCGAGTCCGCCGGCGAGCGCCACGCGGCGACCGGCGCGGGCTGCTCCAGTCGCAGCTTGCCTTGGCGCACTAGGATGCCGATCAGCGCATTGATCACCGACTTCGTCAGCGAGTGGGCGTAGATCGGCGTGTCTGGCCCGTAGCCCGGGGCATAACGTTCCGCGATCAGCTGGCCGTCGTGCAGCACCACGACCGCCTTGGTCAGCCGCGGATGCACCGGGTCAGGCTCGGCGAAGGCGAGGTCGAGCGCATGGCGGATCGCCGGGTCGGCCGATTCGACCACTTCGTGCGGGTACGGACTGGCGATCGGCGAGGGCTTGAAGCCGGCGGTCTCGGGTACCGGGCTGCCGTCGTGCACGAGCAGGCAGCCCAGCCCGTCGCGGTACACGGCACGTGCCGCGAAGCCTCCCAGCAAAGAGGCGTGCACTTCGCGCCTGGCGCGATCCACGTCGTAGCGGATCGCCCAGCCGATGCTGCGCATCAGGGGCAGTTGTTCCTCGGCGAACATCCGCCCCGGGTCGAGCTGTGACAGGAACACCGTCGCGCACAGCGAGCGGCTGACCGAACCGGTGGCAGTGTGGAAGAGATCCTTGCCGGCGACGGCAATCCAGGCGCCCGCGGCGAGCACGAGGACGAGCAGGGTGCCGAGGATGATTTTCAGAAAGCGCAAAGCCATGGTGATCCGCCTGGTCGGGATTGGTCAGGGCGGCCAGCGTGAGCGATGGGGGATCGGTTATCGTCCGATCCGGCGGAATCGTACGGCGACTGAGCGCCGGACGGGTGCGATCCGCCCGGTTCGTACGTCAGGAATGTCGGTTGCACCAGCCGAGCCGATGCCGAAGAGGTATACGTTGCGCAAGGCTCAGCGGAAGATCGGCCACGGCGCCAGCAAGATCAGCCAGATCAGCAGCAGGATGCCGACGTACTTGCACGCCTTGTACAGTCTTTTGTGCCGGCTCTTGAACGCCACCTTGAAGCGATGGGCGGCACCCTTGCGGCGCTGGCTGAGCGCAAACAGCCGATTCACGAAGCCGGTTTTCTCCGTTTCACCCTCGGTGTTCGGCGAAGCAGTGATCTTGCCCATGAACGCGCCGACTCGATGATTGATCGCGTTCATCGAGCGCGTGCGCAACGGTCGCTCGACATCGGCAAACAGGATCACCCGGGTCTGTTCGCTGGTGTTCTCGGCCCAGTGCACGTAGGTCTCGTCGAACACGACGTCCTTGCCATCCCCCCAGGCGTGCTCCTCGCCGTCGACGAAGATGCGGCAGTTGCGCGAGTTCGGCGTGATCAGGCCGAGGTGATAGCGCAGCGAGCCGGCGAACGGATCGCGGTGCGGATTGAGTTTGCTTCCCGGCGGCAGCAGGGCAAACATCGCCGCCTTCACGCTGGGGATCGATTTCAGCAGGGTCACGGTCTGCGGGCACAGTGCCTCGGCCGAAACCAGCGGTTCGCCGTACCACTTCAGATAGAAACGCTTCCAGCCCTGCTTGAAAAAACTGTTGAAGCTGGCGTCGTTGTTCTTCGCCGCGGCACGGATGTAGCCCTCGTCGAACAGGTGCGTCGCCTCATCGCGAATCACCTTCCAGTTCGCCTGCAGCAGGTCCAGTTGCGCGAAACCGCGGCGATCCAGGATCGGTCGCGCCGGCACCGCCGAAAACGCGTACATCAGCAAGTTGTACGGCGCGAAGATCGCCGAGTGATCGACCAGCTGGCGATCGAAGCGCAGCCGTACGCGACCGCGCAGATGCACCAGCAGCACGCACAGCACGAAAAAGACAAGCAGGGCCAGCAGGACGAGGCGGGCAGTGAGGATCATGTCAATGGGTACGGCCATGGCAGAGCGATCAGGGCGTCATTCTACTCGTTTGCCGTGAACGGCTTCGACGCGGTCGTATTACCTCAGTGCCGCAACACATGCGCGGAGCCGGCACCCGGTCGATAGCTGTGCAGCAGCGCGCGGTGTACATAGGCGACCGCGCGGCGCACAGCCGTGCGCGGTGAGCGACCTTGCGCCAATTCAGCGGTAATTGCGGCGGCCAGTGTGCAGCCGGTGCCGTGGCCTTCCCGCGGCAACCGGGGGTGACGCAACTCCATCACGCCGCGCGCGTCGTAGTAACGATCGACCACTTCGCGGCCGTCGGCATGGCCGCCCTTAAGCAGTACGGCGCCAGCGCCCAGTGTCCGCAGTGCCGCACCGGCAGCATCGCATTGCGCGTCGGTGCGGATCGGATGGCCGAGCAGCGCTTCGGCTTCGGGCAGGTTGGGCGTGAGGATGTCGGCCAGCGGGATCAGTTTGCCGATCAGCGCCTTGACGGCATCTTCGTCCAGCAGGCGCGTGCCGCTGGTGGCAATCATCACCGGATCGACCACCAGCCAGGCCGGCTGACGTGCGGCCATCTCGCGCGCCACCAGCCGGGCGGCGGCGGCGCTGCCGAGCATGCCGATCTTCACCGCGCCGATCGGGAAATCGTCGAACACCGCAGCGAGCTGGCTGCGGAGGTGTTTCAACGGCACCGCATGCACGGCGCTGACGCCGCGGGTGTTCTGCGATGTGATCGCGGTGATCGCGGAAAGCCCGTGCACGCCACGCGCGTGGAAGGTTTTCAGATCGGCCTGGATTCCCGCGCCGCCGCCGGAATCGGAGCCGGCGATGGTGAGGGCGGTGGGCGGCGATGATGTTGTCGGCATGCGTGGGTCGATGTGGGAGGGGCTTCAGCCACGATAAGTCATCGCGGCTGAAGCCTTTCACGCAGTCTAGCTAATTCGCCAGACGTTCCCTTACAGCGTCTCCGCCGCGAAATCCGCCAGTCGCGAGCGCTCGCCGCGACGCAGGGTGATGTGCGCCGAATGCTCCCAGCTCTTGAAGCGGTCGACCGCGTAGGTGAGGCCGGAAGTGGTTTCGGTGAGGTAGGGCGTGTCGATCTGTTCGACGTTACCGAGACAGACGATCTTGGTGCCGGGGCCGGCACGGGTGATCAGGGTCTTCATCTGCTTCGGCGTGAGGTTCTGCGCCTCGTCGATGATCAGGTAGCGCGACAGGAAGGTGCGTCCGCGCATGAAGTTGAGCGAGCGGATCTTGATGCGCGAGGCGAGCAGGTCGTTGGTGGCCTGGCGTCCCCAGCTGCCGCCGTCCTCGGGGTTGGCGAGTACTTCGAGGTTGTCGGTCAGCGCGCCCATCCACGGCGTCATCTTCTCTTCCTCGGTGCCGGGCAGGAAACCGATGTCCTCGCCCACCGAGACGGTGGCGCGGGTCATGATGATCTCGCGGTAACGCTGCTGATCCATCACTTGCGCGAGCCCGGCAGCCAGTGCCAGCAGGGTCTTGCCGGTGCCGGCGTTGCCGAGCAGGGTGACGAAATCGACGTCCGGGTCCATCAGCACATTGAGCGCGAAGTTCTGCTCGCGGTTGCGTGCGCCGATACCCCATACATGATGGTTGCTGTGCGAGTGGTCATCCAGCAGCACCAGCGTGGCGCTGGCGTCATCGATGTGCAGCACGCGCAGCTCGACTGCGTTTTCGCCGGGCAGGAACAGGCACTCGTTCGGATACCAGGCATCCTCCTCACGCCGGTTCACCTTGTAGAACGTGCGCCCGCGCTCGGTCCACGACTGCACTTCCGGATGCTGGTCCCAGAAGTTTTCCGGCAGCTCGGCAGAGCCGGTGTAGAGCAGGGAGAAGTCATCCAGTGCGCGATCGTTCTCGTAATCCTCGGCGACGATGCCGTTGATGCTCGCCTTGATGCGCAGGTTGATGTCCTTGGTGACAAGGATTACCGCGCGATCGGGATTCTGGTCGCGCAGTTCGATCACCGCCGCCAGGATCTGGTTGTCCGCCTTGGTGTGGCCATTGCTGCTGGTACGGTGCTGGAAATACAGCCGGCCGACCGAGGCGCCGCGCTTGAGCTTGATGCCTTGCGGATTGCTCAGTTCCAGCCCTTCGCCCAGATCATGCTGCTTGCCTAGTTCGACCAGTTCGTTGAGGAAGCGGCTGACCTGGCGGCCGTTGCGCGAGACTTCCGAGGAGCCCTTCTTTTTTTCGTCCAGTTCCTCCAGCACAGTCATGGGAATGAAGACGTCGTGTTCCTCGAAGCGGAACAGCGAGGTCGGGTCATGCAGCAGGACGTTGGTGTCGAGAGCGTAGATGCGCTTGCTTCCGGTCATGCGGAAGTGTCCTCGCTGGTGAGTGGATGAGAGAATGGCGACGTACGGCTGACCGTGGGTTTGCGACCACGGTACTCGTTGTCGTCTGACGGTGGGCGCAGCGTGCGGGTGAAGCGCGTGGATGGCGACATGGTCACTCGGCGGGGATGGCGTCGAGCACGGCCTGGGCGTGGCCCGGCACTTTCACGCCGCGCCATTCGATGGCCAGTTTTCCCGTCGGGTCGATCAGGAAGGTGCTGCGCACGATGCCCAGGTGACGTTTTCCGTACAACACTTTTTCGTGGATCACGTCGAATGCCTGGCACCAGGTTTCGTCGGGATCGGAAACCAGCGGGAACGGCAGTTCCTGCTTGGCGGCGAAGTTGGCGTGCGACTTCGGCGAATCGCGCGACACGCCGATGATCTGCGCATTGCGCTGGCGGAATGCCGGGTACAGCTCGCGGAAATCCGTGGCCTCATTGGTGCAGCCGGGCGTGCTGTCCTTGGGGTAGAAATACACCACTATCCATTGCCCCTTCAGGCTGGCGAGCTTCAAGGCGCTGCCATCGCCGGTGACACCGTTGAGCGAAGGGACTTTCTTGCCAACCTCGGGCATGGCTACTCCTGCACAGCGGACGGCCGCTGCGCGCACTTGTGTAGTGGGGGATGCGGGAACCGGCTGACGGCAAACACTGCGGGCGGTGCGCAGAAAACGATCGGATTGGATCGACACACTGACGGCAATGCAGCGTTCCTCGGTAGTTCCGGAACCAAGACTAGCGCGTGCGTGGCTGCCGATGACAGCCCTTGTCAGACGCACCAGATCGCGCGATCCTCAGAACTTCACCGGATCCATGATCGCATCCAGATTCAGCCCGTCGCACAGTTCGAGAAAATCATCGCGCAGCGCGGCGATGTGGATCTCCGCCGGGACGCCGATGGTGAATTGGGCCTGGAACATCTCTGCGCCGGTCTGCATCGCCTGGTAACGGGTGGAGTTCAGTTGTTCCACGCTGATCTCGTGCTGGCTGAAGAACTCCACGATGCGCGCCACGATGCCGGGCCGATCGGCCGCCACCACCTCTACCAGATACGGCAGCAGGTGCGAGCTGTTCTCGCGCGGGCCGGTGCGGTAATGCACCAGCCGCAGGCTCTCGTCGCGGGCCAGCTTGGTCAGCGCGGTTTCCAGCTTGGCCAGTGCATCCCACGCGCCGCTGGCCAGCAGCATCAGCGAGATTTCCGTGCCGATCGTGGAGACACGCGATTCGGAGAGATTGCAGCCGGCATCGGCGATGCGCTTGGCCAGCGCCAGCAGCGGCGACTTCACTGATGGCGTGAGCGCCTGGATCAGCAGCTGGTTGTCGTTGCCTGCGCGCGCAGCCGCGGGAGAGGAGGCGGAAGTAGGTTTCAAAGGTCTACCTGTGGCGGCATGCCGCGTGATGCGGAAACGACGAGATTACTCCGATCGAGCTTACTTGCCCGTATCTCAAGGCGGCAAGTAACATGCAGGGCTTGATCTGGAGCGGAATCGAGTCTTGAACATTCGCGGAAGCATTTGTGCGCTGGTCACCCCGTTTGCGGCTGACGGCGCGCTCGACCTGCCGGCATTCGGCCGTCTGCTCGACTACCAGTTGGCCGGCGGCACGCAGGCGCTGGTGGTGGCCGGTTCCACCGGCGAAGCACACATGCTGGAACACGACGAGTTCGATCGACTGCTGGCGTTTGCGCTTGAGCGCGTGGCTGGGCGGGTGCCGGTGATCGCCGGTACCGGCGAGGCGGGCACCGCCAAGACCGTCGCCATGACCCGCCGTGCGCAGGCGCTGGGCGCCGATGCGGCGCTGGTGGTGGTGCCGTATTACGTGCGTCCGACCCAGGAAGGCCTGCGCCGGCATTACCTCGAAGTGGCCGAACACGGCGGCCTGCCGGTGCTGCTCTACAACGTGCCGACCCGTACCGGTTGCGACCTGCTGCCGGAGACCGTCGCCGGCTTGCGCGAGCATCCGGCGATCATCGGCATCAAGGAGGCGCGCAGCGATCGCGAGCGGATTGCGGCGCTGGCGGAACTTGTGCGCACGGATTTCGTCTATCTGTCCGGTGACGACGGCAGCGCCGGTGAAGCCATGCTGGCGGGTGCCGCCGGTACCATCTCGGTGGTGGCTAATCTGGCGCCGCAGGCGTTTCGCGCATTGTGCGATGCAGCCAGCGGTGGGGATCAGGCGTCTACGCAGCGGTGGCATGCGGCTCTCGACCCGCTGGTGCAGGCGTTGAATTGCGCGCCGAATCCGATCGCGGTCAAGGCGGGTTTGCCGGTGCTGGGGCTGGGACTGGCGCTGCCGAGGTTGCCGCTGGTGGAACTGAACGACGGTCCGGATCGCGCCCGATTGCACCAAGCGCTGTCCAGTCTGGCATCCTTGGCGACTGCGGCCGGTTGACGGTTGCCTGACTTACTCACGGAATCTGACTACATGAAGAAAACCTCGCTCCTCGTGGCCCTGCCGGCTGTGGCCCTCAGTGGCCTGCTGCTTTCCGGTTGCGGCATGTTCCGTTCGCACAAGGCGTGGGACACCGCCCAGCAGCAATCGCCGCTGGAGATTCCGCCGAGCCTGAATCGCCCCTCGACCAGCGATGCGCTGGTGATTCCGCCGCCGGGCGCCAACCAGCCGACTGCCAATGGTGCGACGGCCAGTGTCGGCACCGCCGCTGCGGGCCAGATTGCCGACGGCTTCGTGCTGGCCGACAGCGTGGACAAAGCGTACCACCGGGTGGGCCAAGTGCTGGAAAGCGGGAGTCTGGGACAGTTGGTCGGCCATGACGATGCCGCGCACAGCTACACGCTGAGTGTTTCCGATGCCGTTGCGCAGCAGAAGAAGAAAGGCTTCTTCGGCCGCATGTTCGGGCATGACAAGGGCGATTCCGCCGCCGCGCCGGGCGCCGGTTCGCATCAGGTGCAGATCAATATCGGCAGCAGCGGCACGAATGCCAGCGAAGTGCGCGCCGAAGGCAACGCCGCGGCGGTGGCCAAGGTGATCGACACGTTGAAATCGCGTCTGGGCGGCTGATCCTTTAACCGGCTGGCCGCAAAAAAGAACGCCGCCCTCAGGGCGGCGTTCTTTTTTGCGTAGGGGTAAAACTCAGCGCTGCAACAGTTGCAGCTTGTCCGGCTTGCCTTCCCAGTCTTTGGCGTCGGTCGGGCTGTCCTTGCGCTCGGTGATCACCGGCCAGCCCTTGGCCAGCTCGGCATTGAGCGCCACGAAGGCTTCCTGACCGGCCGGCACGTCGTCTTCCGGATAGATCGCGTTGATCGGGCATTCCGGTTCGCACAGAGTGCAGTCGATGCACTCGTCCGGATCGATCACCAGAAAATTGGGGCCTTCATGGAAGGCATCGACTGGGCAGACCTCAACGCAATCGGTGTATTTGCACTTGATGCAGTTGTCGATGACGACAAAGGTCATGAGGTAGCCATTAAATGGTGCTCCCTACGAGGTTCGAACTCGTGTTCCCGCCTTGAGAGGGCAGTGTCCTGGGCCACTAGACGAAGGGAGCGTTATCTTGCGAGGCGCGCTAGTATAACGGAATTGTTTCGCGCGGCAATGCTCGGCATGCACCGTTCGAAGCATCTCCCGCCGATGCTGCATCATCGGCCGCGCGGGACGATCCGTGGCGCTGCCAGCCGCGACTTATGCCAACCAGGGGCGGCTTCGCCCGCAAGGATTCCGACCGCTTGAATCTCGAATCAAGGACCGTCATCACGCCAACGCTGCGGATCATTCCGCGCGACCAGCACATCATTTCCCGCAAGAACATCAGCAACGCGGCGCTGCGGGTGTTGTATCGCCTGAACGAGGCCGGTTACACGGCCTATCTGGTCGGCGGGGCGGTTCGCGATCTGTTGCTTGGGCTGCAGCCGAAGGATTTCGACGTCGCCACCAGTGCGACGCCGGATGAGGTGAAGAAGCTGTTCCGCAACTGCCGCCTGATCGGGCGCCGTTTTCGCCTCGCGCACGTGGTGTTCGGGCCGGAGATCATTGAGGTAGCGACGTTCCGCGGCACCGGCGAAGAGGGCGGCGAGGGCGATCGGCATATCGTCGACGGCCGCATCGTGCGCGACAACATCTGGGGCACGATTGAAGAGGATGCGATCCGCCGCGACTTCCGCGTCAACGCGATGTACTACGACATCAGTGATTTCTCGGTGCGCGACTACGTCGGCGGCATGCAGGATCTGGAAGATCGCGCGTTGCGGCTGATCGGTGACCCGGACACTCGTTATCGCGAGGATCCGGTGCGCATGCTGCGCGCGGCGCGGCTGGCGGCGAAGCTCGGCATGCACATCGACGCGGCTGCGATGGCGCCGTTCGAGGCGCTCGGGCCGTTGCTGGCCGACGCGGCGCCGGCGCGGCTGTTCGACGAATCGCTGAAGATGTTCCTCAGCGGCAACGGCTTGAAGAGTTTCCGCATGCTGGAGCAGTGCGGCTTGCTGAAATTCCTGTTTCCGGCGACCGCACGGGCGCTCAAGCGCGGTGACGAAGCACTGCGTTCGCTAGTAGAACACGGGCTGGCGAATACCGATGCACGCATTGCCGAAGGCAAATCGGTCACCCCGGCGTTCCTGTTCGCAGTGCTGTTGTGGGGCGAAGTGCGCGACGTGGCGCATCACTGGATCGCTCGTGGTCAGGAGAGCACCGAGGCGTGGGCACGTGCCGCGGCGCAGGTAGTCGGCGAGCAATGCCAGCGGGTGGCGATCCCGCGCCGGTTCACCTTCACCATGGAAGAGATCTGGTCGCTGCAGCCGCGCTTCGAGCAGATCCAGCGCAAACGGGTGTTCCGCCTGATGACGCATCCGCGTTTTCGTGCCGCGTTCGACTTTCTGCTGCTGCGTGCGGACGAATCGCCGGCGATGCGCGAACTGGGCCTGTGGTGGGCGCATGCGCAGCAGTTGCCGCAGGACGTGCTGGCGGCGGCGCTGCCAGCCGGTGGCGGCAGCAGTGCCAGTGATCACATCGTGGCGCCGGCGGCAGTCGGCAAGCCGCCGCGTCCAAGACGGCGACGACGCAAGCCCGGCGGCAAATCGAGTTCCGTGTGACGCTGGCTTACGTTGCGCTGGGCAGCAACCTCGGCCATCCGCAGCAACAGTTGCTTGACGCGATGGATGCACTCGCGAATCTGCCCGGCACGCGCCTGCTGCAGCGTTCGCATCTGTATCGCACGCCGCCGTGGGGTGTGCTGGAGCAACCGGCGTTCATCAATGCCGCGGTGCAGCTGGAGACCAGCTTGTCGCCGCACGCCTTGCTGGATGCGTTGCTGGCTATCGAACAACAGGCTGGTCGTGTGCGCGCCGAGCGCAACGGTCCGCGCATACTGGATCTGGATCTACTGCACATGGACGGCGTGCAGCTCGACGACCCGCGACTGACCCTGCCGCATCCGCGCATGGCCGAGCGAGCGTTCGTGCTGCTACCCCTGCATGACGTCGCGCCGGCATTGCCATTGCCCGGATACGGCACGTTGGCGGAGCGGCTGGCGCAACTCGATCTTGCCGGTTGCGAACGGCTGCTTGAGCCATAATCGGCGCCCGCCATCCCATCAGGAATTGCCGTGTACGTGCAAAACGCGAATGTCCCCGAACGCAAGCCGGTTACCGTACCGGGCCTGCTTGCGATGAAGGCGCAGGGGCAGCGCATCGTCATGCTCACCGCCTATGACGCCAGCTTTGCGTGGCAGCTGGAGACCGCCGGAATCGACATCGCGCTGGTCGGCGACTCGCTCGGCATGGTGGTGCAGGGGCATCGCAGCACGCTGCCGGTGACGCTCGATCACATGGTCTATCACACCGCGGCTGTGGCGCGCGGACTGTCGGCGACGTTGCTGGTCGCGGACATACCGTTCATGGCCGATCGTGATGTCGCGCACGTGCTGGAGGCCGGTGCACGACTGGTCGGCGAGGCCGGCGCGGCGATGGTGAAAATCGAAGGTGCCGCACCGCATATTCTCGAGGCGATTGCCGCGCTGACTGCGCGTGCGATTCCGGTTTGCGCACATCTGGGGCTGACCCCGCAGTCAGTGCACAAGTTCGGTGGTTTCCGTATCCAGGGGCGCGAACAGGCCGCCGCCGATCGCATGCTCGCCGAAGCGCTGGCAGTGCAGGCGGCCGGTGCGGATCTGCTGGTGCTGGAGGGCGTGCCAGTCGAACTGGGCCGGCGGGTGACCGCGGCGATGGCGATACCGGTGATCGGCATCGGCGCGGGTCCGCATTGCGACGGGCAGGTGCTGGTGATCCATGACATGCTCGGCATCACGCCGGGCAAGCGACCGAAGTTCAGCAAGGATTTCCTAGTCGGGAACGACTCTGTCGGTGCAGCCATCGCGGCGTATGCCGCGGATGTGCGCAGCGGCGCGTTCCCGGCACCCGAGCATTGTTTCAACTGAGCAGCGAGTTACCGCACCATGCAGACCGTACAAGACGCCCCCGCCTTGCGCGCCGCAATCCGCGGTTGGCGCGCCAAGGGCCAGACGGTGGGTTTCGTGCCGACCATGGGTAACCTGCATGCGGGCCATCAGTCGCTGATCAAGTTGGCGCGGGCGCGCACCGACCGGGTGGTCGCCAGCGTGTTTGTCAATCCCACCCAGTTCGGACCGAACGAGGATTTCGAACGTTATCCGCGCACCTTGCTGCAGGATCAGACGGCACTGACCGAGCAGGATTGTGACCTGCTGTTTGCGCCGGACGTGGCGACGATCTATCCGTTCGGCGCCGAGCACAGCGTCAGCCTGCGCGTGCCGCAGATTACGGACACGCTGGAAGGCGCGCATCGGCCCGGACATTTCGATGGCGTGGCAACGGTGGTGTGCAAGCTGTTCAATCTGGTCGAGCCTGACCTGGCGGTGTTCGGCCAGAAGGATTTCCAGCAGCTGAAGGTGATCGAGCGGATGGTGCGCGACCTGTCGCTGCCGGTGAAGGTGATGGCTGCGCCCACTCTGCGTGCCGACGATGGCCTGGCGCTGAGTTCACGCAATCAGTACCTGTCCGCCACGGAGCGCGCACGGGCGCCGCTGATCCACGACACCTTGCTGAAGATGCAGGAGATGCTCGGCAAGGGCCATGCCTGGCGCGCACTCGAACAGGTCGCCGCCGCGCGTCTGCTGCGTGCCGGGTTCGTGCCCGATTACGCGGTGATCCGCCGAGCCGAGGATCTGGCCGAACCGGCCGAAGGCCAGCGCGACGGCCTGATCGCGCTGATCGCCGCGCGCCTCGGCAACACCCGTCTGATCGACAACTTGCTGTTCGACTGAGGCGCCCGCATATAGCGGTCGATGCCACTGATGTTGCGATGCAGCGTCATCGGTTCGATAATGCTCGACTTTGCGGAATCCTGCGGGAAAGAACGTCATGCACCTGAACATGCTCAAGGCCAAGATCCACCGCGCCACAGTGACCCATGCCGAGCTGCATTACGAAGGCTCGATCGCGATCGACGGGTTGTTGCTGGATGCTTCGGGCATCCGCGAGTACGAGCAGATCCACGCCTGGAACGTCAACAGCGGCCAGCGTTTCGTCACGTACGCGCTGCGTGCTGAGGAAGGCTCCGGCATCATCTCGGTCAACGGTAGTGCCGCGCGCAGTGCGCAGGCTGGCGACATCATCATCATCGCCGCGTTCGTGCAGTTGAATGAAGCCGAGCTGGAGCAGTACCAGCCGACCTTGGTTTATGCCGATGCGAAAAATGGCATTTCGCATACCAATCGCTCGATTCCCAAGCAGATGGCTGCAGCCTGAGCTGCACTTTCCTGCGTTCAGCGCTGCTGTTTCGCCAGCGCCCACGCCACATGCTCGCGCACGATCGCCGAAGGGTGATCGGCGCGGGCATCGAGCGCATCGCGTACGTTCGCTGACGGCGGCGCATTGCCCAGCGCCACCGCGATATTTCGCAGCCAGCCTTCGTAGCCAGTGCGGCGGATCGCCATGCCCTCGGTACGCTTGAGGAATTCCTGTTCGCTCCAGGCAAACAGCTCGACCAGCTTGGCGCCGTCGAGGCTATGCCGTGGCGCGAAATCCGGTTCGGCGGTTTCCTGCGCGAATTTGTTCCACGGGCATACCAGCTGGCAATCGTCGCAGCCGAAGATGCGGTTGCCGATCGGTGTGCGCAGCTCTTCCGGGATGCTGCCCCCGAGCTCGATCGTGAGGTAGGAGATGCAGCGTTTCGCATCCAGCCGATATGGGCCGAGGATCGCCTGGGTCGGACAGATCTCGATGCAGCGACTGCAGCTGCCGCAGTGCGCACTGGCCGGTGCATCGACCGGCAGCGGCAGGTCGGTGTACAGCTCGCCGAGAAAGAAATACGAGCCGGCGCGGCGGTTGATCAACACCGTGTGCTTGCCAATCCAGCCCAGTCCGGCGTTGCGCGCGAGTGCCTTCTCCAGCACTGGCGCGGAATCCACATAGGCGCGATACCCGAAGTCACCGACCACCGAGTGGATGCGCTCGGCCAGTTTCTGCAGACGGTTGCGCATCAGCTTGTGATAGTCGCGCCCCAATGCGTAGCGCGACACGTAACCGGCCTCGGCATCCGCCAGCACACCCCAGGCATTGGCGGTGCCGGGCGGGATGTAATCCATGCGCACCGAAATGACCCGCTGCGTGCCCGGCTCCAGCTCGGCCGGCCGCGCGCGCCGTGCGCCATGCCGGGCCATGTATTCCATTTCGCCGTGATGGCCGTCCGCGAGCCAGCGTTCGAGATGCTGCTCGTCCTCGCCCAGATCGGTGCCGCTGATGCCGGCCTCGGCGAAGCCGAGCTCGACCGCCCAGCGCTTGATGTCGCGGGCGAGAACGGCGTAATCGGGTGTGGTACGAATGTCAGTGCTGGACATCCGCCTATTGTAGAGGCGGCCCATGCCTATAATTCACGCATGCCTGCCCACCCGTACAGCCGCGATCTCCATACCGTCGAACAGCTGCGCGCGATGGAGACTGCGGCACTCGCGGTCTTGGGAATTTCCGGCTATGAGCTGATGCGTCGGGCGGCCAATGCCGCGCTGAACAGCGCGCGTCGGCGTTGGCCGCAGCTGCGGCAGATATGCATTCACTGCGGCCCCGGCAACAATGGTGGTGATGGTTTTCTGCTCGGTGTGCTGGCGCGTGAAGCCGGGCTGCAAGTCGAATTGGTCACGTTGAGTGCGATGGCGCACGGCGACGCGGCACTGGCGCGGGCGGCATGGGAATCGGGTGGTGGCAAGGTGCAGCTGTGGGATGCCGATGGTGTGCTGCCCACCGCCGAACTGCATGTGGACGCGCTGTACGGCATCGGCCTCAATCGCGCACCCGAGTCTGCGGCCGCGCGTCTGATCGAACAGATCAATCGCAGTGGTCGACCGGTGCTGGCGCTGGATCTGCCCAGTGGCTTGAATGCCGACAGTGGTGATTGTCCCGGTGTGGCGATCCGCGCCGATGTCACGGTGACCTTCATCGCCGGCAAGCGCGGGCTGCATACCGGTCGCGCTGCCGATCAGGTCGGCATGCTCGAACTGGCTACTCTGGGCGTGCCCGACAATGTGTATGCGGATACGTCGCCCGATGCACGGCTGCTGGTCGCCGAGGCTTTGCCGCCGCGCGCTCGTTACGCCAACAAGGGCGACAACGGCCATGTGCTGGTGATTGGTGGCGAGCACGGCATGGCCGGTGCGGCGCGGCTGGCGGGCGAGTCGGCATTGCGCGCCGGCGCCGGCCTGGTCAGCGTGGCGACACGTGCTGAACATATATTCGCGCTGAATGCGGCGCGACCGGAGCTGATGGTGCATGGTGTCGATGGTCCGCAGACGCTGGCGCCGCTGCTGGAACGCGCCAGCGTGCTCGCCTTGGGTCCGGGCCTGGGGCAGGCCGCCTGGGGTCATGCGCTGTGGTTGACCGCGCTGGATGCGAACAAGCCGCTGGTGCTCGATGCCGACGGCCTGAACCTGCTGGCGCGCGAGCCGCGCCAGTTCCGCGCGCCGACGGTGTTGACGCCGCATCCGGGCGAAGCGGCACGACTGCTGGGCGTATCCACTGCCGAGATCGAGCGGGATCGTTTTGCGGCCGTGCGCGAGCTGGCCAGGCGCTATGCCGCGGTCGTCGTGCTGAAAGGTGCCGGCAGTCTTATCGCTGATCCGGATGGACGTCTGGACGTCTGTCCGTGGGGCAATCCCGGCATGGCTTCGGGCGGCATGGGCGACCTGCTTACCGGTATTGTCGCGGCCCTGCTGGCGCAGGGGTGCAGCGCATGGTCGGCCGCCTGTCTTGGTGTAGGCCTGCATGCGCGTGCCGGTGACCGTGCCGCGCAACAGGGCGAGCGCGGGTTGCTGGCCAGCGATCTGCTGGCGCCACTGCGTGCACTGGGCAATGGTTTGTCGGGTTGCGAGCATGACTGAGCAGATCGCACACGGCCACATCGAGCTCGGACGGGAATGTGTGCTGCCCGACGAAGCGGCCACCAGTGCGTTGGCCACGCGGTTGGCCAGTGCGCTGGACGACGGCCTGGTGCTCTACCTGCATGGCCCGCTCGGTGCCGGCAAGACCAGTTTCGCGCGCGCCCTGCTGACCGCGCTGGGCGTGGGCGAACGGGTCAAGAGTCCGACCTACAGTCTGATCGAAGGTTATACGGCGCGGGAGCGACCGGCCTGGCATCTGGATCTGTATCGGATCGCCGACCCCGGCGAACTGGAGTGGCTGGGGCTGGATGCCTTGGCCGACCCGACTGCACTGGTGCTGGTGGAATGGCCCGAGCATGGCGCTGGCGCACTGCCTGCGGTGGACCTCGAATTGCGCCTGGACTATGCCGGCCATGGCCGGCAGGCGCTGCTGCGAGCCTTCAGCGCCCGCGGCGAACGGCTGCTCGAACGGCTGCCCTGAGCGCTGCTAAGTACTGATTTCCCTTGAAAATTGCGGCGCGATCATTCCGACAGTGATCTGTTCGTAATGCGCGACTTGCGGTCGATAACTGGATATAGCCTGATGAATGATCTGCAGGTTATGGATATTCAAGGGAAAATCTCCTTGCATTCGACAGGCGGCTGCGCTTCAATGCGGCACATGAGGGGTTACCTGAACAATCTGGGTGGATTTTTCGTCGTCGCGATCCTCGCGGCTGCGCCGCTGTGCGCCGCTCGGGCGGTCGATCTGAAGGATGCGCGGGTCTGGGCCGGCCCCGATTACACCCGTGTGGTTCTGGATGTTTCCGGGCCGCCGCATTACACGGTCAGCCAGAAGAATGGCCAGGTCGTGATTGACCTGCCCGACAGCGAGGTAGCCCACGATTTTTCCGATCCGGACGCACAAGGCCTGTATCGGGGCATGAGTCATGCCCGTATCGATGACCATCTGCAGTTGACCGCCAAGGTCGATCCGGACAGTCGCCTGAAAAGTTTCGTGCTGAAGCCGGCCAGCGGCACGGATTATCGGCTGGTGCTGGATCTTTACCCGGGCAACGGCAGCAAGAGCGACAGCGTTGCCGAAACCGCCCCCGCCGCACCTGCACCTACCGCTCCTATCGCGCCCGCGCCGGTGGTGATCCCGCAGTACAGCAATCCCACCCACAGCAGCAGGGTGGCCACGGAACAGGCGGCGGCCATGCTCAACGGCCAGCGTGCCGTCGTGGTAGCGATCGATGCCGGTCATGGCGGCAAGGATCCTGGTTCGCATGGCCCTGACGGTACGCTGGAGAAGAACGTCACATTGGCCGTGGCGCGCAATCTGGCGGCGGAAATCAATCGTCAACCGGGCATGAAGGCCGTGCTGACGCGCGACAGCGATTACTTCATCCCGCTCACGCAGCGCTATCGCATCGCTCGCGAGAACAATGCCGATCTGTTCGTGTCGATCCACGCCGACGCCTTCACCAGCGATGACGCCAAGGGCTCGTCGGTGTGGGTGCTGTCGCCACGCGGCAAGACCAGCACGGCTGCGCGCTGGCTTGCCGATAGCGAGAACCGCTCCGACCTGATCGGCGGCATCACGCTGGACGACAAGGACGACGGCCTGGCCAAGGTGCTGTTGGATCTGCAGCAGGGCTGGGCGATGCAGGCCAGCGACATGGTCGCTGGCAACGTGCTCAAGGCGCTGGGCTTGCTCGGGCCGACTCATCGCGGCTATGTGGAACGGGCGAACTTCGTGGTGCTGCGTTCGCCGGACGTGCCGTCGATCCTGGTCGAGACCGCCTTCATCAGCAATCCGGCCGAGGAGCGCAAACTGCGCGATCCGTCGCATCAGAAACAGCTCGCCGAAGCGGTGATGGGTGGCGTGAAGAACTATTTCGAATCGACGCCACCACCCGGCACGTGGTTCGCGGCGCAGGCTGCGCGCCGCAACGGTGTCGAGCTGGCATCGAGCAAGGTTCCAAGTAAGGTTCCAGGCGACGCTCCGGGCAAGGCGCCGGATGTCGACAGGAATCCTTCGCCGAAGTCGATCGGCGGCAGCCACGCCATCGCGGCCAGCAATCCGCCACCTCCGGCGGATGCCGGCGTACGTGATCTGCACCGGGTCGGCCGTGGTGAAAGTCTGCGCAGTATTGCGCGTCAGTACGGCATCAGTGTCGGTGCGCTGAAAAATGCCAACCAGATAAGTACCGATACGGTGCATGCCGGCACCATGCTGGCCATTCCCACCGGCTGACTTCCCACCTCGACCCTGAGCGCCGTTGTCGATCGCTGTTAAAGTTCGCGGATGACCGCGATCCGCCTGCTTCCCCCCGAACTCATCAACCAGATCGCCGCCGGCGAGGTCATCGAGCGTCCGTCCTCGGTGGTCAAAGAGCTGGTCGAAAACAGCCTCGACGCCGGTGCCAGCCGCATCGAGGTGGATATCGAGGCGGGCGGTGCACGCCTGATCCGCGTGCGCGACGATGGCGGCGGCATCCATGTCGACGAGCTGCCGCTGGCGGTGGCGTCGCACGCGACCAGCAAGATCGGCAGCTTCGACGATCTGGAACACGTTGCCAGCATGGGTTTTCGTGGCGAGGCACTGGCCTCGGTGTCGTCGGTGTCGCGCTTCGCGCTGACCTCGCGGGCACGCGATCAGGATGCCGCCTTCCGCATCGAAGTCGACGGCGGCAAGCTGCAGGCGGCACGCCCGGCGCAGCATCCGCAAGGCACCAGCGTCGAGGTGCGGGATCTGTTCTACAACGTGCCGGCGCGACGGAAATTCATGCGCGCCGAGCGCACCGAATTCGCGCACATCGACGACCTACTGAAGTCGCTGGCACTGGCGCGCGGCTCGGTGGAGTTCCGGCTCAGCCACAACGGCAAGCCGGTGCGCATCTGGAAGGCCGCCCGCGACGAGCAGGCGGCGTTGCAGCGTGTGGCCGAGGTGCTTGGCGAGGAATTTCCGGCGCAGAGCTTGCGTATCGATCACGCCATGGCTGGCCTGCATCTGTCCGGTTGGGTCGGTCTGCCGACCGCTTCGCGCGCGCAGGCCGACTCGCAATATTTCTACGTCAATGGCCGGCTGGTGCGTGACCGCATCGTCGCCCATGCGGTGCGCCAGGCCTATGCCGACGTACTGTTCCACGGTCGCCACGCGGCGTTTGTGCTGTATCTGGAACTCGACCCGGCGGGTGTCGATGTGAACGTGCATCCGGCCAAGCAGGAAGTACGTTTCCGCGAGCAGCGACTGGTGCACGATTTCCTGTTCCGCACCCTGCACGAAGCGCTGGCGCAGACGCGTGCCGGAATGAATACGCTGCCGGCGTCGGAGCCGATGCCGGTGGTGGCAGGATCGTATGCCGCACCCATGGCGTCCAACGCAGCGGCGTGGTCCGGTCAGTTCAGTCAGAACCGCTTGAATCTGGGCGTGCGTGACGCCCCACTTGCCGGTTATGCCGCCTTGCTCGGCGAATCAGCTTCCTTGTCGGGAGCGTCCTCCGCACCGATGCCGGCGACGGAAGAGGGCGAGGCACCGCCGCTCGGCTTCGCGATCGCCCAGCTGAAAAACATCTTCGTGCTGGCCGAGAATGCGCACGGACTGGTGCTGGTCGACATGCACGCGGCACACGAGCGGATCACCTACGAGAAACTGAAATCCGGCCGTGTCACCAGCAACCTGCGTTCGCAGATGCTGCTGGTGCCGCTGGGCATCGCGGTCAGCGCGAAGGAAGCGGCCGCCGCCGAGGAACATGCCGAGGCGTTGGCCGAGTGGGGTCTGGAGCTGTCGCGCAGCGGTCCGGCGACGATCGTGGTGCGACGCATTCCGGCGTTGCTGGAAGGTGCAGATGTCGGCCAACTCAGCCGCGACGTGTTGTCCGAACTGGCTCAGCACGGCAGCTCGCGCCGGCTGCAGGAACTGGAAAACGAGCTGCTCTCCACCATGGCCTGCCATGGTTCGGTGCGTGCAGGACGACGGTTGACCCTTCCAGAAATGAATGCGCTGCTGCGTGAGATGGAAGCAACCGAACGCTCCGGACAATGCAATCATGGTCGCCCGACCTGGATCCAGCTTAGTCTGGCTGAGCTCGACAAGTTGTTCATGCGCGGTCGTTGACGCGCCATTCGTAGTCGTTTTGCTGGAGATACCGATGATCCGTACCAGCTTGTTTGTTGCCGCCGCCATTCTGGGAGTTGCTACCGTGCACGCCACCGACACCGATAGTTACAAGCAAAGCATCGAGCAGTGGCACGCCGGCCGGGTCGAGCGGCTGACCGCGCCGAGCGGTTGGCTGAGCCTGATCGGTCTGGAGTGGCTTAAGGACGGCGCCAACCGCATCGGCAGCGCCGCCGACAATGACATCGTGCTGAAGGCCGGTCCCGCACATCTCGGCGTGGCGAGCCTGGCCAAGAACGGTGAGGTACATCTCGTCCTGGCCAGCGACAGCGGCGCGCTGATCGACGGCAAGCCGGCGCACGAGGCCACCCTGATCGACGACGTCAAAGCCGGCGACGCCACGCCGACTACGGTGAGCTTTGGCACCGCGAGCTTCTTCGTGATCGATCGCGATGGCCGCAAGGGGTTGCGGGTCAAGGACAGCGATGCGCCCAGCCGCAAACATTTCCTGGGCATCGACTCATTCCCGATCGATCCGTCGTGGCGGATCGAGGCGACCTGGGTGCCGGCCACGCCGGGCGAGACGCTGGAAATGGGTTCGGTGATCGGCACCATCGACAAGTATCCAGTACCGGGCAAACTGGAGTTCACCCGCGACGGCAAGCATTTCGAGCTCCTGCCGGTGATCGAGGAGCCGGGCGACAAGCAGTACTTCATCGTGTTCGCTGATCGCACCAGCGGCAAGGAAACCTACGGAGCCGCGCGCTTCCTGTATATCGACCCGCCGAAAGACGGCAAGGTCGTGCTGGATTTCAACAAGGCGTACAACCCGCCGTGTGCGTTCACCGCGTTCGCCACCTGTCCGTTGGCACCGCCGGAAAACCGGTTGGACATGCGCGTGACTGCCGGCGAGAAGAAGTACCGCGGCGAGCATTGATTGCCTGATCGCGGCGTCTCGCCGCGATCAAATCAAACACACCACACCTGCTTGTCTTGCATCGTTCGACTCAGTTTCCCTTGAATGTTGCCTTGCGCTTCTCCAGAAACGCGGTTGTGCCTTCGCGCATGTCCTCGGTGGAGAACGCCAGCGCGAAACCCTGCGTCTCGAACTCCAGGCCCTGATCGATGCCGGTCTCGCCACCTTGCAGCACGGCGTCGAGGATGCCGGCGGCGGCCAGTGGCGCGGCAGCGGCGAGCTGGTCGGCCAGCGCGTTCACCGCGTCGTCCAGCGCCTCCGGCGCGACCACGCGGTTGACGATGCCCAGCTCATACGCGCGCTGTGCATTGATTACGGCGCCGGTCAGGCACAGCTCCAGCGCCGCGCCGCGTCCGGCCAGACGCAGCAGGCGCTGGGTGCCGCCGAAACCGGGGATCAGGCCGAGGTTGATTTCCGGCTGGCCGAACTTCGCCTTCTCGCTGGCCACGCGCAGATGGCAAGCCATCGCCAGTTCCATGCCGCCGCCGAGCGCGAAGCCCTGGATGCGCGCGACCACCGGCTTGCCCAATCGCTCGATCGACGTCATCAGGCGCTGGCCGGTGCGCGAAAAGCTCTGCGCCTGCACCGGCGTGTAGCCGTTCATCTCGGCGATGTCGGCGCCGGCGACGAACGCCTTCTCGCCCGCGCCAGTCAGCACCACCGCGCGCACGGCGTCATCCTGTGCGGCCTGCGCAAACGCGATGGTCAACTCGTTGAGCGTGTCGCGGTTCAGCGCGTTGAGCTTGTCCGGGCGATTGACGATGATCGTGCGCACCGCGCCGCGGTTGCTGATTTCCAGGTTGCGATAGGCCATGAACGGCTCCCGATGGATGCAAAGCCGCGATGGTAGCAGCGGGAACCTTTGTCGCAGCGGGGTTTCTCAAGCCACGAGCGCCATCGCTGCACGAATCCGGCGAACCGCTTAGGATGGCCCGTCAGGATTGATCGTCGCGTTAGGGAAAGGCCCGGTGGAGAAAGGCATGACACATCTGCGTTGCGGACTGCTCGGCATGCTGCTGCTGTGTGGTGTGGCGCATGCGCAGAGTCGCGCGCCGGCGGCGGTCACGCCAGCGAAGCCCGACAAGGCCAAGCTGTCGTACGCGATCGGCTACCAGATCGGCAGCCAGTTTGCGGACGGCAAGCCGGACGTGGACATTCCGGTGCTGCTGCGGGCGATCCAGGACGCCTCCGCCAAGCGTCGCCCGAGCGTGTCGATGCAGGACATGCACGAACAGCTGCAGCGTCTCGATCAGCAGATGCACGACGATGCACTGGCTGAGCTCAAGCGCATCGCCGCCGCGAATGCACGCAAGAGCGCGGACTTCATGACGCATAACCGGCAGCGGCCCGGCGTGGTGCAGCTGCCGTCGGGCATCCAGTACGCGGTGCTAAGCAAGGGCAGTGGGGATAGTCCCACGGTGACGAGCGTGGTGACCGTGAATTACCGCGGAATGCTGATAGACGGCACCGAATTCGACAGCACCTGGGCGCACGGCGCGCCGGTGAGTTTTCCGGTGAACGGGGTCATCCGCGGCTGGCAGGACGTGATCCCGCGCATGCACGTGGGCGATCGCTGGAAGGTGGTGATTCCGCCGCAGCTGGCCTACGGCGCGACCGGCGCATTGCCGCGGATCGGCCCGAACGAGGCCTTGGTGTTCGAGATCGAACTGCTCGACATCAAGCCCGCTGACGCCAAGCCCTGATTCGCGCCGGTGCTAACATGACGGGGCATGTCGAACGCCCCGAGCCCCGCTGAAACCCTGCCATTGACCCCTTGTATCGGCATCTGCCGGCTGGACGGGCGCGGCTATTGCGTCGGCTGTCAGCGCACCGGTGAAGAGATCGGCCGCTGGCGCGCGATGAGCGATGCCGAGCGGCTGTATGTGATGCAGGTGATCCTGCCGGAGCGCAAGCTGTCGTGATGGATGCGCTGATCAAGGCGCTGCTGCCGCTGTCGGCGCCGCCGACGGCGCCGGGCTGGAATCACGCGGACATGACTGAGTTGCTGGGCGACGGCAAACGCGAACCGGCCGCCGTGCTGGTCGGTTTCCGCGAGGGCGTGCAGCCACGGCTCGTGCTCACCGTGCGCACCGATCATCTGCAGGCGCACGCCGGACAGGTGGCGTTTCCCGGCGGTCGCACCGATCCGGCCGATGGCAATGCGTTGACCACGGCTTTGCGCGAAAGCGAGGAGGAGATCGGTCTCGACCGCGCGCTGGTGACCCCGCTGGGTTATCTGGATTGCTTCGAGACGATCAGCGGTTTCTGCATCACGCCGGTGGTGGCGAAAATCGCCGCCGAAGCGCAGCTGTATCCGGCGCCGGACGAGGTGGCTGAAGTGTTCGAGGTACCGCTGACCTTCTTCCTGGAGCCGACGAACCTGCGTCGATATACGATGGAATTTCGCGGTCGTCAGCGGCCGATGGTGGAGTTCGTCCACGGCGGCCATCGCATCTGGGGCGCCACCGCCGCGATGCTGTTCAACCTGCTGCAGAGGATGGGACGGACATGACACTGAAAACTACCTTGATCGACGCGACCGAACTTGCCGCCTTGCCGCTGCAGGAAATACTTATCGTCGATTGCCGTTTCGATCTGGCCGATCCGGACAAGGGAAGTCGCGACTATCTGGATGGCCACATTCCCGGCGCTGTATTCGCCAGCCTTGATCACGACTTGTCGGACCTGTCGCGCCAGTCGGAAGGTCTGGGACGGCACCCGCTGCCGCTGGAGTCGGCGTTCAACGCGTTGCTGTCGCGCTGGGGCTGGCAGGCGGGGATGCAAGTGGTGAGCTATGACGCGGGTAGTGGCGCGCTGGCCGCGGCGCGGCTGTGGTGGCTGTTGCGGCTGGTTGGCGTACAGCAGGCGGCAGTCCTGGATGGTGGTTATGCGGCATGGCTGGCTGCAGGCCTGCCGGTCGAATCCGGCGCGGCTGCCACGCGAACACCCAGCCGAGTCTCGCTGCGCTACGACGCGAACCAGCTACTGCTCGATCACGCGGCGCTGCTGGACAGTGCCACCGGTCAGTTGTTGGATGCCCGTGCGGCACCGCGTTATCGCGGTGATGTCGAGCCGCTGGATCGGGTCGGCGGGCATGTTCCCGGCGCATTGAACCGTCCGTTCGCGGACAACCTCGGCAGCGACGGCCGTTTCAAACCAGCCGCGCAATTGCATGACGAATTCACCGCGGTACTGGGTTCGACCGCACCGTCGCAGGTGGTGCACATGTGCGGTTCCGGTGTCACTGCCTGCCACAACCTGTTGGCGATGGAGCATGCCGGGCTGCATGGCTCACGACTGTACGCACCATCGTGGAGCGGCTGGGTCAGTGACCCGACGCGGCCGGTGGCCAAGGGCTGATCTGGTTCCTGCGCGTTGTGAGTCAACCCTTGTTCTTGAGTCGCGCCACCAGCTGCTGCAGCACCGCCTGTGTCTGCGGATGGAAGAATGCGTCGACGAAATCGTCCAGCGGCAGCGCATCCAGATCGGCGTAGGCAGCAGCGAGATCGGCACGGGCCAGTGTGCGAGTGGCAAGCATCGCATGTGCCGGCAGCGCCAGCAGTTCGCCCAACCAGTGCAGCGCGCGCGTGGTGACCTGATCGACGCCGGTGAGCTCATCGACAAAACCGCAAGCCAGTGCATCGGCCGCCTCGATCATGGCACCGGAGACCAGCAGCCGTTCGGCGCGGTAGGTGCCGACCACGCGGCGTAGCGCAAGCTGGATCGCCTCGGGCACGATCAGCCCCACCTGCACTTCGTTCAAGCCGATCCGATACGGGCCTTCGGCCATCACACGGTAGTCGCAGAACAACGCCAGCACCGCGCCGCCTGCCGGGCTGTGGCCGGTGATCGCTGCGACCAGTGGAATCGGTGCGCGGGCCAGAGTGCCGCACAGCGAGAAAAATTCGCGCCAGTACTCAAGTACACCAGCGCGATCGCGCGTCAGCAGCGCCGGCACGTCGACGCCGGCGGAGAACAACCCCTGTGCGCCGGACAGCACGATGCCGCGGACACCTTCGCGCACGCTGTCATCGATGGCTGCATGCAGTGCGCGCAGCAGCTCCAGGTTCAGCGCGTTGACCGGCGGGCGGGCCAGCTGGATCTCGCGGATGCCGTTGTCGTGGTTGGTGATGTTGAGCATGGGGAACTCCGGCTCGATGATTTACGGTTGAGGATTGTCGGCGGCGGTCCAGCTGTAGCGCACGGCATAGTCCAGCGTGGCCTTGCCGTTGGCTGGCACCTCGACGCGGAACTCCAGCGTGTCCGGCGTCTGCTGGCTGGGCTTGCTGCTGGATGAAGCCAATGTCCACTGCCTCCAGCGCGAGGGATGCTCGCGCACGGTCACCGTGCGGGCGCTGTTGCCGGCGTTGCTGAGGCTGATGCGGAACGCTTCGTTCATGGTGCGGCCGGCCTGGTCCGCATTGAAACTGGTGCGTGTGCGTTCAGCGCGCAGGTCGAACGCGGTGCCTAGCGTGATCGTTGCGTCGCTGCCTTTCGGGGTGTCGTTGATGCGACCTTCGCCGACGAACTGCGGCGTGCCGTGGCTATCGGCGGTGAGCACGCGCAGATAGCCGGCCGGCAGGCTTTCGAACGCCTGCAACTTCAGCGTGCTGACGATGGCGTTGCCGCCGCCCTGGTTGTAGTCACGGCTCAACATCGGCTGCTGCGGCTGGTAGCTGTTGCCGTTCTCGTATAGTGCAGTGCGCTCGCAATCCAGCGCGCGGCTCGCATACAGCAGCACCTGGCTGACGCTGCCGTCGGGCAGGTCGACCGCTGTCGGCAGGGTATAGCTGCGATAGTCGCCGATGCTGTCCTGCTGCGGCATGGCAGGCGTCGCTTGGGCGCTGTAGCTGCGCGCCGTCGCCATCATCGGGCGTGGCGCCGAGGCCTTGGCCATATTCGGTTCGCCCGCGATCAGGGTCAGTTGCGCATCGCGCCAGTCGCGGCCGCTGCGGTTGGCGATGCTGGCGCGCGATTCGAACTGCATGCGGCAGGCCGCCCCCGGTTGCAGCGTCGCCACATAAGCGGCACGCCAACCAAGGCCGGAGGTGGGATAGCTGAGTACGGCGTTGGTCGAGCCGGCGCGCGTGGCATCTACCCGCAGGTTCAGGCTGGAGCCGATCGGAAAATCAGCGCCGGTGGTGCGCACGGCGGCATAGTTGCTGACCAGGGTGGTATTGCCGTTGTTGTCGCGCACCAGCAGACCATCGCCCGCGCGCACCAGCGTACCGCTGGCCAGTGGCAGGCCTCCTGCCCCGAGGACGTCCACCGAGTGGCCGGTCAATCCGGTCAGCGCCGCGCCCGCGCCCTGCGCCAGCAGCAGCCGTTGCGAGAGCACCTTGGCGTTGCCGTCGGGAAAGGCGAGCGCGAGCGCTTCGGGATCGAGGAAGCCGGGCAGGTCGCCGATCACCACGTCGTGCGTGCCCGCGGTCAACGTCAGCGCACGCTGTTCGCGCACCACCGCATAGCCGTCATCGATATTGCCGCCGCCGTTGCTGGCGTACAGCGCGGCGCTGTCGCTGCGATACAGGGTGAGCTCGGTGGTGTCGGTGGCATGTGCCGCAGGCGAGCCAATCAGGGCGGCCATGCAGGCGGCAGCGAGCGTGAGGGCGGTGCGATGTGCTGTCGTCATCGGGCGCATTCCATCGTGAGAGCCGGAACCGCCATCATAGCCACGCCACGTGAATAGCGTGCGTCGAATGCATCACCGCGTACGGATGAGTTGTCGCCCCGTGAGCGACCTCAGTCGCTTGCTTGTGCCGCCGCCGCGCGGATCGTCGCGGGTAGCGGCACCGGTTTGCCGGTGGCGGGGTTCATCCACACCATCACCACGTGGCCGTCGCAGTACAGGCTGCTCGGGTCGGCGGCATCGACGATGCGATGGGCAATCGTCATCGAGCTGGTGCCCAGCCGGGCGCAGTGTAATTCGATGTGCAGCGAGGCGGGCCATTCGATCGGGCGCCGATACTGCAGTTCGCTGGCGGCCAGTACCGGCATCGAGTCCTCGCTGAACCAGTCGCGCACGTCCTGCAGCCATTGCAACCGCGCCTCTTCCAGATAGGTGAGGAAGTTGGAGTTGTTGACGTGATTGAACGCGTCCAGATCTCGCCAGCGCACACCGAGCGAGGCGACGAACAGTGGCGCGCCGATTTCAGTCGGGGTGGCCGTGCCGGCATCGTGCGATACCGGATCGTTGGCAGTCTTGTTTTGTGGAGTGGACTTGCGCGGACTCATGAACGTTTCTTCCGTGGCACCGGCTTGTACTTGTCGGCGAAGGCGATGTGCTTGGCCGCGGCCTTGACGCGTTTTGCGGCGCCCGCCTTTTTCGGCTTGGCCGGTTTCAGGTGCGACGCGAGGAAATGCCCGGTGTGCGATTCGGCGCTGGCCGCCACGATTTCCGGCGTGCCGGCGACGAGGATGCGACCACCACCGCCGCCGCCTTCGGGGCCGAGGTCGACGACCCAGTCGGCGGTCTTGATCACGTCGAGATTGTGTTCGATCACCACCACCGTATTGCCCTGGTCGACCAGCTGGTGGAGCACGTCGAGCAACTGCTCGATGTCGTGAAAATGCAGGCCGGTGGTCGGCTCGTCGAGGATGTACAGCGTGCGACCGGTGTCACGCTTGGACAGTTCCTTCGACAGCTTCACGCGCTGCGCCTCGCCACCGGACAGTGTGGTCGCGCTCTGGCCGAGCTTGATGTAGTCGAGGCCGACGGCGCGCAGAGTGTCGAGTTTGCGTGCGATGGTCGGCACGTTCTCGAACAGCTTCAGCGCATCTTCCACCGTCATGCCGAGCACGTCGGCAATGGTATGGCCCTTGTACAGAATCTCCAGCGTCTCGCGGTTGTAGCGCTTACCATGGCAGACGTCGCATGGCACGTAGACGTCCGGCAGGAAATGCATCTCCACCTTGATCATGCCGTCGCCTTCGCAGGCTTCGCAGCGGCCGCCGCGCACGTTGAAGCTGAAACGGCCCGGCGTATAGCCGCGCGCACGCGCTTCGGGTACCTGTGCATACATCTCGCGCAACGGGGTGAATAGGCCAGTGTAGGTGGCCGGGTTGGAACGTGGCGTGCGGCCGATCGGCGACTGGTCGATGTCGACGACCTTGTCGAACAGCTCCATGCCATCGATGGATTTATACGGTGCCGGCTGGGTGCTGGCGCCGCTCAATTCGGCGGCGGCGATGCGGAACAGCGTGTCGTTGATCAGCGTGGACTTGCCCGAGCCGGAAACGCCGGTGATGCAGGTGAACAGGCCGGCCGGAATCGCCAGGTCGACATGCTTCAGGTTGTTGCCGCTGGCACCTTTCAGGTGCAGCCATGAATCATCGTCGATCGGCTCACGGCGCTCCTTCGGCACTTCGATCGCACGTGCGCCGGACAGGAACTGGCCGGTGACCGAGCGCGGCGAATCGAGCATGTCCTGCACCGTGCCCTGCGCCACGATTTCGCCGCCATGCACGCCGGCGCCGGGGCCGATGTCGAGCACGTGGTCGGCCATGCGGATCGCGTCCTCGTCGTGCTCGACCACGATCACCGTGTTGCCGAGATCACGCAGGCGCGTGAGCGTGCCGAGCAGGCGCTCGTTGTCGCGTTGATGCAGGCCGATCGAGGGTTCGTCCAGCACGTACATCACGCCGACCAGACCGGCGCCGATCTGCGAAGCAAGCCGGATGCGCTGTGCTTCGCCGCCGGAGAGCGAGTCCGCCTGCCGATCCAGAGTGAGGTAGTTCAGGCCGACGTCATTGAGGAAAGTCAGCCGCTCGCGGATCTCCTTGACGATCTTCACCGCGATCTCGCCACGCCAGCCGGCCAGCTTGAGATCGGCGAAGAACGCCAGCGCATCGTCGATCGAGCGGTGGGTCAGCGATGGCAATGCGTGATCGGCGACGAACACGTTGCGTGCCGAGCGATTCAACCGCTGGCCTTCGCAGGTGGGGCAGGGCTGGTCGCTGATGTATTTCGCCAACTCCTCGCGCACAGCGGAGGATTCGGTTTCCTTGTAGCGCCGTTCCAGGTTCGGCAGGATGCCCTCGAACGGATGCTCGCGGGTGACCTTGCCGCCGCGCTCGGTGATGTAGCGGAACGCGATCTTGTCCTTGCCGCTGCCGAACAGGATGGCCTTCTGGACGTCCGCGGGAAGCTTGTGCCACGGCGCGTCCACGTCGAAACCGTAGTGTGCTGCCAGTGACAGGATCAGCTGGAAGTAATGCGCGTTGCGGCGATCCCAGCCACGCACGGCGCCACCGGACAACGGCAGTTCGGGATGGCCGACCACGCGCGCCGCATCGAACACCTGGGTCACGCCAAGGCCGTCGCACGACGGACAGGCACCGACCGGCGAGTTGAACGAAAACAACCGCGGTTCCAGCTCCGGTAGCGAGTAGTCGCACACCGGGCAGGAATAGCGCGAGGACAGCAGCTGTTCGGGTCCGCCATCCATGCTCGCCAGGATCACCAACCCGTCGCCCAGTCGCAGCGCAGTCTCGAACGATTCGGCCAGGCGCTGCTTGATGTCGTCGCGCGGGCGAAAGCGGTCGATCACCACTTCGATGGTGTGCTTCTGGCGCAGTGTCAGGGGCGGCACGGCATCCAGGTCGAATACGTTACCGTCGACGCGGGCACGCACGAAGCCTTGCGCACGCAACTGGTCGAATACCTGTACGTGTTCGCCCTTGCGCTCGCGGATCACCGGCGCCAGCAGCATGAAGCGTTTCTCAGGATCCAGCGCCATGGTCGCGTCGACCATCTGGCTGACCGTCTGCGCCTCCAGCGGGATGCCGTGGTCGGGACAACGCGGTGTGCCGACGCGTGCGTACAGCAGGCGCAGGTAGTCGTACACCTCGGTGATTGTGCCGACGGTGGAGCGCGGGTTGTGCGAGGTGGATTTCTGCTCGATCGAGATCGCCGGCGACAGACCTTCGATGTGGTCGACGTCGGGTTTTTCCATGATCGACAGAAACTGCCGCGCATACGCCGACAGCGACTCGACATAGCGGCGCTGGCCTTCGGCGTAGATCGTGTCGAACGCCAGCGAGGACTTGCCGGAGCCGGACAGGCCGGTAATCACGATCAGTTTGTCGCGTGGCAGGTCGAGGTCGATGTTCTTGAGATTGTGCGTGCGTGCGCCGCGGATGCGTATGGTGTCCATAGCGCCGAGATATGGGGGGGAACCTTTACTATACCAAGGAGTTTCGATAGTTCATTGAAACAAACCGGCTAGATCCGCAACGCAGCGGTTTCCCTTGTCGCGACGGCTATGGCTAAATGGGAGTTTGCCGGCCTTCACGGCGGTCACCAGATAGGTTTGATGGGAGATCGCTATGCGTAAATGGATCGGGATCGCGGCAAGTGTCGCGCTGGCCTTGGGTGCGACTGGTCAGGCTGCGGCGGCACAGCCGAGCGAGCAGCAGGTGCGTCAGCTGTTCGAGGTGATGCACATGAGCCAGATGTTTGGCCGTATGAATTCGCAGATGGCGGATGTGATGGGGCAGGCGGTGCCGTGTGTACCGGCTTCCTACTGGCAGGGTTTCATCGACGCCAACGGCAGCCAGGAGCTGCTGAGCCGCATGGTGCCGGCCTACCAGAGCCATTTCACCGCCGACGATGTGGCCGGTCTGCTGAAGTTCTATCAGTCGCCGCTGGGCCAGAAGGCACTCACTCAGATGCCGCTGACCATGGCCGAAGCCATGAAGGCAGGCCAGCAGTGGGGTGGCGAGCGTGGCCAGGTGATGATCAAGCAGCTGCAGCAGAAGGGCACGCTGGACACCCAGGGACGTTGCCCGGCCAGCCCGACAGTTACCGCGCCACAGCCTGCGTCGAAGTCCGGCCACTGAAGTCGTCGACCCTTGCCGACGGCTGTTTGGGCAGGGCCGCAGATTCGGCGTGGTCAGTATTTGACCAGCGCGCAGGCACGTCGTTATAATCCGCGGTTCGCCAGACCTGAATTGGTCATGGCGATACCCAAGAGAATAACGACAGAAGGGCATTCCCATGAGTTACGCAGTCATCAAGACCGGTGGCAAGCAGTACCGTGTGCAGCAGGGCGACGTGCTGCGCGTGGAACTGTTGACCGCCGAAGAAGGCGCCACCGTGAGCTTCGACCAGGTATTGCTGGTCGGTTCCGGCGAATCGATCACCGTCGGTGCGCCGACCGTGGACGGCGCCACCGTCAGCGCCACCGTCCGCAAGCACGGCCGTGCCGACAAGATCCGCATCATCAAATTCCGCCGCCGCAAGCACTACAAGCGTCAGCAGGGTCATCGTCAGCATTTCACCGAAATCGAGATCACGGGCATCAACGCCTGAGCAACTGGAGCATTGAGTCATGGCACATAAAAAAGGCGTAGGTTCCAGCCGCAACGGTCGCGATTCGAACCCGAAATACCTGGGCGTGAAGATCTACGGCGGCCAGGCCATCGAAGCCGGCAACATCATCGTGCGTCAGCGCGGCACCCAGTTCCATCCGGGTGTCGGCGTCGGTCTGGGTCGCGACCACACGCTGTTCGCGCTGATCGACGGCAAGGTCGAGTTCAAGATCCGCGGCGACAAGAACCGCCGTTTCGTCGACGTCGTGCAGGCGTAAGCCTTTCGCGATGCGATAGCGAAGGCCCCGCTTCGGCGGGGCTTTTCGTTTCGGCACATCCCTGTGCCGAAACCCTCCGGGCGGCTGCGCCACGCAAATCGGCAGTCCTGCCGGTTTGTTGTTCCTGGCAGGGAATCGGGAATGGTGAAGCCGGGGCTGCCCAAGTCCCGTACCATGACTCGATTACCCGCTCTTCCGATTTCCACTCCCATTCCCGGTCCTCCAATGAAATTCGTCGACGAAGCCAATATCAAAGTGCAGGCCGGTGATGGCGGCAATGGCTGCATCAGCTTTCGCCGCGAGAAGTTCATTCCGTTCGGTGGCCCCGACGGCGGTGATGGCGGCTATGGCGGCTCGGTCTGGCTGGTCGCCGACGAAGGTCTGAACACGCTGGTCGATTTCCGTCACCAGCGCAGCTTCAAGGCGCAGCGTGGACAGAACGGCATGGGCAGTCAGATGTATGGCAAGGGCGGTGAGGACACCACGATCCGTGTGCCGGTCGGCACCATGATCACCAATGTCGATACCGACGAGGTGATCGGCGACCTCACCGGTCATGGTCAGCGCATGCTGGTGGCTCAGGGCGGCAAGGGTGGTCTGGGCAATATCCATTTCAAGACGTCGGTGAACCGCGCACCGCGCAAGGCCACACCGGGTACGCCAGGTGACGCACGCGAGCTGAAGCTTGAACTGCGCCTGTTGGCCGACGTTGGTCTGCTCGGCTTTCCGAATGCCGGCAAGTCCACTTTCATTCGCGCAGTTTCCGCGGCCACCCCGCGGGTGGCGGATTACCCGTTCACCACGCTGGTTCCGAATCTGGGCGTGGTCAGCCTGGGCACCGACCAGAGTTTCGTAATCGCCGACATTCCCGGTCTGATCGAAGGTGCCTCCGAAGGCGCCGGACTGGGTATCCAGTTCCTGCGTCACGTGGCGCGTACCAGCCTGCTGCTGCACCTGGTTGATATCGCGCCGATCGACGGCTCCGATGTGGCCGCGCAGGTGCGCGCGATCGAGCTGGAACTGGAGAAGTTCAACCCGGAGCTGCTGGAGCGCCCGCGCTGGCTGGTGCTGAACAAGTCCGACATGCTGGCGGAGGACGAGCGTACGGCAGTCGCGGAAAAGATCATTGCCGAACTCGGCTGGACCCAGCCATGGTTCCTGGTCTCGGCGATCGCACGCGAAAACACCATGCCCGTATGCCAGCAGGTGCAACGCTTCTTCGAGTCGCAGCGCGAGGTCAGCGTGGAGCGCGTCGACATGCTGCCGAACGACGTACGGCTGCGCGGTGAAACGCCGCAAGGCTGAAGCGCAAGTGTCGGCAAACTTGGTCGACACTTGCCATCGGGTTACATGCGGAACACGCCGTAGCGCTGCGGCTCGATCGGCGCGTTGAGCGAAGCGGAGATCGCCAGGCCGAGCACGCGGCGGGTGTCGACCGGGTCGATGATGCCGTCGTCCCACAGCCGCGCGCTGGCGTAGTAGGGGTGGCCTTGACGTTCGTACTGGTCGCGGATCGGTGCCTTGAACGCCTCTTCCTCTTCGGCACTCCAGCTCTTGCCTGCGGCTTCGATGCCATCGCGCTTGACCGTGGCGAGCACAGACGCGGCCTGCTCGCCGCCCATCACCGAGATGCGTGCGTTCGGCCACATCCACAGAAAACGTGCGCCGTAGGCACGGCCGCACATCGCGTAGTTGCCGGCGCCGAAGCTGCCGCCGATCACCACGGTGAACTTCGGCACGTGCGAGCAGGCCACCGCGGTGACCATCTTCGCGCCGTCTTTCGCGATGCCGGCCTGTTCGTATTTCTTGCCGACCATGAAGCCAGTGATGTTCTGCAGGAACACCAGCGGCACATTGCGCTGGTTGCACAGCTCGATGAAGTGCGCGCCCTTGAGCGCGCTCTCGGCGAACAGGATGCCGTTGTTCGCAATGATGCCGACCGGGTAGCCGTGGATATGCGCGAAGCCAGTGACCAGGGTCTTGCCGTAGCGCGCCTTGAACTCGTGGAACTCGGAGCCGTCGACGATGCGCGCGATCACTTCGCGGATGTCGAACGGGCGACGAGTGTCCTGCGGGATCACGCCGTACAGCTCCTCGGCCGCGTACTTCGGTTCGATTGGCGCGCGTAGCGCCAGCGGCACGTCCTTCCTGCGATTGAGGCTCGCGACGATGTCGCGCGCGATCGCCAGCGCGTGCGCATCGTTTTCGGCGTAATGGTCGGCCACGCCGGAAATCGACGTATGGACATCCGCGCCACCGAGCGTCTCCGCATCCACCACCTCGCCGGTGGCGGCCTTCACCAGCGGCGGGCCGCCGAGGAAGATGGTGCCCTGCTCGCGCACGATGATGGTCTCGTCGCTCATTGCCGGCACATAGGCGCCGCCGGCGGTGCACGAGCCCATCACCACCGCGATCTGCGGAATGTTGAGTGACGACATGCGCGCCTGGTTGTAGAAGATCCGACCGAAGTGCTCCTTGTCCGGAAACACCTCGTCCTGCAGTGGCAGGAAGGCGCCACCGGAGTCGACCAGGTAGACGCAGGGCAGTCGGTTTTCCAGCGCGACTTCCTGCGCGCGCAGATGCTTCTTCACCGTGATCGGAAAATAAGTGCCGCCCTTGACCGTCGCATCGTTGGCGACCACCACGACCTCAATGCCGTTGACGCGGCCGATGCCGGTAATCAGGCCGGCGGCCGGCGCCGCATCGTCGTACATGCCGTGCGCGGCCAGTGGCGACAGTTCGAGGAACGGCGAGCCGGGATCGAGCAGGGCGCGGATGCGTTCGCGCGGCAGCAGCTTGCCGCGGGCGGTGTGCTTGTCGCGCGCCTTGGCGCCGCCGCCTTCGGCGCTGCGGATCAGTTCGCGCTGCAGGTCGTCGACCACGGCACGCAACTGCGCACTGCTGGCCAGGAAGTCCGGTGAACGGGGATCGATCTGCGATGCAATGACGCTCATGGATTCGGGCTCACGGGTATGGGGCTGCCGTCACGGCGAAACCCGAGATGATAGCCGGCGTCGGCCAGCGGCCCAAATCGCCGGGCCGGATTGGTGAATGGCAGGCGAAAAAAAACGGCCGCATAAGGCGGCCGTTTTTCAGGAAACCAAAAGGATCAATGACCCTTCATGGCGTCCTTGGCCTTGGCCGCAGCATCCTTGGCGGCGCTGGCAGCGTCCTTGGCGGCGTCAGCAGACTTGCTGGCAGCGTCGGCAGCGTTGTTGGCGGCGCTCTTCATCGAGTCCATGGCGTTGGCCGGAGCCGCGGCGGTGGAAGCCGGAGCAGCAGCGGTGGAAGCGGGAGCAGCGGCGGTGGATGCCGGAGCAGCAGCCGGAGCAGCCGCCGGAGCAGCAGCGGTCGCAGATGCAGCAGCCTGCTGCGCCGTATCAGCAGCCTGCTGAGCGGTGTCAGCCGACTTCTGGGCGTCCTGCGCGGAATCCTGCGCGCCGTTGCTGCAAGCCGCCAGCAACGCGACGAGCGCGGAGGCGAGAAGGGTACGCGTAAACTTCATGGTGGATCTCCTATGCCGTGGAATGCCATTTGGCCGTGTATTAATAACGCTTTCGTGGAAATTGCGCCACATTTTTATATCGGTGCTTCAGGGCGCATTAAACGCTGATTTAACCGGCCGTCATATGCAGGGTGACGAAATGGGTGCAGCGACCTGATTTCAGTCGATGCATTCCACTGCAATTGCGGTGGCTTCGCCGCCACCGATGCACAGGCTGGCAACGCCACGCTTGAGGCCGCGCGTTTTCAGGGCGTTGAGCAAGGTCACCACCAAGCGGGCGCCGCTGGCACCGATCGGATGGCCCAGCGCGCAGGCGCCGCCGTTGACGTTGAGCTTGTCGTGCGCGATGCCGAGCTCCTTCATCGGCGTCATGGCGACCACCGCAAACGCCTCGTTGATCTCGAACAGGTCGACGTCAGCCACCTTCCAGCCGGCCTTGTCCAGTACCTTCTGGATCGCGCCGACCGGCGCGGTGGTGAACCATTCCGGTTCCTGCGAGTGGGTGGCGTGCGCCACGATGCGCGCCAGCGGCTTCAGTCCGCGTTTGTTTGCATCGTCGGCCGACAGCAGTACCAGCGCGGCGGCGCCATCGGAGATGCTGGACGAGCTGGCAGCAGTGATGGTGCCGTTCTCCTTGCGGAAGGCGGCCTTCAGGGTCGGGATCTTGGCGATGTCGGAACGGCCCGGCTGCTCGTCCGTATCTACCTGCACGTCGCCCTTGCGACCGCTCACGGTCACCGGAACGATCTCCCCGGTAAACGCGCCGTTCTGCTGCGCTGCCTGTGCGCGCTTGACCGACTCGATCGCGAACGCGTCCTGATCCTCGCGGGTGAAGTGGTACTTGTCGGCGCACAGCTCGCCGAACACACCCATCGCCTTGCCGTCGTATGGATTGGTCAGGCCGTCCCACGCCATGTGATCGACCAGCTGACCGTCACCGTAGCGGATGCCGGTGCGTGCGTTGACCATGTGAGGCGCGTTGGTCATCGACTCCATGCCGCCGGCGACGACGACGGTCGCCGAGCCGGCCTTGATCAGGTCGTGGCCCAACATGATGGCTTTCATGCCCGAGCCACACACCTTGTTGATCGTGGTGCAGCCGGTGCTGGCCGGCAGGTCGGCGGCCAGCGAAGCCTGGCGCGCCGGTGCCTGGCCAAGGTTGGCCGGCAGTACGCAGCCCATGATTACCTCGCTGACATCGGCCGGGGCGACGCCGGATTGTTCCAGCGCGGCGCGGATGGCGGTGGCGCCGAGTTTCGGGGTGGGAACGCCGGTGAACTGGCCGAGGAAGGAGCCGATGGCCGTGCGCTTGGCGCCGACAATGACTACGTTGACATCCGACATGGGTAACTCCGCTGGAAGACTCGATGGGCGCGAACGCCTGACAGATAACCCCCGGATTATCGCAGCCTGCCGTGAGCATCGGCAAACGCCGGGCTTCCGCGCCGCGCTGCGGCTTGCGCCCTGTTCCATGGAATTTCTGTTGTGCCAAGATGCATGACAGGGACGTGCCAGGTACGCATGCGGTGCGGAAATGGGTTTGTTGACGGGGTGAATTATGAAAACTCTCGACTCGGGTTTGCGACGCCGTGAAATGGCGTGGCTGGTGGCCATGGCGCTTGGTCTGAGCGCTTGCGGCGGTGGTGGTGGCAGCAATGTCAGGCCGACGGTTCCCGCGGCACCCGCCGCGCCGCCGCCCACGTCGGGCACTCAGCCGCCACTGAACGCACAGCTCGCGATCACCCATGCCGACGCGGCGCACAGTCAGGGCTATACCGGCGCCGGGGTGACCATCGGCGTGGTCGACAGCGGCGTCATGCGCAATCACCCGACCCTGGCCGGACGCGTCACGCAGGAATTGATCTACGTCGACCCTGCCACCAACAACACCGCTATCGACGACGTCGTAGGCCACGGTACCTGGGTATCGGAGATTGCGGCAGGCACGCCGTCAGGCCAATTCCCCGGCGGCCTCGCGCCCGGCGCCAGTCTGGTGTCGGCGCGCATCATCACCGATGTCGAACCGAAAGACGATGGCTCGGGCCAAGGCAATCCGGTGACCGCCGCCGATGCCAACTTCTTCGCGCAGACCCTCAATCCGGCGCTGATCAATGCCGGCGTACAGGTGATGAACAATTCCTGGGGCGGCATTTACTGGGACACCACCAACGCTTCGATCAATCAGGCCTTCGCCCAGGCTTATCAGCCGTTCGTGGTGCAGCATGGCGGCCTGGTGGTGTTCGCCGCCGGCAACGATTCCAAGAGTGATCCCAGCGACATCGCCGCGTTGCCCAGCGTGGCACCGCAACTGGGGGTTGGCTGGCTGGTTGCGGTAGCTGTCGACAGCAATCATCCCAGCCAACTGGCGAGCTACTCGAATGCCTGCGGCAAGGCGATGAATTATTGCCTCGCCGCGCCGGGCGACGTGGTCGTCCTCGACAAGAACGCTACCGCCAGTGGCACCCAGACTTATTGGGCGGTCAGCGGCACCTCGTTCGCAGCACCGGAGGTTTCGGGCGCGGCGGCCCTGGTGTGGCAGGCCTATCCGTATTTCAACAACGATCTGGTGCGTCAGACCCTGCTTGGCACCGCGGATGATCTTGGTGCTCCCGGCCCGGACAAGGTATTCGGTTACGGCGAACTGGACGTCGGCAGGGCGGTGAACGGGCCAGCGAAGTTCGACTGGGGCGATGTCACCGTCAATTTCACGGGTACGTCCAATTGGAATAACCCGATCTCCGGTGCCGGCGGTCTGATCAAGCAAGGCAGCGGCCTGCTTACGTTGAACGCGGACGCCAGCTACACCGGCCTCACCCAGGTGCAGGCCGGCACGCTCATAGCCAAGTCGTTGGCATCCGGCGTCAGCATTGCCGCACAGGGCACGTTGAGCGGCACGCAGAAGATTGGCGGCAGCGTCACCAACCTCGGCGTGCTCGGTGTCAGCGGCAGCGACGTGACCGTGGCCGGCAATTATGTTCAGCAGGGTAGTGGCCGGCTGGCGGTGTCGCTGGGCTCGGCGTTGCGGATTGCCGGCACGGCCAACCTCGGCGGTGGCGACCTCTACGTGACCGGCACCAATCAGGGTTACGTCGTCAATTCGCATACCGATGTGCTCAGTGCCACCGGCGGATTGAGCGGCACGTTTAGCGCACTGAACAAGGCGAGTAACGTCACCCTGCTAAGCGCAACGCTCAACTACGACGCCAGCAGCGCCTGGCTCAACGTGGCCCAAGTACAGGCCACGGCGGTGCAGGGCATGGCGTACACCGCGGCTTCGTATGGCGCCGCTCAGCGGGTGGATGGTGCGTTCGGACAGATCAATGCCCAGCTCGGCTCTGGTACCTCTGCCAGTGGCGCTACGCCGATCGCGACGGCGTTCGTCGTTGGTGCGGCCAACCTGCAGCAATCAGGCTCGCTGGCCACGACGCAGCGTTCGCTGGAGAGTCTCTCCGGCCAGCTGCATGCGGCCAGTGCGGCGATGACGTTCGAGGCGATCGATGCGGGCACGCGTGCCTTGTCCGACCGTTTCGACAGCTTGCTCGATGTGCCGAAGGCCGGCGGCTGGATGCAGAACCTCGGCTATCACGGCGGCATGTCGCGCAGCGGTTACAGCAATGTCGGCTACGACCTCAGCGGCGCACTGGTTGGGCAGGACTATCGCATTGGCAGCAACGGTATCGCCGGCTATGCGCTGAGCCAGAGCCAGGGCCTTGGCCGGTTGGCCGAAAGCGCGGATCAGGGTCACAGCCGTGCGCTGGAAGGCATGCTGTACGGCGGGGTGATCCGGGGCGCGTGGTACACGATGGGCCGCTTCGGCATCGGCAGCTATCGCGAAACCATGCGTCGCCAGCTTGAGCTCGGCGATCAGTTCGCTGGTGTGGCCAGCGACGTCAACGGCCGCTATGGCGTGGCCTATGGCGAGAGCGGTTATCGCCTGGCGCTGGGCCGCACGCAACTCACCCCGTACATGAATCTGCAATACGAACAGCTCCAGCGCAGCGGCTTCAACGAGCTGGGCGCGTATGGCTTCGGCCTGAAGTCAGGTGCGCAGAACGCCGCGCGCTGGCAGGCCGGGCTGGGCGTGCGCGCCACACATGACTGGACGCTGGCCGGCGGCGGCAGCCTCAGCCTGCAGGGGCGCATGTTGTGGCAACAATCGTTCGGCCTGCGCGGCGAGGTATTCGATGCCAGTTTCAGCGGGATCAACCAGTTCGCACCGGTCGGCGGCATCGGTCTGTCGCGTTATGGTGGCGTGTTCGGCACCACGCTGGACTGGCGCATGACGCCGCGCACCAGCCTGCAGCTTGGTTACGACCAGTATCTGGGTCAGCGCCAGCAGGCGAAGATGGCGACGGCGAGTTTCCGTATGGACTTCTGAATGCCGTTGATCCGCGGCGTGCTGCAAGCGGTCATCATCCGTTTCTTGATATGACATGCGCAGCCGGCCCCGGTCGGGCCGGCTGCGATGTCGCGAGCACGTATCAAGGCAGGTTGTCGAGATTCACATCCGGCTGGTTGCCGGTCGCCGTGCGCGTAAACGTCTGGCCGGAGAATACCGATGGGGTGAAGAACCCATCGTTGCGCAGGTAGAACTGGTTGCCGATCACGCCGCCGGCGAAATCCAGGCGCTGCTTGTTGAGGCCGGTGGGGTCGGCATCGTAATAGGCGGAGGTGATCTCCACCCAGTCGCCGCCCGCGGGCTTGGCCCACTGGTTGCCATAAGCCGCGCGGCGGCCGATGTAGCCAAGATCCGGGTCGAAGGATTCGAGGAAGGAATACAAACCGCGCAGGTAATGGGTGTCACCCACGTACTTCCAGGTGGCGATCAGATGCCAGTCGCAGTTGCCCTGGCTGTTCTGCGCATTGCAGTTACCCTGCGCGCCGGCGCTGCCGAACCACGCGGTGAACAAGGTATTGCCGTTGCCGTCGGGCTGGGCGCGGGTGAGGAAGCGATAGGTCTGGCCGGCGACCCACGCGTAGCGCAGATGGCTTTGGCCGCCGGTGCCTTCGCCGCCGAAACCGTTGGTGATCACGCCGGGCCCTTTGTTCACCAGTGTGGTGCTGCCGGTGGGCGAGTCCCACACGGAGAACAAGATATGGCGTTCGGTCGGCGAGTTCACCTGCATGCCGAAGTAGCCAACGTTGAAACCGTCGGCCATGTAATAGGAGCCGACCGGATCCTGTCCTTCCGGCACGGTCACTTCGCTATAGAAGTACTCGGTGTTCGTCGGCACTCTGTAACCGAGATGCACCGAAGGGCCGCGCCGCGACCAATAGAAATTGGCCGGATCGTTTGCGTAGACCGCGCCGATGGCGGCACTGCCGTCGATCTGCAGGTCGCTGATATCGCCGTAGTAGCCGCCGTCGGTGCTGATGCCCTGCAGATCCACCCGCACGTAGCCGGGCTTGTCGATGGTGAAACTGCCGGCCGGGAAGGGCCCAGGTATCGTGCTGGAAAGATTGACCAGCTGTGATTGCCCGCCGAGCGTGACTTTCACCGTGCTGTGGCCGGCGCCGTTCAAGCTGCCGACCAGCGAGAGTTGCAGCTCGCCCGCCTGCTGTACGTCAAAGTAAACGCTGACGACGGCCTTGTCGGAATTCCAGCTGTGCAAGCCAGTGTCGGTGATAGCTTCGTTCTTGGTGGGCGATGCCTGGGTGATAAAGGCGTTGCCGCCCAGTGGTACGGTATTCGATGCGGCCTGTGCCGCCGACGCAGCGCAGGACATGATGACGAGCAGGAACCCGAACAATCGGCATGTTAGATGTCGCATAACTCCTCCCAAAGTGGACGACCGTGTTGCAGCAAAGGGACGCCCGGCGCCGCGGATGGATGGCTCGGGCGGCCCGGAAAACGTGGCGGGCACGCAGATGCGTGGCAGGTCTCTTGTGGCAGAGCTTTCGTTTATTTATGAAATGAAAGTTATTGACGGAAAACGGAAATAATTAGATGGTAAACGGAGAATAACGAAGGTTGTGTGGAATGCAAGTGCTTAGATGCTTCGGTGCTTCCGGAGTGGCCGGCTCGCTGTAAAAGCGGCCGAAACGAAGCCATCTGTGGCGGGTCGAGGCATCGGTGGGGGAGATCAGGCATGCAACAAGTAATGCGTGGCGCCATCGGCGGCGTCATGGCGTTAGCCGTATGGATGCTCGTTCTCACGTGGCCATGCCGATGTCGGTCGCCAACACGGCCGATGGGTTGGAACAGCAGGAATCACTTCGCGGAGAAGGTGACCGGCAAAGACACATGAAGGCACTCGCCGATCACGTGCATGCGAAGGGACTTAAGCCCGGCATCTACAGCTCGCCCAGCGCCAAGACCTATAGGCTTGAGGGGCCGCTCGGTCAGGAGCAACAATGAGGCTCGCACTTCAGCCTGTGGGCGATGACGGCGGTGCTGCTGATCGCGGGCGACGACATCGCTGCGACGAGCGACGACGTGGGCAGCGTGCTCACTAACAAAAGACGCGATGGCGATCACCCGGGGCACGCTCGGCAAGCAAGGTGCAGGCGCGGCTGTCCACGCAGCGCTCCGGTCGTTCAGACCAATGTGACTTCCACGCCGGCGTCGCGCAGCGACTCGACGGCCTTCGCTTCGGCGCTGGTGTCGGTGATGACGCGATGTAGGTGCTGCACCGGGGTGATGACGGACAGGCTGCGCTGGCCAAGTTTGCTGGCATCGAACACGGCAATGGTCTCGCGCGAGACGCGGATCATCAGTGCGTTGAGCGTGGCTTCGAGCGGATCGGGCGTGGTGACGCCGACCACCGGGTCGAGGCCGTCCACGCCGAGAAAGAGTTTGTCGGCGGAAAGCTTGGACAGCGCCTGTTCCGCGTCGGGACCGACCAGCGAGTAGGAGGTATCGCGCAACAAGCCGCCAAGCATCATCACGCGGATATGCGGCAGGCCGGATAATTCCAGCGCGATGTTGAGCGCGTTGGTGATCACCGTCAGCGATTCGAATTTCATCTGGCGGATCTGTCGGGCGATCTCCACCGTGGTCGAGCCGGAATCGAGGATGATCGTCTCGCCGTCCCGGATCATCTTCGCCGCGGCGAGGCCGATGCGCAGCTTCTGCGCGTGCCAGCGGGTTTCCTTGATGTTGAGCGGCGTGTCGTTGGTCGCCGGCGCCATCGGCAACGCGCCGCCGTGCGAGCGGGCGATCGCTGCATTGCGCACCAGCGCATCGAGGTCGGCACGGATCGTGACGGTGGATGTGCCGAACCGGGTCGCCAGTTCCTCCACAGTGGCGCGCCCCTGCTGTTCGACCAGTTCGACGATCAGACGGCGGCGTTCTTCGACCAGCAGGCGGCGGGAGGCGATCGGAGTTTCACTCATGGGTCGATATTCAGAAGTCGGGCGGCGTTGTCATGGTAAACCTTGCGCAGCACTTCGTCCGACAAACCGAGCCCGTAGATCGACCAGCGCCCCTGCGGTGGCGTGGGCGCCGGCGCGTAGTCGAAGTATTCATCCTCGGTCTCGAGGAAGCGATAGTAGATCTCATAGAGCTCGTCGCCGAACAGTTGCTGCGGCACGTCGTCGCCGTACGGTGACGGTACCGCGTCGGTGCCGAACAGGATACGGTCCTGGTACCGGTCAAAGAAGCGCTGCGCGATGCGCGGCTGGCGGCCGAGTTCGCCGATGCGCGCGCTGATATCGATCACGGTGTTCGGGTAGCGATCCAGGCAGGCGGCGACGGCGGCGAGGTTCTCCGCGTTGTTGCCTACATGCAGCAGCGCGAAGGTGGTCTTCGGATGCCGCGCGATCAGGCGGTCGCGCGCCGCGAGCAGTTCGGCGTTGCTGGGGAACTCCGGGCCGTAGAACGACCAGTCCGGATGGTTGGCCAGTTCCTCATAGCGCTCGTTGGTCTCATCGGTGGGCAGGAAGAACGCTTCCGGATCGGAGACGTGCAGGAATACCGGCATATCGTAAGCGGCGCAGGCTTCCCACATCGGGTCGAAGCGGCGGTCGTCCACCGCCACCAGCGGGCCTTCGTCGATGCGTTCGCGCAGGTACAGGCCCAGCGTCTTCAGCAACTTCAGGCCGCGTGCGCCGACACGCTTGGCGTGCGCGATCGCATCACCCTGCAACTGCGCGTAGTTCGACTCGGCGAAGTATTCGTATGACGGTTCGGTGAGGGTAAGGAAGCGCCCCGGCGCGGCCTGATCGAAGCTGCGAATGCTCTTTTCCAGGCCGGCGCCGACGCCGCCGGTGAGGTTCACCAGAGTGCGGATGCCCTTGCGATCCATCACCGGCAGAAGATCCACGGGTTGCGCGAACAAGGTGACTTCCTCGCCTACCGAAATGCCGTTACGCACGTTGCTGGACCAGCTCAGGTGCGCGTGCACGTCGATCACCGGAAAGCGTGGACGCTCGATGTGCGTCTTCGGCACGTGCAGCATGCTGTGCGGCCGGAAGTCCTTCAGCCGCAGCTCGCTCTTGCCGGCATCCGGCTGGGTCTGCAACGGATTCTTGCTGCTCTCGATGCGCACCGTGCCGGCGCCGCTGGGCGGCGCGCAGCAGAGGCAGGATTGGCGATGGTTCATCGGCAGTTGCCAGTTCAAGGATTTTTGCGTTGGCCTCATCTCCCCGGAGGGAAGATGAGGAAAGTGTCGCTCAGCGCGGATATTTCGCCATGATCCCGTGCACGGACCGAACCAGCGCCAGCGCCTGATCGAACGGGCGCAGCCACATGTTGCGGCCGAACATCACGCCGTTGGCGCCGGACTGCATGTAGAACTCGACCTGGCGCAGCACCGCGGCGTCATCGTCGTCCTTCACGCCGCCGGAGAACAGCACCATCGTACGACCGGCCGAACGCACCACGCGTGCGCAACGGGCGCCGGCGTCTTCCTGCAGCTGGTTGTAGGGCGCCGGCACATTGGCCACGCTGTCGTTCGGCTCGTGCAGCTTGACGATGTCGGCGCCCAGCTCCAGCGCGACGCGGGCGGCATAATCCTGCGCGTACAAGGTATTGGTGCCGCCCTTGGCGTTGACGGCGCTGCCACGCGGGTACGACCACAGTACCAGCGGCATGCCATAGCGCTCACAGTCCTGGCGCACCTTCTCGAACTGGCGGAACTCGTCGTGCTGGCGCGGTGAACCCACGTACATGGTGTAGCCGACTGCATCGGCACCGAGGCGCACCGCGTCCTCGACCGAGGCGAACAGCGGCGAGGTGGCGTCGGCATCGCTGGGAATGTTGGTCTTGCCGTTGAGCTTGAGGATCAGCGGGATCTGGCCGCAGAACTCGCCCATGTACTTCTCGGCCAGGCCGATGCCCAGCGCGATGGCGGAAAAGTTGCCTTCGACGGCAAGCCGGAACTGGTATTCCGGATCGACCGCCGGCGGGTTCGGAAAGAAGTCCGTCGGCCCATGCTCCAGACCTTGATCGAGCGGTAGCACCAGCAAGCTGCCGTTGCGCGGGCCCGAACCGTACAGCAACCGCCACAGACGGGTGCGCTTGCCATGGGAAAGGGACAGCAGTGAAAGCTTGCCGTCAGTTTTCGAAACCCCTTGCAAGTTCTGTTTCATTTCAAATACTCTCGATTCGGTGGTTACAGACTTTCACATTCGATTGTATCTGGCAAAATGTCAACAATAAACAAGAAAATGAAAGATTCAATTCGACTGGAGGCGCTCCAGGCACTGCCGTTGGCGGAACAGCAGGTGCGCGGTTACGCCGATACCTTGCGCGAGATTCTGCAGCAACCGGCGAGCTGGCTCGATACGGCCGAGCTGCTGCGCCACCCACAGGGGCTGGAACCGTTGCTGGCCGCGTTGCACCTGCACCCGCAGCATATCGTGCTGACCGGCTCGGGCAGCTCCATGTATATCGGCGAATGCCTGGCGCCGAGCCTGCAGCTTGGCCTGGGCATTCCGGTGCAGGCCATTGCCGCCGGCACCTTGCTCACCCACTGGCGCAGCGTATTGCCACCGGGCAAGGGTCTGCTGATTTCGCTGGCGCGTTCGGGCGACAGCCCGGAAAGCTGCGGCGTGGTGAGCAGGCTGCTGTCCGAGGCGCCGGACTATCGGCATCTGGTGATCACCTGCAACGCCAGCGGCAAACTCGCCACCAGCTATCGCGACGACCCACGGGTCAGCGTGCTGGTGCTCGACGAGCGCACCAACGACCGCAGCCTGGTGATGACCAGCAGCTTCACCAACCTGCTGCTGGCCGGCACCGGCCTAGTTCAGCGTCAAGATGAGGAAGCCGCAGTGGCGCTGAACCGGCTCGCCGGCGGCGTGCAGCGCATCTTCGACGAACAGGCCGACGCGATTGCGGCGATCGCCGGCAGCGAGTTCAGCAACATCGTCTATCTCGGCAGCGGCGGCGCGCTCGGCGCGGCGCACGAGTCCGCACTGAAGATGCTGGAAATGACCGACGGCCGTGTGGTCACCATGGCAGAAAGCTATCTCGGCCTGCGTCATGGGCCGATGTCCAGCCTCGATGACAAGACCCTCGTGGTCGGCTTCCTGTCGCCGGATCCGGCGGTGCGTGCGTACGAACTCGACCTGCTGCGCGAACTGTCGCGCAAGCAGCTCGGCATGACCCGGGTATTGGTGGGCGAGGGCATCCCGAGCGAACTACTGGGCGTGCACGGTCTCGCGGTGGAACTGCCGGCTCTGGGCGCGACCGATGATGCGCTGTCATTGCTGGCGGACGTGGCGGTGGGTCAGCTGCTCGCGTTCTTCCGCTGCCTGACGCTGGGCGGCAAGCCGGACACGCCGTCGCAAGGCGTACTCACCCGCGTGGTCGAACACTTCCCGATGCATCAGGGGGAAGCGTGAAACGCATTCTGGTGGTTGGCGAAATCAACGTCGATCTGGTCTTCAAGCATTGCCATGCGCTGCCGGCGCCGGGTCGCGAGGTGCTGGCCGACGACTTCTGCATGACGCCGGGCAGCTCCTCGATGATCTGCGCGATGGGGCTGGCCCGGCTGGGCAATCCCGTCGCATTCCGCGGCAAACTCGGTGCCGACAGCTGGGGCGCCTATTGTCTCGATGCGCTGCGTGGCGCCGGCATCGACATCGCCGCAGTGCAGCCGGATGCGACATTGCGCACCGGCGTCACCGTGTCGTTGTCGACACCGCAGGATCGCGCGCTCGTGACGTTCCCCGGTGCGATCGCCACGCTGCGTGCGGACGAAGTGGACGACGCGCTGCTGGCCGGTGCCGATCACCTGCACGTTTCCTCGTACTACCTGCAGCGCGCACTGCGACCCGATTGTCGCAAGCTGTTCGCGCGCGCGCATGCCGCGGGTTTGAGCACCTCGCTCGATCCGGGCTTCGATCCACAGCAGACATGGGCGTCCGACCTGCTCGGTACGCTGGAGGAAGTCGACCTGTTCCTGCCCAACGAGATGGAGCTGGCGGCCATTACCGGCCGTGAGCGGGTACTCGATGGCCTGCGTGCGCTGCACAACGGCCGCACCCAGACCGTGGTGAAGCGTGGGCAACTCGGCTGCGCCAGCCTGGGTCAGGGACAGCTGCTCGAAGTGCCGGCGTTTGCCGTCGACCCGGTCGACAGTACCGGCGCCGGCGATTCGTTTGATGCCGGCTTCCTGCATGCATGGCTGCGCGGCCAGACGTTGCATGACTGCATGCGCTGGGGCAGCGCCTGCGGCAGTCTCTCCACGCGGCGCACCGGCGGTACGGCCGGCCAGGCCAGCGTGTCGGAAGTGAACACCCTGCTGGCGAACGTGTCGTGATCACGGTCATCGGCTTCAACACGGCGATCGACCGTTTCATCCGGTTGGATTCGTTGCGTCCGGGCGAAGTCAGCCGAGCGCTCGACGAACAGGTATGCCCCGGCGGCAAGGGGCTGCACGTGGCGCAGACCATCGCCGCGCTGGGCGAGCGCGTGCAACTGGTCGGCCTGGTCGACCCGGCCCATCGCAATCTGATCGGTCGGCAAATGTGCGAGCGCGGCGTGCTGTTTCACGGCATCGAGGTCGCCGACAACCTGCGCACCTGCATCGCGCTGCAGGACGCGAGCGGGCAGATCACCGAAATTCTCGGACAGGGGCCACTGCTGGACAGCGCGCAGCAGGACGCCCTGCTGCGGGCGTTTCGCCGCAGCGTCGATGACAGCGACCTGGTCGTGCTGTCAGGCAGCCTGCCGCGCGGTTTTGCACCGACCACCTATGCCGAACTGGCCGCGCATGTACGCGACGCCGGCAAGCGTTGTCTGGTCGATGCCGGCGGCGAACTGCTGCGGCATGCGCTGCCGGTTCAACCTTTTCTGGTCAAGCCCAATCGCGACGAGATCAGCGAGCTGCTCGGGCGCCCGATTGGCGATCTCGATGCGGCGGTGACGGCGACCCGCGAGCTGCATGCGCGCGGCGTCGCGATGCCGGTGGTGACGATGGGTGCGCTGGGCGCGGTGGCTGCCGATGCGAGTGGCGTCTGGCACGCCGCGATCGAGCTGTCGCAAGTGCGCAATACGGTGGGTTCGGGCGACTGCCTGCTGGCCGGCATGACGGTGGGCATGACGCGAAACATGAATTTGGAAGAAACCTTGCGCTTGGGTGTGGCTTGCGGGGCAGCCAATGCGCAAGGTCAGGAAACCGGTTTCGTCGAACGGCGAGCGGTGGAGGCGTTGCTCTCTCAGGTTCGAGTGCACCGTCTGGCTTGACTGAAAAGCGGGGAGTCAAACCGGACCACCAACCGGTCCGGCGGAGACGCTTGCGCTCGAAATTTGAAGAAGAGGCAAACAAGTCCGTGGGCAGGAGGCGTTTCCACGAGCAACCAAAACCGCCTGTAGCAGAGGGGAGAGGTCATTTCTGCGCAGGGCAATAACGAACCATGGGAGAAGCATTTCAATGCGTATTGAAAAGAAAGGTGGTTTTACCGTCGAAGGCAAGGCTCACGGTTTCAGGCGAACCATGCTCGCCATGGGATTGCTGGTTGCGCTTGGCGCGAACACTGCACACGCGCAGTCGACTACCAGCACCATTTTTGGCCGCGCTCCGGTACAGGCGGGTGAAACCGTCGCTATTCGCAACAGCTCCGGCCTTGCACGTACCATCAATGTCGATAGTCAGGGGCGATACAGTGCGCCCCAGCTTCCGATCGGCACGTATTCGGTCACCCTGATGCAGGACGGGAAGGTCGTGCAGACGCGTGACAACGTGGTGCTGCAGGTGGGCATAGGCGCGGAGATTTCGTTTGGTGACGGCGGCACTGCAACGGGCGCGGCGAATGCGAAGCAATTAGCGGGCGTGAACGTTTCGGCCAACGCTTTGCCGCCGATCGACGTCAGCTCGGTGGACTCGCGCACGGTCCTCACTGCCGAGCAGCTGGCCAAGCTGCCGCTGGCGCATTCCGCGGAAGCGGCTGCGTTGCTGGCGCCGGCGACCAATTTCGGCGCGGGCGGCGCGACAAGCACGACGGGCCAGCCGCTGATCAGCTTCGGCGGTTCGTCGTCCACGGAGAACGCGTACTACCTCAACGGATTCAACACGACCGATCCGAACCTCTCCCAAGGCGGCATCACCTTGCCGTATGGCTCCATCGAGCAAGAGGAGGTCTACACCGGTGGCTACAGCGCGCAGTACGGGCGCAGCGATGGCGGCGTGCTCAACATGATCGGCAAGAGCGGCACCAACGAGTGGCATTTCGGCGGGCAGTATCTCTACGAGCCGTCGTCGATGGTCGCGAACCAGAACAGCACCTACTACGCAAATGGCCTGCCGCCGTCGCCTGTTGCCGGCAACCTGTACGACCCGAGGAACCAGAACAGCAACTGGACGTCTGTTTATGACCTCTACGTGGGCGGCCCGCTGATCAAGGATCGCCTGTTCCTGTTCGCCTCGGCGGAAATGACCCACACGGAAGGAAACTCGGTCAACAGCGTTTCTTCCGGCACCGACTCGCACTACAAGAGCACGCTGCCCAAGTGGTATGCCAAGGTCAACTGGAACATCAACGACAGCAACCTGCTCGAGCTGACTGGCGCGTCCGAGAAGAGCGAAGGGAGCGGCTCCGTCTACAAGTACGACTACAACAAGCTGAGCGATTCAGGCTTCAAGTCCTACGCCAACAACACCAAGCATGGCGGCGACATGTGGTCGGCGAAGTTCACCAGCTACATCACGGACAAGCTGACCCTGACCGCCTTGTACGGCAGCATGAAGACGCGCAGCTACAGCGAGTCCCCCGCCTACGATCCGAGCCTGACGTACATCGGTAACTATACGAGCCAGAATCCGGCATTGAACGGCGGAACGCCGATCACCAACAATCAGAACGTCAACCAGATCACCAACCCGGGCATGAATTTCGTGTCCACCAACCTGCGTGTCGCACTGACGTATTCCCTGGGCGACCACACGATCACCGCAGGCATCGACAATCTGCGCACGGCGGCCAGGGACCAGGAAGAGCTGACCTCCGGGCCGGGCTACCAATGGATTTATGGTTATGTGACGCCCGCGAATCAGCCGCTGTTTCCCAGCCTCGGTGTGGGAGCTCCGGCCAGTTACCCGAACGGTTCGAGTGGTTACTACGCCTACAAGTACATCTTCAACCAGGGCGGCAACCTGTTCTCCAGCCAGCGTGCCGAGTACATCGAGGACCAGTGGCAGTTCAACGACCGCCTGCTGTTTTCCATCGGCCTGCGCGACGACGGCTTCACCAACACCAACGCCAGCGCCAGCGCCTATATGCGCCAGACCAAGCCGCAGTGGGCGCCACGCCTGGGCTTCAGTTGGGACGTGTTCGGCGACAGCTCGTTCAAGGTGTTCGGCAATGCAGGGCGTTACTACCTCGGCTCGCCGATCGCCCCGGGTGATCCCGCCAACGGCTACGTGGCCACCTCGCAGTTCTACACGTACAGCGGTATCGCGGCGGACGGCACGCCAACCGGACTGACACAGATGTCGCAGCCGGTGTCGCCGAACGGTGCCTACGGCCAGACGCCCGATCCGCGCACCATGACAGCGACCAGCCTCAAGGCCATGGACCAGGATGAGTTCATGCTCGGCTTCAGCAAGACCGCCGGCCCGAACTGGGTCTATGGCGCCAAGCTCACCCGGCGCATGCTGCGGCACGTGATCGACGACTGGTGCGACGTCCAGGCGGTGGTGGACAAGGCGGCTTCGGAAGGCATCACCGACACCAACACCGCCACCTGTTACTACATCAACCCGGGCCAGGCCAACACCTTCGCAGTGCAGGATCCGAGCGGCACCTTCCACAGCGTGACGCTGTCCAACGCCGACATGCAGTTCCCGCGTGCGGTGCGCCGCTATTACGCGCTGGAGACCTTCCTCGAGCATCCGTTCGACGGCAAGTGGTACGGCAAAGTCAGCTATGCCTTCTCGCGCAGCTACGGCAACAGCGAAGGCCAGGGCCAGTCCGACATCAGGGCTATCGGCGGCACGCAGAACGAGGACTGGGATTTCCCGGAACTGATGGCTTACGCCAATGGCCCGCAAGGCAACGATCACACGAATGTGATCAAGGCCTACGGCTACTACGCGGTAACGCCCGAGTGGCTGGTTTCGGCCAACCTCAACCTGACGTCAGGTGGACCGAAGTACTGTCTGGGCTACTACGGGCCAGGCCAGACCGATCCGGACGGTTACGGCTCCAACTACCACTGGTGCAACGGCCAGCCGTCGCCGCCGGGGGCAACCGGACGCCTGCCATGGATGAAGCAGCTTGACCTGGGCATCCACTACCGCCCGGCGTTTGCCGACCACAAGCTCGGTCTCAGCCTGGACGTGTTCAACGTGTTCAACGGCCAGGCACCGCTCAACCTGTCGCCCGATTACAACGGGAACAGCGCGGGCACGCCGAATCCGCTCTACGGCACGCCGTTGGTGCTGCAGCCACCACGCTACGTGCGGATCGGCGTCACCTACGACTACTGACAAGGATGGCGGCGATTCATGCCGCCTTGCGGCAACCCCGCGCCGCCCGGCCATGCCGGGCGGCGCCTTCGAGTCACGCCGACGGGGCGTCCGCGCGGTGCTTCCGTCGATCCAGTCAAATCATCACAAGAGGTCGTCATGCCAGCATCGCATCTCTATTCCCTTCGTTCGTCGCGCGTGAACCTGCTGGTTTCCTGCCTGCTGGTCGTGCTGGCGGCCCTTGGCACGGCGCATGCCGAGGACAGCGTCGCCACCGGCAAGCTGGTGCTAGATCCCGGCACGGCGGTGTTCGTCGACAAGCAGGGTGCAGACAGCTTCGGCAACGCCGCGATCGAGGCGCGCTGGAAGCTTGATGGGCAGCATCTCGTCGACATGACGGTGACCGACCGAGTGCACGGCCGTACGCTTGCCGTGCCTGCGCCGTTCGTGCTGGTGCTGGCTGATGGCAGCACGATCAATGCTGGTGACATGCACTTGCTCTCGCTGCCGCGCGAGCAGGCGTTGCCGGTGGATGCGAAGGCCTCGCGCCTCGCCGAACGCCTTCCCGGCAAATCGGTACAGGCCAGCTTCGGCGATGCCGATGGCCGCTTCCGGGTGGACTGGCAGTTGCTGCAGCGCGACGGCTCGCCCTATCTGCGTGAGGAGGTAAGCGTCACCGCGCTGAAGCAGGACGAGAAGATCGCCAAGGTATCGCTGCTGGAAACGCAGGCTGTCGGCGCGGAAGTCAGCGGCGAGGTCAAGGGTTCGCCGGTGGTCGCCGGCGACGTCTATCTAGGCTTCGAGCATCCGCTGTCCGAAAGCGCGGTGCGCGGCAGCGACGTCAAGTTGACGCTGGATCGGCAACTGCCGCTGGAGCAGGGCAAGACGATCACCTATTCGGCGGTGGTCGGTATCGTGCGCGATGGCCAGCTGCGGCGTGACTTCGCCAGCTACGTCGAGCGTGAGCGGGCGCATCCGTATCGCCCGTTCCTGCACTACAACTCGTGGTACGACATCGGCTACTTCACGCCGTACACCGAGACGCAGGCGCTGGATCGGATCAACACGTTTGGCGAGGAGCTGCACGTGAAGCGCGGCGTGAAACTGGATTCGTTCCTGTTCGACGACGGCTGGGACGATCGCAGCGGCAGCTGGAATTTCAGCAAGGATTTCCCGCACGGTTTCGCGCCGTTGCGCGACGCGGCTGCCAAGTACGGCGCCGCGCCGGGCGTGTGGCTGTCGCCATGGGGCGGCTACAGCAAGCCGCAGCAGGAGCGCATCAAAAATGGCAAGGCGGCAGGCTACGAGATCAACGAGGGTGGCTTCGAGCTGTCCGGTCCGAAGTACTACCAGCGCTTCCACGATGTGGTGCTGGAGCTGGTCAACAAGAATGGCGTCAACCAGTTCAAGTTCGATGGCACCGGCAACGTCAGCAGCGTGTTTCCCGGCAGCCGTTTCGACAGCGACTTCGCGGCGGCGATCCAGCTGATCGACGACATCCGCACGGCCAAGCCGGACACCTTCATCAACCTCACCACCGGCACCTGGGCGTCACCGTTCTGGCTGCATTACGCCGACACTATCTGGCGCGACGGTGAGGACGACAGTGAAACCGGCGTGGGCAGCACGCGCGAGCAGTGGATCACCTACCGCGACGCGCAGACCTACCGCAACGTCGTGCTCAAGGGGCCGCTGTTCCCGATCAATTCGCTGATGCTCCACGGCATCATTTACGCGAAGGAAAACCGCAAGCTCAACACCGATCCGGGTCACGACTTCGCCAACGAAGTGCACTCGTACTTCGCCACCGGCACCGAGCTGCAGGAGTTGTACATCACGCCGTCGCTGCTGAGCACGCAGGACTGGGACACGCTGGCCGCGGCGGCGAAGTGGTCGCGCGCCAACGCCGATGTGCTGCGTGACACGCATTGGATCGGTGGCGATCCGGATCGGCTGAATGTCTACGGCTGGGCCGCGTGGTCATCGACGAAGGCGATCGTCACGCTGCGCAATCCGGATGCAAAGCCGCAGATAGCGGTGATCGATCTGCAGCGCCAGCTGGAACTTACGAAAGAAACTGCGCACCGTTTCAGCGTACGTGATGTGTGGAAAACCGGTGGTAGCCGGCTGCCGCAACAGCTGGATGCCGATCACCCCGATACGGTGCAGCTGGCGCCGTTCGAGGTGCTGACGCTGGAGCTGACACCGGTGACGAAGCACTGAGTCCTGTCTGCCGGCCGCTGCGTGCGGCCGGCAGCGGAACCTCGCGCGAATGAGGCGAGGTCGATTCGATCCGACCCGACGAGCTGCTGAAGGCTGCTGCTAGCCGATTCGGCATTGCCATCGCTGGAGAACCGACACGGTATCCTCCTCGAGGGCATCGGCGACACTGCCGCCGGCCGTTTTGTCGCGGTCGACGCGCAAGGCAGCTGCCTCATCACGTTGCCGCGCCGCAGTGTCGCATGAGTTCGACTGAATCGTTCCGCCTGAAGGGATCGCCGGATGAAGCACCTGAAAACACTGTGCGTCCTGCTGCTGGTAAGCGCGGCTATGCTCGCAACAGCCACGACTTGCGCGCAGGCCAATCCGTCGCGGACGACACCGGGCTCCTCGCAGCGCAAGCCCACGGCGGTCGCGGACGACGATCCCAATGTGCCTTACAAGACCTTCGATGCCACGCCCGCCATCACGATGGGGCCGCTGCTGCTCGATATGTCGAACACTTCGGTGCTGGTCGAGTGGATGACCGATAGCGTCAGCGACGGCAAGCTGAGTTACGGCGAAGGCAAGCTTGAACACGAGGTCATCCCGCAGGTGGATGGGCTGATACCGGTCGGCACTATGCATCGCGTTGTCATCGACGGCTTGCAGCCGGGGCATACCTACCAGTACCGGGTTGCGTCGCGGAGGGTGGTGGCGTTGAAGCCGTACTGGCCCGACATGGGGCGCCCAGTCGCTAGCCCGATCGCCAGCTTTACCACCTTCGACACGACGAAGAAGGCCACCCGCTTCGCTGTCATCACGGATACGCACGAGGACGTGGGACGCATCCATGCACTGATGGGCATGATCGGTCAGGCACCGGTCGATTTTGTAGTGCATACCGGCGACAGTCTCAATTACGTCGTTAGCGAGAACCAGATGAAGGACAAGTTTCTCGACCCGATGGCAGCGGGCCTGCAAGGGCGCACGCCGCTGCTCTACGTGCGCGGCAACCATGACTACCGCGGCGAGCAGGCCCGCTCGTTCGGGGAGTATCTGCATTCGCAGAGCGGCAAGTTCTTCTACACACGCGATGACGGCCCGCTGCATCTGGTGATGGTCGATACCGGCGAGGACAAGCCCGATGCCACCAACGTTTACGCGGGACTGAACAATCTGCGCGACTACCGGCAACAGGAGTTCGCCTGGTTCAGGCAGGTGCTTGCCGATGAGCCACGGACGACAACGGCGCCGTTCACCGTGGTGCTGGGACACGACCCGGAATGGGGCTGGCTCGACGGGCACAACGACCAGTGGATGCAGGCGGCCAACCAGGCACACGTGGATCTGTTCATCGCCGGTCACGAGCATCGCTTCATGCACATCAAGCCGGGCGAGCGCGGCAACGACTTTCCGATCCTCGTGGTAGGCCAGGACCAGGTGGCGCGGGTGGAAGCCAGCGAGCAGGAGCTGAAGGTCAGACTGACCGATCGCGCAGGCAAGGTGATCGACGCCTTCACGATCATGCGGAAAACCAAATGATGCCTTCGCAGTCCGGCATGGCCACGCATGCAGCTACTTTACCGGCTGCGGCTTTCGATCTAGCGGAGAAACCATGATGCAACGACGTGACTTCCTACGCCTGACCACCTTGATGCCGCTGGCCGCCATCAGTCTTCGCATCAAAGCCGAAACTGCGCCGTCCGGCACGCCGGTCGAGCGTGTGCCGAATGGCCATCCGAAGCGCTTCGAACTCTCGACGCAGCAGTTCCTGCTGGATGGCCATCCATTCCAGATCCGCAGCGGCGAGATGCATCCGATCCGGATACCGGCCGAGTACTGGCAGCATCGCATCCGGATGGCGAAGGCGATGGGACTCAATACCATCGCGGTCTATGTGATGTGGAATGCGCTTGAGTCCGAGCCCGCCGTGTTCGATCTGAAAACCGGCAACCGCGATTTCGTCCGTTTCATCCAGCTGTGCCAGCAGGAGGGCATGTGGGTTTATCTGCGCCCCGGTCCTTACGTTTGCGGCGAATGGGATTTCGGTGGGCTGCCGCCATACCTGTTGCGCAACCCCGACATTCAGGTGCGCAGCAAGGACGACCCGCATTACATGCAAGCCGTAAGGCGCTATATGGACGCGGTGGCGCCGCACTTCGCGCCGCTCATGGCGAATCGCGGCGGACCGATTCTGATGATGCAGATCGAGAACGAATACGCATCGTTCGGTCACGATCTGGACTATCTCAAGTTGCTGCGGTCGATGTGGCAGGAGCGCGGTATCGAAGGGCCATTCTCGATTTCCGATGGACTGGGGCAGGTCCAGAAACAGCAGACGTATTTGCCCGGTGCAGTGTTGGGACTGGACGGCGACACCGATTTCGACGCTGCGCAAAAGATCGCCGGCGAAGCGCCGGTGTGGATCGGCGAAGGTTATCCCGGCTGGTTGACGCATTGGGGCGACAAGGATTTCGCTCGCGGCGACTACGTCGACACCCTGCGCAAGCTGCTTGAGCAGAGGCGCTCGTTCAACCTTTACGTCGTCCATGGCGGCACCAACTTCGGATTCAACGCCGGCGCCAACGCCAATAACGACTACTCGAATTTCGAGCCGGTAATCACCAGTTACGACTATGGTGCGCCGATCAGTGAGCGCGGCGAGGCGACCGCGGACTTTCATCGCTTCCGTGCATTGATCGCTGCACACGTGCCGCATCGCTTGCCGGATCTGCCTGTGCCGCCGCCGGTGATCCACTTTCCCGCGGTCACTGCGCAACCTTATGCCTCGCTCTGGGACAACCTGCCGCCGGCAAAACAGGTGGTGAAGCCGCAGCCCAACGAACTGCTGTTCGCGCAGGATCACGGCATGGTGCTGTACCGCAAAACATTGCGCGGCGAGGGCGCACTGACGATCGACGGTGTGCGCGATTACGCCACGGTATTCCACGATGGCCGTTATCTCGATTATCTCTCGCGTGTGCAGAAACCAGGCCTGCAGCCACAGCATCCGATCGCACTGCATGTTGGCAATCGCGCGGCGTCGCTCGACATTCTGGTCGACAGCTTCGGCCATGTCGGCTATGGCCAGGCGATGAGTGACCGCAAGGGCATTCTCGGCAGCATCCGGCTCGACCAGCACGAGTTGCAGGACTGGGACGTGCACAGCCTGCCGCTGGATGAGGCTTACCTCACCGGGCTGAAGCCATTGCATGGCGCTCCCACGCGGCCGGGGTTGTTCTTCAAGGCTACGCTGAAGCTGGACAAGCTCGGCGACAGCTATATCGACATGAGTGCGTGGGACAAGGGCTATCTGTGGATCAACGGCCAGTTGCTCGGCCGTTATTGGAGGATCGGCCCGCAGCAGCGCTTGTACTGTCCCGCGTCATGGTTCAGGCACGGCGATAACGAACTGCTGGTGTTCGACATGCACCGGACCGTCGCCGCGTCGGTTTCCGGCGCGACGACGCTGCATGCCTAGGGATGTTCTAACCCATTCTACGTAGGCGGCATGATGTCCAGAAGGCGCGCAGGGTGTGTTGCGCGGCGCCGGGAAGACTGGCCGTCTTGCCAAGCTGCGCGGCGCAGCCTGCGCGCCTTCTGGACATCACCCCATCACTTTGAAGTCAATGCGTGGGGGCCGCGACTGTCTGTCCGCATGCCTTCGGTCCGCCGTCTCGACAGACGGCCAGTCTGCCTTCGCCGAGGGCCTTGCGGCCTGCGAACAGACAGTCACGGTGACGCCTGCGTAGAATGGGTCAGAGCATCCCTAGCGGCGATCGATCACGCCTTGCCGTGGAACAGCTCACGTCCGATCAGCATGCGGCGGATCTCGTTGGTGCCGGCGCCGATCTCGTACAGCTTGGCGTCGCGCAGCAGGCGGCCGGCGGGGAACTCGTTGATGTAGCCGTTGCCGCCGAGCGACTGGATCGCCTCAAGCGCTACCTTCACCGCGTTGACCGACGCGTTGAGCAGGCAGGCGGCCGGATCGATGCGCGACTTCACGCCGGCGTCGAACTGCTGCGCCACCATGTACGCGAAGCCGCGTGAACTCTGCAGCGCGGTGTACATGTCGGCGACCTTCGCCTGCATGATCTCGAACGTGCCGATCGGCGCGTTGAACTGCTTGCGCTCGCGCACGTACGGCATGGTGATATCCATCGCTGCCTGCATCAGGCCGATCGGGCCGCCGGACAGCACCAGCCGTTCGGTGTCCAGCCCGTTCATCAGCACGCGCACGCCTTCGTTGACCTCACCGATGATGTTCGCGGCGGGAATTTCGCAGTTGTCGAACACCAGCTCGCAGGTATTGGAACCGCGCATGCCGAGCTTGTCCAGTTTCTGCGCGGTGCTGAAACCTTTCATGCCCTTCTCGACGATGAAGGCGGTCATGCAGCGGCTGCCGGCGGTACGCGGCGCCGTGCGCATGTAGACCAGCAGCACGTCGGCGTCCGGACCGTTGGTGATCCACATCTTGGTGCCGTTGGCGACCCACACGTCGCCGCGCAGTTCGGCCTTGCAGCTCATCGAGCCGACCACGTCGGAGCCGGCGCCCGGTTCGCTCATTGCCAGCGCGCCCACGTGTTCGCCGCTGCACAGTTTGGGCAGGTACTTCTGCCGCTGCGCCTCGTTGCCGTTGTGATAGATGTTGTTCAGGCACAGGTTGGAGTGTGCGCCGTAGGACAGGCCGACCGAACCGGAGGCGCGCGAGATCTCTTCCATTGCCACCATATGCGCTAGGAAACCCAGGCCACTGCCGCCGTATTCTTCGGGAATAGTCACGCCGAGCAGGCCCATCTCACCGAACTTGCGCCACAGATCGGCCGGGAACAGGTTGTCGTGATCGATCTTGTTGGCGCGCGGGGCGATCTCCTTCTCCGCAAACGCATGCACGGATTCGCGCAGCAGGTCGATGTCTTCTCCGAGCGGAAACGGACGCATGAGAAATTCCTGAATTGGAGTAAGCCTGAATTAAAAAGCTTGAATTGGACTGGATCATCATAACGCACGCCCCGCACCCTGTCGGATGCGGAGCGTAGGGATGGCATGAGTGGAGCGGCTGCGAATCGAGTTATGAATGAGTCTTGACGAACTTGCCCTTGAGCGCGACACCCGACATCAGGAAGCCCTTGTGGCATTCGTAGTTCTGGTGTCGCGGAATTCTACGTTGTTGTAGTTGCTGACGATGTCGGTCACCGCGTCGGCCCCGGCACGTTTCGCATCGTCCTGCAGTGAAATCAGGTCGCTCTCTTTGTGGTTGGGCGGAAACGGATGGTGCGTGGATGTCAGCACAGGCCGCCGTTGACCGCCAGCACCTGGCGGGTGATGTAGCCGGCGTCGGGACTGAGCAGGAACTGCACGGCAGCGGCCACTTCCTCGGGCGTGCCGGTGCGCTGGGCGGGAATCATCTTGAGGATTTCGTCGGCCGGCACTTCGGGATCCAGCATGTCGGTATCGATCAGGCCGGGCGCCACGCAGTTGACGGTGATCTGCCGCTTGGCCAGTTCCACAGCCAGTGCTTTGGCGGCCCCGATGACGCCAGCCTTGGATGCGCTGTAATTCACCTGACCGCGATTGCCGATGATGCCCGACACCGAGGTGATGCAGACGATGCGGCCGGGCGCGCGGCGACGGATCATCGGCATGATCAGCGGATGCAGCACGTTGTAGAAGCCGTCCAGGTTGGTGCGCAGCACGCTGTCCCAGTCGTCGCCGGTGAGTGCGGGAAAGGCGCCGTCGCGGGTGAGTCCGGCATTGCAGACCACGCCGTAGTACGCCGAATGGGCAGCGACATCCGCTTCCAGTGCGGCGGCGCAGGCGGCGCGATCGGCGACGTCGAACTGCAGGATGCGTGCATCCCGACCCAGCGCCTGCACTGCCTCGCGTACCGCATCGGCCTCGTCGCGCCGGGCGCGGCAATGCAGCACCAGATCGTATCCGGCGCGCGCCAGGCGCAAGGCGATGGCGCGGCCGATGCCGCGGCTGGATCCGGTGACAAGAATGGTTTCAGACATGGGTTTGGCTCTGTGCAGGGGCAGCGAGAAACGCATCGACATCGCAGCGATAATGACGGGTGCCAAGCAGAAAACCCAGCCAGACTGGACGCTGTTCGCGCTGTGCCAGTCGCCAGGAAGCGCCGCCAGCCAACGGCGGACATGAAAACGCCGCCGATGTGCCGGCGGCGTTTTCATGTCAATGGACGGTTTACTGACCGCGCATGCGGCCCTGGAAACGCGTGCCGTTGTTGCCCATGTGCGGCAGCTTGATTTTGCCGATCGCGTTGATGCGCTCTTCGGCCAGACGGTCGGCGGCCTTGTAGGTCGGGATGCCCTCGTTCTTGGAGATCTCGAAGATGCGCCCGAGGTTGTAGTAGATCGTGCGCATCATGCGCATCGCTCGCTCACGGTTGTAGCCGTCGATTTCCAGCGACACGTTCATCACGCCACCGGCGTTCACCGCGTAATCGGGCGCGTACAACACGCCGCGGCGCTGCAGCTCGTCGCCAATCTCGTCGGTGGCCAGCTGATTGTTGGCCGCGCCGCAGATGATCTTGGCCTTGATGCGGTCGATGGTCTGCTCGTTGAGCGTGCCGCCCAGCGCGCACGGCGAGTACACGTCGGCGTCGACGTCGTAGATCTCGTCTAGGCCCACCGCCTCGCAACCCAGCTCGTCCACGCAACGCTGCACCGCGTCCTTGTTGATGTCGGTGACGAAAACCTTGGCGCCCTGTTCGCGCAGCAACTTGATGAACTCGCTGCCGACGTGACCGCAACCCTGTACGGCGTAGCTGTACTTGCCGACGTCTTCATTGCCATGCCTGAACTGCAGCGCGGCCATCAGGCCCTGCAGCGAACCGAACGCGGTGAACGGCGACGGGTCGCCCGAGCCGCCATGCACCTGGTGCACGCCGGTCACGTATTCGGTTTCACGGAACACGTATTCCATGTCGTTGACGTCGATGCCGACGTCCTCGGCCGTGATGTAACGGCCGTTCAACGAGTTGACGAAGCGGCCGAACGCACGGAACAGCGCTTCGGACTTGTCCTTGCTCGGATCGCCGATGATCACCGCCTTGCCGCCGCCCAGGTTCAGGCCGGCCACGGCGTTCTTGAAGGTCATGCCGCGCGACAGGCGGAGCACGTCGTTCACGGCTTCCTGCTCGGTCTTGTACGGCCACATGCGCAGACCGCCGAGCGCAGGGCCCAGCACCGTGTTGTGAATCGCGATGATGGCCTTCAGGCCGGCGTCCTTGTTGTGGCAGAAGACGACTTCTTCGTGACCGGTGTTGGCGATGGTTTCAAAGATCATTGGAACGGTGACTCCATGATTTATGGTGCCGGAGGGCATCTGCAGATGAGCGGCGGAGAGAGGTGTCGGGACCCCGCCAGGAGGCTGTGAAAACGCCGGAAACTCATCGCCCCGACCGGGGCCGGGGCGAGAATCAAAGCGCGAAGTTTAATACTTCGCCCGGACAGTTGGTGATGCAGCGCAACAAGTCACTGGCGTATGGAGCACCTCTCCATGAAAAAACACCCCGCATGCGGGGTGTCTTCGGATCGGGTCGGGATCAGCCGTTGACCCACACGCCCACCCGTAAATGCCAGCCATCGTTGGCGCGCTCGTAGTGCGGATGCACATAGTGATAGTTCGGGCGCACCTGCTCCCAGTGGCCGGGCACGGCTACATAGGCCTGGCCGTTCCAGCGCCAGTAACCGCGCGCCCAGATGTAACCGGGGTGCGGCAACGGCTCTACTTCCACCACACGCGGTGGCGGCGGCTGCGGCGCGACCACTTCCACGTACTCGCGCTGCACCACAGGGCGTTCGACAATGACCGTACGTTGCACCGGCCGATCATGCACGACACGCTCCTGCACACAGCCGCTGGCCATGGCGGCAACGGTGACAAGGGAAGCAACGGCTACAAGACGAATGGACATGGTCGATGGGTTCCGAATCAAGTTGGCGGGAAGTTGCGGTACTAGTGTGGCTGGGGCTGAAGCCGTCGCGACAGCCGTAGATTATTCGCAGGTTGTTGCGCGTTCAGTGACGCCAGTAGCCGTCATGGAAACGCCAGCCGTGCCGTCCATGCACCCAGTAGGCCGGCGCATAGCGATAGCCGGGGCGAGCCGGTACCCATCGGCCACTGGCCCAGATGTGGCGATACCCGTCCCAGCGCCAGTAACCCGGCGCCCAGACATAACCGCGACGCGGCGGCGGTACGCGTTCGAAACGCGGTGCCGGCGGTCCGACCCGTACACCGATACCCACCGAAACCTGGGCCGTGGCTGGCGGCGCGTAGGTCAGGCCAGCGCAGGTCAGGCCCAATCCGACGAACAGGGCCAGCTTGAGGGGCAATCGGTTCATGACGTTCTCCAAATATGTGCCGCGATGGGCGGCATGAAGGGAAACGGCGTCGGCTCGCTGTTGTTGACGCGGCTCGCGCACTGCGTTCAGGTGCGAGCCGACAAACGACCCGATAGAACAAGCAACAGGATCAGCCCATCACATGCGGCAGTTCGGCGCATGTCCGCTGGCACGTGCCTGCTCGTATACCGGTATCAATGACTGCGCCTGCTGATCCAGCGATTGTGCGCGGTGGCCGGATGACGGATGCGTGGACAGGAACGCCGGCGGCTTGCCGCCGCCTTGCTGCTCCATCTTCTGCCACAGCGTCACGGCCGCTCGCGGGTCGAATCCGGCCTGTGCCATGTAGCGCTGGCCCAGCGTGTCGGCCTCGCTTTCCTGGGTGCGAGAGAACGGCAGCAGAATGCCCACCTCGGCTCCCAGGCCGAGCGCGGCGGCGGCATAGCCGGCGTTGGTGCCGCGGGTGCCGGCATAGATGGTGCCGGCCACCACCGCCGCCTGGGTGGCCATGTTGTCGGATACGCGCTCCGCACCGTGGCGCGACACCACGTGCGACAACTCATGGCCCAGCACCGTCGCTAGCTGGTCCTGATCGGTGGCGACCTTGAACATGCCCTTGTTCACGCCGATGCGGCCGCCGGGCAGCGCGAACGCGTTGGCGGTGTCGTCGCCGATGATCTGCACTTCCCATGGCTGGGTGCTCCACGGCGGCGGAAGCACCGCGATCAGCGCGCTGGAAACACAGGTGGCGTAGGCACGTTCGCGCGGTGCATCCACGAATTTGCCCTGCTTGCGCATGTCGTTGAACGCGGTCAGTCCCATCTCGCTCATCTGTCCGTCGGACACCATCATCAGCTGCGCGCGCCCGGTGGGCGAGGTGACGCAGGCGCTCAGCAAGGCGGCGGTGAGCGACACGGTCAAGTAGCGATATTTCATGCGTGATCCTCCATGGATGGCCGTGAGCGGGAGCATACCCGCAGGGAATTTCTGCCGGCAGCGGATTATTTGATGAAATGAACGAACGATCGTGCTATTTTCTCGTCCATGACGACCGCTACTGCTCCCGGCAAACGCGCCAACACCCGCGAAACCATCCTCGACCACGCCTACGCACTGGCTCGTCGCGATGGGCTGGAAGGGCTGTCGATCGGCACCTTGGCGACGGATGTCGGCATGTCCAAGAGTGGCGTGTTCGCCCACTTCGGTTCTCGCGAAGAGCTGCAGATGGCCGTGCTCGACGCCGTCAGCCGGCGCCTCATCGCCAGCGTGCTGTTGCCGGCGTTGAAGCAGCCGCGCGGCCTGCCGCGCCTGCGCGCGATCGTGGCGAATTGGTTCGAATGGGCGCGCGAGCATCAGAGCGGCTGCGTGCTGTTGTCCGCCGCCAGCGAATACGATGGACGAAATGGTGCACTGCACGATAAAGTGGTTCTGCAGCAGGCTGGCTGGCGCGGCGAGTTGCAGCAATCGATCGCACAAGCCATGGCAGAAGGGCATTTGCGCCCCGATGCCGACACCGCACAGCTCGCGTTCGAGATCTATGCCCTGATGCTCGGCCTGCACCACGATGCCGGGCTGTTCGGGTTCGACGAGGCCGGCCTCCGCGCCACGCAGGCCTTCGAGCGTCTCTGGCGCAGCTGGCAAACCTGAGGAAGGCCCGCATGTCCTCCAAGACCCATGCCGTGATAACCCGTCCCGGACTCGCCGCCCGCTTCAAGCTCGGCAGCGTACGTGCCAGTTTCGCGTTGGGCAGCCGGCTGGCGCCCAAGCGCACGGTGGACCGCGCCGCGCGCCTGTTCGCCACCCCGTTCGCCAGCAGCCGCACGCGTGCGCAGGCAGTGCAGGGCGATGCCGAGATGCAGCGCGGCGAACTGCAGATAAACGGCGAGACCATCGCCACCTACGTGTGGGGCGATCCATCGACGCAGCCGTACGCCCTGCTGGCACACGGCTGGTCAAGCTTCGGCCTGCGGTTCATGCCGTGGGTGGCCAAGCTGCGCGCGCTGGGTTTCGCCGTGGTCACGTTCGACCAGCCCGGTCACGGCCACAGCAGCGGCAAGCTGTGCACGTTGCCGGAGTTCACCGCCACGATCCGCGCGATCGGCCAGCATTACGGTGACGCCGCGCTGGCGATCGGCCACTCGCTCGGCGGCGCTGCGGTGACACTGGCGCAGGACGAAGACTGGCGCGCGCGCAAGCTGATCCTGGTGGCGCCGGCTGCCGACATGGCTGCGGCGGCCGGCCGCTTCTTCCGTTTCGTGCGGCTGGGCGAATACCTGCGCCAGCCGTTCTACGCGTGGCTGCTGCGCCGCACCGGCGTCAGCATCGACCAATTGCAGGTGCATCGTCATCTGCCTGCACTCGGCCAGCCCGCGTTGATCGTGCACGACCTCGACGACAAGGATGTGCCGTGGGGCGAGGGCGAGCGTTACGCCCAGTACTGGCCCGGCGCGCGGCTGTTCACCACGCAGGGGCTCGGCCATCGGCGCGTGCTCGATGCACCCGAGGTGATCGAGGCGGCGCTGGCGTTCGTTCGTGGCGAAGAAGTGGGCACACGGGTGGTCGGCAGCGCGAATCTGTCGCTCTGCATGTGATCTCCCTTCTCCCCCTGGGAGAAGGTGCCCGACCTTGTTCACCACCGAAGGACTGGGCCGCCGTCGCGTGCTGGATGCGCCCGAGGTGATCGACGCCGCGCTCGCCTTTGTGCGCGGCGGATCGGTGGGCCAGCCGTTTGGTGGGTTCGCTCAACCTGCCATACGGCGCGGTTTAGAGCCTCGGTTGGCGCACGGCAACCCGCGCGATGGCGGGGCGACAGCGCCCGCCCCATCGTAACGGACGGGCGCTGCAGCGTGTCAGCTGTGGTTGAGCGGAGAGAGCAGGGTCGGGCCTGCGCCGTCGGTCTGCACGGTATCGTCGGCGAGGGCGTCGGCTGCGTTCATGTCGGACTTGTCGACCCAGGGCGCCGGTGTGAACGGCCCAGGGATATAACTCACCCAGGTGCGATCGGGTTTGGGCGCATTGAGTTCATTCAATGCGTAGTTGACAGGAACATGCGCGGTCCAGCTGTCCTGCTTTGCCAGCGGTCCTGTCGCGGGAATCGCGTAGCTCCACTGGCGCGCCGCCTTGAGGGCTGACTCGGCCAGGATCGTGCGGTATTGCTTGAGTATGCGGTCTGAGCCGGTGTTGCCGAGGTTGACCTGCTCGGCGGTGGCTTCGACCACGTGACCGCTGCGATCCACGCGCAACGCCAGGTACACCGTTCCCTGCACGCGGCCGCGTACCGCTGCCTCGGGATATCGCGGCTGGATTCTCTTGTTGCCCTCGGCATTGTGCAGCGTATCGGTGGAGTCCGTGTTGCTGTCGCCGAACGTGGCGCCCTTGATGCGTGCACTGAAGTTGCCGTCGGACATTTGCTTGAGCACGACTCTGACATGCATGCTGCTCTTGGCGACCACGGGTTCGTCATGGCTCAGCACAGGTTGGAATCGCCACTGCAATGCAGCCTTGCGCACCAGGTCCGCGATGGGCTGCCCGTACTTGGCCGCGTCGTCGATGACCGCAGTCTGCACGGTGCCGTCCTTTGCGAGCACGATGGTTCCACTGACGACGGCAGAGGACTCGATATCCTCGATGGAGCCGGCTTGGGCGACCATCGTCGCCATGACGAGAAGTGCACCGAGCATTGCTTTCTTCATGCGTGCTTTCCTTGTGAGGTTGCGTGAACTCGATCAGTCCTGCGCGGCAGGCGGGCCAGTGGGACCTGATGGTTCCGGTGCCCGAGCCGCTTTCGGCAGCCATGCTTCCGTTTGCGCCGCGCTCGACAACGCCATACCGGTCTCCCCTTGGCTGGCATCTGAGGGACGCCGCGCCGCTGACGTCGAGTATGCAAGCAAACAGTGGCTTGCGAAAGCCGGTCCGGGCGCGTCCGGATTCCTCGAGATCATCGCGTCCATACGCTCCGGTACGCGCGCTGCAGCAAACCCTTGGCGCCGATCCCCATTAGAATCCACCAGTTGACCGCACACGATGTCGGAGTTGCCATGAGTTCCCCCGCCAAGCACGTCCCCGCCGGCGCCACGCAGGCTGAAGCCACGCCGCTGCGCTTCGTTACCGCCGCCAGCCTGTTCGATGGCCACGATGCGGCGATCAACATCATGCGCCGCATCATCCAGTCGCAGGGCGCGGAAGTGATCCACCTCGGCCACAACCGCTCAGTGGAAGACGTGGTGCGTGCCGCGCTGCAGGAAGACGCCGATGCGATCGCGCTGTCGTCCTACCAGGGCGGCCACGTCGAGTACTTCAAGTACATGGTCGACATGCTGCGCGAACGTGGCGCCGGCCACATCCGCGTGTTCGGCGGCGGCGGCGGCACCATCACGCCGGAAGAGATCAAGGAACTGCAGGCCTACGGCGTCGAGCGCATCTATCACCCGAACGACGGCATGAAGCTCGGCCTCACCGAGATGATCGAGGACGTGATGCATCGCGCCGGTTCGGCTGCGACGAAGCGCGCCGAGTCCGAAGCCAGCACAGTGCCGAAGATCGACATCGACGACGAGAACTCGATCGGCCATATGCTCTCGGCGATCGAAGAAGGCAAGCTCACCGACGCCGAACTCGAACACCAGCGCAAGCAGTGGAAACTCGCCGGCAAGCACACGCCCGTGCTCGGCCTCACCGGCACCGGCGGCGCCGGCAAGTCGTCGGTGGTGGACGAATTGCTGCTGCGCTTCCTGCACGCGTTCCCCGACATGCGCATCGCCGTGCTCGCGGTCGATCCCACCCGCCGTCGCTCCGGCGGTGCATTGCTGGGCGACCGCATCCGCATGAATTCGCTGCGCAGCCATCGCGTCTACATGCGCTCGATGGCCACGCGTCGCCAGCACGCCGCCACCAGCATCGTGCTGCACGACTGCATCGATTTTCTCAAGAGCCAGCCGTACGACCTCGTCATCGTCGAAACCGCCGGCATCGGCCAGAGCGATTCGGAAATCGTCGACCTGGTCGACTTCCCGGTCTACGTGATGACCAGCGAATACGGCGCCGCCAGCCAGCTCGAGAAGATCGACATGATCGACTACGCCGAGCTGATCGTGCTCAACAAGTTCGACAAGCGCGGCGCCGAAGACGCGCTGCGCGACATCCGCAAGCAGTGGAAGCGCAACCGCACCGCGTTCGCCCTCAAGGACGAAGACGTACCGGTCTATCCCACCATCGCCAGCCAGTTCAACGATCCGGGCGTCACCTGGATGTTCTCGAACCTGTGCCGTCTGATGCGCAACAAGCTGCATCTGCCCACCGAGAAGTGGTCGCCCCAGCTTGACACCACGCTGAAGTCGCCGCGCGCCACCGTGCTGATTCCTGGCGCCCGCGTGCGCTACCTCGCCGAGATCGCCGAGCAGGGCCGCAGCATCAACAGCGGTATCGAGCACCAGGCCGAATACGCCAGCAAGGCACAGCACTACTACGAGGCGCTGAAGGAGCTGGGCGACGAAAAGCTGCCGCGTGCGCTCGACCTGTACCACAGCGCCGATCTGCACGCCGAAGGCGACCGCTCGCTGATCACCTTGCGCCAACGCTACAACGCCGCCCTGAAAGAACTCAGCCACGAAGCGATCCACCAGCTGCGCGAGTGGCCGGCGCTGTACAAGTCGGTCACCGCCGACGTCAACGAATACAAGGTGCGCGACAAGGTCATCCGCGTCGAGAATTACCGCGACTCGCTCAGCCACCAGAAGATCCCGAAGGTGGCGCCGCCGAAGTCGAAGGACTGGGGTGAGCTGGTCAGCTTCCTCGGCCGTGAAAATCTGCCGGGCCACTACCCGTACACCGGTGGCGTGTACCCGTACCGCCGCAGTGGCGAGGATCCCACCCGCATGTTCGCGGGCGAGGGCACGCCCGAGCGCACCAACCGCCGCTTCCATTACCTCAGCCAGGGTGGTGCCGCCACGCGCCTGTCCACTGCGTTCGACTCGGTCACGCTGTACGGCGAAGACCCCGCGCCGCGCCCGGACATCTTCGGCAAGATCGGCAACTCCGGCGTCAACATCGCCACGCTCGACGACATGAAGAAGCTGTACTCCGGCTTCGACCTCAGCGCGCCCAGCACCTCCGTCTCCATGACCATCAACGGCCCGGCGCCGATGATCCTGGCGATGTTCATGAACACGGCGATCGACCAGAACGTCGAGAAGTACCTGCGCGAAGACGACGCCCGCTGGGCCGCCGCCGAAAAGAAGATCGCTGCGATCTACAAAAACGTGCAGCGTCCGCAGTACCACGGCGAGCTGCCCAAGGGTAACGAAGGTCTTGGCCTCGGCCTGCTCGGCGTCTCCGGCGACGAACTGGTCGATGCGGAAACCTACGCACGCATCAAGACGGAAACCTTGCAGGCGGTGCGCGGCACCGTGCAGGCCGACATCTTCAAGGAAGACCAGGCGCAGAACACCTGCATCTTCAGCACCGAATTCGCGCTGCGCATGATGGGCGACATCCAGCAGTACTTCGTCGACAACAAAGTGCGCAACTTCTACTCGGTGTCGATCTCCGGTTATCACATCGCCGAAGCGGGCGCCAACCCGATCAGCCAGCTTGCCTTCACCCTGAGTAACGGCTTCACCATCGTCGAGTATTACCTAGCGCGCGGCATGAGCGTGGACGACTTCGCGCCAAACTTGAGCTTCTTCTTCTCCAACGGTATGGACCCGGAATACACCGTCATCGGCCGAGTCGCCCGCCGCATCTGGGCCCGCGCCATGCGCGAGCGCTACGGCGCAAGCAGCAGAAGCCAGATGATGAAGTACCACATCCAGACCAGCGGCCGTTCACTGCACGCGCAGGAGATTCAGTTCAACGACATCCGCACCACCTTGCAGGCGATGTACGCGCTGTTCGACAACTGCAACAGCCTGCACACCAACGCCTACGACGAGGCGATCACCACCCCGACCGAGCAGAGCGTGCGGCGCGCGGTAGCCATCCAGCTGATCATCAATCGCGAACTCGGCCTCAATAAGATCCAGAACCCGTGGCAGGGGTCGTTCGCCATCGACTACCTGACCGACATGGTGGAGGAGGCGGTCTATAAGGAGTTCGAGGCGCTGTCAGAGCGCGGCGGGGTGCTCGGGGCCATGGAGACCATGTACCAGCGCGGCAAGATCCAGGAAGAGTCGCTGTACTACGAGACCAAGAAGCACGACGGCTCGCTGCCGCTGGTCGGCGTCAACACCTACCTGTCCGGGGCGGACGCGGCCGAGGAACACAAGGGCGCGCAGCTGATCCGCTCGACCGAAGCGGAGAAGCAGGCGCAGGTCGCCGGGGCGCGTGCCTTCCAGGCGCGCAATGCCGAGCGCTCCGATGCTGCGCTCGAGCGCCTGCAGCGGGTGG
>DATMQY010000014.1:0-12286 GCA_035566635.1 Rhodanobacter sp.
GCGTACCGCCGTCCATTCGCGTGCTTCCTGCACCACGTAGAAGGGACTGTCGTTCAAGTCGATATACGGATTGAGGCTGTCGCTGTGCAGGCTTTTTACCAGCGTCTTGTGCTTCATCTGCAGCAAGACCTTGATCACGCCGGCCACGCCGGCGGCCAGTTCCAGGTGGCCGATATTGGTCTTGACCGAGCCCAATCCGCAGTGCTGATCGGTCACGTTGCTTTCGCCAGTGGCGGCGTACAACTCTTTGAACGCCACCTTCAAGCCATTGATCTCGACCGGATCACCCAGTGGGGTGCCGGTGCCGTGCGCTTCGATATAGGTCACGCTGCGCGGATCGGTACCCGCCTGCTGGTGGGCCTGTCGGACCACCGCTGCCTGCGCCTTCGGATTGGGTGCGGTCAACGAATTGGCGCGACCGCCATGGTTCTCCGCGGTGCCACGGACCAAGCCATAGATATGATCGCCGTCGCGCTCGGCAGCTGACAACTTCTTCAACACCAGCATGGCGACGCCTTCGCCGCGCACATAACCGTTGGCTTCGCTGGAGAAGGTCTTGCAGCGGCCGTCCTCGCTCAGCATGCCGGCCTTGTTGAAGCTGATATGCGCTTCGGGCGTCACGATCGTGTTCACTCCACCGACGACAGCGACCGATGATTCGCCGTTCTGGATCGCCGCCACACCGCGACGCAAAGCAATCAGCGAACTGGAACAAGCCGTTTCTACCGGCTCGCTCGGACCATGCCAATTCAACAGATAGCTGATGCGGTTAGGACCGACCGAAGGCACACCGCCGGTCGAGGCATATGCCTCCCCGCCGAGATGGGCACGGTTGATCAGCGTGCCGTACCCGGTCGCGCCAGTGCCGACATAGATCGCCGTATCGCTGCCCGACAACGCGGGTCCGGCATAGCCGGCATCTTCCAGTGCCTTCCAGACATGCAGCATCATCAATCGCTGCTGCGGGTCCATCAGCTCGGCTTCCTTCGGCGAGATGCCGAAGAACATCGGATCGAATTCATCGACCCCATCGATGAAACCGCCCCAGGTAATGTTGGTCTTGTTTTCCTCTCGTGCCGGGTCCCCATACCATGCACGCCAATCCCAGCGCTCGAGCGGAATCTCGGTGATGCAATCCTTGCCGTCGCGCAGGTTGCGCCAGAAAGCCTCGATATCGCGCGCCTGCGGGAATTGTCCGCTGATGCCGATGATGGCGATGGGTTCGTTGACCGCCTGACTCCGGCTCGTCACCGCCGTACGGAAACCGCTGCGCCCGCGCGCACGGATGCGCTCAAGCACGGGCGCTGCCACGACCGGTGCCGCCGTAGGTGCCATGTTGTTCGCCACGGTAAACTGCGGTGCCAGCACCGCTTGATGCTCACGCACCAGATAGTCGGCCAGACCACCCAGCGTCGGGTATTCGAAGAAGATCGTCGGCTTCAGTTCAATCCGGTACTGCTGGTTCAGAGCGTTGCCGAATTCAGTCAGCGAGATCGAATCGAAACCGTATTCGCTCAAGGTCGTCTCGCCGTCGATATCCTCCGGCTTGACCTTGATCAGCGCTGACACCAATCCCACCAGCATCCGCTTTATTTTTTCCGGCAATGACTGGTCGTCCTGGTTCGCCTTCGCACCGCCGTCGTTGGTCGCCGCAGTCGACAGCACCGCGCTTGTTTCTTGCGATTCGCCCAGTATCACTTGGCGGATACGCGCCGCGTCACCCGCCACCACTAGCAGCTGGTTCGATCCACTCGCCAGCGCCTGCCGCAAAGCCAGCACACCGCTATCGGTGGCCAGGGCGTGCATGCCCAGCTGCTGGATCAACATCGTGCGCGTGGCCGCATCCACCTGCATGCCGCCTTCGTCCCACAGCGGCCAGTTCACCGAGAGCGTGCGTCCGTAACGCTGGCCTTGGGCCACCAGCTCGGCCCGATGGTGCGCAAACGCATCCATAAAGGCGTTCGCCGCCGCATAGTCCGCCTGTCCCACATTGCCTACCGCCCCAGCAATCGACGAGAAGCAGATAAAGCAGTCAAGCGCCATGTCGCGACTGGCCAGATCGAGATTCAGCGTACCGGCTACTTTGGCGCTGAATACCTCATGCAATTGCTGACGGGTCTTCTTGGCGATGAAGCTATCGCGCACCACGCCAGCACTATGAATGATGCCATCGAGGCTTTCGAACTCTTCCGGAATGCTTTGCACCAGTTGCGTCAGGGCAAGCGCATCGGTGACGTCGACCGCGTGGTAACGCACTACCGCACCCAGGGTTTCCAGTTGGCGGATGCTGGCCTGGATGCCTTCGTTCAACGGCGAGCGACCGGTCAGGATCAATACCGCGTTGCGAGCCTGGCGCGCAATTTCGCGGGCGAAGATCAAGCCCAAGCCACCGGCGCCGCCGGTGATCAGGTACACGCCTTGCGCCTTCCACGGTGAAGCGGCATCGGTTGCGCCTGTCCGTTCGGTCCAGCCACCTACTTGGCGCACGCCATCCACATAACGTATCTGCGTTGCTACGCTATCGCGATTTTCCAGTACGGCCTGAACGACATCCTGACCCGCTTCGACACTGATCACCTGGCCGACGATGCGCGGATTTTCCAGCTGCGCCGTACGCAGCATGCCGCTCAGTCCGGCCATGGCCTGGCCGGCGCCCTGACTTGGCACCACGACCTGGATCAGCTGTTTACCGGGCTGGCTGCCTAGTGACTGGAGCTGTTCCAGCAAAGCGCTGGCCGCCCGCTCATAGCTCGATGCCAGATCCTGCTCCGCGGCAAATACTATGCATGCCACGCCCGGCATCTGCGCTTGGACGCGATCCGCAGCTACCGCATCGAGGCCGCACAACATCACCAGCCGCTGCGCAAATACACGGTCGGTGGCACTATCGGCGCCGGCAGGCTGCACGGTCCATTCCGGGTGCAACAGCAGTGTCTGGATCGGCGCATTGTGCATGACCGCACGGGCGGTCGATTCTGCTTGCCGTGGCGCCGGCGCTGCTTCGCTATTTGCAGCGCTCGCCGTGAACGGCCTCAGGCTAAACTGCTTGAAACGCACGCACACCGCGCCGTGTTCATCGCAGAGATCGATGTCGAGACGTTGCACGGCGTCGCCCAGCTTGCTGCCGGTGCTATGCCGCACAACCGCCCACATGGCGACGCTGCAAGGTGCCCGTGCCTCCAAGGCACCCAAGGCAAAGGGCAGCATCAGCGTTACCTTGCCCGCTTCCGAACCCTCGCCCATTTGCAGGCCCAGCGTCGCTTGCAGCGCAGCGTCCAGCAGGCTGGGATGCAGCGCGTAGCCATCCATCTGCACCGATGCGGGCAAGGTGATCCGCGCCAGAACCTGTTGCGGTCCGACAAACAAATCACTTAACCCCTGGAACCCCGGGCCATAGTGCAGGCCCATGCGTTCGAACACGGCGTAACACGCTTGCGCATCCCAGTGCGCCTGCGTGCATTGCTCGCGCAATGCCGCCAAATCGTAGGCCGTGCCAGCCAAGGTCAGGTCCTGGCCATTTACCGCGGCCATACCCTGGCTGTGCACCAAGGCTTCGCCATCCTCGCCTTCGCTATAGATTTCGAAGCCCATGTCGCCGGCTTCTTCCGGGTAGAGCGCGATATGCAGCATTAGCCCGTCGGGGCCGACCACGATGGGCCGTACCCACACCACGTCGTTCAATGCGATAGGAGCTGTTTCGCCGATCACCTCGCTGACCGCGCGACGCGCCATCTCCAGTTGCGCTACGCCCGGCAATACCCGAGCGCCCTGCACCACGTGATCGGTCAGGAAAAATTCTTCCCCGCTCAAGTGAGTGCTGAAGCGCAAGCCGGCGACGTCCGACGTGTTCCGATGTAGCAGCGGATGCAAAGCCGCACCGGTGCCGGATGAGATCACCGACTGCACTGGACCGGTCTGTATCCAATAGCGTTCGCGGGCAAACGGATACGTGGGCAGGCTGATACGGCGCAGGCGGATTTGTTCGGCTCCGTAGAGGCGCTGCCAGTCGAACGCCAGGCCTTTCACCCACAGATCCAGCAACTTGCCGAACTTGCCCTTGGCGATCCACGCCTCAACGATGGTGGCCATGTCGTCGTCGCCGGCCAGTGCCGCCAAAGCGTCCTTGTTGCGTTTGACCTGGCCACGATACAGATCGTCGATAGCGGTTTCGCCGGCCACATAGGCGCTCAGTTTTTCGCGCAGCTCATCCAGCGAATTCACCACCAGTGCCAGTCGTTCTTCCATCGCTTCACGGCCGACTTGCAGGGTGTAGGCCAAGTCGGCGAGAGCCATATCTGGGCTTGATGCGATGGCTGCGAGCAATCGTTGTACTTGTTCGCGCAACCGGTCCTCATGCCGCGCCGACAGCACGATTAGCGCGGGACCACTTGCAGCTTGCGTCACCGTCGGTGCGATGTATTCTTCGATCACCACATGCGCATTCGCACCGCCCGCACCGAACGAAGAGATACCGGCGATCCGCGGTCCTTCCCGTTTCGCACCACCTACCTCCAGCATCGGCCGCGGCCACGCGGCGAGTTCTTGCTGCACCACGAACGGCGTGCCATCGAAGTCGATATTCGGATTCAACACGCTCGAATGCAGGCTCGGCACCAGTTGCTGATGCTTCAGCTGGAGCAATACCTTGGTCACCCCAGCAATGCCCGCCGCGCTTTCGCAATGGCCGATATTGGATTTGGCCGAACCGATCGCGCAGAACTGCGTATCTTGGGTCCAGTTCCGGAACGCCTTGGACAACCCGGCGATCTCGATCGGATCGCCCAGGCTGGTACCGGTACCGTGCGCTTCGATATAGCTCACTGAGCGTGCATCGATCCCGCCTTCACGCAAGGCCCGCTCAATCACCTTGGCCTGTGCATTCGGATTGGGCACCGTGTAGCCGTTGGTCTTGCCTCCGTGATTGATCGCGGTGGCCTTGATCACCCCGTAGATGTGGTCGCCATCGGCTTTGGCCTGTGCCAGTGGTTTGAGCAGAACGGCGCCGACACCTTCGCCCGGCACATAGCCTTCGCCACCCTCACCAAAGCTTTCGCAGCGGCCCTTGCCGGAAATGAACTTGCCTTGCGCCAGCATCAGGTATTTGTTCGGGTGTACCGACACGTTCACGCCGCCGGCAACCGCCACGGCGCAACCACCGCGTTGCAAGCTTTGGCAAGCCAGGTGGATCGCCGTCAGCGACGACGAGCACATGGTGTCCAGCGCCATGCTGGGACCGTTGAAGTTGCAGAAATATGAGATGCGATTGGCAATCGACGCTGGGCTGCCAGGCACAGCAATCGGCCGCCCCTGCACTTGCTCTTGCGCACCGTAGAGCTGGTACTCCTCGTACATCACCCCGACGAACACGCCGACATTCGCATCCTCGGCCAGGTTGTCGCGGGTATAGCCGGCATCTTCCAGCGTGGCGTGTACGCATTCCAGGAACAGCCGTTCCTGCGGGTCGATCTGTTCGGCTTCCCGTGGCGAAATATTGAAGAACCGCGGATCGAACAAATCGACGCCATCGATAAAGCCGCCCCATTTGCCGTAAGTCTTGCCGGCTTTGCTGCGGTCTTCGTCGAAATATAAGGAGTGATCCCAACGCTCGCTAGGAATCTCGGTAATGCTGTCCTTGCCCTGGCTTAGATTGGCCCAGAACTGTTCCAGGTTGCTTGCCTGCGGATAGCGTCCGGCCATGCCAATGATGGCGATCTCGCTGATACCGCGATCGGCGCTGCGCAAGTCGAAGCGCGAACGACGGCGGATGGCCGGCGCAGCCACCGAATCGCCACGAGGTCTTGCGACCGCCGCAGGCGCTGTGGCGATTGCTTTTTCATCCAGCAGCTCGACTAGCTTGGCGCGATGGGCTTGCAGGAAATAATCAGCCAGTGCCGCCATGGTTTGGTATTCGAAAAACAGCGTCTTTGACAGCGAACCGAAGGATTTCTCCAGCCGCAGGGTCAAATCCATCACCATGACGGAGTCGATGCCATAGGCTTCCAACCGCGCGTTCGCATCGATTTTATGTGCTGGAAGTTTGAGCGTCGTCGATAGCAGACGAATCAGGTGACGTATGGTTTTCTCGCGCAAGTCTTCAACCATCGGCACTGCGCGATCCGCCTCGACCGCCACGGCTATCGGCTGCACCAGCGCTTCTTTCAACAGGACTGTCTTGAGTTGCTCCACTCTGCCTTCGGCCACCAGCACCTGCGGCAGGCCGCTCGACACAGCCTGCATCAAGGCCGCACAGCCGCTGGCAGTACGCAATGGCGTCATGCCGGTTTGCTGCAGCAGGTATTGGCGAGTAGCGGCATCGACTTGCATGCCGCCCTCCTCCCATAGCGGCCAGTTCACCGACAACGTGCGCCCAAGGCGTAGGCCTTGGGCTACCAGGCCGCTGCGGTAGTACGCGAACGCATCCATGAAGGCGTTCGCTGCCGCATAGTCGGCCTGACCGACATTGCCGAGCGCGCCTGAAATGGATGAGAAGCAGATAAAGCTATCGAGTGCCAACTCGCGACTGGCTTCGTCGAGATGCAAGGTACCGGCCACCTTGGCATGCAACACCTCGTGCAACTCTTCGCGGGTCTTCTTGATGATGAAGCTGTCGCGCAAGACACCCGCACTGTGAATGATGCCGTGCAGGCCACCGAAGCTTTCGGTCACGCCTCGCACGCATTGCATCACCGCGTCACGATCGCCCACGTCGAGCTGGCGGTATTGCACCGTGGCACCCGATGCCTCGAGTTCGCTGAGCTTGGCTTGCGTCGCTGCCGTCAGCGGTGAGCGTCCGGTCAGGATCAGCGTTGCGCCGTTGGCCTGACGTGCGATGTCGCGCGCGAAAATCAGGCCGAGGCCACCGGCGCCACCGGTGATCAGATACACGCCCTGCGCTTTCCATGGCGATACAGCATCCAGCGACGGCTGCCGTTCGACCCAGCCACCGACTTGGCGTACACCGCTGGCGTAACGGATTTGTGTCGCCAGACTGTCGCGGTTTTCCGCCAGTACTTGTGCGACATCCTGCCCGGACTCAACGCATATCACCTGACCGACGATGCGCGGGTTTTCCAACTGCGCGGTGCGCAGCATGCCACCCAGTCCGGCCATGGTCTGACCGATGCCCTGGGCTGGTACCACCAACTGGATCAGGTGTTGCCCAGGCTGGCTGCTCAGCGACAGGATGTGTTCCAGCAAGGTGGCGGCCGCCGATTCATAGCAGCGCGCCAGATCCTGATCCACGGCAAACACCTGGCAGGTCACGTCCGATATGTTCGCCTGCACACCATCCGCGTCTGCTGCATCGAGGCCACACAACAGCACCATGTTCCGCGCGAATACGCGACTTATGGCGCGATCAGCTATGGCGGGCTGCACCTCCCACACTGGGTTCGTCAGCAGAGTCCGTGGCGCCGCGTCGGGTTCGGCAATGGCCGTCGATGCGCGCAGCTCGAGTTGGCTGAAGCGAACGCATATCGCCCCTGCGTCGTCGCAGAGCTCGACATCCATCGTTTGCAATGCGTCACCGGCTGCGCTGCCGGCACTATGACGCACCACCGCCCACATGTTGTCCGTGCAAGGTCCCATTACTTCCAGCGATCCCAACGCGATGGGCAACATCAGCGCCGGTTCGCCTGTGTCGTCAGCAGCGCGCACCAAGCCAATGGCAGCTTGCAGTGCCGCGTCCAGCAGGCTGGGATGCAGCGCGTAGCCATCGATCGGCACCGAGGCAGGCAAGGTGATCCGCGCCAGGACCTGCTGCGGCCCGACGAACAGTTCGCTCAGACCCTGGAATCCCGCGCCATAGTGCAACCCCATCCGTTCGAACAAGGCATAACACTGGGCAGCACTCAGATGAGTATCGGCGCACTGCTCACGCAAGGCGGCAAGATCGTGTGCCGTGGCTGTGCTCGGCTGCGCGCTTGCAACGGCGACTACCGTGCCTTGGCTATACGCCACGGTTTCGCCATCCTCAGCATCGCGGTAGATCTCGAAGCTGATCTCGCCATTCGCTTGCGGCAACAGCGCGATGTGCAGGTCGAGTCCGTCCGCACCGACCGCGACGGGCCGCATCCAGGCGATGTTTTTCAATTGCAGCTGGCAATCCTCGTCGATCGCCGCACTGGCTGCGCGGTGCGCCATTTCCAGTTGTGCAACGCCTGGCAGGATACGTGTGCCCCGCGCCATATGATCGGCGAGAAAGAATTCTTCGCCACTGAAATGCGAGCTGAAACGCTGCATCGCAAAACTGGACGTATTGCGATGCAGTAGCGGATGCAACATTCCTCCCGTCAGCGCCGGGTTCATCGATTGAGTGGCGGAAACCTCGATCCAGTAACGCTCGCGGGCAAACGGATACGTGGGCAGGCTGATACGACGCGGGTGCACGGCGCCATACAGGCGTTGCCAATCAAATGCGAGGCCCTTGACCCATAGGTCGAGCAGCTTGCCGAACTTGCCTTTGGCAATCCACGATTCGACGGCAGTGCCGATGTCGTCGTCGGTGGCCAATACGGCCAAGGTCTCCTTGTTGCGATTGACCTGGCCACGGTAGAGATCTTCGATGGCCGCTTCGCCCGCCACATAGGCACTCATCTTTTCACGCAGCTCATCCAGCGAATTCACCACCAACGCCAGCCGCTCTTCCATGGCTTCACGGCCGACTTGCAGGGTGTAGGCCAGATCAGCCAGCGCGAGATTCGTGTCCGATGCAATAGCCGACAACAACTGGTGTGCATGTTCGCGCAACCGGTCATCGTGACGTGCCGACAGCACGATTAGCGCGGGACCACTTGCAGCTTGCGATACGACAGGTGCAACGTATTCCTCGATCACCACGTGCGCATTCGCACCTCCAGCACCGAACGAGGAGATGCCGGCGATCCGCGGTCCTTCCCACTTCGCACCAGCAACCTCGAGCATTGGCCGTGGCCACGCGGTGAGTTCTTGCTGCACCACGAACGGCGTGCCGTCAAAGTCGATATTTGGATTCAACACACTCGAATGAAGGCTCGGCACCAATTGCTGGTGCTTCAGCTGGAGCAATACCTTGGTCACCCCAGCAATGCCCGCCGCGCTTTCGCAATGACCGATGTTCGACTTGGCCGAACCGATCGCGCAGAACTGCGTGTCCTGCGTCCAGTTCCGGAACGCCTTGGACAGCCCGGCGATCTCGATGGGGTCGCCCAGGCTGGTACCGGTGCCGTGTGCTTCGATATAGCTCACTGAGCGTGCATCGACCCCGCCTTCACGCAAGGCCCGCTCAATCACCTTGGCCTGCGCATTGGGGTTGGGCACGGTGTAGCCGTTGGTCTTGCCACCGTGATTGATGGCAGTGGCTTTGATCACCCCGTAAATGTGGTCGCCATCGGCCTTGGCCTGCGCCAGCGGTTTGAGCAGAACGGCGCCGACACCTTCGCCCGGCACATAGCCTTCGCCACCCTCACCAAAACTCTCACAGCGGCCCTTGCCGGAAATGAACTTGCCCTGCGCCAACATCAGGTATTTGTTGGGGTGCACCGACACGTTCACGCCACCCGCAACCGCCACCGAACAGCCACCCCGTTGCAGGCTTTGGCAAGCCAGGTGGATCGCCGTCAGCGACGACGAGCACATGGTGTCCAGCGCCATGCTGGGGCCGTTGAAGTTGCAGAAATACGAAATACGATTGGCAATCGATGCCGGGTGACCCGGCACAGCGATCGGTCGTCCTAACGCTTGCTCTTGCGCGCCATACAGTTGGTATTCCTCGTACATCACGCCGACGAACACACCGACATTGCTGTCTTCGGCGACGTTGTCGCGGGTGTAGCCGGCGTCTTCCAGCGTGGCGTGGACGCACTCCAGGAACAGCCGCTCCTGCGGGTCCATCAGCTCCGCTTCGCGCGGCGAGATATTGAAGAACAGCGGATCGAATAAATCGACGCCGTCGATAAAGCCGCCCCACTTGCCATAGGACTTGCCAGGCTTGGTACGGTCTTCGTCGAAGTAGCGCTTATGGTCCCAGCGCTCCGGTGGAATCTCGGTAATGCTGTCCTTGCCCTGGCTCAGATTGGCCCAGAACTGCTCGAGGTTGCCTGCTTGTGGATAGCGTCCGGCCACGCCGATGATGGCGATTTCGCCGACCTCGTCGCGGACATCCTTGCTGATACGGCTGCGTGTCTCATAACGCGAGCGGCGGCTTGGCGACGCAGAAGCAGGCTTATCGATCTTGCTCGCCGAAGGCGTCGATACAGCGGCTGCGACGGTGCGGCTTTCACCCAGCAGCGCAGCCATCGCGGCCTGATGATGCTGCACAAAATATCCGCTCAACGCGGCAATCGTTTGATATTCGAAGAACAGTGTTTTTGGCAGCGGACCGAACTGCTTTTCCAGAGCGCGCGTCAAATCCAGCACCAGCAGCGAATCGATACCATAGGTTTCCATCTGCGCGCGCGGATCGATCCTGTGGGTCGGTAGTTTCAATGTCGCCGACAGAAAGCGCACGAAATAACGCGAGGCTCTTTCCTGGATATCGTCCGATGCATCGGTGGCGCTGGTCGCGACAGCCGCTTTCTCCCGTTCCATTGGTGCCGGCTGCAGTACTGAATCACTCACTTGATGGGCCTCCAGATGGCTTGTCACGTCTTCCGAGTCCATATCGCGGTTACTGCTGCCCGTCGGCGGAGTGGTCAATACCCGCAGGCCTAGCTGTTTGAATCGCAGGCACGGCACGCCGTTGTCATCGCACAAGTCGATGTCGACGCTGTGCACGGCATCGCTGCTTGCGCGACCGGTGCTGTGCCGAACCACCGCCCACATGCTGGACGTGCAAGGGGCAAGCACGTCCAGTGCACCCAAGACGAACGGCAGCATCAGGGTCAAATCGCCTGCGTTTGCGCTTATCTGCAAACCGACCGATGCCTGCAGCGCGGCATCGAGCATGCTGGGATGCAGCAGGTAGCTATCCTTCGACGCATGCACCGAGGCCGGCAGCATTATCCGCGCCAACGCCAATTGCTTGCCGACGAACAGTTCGCTCAAACCCTGGAAGCCATCTCCGTAGTGCAAACCCAATTCGTCGAACACGGCATAGCACTGCACGGCATTCAGGTGTGTCTGCGTGCATTGTTGACGCAAGGCCGCCAAGTCGTGGATCGCAGGAGTGGTGTCCTCGATGACATCGGTTACCACGCCGTGGCCATAGACAATCTCGCCATCGGCGATATCGGCGTGAATCTCGTAGCTGACCTCACCGTTGCCTTCCGGATAAAGCGAAAGATGCAGTTCCAGCCCCTCACTGCCGACGAGCGCAGGACGCGCCCATACGACGTCCTTCAAATGCAGCTTGCCGGCGCCGTCCATCGCTTCGCTCGCCGCAAAGCGTGCCATTTCCAACTGAGCCACGCCAGGCAATACCGGGTTATCCAATACCACATGGTCGGCAAGGAAAAATTCGCTGCCATCAAAACGGCTGCTGAAACGCGGCCCTGACAAGTTCGATGAATTGCGCTGCATCAACGGATGCAGCATGGCGCCCACAGCGGGCGCCGTCGACAGGCCGGCATGTCCTGCCGGGACCCAATAGCTTTCTTTGGCAAAGGAGTAAGTCGGCAAGCTGATGCGGCGTGGTTTGCGGTCGCCGTAGAGGCCGTTCCAATCAAGCCCGTAACCCTTCACCCACAGATCGAGCAGCTTGCCGAACTTGCCTTTTTCGACCCAGCTTCGAACGGTATGGGCCATGTCTTCATCGGCCGAGAACGCAGCCATGGCATCTTTGTTGCGCCTGACTTGTCCGCGATGGAGCTCGTCCGCGCCATCGTTACCGGCGAGGAAGCGCGTCAGCTTGTCGCGCAAGTCGGCTAGCGAGTCGACTACGAGACCCAGCCGCTCTTCCATCGCCTCACGCCCGACCTGCAGCGTATAAGCCAGATCGGCCAGGCCGATCTTCATTTCCGCTTGCGGTGTGCTGATAAATGCGAGCAGCTGCTGTACCTGCTCACGCAGACGTTCTTCATTGCGCGCTGACAACACTACGACGATCGGGCCATCCGCGACCGGAGCCGTCACCGCCGAAGGAATGTATTCCTCCAGCACCACATGGGCATTCACGCCGCCGAAACCAAACGAACTCACGCCGGCACGACGCGGCAAGGCTTGACCGTGCGCATCGCGTACCGCCGTCCATTCGCGTGCTTCCTGCACCACGTAGAAGGGACTGTCGTTCAAGTCGATATACGGATTGAGGCTGTCGCTGTGCAGGCTTTTTACCAGCGTCTTGTGCTTCATCTGCAGCAAGACCTTGATC
>DATMQY010000015.1:0-304973 GCA_035566635.1 Rhodanobacter sp.
CCTTCATCCAATCCTCCTTGAACGGGTATCGCCGGCTTACTTCGGCCGGCGGTGCCAGTCGCCCCGGGTTCCCCCGGTCTTCGCAACCAGTCGAACGTCCTCGATGACCATCCCGCGATCGATTGCCTTGGCCATGTCGTACACCGTGAGACACGCAATGGCCACTGCCGTCATCGCTTCCATTTCCACCCCGGTCCGGCCGCGGACCTTTGCGGAGGCCCGCACTCTGACGCCGGGAAGCTCGGCATCGAGCGACGCTTCGACCGCCACATGCTCGAGCCCGACCGGATGGCACAGGGGGATCAATTCCCCCGTCCGTTTGGCGGCCATGGTACCCGCCACCTGCGCCACACCCAGCACGTCTCCCTTTTCGACCGCGCTGGCCGCGACGGCCTCGAATGCCTCCCGTGACATTCGGACCGCGCCCTCGGCCTGCGCGGTGCGCGCGGTCACAGCCTTGTCCCCGACGTCCACCATTCGGGCCCGGCCCGTCTCGTCCAGGTGCGAGAGCTTCACAGCACCTCCGCCAGCTCCTCGCCCAACGTGGCGAGCAGGAGCTGAGGGTTCACGTTTCCGGCGGCCGCCTCGCGCGCATCGGCCACGCGGTCGATGGCACGGATCAGGGCGGCCGGGTCGCGGCGCACGCTGAGCGCATTCGGCAGCGCTCGCCGCGGAGATTCCCCTAGCGCAGCCCGCGCCGCGTCGCCCAGGGTCTCAGCCAGGGCATCGAGCATCGCGGTGAACTCGCCGCGCGCCGCCCACGGCGTCTGGCGAAGGGCCTGCTCCATCCGAGCGGGGACACCGGGACGCCCCGCCAGCACCGCGTCGAGCATTTCGCGGGCGGCGATGTACGCCAGGCCCCCCTTGTCACCCTCCGCGAGTGCGGCCCCGACGGATCCGCTCGCCTGCTCCACGCGCGCCCGAAGGTCGTCACCCGTCATGCCGCCAGCGCTCAGGATCGTCGCGACATCGTCGTCGCTGAGGCGCCGGAGCCGAACGGGGACGGCGCGCGATCGCACGGTCGGCAGCAGTCGCCGCGGGTCCACCGTCGTGAGCACGAAGACGGTGTCGGCCGGCGGCTCCTCCAGGAGCTTCAGGAGCGCATTCGCCGCTTCCGGGCTCGCTTCCTGGGGCACCAGTCGATCGGCCTCGCCCAGGATGAAGATCTTGCGGCGCCCGACCACGGGCGTCAGCGCCGCTCGCCGATGCAGGAGCCGAACGCTGGCCAATCCGTGGATCGCCATGCCATCCGGCGCTGGGTACAAGCTCCGCGCGCGCCGTTCATCCATGACCTCGGCCAGCGCCTCGGCTGCTTCCTCGACCTGCTTGTCCGGGTCCGTCGCCTTGGGCCGGGCGATCGGCACCAGCCAGTGCACATCGGGGTGTGCCAGCCCCTCGACCTGGCGACACGGGCGGCATCGGCCGCACGGCTCGTCGCCCGGCTGCTCGCACACCAAGAGCTGGGCGAGCCAGAGGGCCAGGCGCTGCTTGCCCACCCCGGCTGGCCCGACCACGGCCAGGACCTGGGGCAACCGGTCCGACCGCACCGCCCGGGCGAGCCGTTCGCGGGCGTCGCGGTGGCCGACGAGGGGGTGCATCGGCATAGGTCGGAAAGTAGGTAGTGGGACCGGGAATGGGTAGGGCTGTTTGATGTAAAATCTTTTTCCACAATAACTTAACACTTAAGTTGCAGGACTTTGTCAGGCAAAGTTAATAGCTGGCGCACTTAGAACGATAGTGAGCGCTCGCATTTATTTTTGGCATTGTGAGCGCGTGCTCGCTTGGGCCCGCACCAACGCCGCGGCGCGCATCACGGCGCCCGACCACCCCCGTGCGTAGAGCGATCGAGCGAGTCACTAGCCGCACGCCCCTATTGCCCTTCAGAAACGCGGGTGAACATTCCACTCTGCTCATAGCTTCTTCCACGCCGCTCAGGAGAAAAAATCGTGACACAGTCGAAGCGGCTCGCAGCACTGCTCATCCTCGCCGCCTGCCAGAAGGCTTCTCCGGCAGCGCCGCCGCCGCCTGAGGTCACGGTGCTGACGGTACAACCGCAGACCGTGCCTGCGAAGTTCGAGTGGGTGGCGCAGGGGGAAGCGTCGAAGCGCGTCGAGGTGCGGGCCCAGGTGGCGGGTGTGATCGTCGCGCGGCCCTATGTCGAGGGCACGGACGTGAAGAAGGGCACGGTGCTCTTCCGGATTGACCCGCGCACGTACGCAGCGAACTACCAGAGCGCCCAGGCCCGCCTGACCCAAAACCGGGCGACGCTGGCGAACGCGGAGCGGAACCTCGCGCGGCTCAAGCCGCTCCTGGTCGAGCGAGCGGTCGCGCAACGGGACGTGGACGACGCCCAGACGGCGGTGGAGCAGGCCCAGGCCGCGGTGCAGGATGCTCAGGCGGCGGTCCAGGCCGCCAAGAAGAGTTACGACGACACCTTCGTGCGGGCCGAGATCGACGGCCGGGCCGGCCGGGCGCTGATGGTGCTCGGCGCCCTCGCGTCCGGCCCGACCGATCTGTTGACGACGGTCGAGCAAGTGGATCCGGTCTACGTATTCTTCAACCCGTCGGACCAAGAGGTGCTCCGGTGGCGGCGGGACATCGCGGCCAAGCGGCTCATCATCCCGCCCGGCGTTCTCGACGTTCAGGCGACGCTCGCGGACGGCAGCGTGTTCGGCCACACCGGCAAGCTCAACTTCATCGACCTCGCCATCCAGCCGACGACCGGGGCGCTCCAGCTGCGGGCCGAGTTCCCCAACCCGCAGCACACGTTGCTCCCGGGCCAGTTCATGCGGGTGCAGATGCTCGGGCTCAAGCGGACCGAGGCAATGCTGGTGCCGCAGCGCGCCGTCCAGCAGGGCCTGAACGGGCCCTTCCTCTACGTGCTCGGGGAGGGTGACAAGGTCGCCGCCCGGGACATCGTCGCAAGCGAGTGGGCGGGGACGCAGTGGCTGATCGAGAGCGGCCTGAAGCCGGGGGACCGGGTGATCGTGGAGGGAGCTCAACGGGTAGCACCCGGCCGGCCGGTGCGCCCGGTTCCCTACAACCCCGCGTCCGATACCACGCTGCGGGCTCGGCCCGACAGCGCCCCCCCTGTGGCGCCGCCGTCCGCCGCGCCCCCGATCCAGGAAAAGCGATGAGCGACTCGCCGGAGATCCGATACTTCTTCATCCGGCGGCCGATCTTCTCGGCCGTGGTGTCGATCGTGGTGGTCCTGCTGGGACTGTTCGCTTTGATCACTCTCCCGCTCAACCGCTACCCACAGATCACGCCCCCGGTGGTGCAGGTCACGGCCGTATACCCCGGCGCCACGGCGGAAGACGTGGCCCAGGCGGTGGCTGCGCCGATCGAGCAGCAGCTTTCGGGACTCGACGGCCTCATCTACTTCAAGTCGGCGAACGCGAGCGACGGGACGATGAGCCTGTCGGTCTACTTCGACATCTCGCGCAACATCGATCTGGCGGCGGTCGACGTGCAGAACCAGGTGGCCCTGGCGCAGCCGCAGCTGCCGCAGGAGGTCGTGCGGCAGGGGATCACGGTCAAGAAGGCGCAAACCGACATCCTGCTCGTGACGGCACTTCAGTCGGACGACCCGCGTTACAACTCCGAGTTTCTCAGCAACTACTCGAAGATCTACGTAGAAGACGAGCTCAAGCGGGTGCCCGGCGTGGGCGACGCATTCACCTTCGGCCAGCTCGAGTTCTCCATGTTGTTGAGCCTGGACCCCGATCGCCTGGCGCAGCTCGGCCTCACGGTGGGAGACGTGGCGACGGCGGTACAGGAGCAGAACGCGACCAACCCGGCCGGCCGGATCGGCCGGGAGCCCGCGCCGGCGGGCACCCAGCTCACGATTCCGGTGACGACACTCGGGCGGCTCAAAGACCGCACCCAATTCGAGAACATCATCGTGCGGGCGCGGGCAGACGGCTCGCTGGTGCGGGTCAGTGACATCGGGCGGGTGACCCTGGGGGCGCGCAACTACGACCTGGTAGGCCGGGTCAATGGCAAGCCGACCGCGAACATCCTGGTGTACCTGCGACCGGGCGCCAACGCGCTGGACGTGAAGAAGGCGCTGGTTGCGCGGTTGAACGAGCTGTCCCAGACGTTCCCGCAGGGGGTGCACTGGAGCATCGTTTTCGACACTACCCCATTCATCACCGAGTCGATCAGCGAAGTGGTCACGACGCTGTTCGAGGCAATGGCGCTGGTGACGCTGGTGGTGTTCGTGTTCCTCCAGAGCTGGCGGGCGACACTCATCCCGGTGCTGGCGGTTCCGGTCTCGATCATCGGAACGTTCTTCGGGCTCGAGCTACTCGGCTTCTCGATTAACCTGCTGACCCTGTTCGGGCTGGTGCTCGCCATCGGGATCGTGGTGGACGACGCGATCGTGGTGATCGAGAACGTCGAACGCATCATGACCGAGGAAAACCTGTCGCCGAAGGACGCCACCCGCAAGGCGATGGGCCAGATCACCGGCGCCATCGTGGCGATCACCGTGGTGCTGGCGGCGGTGTTCGTGCCGTCGGCGCTGCAGCCCGGTGCCACCGGCGTGATCTACAAACAGTTCGCACTGACCATCGCGGTTTCGATGGGCTTCTCCGCGGTCCTCGCGCTGTCGTTCACCCCGGCGCTGTGTGCCAGCTTCCTGAAGCCGGAGCACGACAAGAAAAAGAACATCGTCTACCGCAAGTTCAACGAGCTCTTCAGCTGGGTCACGCACACCTACACCGGCCACGTCGGCGGCGCCGTGCGGCATGCGCCGCGCTGGATGCTGGCCTTCGTGCTGGTCGCGGTGCTCGGCGGCTTCCTGTACACACGCCTGCCCGGAAGCTTCCTGCCGGAAGAGGACCAGGGCTATGCGCTGGCGGTGATCCAGCTACCGCCCGGCGCCACCAAGCAGCGCACCAGCGCCGTGATGAAACAGATGCGCGACGTGCTGAACAAGGACAGCGCGGTGGAAGGCGTGCTTCAGGTCACCGGCTTCAGCTTCATCGGCTCCGGCGAGAATGCCGGCATGGCCTTCATCAAGCTCAAGGACTGGGCCAAGCGCGACGTGACGGCCGCGCAGTTCATCCAGCGCGCGAACGGCGAGATGCAGCAGGTGCACGACGCGCGCATCTTCGTGGCCAACATTCCCACGGTGCAGGGCCTGGGCCAGTTCGGCGGCTTCGACATGTATCTGCAGGATCGTGGCGGCGCCGGTCGCGACGCACTCACCCAGGCACGCAACACCCTGCTCGGCAAGGCCAGCCAGGACAAGCTGCTGACCGGCGTGCGCCCGAACTCGCTGGAAGATGCGCCGCAGCTGCACCTGGATGTGGATCGCGTGCAGGCGCAGTCGATGGGGCTGTCGGTGGGCGACATCTACAACGCGATCAGCCTGATGCTGGCGCCGGTCTACGTCAACGACTTCACCTACGGCGGTCGCGTCAAGCGCGTCATCATGCAGGCCGATGCGCCTTACCGTATGGGCCCGGAAGCGCTGCAACACATCTTCACGCCCGGTCCATCCGCCACCGGCAGCAACACCCCGCAGATGATCCCGCTGTCGAATGTGGTGCACACCCGCTGGGACGTCTCTTCACCGTCGCTGACCCGCTACAACGGCTACTCGGCGGTCGAGATCGTCGGCTCGCCGGCACCGGGGCACGCCTCGGGTGAGGCGATGAGCGAGATGGAGAAGATCGTCAACAACGATTTGCCGAAGGGTTTCGGTTTTGACTGGACCGGCCAGTCGTATCAGGAAATCCTCTCCGGCAATGCGGCCACGCTGCTGATGGTGCTGTCGATCGTGATCGTGTTCCTGGCGCTGGCCGCACTGTACGAAAGCTGGTCGATCCCGGTCGCGGTCTTGCTGGTGGTGCCGCTGGGCCTGCTTGGCACAGTAGTGTTCACCCTGCTGCGCGGCCTGCCCGACGACATCTACTTCAAGATCGGCCTGATCACGGTGATCGGCTTGGCCGCGAAGAACGCGATCCTGATCGTCGAGTTCGCGGTGGAACAGCAGCTGGCCGGCAAGACCTTGCGTGACGCGGTGGTCACTGCGGCCCGGTTGCGACTGCGGCCGATCCTGATGACCTCGCTGGCGTTCATCCTCGGCGTGTTCCCGCTGTTCATCTCCAGCGGCGCCGGCGCCAACGCGCGTCATGCGATCGGCACCGGCGTGATCGGCGGCATGCTGTTCGCCACCTTCCTCGGCGTACTGCTGATTCCGGTGTTCTACGTGGTGGTACGCCGCCTGCTCGGCGACAAGCTGGATGGTGATGTGCCGCCGGCCACGCAAACCCATAACGGCATGCAGTCGTTCGATTCGGATCCGCACCGCGGGACTTGATCCTGAAATAGCAAAACAAAAAAGCCCCGGCATGTCCGGGGCTTTTCATGTCAGCTATCGCTTAACGGAAAATCCTCCTCAGCGCAGCCCAGTCTCCGCACGCGCAATCACCATGCGCTGGATCTCGCTGGTGCCTTCGTAGATTTCGGTGATCTTGGCGTCGCGGAAATAGCGCTCCAGCGGCATTTCCTTCGAGTAACCCATGCCGCCGTGAATCTGCACGGCCTGATGGCTGATCCACATCGCCGCTTCCGACGCGGTGAGCTTGGCGACCGCCGCTTCGGTGCCGAAACGGCCACCGTGCTTTTCGGTTTCGCCCTTGGTCCACGCCGCACGCAGGGTCAGCAGAGTTGCTGCGTCCAGCTTGCACTTCATGTCGGCGATCTTCGACTGGGTCATCTGGAACGTGCCGATCGGCGCGCCGAACGCCTTGCGGTCACGCGACCACTGCAAGGTCGCCTCGTACGCGGCGCGGGCAATACCGACTGCCTGAGAAGCAATACCGATGCGGCCGGCATCGAGCACTCCCATCGCGATCGAGAAGCCCTTGCCCTCGTCGCCCAGCAGGTTTTCCTTCGGCAGGACGTAATCGGTGAACTCGATTTCGCAGGTGGCCGAGGCGCGGATGCCGAGCTTCGGCTCGCTCTTGCCTGCGTGGAAGCCCGGCAACTGGGTATCGACGATGAAGGCCGACACGCCCTTGGCGCCGATGCCTGGCGTGGAGATCGCGAACAGAACGATGTAGCGCGCCACCGGGCCGGAGGTGATCCAGCTCTTCTTGCCGTTGATCACCCAGTCGCCGTTCGCGTTCTTGCTGGCGCGGGTATGCATCGCCGAGGCGTCGGAACCGGACTGCGGCTCGGTCAGCGCATACGCGCCGATCGCATCGCCGGTGGCGATCGCGCGCACGTATTTCTGCTTCTGCTCCTCGTTGCCGTGCTTGAGGATGCCGTTGCAGAACAGCGAGTTGTTCACCGACATGATGGTGGCGGTGGCCGCATCGGCCGAAGCGATCTCGATCATCGCCAGTACGTAGGCGATCGGATCCATGCCGGCGCCGCCGTACTCGTGCGGCACCTCGATGCCCATCAGGCCGAGCTGACCCATCTCTCGAATGTTGTCCAGCGGAAACTCGCCCTTGGCGTCCAACTCGGCGGCCACGGGCACGATGCGCTTCTGCGCGAAATCGCGGGCGATCGACTGGATCGACAACTGGTCTTCGGTAAATCGGAAATCCATGCACTACTCCCGGCGCCGCCTGCGGGCAGCTGATCAAGACGGACTTTTTCAAGCAAGCCGCCCATTCTAGCGACTCGCTCCGATGGGAGCGACTTCAGTCGCGACAGCCCGTTCGACGAACGTGTTTCGGCTGACCGCATGAACCTTAGCTTCCGCCGATTTTTCGATTCCTTGGTAGAACCGGTTCAGTCTGCGCTTGACGGCTCCCCAAGCTAAGCCTAGCCTTGTCATCTCTTTATCGCGATAAAAGGATGCCCGATGGACTTGGCGACCGCCTCCAGCGTGCTCCGGCTGCTGGCCGACCCCACCCGTGTGCGCCTGCTGGCGCTGCTCGAGCACGAGGAACTCACCGTAGCCGAGTTGGCTGCCGTGCTGCATCTGGCGCAACCGCGCGTGTCCACCCATCTGGCCAAGCTGAAGGAGGCCGGCCTGGTGCGCGATCGCCGTGCCGGCGTGTCCGCCTATTACCGCGCCAACAACGAGGGCGACGAAGCCCAGCACAGCCTGCTCGGTTCGCTGCGCGAAAGCATCGACGACGCGTTGCTGCGCGAAGACAGCGCACGCCTGCCCGGCGTGCTGGCAAATCGCGCACGCGAGGAAGGCTGGGCCGACACCGTCGCCGGCGACATGGAGCGCCACTACTCGCCCGGCCGCACCTGGGAAACATTGGCGCGTTCGCTGCTGCAATTGCTAGGCACCGGCGACGTGCTGGACATCGCCTCCGGCGACGGCATCACCGCCGAACTGCTGGCACCGCATGCGCATTCGATCGTCTGCGTCGACAGCAGCGAACGCGTGGTCGAGGCCGCCGCCAAGCGCCTGAAATCCTTCGCGAACGTGCAGGTACGCCAGGGCGACATGCATGCGCTGGATCTCGGCGAGCAGCGTTTCGACCTGGTGCTGATGCTGCATGCGCTGACCTATGCCGAACATCCGGCCAAAGCCGTGGCCGAAGCCGCGCGGCTGTTGCGCCCCGGCGGCCGCCTGCTCGCCGTGACGCTGGGCCAGCACGATCATCGCACCGCGGTGGAGCCGTTCGACCATCGCAATCTCGGTTTCAGCAGTGAGCAACTCGATGGCTACGCGCGTGCTGCCGGCCTCGACGTGATGAGCTGCACCCGACTCAGCCGCGAGCGCAAGGCGCCGCACTTCGAAGTGATTAGCCTGCTGGCGCGCAAGCCAGCATGAACCGATCTGCCCACCGCACACCACGTTTCATGAAAGGAAGTTCGATGAGTGCCCTGCCCTGGATCCACCCCGATCGCGTCGCTCTGCTGGAGCAGGCGCTGCGCCAGCGCATCCTGATCCTCGACGGCGGCATGGGCACCATGCTGCAGGCGCATGAGCTGGACGAGGATGGCTTTCGCGGCGAACGTTTCGAGCATGGTCATGACGGCCACGCGCATGTCCACGATAACCATGCCCACCCCGGCGGCTGCGACCTCAAGGGCAACAACGATCTGTTGACGCTGACCAAGCCGGCAATCATCCGCGGCGTGCACGACGCCTATCTGGAAGCCGGCGCCGATCTGGTCGAGACCAACACCTTCAACTCCACCCGCATCAGCCAGGCCGACTACAAGCTGCAGCATCTGGCCTACGAATTGAACCTCGAAGGCGCGAAGCTCGCGCGTGCCGCCTGCGACGCGATGAGCGCGAAAACGCCGGGGCGGCCGCGCTTCGTGATCGGCGTACTCGGCCCGACCAGCCGCACCGCGTCGCTGTCGCCGGACGTCAACGACCCCGGCTTCCGTAACGTCACGTTCGAGGAGCTGGCGGAGAACTACACCGAATCCACGAATGGTCTGATCGACGGCGGCGCCGACGTGATCATGGTGGAGACGATCTTCGACACGCTGAATGCCAAAGCTGCGCTGTTCGCATTGAGCGAACTGTTTCACCAGCGTGGTGCACGGATGCCGGTGATGATCTCCGGCACTATCACTGATCGTTCCGGCCGCACTCTGTCGGGCCAGACCGCCGAGGCGTTCTACTACTCGGTACGCCACGCGCGGCCGTTGTCGGTGGGCTTCAACTGCGCGCTCGGCGCGGACGATCTGCGGCCGCATATCCAGACGCTGGCGAACCTCGCGGAAAGCTACGTCAGCACGCACCCGAACGCCGGCCTGCCAAATGCGTTCGGCGAATACGACGAGACACCCGAACACATGGCCGACGTGATCGGCGGCTTCGCCCGCGACGGTTTGCTGAACCTGGTCGGCGGCTGTTGCGGCACCACGCCGGCGCATATCAAGGCGATCGCCGAAGCGGTACGCAAGTATGCGCCGCGTGCGCTGCCTGTGCCGGCGGCTGAAGCCGCATGAGCGTCATCTACCTCGAAAGCCCTCTTCCCCGGATTTGCCGAGGAGAGGACACACATTGCATGGAATTCCGTAGTCGATGAGCACCACCCGTCACACCCGCCTGTCCGGTCTCGAACCGCTGGTCATCACGCCCGACCTGCTGTTCATCAACGTGGGCGAGCGTACCAACGTCACCGGTTCGGCGCAGTTCAAGAAACTGATCAAGGAAGACCGCTACGACGAGGCCGTCGAAGTCGCCCGCCAGCAAGTCGAGAACGGCGCGCAGGTAATCGATATCAACATGGACGAGGGCCTGATCGACTCGGAAGCGGCGATGACCCGCTTCGTCAACCTGATCTCGTCCGAACCGGACATCGCCCGCGTGCCGTTCATGATCGACTCGTCCAAGTGGACGGTGATCGAGGCCGGCCTGCGCTGCCTGCAGGGCAAGGGCATCGTCAACTCGATCTCGATGAAGGAAGGCGAAGCCGCGTTCCTCGAACAGGCGCGCAAGGTGCAGCAGTACGGCGCCGCCGCGGTGGTGATGGCATTCGACGAGCAAGGCCAGGCCGACACTTGCGCGCGCAAGATCGAGATCTGCTCGCGCGCGTACGAACTGCTGACGAAGGAACTCGACTTCCTGCCCGAAGACATCATCTTCGATCCCAACATCTTCGCGATCGCCACCGGCATCGAGGAACACAACAACTACGCGGTGGATTTCATCGAGGCCACCCGCGAGCTGAAGCAGCGTTTCCCGGATTGCCACATCTCCGGCGGCGTCTCCAACGTGTCGTTCTCGTTCCGCGGCAACAACATCGTGCGCGAGGCGATCCACTCGGTATTCCTGTACCACGCGATCCGCGCCGGCATGGACATGGGTATCGTCAACGCCGGTGCGCTGACGATCATGGACGACATCGATCCGCCATTGCGCGAACGCGTCGAGGACGTGGTGCTGAATCGCCGCGACGACGCCACCGAACGCCTGCTGGAGATCGCCGACAACTACAAGGGCAAGCGCGGCGAAGCGGTGATCGAGACACTGGCCTGGCGCGAGAAACCCGTGCGCGAGCGGCTCAGCCATGCACTGGTGCACGGCATAGACCAGTACGTGGTCGAGGACACCGAGGAAGCACGCCAGTTGTCGACGCGTCCGCTCGACGTGATCGAAGGCCCGCTGATGGACGGCATGAACGTGGTCGGCGACCTGTTCGGCGCCGGCAAGATGTTCCTGCCGCAGGTGGTGAAATCCGCCCGCGTGATGAAGAAAGCGGTGGCCTATCTACTGCCGTATATCGAGGCGGAAAAGCTGCGCACCGGCGACATGGGCAAGAACAACGGCAAGATCATCATGGCCACGGTCAAGGGCGACGTGCACGACATCGGCAAGAACATCGTCGGCGTAGTGCTCCGCTGCAACAACTTCGAGGTGATCGACCTCGGCGTGATGGTGCCGGCGCAGAAGATCCTGGAAACCGCGATCGCCGAGAAGGCCGACATGATCGGCCTGTCCGGCCTGATCACGCCGTCGCTGGAGGAGATGTCACAGGTCGCGCGCGAGATGCAGCGACAGGACTTCCACATCCCGCTGCTGATCGGCGGCGCCACCACCTCGCGCGCGCACACCGCGCTGAAGATCGAGCCGCACTACAAGGCCGGCACGGTGTGGGTGAAGGACGCCTCGCGCGCGGTCGGCGTGGCGCAGTCGCTGGTCAGCAAGGATCTGGTCGAGGACTTCCTCGCCAAGGTGCGTGCCGACTACGCCGACGTGCGCGAACGCCATCGCAACCGCGGCCCCGGCAAGCAGCTGGTGCCATTGGCCAAGGCGCGCGCGCAGCGCTTCAATTGCGACTGGGCCGCCTACGAACCGCCGCAACCGAATACACCCGGCGTCACCGTATTCGACAACTACGACCTTGCCACGATCCGTCCATACATCGACTGGACGCCGTTCTTCCAGGCCTGGGAACTGGCCGGCCACTACCCGGCCATCCTCACCGACGAAGTCGTCGGCGCCCAGGCCAGCGAACTGTTCCGCGATGCGCAGGCGATGCTGGACAAGATCATCGCCGAGAAGTGGCTGGCCGCCCGAGCGGTCATCGGTCTGTGGCCCGCCGCGAACATCGGCGACGACGTGGAGGTGTATACCGACACCACTCGCTCCGAGCGACTTGCCACCCTGCTCAGCCTGCGCCAGCAGGCCGACAAGCCGATCGAACGGCCGAACCTTTGCCTCGCCGATTTCATTGCGCCGAAGGAATTCGGAAAATCGGATTGGCTCGGCGGCTTCGCGGTCACCGCCGGCATCGGCATCGAAGAACATCTGGCGCGCTTCCAGGCCGACTACGACGACTACTCCTCGATCATCCTCAAGGCGCTGGCCGACCGTCTCGCCGAGGCGTTCGCCGAACACATGCACGAGCGCGTGCGCCGCGAGTTCTGGGGTTATGCACCAGAAGAATCGCTCGACAACGACGATCTCGTCGCCGAGAAATACCGCGGCATCCGCCCCGCCCCGGGTTATCCGGCCTGTCCCGATCACACCGAGAAGACCGCTCTGTTCGCGCTGCTCGATGTCACCAGAAACACCGGCATCGAACTCACCGAAGGCTTCTCGATGTATCCGGCCGCAGCCGTCTCCGGCTGGTACTACTCGCACCCGGACAGCCAGTACTTCGTGGTCGGCCGACTCGGCAAGGAACAGGTCGAGGACTACGCCAAACGCAAGGGCTGGACCATGGCCGAGGCCGAACGCTGGCTCGCCTCCAACCTCGACTACGATCCCGAATAGTTTCTAGCGCGATCCCGAGCGGGCTTTAACGCCCGCTCGGCCTGGTCACGCAATCGTGTCGCCAGTGACGCTGTTCTTGTGATGGCGCAAATGCACGATCAGGTTGTAGACCGAGACGAAGGCTGGGAAGAAATTCGAGATGATGCCCACCGAATCGTTCTTGCCGACAGTGAAATAAGCCAGCAACAGTGCACTGCCCACCACCGACAACCACCAGAACGACAGCGGCATCACTACCCGCTTGTGCTTGCGCGTGTAGTACAGCTGCACGAACCAGCGGCTGGTGAACATCACCGAGCCGAGCAGGCCGATGATCTTCCACGGCGTCAGCTGGAAATTCTGCAATGCTTGCAGGATGTGGGCGAATTCGGTGCTGAGAAAGTCCATGATCAAGTGCTTTGGTATTTGAAGAATGGCGAGTTTACAGCGCCTCCCCGCGCACCGCGGCCCAGCTCGCCAGCAGCCGGCCAGCGCGCTTTCAACCGAGACAGCCATTGACCCGCCTCGCGACTCCCCCTAAAATGCCGCGTTCTCGGCGGGCGATTAGCTCAGCGGTAGAGCACTGCCTTCACACGGCAGGTGTCGCAAGTTCGATCCTTGCATCGCCCACCATTGGATTCAACGAATCAGGCCGTCCCGCAAGGATGGCCTTTTTTGTCGGGGTCGTTCGACCTGCACCAGCAAGCAACCACCCCAAGCAACCACCCCGCATTCGTCACTGCGGCGGCGTAACCCCGGAGCCCTCTGTGCACGCCTGCGCGCGCTCAAGCAGCAGCTCGCGTTCGCGTACGTTCTGGGTCATTGCGGCGGCCCGCTCGAATTCCACGCGAGCCTCGTCGAAGCGGCCGAGTCTGGCCAGCAGATCGCCGCGCACTGTCGGCAACAGATGGTAGTTCGCCAGCGATGGCTCGGCGGTCAGCGTGTCGACGAGCTCCAGGCCGGCAGCGGGGCCAGACGCCATCGACAGCGCCACTGCACGGTTCAACTCCACCACCGGTGACGGCGCCAGCTGGGCCAGCGTTGCATAGAGTGTCGCGATGCGCGCCCAATCGGTCGCCTCCGCCGTCAACGCACGCGCGTGACAGGCGGCAATCGCCGCCTGCAGCGCATAGGCGCCGCGCGCACCGCCCAGCTTCTCGGCGCACTCCAGCGCAGCGAGACCGCGACCAATCAGCAGACGATCCCATTGCGCCCGGTTCTGCTCGAGCAGCAGCACCGGTGCTCCCGTGGGGCCGACCCGCGCACGGCTGCGTGATGCCTGGATCTCCATCAAGGCGACCAGCCCGTGCACTTCAGGCTCCAGCGGCATCAGTCCGACCAGCACCCGGCCGAGCCGCAAGGCTTCTTCGCACAGCGCCGGCCGCATCCAGTCGTCGCCGGCGGTGGCCGCATAGCCTTCATTGAAGACGAGGTAGATGACTCCGAGCACCGATGACAATCGCGCCGTCAGCTCCTCACTACGGGGCACCTCGAACGGTACCTGCGCCTTGGCCAGGCTGCGCTTGGCGCGGACGATGCGCTGGGCGATCGTCGACTCCGGCACCAGATATGCCCGCGCGATCTCCTCGGTGGTGAGGCCGCCGAGCAGACGCAGTGTCAGCGCCACGCGCGCCTCGACCGACAATACCGGATGGCAGGCGGTGAACATCAGCCGCAGCAGGTCGTCGCCGATCGGATCATCGAGCGCCGCCTCGACCGCCGACACTTGCTGATCCTGTTCCGCTTCCAGCTCGTGCATCAGCTGGGCGTGCTTGCGTTCGAGCAGCTTGCTGCGGCGCAGCCGGTCGATCGCGCGATGCTTCGCGGTGGTCATCAGCCAGGCACCGGGATTCTCCGGCACGCCGGTCTGCGGCCACTGCTCCAGCGCGATCACCAGCGCATCCTGCGCCAGCTCTTCAGCCAACCCGACATCGCGCAGCATGCGGGCAAGGCCGGCAATTAGCCGGGCCGACTCGATCCGCCAGACGGCATCGATGGTGCGGTGGGTGTCAGTCATGCTCATGACCACCGATCACACCATCTGCACCGCGTCGACGCAAGACCGGCTGTGGTGCTTGTGTCTATGTTTCAGCGGCTGACTTCACGTGGACGAGTAGCGCGTGGTCAGTGATCCTTCTCGCAGTTGATCATCCAGGGCACGCCGAACTGATCGACCACCATGCCGAACCGCTCGGCCCAGAAGGTCTTTTCATACGGCATCTGCACCGTACCGCCTTCCTTCAGCGCGTTGAAGATGCGCTCGCCTTCCGCCATCGAATCGACCGCGATCGACACCGAGCAGCCCTTGATGCCGTCATACGGGCGATCCGGCGGGCAGTCGGATCCCATCAGCACCTGATCGCCGACTTCGAGCCGCACGTGGATGATCCAGTCGCGGGTCTCTGCCGGCATCTGCTCGCAGCCGGGCGCTTCACCGAAACGCATCATCATCGCGATCTTGCCGCGCAGGCACTGCGCATAGAAGGTGAATGCCGCTTCGGCGTTACCGTTGAACATGAGGTAATTGTTGATTTTCATGGAATGCTCCATCGGGTTTGCCAATGAAGCCGGGCGCATTGCCCGACTCAGGAATTTCTGTTCACCTGCGCACGCAGCCGTTCTTCCTGCGCGCGCAGCTCCGGCGTCAATTCGGCGCCGAAATCGTCCGCCTCGAACACCTGACGCAACTCGATCTCGGTGCCGCCGTCGAACGGCGCGCGCTTGAGCCACTCAATCGCCTCCTCGCGCGACTTCACCTGCCACAGCCAGAAGCCGGCGATCAGCTCCTTCGTTTCGGCGAACGGGCCGTCGGTCACCGTACGTTGACGGCCGGAAAACTTCACCCGCACGCCCTTCGCGCTGGGATGCAGGCCCTCGCCTGCCAACATGATGCCGGCCTTCACCAGTTCCTCGTTGAACTTGCTCATCTCGGTCAGCACCTGCTCGCTCGGCATCACGCCGGCTTCGGTATCCTCGTTCGCCTTGACTATCACCATGAATCGCATTGTCGTTTCTCCCGTGTCATGTCGGTGTGGAGCCATGGCATGCAAACCCTTGGCTCTTGTCCAGATGACGAACGGGGCATGACCTGATCGACATGCCGTTCGTCAATTTCCGGAAATATTCTCAGATCATGCGACGACGATTGCGTAGGCTGCGTCATGGCGGGTTCGCCATATCCTGCAGCGACAATCGCTGCGCACTCGGAGACAATCACCGCATGAGCGCATTCGAGTACCGTCATTCGTGATCGCATCGCCGCTGCCATCCCGCATTGCCCCGATCGAACCCGGCCTGATGGTGCTGCACGGCAACCGGCTGGAAGACCTGCGCGACCTGCTCACCGCGTGGCTGGCCCGCGCGCCACTGCAGCCGCTGGAAAACGAGTTGATGCTGGTGCAGAGCAACGGCATTGCGCAGTGGTTGAAACTGGCGCTGGCCCGCGCACCCGCCAGTGGCGGGCTGGGCATCAGCGCGGCGATCGAGGTGCAACTGCCGGGACGTTTCCTGTGGACGGCTTATCGCGCCGTACTCGGTCGCGACGCAGTGCCGGCGACTTCGCCGTTCGACAAGTCGCGGCTTGCCTGGCGATTGCTGCGGCTGATTCCGCAACATCTGCATGACGATGGTTTCGCGCCGCTGCGCGACTTCCTCGGTGACGATCCGGACTGGCAGAAGCGCCATCAACTCGCCGCCCGCGTCGCCGACCTGTTCGACCAATACCAGGTTTATCGCGCCGATTGGCTGGACGACTGGGAGCACGGCCGCGACGACCTGCACGATGCCCTGCGCGATCGCCGCACACCGCTGGCAGCCGATCAGCGCTGGCAGCCGCAGCTGTGGCGCCTGCTGCTGGACGACGTCGGCGCCGCCCAGCGTCACGGCCACCGCGCCGCCGTGCATAAGGCGTTTGTCGAACGCGTGCAGTCGCTCGCAGCACGACCAGCCGCACTGCCACGACGCATCGTGGTGTTCGGCATGTCCTCACTGCCGCAGCAGACGCTGGAAGCGCTCACCGCACTGGCGCGGTTCTGCCAGGTGCTGCTGGTGGTGGCGAATCCGTGCCGGCACTATTGGGCCGACATCATCGAGGAGCGTGAACTGCTCAAGGCCAGCCAGCGCCGGCAGGCCGACAAGCCTGGCGTGTCCGCGCAACCGCGCTACGAGGATTTACATCTGCACGCCCATCCGCTGCTTGCCGCGTGGGGCAAACAGGGCCGCGACTACATCCGCCTGCTGGACGCCTGTGATCAGCCGGATCGCTATCGCCGGCAATTCGCTGCCATCGATCGCAGCATCGACCTGTTCCAGGACGTGGACGGCAGCGGCCTGCTCCAACAGGTGCAGCAGGCGATTCTCGACCTCGAACCGCTGCCGGCCGACCCGGCACAAACCAAGTCGTGGCATGAAGGCGATGCCTCGCTGCGCTTCCACGTCGCGCACAATCCGCAGCGCGAGGTGGAGATCCTGCACGACCAGCTGCTGGCGATGTTCGAGCGCGCCGCGCGTGAGGGCAAGCCGCTGGCGCCGCGCGACGTGATCGTGATGACGCCGGACATCCAGACCTACGCGCCGCATGTGCAGGCGGTGTTCGGACGGTTGCCCGCCAGCGATCCGCGCCATCTGCCGTACAGCGTCGCCGATCAATCCGCGCGCGGCAGCGTGCCGCTGATCGTGGCACTGGAGCACCTGCTAGCGCTGCCCGAATCTCGCTTCACGGTCAGCGAGATACTCGACCTGCTCGACGTGCCTGCACTGCGCGCGCGCTTCGGCTTCGACGAAGCCGGCCTGCCCACGTTGCGCCGCTGGATCGAGGGCGCCGGCATACGCTGGGGTCTCGACGGTGCGCAGAAACGCAGCCTGCAACTGCCTGCGCTGGAACAGAACAGCTGGCGCTTCGGCCTGCGCCGCATGCTGCTCGGCTACGCCGTCGGCGACGGCGACTCGCTGGACGGCATCGCACCCTACGCTGAAGTCGGCGGCCTCGACGCCACCTTGCTCGGCCCGTTGAGCCTGCTGCTGGATCGGCTGGAACACCACTGGCAACGCCTCCGCACACCTGCCACACCGACCGAGTGGTCCACGCATCTGCGTGCGCTGCTGACGGATTTCTTCGACCGCAGCGACGAACAGGACGCGCTGCGCCTGAGCCGCCTCGACGACGCGCTGGACGACTGGCAGCAAGCCTGCAACGAAGCCGGCTTTGCCGACGCGATTCCGCTCACCATCGTGCGCGAGCACTGGCTGCAGGCGATCGACGAAAGTCGGCTATCGCAGCGATTCATGGGCGGCGCAGTGAGCTTCGGCACTTTGATGCCGATGCGCGCGATTCCGTTCCGCGTGGTCTGCCTGCTGGGCATGAACGACGGCGCCTACCCGCGCCAGCAAACGCCGATCGATTTCGACCTGATGGCGCAGCTTGGCCACAGTCGCCCCGGCGACCGCTCGCGTCGCGAGGACGATCGCTATCTCTTTCTCGAAGCGCTGCTGTCCGCCCGCGACGCGCTGCATGTGAGCTGGATCGGCCGCAGCGCACGCGACAACAGCGTGCTTCCGCCGTCGGTGCTGGTCGGCCAGTTGCGCGATTACCTCGCCGCCGGCTGGCATCGCGCCGGCGATGCGCCGGATGACGGGAAGGCAGCTGCACACCTGCTCGCCGCGCTCACCACGACCTACCCGCTGCAACCGTTCAGCCGCCGCTATTTCAGCGCAGATGGCGATCCGCACGTATTCACCTATGCCTGTGAATGGCAGCAGGTCCACCGCACTGCATCCACATCATCCGCGATGACCGCGCTCGAACCGTGGCAGCCGGACACTGCGCTGGGCATCGGCCAATTGCAACGCTTTCTCAGCAAGCCGGTGGCGACCTTCTTCAACCAGCGGCTGAAGGTGTATTTCAGCGAAACCGACGACGACACCATCGACGACGAGCCGTTCGCGCTCGACGGCCTGCAGCGTTACAGCGCCACCCAGTCGGTACTGCATGCGGCGATCGATCCGGACGCGATCGATCTCGACCGCACCATCACCGACGCCGCCCAGCGTCTGCACGACGAAGGCCGGCTGCCACCTGCCGGTTTCGGCGCGGAATTGCAGGCGCAAATCGCCGAACAGATCCAGGCACTCGCCGCGAACTGGCGTGAGGCCTGCCTACGCTGGCCGTTGACCGACGCCAAGCATGAGCTGCACTACGCCGGCACCGGCCTGCTGATCGAGGACTGGCTGACCGACCTGCGCCACGACGACAGCGGCCGGCATCGCCGACTCGAACTGCTCAATGGCGCGCTGCTGAGCAGTGATGGATCGCTGCGCTACGACAAACTGATACCGACGTGGATCATCCACTTGGTGGCCAACGCGAACGGGCTAACCATGCAGACCCGCGTGATCAGCACCGATGCGCGACCGACCCTGCGCGAACTGTCGCGCGAAGAAGCCGCCGAACGACTCGACCAGCTGCTGGCCGCACTCCACGCCGGCATGCAGTCGCCGCTGCCGATCGCGCGCAAGAGTGCATACGCATGGTTGCGCTCCGAAAAAGATCCGATGGCTGCTGCCAGGAACTGCTACGAGGGCAACACCTTCGCGCATAGTCCCGGTGAACTCGGTGAGGATCCCTGCCTCGCCCGTGCGTGGCCCAGCTTCGATGCGCTGCACGCTGGCGGTTTCGAACACTGGCTGCATCTGTATCAGGCACTGGCCGACGCCGTGCTGCCGATGGAGGGCGACGCATGAATCGCATCGCTCCGCTCGACCCGTTGCAGCTGCCCTTGCGCGGCATCCAGTTGATCGAAGCCAGCGCCGGCACCGGCAAGACCTGGACCATCGCCGCGCTGTACCTGCGCCTGGTGCTGGGTCACGACAACGCCACGCCGTTGCTGCCGCCGCAGATCCTCGTGGTCACGTTCACCAAGGCCGCCACCGCCGAACTGCGTGAGCGCATTCGCACGCGATTGGGCGAAGCTGCCGAGGCATTTCGCGGGCGCGGCGCAGCGGACGATTTCCTCGCCGCGCTGGTCGCCGAATATAGCGATACCGACGCGCGCGCCCGTGCCGCACGCCAGCTGGAACTGGCTGCGCAATGGATGGACGAGGCCGCCGTGTATACCATCCACGGCTGGTGCCAGCGCATGCTCAGCCAGCATGCGTTCGACAGCGGCCACGCCTTCGTGCAGACCGCCAGCAGCGACGAAAGTGAACTGCTGGCCGAAGCCGTGCGCGACTACTGGCGCCAGCAATTCTTCGCGCTCGATCGCGCGGATGCCGCACACATCTCCGCGCTGTGGAAAACCCCACAGGATCTGCAAGTCTCGCTGCACCCGTTATTGCGCCAACCCGCGGAGAACCTGCGCCTGGACGGCAATCCGCTACCCGTCATCGCGGATCTTCCTGCCGCGATGACGACGATGCTGTCACCACTTCGGGAAGCGGAACAGCACGCGCGCTCACTGTGGCTCGCCGATACCGCAGCGATCGAGGCGTTGCTCATGCAGGCAATGCAGTCGAAGGTACTCAGCGGCGCCACCTACAAGTCCGCGCAGTTCGCCGGTGACATGACCGAGCTGCAGCGCTGGGCCGAAGGCGACGTGCTGGGCGACGACAAATCGTTGTCACGTTATGCGCAACGCAAGCTCACCGCATCGACCAACAAGAACAAGGAAACGCCGAAGCACCCTGCGTTCGCCGCGATCGACGCCCTGCTCGACGCGCAGCACGCGAGCCAGTCGCTGAAATCGTTGATCCTCGCCCACGCTGTGCCGTGGGTCGCCGCGCGCCTGGACGCCAGCAAACAACGGCTGGCCCAACTCGGCTACGACGACATGCTCACGCGGCTGGACAGCGCCCTGCATGGCAGTAGCGGCGAACGACTGGCGCAGACCATCGCCACGCAATACCCGGTGGCGCTGATCGATGAATTCCAGGACACCGATCCGCTGCAATGGCGCATCTTCCGGCGCATCTACGCCACGCGGATCGACACCGCCCTGCTGCTGATCGGCGATCCCAAGCAGGCGATCTACGGCTTTCGCGGTGCGGACATCCATACCTATCTGCACGCGCGCAGCAGCGCCGCCAAGCCGACCTGGACGCTGGCTACCAACTACCGATCCACCGGGCCGATGGTGAGCGCGGTCAATCGCGTATTCGAGTTTGCCGAGCAGCATCCGCAAGGCGCGTTTCTGTTCGGCAAGGGCGAGCACGGCCTGCCGTTCCTGCCGGTACAGGCGCAAGGCCGCAAGGAACGCCTGCTCCTGCACGGCGAACCGTTGCCCGCGCTGCAGCTCGTTGTGGCAGCTGCAGCCGCGCCGATCAGCAAGAACGCCTATCAAACGATGATGGCAACACACGCCGCGGCGACGTTGGTGCATTGGCTCGACGCGGCGCGTCACGGCAACTGCGACTTCGTCGACAACGATGGCAAGTTCACCGCACTGGTACCCGGTGACATCGCGATCCTGGTGCGCAAGGGCAGCGAAGCCACCGAGATGCGCGACGCGCTGCAGGCACGCGGGCTGGCCAGTGTCTATCTGTCCGACCGCGATTCGGTATATGACTCGCCCGAAGCGCACGACCTGCTGCTGTGGCTGCATGCTTGCGCCGAACCCGGCTCCGATCGCGCGATGCGTGCAGCACTGGCCAGCTATACGCTGGGCCAGAGCTATGCCGAACTCGATCGGCTCAATCTGGACGAGCAGCACTGGGAACGCTACGGCGAGCGCTTCCGACAACTGCACGACAGCTGGCTGCGCCACGGCGTGCTGGCCATGCTGCACGACCTGCTTCATCTGTTCGACCTGCCCGCACAGTTGCTCGCCCGCAGCGACGGCGAACGCGCGTTGACCAACCTGCTGCATCTGGCCGAACTGCTGCAGCAGGCCGCCGCGACGCTGGATGGCGAGCATGCACTGATCCGCCACCTCGCCAGCCAGATCGCCCAGGCCGGCGATCATCAGGCCGACACCGCCGACGAGCAAATCGTGCGACTGGAAAGCGAAGCGGCGCTGATCAAGGTGATCACCATCCACAAATCCAAGGGGCTGGAATACCCGCTGGTGCTGTTGCCGTTCGTCTGTGGACTGCGTGAGACCAAACTCACCGACAGCTTTGTCTGGCATGGCCCTGACGGTCAACCGACGCTGGATCTGCAACCCACCCATCACGCGCTGGAACAAGCCGAGCGTGAGCGCCTGCAGGAAGACCTGCGCCTGCTATACGTAGCGCTGACCCGCGCCCGCCACGCCTGCTGGCTGGGCATCGCTGACCTGAAGGACGGCCAGAAGAAAGCCTCCGGCTTGCACAAATCCGCGTTTGGTTATGTGCTGTCCGGCGGTCAACCGATCGAAGAAGCGGCACTTCTAACGCGACTGGAAGAACTACGGAACGGCCATCCGGACGTCCATATCGAAAACCTGACTGATACTGCCGACACCCGGCGTTATCAGCCAGTCGCCGAAACCAGGCCAGATCAGCCGGCGCGCGAATACCGCGGCCAGCCGGTCGAGCCCTGGTGGATCGCCAGCTACAGCGCACTGAAAGTCGCCGCTGCCGAATATGCACCACGCCAGGCTGCACCGGAGACCGCGCAACAGGATGTACATGCCGAAGCCGGTGCCGAACGGATCGAGCCATACGTGTCGGTCAAGCCGGACGGCACGCCGAGCATTCACACCTTTCCGCGCGGCGCCGAGCCAGGCACCTTCCTGCACGGTCTGCTGGAATGGGCCGCCGATGAAGGTTTCGCCGCCAGCGCCATGGCACCGGCTGCACTGATGGAGGTGATCGCTCATCGCTGCCAACGTCGCGGCTGGCAGGACTGGAGCAACGCGCTGAGCACGTGGTTACCCGCCTTCCTCAATACACCGCTTTCGCTGCCCGCGGGTGGCGCGGCCGCGCTCGCCGACGCCCATACTTATCGCCCCGAATTGGAATTCTGGTTCGAGGCGAATCGCGTGGACACGCAGGCACTGGATCGGCTGGTCACCGTGCACACGCTCGATGCGTGTACACGACCGCCACTGCTGCCCGACCACCTCAACGGCATGCTCAAGGGCTTCATCGATCTCGTGCTCGAACACGACGGTCGTTATTACATCGTCGACTACAAATCCAACTGGCTAGGCGGCGACGCATCGGCCTATGGCGTGGAAGCCATGCGCGACTCCGTGCTGCACAGCCGCTACGACCTGCAGTACGCGATCTACACGCTGGCCCTGCACCGCCAGCTGCGCGCGCGCCTGCCCGATTACGACTATGCACGGCACGTTGGCGGCGTGCTGTATCTGTACCTGCGCGGCGTCGATGGCGAAGGACATGGTGTACATCGCGAGCACCTGCCGTTCGCACTCATCGATGCGATGGACCAGCTGTTCGCACAGGAAGGTTTGCACGATGCCGCATGATGCCTTGTTCGACCTGCTTGACCGCGACCTCGGGCAGCACCGGTTGCGTCCGCTGGATGTCGCACTGGCGCGCTTCCTTGCCGAGCGCGACGCTGCGGCATCGGCGCCGTTGCTGTGGCTGGCCGCCCTGCTCAGCCGCCAGCTCGCCGACGGTCACCTGTGCCTTGACCTCGACGCGCTCGCCGAGCTTGCCGACGAGCAGGATTGGCCGTTCGGCTGGCACCACCTGCTGCGCAGTTTCAACGAGCAGCGCGCCACGCTGCTGGCCTCGCCACTGGTCGCTGATGGCCGTGACGGCAACCCAACCACCGCACCGCTGGTACTCGACGGCACGCGGCTGTACCTCCGCCGCTACTGGAATCACGAGCGCCAGGTGGCGGCCGCCATTCGCGAGCGCTTGAGCCGGACGCAGGAAGTGCCAACGCAGCTCGCAGACGAACTTGCGAGGCTGTTCCCCGATCCCGCTGGGAGTGACTTCATTCGCGATGCTCTCGCCACCAACCCATCGAAAAACATCGCAACTGAAGCCGCTTCCACAGCCACACCCATATTGCCCAACTGGCCCAAGGTCGCCTGCGCACTGGCGGCGCGCGGCGCGTTCACGGTAATCACCGGCGGCCCCGGCACCGGCAAGACCACTACCGTGGTGCGCCTGCTCGGTCTGCTGCAAACCTTGCAACTGCGCAAGCAGGCACGACCGCTGCGCATCCGTCTGGCCGCACCTACCGGCAAGGCCGCCGCGCGGTTGAATGCTTCGATCGCCGCACAACTTGCTCAACTCGACGTGGATGACGCCGCCCGCGCCGCGATCCCCGCCGAGGTCGACACCTTGCATCGCCTGCTCGGCGCCCGACCGGACACGCGCCGTTTCCGCCACGACCGCGCCAACCCGCTGCACCTGGACGTACTGGTGATCGACGAAGCTTCGATGATCGATCTGGAAATGATGTCTGCCGTGCTCGCCGCGCTGCCCGCGACGGCGCAGCTGATCCTGCTCGGCGACAAGGATCAGCTCTCCTCGGTGGAGGCCGGCGCCGTACTCGGCGACCTGTGCCGTCGCGCCGAAGCCGGCCACTACAGTACCGCCAGCGCCGACTGGTTGCGGGCGACCATCGGCGAGGATATCCACGCGCTCATCCGCGACGATGCACAGCCGCTGGACCAGCAGGTCGCCATGCTGCGGCACAGCCACCGCTTCGGCGACAGCAGCGGCATTGGCAGGCTGGCGCGCGCCGTCAACGCAGGCGACATCGACGCGGTACGCACGCTGCTAGTCACACCTGCACGCGACCTGGCATGGACATCGACGGCCACCCACGCACAACTGGCCGACATGGCGATCGATGGCAACCACGAACACTTCGCCATCCGCGACAACGCCGAGGTACCGCACGGCTATCGGCACTATCTGGAACTGCTGCAACGCGAGCGCCCCACCGGCATCGATGCCGAAGCACACGAGCACTGGGCGCGCGCCGTGCTGCAGGCGTTCAACCGTTTCCAGCTACTGTGCGCACTGCGCCAAGGCCCGTATGGGGTGGAAGGGCTCAACTCGCTGATCGCCGATGCGCTGCACGCGCGCGGGCTGATCGACAGCAGCCTCGGCTGGTACGAAGGCCGTCCGGTCATGGTCACCCGCAACGACTACGGCCTCGGTCTCGCCAACGGCGACGTCGGCATCTGCCTGCGCATGCCCGACGACAGCGGCAAGCCGCGCCTGGTCGTGGCGTTTCTCGCGCATGCCGCGCCGGGCTCGGGAGCCGGCACGCGCATCCGCCATGTGCTGCCCACGCGCCTCGGCGAGGTCGCTACGGTCTACGCGATGACCGTGCACAAATCGCAAGGCTCGGAATTCGAACACACCGCATTGGTGTTACCCGCCGAAGCGAGCAACGTGCTCACCCGCGAACTGCTCTACACCGGCATCACCCGCGCCCGCCGCTGGTTCAGCCTGCTCGGCAACCAGGCCATCGTCGACGGCGCCGTCGATCGACGCACCCGGCGGTATTCGGGGCTGGCTGAATATCTGAGCCGCGGATGATCAGGCAGCGGACGTGGCTATCTTGCTAAACGTCAACGAGATGTTCACCAAATGCCACACATTCTGCACAACACTTCCAACGGAAATGCGGAGTACGTGTGCTGGAAAGAAATGATCAAGATTCTGGAGTGTGATGATCACCGCATTGCTGGAATTGCATCGGCACTCCGATGGCGGCCACGAACAGCACCAAGCGAGATGCATTGAATCAGTGCTTGCCACTTTACGGCGAGTGCCCCTCGGTGAGGGCGACATTGCGTCCTGATACCACCCCAGCAACTCAGTGATTACCGCGCGCCAGAACTCCTAATGCACTCCAGCGCACTCTGCTGCACACAGACACCTCGCGCTCGCTCCGGCTAAGCCCTTACCAGCATTTGGCCACGGTACCGGTTCCGGTCGCGCCTCGTGTGCCGGCCTGGTCCAGGCTGAGTGTGCCGCACTGGGTGTCACGCGTTGCCTGGGCGTTGATGGGTGTGGCCGTGACACTGTAGCTCGACGCGCTCAACGACGAAGACGGCAGGCCATAGCTGTAGTTGGCGCCGGTCTGCGCGGTGGTCGCACAGTCCAGGCCAGCCAGCGCCAGCGTATTGGCCGTGCCGCTGGGATCCTGTTTGTAGTTCAAATTGGTCGTGTAGTACCGCTCCATATAGTTGGCGTACTCCGACAGGCACCCTTTCGCCGCCGCGCGACGGGTCTTGGTGATGTAGTTGGTATACGTGGGAAGAGCAATCGCGGCAAGCACGGCGATGATCGCCACCACGATCATCAACTCGACCAAGGTGAAGCCGGCAGCGCACCGCTTGCGATGCGCCGCCGACGAACCGGTTTCATCATCCAATGAGCTGCCACCTTCCATCGACAAGACCTGTTTCATCGTTTCGTCCTTTACTGGGTAACCAGCTCTCGCCAGGACACCCGCTGAGTACCGCTGGTCGAGTTCGACGTCTGGATGCTGCTGGTCGAACCATTGTCGAAGCTGGTCAACATGGTGCTGCCCACGAAGATCGGGTTATTGGGCAACGAAGTGAAACCAATGCCTGCAGCAGGCTTCCCGTTGACCGAATCGGATGAGTCGACCTTGCCGTCGCCATTGAGGTCGAAGAAGTTTGCCGAAGGGTTGGTACCGGTGAACGGATCAAGCGCCATGATCCAGCCGCGGCCGGACGGGTTGCAAGAGTCGCTGGCCAAGGGAATCCGTGTGGTACCCAGCAGCAGATTGCCCTGGAACTGGTTCGGCGTGACCATGCGCTCGCCCTGCTGCACGGCAGCGCCGCCCGTGCCGGTCGGCGACAGCAGATCGATGTACCAACCGGACTTGCCGGTGATCGACGTACCGGCCGCTGCCGCCGCCGCCAGAGTAGTCACGGCGCGCCCGTTGCCAACCTCATCCGTGATGGAACGCTTCACCAGGTTGGCGGTACGCGTCGAAGCCACAGTCACCGCCAGCCCGCTGGTACCGGACTGGACGATCAGGCCATACCAGCTCTGGGTGTTCAGGTTGGCAAGATCCGTGGAGGTCAGATACCGGCCGGTGCCGAAGAACACCCAGATATTGCCGGTATTCGGATCCTTGCCGGCCAGCATGCCCGCCGTGATCGGCTGCACTGTGCCGCTGGCGTCCTTGGCGATGAACAACTGCACTCCGGAACTGCTTGGGGTGGCTGTCGCGGAGGTGCCCGCGCTGGTATTGAGTGCGAACGACCACACGTCGCCGTTGGCATCACCGGCGTAGGCCATCGTGCTGACGCCGTTGCCCGACGGATCCATCCACACCGCCGGTGCGGCCAGACCGGTGGTGTCGGTGGTCGCATGCACGTTGAGGGTGCCGTCGACGAGATTGAACTGCAGCAGCGCCGACTTTCCAGCCGCACTGTTGTAGCCATTGCCCATCAGCACCGACCAGGTACCGCTCGCGGTCTGTGCGATCACCGGCTTGCCGGTCATCTGGCCGATGTAATTGCTGTTAGTCAGGCCGTCGGCGGCGGAGCGCTCCCACAGGAACTTCACGTTGGCCGGATCAGTGATATCGAGTGCGTAGACCGTCTCGGCCACGCCGCGACCGGTGGTACCCACCAGCACGGTCTTCCACGTCGCCGTGCTACCGATATAGGCATCCGCCACGGTCAGCTCGCCGTCGTCGAAGAAGCTGTGTGCCACCGTGCCGCCGTAGTTCGGGTCCGACAGCGCACTCACTCCCGCCTTGATCACCGCACCAGGGAGATAGGCAAACTTCTCTGCACCAGTGCCGGCATCGAACGCATGCAGCATGCCGTCATTCGCGGCGACATAGACCGTGCCGGCTCGATTGGCGTTGTCGCTCGCGTATTGGGCGAAGGCCGACGACCCCGTGAACGATTCGGTCGTGAACTGGTTCGGATTCGGCGCCCCCGCATAGACCGGCTGCGAGTTGACGATGTCGCCGATCGACGTGTCGCGATTGCGGTAGCTGCCACCGTTGCTCATTTCCTTAGAAGCATCGCCACGCAGATAGTTGATCATGTTCGTCTGGGCGCTGCTGCTGCTGCCCAGCGCAGTGAGCTGCGCGCTGGAGATCGCCGGTAATGTGCCAGTTGCACCGACCTTGAACGCCACGAACTGGCTGCCCGCCGCCGCCGTCGGGTTGTAGGTCATGACGTTGCGGCTGGCGGGCGTCGGCAAACTGCCCGAAGCCGTCCAACTGGCCGCAGTGGCGATCGCACCCGTAGTGGAATTCACCGCCAGCGCCTTCAGATCACCCTTCCACTTGGCCGTCCAGTAATTGGCCTGGTACGCGACCGTACCGGTCTGCAATTGGGTGGAGTTCGCTGCCAGGCTGGCACCGGTACCCACGCGCTCGGAGGCACGCTTCAGCGCATCCTTCAGACCGTTGGAGAATGCCTGCGGGCTGGTAGCAGAATAGAAGCCGCCATGGCCGTCGACCGCGGCATGCGCCAGATCCGCGATATTGTTGATCGAGTCGGCGCTTGGTTGCGGCCAAGTGAAACCGCTGATGGCCTTGCTATTGTCACCATCGGCCCAGGCAAAGACCTGATCCATCGGAATCGGCGTTCCATCCGCGTACTGAGGTGTGAAGCCCAGACCCAGGGTAAAGGTGGTCATGTGCTGCCAAAAGGCCGGATCCTCGGCATTGGTCGGCACTTCATTGGCCACGCTGGGTTGCAAGTCCGTTTCCCAATATTTCATGGCGACATCGGCAAGAGTATTGCTGTAGCTGACCGTAGAAGTAGTGGTCTGCGTATAGTTGTAACTGCATTGACTTGGTCTTGCATGCCTGCCAGTCGTAGCCGCTGTCCAGCTATAATTCGAAGCGCCTTGTGCGCTGTTATATGAAGCCGTGCATTGAGCCGAAGTCAGACCGGTTTGCGAAAAACTGTTCGTCGTGGTGGTCGTGGTTGAACCACCGTCCTGGTAAGGCAATGCAGGTTTGTAGGTATAACTCTGTCCATTGGAACCTGTCACTGTCGTGCCACTGGTTCCATCCACATCACCAGGAGTCGGGGGATTACTTTCATTCCAGAATCCGTCGGTGGTCAGGATGGTGTATGACTGTCGGCAGGCAAGCTCAGTGTTACCGGCTGCAGTGGTGTAATCGGGATCACTAGACATTCCCACCCACGGCTGCGACGACGAATAATACTGACCAACAGCATCCAGGGCGACGCGAAGTGGAGTGCTGTTATTGGGATTGATACCTATCACCCAATTCCAGAAATTGCTTTTCTGCGAACCGGAGGTCCCATCCCCGAAAGGGGCTACCTGTGCGATATTCGTGTTGTTGTAAGTCGAAATAGCCGAAGGCAGCCCTGAATCGTTCGTTCCATTGATCGAGCCGAAACCCACCCGGAACGTGGAATCAAGGGTCGAAAACGAATTCATCAGACCGCTTTTCGCCATCAGGATGCGGAAACGATAGTACGAGAACCAATTCGCAACATTCTGTTGTGCCGCCGCGCTATCGGTGCAAACCGCCTGGTTTGTTGTTGACAGGTGAGCACAATCACCGGTCGATCCAACATAGTTACGCACATAAGACCCAGTCGGACCGGTGACGTACGTAAAGAAGTTTTTTGAACTTATGACGCACTGACTCCTATCGGTGCTCAGAGTTCCCGATGAACATGTTGGAGTTTGATTGCTTCTACCGCTCTTTACGCATTGATAGCTGCTACCGACTTTAGTCAGGGCATAACCTGAACTGCAACTCGACGGACTGGTAATATTGCTCGCCAGCGACAGAGTCTCGTAATAAGGGAAATTTTGGGTGGGTGATTGGTAGCTCGTAATATCAACCAAGCTCGAATCCAGAAAGCCATCATTGTAAGCACCGGTCAGACCCGGTGAATTGGGATACAAGGTCCCATCCGCCTTGGGTGGCAACGAATAGGTCACGCTCGGGTTGTAGTAGGTGCCGTTGATGCTTGCGTCGCGCGGGCCATCATTGGTGGTGGTATCACTCAGATACCCCCAGTCCGGCATGTAATCCCACGCCATCGAGCCCGAGTCATCCAGCATCAGTGTGACATTCGGCGGCAGCGATTTCTGGATGATCAGCGGCGCCTGGTCGACGGTGACGGTCGCGGCCAGTGCCGGCGTGTAGACAACGCCCAGCATCCAGACGGACAGGCTGCTGTAAAGCAACTTGCCCAGCAGACCGCCGAACATGCTGCTTGGACGGGATGATGTGTTCATGACAATGCGCTCTCGAATGATGCGTCATGGAAAGGCCCATGCGCCCTGTCAATGTGCAACGGTTGATCAGCCCTGCTTGACCATCGCCTGCAGCACCACCACGGCACGGTCACCCACAGTGGCAGGGTCGCCGCTGCGGGCGGTCACGCGGTAATACACGGCGGTGGTCGAGGTGCCCTGGGCGCCGTAGTTGTGGGCGTTGGCGCTCTGGCCGTAACCGGTGCTGGTGCTGGGGTTGTACCAGTTGCCCATGTTCTCCACGACGTACTGCGGTTGGCTGGTGGCCAGCTTGCTGGCCGAGAACTGGCCCGCTGAAGTGCCCGAGGTCACCGTGATGATCTTGCCGGCGGGAAGGTTCGGGTCGTTGAAGGGATTGCCCTGGCAGAACACACCGCCAGCCTGACAATTGCGGGCGATGTCGCCCGGGTTGGTGCCGATACGCGCCTGTGCGGCACGCATCGCCGCCTCGGCACTCTGAAAGGCGATCTGCCGATCGAACAGGTTTGACGCCATCTTCTGCTGCATGATCGTGCCGCGTACGGCGGCAAGTCCGACCAGGGTGATCACCACCAGTAGCAGCAACGCCACCACCAGGGCTACACCGCGCTGGCCGGCGCGGGACAATGACTGCCGCCCGTTGTGCGGGCGGCACCGGCGGCCTGAGAGGCCAGAGAAATTGGATGTGGAGACGTGGTGGCTCATTTCAAATCACCCGATTGCGCACAGTGGTGGTAGCAGTAAAGCTGCGTTTGATTGGCTTGACGTTGGTGCCGGCCCGCTTGTCGACGCTTTCCAGTGACAGGTTCACCTGCACGGCATCGACCAGTGCCCAGTTGGTGACGGAACCTGCCGCCAGAAACGTGGTGTTGCCCGACTGGTGATAGGCAATGCTCATTCCGGTGACATCGCGCACCATTTCCTGGGCAGTTGGCGTGGGCACGGCAGTGGTAGTGACCAGGTCTGTTCGGTACAGCGAGCGACCACCGATCGGGTTGATGCCGATGTACCAGTCGATCGCCCCCAGCTTGGTGATCTGCGCGTTGGTGGCAAAGACGTAACTGCTGCTGCTGCTGCAAACCGTGGGGTAGTTCAGGTCGGTGGTGCAGTTGCCCGGCGTTCCACTGGCGGCATGGGTGACGGTGCCTCCGGTGTAGTTGGTAATCTGCACGAGCGTGGCGTGGTCGGGGTCGCACACAATGATCACGTCACCCGTCTGCAAGGTGGAACTTGCTTCGTTGAGAGTGAAGGTGGCTGCCGGCTCGGTGTTGACCTTGACGCTCACACCGGGACCCTCGCCCCCCATCAACATGAGCGAGTCCGTTCCGCTCACCCGCTGCGTTGCTGCTGTGCCAAAGGCAGTACCAGTTGCCGGATCTCCCGTGGCGCCATCGTAGCCATTCACGACGTTGTTCCAGTTGGCCCACCACTTCGCTGTGGCAGTTCCGCCTGGCGCATTGTTAAGCACGTTGGCGACGCGACCGCCGTTGCTGCAGCCCGTGAGCCCCGCATCACGGATATCGCGCGCCATCATTTCGAAGGCAATGCGCGAACTGTCCTGCACATCACTCAGTGCCTGGTTGGTGCGGTAGGAGCGCTGGTTGGCCAGAAATACGCTGACCACGCCGCCAATGACGATCAGGCCGAGCAGCATGGCAACCATCAGTTCGATCAGGGTAAAGCCGGCCACTGACTTGGACCGCCGAAACGCGCGCAAGACTGTACCGCCGCGAGTAATCATGCGCTTGCTCATAGGATGGCCTTGGTGATGACTTGCTGGCTGCTGCCGCCGCCCACCCCTGCACGACTGTCATCAAACTGGATGGTGACAGTGCAATTGCCAGTGTTATCGCAGTTCACAGTACCGGTGGTGTGGGTTGTTGCACCGAGGTCGGTACTAAGCTGACCGCACCACTGACTGAGCTGGACCGCGGCCAAAGAGGTCGTGCCCGCCGCCGGGCAAGCAGCAGGGTTAGCGGGGACGGCAGCCGTGGCACCGCTGGCAGGGACGGCACTGGTAGCGGCAGTGACAGTTCCGTTGTAGTTGCCCGCTTTAGCATTGGCTATATCCGCCCGCATCGCATCCAGGATCGAATAACTGTCAATCGTAGCCATGCTGCGCGCCATCGCGCTGTTGTTGGTGGACAACGACATGGCCTGCAACGCAGCAATACCGAGGAAGGCGATGGAAAGCACCAGCACGGCCACCAGCACCTCGATGAGGCCGACGCCGGACTGTACGACTTGTAAATGACCGTTGCTGCGGTGTGTCCGTGACGCACCGTACGCACGCGCAGCAAGCCGGAGTGCATTGGTATTCGGAATATTCATGACGAAGGACAGGCCCCGCTGGTAGTGGTGGTCGCGAGGATCGAGCCGGCAGTCATCGTGATCACGCGATGGTTATTGGTGCTCATCTGACTGGTGCAGATGTCCACAACTGTGTTGCTGTATGGGGTCGAGGTACCTGCTTGTTGCCCCAGTCCTTGCGACGTGAAACGCAGTGCCGTCATGTCGCCATTCAATTGAAGGGGTGTCGTGATACCCGGCGTGCCGGCCAGCACCTGCGTAGGCTGTGGCGTGGTCAGTACATAGACCGCTCCGGTTTCTACCACTCCGCTTGAATCGGTGCATGCACCGCCGAGCGTGTCGCTTGTGTTGGCGCTGGACGAGTTGCTGCAGACCTGGGTACTGGTGTTGCGCTTGACGGCTTCCATCCGCGCGGAATTGATCGCGCCAACGAGATCGTTGGCCGTGGTGGTCAGTTTGTTGGAGAGCGTAATCGTCTTGAAGCTCGGCACGGCAATCATGATCAGCACCACCGCAATGGCGACGGTGATCATCAGTTCGACCAGGGTGAAGCCACGGGCGCGCTGCCGCACTGTTGCCTGCGCCATCCGGCTGCGCCGTGATTGGCCGGCAGCAACAGATGCGCACTCGAACGAACGACCGCTGGCGTTTGCCGGCTCTCGCATTCCGATCAACGAGACGCCTCGCTGACACGACAAGACTTGCATGGAATTCTCCCTGATACCCCTGCATGCACTGTACTCACCTGCCCTGCCCCGACCAGTCCTCAGCCGACAGGCGGTAGCAATTGCCCGACAAGCGGCCAGAAGCGGCACAGGAAAGGTGATCGAGATCACGCGCGGTCGGCCATAGCGGAAAGCTGTTGCTATACCGCGGATTGTTGGCAGTGGGACGTAGAGCGACCTAGAGCCCGGAAAAACAAAGGCCCGCTTGCGCGGGCCTCTGAAGTTCTGGTGCCGGAAATAGGAATCGAACCTACGACCTACGCATTACGAATGCGCCGCTCTACCAACTGAGCTATTCCGGCAAAGAGCCGCGGATTTTACGTTGTGGCGCGCTATGGCGCAAGCGCGAACGCGGCGAAATCAAAGGCTAGCTGCGGTGTTTCCGCCGACCACCCGCAACTCCTTGGGGAGAGCGAACGTGATGTTCTCCGGCTCGCCATCCAGCTCGCGCACGTCGCCGGCGCCCCACGACTGCAGACGGGCGATCACATCGCGCACGAGCTTTTCCGGAGCCGAAGCGCCGGCGGTGAGACCGATATGCCTGACACCATCGAGCCAGCTGCGCTCGATGTGTTCGGCGCCGTCGATCAGGAACGAACGAACGCCCTGCTTCTCGGCCAGCTCACGCAGACGGTTGGAATTGGAGCTATTGACCGAGCCGACCACCAGCATCAGGTCGACCGCGTCGGCGAGCCGGCGCACGGCGTCCTGACGGTTCTGCGTGGCGTAGCAGATGTCGTCCTTGCGCGGGCCTTCGATATCGGAAAACTTGTTGCGCAGCGCTTCGATGATCGCCTTGGTGTCGTCCACCGACAGCGTGGTCTGGGTGACGTAGGACAGCAGGTGCGGAAACTTCGGCGTGAGTCGATCGACGGACTCCAGCGATTCGACCAGCAGGATCTCGCCGGTGTTGTCCGGATTCCACTGACCCATGGTGCCTTCGACTTCCGGATGACCGGCGTGGCCGATCAGTACCACGCTGCGACCGATGCGGCCCAGCCGCGCCACTTCCATGTGCACCTTGGTGACCAGCGGACAAGTAGCGTCGAACACCTTGAGGTGGCGTTGCTCGGCTTCCTCGCGCACGGCCTGCGACACGCCATGCGCGCTGAAGATCACGGTGGCGCCATCGGGCACTTCATGCAGCTCCTCGACGAACACGGCGCCATCGGCACGCAGCTTGTCGACCACGTAGCGGTTGTGCACCACCTCGTGCCGCACATAGATCGGCGCACCCCACGATTCCAGCGCGCGCTCGACGATGGCGATGGCGCGATCGACACCAGCGCAGAAACCACGGGGATTGGCAAGCAGGATGTCCATGATGTCTCGGTGCGTTGAATCCTGTGGGAGCAGGATCGAATTATCGCACGCTGTCCGCAGACTTGCCGGCGAACAGGCCGAACGCGATCAGCAATACCGCACCGACGGTGATACCGCAGTCGGCGAGGTTGAACACCGGGTAGCTCCACTGGTGGAAGTACACCTGGATAAAGTCAATGACTTGCGCGGCGTGCAGGCGGTCGATCAGGTTGCCGATGGCACCGCCGACAATCATGGCCAGCGGCAGGCCGGTGCGCCAGTCACGCCGCGGCGTGCGCGCCAGCCACGCCACCAGCACGCTGCTGATGCCCAGCGCCAGCAGTACGAAAAACCAGCGCTGCCAGCCCGCACTGTCGGCCAGAAAACTGAAAGCGGCACCGCGATTGAACGCCAGCGTCCAGTTCAGAAAACCGGGAATCACCGCGTGCGGTACGCCTGCCGGCTGCAACGCCTGCAACACCCACCACTTGCTGAGCTGGTCGAGCACGATGACCACAGCAGACAGCCATAGCCAGATGAGTGCGTTGGGTTTGGTGGTCATGAGGCGTGGAGACTCGTTGATGAATGAATAGCTGGCAGCTTCAGAACCAGCGGCGGTCTTCGCCCGTGCCTTCGATATTGCTGATGCAGCGACCGCACAGCTCCGGATGTTCGACATGCCTGCCGACATCATCGCGGCGATGCCAGCAGCGCACACATTTCGCGGCCTCGCTGACGCTGGCCGACACCCACACTTCGGCACCTTCCAGCTCCACTTTCACTGCACCATCCGGACGCGGCGTCAACGGCGCGAGGTCGAGATCGGAAGTGATGAAGAAGAAGCGCAGCTCCTCCGCAGCAACGGTATAGCGCGACTGCGTGGCAGTGTCGGCATGGATCACCAGCTTCGCCTCCAGCGCCGCGCCGATCTGCTCGGCCTTGCGCATGCCTTCGAGCACGCGCGAAGCACTGTCGCGGATCGCCAGCAGTTCGGCCCAGTAGCGCCGCTGTTCCGGCGAGCCTTGCGTAGCTGCCAAGCCGTCGTACCAAGTTTCGAACAACACGCTGTCACTGCGCGAGCCCGGCTCACTCGTATCAGGCATGGCCTGCCAGATTTCCTCGGCGGTGAAGCTCAGCACCGGCGCCAGCCAGCGCACCAGCGCCTCGACAATGCGATACATCGCGCTCTGCGCGCTGCGCCGGCCGCGACTGTCGGTCGGCATGGTGTAGAGCCGGTCCTTGGTGATATCGAGATACAACGCGCCGAGTTCGTTGGTGCAGAAATTCTGGATACGCGCCACGACTTCCGGGAAGTCGTAACGCTCGTACGCAGCCAGCACCGCCTGCTGCACGTCGTACGCCTGCTGCACTGCCCACTGATCCAGCAGCAGGCTGTCTTCAACCGAAATTAGATGCTGGCCCGGATCGAAACCGTCCAGATTGCCGAGCAGGAACTTCGCGGTATTGCGGATGCGCCGGTACGTGTCGGACACGCGCTTCAAGATCTCGTCGGAGACGGTCATCTCGTTGCGGTAGTCGGCCGAGGCCACCCACAGGCGCAGCACATCGGCGCCGAGCGACTCCATCACCTTCTGCGGTGCGACCACGTTTCCAAGCGACTTGGACATCTTGCGGCCGTTCGCATCGACCGCGAAACCGTGCGTGAGCACGTCGTCGTACGGCGCACGACCGTGGATCGCCGACGAGGTCAGCAGCGACGACTGGAACCAGCCGCGATGCTGGTCGGAGCCTTCCAGGTACATCACCTTGTAGTGAGAAGCCGTGCCTTGCTGCAGCTCCGAGCGCTGACCGATCACCGCGTAGTGGGTAACGCCCGAATCGAACCAGACGTCCAGCACGTCGGTGACTTTCTCGTAATCGTTTGCCTGGTCGCCGAGCAGCTCGGCCGCATCCAGCGCGAACCACGCATCGACACCGCCCTGCTCCACTTTTTTCGCGACCTGCTCCAGCAGCGCGACGGAATCCGGGTGCGGTTCCTGCGTGGCCTTGTGCACGAACAGCGCGATCGGCACGCCCCAGGTGCGTTGGCGCGAGATGCACCAGTCCGGGCGTCCAGCCACCATGCCGGCGATGCGTTCCTCGCCCCAGCCCGGCACCCAGCGCACGCTCTTGATCGAGGTGAGCGCGGTCTCGCGCAGCGTCGCCTGCTCCATCGAGATGAACCACTGCGGCGTGGTGCGATAGATCACCGGCGTCTTGTGGCGCCAGCAGTTCGGGTAGCTGTGTTCGATCTTCGCGAACGCGAGCAGCACGCCGCGCTGGCGCAGCACGTCGACGATCGCGTCATTGGCCTTCCAGATATGCATGCCGCCCAGCTCGACGCCGCCAGCGGCCGGCGTGTCGGCGCGATAGGTACCGCGTGGCTCGATGTAGTTGAGCAGGCCGATGCCGTAGTCGCGAGCCACCACGAAATCCTCGACGCCGTGATCGGGAGAGGTGTGCACGGCACCAGTGCCGTCTTCGGCGCTGACGTGCTCGCCGAGGATCACCGGCACCTCGCGCGGATAGAACGGGTGATGCAGCTTCAGGCCTTCCATCGCCTTGCCTGACGCATGACCGAGCACAATCGCCTGCTCCAGGCCATAACGCTGCGCTGCCTTGTCGACCAACGCGCTGGCGATCACCAGCAGCACGCGCTTGCCGTCGCGCGACGGGCCTTCGATCAGTGCGTATTCCAGCTCGGCACCAAGCGACACTGCCTGACTTTCCGGCAGCGTCCACGGCGTAGTAGTCCAGATCGGGATGGCGACGATCGCATCGCCTGCGTCCACTTTGAACTTCGCCGCCAACGCCTTCGCATCCACCGCGTCGTAGGCCACGTCGACCGCGGGCGAGACCTTGTCGCCGTACTCGATCTCCGCCTCGGCCAGCGCGGAGGCACAGTCGAAGCACCAGTACACCGGCTTGGCGCCGCGCACCACGTGGCCGTTGGAAACGATGCGTGCCAGCGCGCGCAGCATGTCCGCCTCGTACTTGAAGTCCATCGTGCGGTACGGATGCTGCCAGTCGCCGAGCACGCCGAGCCGCTTGAAATCGTTGCGCTGCGCATCGACCTGCTCGGCAGCGTACTCGCGGCATTTCTGGCGGAACGCGGCGGCATCGAGCTTGTCGCCAGGCTTGCCGAATTTCTTCTCCACCGCGATCTCGATCGGCAGGCCGTGGCAATCCCAGCCCGGCACGTACGGCGCGCGGTAACCGGCCAGCAGCTTCGACTTGACCGTGATGTCCTTGAGGATCTTGTTGACCGCATGGCCGATGTGGATCGAGCCGTTCGCATACGGCGGGCCGTCATGCAGCACGAACACGCTGTCGCGACCGGCCGTCTTCTGCTGGATCTGCGCATAGCGGTCGATCCGCTCCCACTCGGCCAGCCAGCCCGGCTCGCGCTTCGGCAAATCGCCGCGCATCGGAAATGCCGTCTGCGGCAGGTTGATCGTGTTCTTGTAGTCGTGGGTCATTGCGTGGATGCCGTCACTGAAGTGTTGCCGTCCGCCAGCTGGCGAACAAAGAGTTCAAAGTTAAACGATACGTGCGCGTGCCGGAAGCCGGTTCACGCATCGACCAATCGCGGATTCATGCCCAACAGCTCGCGCGCCAAGCGGGAATCCAGCGCCATCTGCGCCTTCAGTGGCTCCAGTCCGTCGAACTTCTGCTCGTCGCGCAGCTTGGCGACGAACTCCACCGCCATGCGCTGGCCGTACAGGTCGCCGTCGAAGTCGAACAAGTGCACTTCCAGCAGCGGCTCGCTGACCTGGTTCACGGTCGGGCGCACGCCGAGGCTGGCCACGCCCGGCCAGCTGCATTCGCCCTCGCCCAGCCCGACGCGCACCGCGAAGATGCCGTGCACCGGGCTGACCCTCTGCTGCAAATGGATGTTGGCGGTGGGATAACCCAGGGTGCGGCCGAGCTGGTTGCCGTACTCGACTTTGCCATCGATCACGAACGGCCGACCCAGCAGCGGCTCGGCGCCGGCAAACTCGCCGGCGGCCAGCAAGGCACGCACCCGGCTGGCCGAAATGCGGGCGCCATCGAGCTGCACCGCCGGCATGGTGCAGGCAACAAAGCCGAGCTGCGCTCCCATCCGCTCCAGCAATGCAACGTCGCCGCCGCGCTTGTGGCCGAAACGGAAATCGCCACCCACCCATACTTCGCGCGCAGCCAGCCGCTCGACCAGCACGCGCCGCACGAAATCCTCGGCCGACATCGCGGTCAACGTCTGGTTGAAGCGCAGCAGCAAGGTGTGCTCCATGCCGGCGGCAGCAAAGCCGCGCAATTTTTCGCGCACGCTGGACAAGCGTGGCAACGGCTCGGCGGAAAAGAACGCACGCGGCAGCGGCTCGAAGCTCACCACGGCCGGGCCGCAATCGAGCGCCTGCGCACGCTCGCGCACCTGCGTCAGCAACGCCTGATGTCCGCGATGCAGGCCATCGAACGCGCCGACCGCGATCACGCTGCCGCGCGGCGTCAGGCAAGAGCCCGCGACATCCCTGGAAAGTCTCATCATCGTGTGAGTATAACGGGCGCGCGGGCGGCGACTCAGGCGGCCCGCAGATCACGCAGCCGGAAGCCGCCGGCGAACAGCATGCCGACATACGCCGCGCCACCGGCCGTCACCAGCACCAGCAAATGCCACACTCGGGTCAGCCAGCGCACGTTGGACCAGTCCGACCACAGCCATCGCCCCAGCAGCAGCACCGCAACCATCACCGTGCACGCCAGCACCAGTCGCCACAGATGCCGCGACCAACCCGGCTGACGCTGGTACACACCGGACTTTTTCAGCCAGTGCCACAGCAGGTACAAGTTGACGTAGGAAGCCACCGCACTGGCCAGGCCCAGCGCCATGTGCAGGCCGGGCAGCCGCGCCAGACCGTCCAGCCAGGGCTGCTGCTTCAGCGCAGTCGGTGCCCACAGCTCGAACAGCAGCACTAGAAACAGGACATTCAGCAGCATGTTGGCGATCAATGAAGCCACCCCCGCGCGCACCGGGGTACGTGTGTCCTGCCGTGCATAGAACGCCGGCAGCAGCACCTTCACCAGTGCAAACGCCGGCAGCCCGAAACTCAGTGCGGTGATCGACAGTGTTGCCATATCGGTATCGTGCGCGGTCCAGTGGCCGTGCTGGAAAATCGTCGCCACCAACGGCTCGGCCAGCAACATCAACCCGAACATCGCCGGCACCGCGATCAGCAGGGTCACTCGCAGCCCCCAATCCAGCGCACGCGAGAATCCGGCCATGTCGGTGGAAACATGATGACGCGACAGCGACGGCAGGATCACCGTGCCCAGCGCCGCCCCAAACACGCCCAGCGGCAATTCCAGAAAGCGGTCCGCCTGCGACAACCAGGTTTGCGAGCCAATGATCAGGTACGAGGCGATCACCGTGTCGAACAGCAGATTGATCTGCGCCACCGAGGAGCCGAACAGGGTCGGCACCATCAGCCGCATGATCTTCCGCACGTCCGGATGACTCCAGCCCCAACGCGGCAAGGTCAGCAAATCCAGCCCACGCAATGCCGGCAACTGGAACAGCAGTTGCAGGAAGCCGGCAACCAGGACCGCCCAGCCCATCGCCAGGATCGGCGTCTGCAATCGCTTCGACAGCCACAGCGCGCCGGCGATCATGCACAGGTTGAGAATCACCGGCGTCAATGCCGGCAAGCCGAAGCGATGAAAACTGTTCAGCGCGCCGCCGGACAAAGCGGTCAGCGACACGAACAGCAGAAACGGGAAGGTCAGCCGCAGCAGCTCGACAGTGAGCTCGAACTTGCGCGGCTCGTCGATCGCGCCGGGCGAAAACAGCGTGGTCACCTGCGGCGCAAAGATGATGCCCAGCGCGGTGATCACCAGCAGCACGCCGCCGAGCGTGCCCGACACTCGCGACATCAGATTCTTCAGATCCGCATGTGTACCCTTTTCCTTCACCTCGGTGAACACCGGCACGAACGCGGTGGAAAACGAGCCCTCGGCAAACAGCCGGCGCATGAAATTGGGAATGCGGAACGCCACCCAGAACGCGTCGGTGGCCCCGTTGGCGCCGAATGCGGCGTTGATCGACATGTCGCGCACGAGGCCGAGCACCCGCGAGATCATCGTCATGCTGCTGAACGAGAGCAGTCCGCGGAACATGCTGGGGGACTTCATGTGGCTGTCGTTACCTTCGGCGTGGATCGTGCAGGGCGCGTAGTTTGACAGCCGCCGCGGGCAAGATGACAGCCCGCGCTGTGGCAGAATGCAGACGCCGCGACGGCTCCTATGAAGCACCGCCCGCCCGCGAACTGCCCGGCCGTCTTCTAAATGATTGACGCAACGGCGAATCGACCGCATAATTGGCGTCTTTTTCCAACCCCAACACTGCATTCCGGAGTTCTACCTTGGCCAACATCAAGTCCGCGAAGAAGCGCGCGCGCCAGTCCGAACAGCGCCGCCTGCGCAACATCAGCGCCCGCTCCATGGTCCGCACCGCCCTGAAGAAGGTCGTCAAGGCCATCGAGGCCAAGGACAAGGCCGGCGCCATCGCCGCGTTCACGATCGCCCAGCCGGTGATGGATCGCTACGCCGCCCGCGGCCTGATCCACAAGAACAAGGCTGCCCGCCACAAGAGCCGCCTCAACGCGAAGATCCGCGAACTGGCGTAAGCCGGGGCGCGATTCGAGTTGCATGAAGAAGCCGGCGCGAGCCGGCTTTTTCATGCTTGGCTTCATAGGGTGGATATTGCCCGCCCTGCGCAACGCCATGTGGCGTTATTGCCGCGAGCGAAATTCCAGCGGCATCGGCTCGGCCCGCGCCGCGGCCGGCGGCTTGGTTCCGCAGGCGCCGCAGGTACTGCAGCCGTCGCTGCAATTACCCGTCGCCTGCCTGGGCTGCAGGCGTTGCCCGAAGGCACGCACCCATGCGGCACGGCCGGGCTGGCTATACCGGATCGATGCCGCTGCCAGCCAGCGATTGGTCAGCTTGGGCGCCAGCTTGCGGAACACGATCAACGCGCTGGCCAGCACGACCAGGCCGATCACCGCGTACTGCGCCAGCAGGCTCGTGCTCATGTCAGCATCCTCGTCACCTGGTAGACGACGAACGACGCGGCGTAGGCCATCACGAACATGTAGCCGAACGAGATCGCCACGTTGCGCCAGGAATTGGTCTCGCGACGGATCACCGCTAGCGTGGACATGCACTGCGGCGCGTACGCGAACCACACCAGCAGCGACAGCGCACTGGCCAGCGAAATCTGCCCGGCCAGTGCATGACCCAGCCCGCCGGTCGCCTCGCCACCGACCAGATAGACGGTGGCCAGCGCGGCCACGGCCGTCTCGCGCGCAGCGAATGCTGGAATCAGCGCCAGGCTGATCTGCCAGTTGAAGCCGATCGGCGCGAAGATGTATTGCAGGCCACGCCCGATGTAGCCGGCGAAGCTGTAGTTGATGGCCGGCCCGGTTGCGCCTGCCGGCGGCGACGGGAAGGTGGAGATGAACCACATTAGCACGGTCAGCCCCAGGATCACGCCGGTCAGGCGCTTCAGGAAAATCCCGCCGCGCTCGTACAGGCCGATCGCCACATCACGCACTTTCGGCATCCGGTACGACGGCAGTTCCATCAGCAGCGCATGTTCGCTCTTGTCGCGGCGGATGTGTTTCATCACCCAGCCCACCGCCATCGCGCCGAGAATGCCAGCCAGATACAGCGCGAACAGCACGATGCCCTGCAGGTTGAACACGCCGAACACGTAGCGGATGGGAATGAACGCGCCGATCAGCAGCGCGTACACCGGCAGGCGCGCCGAACAGGTCATCAGCGGCGCGATCAGGATCGTCGCGAGACGGTCGCGCGGGTCCTGGATGCTGCGCGTGCCCATGATGCCCGGGATCGCGCAGGCGAAACTCGACAGCAGCGGGATGAACGAGCGCCCGGTCAGCCCCACCGTCAGCATCAGGCGATCGAGCAGGAACGCCGCACGCGGCAGATAACCGGATTCCTCCAACGTGAGGATGAACAGGAACAGCACCAGGATCACCGGCAGGAAGCCGAGCACGGTGCCGAGGCCGCCGAACAGGCCGTTGGTGACCAGACTCTGCAGCGGCCCGGCCGGCAGCAGCGTGGCGACATGCCCACCCATCCAACCGAAGCCGCTGCCGATCAGGTCACTCATCGGCTTGCCTGCGGCATACACCGCCTGGAACACCAGGAACATCACCACCGCGAGAATCGCCAGCCCGAATACCGGATGCAGCGCCCACCGATCGAGCGCATCGTCGAGTGCCGCCGTGGTGCGCGGCATCGTCACCGTTGCGGTCAGTATCTCGCGCACCTGCGCATGCAGGTCGGCACGACTGGCCGCGTCATCCGGCTGTGCCGGCGCGGCCGTCGGCATCTCGCCATCGACCCGTTCGATCAGGGCCTTGGCGCCGCCACGCTTCACCGCGACGGTTTCCACCACCGGCACACCCAGGCGGCGCTGCAATTCCGGCACGTCGATCTCGATGCCGCGACGGCGCGCGGTATCCATCATGTTCAACGCCAGCACGATCGGCCGGCCCAGGCGCTTGACCTCCAGCACGAAACGCAGGTGCAGGCGCAGGTTGGTGGCGTCGGCCACGCAGATGATCAGATCCGGCACCGCCTCGCCCGGGTAGTTGCCGGCGCAAACGTCGCGGGTGATCTGCTCGTCCGGGCTGTTCGCCTCGAAACTGTAGGTGCCGGGCAAGTCGAGGATCTGCAGCACCCGGCCGGACGGCGCAGTGAAACGACCTTCCTTGCGCTCGACGGTGACACCGGCGTAGTTCGCCACCTTCTGCCGGCCACCGGTAAGCAGGTTGAACAGCGCCGTCTTGCCGCAATTCGGATTGCCGACCAGGGCGATCCGCAGGGTCGAGGCACTCATGCCGCCACCTCGCTGCGCACACTGATACGGGCCGCCTCGGCGCGGCGCAGGGCAAAGCGCGTGTAGCCGATCTGGATCAGCACCGGATCGCCGCCCATCGGCCCTATCGCCACCACCTTCACCGGTTCACCATCGACAAAACCCAGGTCGCGCAGGCGCTGCGCGATCGGATCCGCCGCATGCGCATCGTGCACACGATCCACCACGGCGGGAGCACCTTTGGGCAACTCGGACAGACGCACGGCTGATTCTCAAATAAGAATTGTTCGCATTGTAACCCTTTGTTCGTTCCGCTGCACCAGCTCGCCTCCCCGCGATGGGCAGCGTTTATCATGGGCAAATTTGCGGGGACGACCGATGACCGATTCCATCCTGAGCGAGCGCCGCGGCACGGTGGCATGGCTCACCCTGAACCGCCCGCAGATCCACAACGCGTTCGACGATGCGCTGATTGCCGCGCTCACCGACGCGCTGGCGCAGGCCGACGCCGACCCCGCCGTGCGCTCGGTGGTGTTGAGCGGCAACGGCAGCTGCTTCTCCGCCGGCGCCGACCTCAACTGGATGCGCGACATGGCCGGCGCCAGCGAGCAGGCAAACCGCGAAGACTCGCTGCGCCTGGCCCGGCTGATGCGAAACCTGCAATTCCTGTCCAAGCCGACCATCGCACGCGTCAACGGTGCCGCCTACGGCGGCGGCGTGGGTCTGGTCGCCTGCTGCGATATCGCGGTCGGCGTCGACACCGCCAAGTTCGCGCTATCGGAAGTAAAGCTGGGTCTGGTGCCGGCAGTGATCTCACCATATGTGATCGCCGCGATCGGCCTGCGCGAAGCGCGCCGACTGTTCATCACCGGCGAAGTGTTCGACGCCGACACCGCGGCGCGGATCGGCCTGCTGCATGCGGCCGTTCCCGCCACCGATCTGGATGAAACAATCGAGCGCCAGCTGTATCTGCTGGCCAAGGCTGGCCCGCTGGCCCAGCGCGAAGCGAAGCAGCTGGCCCTGCGTATCGGCGGCACCGATCTCGTGCAGGCCGAGCGCATCGATACGGCCAATGCCGCACTGATCGCACGCCTGCGCGTGTCCGAGGAAGGCCAGCACGGCCTCAGCGCGTTCCTCGACAAGCGCGCGCCGGCGTGGGTCGGCGCGACGTAATATCCAGGGCTCCGCCAGTTGCGACGCTATCCCCACACCCTATCTCGATACGGACGGCCACAACATTGAGGCGGTATGTCACGCTCCGGCAGCCTGAATCCCTTCCCCTGCGCGCGGTGAAACACATGCCCCATCCGATCATCAACTTGGCTGACGTCGAGCTGCAGCCGCTGCCGCCAGGTTTCGCACCCGGTGGTACGGCCGCGGAACGTTTCGATCCACGCATCGGCCGCGTATCCGGCCCGCTCGGTGCGCAGAAGCTCGGCTACAACGTCACGGTGCTGGCGCCGGGGAAGCGGGCGTTTCCGTTCCACAACCATCGCGTCAACGAGGAAATGTTCCTCGTGCTCGATGGCACGGGCGAAGTGCGCATCGGCGACGCGCGCCATCCGATCCGCAACGGCGACATCATCGCGTGCCCGTCCGGTGGTCCGGAAAGCGCGCACCAGATCATCAATACCGGCACTGCCGAACTTCGCTACCTCGCCGTCAGCACCCAACAGTTGCCGGAGGTCTGCGAATACCCCGACTCCGCCAAGCATGCCGTGATGGCCGACTTCGGCCCGGATATCGGGGGCAAACCGCAGATATTCCGCAGCGTAGGCCGCAGCGGCACGTCGCTGGACTACTGGGAAGGCGAATAAGGAGTCATTGCATGTCCGGACCGATACTCAATATCGCCGATGTCGAAGTATGCGTGGCTCCATCCGGCCCGGCGCCCACGAGCCCGACGGCCGAGCCTTACGATCTGCGCTGGGGCGAGATCGCCAGCCGCATCGGTGCGCGCAAGCTCGGCTACAACCTCACCGTGGTGGCGCCCGGCAAACGCGCCTGTCCGTTCCACAGCCATCGCAATGACGAGGAAATGTTTTTCATCCTCGAGGGCAGCGGTGAGCTGCGCTACGGCGACGCACGCTATCCGCTGAGGCACGGTGACGTCATCGCCTGCCCGACCGGCGGCCCGGACACCGCGCACCAGATCATCAATACCGGCACCACCGAGATGCGCTATCTGGCCGTGAGCACGATGGAACCGCTGGAAGTCTGCGAATACCCGGACTCGGGCAAGTTCGGCGTGTTTGCCGACGGCTCGTCGGATCCGGACGGCACACCGAAGCGCTTCCGTCATATTGGCCGCGAACAAGACGCGCACGACTACTGGGAAGGCGAATAGACCGCCGCATGCGCGCCGCGCCCTCGGTTGCCACGCACGATCTGCTAAATTGGTTCGGTTTGCATCGACACCAACGGCCATCAACGAATGACCCGGGATTGCACATGTTCGAACGCGTACTGATTGCCAACCGCGGCGAGATCGCCTGCCGCGTCATCCGCACCTGTCGTCGCCTCGGCATTCACACCATTGCGGTGTATTCCGAAGCGGATCGCGATGCGCAGCATGTGCGCCTTGCCGACGAGGCGTGGCCGATCGGCGGCCCGCGTCCGGCTGATTCCTACCTGCGCGGCGACGTCATCCTCGACGTGGCGAAAAAGACCGGTGCGCAGGCGATTCATCCCGGTTACGGTTTTCTCTCGGAGAACACTGGCTTCGCCCGTGCCTGCACCGAGGCAGGCATCGCCTTCATCGGTCCGCGGCCGGAAAGCATCGACGCGATGGGTTCCAAGGCTGCCGCCAAGGCGCTGATGGAAAAACATGCCGTGCCGCTGGTGCCCGGCTATCACGGCGAGAACCAGGACGCCGCCTTTCTCGCTGAGCAGGCCGCCAAGACCGGCTTTCCGCTGATGATCAAGGCCGCCTCCGGCGGCGGCGGCAAGGGCATGCGCATCGTGCGCAGCGTGGCGGAATTTGCCGATGCGCTCGCCTCCGCGCAGCGCGAGGCAGCCAGTTCGTTCGGCGATACGCGAGTGATCCTGGAACGCTACGTCGAGCATCCGCGGCATATCGAATTCCAGGTGTTCGGCGACACGCTGGGCAACGTGATCCACCTCAACGAGCGCGAATGCTCCGCACAGCGCCGTTACCAGAAGGTGCTGGAGGAAACGCCGTCGCCATTCCTCGACGAGGCTCGTCGCGCCGCGATGGGCGCAGCCGCGGTTGCCGCGGCAAAAGCGGTGGATTACGTCGGCGCGGGCACCGTGGAATTCATCGTCGCGCAGAGCGGCGAGTTCTTCTTCATGGAGATGAACACGCGGCTGCAGGTCGAGCATCCGGTCACCGAGTTGACCCTCGGGCTGGATCTGGTCGAGTGGCAGCTGCGCGTGGCCGCGGGCCAGCCGCTGCCGCTGCGGCAGGATCAGGTGCACGCGCACGGCCATGCAATCGAGGTGCGCCTGTACGCGGAAGACCCCGACCAGAACTTCCTGCCCGGCTCGGGCAAATTGTTGACCCTGCGCCTGCCCGCACCGTCGGCGCATGTGCGCCTCGACGGCGGCGTGATCGAAGGCGACACCGTGACGATCTTCTACGATCCGATGATCGCCAAGCTGATCGTGTTCGACGCCACCCGCACCCAGGCGCTGCAGCGCTTGCGTGAAGCGCTGGCGACGAGCGAGATCGTCGGCCCGAAATCCAACATCGGTTTCCTCGAACGGCTGGCCCGGCATCCGGCCGTGATCGAAGGCCGCATCGACACCGGTTATCTGGATCGTCACCTGGAAGAGTTCCTGGTCGGCGACGTCGCGCCGACCGCCGACGTGCTGTTTGCCGCTGCCACCGCCGCCCTGCTCCACGATGAGTCGCATGTCGCCAGCTCAGCGGCCGATCCGCATTCCCCTTGGGCGCGCGCCGACGCATGGCGCATCGGCCACGCCGGCAAGCGGATCATCGCGCTGACCCTGCGCGAACAGCGCCACGACATCGAAGCGCATGGCCACGACGGCGACTATCAGCTACGCCACGGCGAAGCGACCTGTGAGGTGCGCGGCGCGCGTCTTCTCGACGACAGCCTGAGCGCCCGCTTCGACAGCGAATCACGCCGCGTGCCGCTGCGCACCGACGTCGCGCATGTGCTGCTGCACGACGCGAGCGGCCAGCGCTACAGCTTCGCCCGCGCCGCCGCGTTCGCATGGGAATCGAAGGATGCCGCCGGCGGCAACCAGATCATCGCGCCGATGCCCGGCCGCATCGTGCTGGTCAAGGCCAGGCCCGGCGATGCTGTCGAACAAGGCCAGGAGCTGCTGGTGATGGAGGCGATGAAGATGGAGCTGGCATTGAAAGCCCCGCGCGCCGGCACCATCGAAAGCATCAGCGCCACGCAAGGCGAATTTGTCGAAGCGGATGCCGTGCTGGTGCGCTTCAGCGCCTGACGTTTCAGCTCGTTATTCCGACAAAGGCCGGGATGACGGATCAACAAGAATTCCGGAGCCAGACATGACCTCCTCCAACCACGTCCGCATCGTCGAAGTCGGCGCCCGCGACGGCCTGCAGAACGAGAAGACGCTGCTGCCGGCCGAGGTGAAGATCGCGCTGATCGATCGGCTGTCTTCTACCGGCCTGCAGACCATCGAGGCGACCAGCTTCGTCAGCCCGAAATGGGTGCCGCAACTGGCCGACGCGGCCGAGGTATTCCGCGGCATCCGCAAGGTGCCGGGGGTGAGTTATCCGGTGCTAGTGCCGAACCTGCAGGGCTATGCGCGTGCCCGCGAAGTGGGCGCGACCGAGATTGCGATCTTCACCGCCGCTTCCGAGGCGTTCAATCGCAAGAACATCAACGCCTCGATCGACGAGTCGATCGAGCGCTTCATCCCGGTGATCGAACAGGCCCAGGCCGACGGGGTGAAGGTGCGCGGCTACGTCTCCACCGTGCTCGGCTGCCCGTACCAGGGTGACGTGCCGGTCAGCGACGTGGTACGCGTGGCGCGCCGGATGTACGAGCTGGGCTGCTACGAGATCTCGCTGGGCGACACCATCGGCGTCGGCACGCCGGCGAAGGCGCGGGCGATGCTGCATGCGGTGGCGCAGGAAGTGCCGATGGCGGCGCTGGCCGTGCATTTCCACGACACTTACGGCCAGGCGCTGGCTAACATCCTGGCCTGTCTGGAAGAAGGTGTGCGCGTACTCGACAGCTCGGTCTCCGGCACCGGCGGCTGCCCGTATGCGAAGGGCGCCACCGGCAATGTGGCCAGCGAAGATGTGGTCTACATGCTGCACGGCCTGGGTATGAGCACCGGCGTCGACCTCGACCTGCTGGTCGCCACCGGCGCGTGGCTCGCCGCGCAATTGCACAAGGACACCGCCAGCCGGGTCACCCGCGCACGTACTGCGGTAGCCTGAGCGTCTCGCGGAAACCTGTATCCGGTGGCTATCATCGGGTTTCGATTGACAGGGTAAAGCGATGCGCACAAGCCTGATGACGTGGTGGCGGAATGCAACGGCGCTTCTCCTGTTGCTGTGTGCGCTGCCTGCTCAGGCCGCGACGCCGAAAGGCGACTGGCTGCTGCTTCCTGAGAGAGTGTGGACCGGCGATGGCGACACCACGCACACCGGCTGGGCCGTACTGGTGCACGATGCTGCGATCGCCGCAGTGGGTCCGGTCGCATCGATCAGTGCGCCGCCCGGGACGCAACGCGTCCAACTGCCAGGGACCACGCTCACACCCGGCCTGATCGACCTTCACTCGCACCTGTTCCTGCATCCGTATAACGAGACACTGTGGAACGATCAGGTGCTGACCGAACCGCAGGACTACCGCACGCTGGAGGCTGCCGCGCATGCGAAGGCCACCCTGCTGGCTGGCTTCACCACGCTGCGCGACCTGGGCACCGAAGGCGCCGGCTATGCCGACGTGTCGGTGAAGCGCGCCATCGAGGAAGGGTTGATTCCGGGACCACGACTGTTCGTGGCGACCCGCGCAATCGTCGCCACCGCCAGTTACGGCCCGGGCCCGCGCGGCTTTCGTCCGGATCTCGAACTGCCCGGCGGCGCGCAAGAGGTCAGCGGCGTCGACGCCGCCATGGCGGCAGTGCGTGAACAGGCCGCACACGGTGCCGACTGGATCAAGATCTACGGCGACTATCGTGTCGGCCCCGATGGCACCACCGCGCCCACGTTCACGCCCGCGGAACTGAAAGCGCTGGTCGACACCGCGCACCAGATCGGCCGTCCGGTTGCTGTACATGCCGCCAGCGACGCCGGCGTGCGCATGGCGGTGGAAGCAGGTGTGGACAGCGTGGAGCACGGCTACGGCGCCAGCGAAGCGACTTTCAAGCTGCTGAAGCAGCACGGTACCGCCTACGAACCAACGCTTACCGCGGTCGAGTCCACCGCCGAATATTTCGAACATTACGTGCCGGGCAAGAGCGAGCCGACGGCACGCATGCGCGACGCAGAGCGGGCGTTCCGAACCGCGCTGAAGCTCGGCGTGACGATCGGCAACGGCAGCGACGTCGGCGTGTTTGCGCACGGCGACAACTGGCGTGAGCCCGCCGCGATGGTCGCCGACGGCATGACCCCGGCGCAGGCGCTGCATGCGGCCACCAATGTCGCAGCGAAGATCCTGCGCCAGTCGCAGCATTTCGGCCGCATCGCGCCCGGTCTGGACGCCGATCTCGCCGCGTTCACTGGCGACCCCAGCACGCAGATCAATGCCCTGCAGCACCCGGTCTTCGTGATGAAGAATGGCGTCCCCTATCGCACTCCCGAAACAAATCCATGAATGACACATTCCTGATCCGCCCGATCGAGCCGCGCGACAACACGGCAATGGCAGCAATCATCCGCACCGTGATGCCCGAGTTCGGTGCTGACGGCCCTGGCTTCGCGATCCACGATACGGAGGTGGACACGATGTACGAGGCCTACGCGCAGCCACAATCCAGTTACTTCGTGGTCGAGCGCGACGGTGTGGTCGTGGGCGGTGGTGGCGTCGCACCGCTGGAGAACGCCGAGCCGGATGTGTGCGAACTGCGCAAGATGTATTTCCTGCCGCAGGCGCGCGGCATCGGTGCCGGCACAGCGATGATGCAGTGTTGCCTCGACGCAGCGCGCACGCTCGGCTTCGCCCGCTGCTATCTGGAAACGCTGACTGGCATGGATGCGGCGCAGGCGCTGTACAAGCGCAGCGGCTTCACGCCGTTGTGCGCGCCGATGGGCGGCACCGGCCACTTCAGCTGCGACCGGTTCTTCATACTCGAACTTTGAACGGAGCGGTCATGGCCAAGCACGATCCGTGCATCGATGTCTGTATCGAGAAGACCGCCGCATTCGCCGGGCAATATCGCCACCACGCTGGAATGACTGGCCGAAGGCAAGTCGCGCAACTGGAAATACCTGAAGTGCTGAGGACCGAAGTTCGATGATCCGCATCGCCCGCGACGAAGACGCCGCCGCCATCCACGCGATCTACGCCCCTTCGGTCACCGATGGCGTGGCCACGTTCGAGACCGAACTGCCCGGTATCGAAACGATGCGCGAGCGCCTGCACGCCCGCCTGCAGCATTACCCGTGGCTGGTGTGGGAAGAGGCTGGCGACGTGCTGGCCTATGCCTACGCCGGACGCTTCCGCGAGCGTGCCGCCTACGACTGGATTGCCGAGACCTCGATCTACGTGCGTGCCGACGCGCACCGCCGCGGCATCGCGCGCCAACTCTACGGCGTGCTGTTGGACACGATGCGGTTGCAGGGCATCAACCAGGCCGTCGGCGTGATCACCCTGCCCGGCACCGTCAGCGTGGCGATGCACGAAGCCATGGGTTTCAGCGCCGCCGGCGTGTGGCGCCAATGCGGCTACAAGCTGAGGCAATGGTGGGACGTGGGTGTGTGGCAGAAGGAGTTGCAGCATGCGGCGTCTCCGCCGCGCCCGGTGATGCCTTTCCCGGAAATGGTCGGGTCAGCCGCGCTGCAGCGCTTGCTGACTGCTCCGGCTGACTGATCTCTCGAAAAGGACAGAGCCGCCCTAGGCGGCCCTGTCGTCGTTACTCATCGTGCTGGCAAGCTCACACGTTCATGCCTCAATGATTCGCAAGGATGCTCGCGATGATGCCGGTAGTGACCGCAACCAGCAGGAAGTCACCGTTGTCGCTGCGCACATAGCGATAGCCGCGCGGCGGCTGGCGCAGGTGCTGGCTGCGCCAGTCGCTCACCTCGTAGGAACCGCCACGGTACTCGGTCGGCATATGGCCGCCCCGCTTGTACCAGCCTTCGTGACGGCCGCGGTCGTACATGCCGCTATAGTTCTGATCATGGCCGTGGTTACCCCGATTCCGGCCGTGATTACCTTGGTCCTGATACTGATCGTGATTACCCCGATCCTGGCCCTGGTCCTGACGCTGCTGCTGATCGCGGTTACCCCGATCCTGACCCTGGTCCTGACGCTGCTGCTGATCGCGATAATCCTGGCCTAGCGGTTGTGCCACCGCGGCAGCGGAAAACATCACCAATGCACCACAGACCACCCACATACTCCGCTGCTTGTTCATGACTCTGCACCTCTTGGAATGACAAGAACCGGGGAGCGGTTCTTGCCGCGACGCGTTCGGAGAATTCCGAGGGGCTGGCGATCCCGAAAGATCGCCAGCCCTGTCAGCACTATCGGCGCTGGGAACCTCTGCTCGCGTGAATATTCCCGTGAAGTGATTTCACATAGGAGTTTCGGCGTCAGTGCGAAAGCAGGATGTCGGCGATGACACCGCTGGCGATCGCCACCAGCAGGAACTCGCCGTCGTCACCACGCACGTAGCGATAGCCATACGGCGGCTGGCGCAGGTGATAGGTCTGCCAATCCTCGACCACATAGCGGCGGTCACGGTATTCGACCGGAATGTACCCGCCACGCTTGTACCAGCCCTCGTGCCGGCCGCGATCGTGCCGCACGTAATAGCCGCGGTCGTCGTCACGGTCGTAGCGAACCTGGCGATCCCGGTCGTGGCCACGGTCGTCACGATCGTTCCAGCCGCGGTCATGACCCTTGTCGCCGCGGTCATGTTTGTCCTCGTCGCCGTGCTTGCCGTTGCCGTGGTTGCCATGCCAGTCCTGGTCGTTCTGCTGGCCGTGATCGTCATGCTGCGGCGACGGACTGGCCGCCGCCGCGGTCGCGACACACAGCAGGCTGCCGGCAAGAAGAATCAGGTACTTTTTCATGACACATCTCCTTGGAAAAGTTGGAACAAGTAGGAGCACGGATCGTGCTGCGTATCAATCATGGCTCCCGTTGCTGAAGCCTAGCAAGCCTTCCTGAACGGCGCCGGTCAAACGATCCGCCAGGCTGAACGCCGCCCTACGACTGCAGATTAGCGGCCCGGATCACAGCGGGTGGGCGGCTCCGCTACTATGTGCGTTTTTCGGCATCCGGATACCTTCATGCAGTTGAATCAGGTCAAGGCGATCATCACCGGCGGCGCCTCCGGTCTCGGCCACGCGGTGGCGCAGCACCTCGTCGCGCACGGCGGCAAGGTCGCGCTGTTCGACGTCAATGAAGACAAGGGCCACGCCGCCGCCAAGGAACTGGGCGACGACGCGCGCTTCTTCCGCACCGACGTCACCTCGGAGGACGGCGTGAGCGCGAACGTGGCCGCCGCGCATGAAGCGATGACTGGTCTCAACGTGCTGATCAACTGCGCCGGCATCCTCGGCGCCGGCCGCGTGCTGGGCAAGGAAGGCCCGATGCCGCTGGCGAACTTCGCCAGCACCGTGATGGTGAACCTGGTCGGCAGCTTCAACGTGGCCAAGGCCGCGGCGGCCCTGATGCAGGGCAACGAGGCGGGCGAGGACGGCGAGCGCGGTGTGATCATCAACACCGCATCAGTCGCCGCCTACGAAGGCCAGATCGGCCAGGCTGCGTATTCCGCGTCCAAGGGCGGCGTGGTCGGCATGACCCTGCCGATGGCGCGCGAGCTGGCCCGTTTCGGCATCCGTGTGGCGACCATCGCGCCGGGCATCTTCTGGACGCCGATGGTCGATGGCATGTCGGAAGCCGTGCAGCAGTCGCTCAGCGCCTCGATTCCCTTCCCGGCGCGCCTCGGCCAGCCCAGCGAATACGCCAGCACGGTCGCCTTCATCCTCGGCAATCGCTACATCAACGGCGAGACGATCCGACTCGACGGCGCGGTACGGTTGCAGCCGAAGTAATCTTCCCGTTTCCAATCCACTCCATACGAATCCATCGCATGAAAGCTTCCGACGTCAAGAAAGGCAATGTGGTCGAACACGACGGCACCGTCTACCAGGTGCGCGACATCGAGCGCAGCTCGCCGAGTGCGCGTGGCGGCAACGTCACGTTCCGCTTCACCCTGTACTCGATCCCCGGAGGACGCAAGTTTGACCTCAGCCTGCGCGCCGAGGACGAGTTGCGCGAGATGGATCTGATACGCCGCGCCGCGAACTTTTCGTACATGGACGACGGCGCGTTCGTGTTCATGGACGCCGAGGATTACACCCAGTACATGCTCTCGCCCGAACTGGTCGGCGACAACGCCGGCTACATCGTCGAAGGCATTGAAGGCTATTACGTGCAGGTGATCGATGATGCGCCGGTTGGCCTGCAGGTGCCGAGCAGCGTGATCCTCACCGTGGTCGACACCGCGCCGGAAATGAAGGGCTCCAGCGCCACCAAGCGCAACAAGCCGGCCAAGCTCAACACCGGCATCGAGGTGCAGGTGCCCGAGTACATCAGCAACGACGAGAAGGTGTGGGTGAACACGCTCACCGGCGAGTTCGCGGGTCGAGCCTGAGAGCAGGAGCGAGTGCGCAGGAGTGAGCAACGAATAGTTTTGTCATACTCGATTCTCACTCCTGCCAGCCCACTTCCCGCCCCATGTCCTCCAGCGGCTATTCGCTACGCGCCCATGCGATCGAAAGCCTGACCGCCATCAAGCGGCCGGACGTGCCGTTGCAGGTGGTCTTGCGCAATACCGCGGCGGTGGTGCTGCCGCTGGGCATCGGGCTGGCGCTGGGGCATCCGGGAATCGGGCTGGCGGTGGGCGCCGGCGCACTGGATACGATGTTCTCCGATCAACCGGGGCCGTATCGCCAGCGCCTGCGCCAATTGCTGCTGGCCTCGCTGGCAGCCGGCCTCGCCGCGCTGGTGGGGTTTCTGATCGGCGGCCAGCTGCTGCCGATCCTGATCGCCACGGCCGCGTGCGGATTTTTCGGCGGTCTGCTGGTGGTGTTCGGCGTGGATACCGCGCGGGTCGGCATGACCAGCATGATCCTGCTGGTGATCACCGCGTCGACACCCACGTCGCCTGGCGCCGCGCTCGGCGGTGCCGCGCTGATCTTCGCCGGTGGCTTGCTGCTCACCGTGTTCTCGCTGGCGGCGTGGCCGTTGCAGCGCTACGGGCCCGAGCGCCAGGCGCTGGCCAACGTCTACGCCGGGCTGGCGGTGCTGGCCAGGCAACAGGCGCGCAACGATACCGAGATGCCGGCACTGACCGAGGCGATGACCATGCTGCAGCAGACCTTGCTGGGCCGACATCGCGCCCACGGCCGCGCTATGGAAGCGTTCGGCGTGCTGCTGGAACTGGCCGAACGGATCCGGCTGGAGCTCACCGCGATGACCGAGCTGCACGCCGATCCGACCACCCACGCGATGTTCCGCGATGACGCCGCACGCGTGCTGGCAGCCATCGCCAACGCGCTGGAGCAAGGCGAATCGCCCGAACAGGCCAGCCGCGCGCTGCAGACCCTGCACGCCAGCGAGCAGGCCTTGTTCGATCAAGGCGGCAGCGCCGGCGGCCTGGCCGCGCATATCCATGCCTTGTCCGGCCAGCTGGCCGCCGCCGTGCGCAATGCCGACTGGGCCGGCAGCCGCGGCGAACTGCGCGCCAGCGCGGCGGAAACCCACCTGCCCAAGACGCTGCGCAGCAGCTCCCCCTGGGCCACTTTGCGTGCCAGCCTCACGCCGCGCTCGGTCGCGTTCCGTCACGCCGTGCGCATGGCGGCCTGCCTCAGCGCTGCGCTGTGGATCTCGCGCATGTTGCAGCTTCCGCACGGCTACTGGCTGCCGATGACGGCGGCGATCGTGCTGCGGCCGGACTTTGCCGCCACCTTCAACTTCGGTCTGCTGCGTGTACTCGGCACCGTGCTCGGGCTGGTACTCACTACAGTGCTGCTGTACATCACGCCGAACCTGCCATGGGCGCATCTGCTGCTGATGGCGCTGCTGTGCATGGCCTTCCGCTACATGGCCGTCGCACATTACGGCATCGCGGTGGCGGCGCTGACCGGCACCGTGGTCATCCTGCTGTCGTTCGAAGGCGTCGATTCCGGCGTCGCGGTGATGGATCGGGTGATCAACACCGCGCTCGGCTGTGGCATGGCACTACTCGCCTACGTGGCATGGCCGACCTGGGAACGCGGCCGTGCGCGCGCCGCGCTGGCGGTGATGTTGGACGCATATGCCAGCTATCTGCGTGCGCTGTCACAGCCCGGTCAGCGCAACGCCCATCGCGAAACGCGCACCGCGGCGCGCACCGCGCGCATCAATGCGCAAGCCTCGATCGACCGCATGCGTACCGAGCCGGCCACGCCGCCGGAACTGCTGGCGTTGGCGCGCGCGCTGTTCGCCAACGGCAATCGCCTGGCACGCACCGCGATGACACTGGAAGCGTTGATCGACGATATCTCGACCTTGCCCGCGCAAGCCGACATCCGGGATTTTGTCGAGCTCACTGCGAACGCCTTGCAAATGGTTGCCACCGCGCTGCGCGAACAACATGCGCTGGATGCATTGCCGGATCTGCGCGCGCGGCAACGCGCGCTGGTGGTGCTGATGCGCGGGGGCGAAGACCCTGCCGCTGCCGAACTGCTGGCACGCATCAGCGACCGGCTGGTCGACAACGTGGACACGCTGGCCCACGTGGCCGGACGCAGCCAGGCGCAACCTGCCCCGGCTTTCGCGACGCAGGGGTAATCGGAACCGGCAAGCTGGCGAAGAACGCCGCCGTGGATGTCAGCTACCTCGGCCAGTTCGGCAACGATATTCAGGACCAGGCCGCACGCATGAGCATCACCATTACGTTCTGATCAAAGGGGAGTCGCATCAGGGAAGTGCCCACGGCGGCCACGGCAGGACGTTCTGTCGCGGCCGCCGTCTTTTTTGACGAGGACGAGGGTGCGGCGGAGTGCCATGCAGCTTCCCTGTCCACCCGCAACGCGACGCCGGCGCGCAGAGGTTTTACACTGCACGGATGCTCAAGATCGATTCCCACGCGCACATCCTGCCTCGCGACTGGCCTAATCTGGCGGCCAAGTACGGCGACGATCGCTTTCCGGTGATGACGCATACCGATGGGCGCCACCGCATCTACAAGGACAGCCGCTTCTTCCGCGAAGTATGGGACTCGGCCTTCGACCCGCAGACGCGCATCGACGACTACGCGCGTTTTGGCGTCGACGTGCAGGTGATTTCCACCGTGCCGGTGCTGTTCTCGTACTGGGCACCTGGCCATCAGGCGCTGGAGCTGCACCGCCATCTGAACAACCACATGGCCGGCCTGTGCCGCGATTATCCTCGCCATTACGCCGGCATCGGCACAGTACCGCTGCAGGCGCCGGAGCTGGCGATCCGCGAACTGGAACGCTGCATCGACGAGCTCGGTCTGCAGGGCGTGCAGATCGGCTCGCATTGCGGCGACTGGAACCTGGATGCGCCGGAACTGTTTCCGTTCTTCGAGGCGGCCGCCGATCTCGGCGCTGCGGTGCTGGTGCATCCGTGGGACATGATGGGAGCGTCGAGCATGCCCAAGTACTGGATGCCGTGGCTGGTCGGCATGCCGGCCGAGCAGGCACGCGCGGCTTGCTGTCTCGCGTTCGGCGGCGTGCTGGAGAGGCTGCCGAAACTGCGCGTGATGCTGGCCCACGGCGGCGGCAGTTTTCCGTCCACGATCGGCCGCATCGAGCACGGCTTCAAGATGCGCCCGGATCTGGTCGCCACCGACAACCCACGCAATCCGCGCGAATACCTCAAGCGCTTCTATTTCGACTCCTGCGTGCATGACGATCAGGCGTTGCGTTACCTGCTGGATGTGACGGGCGTCGAGCAGGTGATGCTCGGCACCGACTATCCTTTCCCGCTGGGCGAACAGGAACCCGGCAGCGGCATCGAGGCACTGGGCCTGGGCGATATCGAGCGTGCCCGGCTGTTCCACGGCACCGCGCTGGAATGGCTTGGTCTGCCCCGCCATCGCTTCGCCCCCGACCCCATCCCCAAGGAATCAGCATGAGTTTTCTGCGCAACAGCACCACGATCGCGATCGCCCTGACCACTGCCCTGCTGCTGGCCGGCAGCGTCCACGCCACCGACGTCAGCATGGCCGACGGCAGCGTCCACTTCAGTACGCCGGACAACTGGCTCGGCATCATGGAAACCCAGGGCGACCCCGAAGCGAAGGTGTTCCAGGTGCCCGACCCCTCGCCCACCGGCAAGAACAGCCTCGCTCGTGTCACCGTGACGGTGAAACTGGTGAACGACGTCAGCAGCTTCAATCAATACAGGAGCGAAGCTATCGCGAAAGCCATGGCGCTGCCCGGCTACAAGGCGAGCGCCGTGCCACCGGGACCGAACAGCAACGTCTACACCGCGCAGGAAAACGCCACCGAATTCAGCTACACCGAGCACTACTGGTTCAAGAACGGCCATGCCGTCCAGCTGCGCTGCGTGCGTCCCAGCCAGACTCAGGCCGGCGCTGCGTGGAAAGCCGAATTCGACAAGGGTTGCGAGGCGATCGCGGCGCAATTGAAATAAGCCCGGCTTCCCTCGAAGAGATCACCTGATGTCCCCACGCTTTGAAGCCAACCTCGACTGGGCCCGCGCCCAGGACGCAGCCGATCCGCTGCGCGCATTCCGCGACGAGTTCCTGATCCCGCCGCACGAAGGCCACGACAGTGTGTACTTCTGCGGCAACTCGCTGGGCCTGCAGCCGCGTGCCGTGCGCGAAGCGGTCAACGCGGAACTGGACTACTGGGGCGAGCTGGGCGTCGAAGGCCACTTCAAGGGCCGCCTGCCGTGGATGGACTACCACGAGTTCGTACGCGACGATCTCGCCGCCGTAGTCGGTGCGCAACCCACCGAAGTGGTGGCGATGAACACCCTGGGCGTGAACCTGCACCTGATGATGGTGAGCTTCTACCGCCCGACGAAAGAGCGCCCGGCGATCCTGATCGAGGCCGGCGCATTCCCCACCGATCGCTACGCCGTGGAATCGCAGATCCGCTTCCACGGTTTCGATCCGGCCAGCGCGCTGATCGAGCTGCAGCCTGACGAACCGAACGGCACCACCTCGCTCGCTACGATCGAGCGCGCGCTGGCCGAGCATGGCTCGCGTATCGCCTTGGTGATGCTGCCCGGCGTGCAGTACCGCACCGGCCAGGCATTCGACCTCAAGGCGATCACTGCACTCGGACACGAACACGGCTGTGTGGTCGGCTTCGACCTCGCCCACGCCGTCGGCAACCTGCCGCTGCAACTGCACGACAGCGGCGCGGATTTCGCGATCTGGTGCAGCTACAAATACCTCAACAGCGGCCCCGGCGCCGTCGGCGGAGCGTTCGTGCACGAGCGCCACGCGAAAACCGTGCTGCCTCGTTTCGCCGGCTGGTGGGGCCATGACAAGACCACCCGCTTCCGGATGGGCCCCGAGTTCGTGCCGACCGCAGGCGCCGACGGCTGGCAATTGTCCAATCCGCCGATCCTGGCGCTGGCACCGCTGCGCGTGTCGCTGCAGATCTTCCGCCGCGCTGGCATGAGTACGCTGCGCGAGAAATCCCTGCAGCTCACCGGCTATCTGGAATGGCTGGTGCAGACCCAGCTGGCGGAGGTGCTGCAGGTGGTGACACCGACCGACCCGGATCGTCGCGGCGCGCAACTGTCGATCCGCGTGATCGGCGGTCGCGAACGCGGTCGCGCGCTGTTCGAGTACCTGATGGAAAACGGCATCATCGGCGATTGGCGCGAACCCGACGTGATCCGCATCTCGCCGGCGCCGCTGTACAACCGATTTGCGGATTGCCTGGCGTTTGCGGAGGCGGTACGCACATGGAACCAGTCCGGCTGACGAAGACGCCGGGTATCGACACTTCGCTCCAGCGTCGCCTTGTTAGTGGCGCTCAGTTCGCCAGCGGTTCGGTCAATGTGGGACGACTCACGCTCAACGCGGTACCGGCCGCCGCCACGATGATCGCCACGATGGCCAGCCACTGCAGCAGGCTGAGCCGTTCGCCCAGCAACGCCACCCCGGCCACCGCCGCGACAGCCGGCTCCAGGCTCAACAAGGTGCTGAACGTGCGCGCCGGCAGCCGGGTCAGCGCAATCATCTCCAGCGAATACGGCAGGGCCGAGCTGAGCACCGCCACACCCAGCGCATACGGCAACAACGTCGGCGACAACAGTGCGGCGCCGGCATGCGCGACACCGAACGGGATCGCCAGCAAGGCACCGATCGAAGTGCCCAGTGTCACCGCATCCGCACCGTGGGTCGCGCCCGCCTTCCTCCCCAGCACGATGTACAGCGCCCAGCCCACGCCAGCGGCCAGCGCGTACATCACGCCCACCGGATCGAGCGTCTGAATCTGTCCGCGCAATGGCAGCAACAGGGCCAACCCGGCCACCACCAACGCGATCCAGACGAAGTCGAGCAACCGGCACGAACCGAACAGCGCCAGCGCCAGCGGCCCGGTGAATTCCAACGCGACCGCGATGCCCAACGGGATCGTGCGCAGCGACATATAGAACACCAGATTCATCGCACCCATCGAGAGGCCATAGCCCCACAGCGCGCGCCAGTCGCGGGGACTACCCGACCGGCGCCACGGCCGCCGCCACAGCAGCAGGATCAGTGCGCTGAGTCCCAGCCGATAGGCGGTAGCGCCCTGCGCGCCGACCTGCGGGAACAGGTGCTTGGCCAGCGACGCGCCACATTGGTACGAGACCATGCTGATCAGCAGCATGCCAACCGCGAACGCGACCGGAGCGACGGTAGAACGTGATGTCATAAGCGTAGCCGCGGTGGGAGAACAGTCCGCCCATGATGCCCGCAGACCCAGACGAAACCCACTGCGCAAACGACCTCGTCGCTGCCATTGCTGACAGCGGGTGTCAGCAATGGCAACTGCACGTTTCGCGAGATGATGTACAGATGCCTAGACTTAGCAAGCTCGTTATGTCCGCTCTCGAAAGAAGACATTCAAGGCTCTATGCCCGGCTCTGCGGATGTCTTACTTGCCCTTCCCCGCGTACCACGAAGCGCTCCACCGTAAGCGCCTCGGCGCCCATCGGGCCGTAGGCGTGCAGGCGGGTGGTGGAGATGCCGATCTCGGCGCCGAGGCCCAGTTCGCCGCCATCGGAAAAACGCGAGGAGGCGTTGACCATCACCACCGCGGAGCGGATCGCCTGCACGAAACGCTGCGCGGCAGCTTCATCGCGGGTGGCGATCACTTCGGTGTGATCGGAGCCATAGCGGTGGATGTGCGCGATCGCAGCGTCGAGATCGTCGACCACGCGCACAGAGAGAATCAGATCCAGGAATTCGGCGGCGTAGTCGTCATCGGTAGCGACCTGCATGTCGGGCACCCGCGCGCGGCTGCGTTCGTCGCCGCGCAATTCGACGCCGCACTCACGTAGCGCCTGTGCCGCCAACGGCAGAAACGCATCGGCGATATCCCGATGCACTAGCAGCGTCTCCAGTGCATTGCACACGCCGGGACGCGAAGTCTTGCCGTCGATCAGCAGGTTCAGCGCGAGCGCGAGGTCGGCGGCGCGATCCACATAGAGATGACAGACGCCCTTGTAGTGCTTGATCACCGGCACGCGCGCGTGTTCGGCGACGAAGCGGATCAGGCCTTCGCCGCCGCGCGGAATAGCGAGATCGACGATGTCGCTGAGCTGCAGCAGTTCGATCATCGTCTCGCGGCGGAGATCCTCGATCAGGGTCAGCGCGGCAGCCGGCACGCCATGTGCCTCCAGTGCCGACTTCAACGCCGCAGCAATCGCCGTATTGGAGTGGATCGCTTCCGAACCACCGCGCAGGATCACGCCATTGCCCGCCATCAGGCACAGTGCCGCAGCGTCCGCGGTGACGTTGGGGCGCGCCTCGTAGATCATCACGATCACGCCGAGCGGAATCCGCACGCGTTCGATCGACAAACCATTCGGTCGCGTCTCGCGGCGCGTCACCACGCCGACCGGATCTGGCAGTTCGGAGACTTCGCGCAAGGCATTGGCGATGCCGGTCACGCGTGTTTCGTCCAGTCGCAGGCGGTCGAGCATGGCGCCCTGCACGCCTTTCGCTGCGGCCTGCTGCATGTCACGCGCGTTTGCATCCAGCACCGCAGCGTAGTGCGTTTCCAGCGCTGCCGCCATGTCGCGCAACAGTGCGCGCTTGGCCGTGCTGTCGAGCGCGGCGACGACCTGCGCGGCTTCACGGCAGGCCAGCGCCTGTGCGCGGATCGTGCTCATGCGGTGATCTCCTTGTCGGGCATGACGAGCTCGCCCACGGTAGCCAGGTCGTCGCGATGCACCACTTCGGCGCCATAGCTGTAGCCGAGCACACCGTCGATCTCACGGCTGTGGCGTCCGGCCAACCGACGCACTTCGGCGACAGCGTACTGGCTGAGACCGCGCGCGACAGCTTGTCCACCGATATCGACGATCTCGACCAGATCGCCACGATGAAACTCGCCATCCGCACCAAGCACGCCACCCGGCAACAGCGAGACGCGGCCACCGGCCAGCGCACGTGCCGCACCCGCGTCGATGCGGATGTGCCCCGGCGCGGCCGGTGCGTGCCGCAGCCAGTACTTGCGCGCCTGCATGCGGCTGGATGCGGCGGCGATCAAGGTTCCACGCAGGCGACCGTGCCGCAGCGCCTGCACGGTCGCCGCGTCGCGACCGCTGAACAATGCGGTGGGAATGCCTGCCGCGGCGGCCTTGCCCGCGGCTTCCAATTTGGTGCGCATGCCACCGGTGCCTGCTGCACTGCCGCTGCCGCCGGCCATCGCGATGATCTCGGGTGTCAACGCGGCAACGTGGCCCATCGGCATAGCCGCCGAGTCACGGCGAGGATCGGCGCTGTACAGCGCGTCGACATCGGAGGCGATCAGCAGCAGATCGGCATCGACCAGCGCGGCGACGATCGCGGCGAGATTGTCGTTGTCGCCCAGCTTGAGTTCGTCCACCGCCACGGTGTCATTCTCGTTCACCACCGGCAGCACATCGAGCTGAAGAAGCTCGCGCAAGGTGGCGCGCGCATTGAGATAGCGCCGACGGTTGCGCAAGTCGTCGTGGGTGAGCAGCACCTGCGCCACCGGCCGCGCGGTCAGCGATTGCCATAGCGCGATCATCGGCGCCTGGCCCAGCGCGGCCAGCGCCTGTCGCGCGGCAAGACCGCCGCTGTCCGCTGCATGCTCGCGCAGCAACGCACGTCCCGCCGCCACCGCGCCGGAGGACACCAACACCACCTGACGACCATCGGCATGACTGGCGGTGATGAACGCGGCCAGCGCCTCGGCGTAACACGGTGTGAGGCCACCACCATCGGCGGCGAGCAGATTGCTGCCGACCTTCAGCACGGCACGACGCCACTGCGGCAACACTTGTTCCAGCAAGCCCACATGCGTGTTCATGCCAGCCCCCTTCAACCGCCCAGTTGATCCAGTCGCGCGCGCAGTTCGTCCAGCCGCAGATCGTGGCCCGCGCCAGGCGACACGCGTGCAGCGAGACTGCTCTCCGGCGTGCGGCCCTGCCCGGCCGATGCCGCGGTATCCGCCGCCGCGCGATAGGCATCGCGGAACGGCACGCCGGCGGCGGCCTGTTCGATCGCCACATCAGTGGCATACATCGCCGGCTCGATCGCAGCGCGCATCGCATCCTCGTTCCACTGCAGCCGCGCCAGCAGATCCGGCACCAGCTCCAGTGCGCCCAGGCCATGACGACAGCCGTGGAACAGCGAGCCCTTGGAGAACTGCAGATCGCGCTGATAGCCCGATGGCAACGACAGCAATTGTTCGATCTCGGTACGCGCGGCGGCCACGCTGGCGTAACTGGCGCGCAGCAGTTCCACCACATCGGGGTTGCGCTTGTTCGGCATGATCGAGCTGCCGGTGGTGTACTCGGACGGCAGTTTCACGAAGTTGAATTCGGCGGTGGTGAACAGCGACAGATCCCACGCCAGTCGGCGTAGGTCGAGCAGCGCGCTGGCGATCGATTCCAGCACGGCCATCTCGAACTTGCCACGCGATAGCTGCGCGTAGATCGGCGAGATCTGCATGCGCTCGAAACCGAGCGCCTGGGTGGTGTGTTCGCGGTCGAGCTTGAGATTGACGCCGTAGCCGGCAGCGGTGCCGAGCGGATTGGCATCGATCCATGTGGATGTCTGCTGCGCGCGCAATGCGTTGTCGATGAAGCCCTCGGCGAAACCGGCAAACCACATCGCGGTGGACGACACCACCGCGCGTTGCAGATGGGTGTAGCCAGGCAATGGCAACGCGGGTTGTGCGGCACGTTCCAGGCAGACCTGGGCGATAGCGCGGCAATGCGCCTGCAACGTGGCCAGTTGTTCCTTCAGCCACAGCCGGGTGGCGACCAGGATCTGGTCGTTGCGGCTGCGCCCGGTGTGCACGCGACGGCCGGCATCACCGAGCCGCTCGGTGAGGCGCGCCTCGATCGCCGAATGGCCGTCCTCGTAGCGATCGTCCAGCACGAATGCGCCGCTGCGGAAATCGGCAGCCAGTGCATCCAGCTCGCGCTTCAGCGCAGCGGATTCATCGGCACCGACCACGCCGATGTTCGCCAGCCCTTCCACATGCGCCTTGCTGGCGATGATGTCGTGCAGGAAGAACTCGCGATCCAGCAGCACGTCGTCGCCGGCGAGAAACTGCATGATCTTGGCATCGATCTGTACGCCGGCTTTTTGCCATAGCGGCTGAGTCATGGTGTGTCCTCGGCTTGGCCTAGAGGGATGGCGGTGTATTCGTCCACGCCGATCGCGCGGTTGATGTTCTGCATGGCCTGCGTGGCCGCGCCTTTCAGCAGGTTGTCCAGCGTCGACACGACCACCACGCGTTTGCCGTCGGCAGACAGGGCGAAGCCACCGATCTCGGCATGATGGCAATGGGCGATGCGGCTGACCCACGGTGCCTCATCGGTCACGTTCACTAGCTTCTCGTCGTCGTATGCGGCGTGGAAACGCTGCAACACGTCCTCGCGCTTCAGCGGGCGGCTGAGATACAGATTGGTGGTGACCGTGAGCCCGCGGAAATGCGGCGCCACGTGCGGCATGAACTCCACCGGTACGCCGAGCCGGAACGAAGCTTCCTTCTCGTGCATGTGGCCGGTGAGCGTGTACGGCATCAGGTTGTCGCGCAGCTTGTCCGGATCGTTCTTGTCCGACGGTGTGGTGCCGGCACCGGAATAGCCGGAGACACCGAAGCACACCGGCGGCGCGGCGAGCAGATCTTTCAACGGCGCGATCGACAGCTGCATCGCGGTGGCATAGCAGCCGGGGTTGCTGATCCTCTTCTCGCCACGCCACTTGTCGCGGGTCAACTCGGGCAAGCCGTAATACCAGCTCTGGTCAAAACGATAATCGGCGGAAAGATCCACGATTAGCGGATCAAGGCCGGCCGCATCAAACGCCGCTACGCAGACCGCGGCCTTGCCGTTGGGCAGTGCCAGGATCACCACGTCGGCGCCGAGCTTCGGCAGATCCTCATGCGCCGGCGAGCTGTAACGCAGCTCACCGCGGTACTCGGATACGTGCGCATCGACGCGCTGGCCGTCCAGCTCGCGCGAGGAGACAAAGGCCAGTTCCAGCGCTGGATGCACTGCAATCATGCGAATCAGTTCCGCGCCGGTATGCCCGCGCGCGCCGACGATGCCGATGCTCTTCTTGTTCGTGCTCATTGCTTCAATCCGTCAGGGTCGGTTGCCGCTGTGCGCAATGCGCCACGCAACGGGCGATGGTGTCGAAGTCGTGGATGCCGTACCAGAACACCTTCCAGCGCGGCTGCTTGAGGCAGCCGTCCGATTCGGCGTAGTAGAACGGATTGACCGGATTGCCATGGCGCGAGCGCCAGAACAGCTGCGGATTCTCTTCGCGCATCACATGCCATACCGCACGACCCAGACCTTCACCCTGTGCATCATCCAGCACGGCGAACTTGTCCAGGTACGGCAGACCGTCCTCCTCGGTGAGGATCATCGCGGCGCGATAGTTCTCGCTCACGTAGATGCGCAGCGGTGTGGTGCGTTCGAAATAATCCGCCACCAGCGTGCGACCGAAACTGGACTCGATCAACGTGCGCATGCGTGACTGATCGATACCCTTCCATGAGTCGAACGCCAGCACCCTCTCGCCACGCCGTACCAGCGTGCCCGAACCCTTGTGCGTGAACAGCTCCTTGGCCAGCTCCGCCGGCCGCGTGATCGACACCGACGAAGTCAGCGGCAGATCGGCCAGCAGGTCCGCGATCTGCTCCAGCTTCAGGCGCATGCCGCCGTTGATCCACGGCTGTGCCATCAGGTGCTCGTATTCGGTGGACAGGTTGATCGAGTCGATCAGTTTGCCCTGTTCGTCGAGCAGGCCGCCGGTGCCGGTGAGGAACACGATCTTGTACGGCTGCAGCACGCGCACCAGCTCGTTGGCAGCGAAGTCCGCATTGATGTTGAGGATCTGCCCTTCGTCGGTCTCGCCGAGGCTGGCGATCACCGGGATGGAGTTGGCGCGCAGGCTGGCTTCGATCGGCGCCAGGTTGATGCTGTCGACCTTGCCGACCATGCCGTAGATATCGCGATCCAGATAGCTGGCCATGAAGACGCCCGTCGCCACCGAGGTGGCACGCGTATCCATCGACTGCAGCGCCTCGACCAGCTTCAGGTTCTGCTGCTGGAAAACGCGCCGCACGATACCTAGCGCCTTGGGCGAGGTGACGCGCAGGCCACCCACGGTGTGTTTCTCGATGCCGGCCGCTGATAGTTCCTCGTCCAGCTGCGGGCCGGCACCGTGCAGCACGATCGGGGTAAGCCCGACCTGCTGCAGGAAGGTCAGCGACGAGGCGAGATCGGCCAGCTCGTCGCGCAGCACGGCGCCGCCCACCTTCACCACGGCGAAGCGCTTGGCGTCGACTTCGGAGAAGCGCTTGAGGTATTGCTGGATTTCCTTCGCGCTGCCCATGCTCGAGAGCAGGCGCACGATGGTCTTGCGGGTGTGCTTATGCGTTTCCACTGCTTACGATCCGATTGATGGTTTCTGCGTACTGCTGCAATTGATCCAGTGCGACCCACTCGTCAGCGCTGTGCGCCTGCGCGATGTCGCCGGGGCCGTAGACGAAGGCGGTATAGCCGGCGGCGGAAAACAGCGCCGCCTCCGTCCAGAAGTCCACCGCGTTGCCGATCGGCAGCTCCAGTTCGTCGGCGATGTCGCGGGCAGCCAACCTGCGCTCCTCGGCACGTGCGGTATCGCCGGCCGGCAGCGAGACACCGCGGAAGGTCTCGGTGAACTCCACCGGTTGCGGCTCCACCAGCGTGCGGAAACGCGTCAGCAGCTGATCCGGATCCATCGTCGGCAATGCACGAAATCCGAAGCGCACTTCCGCTGTCGGCGCGATCATGTTCGCCTTGATGCCGCCCTCGATACGGCCGATGTTGAAGCGCAGGCCGGTGAGTCCGCCGAAGCGTTCATGCGACTGCGCCGTCACGAAGTCCAACGCCGAACCACCCCAGCGCACCGCCTGATGCAGCGCGCTGTCGCTCGGCTTCTGTTCGCCCGACGCGTGCCCGGCCTGGCCGGCAAAGCGCAGCAGCACCGACTGGATGCCGCGATGCGCCAGCACCGCCTCGCCCTTGGTCGGCTCGGCCACGATCACTGCCTGGTAGCCGTGCGGCTTGCCGAGGAAGCCGGCGATGCAGCGTGCATCGTTGGCCTCCTCGTCCGTGGATAGCAGCAGCGCCAGCGGGCCGTCGGTGGCATTGGCCACCGCCAGCAGTGCCGCCGCCGCGCCTTTGATATCGCAAGCACCGAGGCCGGTCGCACGATCGTCAGTCACGCGCAACACATGCGGATCAGCCGTCCAGTTCGGCGAATCCGGCACCGTGTCCATATGCACGTTGAACAGGTACTTCGGCTGGCCGCGCACGGCATGTAGGGTCACCGCGCCGGCACCGTAATCGGTCACCTTGACCTCGAAACCGGGCAACTGTGCGCGCAGGTAGTCGAACATGCCACCGGTGTCGATCGCACGCGGAGGATTGCGCGTGTCAAACGCGACCAGCGCCTCGAGATGCCTCAGCGTCGCATCGAGCAGCGCGCTCATCCGCGGTTGACCTCGGCCCACAGCGTGCTGCTCATGCCGAACAGCTTGATGAAGCCCTCGGCCTCGGCTACGCCCCAGTCGGCCGCCTGCGCGTACGTCGCGCCCTTGGCGTTGAGGACGTGCTTCGATTCGACCGCCACCGCGCCGACGCTGCCGCCGTGGGTTTCCAGTACCACGTCGCCGTTGACGCAACGCTGGCTCGATGCGAGGAACGCTTCAAGATCGGTCTTCAGTGGATCGTGGAAGAAACCCTCGTAGACCAGCTCCACCCACTTGCGCGCCACCTCGGGCTTGAAGCGATTCTGCAGCTTGCTGAGCACGGCCTCTTCCAGTGCGCGGTGCGCGGCGAGCAGCGCGGTCAGGCCCGGCGCCTCGAAGATGATGCGCCCCTTCAATCCGATCGTGGTGTCGCCGGTGTAGAGGCCGCGGCCCACGCCGTATTGCGCGAACAGCGCGTTGAGCTTCGCCAGCATCAGATGTCCGGCGATCTTCTCGCCGTCCAGCGCCACCGCCTCGCCGTTGACGAAGCTGATCCTCACCTGCAACGGCTTGGTCGGCCATTCGGCGCGCGGCTTGCACCAGCCCACCGCGCCTTCGCCCGGCGCCTGCCAGCGATCGATCTCGCCGCCGGACATGGTCAGGCCGAGCAGGTTCTCGTTGATGGTGTAGGCCTGCTGCTTGGCGCGCACGCCGAAACCGCGCTCTTCCAGATATTTCTGCTCATAGGCGCGCACCGCGGTGTGCTCCTTCTGGATCTCGCGGATCGGCGCCACGATCTCGTAATCGCCCAGCGCCTTCACCGCCAGATCGAAACGCACCTGGTCGTTGCCCATGCCGGTGCAGCCGTGCGCGATCACCTTGGTACCCAGCTCGGCAGCGCGCTTGAGTGCGGCCTCGACGATCAGGTAGCGATCGGACACCAGCAACGGATACTGCCCCTGATAGCCCTCGCCCGCCCACACGAACGGCTTGACGAAACCCTGCCAGATCGCCGGGCCGCCATCGACGGTAACGTGCGAAGCCACGCCCAGCTCGGCCGCGCGTTGTTCGATGAAGGCGCGCTCATCGGCATCCACACCGCCAGTGTCGGCGAACACGGTGTGCACGGCCCAGCCGCGTTCCTGCAGGTAAGGCACACAGAAGCTGGTGTCGAGGCCACCGGAAAATGCGAGGACGATATCTTTGCTCATGGCTTGCAGATCCTGAAAAGAGAAAGTGTCAAACGGATGCGATGACGATGCGCGGCTCGCAGCGCACCGGGAAATTCACGGAGTTGGCGATGAAGCAGGCATGGTGCGCGTCGTCATGCGCAGCTGCCGCCCTGACGGGATCGCTCGCGGCGCTGATGGTCACCGTGGGATGCAGCACCACTTCGACGAAACGGCCGCCGTTACCTTCGGTTTCCATCGTGCCTTCGGCGGCATCGGTGTAAGCAGTCACCACTACACCGGCCACCGTGGCCATGTGCAGGTACGACAGCATGTGGCAGGTGGAGAGCGCTGTCAGCAGCATGTCTTCGGGGTTGTGTTTCGTGGCGTCGCCGCGAAACGTGGGATCGGACGAACCGTCCAGGGTCGGCTTGCCGGCGATGCGGATCTCGTGGTCGCGGCCGTAGTTGCGATAGCCATCCGTGCCACTGCCGAGATTGCCGGTCCAGTCCACGTCCACGCGGTAGTGATGTTGGTGTCCGCTGCTCACGATTTGGAATCCTCTTGTTGCGCCATAAGGTCAGCCAGCTCCGTGTCGCCATCGCCGTCGCGTTGGCGCAGGCCGGCGATCACCCCGGCACGATTGCGCGCGGGATGGTTCTGGCTCAGCTTGAACTTGCCCTCGATCCGGTCGATCACGATTTCCAGGCCGACAATCGCCCGCAGCGATTTTTCGACATGGTCTTCCGGCGCATCGGTGACCTTCCACGGCTGCGGCTGGCCGACCTCATGATGATCGGTGAGTGTTTCCAGCAGGCGACGCAGCCATGCCGCGTCGTCGACTACCCGCAGCCGGCCATGCACATGCACCACTGCGTAATTCCACGTCGGCACCTCGCGACCTGTCTCGTGCTTGCTCGGATACCAGTTCGGGCTGATATAGCCGTGCGGGCCGCAAAAGATCAGCAACACCTCGGCACCGTCCTGTTGCGCCAGCTCGTTGCCGCGGGCCACATGGCCGTGCAGCGCTTCGCCGACCCACTCGAACGGCAGATGGTTGGCCGTCATCCCGTTGGCGGCATGGGTCACCAACGTGGCAAACGGATACGCGCGGATCAGCCCGTGCAGGGCTTCGACGCGGATTTCCTCGAAATGTTTCGGCGTATACATGGCGGCGCTCAGCGCTGCCCGATCAGCGATGCCATCACCGCCTTCTGCACATGCAGGCGGTTCTCGGCTTCGTCGATGGCGATGCAGGCGGGCGAATCCATCACCGCGTCGGTGGCCTTGATGTTCCGACGCAACGGCAGGCAGTGACTGAACAGGCCGTGGCTGGTCAGCGCCATCTTCGCCTCGTCGACGATGAAGTGCTTGCTCGCTTCGCGCATGGGCTTTTCCTGTTCCCAACGACCGAAATACGGCAGCGCGCCCCAGCTCTTGGCGTAAACCACGTCGGCGCCTGTATATGCTTCCTCGATGTCGTGACTGACCTTCAGCGAGCCGCCGTTCTGCGCGGCATTCAGACGTCCGAATGCCATGTAGCGCTCGTCCAGCACATAGTCCGGCGTCGGGCATAGCAAGGTCACATCCATGCCCATTTTCGTCGCGATCAACAAGGCCGAGTTCGCCACCGCGGTGTTCAACGGCTTCGGGTGGTAAGTCCAGGTCAGCACGTATTTCTTGTTCTGCAGCTCGCCCAGATGCTCCTTCATGGCCAGCGCATGAGCCAGCTCCTGACAGGGGTGGGTGATCGTTTCCATGTTGATCACCGGCACCGTGGCGTACTGGGCGAATGCCTTGATCACCTTGTCCTGGCGATCCACCGCCCAGTCCTGGAACTTCGGAAACGCGCGCACCGCGATCAAGTCGACGTAGCGCGACAACACTCGCGCCACCTCGGCGATGTGCTCCTCGGTGTCGCCATCCATCACGCTGCCCACCTCGAACTCGATCGGCCACGCATCCTTGCCGGGCGAGAGCACGATCGCGTGTGCTCCCAGGTGAAATGCACCCAGCTCGAAGCTGGTGCGCGTACGCATCGACGGATTGAAGAACAGCAGCGCGATGGATTTTCCTGCGAGCTGTTGACCGCGCGGCGAACGCTTGAACGCGGCAGCCTGCTCCAGCAACGCGTCGATCTCGGCGCGGCTGTAATCCTGGGTCGTGATGAAGTGGCGAAGGGTCATGACTGCTCCAATTCCAGAATCCAAAAACAAAAAACCCGGCATGCGGGCCGGGTTTTATCGTCGATGCACATGAAACGCGTGCGACTGCCTACCCGGCCGAATATCCATCCAGCGGTCGATGCGCACGCGACGTCATGCCAGCAGCCGCGCGGGCGCTGGTGAGTACGGTGGCGGTATAGACGGCTGCGGACATGCAGATTCCAAGTGGCGAGTGCGCATGATGGCGATATTTTCGCTGCCCTGCAACAAGAAAATCAGCGGCAGAAACGACATCGCCGCCCGTGGGCGGCGATGTCTTCAATGGAGCCGGGATAGCTCAGTCGGCCGGTTCCACCTGCACGCGTACGCGCAGACGCTCGCCCGGATCGTAGTTCAGGCGTGAGGTATAGACCTCGCCGCGATAACGATATTCCACATCGTAACCCACGATCCGGCGCTGCTCGCTCATCGAGCTGACCTGACGACACTGGGTCTGGGTACCTTCGTAGTCGCTGCCGTGGTCCGACACGCGATTGCCGACCGCACCACCCGCCACCGCGCCGACGACGGTAGCCGCCTTGCGCCCGTCACCCTTGCCAACAGTATTGCCGAGCACGCCGCCAATCACGGCACCGAGCACCGTGCCGACCGCGCTGTTGCCACCTTCATGGCGCACCACCGGCTGGTCGTAGCATTCCTGCCGCGGCACTTCGGTGCGGGTGATGCCCTGTACCGGGTCCGCCCGCAACACGTCGGCCCAGCCGTAGTGGGCGTTGTCGTCATTGTTCGGAGCGCGCATGTCCTGCGCGCTGACACCGGAGGCCATCAAGGCGAGCACCAGCGCGGAAAGCCATATTTTGGTCATTACGACCTCCCATCGAGAAACATCTGACGCGCCTGCGCGCGTAACTGACTGTATTTCAGCAAAATGACGCTGAATACACGCTTAGAATCGACCTGATGCCACCGTGCCGCTTACACCTTGTTAAGATGCCGGGCTGGTCGCGCCCTGCTTTCGCGCGGCCCCACGCTGCGGATTTCACCGATGCCGATTTCGCTCTACAACAGCCTGACCCGCCGCACCGAGCCGTTCGCTCCGCTCGATCCCGAGCGCGTGACTATGTATCTGTGTGGCCCCACCGTCTACAACTACGTGCACATCGGCAACGCGCGCGGCCCGGTGGTGTTCGACGTGCTGGCGCGGCTGCTGCGCCGGCATTTCCCGCAGCTGGTGTATGCCCGCAACATCACCGACGTCGACGACAAGATCAACGCCGCCGCGCAGCAGCAGGGCGTGCCGATCGGCACGATCACCGAGCGTTTCGCGCAAGCGTATCGCGACGACATGACCGGACTCGGCGTGGCATCACCGGACATCGAGCCGCACGCCACCACGCATATCGGCCCGATCATCGCGATGATCGAGAAGCTGCTCGCCAGTGGCCATGCCTACGCCGCCGAAGGACACGTGCTGTTCGACGTCGGTTCGTTTTCCGCCTACGGCGAGCTGTCCGGCCGCGATACCGACGAGTTGATCGCCGGCTCGCGCGTGGAAGTGGCGCCGTACAAGCGTAGCCCCGGCGATTTCGTGCTGTGGAAGCCGTCCACACCGGAGCTGCCTGGCTGGGACAGCCCTTGGAGCCACGGCCGTCCGGGCTGGCACATCGAATGCTCGGCGATGAGCGCCGCACATCTGGGTGACACCATCGACATCCACGCCGGCGGCGTCGACCTGCTGTTTCCGCATCACGAAAACGAGATCGCCCAATCCACCTGTGCGCATGGCGGCAAGACGTTCGCACGCTGGTGGATGCACAACGGCATGCTGACCTTCGACGGCCGCAAGATGTCCAAGTCGCTGGGCAATGTGCTGCTGCTGCACGAACTGCTGAAACTGCACCCCGCCGAAGCGCTGCGGCTGCGGCTGCTGAGCGGCCATTACCGGCAACCGCTGGACTGGTCCGACGGCGCCATCCAGCAGGCCGTAAGCACGCTGGATGGCTGGTATCGCGTTCTGCGCGACCTGGCCGATGTCGAACTGCCCGCCGGCGAATTGCCGGTCCCCGCACGCGTCGAAGCGGCCTTGTGCGACGACCTCAACACGCCACAGGCGCTGGCCGAATTGTCCGTGCTGGCTGACGCCGCGCGTCAGTCCGGCAGTACCGAGGCGAAAGCTGCCCTGCTCGGTGGCGGCGCCCTGCTCGGCCTGCTGCAGCAGGATGCGGAGGCGTGGTTCAAACGCGGCGAACAAGCCGTGGATGCCGCGCATATCGATGCACTGCTGGAAGAACGCCGCGCCGCCCGCGCCGCCCGCGACTTCAAGCGCGCCGACGCGATTCGCGATGAATTGGCTGCCATGAACATCGCGATCGAGGATGGCGCACAGGGCACCCGCTGGAGTGTGCAGAAGAGCTGAACGTCGCCTGCTCGCATGAATTCAGCTCGTCCGCGCAATAATGCCCGCATGAACAGCATTGCCACCATCAGCGCCGAGCAGGCGCAACAGGACATCGCCGAGGAGTTCGCGTTCTTCGGCGACTGGACCGAGCGCTACCAGTATCTGATCGATCTGGGCAAGCAGTTGCCACCGTTTCCCGAGGCGTGCAAGACCGAAGAACACCGCGTGCACGGTTGCCAGTCGATGGTGTGGCTGGTACCTGGCGGTGATGCGGCGAAGATGCATTTCGAGGCGATCAGCGATTCGGCAATCGTCTCCGGCCTGATCGCGCTGGTGCTGCGGGTGTACTCGGATCGCTCCGCGCAGGAGATCGTCGCCACCGAGCCGCAGTTCATCGCCACGATCGGGCTGGCCAAGCATCTCTCGCCCACCCGCTCCAACGGACTGGCCGCGATGCTGGCAAAACTGAAAGGCTACGCGGCGCAGGCGCTGGTCTGAACCGAACCGGCTACCGGCGAACCCCGACCTGAAAAAACGAAGCCCCGCACGAGGCGGGGCTTCGGTAGTCCACGAAACAACCGGCTGAAGCTCAGTCGCCCATCTGCTTCTGCAGATGCTCGCGGCGCTCCTGCGCATCCAGCGACAGCGTGGCGATCGGACGCGCATCGAGACGATCGACGCCGATCTCCTCGTCGGTCTCTTCGCAGAAGCCGTAGCTGCCATCCTCGATCCGGCGCAACGCCTTGTCGATCTTGGAGATCAGCTTGCGGTAGCGGTCACGGGTGCGCAATTCCAGCGAGTTCTCGGTTTCGCGAGTGGCGCGCTCTGCTTCGTCACCGACGTCACGCACCTCCTCGCGCAGGTTGTCCATGGTCTGGCGTGATTCTTCCACGAGCTGATCGCGCCAGTCGCGCAGCTTGTTGCGGAAGTAAGCCAGGTGAAGCGGGTTCATGTACTCCTCGTTGCTGGAGGGGTGGTAACCCTTGGGCAACGTGATGTTGCTGGTGGAAGGCAGCGCGTACCGCCCGTCTTCACGGGTGATGCCGTTATCGAGTTTTTTTGTAGCAAGTTTATTCATTGAGGACGACGAGTTTTTCTGATTTTTGTGAGAGGAGGCATGACTCGCGGCAGCCGAAACTGCGCGCGGCGTCACCATGGCGGTTGCACTCGCCACCTTGCCATTGAAGAGCGTACTGGCGGGTGACGGGGATACGCTTTTGACGACCGGAGCCGGGGCCGGAACGGCCTTGGCTACCGGTTTTGCGACTGGCTTTGCAGCGACCTTGACCGGCTTGGCTGTCGGTTTTGCGACAGGCTTCGCGGTCGATTTGACCGGTGCAGCCACCTTCCTGGGTACCGGCTTGGCGACGGGCTTCGTCGCTTTCTTGATGGCGCCACTCTTGACCTTGCTGTTCTTGACGGCGCTGTTCTTGACGGCAGCTGTCTTCGGCGCCGGTTTCTTGACGGCAGGTTTCTTGACAGCAATCTTTTTCATGACGACTTTTTTCACCACCGCTTTCTTGACAGCGGCTTTTTTGGCCGGACTGGCCTTTTTGGGTTGCGGCTTGGCGACGACCTTCTTGGCCACCGGCTTGGGTTTGGCAACCGACTTTCTGGCAGCGACCGGCTTGGCTACCGGCTTTTTCGCCGTTGTCTTGCTGACTGGCTTGCTCACGGTTTTCTTTGCGGGTGTCTTGACGCTCTTCACGGTCCGCCCCTTTGTGGCAGCTGCTTTCGGCTTGCCGGCCTTGGCGACTTGCGTCCTGGCCGGAGTCTTCCCTTTCTGCGCCTTGGCGGCGGTCGAATTACGTGTCGTTTTCGCCATATCCCTTCACCGTTTTTGGCCGTGGCGGCCGGGTGTTATAGCTCATGTGTTCTACACCAGCAAGCTCGCTTCTGGAATACTTGTACCACTACATGCCGCAAGCCGTTCCGGTAACGTGAACATCCCAACCCGTTTGATACTGTGGTTGCTGCGTTTGTACAAGCGCTGGCTCAGTCCAGTGCTTGGCAAACGCTGCCGTTTCTACCCCAGTTGCTCTGATTATGCACGGATTGCGGTCACGCGCTTCGGCCCGTGGCGTGGCAGCCTGTTGACCAGCTGGCGGCTCCTGCGTTGCCAGCCACTGTGCACCGGCGGCGAAGACCCGGTACCCGAACACTTTCACTTTCCCCGCTGCCGCCTTCACGGAGATTCAAACCATGTCAACTGACTGGCTATTCAAGAACGCCGAACTCGTCAACGAAGGGCGCCGCTTTCACGCCGACCTTCGCGTGAAAGATGGCCGCATCGAGACGATTGCCGGCGATCTCGACGGCCGCCCCGGCGAGCAGGTGATCGACGCCAGCGGCCTGTGGCTGCTGCCGGGCATGATCGACGACCAGGTACATTTCCGCGAACCCGGCCTTACCCACAAGGCCGACACCTGGCACGAGTCGCGCGCCTGCGCCGCCGGCGGCATCACCAGCTTCATGGAAATGCCGAACACCAAGCCGCCAGCGCTCGACCGCGACACGCTGGAGGCGAAGTACGCCCGCGCCGCGGAAACCTCGGCAGTGAACTACGCCTACTACATGGGCGCCAGCAACGACAATCTGGAAGCCATCCGCGCGCTCGATCCGCTGGCCGCACCGGGCGTGAAGGTGTTCATGGGCGCCTCCACCGGCAACATGCTGGTCGATAACCCGGAAACCCTAGACGGCATCTTCCGCGACTGCCCCACCCCGATCATCACCCATTGCGAAGACACCCCGATGATCGACGCGCTGCATGCGGTCGCGCGCGAAAAATACGGCGATGACATTCCGGCCTGGGAACATCCACTGATCCGCTCGCGCGAAGCCTGCATCAAGTCGACCCGGCTGGCGATCTCGCTGGCGCAGAAGCACGGCACCCGGCTGCACGTGCTGCACATCTCTACCGCCGACGAGCTGGCGCTGTTCCAGCCTGGCCCGGTCAAGGGCAAGCAGATCACCGCCGAGACCTGCGTGCACTTCCTGCATTTCGACGATCGCGACTACGAACGGCTCGGCTTCCTGATCAAGTGCAACCCGGCAATCAAGACCGCCGCCGACCGCGAGGCGATCACCCAGGCGCTGGCCGAAGGCCGCATCGACGTGCTCGCCACCGACCACGCGCCGCACCTGCTGGACGAGAAGGCGCAGAAGTACGACAAGGCACCGTCCGGCCTGCCGCTGGTGCAGTTCGCGCTGCAGGCCGCGCTGCAGCGTGTGTTCGAGGGCAAGCTGACGCTGGAGCGCGTGGTCGAGGCCGTTACCCACGCGCCGGCCACCTTGTTCAACGTGAAGAATCGCGGCTATCTGCGCGAAGGCTACGCGGCCGATCTGGTACTGGTCGATCCGCGCAAGCCACACACCGTGACTCGCGCCGAAGTGTTGTCGAAGTGCGGCTGGTCGCCGTTCGAGGGCGAGACGTTCGCAAGCTCGATCATCAGCACCTTCGTGAACGGCCAGCGCGTGTGGGACGGCGCGAAGATCGATGAGAGCGTGCGCGGGCAGCGGCTGGCGTTCGATCGCTAAACAACGTCGTTTCGCAGGGCGAATACTGCTCACCCTGCGAGACAACTACATCACGGCGTCGAGCCGTAGCCGCCTTCCACGCCTTTGCTCGCATAAGCCACCGCGTCATGCGGATGCAGACTTTCCTGATGTTCGACGCGGACATGGAAGTCGCTGAGCGCAGCATCGGCGTCAAGCGCCTTCTGGATGCGCCGGGCGGCGTCCTCGCAGAACATCAGGTTGCCGCCGTTGGCCAGCGCGAAGGCCTGTTCGTCCTCGCGCTTCACCGCCGTCTGCACCGGTGTGCCGAGCGCATGCTCGACGCGGTCGACCAAATTGATCAGGTGGAAGCCGGCCCCAGCCACGGGGCGAATGCGCAGGCGTGCCACGCTGCGTTGAGCGTGGGGAGTGGCGACGATGCCGTGCTCGCTGCCGAGCCAGGCCAGCACGGCTGCGTGATCAACTGGCTTGCTGGCGTCGAAGTCGCTGGCGAACTGATCCTGGATCAGCTGGCGCGACAGCGCAGCCGAGGCTGGACAGGTGGAGGAATAAACCACCTCGGTGCCGAATTCGAGCAGGAACTCGTCCCCCGTCAAGCTGGCTTCGATGCACACTGGATACGCGCGCCAGCCGCTGTTGGCACTGCGCAGGGCCGGGCGACGCACCAGCTGCTCGAAATGGATGCTGAGGCAGGCGCGGTCGGACAGATCCTTGTGCGAATCGAGGAAGCCGCGCAGCAGCGCATGCAGTGAATCAGCGGTGAGTGTCTGCGTGCTCAATGCCTGCTCGACCTGCAGGTACAGTCGCGACATATGGATGCCGCGCTTGTCCGGCCGGTTCAGATTGACGAACGCGCCGACCCGCGCGCTGGCGCGCTGCACCTCGCCGTCACCCGCATTGAACAGCACCGGCACCTGGATATCGGCCATGCCGACCCAGTCCAGCGCGCCAGCAAGATGCGGCTGCGCGTGCACGGCAACGTCGGGGAGCAGGCGGGCGGTATTTTCCTGGTTGGGCATCGTTGGATCCTGACATCGGCGAGCACGTCGCCGCGAAGCAGACAATTTTGGGGCTAGCAGGCCATCGCGCAATAGTGGCGTAGCGGAAACGCTGCGTCTTGAGTCGTTTTACGCCACGTGCCGGCGCCATGCACGGGCGGCCTGCCACGCCTGCAGTGTAGTCGCCAGCCCGCTGCGTGGCTGGCCGGCCTGCAATGCAGCCAGCGCATCGTCGGCACGTGCGGCGCGATGCGCCAGTTTGCTGGCGTGACGCGATTCCAGCGCGCGAAACACGCTGAGCGGGCCGGCCAATGTGGCTGATTCGCGCCAGCTGGCAAGCAGGTCATCCAGTTGCGCCTTGACCGCCTGTTGCCGCGCCACACTGGAAGCGCGTAGCTGCGCGCGGCTCAGCCCATGCCGTGCCAGCTGCGCCATCGGCAGCGGCAGGCGATCGCGCTCGGCGTCCTGTTCCAGCCGCAACAGTGCATACAACAGATGATTGAGCGTAGCCACGCGCGCAGCCCGCGCGGGCGAGGCATCGGCGCTGTACCACCACGCGGTTTCCAGCGCAGCCAGCGCGCCGTGCAGCGGCGTGGCGGCATCAAGCTGTGCCCGGAAGTCCGCGGCGGTGCCCTGCTCCAGTTGGGCCATCGCGGCCAGCACCGGTGCCAGCCAGAGGTCGCTGGCGATGGCATGCGCACGCTCGTCGTCGAACAGCACCTGGGTCAGCGGATGACGCCCGCCGCTGGCCGCTGCGCCAGCCAGCTCCTCGGCCCACCAGTTGAGTTTGGCCACCGCCACCTGCGGCTCGCGGATGCCGTAGGCGGCGCCGAGCAGCTCCTGCTCCAGCGCGGCCAGTGCGACGTGGCCGGGATACCGCTGCCCATCGACGAATACCAGCGCGACGCGCTGCTGCGGCTGCACCGCCAGCCACTTGTCGATGAAGCCTTGCAATACCGCGCTTTGTTCGACCAGCTCGATCATGCGGCGACCGGTTGCAGTTGCAGCAGCTCGGCCAGTTCGGTCGGATGAGCCAGCACCACGTCGGCGCCCCAGGTGTGCGGGTCTCCGCCATCGAGATAACCCCAGCTCACCGCCACCGTGTACAGGCCAGCGGCAGCACCTGCCTGTATGTCGCGGCGATCGTCGCCGACGAACAGGCAATGCGCCGGTTCCACACCGGCACGTTCGCAGGCCAGCAGCACCGGCGCCGGATCGGGCTTCTTCACCGGTAGCGTATCGCCGGACACCACCGCGCTGGCGCGATGAGCCCAGCCGACGCGGCTGATCAGTTCATCGGTGAGAAACGCCGCCTTGTTGGTGACGATGCCCCAGCGCAAGCCGTGTGCCTCAATCCGCGCCAGCAGGTCGTCGACACCATCGAACGACTGCGTCTGCTGCGCCATCACGTTCTGGTACAGCTGCAGGTAACGCGGTGTCAGTGCTTCCAACGCAGATTCGCCACGCTCGGCAAACGCGCAGCGCAGAATCGAACGCGCACCGCGCGAAACCACGTCGCGCACCGGCGCATACTGCGGTGGCGCAACACCCTCTTCCGCACACTGCGCGAGCAGCGCGGCATACAGATCGGGGGCGCTGTCGAGCAAGGTGCCGTCCAGATCGAACAGCACGCCCCGGATGTTTTCGGGTAGCGATTTCATGCAGGTTTGCGCGCGCTGAGTACGTAATTGACCGCCGTGATCCTGCTCAGCCAAGCCTTGCGATTGAGCGGGTTGTAGGCGAGCCCGGAGACGTCCTCCAGCTCCAGCCCGGCATGACGAAGCAGGCGGCTCAGCTCGGACGGCTTCAGGAACTGCGCGTAGTGATGGGTGCCGCGCGGCAACATGCGCATCACGTATTCCGCGCCCACGATCGCCGCGCCGAACGCGGCCGGCGTGCGGTTGATGGTGGACATGAACAGGCAGCCGCCCGGCTTCAGCATCGCGGCCAGATCGTTCACCAGTGCCGCCGGATCGGGTACATGCTCGATCAGCTCCATGCAACACACTGCGTCGAAACTGGCCGGTTCCGCAGCCGCCAGATCCGCCGAGGATTGCACGCGGTAATCGACCGTGAGGTTCGACTCGTGCAGATGCAGTTTGGCGATCTCGATCACCTTTCCGCCAAGATCGATGCCGGTGACGTGCGCACCCGCGCGGGCCAGCGACTCGCTCAGCAGGCCGCCGCCGCAACCGACGTCGGCCACGCGAGCATTACGCAGATCGACGCGCGCCGCGATGTACGCGGCACGCACCGGATTGAGATCGTGCAGCGGGCGCGATTCGCCGTCCGGATCCCACCAGCGCGCCGCCAGACTGTCGAAGCGGGCAATTTCTTCAGGGCTTACGTTTTTTGGGGAGTCCGCACCTGGATGCGCGGGGTTTTGCGAGGGACTCGCATTCGTGGTCTGCATCGTCGAATCCTCAAGGACCGGCATGGAGTTTAGTGCGCCTGCCATTCGTACACCGTAATATCCCAGCCACCGCTGACATACGCGGGATCGCTGTGCACGATCGCGGTCGCCTCGGTCATATCGGCCGCGTGCAGCAGATACGCACCGCCGGACTTGTCGCTGAACCCACCGGACAGTTCGACCCGACCCTGCTCGCGCAAGCCGTCCAGAAAAGCCCGATGCAGCGGCACCACGGTAGGGTCGAGATCAGGCCGGCGCATGAGCAGGATCAAGTAACGGTTCATCGAGGACTCCGACTCAGGACTCAGCGATGCGTTCGCGCCAGGCGCGTGTCTTGTCGAGGATCGCCGCGGTGTCGACACCGATCAGCTCGCGTGCGGCAAGCTTGCGCTTGCCGGCAATCCACACGTCGCTGACCTGATGACGGCCGGTCGCGTAGACCAGCTGCGAAATGACATGGAACATCGGCTGGGTTTCCAGATCGCTCAGCCGCACGGCGGCGAAGTCGGCCTGCTTGCCGACTTCGATCGAACCGATCTTCGCTTCCAGTCCGATCGCCCTGGCGCCGTTGAGCGTCGCGGCACGCAACGCGAACGCCGCATCGAACGCCGCCGCGTCACCGGCGACCGCTTTCGCCAGCAGCGCGGCAGTACGCATCTCGCCGAACATGTCCAGATCGTTGTTCGACGCGCAGCCGTCGGTGCCGAGCGCCACGTTGACGCCGGCCAGACGCAGCTTTTCCGCCGGGCAGAAACCGGAAGCGAGCTTCAGATTGGATTCCGGGCAATGCACCACCGACACGCCGGCGGCGGCGCAGGCGGCGATCTCGCCGTCGGTCAGCTGGGTCATGTGCACGGCGATCAGGCGGTCGTTGACGATGCCCAGTTTCTGCAGGCGCTGGAACGGACGCAGACCGCTCTTGGCCTTCTCGTCCTCGACCTCGTGTGCGGTCTCGTGCGTATGCAGGTGCACCGGGATGTCGAGTTGATCGGACAGCACGCGGATGCGCTCGAAGCTGTCGTCCGACACCGTATACGGCGCATGCGGCGCGAATGCGGTGCTGATGAGGTTGTCGCCCAGAAAACTGTCATGTACCTCGCCAGCGCGCTCGAAATATTCGTCCTGGGTCTTGGCCCATGCAGTCGGGAACTCGATCACCGGCAAACCGACCACCGCGCGGAAACCCATGCGCCGGTAGGTCGCGCCGATCACGTCGGGGAAAAAATAATTCTCGTTGGCGCAGGTGGTGCCGCCACGCAGCATCTCGGCCACCGCCAGCTCGACGCCGTCGCGCACGAACTCCGGCCCGATCACCTTGGCCTCGGCCGGCCAGATGTGCTGCTGCAGCCACACCATCAGCGGCAGGTCGTCGGCGAGGCCGCGCAGCAAGGTCATCGGGTTGTGCGTATGGCTGTTGATCAGGCCGGGGATCAGCGCATGCTCGGTCAGCTCGACGCGTTCGCGCGGGGCGTAGGCGAGACGGGCCTCGGCGATCGGCAGCAGCGCGACGATGTGATCGTCCTGCACCACCACGGCGTGGTCTTCCAGCACCACCGCATGCGGCTCCACCGGGACGACCCAGCGCGCTTCAATGATCAGGTCGACGGACTGGGGGGAGGGCTGACTCATCCTGGACTCATCTTTGGAATGTGGGATACGACATGGGGCGGCTCACCTTGCGGCGCCCGCCCCACTATGGATCGTCATGCCTCAACACGTCATTCCGGCTTTCGCCAGTTCGTCACTTGACTCGGCTGTCGTACTCGCCAGTGCGGGTATCGACCTTGATAATTTCATCCTGATTGACGAACAGCGGCACGCGCACCACGGCACCGGTCTCCAGCGTAGCCGGCTTGCCGCCACCACCCGAGGTATCGCCACGCACGCCCGGATCGGTCTCGGTGATCTTCAGCTCAACGAACTTCGGTGCCTGCACGGCGATGATGCCGCCGTTGAACAGGGTGACGACGCACTCTTCTTCACCCTTGAGCCACTTCCACGCATCGCCCATCGCAGCGAGGGAAGCGGGTGTCATCTCGAAGGTCTCCATGTTCATGAAGTGCCACACGCGATCCTTGCCGATGCCGTCGATAAACGAAAGCTGCATGTCTGTATCGGTGGCATCTGCTTCTTCGTAGGAGTCGCTGGACTTCAGCGTCTGCTCGGTGGTGCGGCCGTCCTTCAGGTTGCGGATGCGGATGCGGGTGAACGCCTGGCCCTTGCCCGGCTTGACGAAGTCCGCTTCGGTGATGAGCCACGGATCGCCGTTATGAAGGATCTTCTTACCCGTTTTGACGTCATTGAGGCCAAGGGTCGCCATGCGCTATCTGCTCCGGAGTCAATTTCGCCCAACGGGCGGCTAAAATGGATATCTGTCACGGGCTTCTATGCCCGCTCCAAGGCCCATCATGATAACCGCAAGCCCCCATCCCCGCCTATCGTCGCCTACTTCCGGCTGGCGCGAGCTATGGCGGGATGCCATCACCGATGCCGGGGAGCTGCTGCAGGCCGTGGGCCTCGGTGACCGTACCGATCTGTTGCCGATCGACGATGCCGGCTTCGCCTTGCGGGTTCCACGTGGATTTGTCGCGAGGATGCGCCGCAACGACCCGACCGACCCGCTGCTGCTGCAGGTGCTTCCGCAACGGGCCGAGCACGATCAGGTCGAGGGTTTCACGCTGGACGCCGTCGGTGACATGGCGTCCAAAGCCGGGCACGGTCTGCTGCACAAGTACCACGGTCGCGCGCTGCTGATCGCCAGCGGAAGCTGTGCGATCAACTGCCGCTACTGCTTCCGCCGGCATTTCCCGTACGGTGAGGAGATCGCCGCCGCGTCGCAGTGGCGCGATGCTCTGGCCCATGTGAAGGCCGACCCGTCGATCCGCGAACTGATCCTGTCCGGCGGCGATCCACTGGCGCTGTCCACGCACAAACTCGAGGAGTTGAGCCAGGGCTTGGCCGAGCTGCCGCACGTCATCCGCCTGCGTATCCATACCCGTCTGCCCGTGGTACTCCCCGAGCGGATCGACGATGCCTTCGTCGCATGGCTGGCCGCACTGCCGCTGCAGAAGGTCATCGTGCTGCACGCCAATCACGCCAACGAGCTGGACGCCAGCGTCGATGCCGCCTGCGCGCGCCTGCGCGATGCCGGTGCCAGCCTGCTCAACCAGTCGGTGCTGCTGCGCGGCGTCAATGACAATGCTGACATGCTGGCCGCACTGTCCGAGCGGCTGTTCGCCGCCGGCGTGCTGCCGTATTACCTTCATCAGCTCGATCGCGTGCAGGGTACCGCGCATTTCGAGGTCAGCGACACCCGTGCGCTGGCGTTGATGGATGCACTGCGCGCACGACTGCCGGGCTACCTGGTGCCCCGGCTGGTGCGCGAAGTGGGCGGCGACGCCTCCAAGCGGCCACTGTGAATCGGGCTACAGTCACCGTTATGCGGTTTTTTGCTGGCGGCTGCTGACGGAATCCGTTACAAACATCGGTGACAGACGATCACGCCAATCGACTCGCGCAGCCCACGGCGATCAACGGACAGTTCAACGCCCTATGAAAAAAGATTACGTCATCAAGATCCTCTTCATCGAGAACTCGCTCGAGGAGGCGGAGCAGATCATCAGCCTGCTGCGCAATACCGGTATCGCCGTGCGACCGGCCCGCGCCACCAACGTCGAACAGGTGCAGGCGGCGGTGAACGAGCTGGATCCGGACGTGGTGATGTTCGATCCGTCGGTTACTACCATCGGCATGGACGAAGCGGTGAATGTGCTCAATGCGCACGGCCGCGATTATTCGCTGTTGGGCCTGGTCAGTACCTTGGACAGCCAGGTCATTGCCGACCTGTTCGCACATGGCGCCCATGGCATCACCTTGCGTAGCCAGCCGAAGCAGTTGATTACGGTGCTGCAGCGCGAATTCGACTCGCTGCAGACGCGCCGCCACGTACGCCGGCTGGAAACCGCGCTACGTGAGTCGGAACGTCGTTGCGACGCGCTGCTCGACTCCTCCACCGATGCGATTGCCTATGTCCATGAAGGCATGCACGTGCGCGCCAACCAAGCCTACCTCGACACGTTCGGCTACGACAGTTTCGACGACCTGCTCGGGTTGCCGGTGCTGGACATGATCGACTCGGCCAATGCGGACGAGTTCAAGACCCTGCTGCGCGGTCATGCACGTCAGGAAAAGATGCCGTCCCAGCTCGCCCTGCATGCGCGGCGCGCCGACGGCAGCCATTTCGATGCCACCGTGGAATTCGCCCCAGCCACGTTCGAGGGCGAACCCTGCCTGCAGATCGTCTTCCGCAGGCAACTGGTCGACCCCGCCGTGCTGGCACAGCTGCAACGCGATCCGGTTACCGGATTGTTCAACCGAGCCCGCATGCTCGAATGCGTCGACGATGCGGTCACCGCGGCGGCCAAGGGCAAGAAAGGCCAGTCGCTGCTGCTGGTCGAGCCCGACAACTGGGCGTCGCTGGTCGGTGGCATCGGCATCGGCAAGGCCGACGAATTGCTGGCCGGCTTCGCCGACCGCATCCGCATGCTGCTGGGCGCAGATGATATCGCCGGCATGCTCGCCGAGCACACGCTGGGCGTGGTGCTCGACACGCGTTCGGACGAGGCGATCAGGGAGTGGATCGCCAAACTGCAGCACAGCGTCAGCAACGAGATCTTCGACGCCGGCGTCCGCTCGATCACGGTCACCGCCAGCATCGGCGGCAGCCTGCTGGGCGAGAAGAACGCGAACACCGAACTGCTGCTCAACCAGGCCAGCCAGGCCTTGCGCACCGCGCAAAGCCTCGGCGGCAGCCAGGTCGAACTGCACGACCCGGCGGCGCGCGAAAAAGCCGACGAAGAGCGCGATCGTTACTGGCTGGAGCTGTTGCAGCAGGCACTGGCGAACAATGGCCTGGTGCTCTATCACCAGCAGACCATCAGCCTGCAGGATGCCGAAGGCGACTATTCGGAAATGCTGCTGCGCATGAACGGCCCGCAAGGCGAAGTGTTGCCAGGCTTCTTCATGCCGATCGCCGAAAAACACAACCTCACTGGTGCGATCGACCGCTGGGTTCTCGATCGGGCCATCCATGCCCTGCAGGCCCGCGAGACGCAGGGGCAGCAGACCACGTTCTTCATCAAGCTCACCGCCGCCTCGCTGCAGGACGACACACTGTTGCCGTGGCTGGGCGCGCGGCTGAAACAGGCAGCACTGAAGCGCGGCCATCTCGTGCTGGAAATGACCGAGAGCAAGGTGATGACGCTGTTGCGCCCGGCGCAGGAATTCGTCAACGGCTGGAAGAAACTGGGTGGCCGTTTCGCGCTGGAACAATTCGGTTCGGGCCTGAATTCATTCCAGTTGCTCAACCATGTCGACGCGGATTATCTGAAGATCGACCGCAGCTATATGGCCGAGCTACCGCGGCAGCCGGACAGCCAGAAAAAGATCGCCGAGATCTGCCATCAGGCACGCGAGCTGAAACGCCAGACCATCGCCGAATGGGTCGAGGACGCCACCAGCACGTCGCTGCTGTTTGCCTGCGGCGTCGACTTTGTGCAGGGCAATTTCCTGCAACCGCCGCAACGGCTGGAGGATTGAGGCCAGCCCCATCAAACCCATCACAGGCATGTATTTCGGCAACAAAAAACCCGCGGATCGCTCCGCGGGTTTTTTCGTGCAGCAACAACCTGAGGAGTGGATTACTCGGCGGCAGCGGCAGCGGCGGCAGCAGCTTTGGCGTTGACCTTGGCAGCAGCGGCGGCGGCGATATCTTCCTTGATGCGGGCGGCCTTGCCTTCCAGACCACGCAGGTAATACAGCTTGGCGCCGCGCACCTTGCCCTTACGCTTCACGGTCAGCGAGTCGATGGCCGGGCTGTGCGCCTGGAACACGCGCTCCACGCCGGTGCCGTGCGAAATCTTGCGCACCGTGAAGGCCGAATGCAGGCCGCGGCTGCGCTTGGCGATGACGATACCCTCGAACGCCTGCACGCGCTCGCGATTACCTTCCTTCACCTTGACGTTGACCACCACGGTGTCGCCGGGGCTGAATTCCGGCAGCTGGCGGGTGATCTGCTCGGATTCGAACTGTTCAATGATCTTGTTCATGGCGCACCTGTCGGTTCACTTTAGCGATGTCAATCAAGGCTGCGGTCGTCACTCGACCGCATCGTCTTGCCGCAACCGCTCCTGTTGAGCATGTTCACGGCGGAATTCTTCCAGCAAGGCCCGGGATGCCGCATCCAGTCCGCGCTGTGTCAATAAGTCGGGTCGGCGCAACCAGGTTCGTCCCAGCGATTGCTTGAGGCGCCAGCGGGCAATCGCCGCATGGTCACCGGACAGCAACACCTCCGGTACATCACCCAGCGCATCGTGCACCGGTTTTCCATAGTGCGGGCAATCCAGCAGGCCATCCGAAAATGAATCCTGCTCGGCCGACTGCGCGTCGTTCAACGCACCGTCCTGCAAGCGCCCCACCGCGTCGATGATCACCGCAGCGGCCAGTTCACCACCGGACAGCACATAGTCGCCGATCGAAAGCTCCTCGTCGACCTCGTGCGCCAGCAGACGCTCGTCCACACCTTCGTAACGTCCGCAAAGCAGTGCGATGCGCGGCAATTTCGCCAACGCTTCCACCCTGCTCTGCGTCAGCCGCGCTCCCTGCGGACTGAGATAAATCAGATGCACCGGTTCCGGTGCCGCATCGCGCATGGCCGCCAGGGTCGTGCGCAACGGTTCAATCATCATCACCATGCCGGGACCGCCGCCATACGAGCTGCTGTCCACGGTGCGGTGCCGATCGGTGCTGTAGTCGCGCGGGTTCCAGGTTTTCACCTGCAGCAACTCGCGTTGCTGCGCGCGTCCCACCACACCTACGGCGGCACACTGACGCACGAAGTCGGGAAACAGGCTGACGACATCGATGCGCATGATCCTTGTCCTTATGTCCCGCAACCCGGCGACGTCAGAATTCAGGATCCCAGTCCACCACCATGCACCCCGCGGACAAGTCCACTGAACGCACATACGAACCCTGGATGAAGGGAATCAGCCGCTCGCGCTCGCCATCCCTTACTACCACGACATCGTTGGCACCGGTGGCGAACAGGTGACTGACCCGCCCCAGCTTCACGTCTTCCGTGGTGACAACCTCGATGCCTTCGAGATCGACCCAGTAATATTCATCCTTCGCGGGAGGCGGCAACTGATCACGGGTGACATAGATGTCATGGCCGATCAGCGCAGTTGCCTGTTCCCGGTCATCCACGCCGGGCAGCTGGGCCACCATGCCCTTGCCCTGCGTACGACCTTTCACTCCCGAGATCTGCGTCTCCACACCCGGCGCTGCGGTGAGCAGCCACGGCTGGTAGTCGAAGATCCGCATGCGCGGCTCAGCCCAGGATTCGATCTTGAGCCAGCCCTGCACGCCGTACAGCCCGACGATGCGTCCGATCAGGACGCGCCGACTGGCTGTTGTCATAACTCAGGCAGCCTGCTGCTTGCCGGCTTCCTTGACCAGCGCGGCGACCTTGTCGGTCAGCTGTGCGCCCTTGCCAACCCATTCCTTGACGCGCTCGACGTTCAGCTCAAGGCGCTTGTCCTTGCCCGACGCGACCGGGTTGTAGTAGCCGATGTTCTCGATGTTGCGGCCGTCGCGCTTGCTGCGCTGATCGGTCACGACAACGTGGTAGAACGGACGGCCCTTGGCGCCACCGCGCGAAAGACGAATCTTGACCATGGTAAAACTCCAGAATTGCCGAATGAGCGGCAGGCACACGAGAGACGTGCGCGGTAAACGGGGCATTTTAGCGGTTTTTCGGGAAAAGGGAAGACTTTGAGCGCGTAGACCGGGGCAACCGCTGCCCCGATCCCGCTCTGCGTCAACGCATGGGTGGCATGCCACCCATACCGCCCATGCCCTTCATGGCGCCACGCATCTGTCGCATCAGGCCCTTGGTACCGCCCTTGGACAGCTTGGACATCATCTTTTCCATCTGCATGTACTGCTTGAGCAGGCGGTTGACGTCGGCCGGCTGGGTGCCTGAACCGCGCGCCACGCGGGCGCGGCGCGAGCCGTTCAGCAGATCCGGATGACGGCGTTCTTTCTTGGTCATCGAGTTGATGATCGCGACCATCCGGTTCATCTCGCCGTCGTTGACCTTCGATTTGACGCTGTCCGGCAAGCTGGATACGCCCGGCAGCTTGTCCATCAAGCCGGCCAGACCGCCCATGTTGCCCATCTGCTCCAGCTGATCCTTCATGTCGTTCAGATCGAAACGCTTGCCCTTCATCACCTTCTGGGCCAGCTTCTGCGCTTTTTCCTGATCGACCTTGCGCTCGACTTCCTCGACCAGCGACAGCACGTCGCCCATGCCGAGGATGCGCTGGGCCAGACGATCCGGGTGGAAGGGTTCCAGCGCGTCGGTCTTCTCGCCGGCACCGAGGAATTTGATCGGCCTGCCGGTGACATAGCGCACCGATAGTGCGGCACCACCGCGGGCATCACCATCGGTCTTGGTCAGAATCACGCCGGTCAGCGGCAAGGCTTCACTAAACGCCTTGGCGGTATTGGCAGCGTCCTGACCGGTCATCGAATCGACCACGAACAGGGTTTCGATCGGCGTGACCGCGGCGTGCAGCGCCTTGATCTCGGCCATCATCGCCTCGTCCACGTGCAAGCGACCGGCGGTATCGACGATCAGCACGTCGATCACTTCGCGACGAGCCGCGGCAACCGCCGCCTTGGCGATGGCGACCGGGTCCTGGCCCGCCTCGGACGGGAAGAACTTCACGCCGACCTGTTCGGCCAGCGTGCGCAACTGCTCGATCGCGGCCGGACGATAGACGTCGCAACTGACCACCATCACCTTTTTCTTCTTGCGCTCGGTCAGCAGCCGGGCCAGCTTGGCCACCGTGGTGGTCTTGCCGGCACCCTGCAGACCCGCCATCAGCACGACCGCAGGCGGCTGCTGTGCCAGGTTTAACTCGGTGTTGGCGATGCCCATCACCGTGGTCAGTTCGTCGCTGACCACCTTGATCAACGCCTGGCCCGGCGACAGGCTCTTCAGCACATCCTGGCCGACTGCACGGACCTTGATCCGCTGGATCAGCGCCTGCACCACCGGCAGCGCGACGTCCGCTTCGAGCAGCGCAATGCGTACCTCACGCAACGATTCGCGGATGTTTTCCTCGGTCAGTCGACCGCGGCCGCGCAGACGATTGACGGTGGTGGAAAGGCGTTGACTGAGCGACTCGAACATGACGGAACCGGCAAACGGAAAGTGTTCGATTATAGCGGACGCCGTGACCAGCTTCGCATGCACGCCGGCAAAGGCCTGTGCGACACTGCGCGGCTATGGCCATCCACGTCTTTGCCCTGCTCGCCATCGCGCTCTATCTCGCCGCTGCCGGCGGGCTGGCGCGCCCATTGCTGAGCGGTGGCCAGCCGCTGAACCGGCTGGCGCTCGGCCTGGCCGGCAGCGCTGTGCTGATCCATGCCGGCATCCTGCTCGGAATGCACCGCGGCGCGCTGGACCTGCACTTTTTCGCAGCGCTGTCACTGGTCGCCTTCGTGGTTTCGGCGCTGACCTTGCTGGTGAACGCCTCGCGTCCGGTCGCCGCGCTCGGCGTCATCGTGTTTCCGCTGACCGCTCTACTGGTGGCAGTGGACAGCTTCCTGACGCCGCCGACCCTGCCACAACCGATGGACTGGCACATCAAACTGCATGTCACGGTGGCGCTGATCGCGTTCAGCGTGCTGTCGATCGCGACCGTGCTGGCGATTCTGCTGGCGTTGCAGGAGCGTGCATTGCGCCATCACCAGTTCGGCCCGTGGTTGCGCGCTCTGCCGCCGCTGACGCTGACTGAAACCCTGCTGTTCCGTCTGATCGGTGCGGGCTTCGTACTGTTGACGCTGACCTTGCTCACCGGCGCGCTGTTCGTCGACAACCTGTTCGGCCAGCATCTGGCGCACAAGACGATCCTGTCGATCGTGGCATGGCTGGTGTTCGGCGTACTGCTGTATGGCCGCTGGCGACATGGCTGGCGCGGCCAGCGCGCGGTCAACCTCACGCTGATCGGCATGGTCGCCCTGGTGCTGGCCTTCTTCGGCTCGAAGTTCGTGCTGGAGCTGATCCTGCATCGCCCGGTAGGCTGATCGCCTTCGAAGCACTCAGCGACAGGCGTCAATCGCTTCCGCCAGCCGCTCCACGCCGATCACCTCCATCTCACCGACCTTGCCCTTCTTCGGCGCATTCGCCTTCGGCACGATCGCACGGCGGAAGCCATGATGCGCGGCTTCCTTCAGGCGCTCCTCGCCGTTCGGCACCGGCCGGATCTCGCCGGACAGACCGACCTCGCCGAACGTGATGGTGTGCTCCGGCAGCGGCCGGTCGCGCAAGGATGACAACACCGCCAGCAGCACCGGCAAATCCGCTGCCGTCTCCTGCACGCGGATGCCACCGACCACGTTGACGAACACGTCCTGATCGTAGGCCGCCACGCCGCCATGTCGATGCAGCACCGCCAGCAGCATGGCCAGACGATTCTGTTCCAGCCCCAGCGTGACCCGGCGCGGATTGCCCAGCGAGGATTGATCGACGAGTGCCTGCACTTCGACCAGCAGCGGCCGGCTACCCTCGCGCGTCACCATCACCGCACTGCCGGAAGTCGGCCCCGAGTGCGATGACAAAAAGATCGCCGACGGGTTCGGCACTTCACGCAGGCCCTTGTCCGACATCGCGAACACACCCAGCTCGTTGACCGCACCGAAGCGATTCTTGAACGCGCGCAGCACGCGGAAACGCGAACCCGACTCGCCCTCGAAATACAGCACGGCATCGACCATGTGCTCGAGCACACGCGGACCGGCGATGCCGCCCTCTTTCGTGACGTGACCAACCAGGAACACCGAAGTGCCGGTCTCCTTGGCAAAGCGCGTGAGCTTGGCCGCCGACTCGCGCACCTGCGATACCGAACCAGGTGCCGCCGGCAGCAGCTCGGTCCAGATCGTCTGGATGGAATCGATCACCAGCACCCGCGGCCGCGTCGCCACCGCCTGTTCGAGGATGCGCTCGATGCAGGTTTCTGCCAGCGCCTGCAGCGGCTCCAGCGGCAGGCCGAGACGCTGCGCGCGCGACGCCACCTGCGACAGCGACTCCTCGCCGGTGACGTACACGCTGGGCAGATGCGCGCCCAGCGTGCCCAGCATCTGCAATAGCAAGGTCGACTTGCCGATGCCCGGATCGCCGCCGATCAATACCACCGAGCCTTGCACCAACCCGCCACCCAGCACCCGATCCAGCTCGCCGATGCCGGTCAGCGTGCGCGCCTCGGTGGTCAACGCCACCTCGGTAAGCGGCGTAATGCGTGCCGAACCGGCCGCGTTGCCGGCATAGTTCGAACGCTGCGCACCCACCGACGAACCGCCCGCCGAAGCAGGCGTCAACACGATCGCGCTGAGCGTGTTCCACGCCCCGCACTCGACACACTGGCCCTGCCATTTGTTGTGTTCGGCGCCGCACTCGGTGCAGACATAGGCAGTCTTGGCTTTGGCCATGCGGGTTCCCGGCTGGATACGATGATGACGCTGAGCTTAGCCTGCGCTCATCGCATACGGCGAGACGCATCGACGCAAGACGCTGTCAGTTTTCGTCCTCGACGAACAGCACGCGACGGGTCATGCCGCAGGTGAGGTCGTAGGAGATCGTGCCGGATTGCGCAGCGATCAGCTCGACCGGCAATTCCGGCCCCCACAACAGCACGCGATCACCGATTTTCGCGGCCGGCGCATCGCGCAGGTCCAGCGTGATCAGATCCATCGAGACACGGCCGATCAGCGGCACGCGCTGCTCGCCGACCAGCACCGGCGTACCGGCTGCGGCACTGCGCGGATAGCCGTCGCCGTAGCCGACTGCAGCCACACCGACCGGCATGTCTTCGGGGCAGGTCCAGGTGCCGTTGTAGCCGATGCGCTCGCCGCGCTTGATCGGGTTGATCGCAATCAAGCGCGTGCTCAAGGTCATCGCCGCACGAAAGCCAAAGTCGGCACCGGCCTGGCCGTCGACCACCGACAACCCGTACAGCAGACCGCCAGTGCGCACCCAGTCGCCACGCGCGTCGGGCCAGCCGAGCACGGCGGCGGAATTGGACAGCGAGCGCGGGCCGCTGAACATCCGCGTCGTATCGACGAAGCGTTTGATCTGCGCCGGCGTCTGCTCGCCCTCGAACACTTCGGAATCCGAGAAATGCGTGAGCAGGCCGATTTCGGGATCGATGCCCGGCATCGCAGCGAGTTGCGCATGCACCTCGGCCACGCGCTCAGGCGCAAAGCCGAGCCGATGCATGCCGCTGTCGATCTTCAGCCACACGCGCAAACGTCCGCGCGTCGGTTCGGCCTGCGCCAGCCATTGCAGCTGCGCCTCGTGATGGATCGCCGGATCCAGCTGCAGTCGCTGCATCTCGGCGATGTCACGAACGTTGTCGGGGCCGGACAACACCACGATGCGTTGCTGGTGTCCCGCCGCGCGCAGGCGCAGGCCGTCGCCGAGCGCGGCCACCGCGAACGCCTCGGCTTCACCGTTCAGCGCACGGGCAACCCGCTCCAGCCCGTGACCGTAGGCATCTGCCTTGACCACCGCCATCACTTTCGCCGGTGCGGCCAGCGCCTTCAGCCGCGCCAGATTGTGGCGCAGCGCGCCGAGATGGATGGTGGCGACAGTGGTGCGGCTCATGGCGAACAGGAGTCCGGGATCAGTCGAACGACCCGACGAACGAGTCCGGCGCGTAGTTCACAAATTTGGTGTAGTGACCGAGGAAGGTCAGCTTGCAGGTATCGGTGGGACCGTTGCGCTGCTTGCCGATGATGATTTCGGCGATGCCCTTGTCCGCCGATTCCTTGTTGTAGTACTCGTCGCGGTAGATGAACATGATCACGTCGGCATCCTGCTCGATCGCGCCGGACTCGCGCAGGTCGGACATCATCGGACGCTTGTCGGCGCGCTGTTCCAGCGAGCGGTTCAACTGCGAGAGTGCGATCACCGGCACGTTCAACTCCTTGGCGAGGCCCTTGAGTGAACGCGAAATTTCTGAAATTTCGGTGGCGCGATTCTCCTTGTTGCCGGGCACCTGCATCAGCTGCAGGTAATCGATCACGATCAGGCCCAGCCCGCCGTGCTCGCGATGCAGGCGACGCGCGCGCGAACGCAGCTCCACCGGCGACAGGCTGGGCGTGTCATCGATGAATATCTTGGCGTCGGACAGCAGCGAGATGGCGTTGGAAACGCGCGGCCAGTCTTCCTCCTCCAGCGTGCCGTTGCGCAGGTGCTGCTGGTGAATGCGGCCGACCGAGGAGATCAGGCGGAACGCCAGCTGCGAGGAAGACATTTCCATCGAAAACACCACCACCGCCTTCTTGCCACCCAACGCAGCGGTCTCGGCGATGTTCAGCGCAAACGCGGTCTTGCCCATCGACGGGCGCGCCGCCACGATGATCAGATCCGACGGCTGCAGGCCGGAGGTGAGACCGTCCAGGTCGTTGAAGCCGGTGCTCACGCCGGTGAGCTGGCCGCGATTCTCGTAACGCTCGGTGAGCAGGCGGAACGCATCCTTCACCGCCTCGCGCATCGAGACGGAATCCTTCTTGCCACGCGCTCCGGACTCGGCGATGTGGAACACGCGCTGCTCGGCGTTTTCCAGCACTTCCTGCACGCTCTTGCCTTCGGGCCGATAGCCGTCCTCGGTGATCGAGGTACCCGCATCGATCAGCTGACGCATCACCGACTTCTCGCGCACGATTTCGGCATACGCCGCAATGTTGGCTGCGCTTGGCGTGCTGTTGGCCAGCTCGATCAGATAGCCGGCACCGCCGACCATCTCGGCCAGACCGTTGCTGTCGAACCAGTCGCCCAGGGTCACCGCGTCGCACGGCATGCCCTTGTTCGCCAGCTCGTTGATCGCGCGCCAGATCAGCCGGTGGTCCTTGCGGTAGAAGTCCTGCTCGGCCAGCCGATCAGCCACCTTGTCCAGCGCATCCGGTGCCAGCATCAGGCCGCCCAGCACCGCCTGTTCGCCATCGATCGAATGCGGCGGTATGCGCAGCGCCTCGATGGCAGGCGATGAGGATTTGCGTTCGGGCACGAAGGACATCGACTTACCTCACGGAGGGATTACCTCACGAAAAACCGGCAGCGCTCGGGCATGGCGCCGGCGGCTGCGCTGATAGTCATCATACGCGGCGTGATCTCAACCACCGAGACAATAACTCTGTGGATAAGCTGTGCGTTGCTGGGGATAACACCAGCTCCCGTACCGGCGCCCGGGGCCGAAAAACAAACGGGCGCCACATGGCGCCCGTCTGCATCCATCAAGAGATGGAGGTGTCGGCTTACTTGTCGCCGACCACGATCACCTTGACCGTGGTCTGCACGTCGGCGTGCAGGCTCACCACCACGTCGTACTCGCCGGTGTTGCGAAGCGGGCCTTCACCCAGGATCACTTCACCCTTGTTGACGTTGTGACCGACAGCGGCCAGCGCCTCGGCGATATCGCGCGGACCGACCGAGCCGAACAGCTTGCCTTCCGCACTGGCATGCGCGGAGATGGTGACCGACACGTCGGCCAGCTTGGCCTTGCGCGCTTCGGCGTCGGTCAGCATGGTGCCGGCCTTCGCTTCGTACTCGGCGCGCTGCTGCTCGAACGCAGCCAGGTTGGCAGCGTTGGCACGCACGGCCTTGCCCTGCGGCAGGAGGAAATTGCGGCCGTAACCCGGCTTCACGTTGACCTTGTCGCCAAGCGTGCCAAGGTTGCGGACTTTCTGCAGAAGAATGAGTTCCATGATGCTTCCTTTTCGTTAGCGCCGGTGTGGCCCGACGCAGCCAGAGGACGGTTGTCCGAAGGGTGCCTGAGGTAACACCCGGCCGTGGCCGGGCGAAGCCACTGGCCGCAACACGAGGTTGCGGCCAGCCACGATCAGACGTCGTGGTTGTCGGTGTACGGCAGCAGCGAGAGGAAGCGTGCGCGCTTGATCGCGGTGGCCAGCTGACGCTGGTAACGCGCCTTGGTACCGGTGATACGGCTCGGCACGATCTTGCCGTTCTCGGTGACGTACTGACGCAGGGTGTTGAGATCCTTGTAGTCGATCTCCTTCACGTCTTCGGCAGTGAAGCGGCAGAACTTGCGGCGGCGGAAAAACTTGGACATGGTCTGGATTCCTATCAGTCGTCGCTGTCGCGATCGTTGTCGCGGTCATCGCGGTCACGGCCGCGGCCTTCGCCATCACCCTCGTCGTCGCGGCGACGGGTGGACTTGGCGTCATCCTTTTCCTTCGACTTCAGGATGAAGGACGGTTCGGTGTCGGCTTCGTCACGACGCACGACCAGATGGCGCAGCACGGCATCGTTGAAGCGGAAACCCGACTCCAGCTCGTTCAGCGCGTTCTGGCTCACTTCAATGTTGAGCAGCACGTAATGTGCCTTGGCCAGGTTCACGATCGGATAGGCCAGCTGACGACGGCCCCAGTCTTCCAGACGGTGGATCTTGCCGCCGTCGGTCTCGATCAGCGCCTTGTAGCGCTCGAGCATCGCCGGGACCTGCTCGCTCTGGTCAGGGTGGACCATGAACACAACTTCGTAATGACGCAGGGTCATTGTGGGTTGACTCCTTGTGGATGCGGCCTTGCGGCCTTGCAGCCTCCCGCGGGTGCGGTGAGGCAAGTGTCCTGCTGGCGCTCGAACGGGCGCGAACAGAAGCGGGATTGTACGATGCTGGCAAATGATCGCGCAAGTCATTGAAAATCATGACCAGCACGGCGCAACTCGGGTCAGCCGACGGTAAAACTCTCGCCACAACCGCATTCGCCGGTGGCATTCGGGTTGTGGAACACGAAACTGGCGTTGAGACCCTGGCGCTGGAAGTCGATCACGGTGCCCTCGACCATCGCCAAGCTCTTGTCGTTGACGATCAACGGCAACCCGTCCACGTCGACCAGCTGGTCGCCCTCACCGATCGACTCGGCCAGATCCACCACATAGGCGAATCCGGAACAGCCGGTGCGCTTGACGCCGAAACGCACACCGGCCGCCGCTGGCGTGCCCGCCAGGAAGTGGCGCATGCGTTCGTTGGCGGCGGGAGTGATGGTGATGGTCATGGAGCGAATCCAACCTCAATAAACTGCACAGCGGTGGCCCGGAAAGTCGCAGCGCGGGCAATGGCTACATTATCATGCCGGTTTGGCCTTGCGCGCCGCTGCGCGCGCGCCGTTCATCCGTAAGCGTCGATATGCGGCGCATCAGCAGGAGTTTCAACGATGGTTGTGGTCAGCCCGACGGTATGCAGCGTGAAGCAGGCTCTCTCCGGCAAGCTTGACGCCGGCAGCACGGTGACCGTGCGCGGCTGGGTACGCACGCGCCGCGATTCCAAGGCTGGCCTGTCCTTCGTCAACGTGACCGACGGCTCCTGCTTCGACCCGATCCAGGCGGTGGTACCGGCCACACTGGCCAACTACGACAGCGAAGTGAAACATCTCACCGCCGGCGCGGGCGTGATCGTCAGCGGCACCCTGGTGCCGTCGCAGGGCAAAGGCCAGAGTTTCGAGCTGCAGGCGAACGCGGTGATCGTCACCGGCCTGGTCGACGACCCCGAAACCTACCCGATCCAGCCTAAGCAGCACTCGATGGAGTTCCTGCGCGAGGTCGCCCACCTGCGCCCGCGCACCAATCTGTTCGGCGCGATCACCCGCGTGCGCCACACGATGATGACGGCGATCCATCGCCACCTCACCGAACAGGGCTTCTTCTGGATCAACACGCCGATCATTACTACCTCCGACGCCGAGGGCGCCGGCGACATGTTCCGCCTGTCCACGCTGGATCTGGCCAACCTTCCGCGTGACGAGAACGGCAAGATCGACTTCCGCAAGGATTTCTTCGGTCGCGAGGCATTCCTCACCGTGTCCGGCCAGCTCAACGTCGAGGCGTATTGCCTGGCGATGAGCAAGGTCTACACCTTCGGCCCCACCTTCCGCGCCGAGAACTCCAACACCGCGCGCCACCTGGCCGAGTTCTGGATGGTCGAGCCGGAGATCGCGTTCGCCGACCTCACCGCCAACGCCGATTGCGCCGAAGCGTTTCTCAAGGCGATCTTCAAGGCGGTGCTGGATGAACGCGCGGACGACATGGCTTTCTTCGCCGAACGCGTGCAGCCGGATGCGATCAGCCGGATGGAGGCGTTCATCGCCAAGCCGTTCGAGCGCATCGACTACACCGACGCGATCACCATCCTGCAGAAGTCCGGGCAGAAGTTCGAGTATCCGGTCGCCTGGGGCATCGACCTGCAGACCGAACACGAACGCTACCTGGCCGAGAAACATATCGGCCGTCCCGTGGTCGTAATGAACTACCCCGAGGCGATCAAGGCGTTCTACATGCGCTTGAACGATGATGAGAAGACGGTCGCCGCGATGGACGTGCTGGCGCCGGGCATCGGCGAGATCATCGGCGGTGCGCAGCGTGAGGAACGACTGGACTACCTCGACCGTCGCATGGCCCAGTTCAGTCTCGATCCCGTGACCTATGGCTGGTACCGCGACCTGCGCCGTTATGGCACGGTACCGCATGCCGGTTTCGGTCTCGGCTTCGAACGCCTGCTGGTCTACATCTGCGGCCTGGCCAACATCCGTGACGCCATCCCCTATCCGCGCGCGGCCGGGACGGCCGAATTCTGAGTATCTTGCCTGCCATGTCTTATCGCTTCCCTGTCACCGTCGCCGCACTGGCTCTCGCCATTCTGCTGGCCGGTTGCCATAGTGCCAAGGTGCTGATTCCGCCCAATCTGCGGCCACCGGCGGAAGACAACGGCAAAGTACTGAAGCTGGCCCAGCAGCAATTGCTGCAAGCTACACCGTGCTGCAGCAGCTACGCGGACTTCTCCTACAGCAGCACGCTGCCGTGGCAGCCGCAGAAGTTCACGCTGGGCAGCGGCAGCATGGTGGCCAATCTCAACGGCACGCACAGCTACTTTCTCGCCTTCCGCCTGCCGGCCGACGTGAAGCTGCCGTACCGGGTGGCCATGAAATCGGAATTGAACGGCCGCTGGCTGCACGCCAGTTACCTGTTCGCACCCACGGTCGTGCTGTTGGACGAAGGTTTTCAACCGATCCATTCCGAAGACATCGGGCTGTGCGAACACATGGGCTGGAGCGATGAAACCACCGGCGCTTTCGGCAGCGTCAAGATCAACGAGCCACAGGCCCGTTATCTGCTGGTCTACAGCTCCGCTGATCAGCAATCGGGCAAGACGTATTGGGAACAATCGCCGGCCTCGTTCTCCACCACCAGCACGGCGACGCTGCAGATGAACTCCACCGGCAGCTTCAGCATTCCGCATGGCCCGGATGGTTCGCTGTGGGTCGGCATGATGAACAAGACCTACGAAAAAACCATCGGCAACGCGATCTGCAAGAAGGCGACGGCAGGCGACGGCGTACTCAATACCCTGCGTACCGCACTGCCGCTGCCATGGAGCAAGGACAGCGGCAACAACGGCAGCGCTGGCAAGACCAACCGCAGCAGCCAGCCATGATCGTCCTGTATCTCTCCCTGCTGGTCGGCGGTGTCGGTCTGTTCGTGTTGTCGTACATTGCCCAGTTCAGGCTTGCTGCCGTGCTGCGCAAACGCTATCCGCAACACTGGCAGATCATCGCCGAGCCCGAGCACGGCAAGACCTCGGCGTTCCGCACCTGGGTCCGCATGCAGCACGTGCTGCGTTCGCCGGCACTGCCGGCGCTGGGCGACGCCACCATCAACCGCTGGCGCCAGATTTGGCGTTACAGCCCGTGGCTGGGCTGGCTGTGCTGGCTGGCGGCACTGACGATGCGCCTGCTGCTGCACTGAAGAAACCAACGGAGAACCGCATGCAACTGGATCTGAGTGGACGGCATGCGCTGGTCTGCGGCGCGTCGCAAGGCATCGGCCGCGCCAGCGCGATCGAGCTGGCCGAACTGGGCGCCAGCGTCACTCTGCTGGCACGCTCGGCCGACGCGCTCAAGACCGTTGCCGAAAGCCTGCCGCGGACGCATGCGGGGCAGCGGCACGACTGGCGCAGCGTCGACATGCTGGACACCGCAAGCCTGCAGGCCGCCGCCACCGACATAGCCGCCAGAGCACCAGTGCACATCCTGATCAATAACACTGGCGGGCCGCCAGGTGGCCCGGCAAACACGGCCACTCCGACCGCCTTCGAAAACGCGTTCCGGCAACACCTGCTGGGTGGTCAGGCGCTGCTGCAGGCGCTGCTGCCCGGCATGCGCGCCAGCGGCTATGGCCGCATCGTCAACGTGATCTCCACTTCGGTGAAGGAGCCGATCGTCGGGCTGGGCGTCTCCAACACCGTGCGCGCCGCCGTCGCCGGCTGGGCCAAGACGCTATCCGGCGAACTGGCCGCCGATGGCATCACAGTCAACAACGTGCTGCCCGGCTATACCCGCACCAGCCGCCTCGACGGTCTGCTTGCCGCGAAAGCGGCTGCCAGCAGTCAAAGCGAGGACGCGATCGCGCAAGAGTTGATCGCCACGATTCCGGCCCGCCGTTTCGGCGAAGCCGGTGAAGTAGCCGCGGTGATCGCTTTCCTGTGCACCCCGGCCGCCGCCTACGTCAACGGCGTCAGCATTGCGGTGGACGGCGGCCGCACCCGTGCGCTCAGTTGAACGGACAGTCGCGACAAGCTGTTCAAGAGGTCTCGCGACTGACGTCGCTCCCACAAGCCGGTGCATTTGTGGCACGCTGGTTTTAAGCTTGTGCCGATGTCTACCATGCGCCTAGCCAATCTGATCGATGGTCGCCTGCAGGCGCCCCACCACGATGCTTGGCTGGATGTGCACGAACCGGCCACCGCCGAGGTATTCGCGCATTGCCCGGATTCCAGTTCGATGGACGTAGAGGCCGCGGTCGACGCTGCCAGCCGCGCCGCCGCCGCATGGGCGAACACTCCGGTTGAACAGCGCGCGTATCTGCTGCAACGACTAGCCGATCTGATCGAGGCGCGACTGGAGGAATTTGCCGCGTTGGAATCGCGCGACAGCGGCAAGCCATTGAGCCTCGCACGCCGGCTCGATATCCCGCGCGCGATCAGCAACCTGCGTTACTTCGCCGCCGCGATCATGAGTCTGGGGAGCGAATCGCACGCGATGGAAACCGGCGCGGCCGGTGCCGGTGCGATCAACTACACCTTGCGCCAGCCGCTCGGCGTGGTCGGCTGCATCAGCCCGTGGAACCTGCCGCTGTATCTGTTTACTTGGAAGATCGCGCCGGCGCTGGCCGCCGGCAACACGGTGGTGGCCAAGCCCTCGGAAGTCACTCCGTGCACCGCCGCGCTGCTGGGTGAGCTGAGCATCGAGGCCGGCTTCCCGTCCGGCGTGCTGAACATTGTGCAGGGCCGCGGGCCGAGCGTGGGTCAGGCGATCGTGGAGCATCCGGCGGTGAAAGCAATTTCCTTCACCGGCAGCACCGCCACCGGTGCACAGATCGCCCGTACCGCCGCGCCACAGTTCAAGAAAATCTCACTGGAAATGGGCGGCAAGAACCCGGCGATCGTATTTGCCGACGCCGACCTGTCCGACGCGAACCTGGATACCATCGTGCGCTCGGGCTTCGCCAACCAGGGCGAGATCTGCCTGTGCGGCTCGCGCCTGCTGGTGCAGCGTTCGATTCACGAGGCCTTCCGCGAACGCTACCTGGCGCGCGTGCAGGCCCTGCGCGTGGGCGATCCGAACGACGCCAACAGCGACCTCGGCGCGATGGTTTCCGCTGCGCATCACGGCAAGGTACTCGGCTGCATCGAACAGGCGCACGCCGAGGGTGGCCGCGTGCTGTGCGGCGGCGAGGCGGTCCGCTTGCCCGGTCGCTGTACCGACGGCTGGTTTATTGCACCGACCGTGATCGAAGGCTTGCCTTCTACGGCGCAAACCAACCAGCAGGAAATCTTCGGCCCAGTGGTCAGCCTGATTCCGTTCGAGGATGAAGCCGAAGCGCTGGCCATCGCCAACGACAGCCGCTACGGCCTTGCCGCCTCGCTGTGGACGCAGGATCTCTCCCGCGCCCATCGGCTCGCCGGGCAGCTCGAGTTCGGCATCGTGTGGATCAATTGCTGGCTGTTGCGCGACCTGCGCACGCCGTTCGGCGGTGCCAAGCAATCCGGGCTCGGCCGTGAGGGCGGCAGCGACGCACTGCACTTCTTTACCGAGCCGAAAAACATCTGCATCCGCTACTGATTACTGACGGGAATCACGATATTGAACAGCCCCCTGCAAGCTCTGATCGACGGCAACCGCCGCTGGTCGGCTTCCGTATATGCGGACGACCCCCACTTCTTCGAACGGCTAGCCCAGCAACAGTCGCCGAAGTACCTGTGGATCGGCTGCTCCGACTCGCGCGTGCCGGCTACCCAGATCGTCGATCTGCCGCCGGGCGAGATTTTCGTGCAGCGCAACGTCGCCAATGTGATCTCGCACAGCGACCTCAACTGCCTGAGCACGATCCAGTTCGCGGTGGACATTCTCAAGGTCGAGCACATCATCGTCGTCGGCCACTACGGCTGCGGCGGCGTTCAGGCCGTGCTGGACGAACGCCGGCTCGGCCTTGTCGACAACTGGCTGCGGCATGTCGGCGACGTCGCACAGAAGCATTCCGCGACGCTCGCTGCGCTGGATCTGATGTCATTGCGCAATATCCGCTTGTGCGAACTCAATGCGATCGAACAAGCGGTCAACGTCTGCCATACCACCATGGTGATGGATGCGTGGGAGCGCGGCCAGAAGCTCTCGGTACACGCGTGGTGCTACAGCCTCGACAACGGCCACGTGAACGATCTGGACATGCATGTCGACTCGCGCGCCGCGCTGCGCCCGGTCTATGAGAACGCTCTACAGAAGCTTACCCAACTGCCGGCATGGCACCCGTGAGCGGAATCATCCGCACCGATACCGCTCCTGCTCCGGTCGGTGCCTACCCGCACGCGCGCCGCGTCGGCAACCTGCTGTTCCTGTCCGGGGTCGGCCCGCGCCAGCCCGGCAGCAACGCGATACCCGGCAACGTGCACGCCGCGGATGGACAACTGCTCGGCTATGACATCGAGGCGCAATGCCGGCAGGTGTTCGCCAACGTGCGTGCCGTGCTGGAAGCCAGCGGCGCCGCATGGAGCGATCTGGTCGATGTCACCGTATTCCTGACCGACATGCAGAACGACTTTGCGACCTACAACCGGCTTTACGCTGAATACTTCGCCGGCGTCGATGCCTGCCGAACCACGCTTGGCATCAGTGCGCTACCGACGCCGATCGCGATCGAACTGAAATGCGTCGCGGCACTCCCGATGGAGCCACGCTGACCTTTCTGCTCTGGGCGGGACGCGCACGGATCGAACAGCGCACATGAAAAACCCCGCCGGTCTGCGCCGACGGGGTTTCGATTCACAGCAATAACCAGTCGGCTATCAGCCAGCCGTGCTGGCAGCAGCCGGAGCGGCAGCAGCCTTGTGATGCTTGTGGTGCTTCTTGTGGGGAGTCTTCGCTGCCGGAGCAGCATCAGCTGCCGGAGCAGCCATCGGCGCAGCAGCCGGAGCAGTTGCGGGAGCAGCCTGTGCCGCCGGGGCAGCCGTCTGCGGAGCAGCCGCCTGAGCCAACACGGAACCGGAAAGCGCAACGCCAGCCACGAGCAGGGAAGCGATCAGAAGTTTACGCATCATAGGTTGAGCCTCGGAAAATAAGGTATCGCGAACCCGGCCGGAACCCGGCAACTCGGGTGGCGCGACGTGCCGACAATAGCAGCGGAAACGAGATACCACGACTGAATGAGCACGCGGAATTTTCTACGTTTCACTCGAGCAGGATCTTGACTTTCATTCAGTACGATGCTGAACGCAATAACTTACGTTTAATTCAGACAGATCTGCAGCATCCGGCCGATCAACTCCTGCACCGCCGGCGCCTTCTCTTCGTCGTACTCGAAACTTGCTTCGTCCATGTAATTGAGCTGCGCCAGCTCCAGTTGCACGGCCTGCACGCCGGTGTCGGAGTTGCCATAGTGCCTGGTGATGTAACCGCCCTTGAAGCGTCCATTGACGGCAAAACTGAAGTGCGACTGCGACTCCAGACAAGCCTGCAACTGCGCTTGCAGCGCCATGCCGCAACTCGCCCCGGTCGCCGTGCCGAGATTGAAGTCCGGCAACCGCCCCTCGAACAGCATCGGCACCTGGCTACGGATGGAGTGCCCTTCCCACAACACCGCCCGGCCGTGTTCGGCGCACAACTTCGCAAGTTCTTGCGCAAGAGCCTGATGATAAGGCTGCCAGAATTCGTTTATCCGCCGTTGAACTTCGTCGCGGTCCGGCGTGTCGCCATCGAGATACAGCGGTTCACCATCAAAACCGATCGTCGACACCAGACCAGTCTCGCGCTGCCCCGGATACAGCGCATGCCCGTCGGCAGGCCGGTTGAGATCGATCACATAGCGCGATGCTACGGGCTTCAGCACGCTGGCGCCCAGCGCCTGTGCCAGCGGCTCGTACAGCCGTGCCACATGCCAGTCGGTATCCGGCGAGCGCCGCGCCGCCGGGCGCATGCGCGCGGCGATCTCATCGGGAATGAAGCTGCCGTCGTGCGGCAAGCTGATCAACAGCGGTACACGACCGCGCTGCAAGGTGAAGTTGGCCATGTGCGCCATTGTACTCAGCCCATCAACACCAGTTCTTCCGCCGACGTCGGATGGATCGCCACCGTTGCATCCAGGTCGCGCTTGCGCACGCCGAGTTTCAGCGCGACGGCAAAGCCCTGCAGCATTTCGTCGGCGCCCGGTCCCAGCACATGAATACCGAGCACACGTTCGTCATTGCCCACGCAGACCAGTTTCATCAGGCTCCGGCCATGCCCGCCGGCCAATGCCCACTGCATCGGCGTGAAGCGGCTGCGATAGACGGTGACCGCATCGCCATGCTGTTTGCGGGCCTCTTCCTCGGTCATGCCGACCATGCCCAGCGGCGGTTTGGAGAACACCACGCTGGGGATGTTTTCGTAATCAAACCGAGCCTCCGGTTGGCCGCCGAACAACCGATCCGCCAGTTGTCGGCCGGCCGCAACGGCCACCGGCGTCAACGCCTTGCGCGTAGTAACGTCACCGATCGCATGGATACCGGCCACGTTGGTATTCTGCCGTGCATCGGTCAGCACGTGGCCACGCTCATCGGTATCCACGCCGATCGAAGCAAGCCCCAGTGCTTCGGTGTTGGGCACCCGCCCCACCGCCCACAGCAACGCATCGAAGGGGCCGTGCGAACCAGTCACAGCATCGTCGAGCAGGATGCCATCCGTGCCGCGATGCACCGCCTGCACTGCGCTTTGCCGACTGACCCGAATGCCCTGCGCTTCCATCAACTCCTGCAATGCCTGCACCAGTTCCGCATCGAAACCTCCCAGCAGACGCTCGTGCGCCAGTACCTCCACGTCACTGCCGAGCGCCTGCAGCAAACCGGCAAATTCCACCGCCACATAGCCACCGCCCACGATCGCCACGCGACGCGGCAGCGCCTGCAGCGCGAAGACGTCGTCGGAGACCATGCCCAGCCGGAAGCCCGGCAAGGCCAGCGTACGCGGGCGCGCACCGGTGGCGATCACGATCTGCGCCGCCTGCAGCTGGCTGCCGTCGGTCAGTTCGACCGTGTCGGCCGAGACAAAACGGCCGGCCTGACGGATCAACTGCACACCGGCTTCCTGCAGGCGTTGCGCATAGCGCTGGTCGATCGCGTCGATATAGCGCGCCCGCACTTCACGGAAGCGCTCCCAGTCCAGCGGCCCAGGCGTCGAGGCAAAGCCCACTTCGACCGCAAACTGTTGCGCCTGCGCCCATTGCGCAGCAAACCACAACGCCTTCTTCGGCACGCAGCCGCGATGCACACAGGTGCCGCCCAGCGCGCCCGGATCGAGCAAGGCCACCCGGGCGCCATGCTGTGCGGCGCGGAAAGCGGTAGCCAGGCCGCCGGAACCGGCGCCGAGCACGATCAGATCATGACTTGCCGTCATCGCAGCATCCTCGGTGATTCGTACGAATCTACCTCATGCGATTCGGGAACCGGCGCAGACTTCTGCGAACAGAGTCAGCCACATCACTGCATGTGACCTTCATCACGTGCACGGCGATCATCCATGACACTGGCTCTTGTACGGCATCTCATGCAAATCTAGCCTTACGCCAAATGAAGGCATGGGGGTACAGGTCATGCAGCAGCGTCTCATTGCCACTACGTGGATCATGCTGGCGCTAGCGGCCGCCTGCGCCAAGGCCCACGCCGCGCAAGAGCAGCAGCAGGATTTATTCGGCGAACTGCAATCGCGAACCAATGAACTGTCTCGATACTGGTACTTGACCACGGCAATTCCGGGGCTGCCGAAAGCAGACCAGTCAGTGGCCAATCAGCTGCTGGCATCCAGCGAGAACGAATTGGGCCTCTACAGCGAGGCGGTTCGAGATTTTCCGCTGCGCAGCCGGCCACCCGAGAAATTGATTCTGCCCCAGGCAACAACCTGGCAGGCGATGGATGCGGTCGACACCATCACTGCGCTGGCCCGCGATCGCCGCATCGTGATGGTGAATGAAGCACACCATGATGCACACACGCGCTTGCTGACTCTGGCGCTATTGCCACGCCTGCGCGCCATGGGGTTTACCCACTTCGCGGCTGAAGCCCTCGATGAACGCGATGCTTCCTTGATGAAGCGAGGTTATCCGGTCACCACCAGCGGCAGTGAATATCTCCTCGAACCTCTCTATGGCGACATCGTTCGTGAAGCCATCAAGCTGGGCTTTGTCATCGTGCCGTACGACTTCGCCGGGAAAACACCACAGGACCGCGAAGACGGGCAAGCGAAAAACCTGTACGAGCAGGCTCTTGCCAAGGATCCCAAAGCCAGGCTGTTTGTCCACGCGGGCTATGCGCACATCGACAAGCAGCGCGGCAGACTCGGCCCGGTGAAACCCATGGCGATGAAGCTGCAAGAGATCAGCGGGATCACCCCGCTATCCATCGACCAGACGGAAATCCGGGAAGAAAACCCCAAGAGCGAGGTGGAGGCTTATCACGAGTTCAAGCACGCCATGCGGAAGTATGAAACGACCTGGCAACCGATGCTGCAGCCGTTGGACTCGAAGGGTATTGGTCCTGGCGATATGCCGGAAAGGCCGGTCATGGACATCTATGCCCAGATCGTTGCCGCTTTCGGTCCTGTGCATCCCATCGTGCTCCTCCAGTCCACCACCCACGTTCCCTGGAGTGCCAGACCAGACCTGTATGACGTCAATGTGATTCTGCCTCCGTCCAATTCCGTGCCTTCCAGTTACAGGCAAGGCCCGATCCAGTTGACCGTCGATGGCAAGACCTATCCGGTGTTGCCGCCAGCCAATGATGGACATCGGCCCGGCTGGCTCACGCTTGATGGACAACGAGTCGCTGCCCGTATCGATACCGAATCCTGTGCACGGAAGTTCCCATGCATGGTCGAGGCGCATTACGCGGATGAGTCTGACGACTCCACTGCTGCGGATCGTTATCTCTTCCTGCAGCCGAGTGCGGAAAACGTACTGTATCTGCGCCCTGGCAAATATCGCCTGCGTACTGCAGATGCCGACAACACCACTCTGAATGAACATGTCATCCAGATAGCTCAACCCTGATCTGATCAACATTCAGATTGCAGAAGATGGAATATCAGTGTGGTGATCACAAAGCACTTTCAGCAGTGAGTGCACAGAAGGATGGCCGACGCTATCCGCTGCTATTGCGTGAGCAGTGGCGGCAGCAGGAAAACCGCACCCTGGCGCTCCGTCTTCAACAGGTACATGAAGACACCCGCACAGGCCAGTTGGGAGGCTTGTCTGACAGCCGGTTCACGCGCACGCTTCATCCGAATCATCCACCCTGGCGCTCTAGATGCCGATCAGAATAATTTTCATCGTGCTCTGTCTGGCTATATTCCCCTCGCTGACCGCGATCGCGCAATCGTTCACGCCGGCCGCAATCGCCATGTTCCACGGACTGCGACAACAGTCCAATGACCTGGCCCGGTACGTCTACCTGATCAATCTGTTGCCAAGATTGCCGGTATCCGATCGAACCATCGCCATGCAGATGCTCTCCTCGATCGAGGACGAACTGGGCCTCTACAACGAAGCCATCCGCAACTTCCCGCTCAAGAGCCACGTATATAGAGACATGGTGCTTCCGCTCCCCGGCGAATGGAAATCTGCCGACGCGGCTGACGTCATCGTGAAACTGGCTGCTGACCGTCACATCGTGCTGCTCAATGAGGCACACCACGACGCTCACACCCGTCAACTTACAGTGGCCTTGCTACCTCGCCTGCGTAAGCTGGGATTCAATTATTTTGCCGCCGAGGCTCTGGTCGACAAGGATGTCGAGCTGATGCAGCGCGGCTATCCAACCAAGGCAAGCGGTACCGAATACTTGTATGAGCCCTCATACGGCGACATCGTGCGCGAGGCAATCAAACTGGGCTTCAAGATCGTGCCATACGATGTAGACAACGGTACGACACAGGAGCGCGAAACCGGACAGGCCAGCAATCTGTACAAAAAGGTGTTCGCCAAGGATCCCGACGCCCGCATTTTCATCCACGCCGGCTATGCGCATATCGACAAGGCCAAGGGACGTCTGGGTAATACCCAGCCGATGGCTATGCGGTTGCAGCAACTGACTGGTATCGAACCGTTGTCGATCGATCAGACCGAGTTCCGCGAGCAGATTCCAAGCGAACCGGACGCCTATCAGCAGTTGGCCAAGGACTTTGCGCCCAACGGCCCCATCGTGCTGGTCAATCGCACCACCGGCAAGCCTTGGAGCGCGCATCCAGACCTGTACGACGTCAATGTAATTCTGCCCCCCACTGGTCAAGGTGCAGTCGAGAGCGGGTACACCCAACCCTCGGCGATCATTCACGACATGGTGCGCGCGCAGCCCATGCTGGCGCATTTCGTCAATACACAGCGTCCCGAGTGGCTCACGCTGCATGGAGAGCGTTTCCCGTTCACGATCAGCACGTCACTTTGCAAGGTCACCGTGCCTTGTGTCGTCGACGCGCATTACGTCGATGAATCGAATGACGCCATCGCCGCCGATCGCTACGCATTCATGCAGAGCGATACCGTGAGCAAGCTGTATCTGCGCCCAGGACGCTATCGCCTGCGCGCCTGGGATGTTCGCGGCAGAACCTTGTCCGAACAGGTTATCGAGGTAGACAAGCGATAGAGCTCCCCCGTACTCACAGGCAAAGTAGACATCGCTTTCGCAAGGCGCTTGCACTCGTTTAATTACACGCGTAATCTTTATTGGACTACGCATGTAATCTAAACCCGGAGTGCCCATGCCGAACAAGCCAATTGCCATCAGCGATGCCGAAAGCCGGGTGATGGAGGTGCTGTGGCAGCAGGCGCCGCAGGCCTCGGAGGACATCGTCGCTGCCTTGCTGGCACCTACCGGCTGGCACGAGAAAACCGTCCGAACGCTGCTCAACCGCTTGCTCGGCAAGGGCGCGGTGAGTGCGCAGAAGGACGGCCGGCGCTACCTGTACTCGCCGCTGCTGCAGCGTGAGCAGTGGCAGCAGCAGGAAAGTCGCAGCCTGCTCGACCGCGTATTCGGCGGCAAGGTCGCGCCACTGCTGGCGCATTTCAGCCAGCACGAAAAACTCTCGACAAAAGACGTCGCCGAGCTGCGCAAGCTGATCGATGCGATCGAGCAGAAGAGGCGCTGACCATGTCCGGCATGCTGCTTTATCTCACCCTGGGGCTGGCACTGGTGCTGGCATGGCGCAAGCTGGCGCGGCGCCTGTTCGGTGCCGGGCCAGCATTCACGCTGTGGTTGCTGCCGCTCCTGCTGGCGGCGTTGCCGTGGCTGCCGGCACTGCCATCGGCATGGTCGATCGCACCCACACTGCTGGTACTGCCTACCACGCAGACCTTTGCCGCGCAGGCCGGGCCGACCACTTCGACACTGCATTGGCTGCTGCTGTTGTGGCTGCTCGGCGCATTGGCCGGTCTGTTGCGCCTGCTTGTGCATTACATCCGCTTGCTGAGGCAAAGCCGTTGCCTTCCCGACGGCATGCTGCGCTTGCTGCACGTTGAGCTGGGCGGCTTGAATCCACACCGCCTGCGGCTGCATCCGGCCGGCCCGGCAGTGCTGTGGGCGCCGCGCAGCCTGCTGTTGCTGCCGGCGGATTTTCTCGAACGCTTCGATGCCGACGAACGGCGCCTGGTACTGCAGCACGAGCGCATGCATCTGCACCGCGGCGACGCGCTGTGGAGCTTGTTGGCCGAATTCGCAGCCGCGTTGCTGTGGTTCCACCCCCTCGCCTGGCTGGCACTGCCGCGGCTGCGACTGGATCAGGAGCTGGCCTGTGATGAGCGCGTCCTGCGTCAGCTGCCGCAGGACGAGACGAAATACGCGCACGCCTTGCTGCACAGCACCGGCATGGATACCGCACCGGCGCTGATCCTCTGGCTCACCGAGCCACAACTGAAGGAGCGACTGAACATGATCCAGCGTCCTCGTCCCGGCACCTTACGTCGCCGCATCGGCTTCATCGGACTGGCTGCCTTGATGGCTAGCGGTGCGTTTGCGACGCAGGCCGTCGTGCATGCAAAACCCGACCAGCCGGCCTCGGCAGATCTCAGCTACAACTCGCAGATCTACCCGCATTACCCGGCAGACGCCATCCAGAACAAACAGCAGGGCATAGTCATTCTCGATGTGCTGGTGGGTACCGACGGCAAGCCTCGCTCCGTCAAGGTGGAGCCCTCGACGCAGGCGGCTCCGAGCCTGATCAAGGCTGCCAGCGATACCGCCATGCAATGGCATTTCAGTCCCACGATGAAAGATGGCAAGCCAGTGGAAGGCTATGCGCGAGTACCGGTGCAGTTCAGCCTGACTCCGCTGCCACCAGCTCCGCCGGTGCCGCCCTCACCACCGGCTGAACCACCGCCGCCTGCCCCACCGGCGGCGCCGCCGCCACCGCATATTTCGTCTAGTTCCTGAGAACTTCCATCCAAGTTATTGATTTGATAACCTAGACTTGACTCAAGCCGAGGTTGTCGCATGCGCCTGGACCCAGCATTCCGATTCACCTCCAGGCCATCGCCAGCGCGTAGCGCAAGACTGCTGATGTTGGGTGCGCTGATTCTGCTGCTGGCCGCTTGCGCCAGCAGCCCGCGGCGCCAGCCTACCTTCAAGATCTCGCACTCCAGCTTGGCGGATTTACCGCCACGCGCGCCCTCGGCCGCCAGCGCCGGTGAAGCGAATGACATCCTGTTTCGCGCAATCGGGCTGGTCGGCACCCCGTATCGTTGGGGCGGCAATACGCCAGCGGGCGGTTTCGACTGCAGCGGCCTGGTCGATTACATCTATCGCACCGCCGTCCGCATCACGCTGCCACGTACCTCGCATGACATGGCTGCGATGGACAGCCGCAAGGTGCGCCAGATGAACCAACTGGCCAGTGGTGATCTGGTGTTCTTCGACATCGACGGCGCGATCAGCCATGTCGGCGTGTACGTGGGCAAGGGCCGCTTCGTGCATGCACCGAACAGCGGCGGCACGGTGCGGCTGGACGATATCGACGGGCCGTACTGGGGCGAGCATTTTGCCTACGGCAAGCGGGTGCTGGATTGAGGCGGAAGTTGGCTTCGGATTGGACGTGAAGTTAACTAGTGGATTCGAGGTGACGTGAAGTCCCTCATCCCAACCTTCTCACCCACAAGGGGACTACCAGGGGTCGCCAGAGTGAGAAGGCACAAACGAACAACGGCGCCGTGGGCGCCGTTGTGGTTTTACTTCATTGAAGCGGGCTTTCAGTGCGCTTCAGCGCCTGGCGCATGCGCGTGGCCGTGCTGGATTTCTTCCTCGGTGGCATCGCGCACTTCGCCGATGGCCACGTCGAAATGCAGGCTCTTGCCGGCCATCGGATGGTTCAGATCCACATCGATCGTGCTCATGCCGACCTTGTGCACGGTCACCGCGCGCTGGCCGCCATCCTTCAACTTCAGTACGGTGACCATGCCGGACTTGAGCCGATTGGCCTGCGGAAAATATTTCTTCGACATGCGCTGAATCTGGTCTTCCTGGCGCTCGCCGTAACCGTCGGCCGCGGCCACGTCCACCGACAGCGTGTCGCCGGCCTCATGGCCTTCGAGCGCCGTTTCCAGCCCCGGAATCAGCTGGCCGTGGCCGAGCAGGATCCACAGCTGCTCGTCGTGGTCGTGCGAGCTCTCAACCTTTTCGCCATCCACCGTCAGCGTGTAGTGGATCGCGATGACCTTATCCTTGCCAGCCTTCATTGCCTGTCTCGTCGATGGGATCAAACGGCGGATTCTAGCAGCAGGCGACAAGCCTAAGATTCGGTACGGCCGAAGCCCACCCCGCGCGCCTCCGGCCCCAGCCATACCAGCAAGGCCAGCAACAAGGCCACCAGTACCATCCACAGCGACATCGCGAACGCGAAATCGCCGCCATGCCGTTGGGCCAGCCAGGTCTGTGCAGTAGCTGTGACCGCCGCCAGCAGGTTGCCCATCTGATACGCAAACCCCGGCAAGGTGCCGCGCACCGCTGTTGGCGACAGCTCGTTCAGATGAGTCGGCACCACGCCCCAGGCGCCCTGCACCATCACCTGGATCAGGAACGCGCCCAGCCCGAGCAGGATCAGCGAGCCGCCATACATCCACAGCGGAATCACCGGGATCGCCAGCAGCGCAGCGATCATCATCGCCTTGCGCCTGCCGATCCGCTCCGACAGCGCGCCGAAATACAGGCCGCCGACCAGCGCGCCGAGATTCAGCAGCGCTACCAGCACGAAGGCCGCCGTCGAACCCGTGGGGAGGTGCAGATTGGTCTCTTCGAAGGTGTGGTACATGTCCTGCGAGCCGTGGCTGAACATGTTGAACGCCATCATCAGCAGCATCAGATAGATCGCCAGCTTCCAATGCCCGCGCATGGCGTCCAGCAGGCCGGACCGTTTCGATGCCTGCTGCCCCTCTTGCCATATCGCCGACTCCGGCACCTTGCGCCGGATGTACAACACCAACAACGCCGGCATCGCGCCGACGACGAACAGCCCGCGCCAACCGATGTGGTCGACCAGCAGCCAGTTCGCCAACGCGGCGAGGAAGAAGCCGCACGGATAGCCGCTCTGCAGCAAACCGGAAACCGCGCCGCGCGCCTTCGCCGGTATCGACTCCATCGCCAGCGACGCACCGATGCCCCATTCGCCGCCCATCGCCACGCCGAACAGGAAGCGCAGCACCAGCAACATCGTGAGCGAGGTCGAGAACGCGGTGGCCAGTTCGAACATCGAAAACAGGATCACATCGAGCATAAGGATCGGCCGCCGCCCGAAGCGGTCGGCCAGCCGCCCGAACAGCAGTGCGCCCAGCGGCCGCGCGGCGAGGGTCAGGAACAGCGCGTAGGTGATCTGTGCCGTGCCCACCTCGAACTCCTTCGCCACCGTGACGATGACGAAGGTCAGCAGAAAGTAGTCGAATGCATCCAGCGTCCAGCCGAGGAAACTTGCCAGCACCGTGTGCCGCTGGGTGGAATCGAGTTCACGCAGGGGCGCAAGCAGCGACATCAGTCTTTCCTCGGATCGGCAGGTAGTGGTTATCGTAGGCCCTGGATGGTCAGAAGCGCGACAGCGACGCATGACACACCCACGCTCGATGACCTAGGCTGCAGCAACCGCCGAAAACCCGGGACACGGATGGATCGCCGCACCCGTCATCGCATCGCCAGCCTGTATGACAACCATCTGCAGCGCAGTTACGTCAGAAGCAAATTGGCCAGCGATCCGGTCTATGCGGCCACCGCGGCACTGATTGCCGGCAGCTCGCTGCCCTTGCTCGATATCGGCTGTGGCATCGGCCTGCTTGGGCAATACCTGCACGCGCAAGGTCATCAACAGCCATACCTCGGGCTCGACCACGACCAGCGCAAGATCGCCGCCGGGCAGATTGCCGTGCAGCACGCCGGACTCGATGCCGCGATGAACCTGCAATGTGCCGACGCCACCGAACTGCCGCCGATGCAAGGTCACGTTGCCCTGCTCGACGTGCTGCACTACCTTCCTGCCGACCGTCAAATCGTTCTGCTGCAGGCAGCCATGCGGCACCTGGCACCGCATGGCTGCCTGATCATCCGCAACGTGCTGCGCGAGCAGAACTGGCGTTTCCACGCTACCCGGATCGAGGAATTTTTCCTGCGTGCGTCCGGCTGGATTCCCGGTGGAGTGCAACACTATCCGACTGCCGATGAACTACGCGCGCCATTGGAAAACGCCGGGCTCGACGTGCGCATCGAACCGTTACGTGGACGCACCCCGTTCAACAGTTATCTGATCGTGGCACGACCGCATTACTGAGGCGGTTTCGTGGTTCCATTCAGTTTGGCAGTCATAGTGCAAGCACCGCACCGATGGATCGGCTATACTTGTCTGCGCAGTCGCTCTGACTGCTGCGGCTCACCGCCGCCCTCTTCCCCAAGTCTGCAACACGGTATGAACACTCCGGGTTGCTCAGGAGTGTCACATGTCTTTTGATTCGCTGGGCCTTGCGCCCGCGTTGTTGCGTGCGCTTGCCGATTACGGCTACACACAACCCACCCCGATCCAGTCCGCCGCGATTCCGCTCGCGCTGGCAGGTCACGACCTGCTCGCTGCCGCTCAGACCGGCACCGGCAAGACCGCTGCGTTTGCGCTGCCGTTGCTGCAGAAACTGTCCACCAGCGGTCAGACCATGACGCGCCGCCCGCGCGCACTGGTGCTCACCCCGACTCGCGAGCTGGCCGCCCAGGTGCATGAAAACCTGCGCGACTACGGCAAGCAGATGCAGGTCAGCGCCACCACCATCTTCGGCGGCGTCAGCATGGGCCCGCAGATCAACGCGCTGCGCCGCGGCGTGGACATCGTCATCGCCACTCCCGGCCGACTGATGGATCACATGCAGCAGCGCACGCTGGACCTGTCCGGCGTGGAAACGCTGATCCTCGACGAAGCCGACCGCATGCTCGACATGGGCTTCCTGCCCGCGTTGAAGCGCATCCTCGTGGCGCTGCCGAAGAAGCGCCAGACCCTGCTGTTCTCTGCCACCTTCGCACCGGCGATCAAGACGCTGGCGATGGAGTTCATGCACAACCCGCGTGAGGTCTCGGTCTCGGCGCCAAACGCGGTCGCCACCCTGGTCAGCCATCAGGTACATCCGGTCGATGCCTCGCGCAAGCGTGACCTGCTGCTGCACTTGCTGTCGGTCGACAGCCGTCGGCAGTCGCTGGTGTTCAGCCGCACCAAGCACGGCGCCGACAAGCTAGTAACGTTCCTCAACGCTTCCGGCTTGCGCACCGCCGCGATCCACGGCAACAAGAGCCAGAATGCCCGCACCCGTGCACTGAGCGACTTCAAGAGCGGCCGCGTCACCGTGCTGGTCGCCACCGACATCGCTGCCCGCGGCATCGACATCGAGCAGCTGCCGATCGTGATCAACTTCGACCTGCCGTCCGTCGCCGAAGACTATGTGCATCGCATCGGCCGTACCGGCCGCGCCGGCATGGAAGGCCTAGCCGTATCGCTGGTCAGCCACGACGAATCCGGTCTGTTGCACGACATCCGCAAACTGCTCAAGCAGGACATTGCAATCACGCCGATCGCCAGCTACGAGCCATCTGCACCATTGCGGCTGGATGCCGGTGCGCCGCGCCCGAAACAAGGTGGCGGTGGTAGCGGCGGTGGCGGGCAACGTCAATCGCGCGCGCCGCGCCAGGGCAAGCCCGCCGGTTCGGCCCGCCCGAATGGCTACGCGCCGCAAGGCCGCAGCGATCACGCCGCCGGCAACCAGCGCCGCCGCTCGAATTCGCGTCCGGCCGCCAAGGCCTAAGCCTAGTCGCTGGGTTGCCTTGTGGGAGCGGCTGAAACCGCTCCCACATCGTTTCTGGGTTACCTCTACAGCAAGCCCAGTGCGCCCGCGTGATGGCGCAGGTGGTCGTCGATGAAGCTGGCGATGAACCAGTAGCTATGGTCATAGCCGGCATGCCGACGCAACAGCAGCAGTTGCCCCGCTTCGGCGCAGGCCTGGTCGAACAGCTCGGGTTTCAGCTGGGCTTCGAGGAATTGATCGGCCTCGCCCTGGTCGATCAGGATCGTGCCGGGAAACGTCTGCCGCCGCACCAGTTCACAGGCGTCGTAGTCGGCCCACGCATTCGGATCGTCACCGAGATAGCGCGGTAGCGCCTTGCGTCCCCACGGCACCTGACTGGGCGCCACGATGGGCGCGAAAGCCGACACCGAACGGTAACGCGCCGGATACTTCAAGGCGACGGTCAACGCACCATGACCGCCCATCGAGTGACCGCAGATGCCGCTGTAAGAGGCGTCCACCGGAAACTGCGCGGCGATCAGCGCCGGCAACTCGTCTGCTACGTAGCTGTGCATGCGGAAGCGTGACGACCACGGCGCCGCGGTGGCATCGACGTAGAAACCGGCACCTTCGCCAAACTCCCAGTCACCGGTGGCACCGTCGATGCCGGTCGCGCGCGGGCTGGTATCCGGCATCACCAGCACCAGACCCAGCTCGGCAGCCAGCTGTTGCGCACCCGCCTTTATCGTGGCGGTTTCCTCGCTGCAGGTCAGCCCGGCCAGGAAATACAGTACCGGACACAGCTGCCGCGCGGCCTGCGGCGGCTGGTATACGGCAAAACGCATCGGTCCGGCACAGACTTCCGAATGATGTCGATAGAAGCCCTGCACACCGCCGTGCAGGCGCTGTTCGGAGATCGTTTCGAGCATGCCCATCGTCGTCCTCGGTCGCCACGCAAAACAGCGCAGAGCATAACCGCGCGTAGGCCTATGCATCACGTTCAGCAAGAACCGCCACGCGCAGGCACGGAGACTGATAGAATGCACGGCTTGCGCGCCGCATTCCCGGCCCCGCTTTCTGTTTTGAGGTACCCCCATGTCATCCCCCGTTTCCGACAACGCCCCGGTCCCGTCCGGTTTTGGCGCACTCGCGCTGCACCCCGACGTTCTGCGCGTACTCGCCGATGTCGGCTATGAATCACCCTCGCCGATCCAGGCCGCGACCATCCCGCCACTGCTGGAAGGCCGCGACGTGCTTGGCCAGGCACAAACCGGCACCGGCAAGACCGCCGCGTTCGCCCTGCCCATCCTGTCGCGCATCAGCCCGCGCGCCGGCAAGCCGCAGGCGCTGGTGCTGGCGCCCACGCGCGAACTGGCCATCCAGGTGGCCGAGGCGTTCCAGCGCTACGCCGCACACATCCCCGGTTTCCAGGTGCTGCCGATCTACGGTGGCCAGAGTTACGGCCCGCAGCTGCACTCGCTCAAGCGCGGTGTGCACGTGGTGGTCGGCACGCCCGGTCGCGTGATCGATCACATGGACAAGGGCACGCTGGATCTGTCCGAGCTGAAGTACCTGGTGCTCGACGAAGCCGACGAAATGCTGCGCATGGGCTTCATCGACGACGTCGAGAAGGTACTGCAGGCGACGCCGCCGGAACGCCAGGTCGCGCTGTTCTCGGCGACCATGCCGAGCGTGATCCGCAAGATCGCCCAGCGCCATCTGAAGGATCCGGTCGAAGTCACCATCAAGACCTCCACCAGCACCGCGCCGAACATCCGCCAGCGCTACTGGTTCGTCAGCGGCATGCACAAGCTCGATGCGATGACGCGCATCCTGGAAGCCGAGCCGTTCGACGCGATGATCATCTTCGCGCGCACCAAGCAGGCCACCGAGGAACTGGCCGGCAAGCTGCAGGCGCGCGGCCTGGCCGCCGCCGCGATCAACGGCGACATCGCCCAGCCGCAACGCGAGCGGGTGATCCAGCAGCTGAAAGACGGCAAGCTGGATATCCTGGTCGCCACCGACGTGGCCGCGCGTGGCCTCGACGTGGAGCGCATCAGCCACGTGCTGAACTACGACATTCCGTACGACACTGAGAGCTACGTACACCGAATCGGCCGCACCGGTCGCGCCGGCCGCGCCGGCGATGCCATCCTGTTCGTCAGTCCGCGCGAACGCGGCATGCTGAACGCGATCGAGCGCGCCACCCGGCAGCCGATCGAGCAGATGCAGCTGCCGTCGGTCGACGTGGTCAACGACGTGCGCATCGGCAAGTTCAAGCAGCGCATCAGCGACATGCTGGCTCAGGGTGATCTGGGCCAGTTCCAGCAGCTGATCGAGCAGTACGAGCAGGAGCACAACGTGCCGGCGATCGAGATTGCCGCTGCACTCGCGCGCATCGCACAAGGCGACCAGCCGCTGCTGCTGGCGCCGCCGAAGCGTGAAAAATACGAACCCGCCTCGCGTGAGCGCGTCGACCGCGCGGCACCACGCGAACGCACGAGCAGCGAGCGACGTCCGCCGAGCGGGCGTGAAGCAACCGCTGCCAGCCACCCGCCGCGCGAGGCCAGGCCGCAGGAGCATCGGCCACGCGAGCACGCCGCACACGAGAACGCACCGCCGCGCGACTTCGGCCACCGTCCGGTGCGCGCGCACGCCACCGAGGAAGGCAAGCGCACTTATCGCATCGAGGTCGGCCACGAGCATGGCGTGAAGCCTGGCAACATCGTCGGCGCGATCGCCAACGAGGCCGGACTGGAAAGCCAGTTCATCGGCCGCCTCAGTATCCGCGACCACTACAGCCTGATCGATCTGCCCGACGGCATGCCGGCAGAAGTGTTCGAGCACCTGAAAAAAGTGTGGGTAGTACAGCAGCAGTTGCGCATCCACGAGTGGGACGGCACCGACACCGGCACTAGTGCGCCGCCAACGCACAAGCCGGGCGGCTTCAAGAAGCCCGGCAGTTTCAAGCCGCGGGCCAGCGGCGGCAAGCCGCCGCGCCGCAAGTAAGCGCTTCGGATCGCACCGCTCGCCTTCGAGGTCAGCGGTGCGACAGGCCGCGGTGCGGCAACGCATCGTTTCCGCTGACGGCCTCTGCAAATCCCCGCCGTGCCCCCATCATGGTGGTGTCGATTTCAGCGGAGCAATGCGCATGACCACCCTGCCCAGCCTGTACATCTCGCACGGTTCACCGATGACCGCGCTGCAACCCGGCCTCACCGGCGAGCGGCTGACCGAATTGGCTGCCATGCTGCCGCGACCGAAAGCGATCGTGATGGCCAGCGCGCACTGGCTGTCGCGGCGGCCGCAGGTCGGTAGCGCAACCACACCCGAGACCATCCACGATTTCGGTGGCTTCCCCGCAGCGTTGTATCAGCTGCGCTATCCGGCGCCGGGCGATCCAGCCTTGGCCGATCGCGTCATGCAACTACTGGATCAGGCCGGCCTGACACCGGTGATCAATCCCGAACGCGGACTCGATCACGGTGCCTGGGTGCCGCTGCGCCTGCTGTATCCGGCGGCCGATATTCCGGTGGTGCCGATCTCCATCCAGCCCGAGCTCGGCCCCGTGCATCAATACGCACTGGGCCAGGCACTGGCGCCACTGCGCAGTGAAGGCGTGCTGGTGATTGGCTCGGGCAGCATTACCCACAACCTGCACGACCTCGGTGCCAGCTACAGCGACCAGCGACAGGCACCCTACGTGAAGCCATTCATCGACTGGATCGAGCAGAAGCTCGCCGCCGGCGATATCGACGCGCTGCTCGATTATCGCCGGCAGGCACCGTTCGCCGAACGCGCGCATCCCACCGACGAGCATCTGCTGCCGCTGTTCCTTGCGCTGGGCGCGGCGGGCGCACACGCGCAGGCACAACGGATCGATGCGGGCATCGACATGGGTCTGCTGGCGATGGATATCTACCGCTTCGACGGCTCGATCGCCCCGCTCACTGCACGATGATCGTGCCGACCATCATCGGATGGATCGAACAGTAGTAGGCATAGGTTCCCGGCTTGGAAAACGTCACGGCGTAGGAGTCACTGGTATCCAGTCCCTTCGAAGGGGCGAACAACGAACCGGCGCTGGTGACGACATGCGGCTCCTCGTCGCGATTGATCCACACCACGCGTGTCCCCGCCGGTATCGTCAGCGTCTTGGGGGCGAAAGCGAAGTTGCGTATCTCGATCTGCGACGTCACTGCCGCCTTTGCCGTAGATGCACTCGCTGCCATGACAGCCGGCGCAACACCGATCGCACAGCACAGTGCCATCGGCCACAGCAGTGTGACGCGATGCCAGAGCATCGCTGACGGTCGTACGGGTCCATGAGTCATTGCGTTCACGACAGCACCCCCTCGGTTACGGCGAGTGCCTGCTTGCCCTGAACGTGGCGCACATCCCGAATGCCCAGGTAGCGATGCAGTGCGCCTGGTGCCACGTCCTTCATCGGTCCGGGTCCTGGCCCGACGCCCGGTGCCGGCTGCGGATACGCGGTCGAGCGCGCCGTGTAGAACGTGATGTTGCCTTCCACTTTCTGCTGGATCTGGTGGACATGGCCATTGAGCACACTGACCGAACCGAAGCGGCGCAGGTAGCTCATCGCCTCGGCACTGTCGTCCGTGCCCCAGCCCCACGGCGGGTACAGCGGCCACAAAGGCATGTGCGCGAACACCAACAGCGGCGTTTCGGCGGACAGCGACGCGAGATCCTGCTTCAGCCAGGCCAGCTGCTCCGCGCCCAGCGAACCCAGCCCACCCGCTTTCAGATTGAGCACGTTGATCAGGCCAACGAAGTGCACGCCGCGATGGTTGAAGCTGTACCAGCCACCGGCGTGCTGGCGTTCACCGAAGCGGCGGAAGAACTCGGCGCCGCTGTCGCCGATCACATCATGCTCGCCCGGCACGTAGAACACCTTGTGGGCGTGCGATTCCTGCATCACGCCGGCCAGCGTGTCGAACTCCTCGGGCTTCGACAGATGCGTGAGATCGCCAGTGTGCAGTAGAAAATCCGGGCGCGCGGCCTGCGCATTGACCAGCGCCACCGAGGCACGTAGCGTGCCCACCACGTCCATGTTCGGCTCCTTGTGGAAACCGATGTGGGAATCGCTGATCTGCGCAAAGCTGAAGCTGGCGTCCGCCATGGATGCCGTCGCGCCATCACCCAGCGGCTGTGCGTGCAGCACGCCGCCCTTCATCAGCCAGAGCGTACCGGCACCGGCCCAGGCCATGCATTTGAGGAACTGGCGTCGGCCGCCGGCTTCGTTGTCGTGGTTGTTTTGCATGATGAGTCACTCCGCAGAGACGAGCGGTCGAACGACCACTCCGTAAATCGGGTGGCCGTCTATGACAGGCCACCCTTCACCATGCATTACCGATCGTTTGGATCGCCTATTCCCGCTTTTGCGTGTTGGGAATAAAGTCGGGTCAGCCGCGGTAACCTCTCTTATGCCAATCGATTCGCACGCCATCTCGCCAGGCTCGGACCACGTCCGCAGCGCACGCTTCGAGGCGCTGGTGCTGCCGTGCCTCGACGCGGCGTACAACCTTGCGCGCTGGCTCGCCCGCAACGACGCGGATGCGCAGGACGTGGTGCAGGAAGCGATGCTTCGCGCCCTGCGTTATTTCGACAGCTTCCACGGCAGCAATGCGCGCGTCTGGCTGCTCGCCATCGTACGCAACACGTACTACACGCTGCGCATGAAAATTCCACCCGACCACCTGCGCGAATCGCTGGACGAAGACGCCCACCCGCTGGTCGATGAGGGTCTCTCACCGGAAGCCCTGACCTTGCTGGCGGTGGACGTCGGCACACTGCAGCACGCGCTGGAACGCCTGCCGCCCCCGCTACGCGAAGTGATCGTGCTGCGCGAGCTTGAAGAGTGTTCCTACAAGGAAATCGCCACGATCACCGAACAGAAAATCGGAACGGTCATGTCCCGGCTCGCTCGCGCACGCGAACGCTTGAAGACCGAACTGACCTGCCGTCCCAAGGAGGTACGTCGCCATGACGTGCGATGACACCAAACTGCTGATGCACGCTTATCTCGACGATGAGCTGGACGCCGCGCAGAGCGCGGCCATGGCCCGACATCTGCAGGATTGCACCACGTGCACGGCCAGCTACGGCGTCTACGGCCGGCTGCGCAAGGCGCTGGCGCAACCCGAGCTGTACCGCCGTGCGCCGGACGAGTTGCGCGCACGCTGGAGCCCATCCGTATCCACGATAGAGTCCGCCCGGCCGTCCCTGCGCGCGCGCCGCGCCCCACTCGCATATGCGATGGCGGCAGGCTTTGCCGGCGCTCTGCTGCTCACCAGCCCAGCCTGGATCACCGCCTTGCGGCAGCCCGGCGCGGACAGCAATCCGATCGTGGCCGAGGCCATCTCCAGCCACATCCGCTCGCTGCAGGCGCAACACCTGATGGATGTGGTGTCGACCGATCAGCACACGGTGAAACCATGGTTCGAAGGCAAGCTCGATTTCTCGCCGCGCGTGAAGGATCTGGCCAGTGAAGGGTTCCCCTTGATAGGTGGTCGTCTCGATGCGATCGAAGGGCGCAGCGTCGCCGCCCTGATCTACAAACGGCACCTGCATGTGATCAACCTCTACCAGTGGCCGGCGGACGCTTCGACGATGGTGCAAGACGTGGTGCAACGCCACGGTTACACCGTCATTCGCTGGACCGCCGAAGGGATGCGCTACGTCGCCATCTCCGACGTCAGCGGGGGTGATCTGAAGCAGTTCGTACTCGCCTTCCAGAACGACGCCGGCACGCCGACCGCGCACTAGGGATGCTCTGATCCATTCTACGTAGGCGGCATAGCGCTCAGACGATCTGCGGCAGCGGCCCGCCAGCATCGAACGGCTCAAGCCAGTCCTCGGACGTCAGCAGCGGCAATCCATGCGCGAGTCGTGCCTTGTCGCATTGTGGACTGATCGCACCGAACTCCCACGACGGCTGCACTTCGCGGCATACCGACGGGCGTTGCGCGTAAATGCCGCAATGCGCCGCCTCGCCCACCGTGCCCTGCAATGCCACGCAGCGGGGCTGCGCCGCGTTGGTGCCGCGCATCGCCAGGCGATGTGGATCGAGCTTTTCGGTCAGTTCCGGTGGCACGCATCCACCCACAGAAGCTTCGGCCTCCGACCAGTGAAACGCCACGCGAAAGAAAGCGCAGCAGGCTCCGCAGCGCAAGCAGGGATGTTGCATCGAATCGACCAGGGCGCACCCCGAGGCACGCAGCCCACGGATTCTAGAGCGCGAAAGGCCCGCCGTGCGGCGGGCCTTTCATAACAACGGAGAAAACCCCGCTCAGGGTTCGCCGGCAAACGTATTGCACTGATCCATGTCGCCGCCGCTGAAGCCGGTCTTGAACCATTTCACCCGCTGCGCCGAAGTGCCGTGGGTGAACGTATCCGGCCGCACGCGACCCTGCGCCTGCTGCTGCAAGGTGTCGTCGCCGATATGGCTGGCGGCGTTGAGCGCCGACTCGATGTCACCCGGCTGCAGCCAGTCGAGATCCTTCTGGCTGTGGTTGGCCCACACGCCGGCATAGCAATCCGCCTGCAGTTCCTGCCGCACCGACAGACCATCGGCACCGTCCATCGGCGTGCCGCGACGGCGTGCCTCATCGACTTTGTCGAATACGCCGGTCAACTTCTGCACGTGATGCCCCACCTCGTGTGCGATCACGTAGGCGCGCGCGAAATCGCCGGACGAATGCAGCTCGTCCTGCAACTGCTGGAAGAACGCCACGTCCAGATACACCTTCTGGTCGCCGGGACAATAGAACGGCCCCACCGCCGTCGTGGCACCGCCGCAGGCCGTGTTCACGCCACCGCTGAACAGGTGCAACTTGGGATCGACATAGGTGGCGCCCTTGGCCTGGAAAATTTCACCCCAGGTCTGTTCCGTCGAATGCAAGATCGCACTCACGAAAGCCTTCTGCTGCGGATCCACTTGCGCCGGCACGCTCTGCACCGGCGCGCTCGACTGGGTGCCGCCCTGGTCCAGCAACGCCAGCGGATTCTTGAAGAAGACCCAACCAAGGAGCGCCAGCACGATCAGGCCGCCAATCCCCATGCGACCGCCACCGAAGCCTGGGCCACCACCACCGCCGCCGCCACCGCTGCCACTATCGACCTCGACGTTGTCGCTGCTGCCGCCTTTCTGCCAATCCATACGCGCCTCGCTCACTGATGCACCGCACTCGGTGCCGCACGCCGACGATAGCGCCTTGATCGGGATCACGCCAAGCCCGCTCTGCGGCTACAGTAGGCCACCCTTTCGCGAGAATCCGCCATGACCCATCTGCCAGCCCTGGTTACCCTGCTCACCGTGCTGTTGCTGCTCGGTACCATGTGGGTCGTCGGCCGTGCCCGCGACAAGTACAGCATCAAGGCACCGGCAATCAGCGGCGATCCGGCCTTCGAGCGCGCCTACCGGGTGCAGATGAACACGCTGGAAAGCACCGTGATGTTCCTGCCCACGCTGTGGCTGGCGGCCAACTACGGCTTCAGCGGCTGGGCCGGCGTGGCCGGATTGGTCTGGATCGTCGGCCGGGTGTGGTATGCCCTCGCCTACCTGAAGGAGGCCGGCAGCCGTGGCCCCGGTTTCACGGTCGGCATGATTGGCTGGGTCGCGACGTTGGTGATGGCCTGCATCGGTGTCGGCCGCGTCATGCTGCTCGGCTGACGCTAGCCTTCAGTAAACAAGCCGGGCGCAACGGCACTCAACACCCATACGCGGTGTGGCACGGCCATCGGCTCGTCGACGGCATCACTCCGATGCCGTGGCGGGCACTAGCCGCATAGCTCCACATTTTGGCAGCTGCTAAAAATGGAGGGATTACCGCAGCATTCGCTGCGCCCGTTCCAGCAACCCGTTCTCCGCTTGTCAGGCATGCTTGTCGCATGGAAATCATCTGCACCGAAGCACCCCCGCTGTCGCCTTCGACCGTATCGATTACGCCGATGCCGCACGCCAGCGTACGTGCGCCGAGCCTGTGGGCCACGTTGGGGTTGATCGCCACGTATTTCCTGATGCAAGCCCTGGTCGGCACCTTGTTCGTGCTGGTGGCCAGTGTGACGATGGCTTTCAGCCATGCCGGGCAAGGCCTCGATCGTGCGACTCCGGTGATGCTAGCACAGCCCTCCATGCAGGCGTTGCTGGCGATGCTCTCGTTCGGTCTCGCCGCATCGCTGACCCTGTGGCTGGCCCGCTGGAAATGGCCGCAACTGTGGCCGCTGGCAACTCCACCAGGCTTCGGCTTCACGTCGCCAGCGCGCCCGTGGTTTCTGGCGCTCGCGGTTGCAGCCGGACTGACTGCTCCCTTGCTGGGTGGATTGCTGACTCAACTACTGGCACACGATCACACGGTGACCCAGGACATCCAGCAGCTCGGCGGCAACACACCGATGGGGCTGCGCATTCCGCTGGCGCTGGTCGTGGTGAGCCTGGGACCGCTGGTGGAAGAGATGCTGTTCCGCGGGGTGCTGTTGTCCGCACTGCTGCAGCGCTGGCATGTCGGCTGGGCCGTGGCGATCAGCTCGCTGGCGTTTGCTTTGATCCATCTGCCGGGCCTGCAGTTCCAGTGGTACGCGCTGCCGGATCTGGCCTTGCTGGCACTCGCGCTGGCCTGGTTGCGGCTGCGATCGGACTCGATCTGGCCGGCCGTAGTAGCGCACGCCGTCAACAACCTGCTCGCGGTGACGGGCTGGTTCGTTGCGCTCAACCTGCCCGGCTGAGCACGCTCACTTCGGAACGATAGCGAAGTGGCGCAGCAGTCGCGCCGTCTCGAACAGCGGCAAGCCCATCACCCCGGAATAGCTGCCTTGCAGATGCTCGACCAGCATCGCGCCGCGGCCCTGGATCGCATACGCACCGGCCTTGCCGAACGGCTCGCCGGTGGCGACGTAGGCGGCGATGGTCGGCTCGTCCAGTGTTGCAAAACGTACCTGCGACACACACACCGCGCACTGCTCGCGTGCCGCGCTGACCAGCCATACCACCGAGATCACCGCATGCGTACGTCCCGACAGGCGGCGCAGCATCGCGGCGGCATCGTCGGCATCCTGCGGCTTTCCGAACACCTCGTCGTCCAGCACCACTTCGGTATCCGCGCCGAGCACCACTGCCTGCACGGCATTACCCAGTTGGGCCAGCCCGGCCTGCGCCTTGTCGCGCGCCACGCGGCTCACGTAATCCTGTGGCGCTTCAGCCGGCGCGCGCTGCTCCGCCACCTCGACATCGAGCACAGCGAAATTCACCCCGAGCTGTTCCAGCAACTGGCGACGTCGCGGCGATTGCGAGGCGAGATGAAGCATGGGCATTCCGATCGACGATGAAGTCGCCAGCGTAGCGGCTCACAGGCTGAGGCTGTACTCGCAGAATTGCCGGTCGCGCTGCCAGCCCATCGATTCGTACAGCGCCTGTGCCGGTGCGTTGTCCAATGCAGTCGACAGCGACAGGCTGGCCGCGCCCAGCGCCCGCGCCTGCTCCGCCGCCGCGCCGAGCAACCCCGCCGCGACGCCCTGCCGGCGTGCCGATGCCACGACAAACAAGTCGTTGAGGAGCCAGGTGCGCACCGTGCGCACCGAGGAAAACAGCGGATAAAGCTGGGTAAAACCCAGTCCCTCGCCATGCTCGTTGCGCGCCAGCAGGATCAGCGACTCATGCTGATGGACGCGCTCGGCCAGAAAATCATGCGCCCGCGCCAGATCTGCCGGCTGGCCGTAGAACTGGCGATAACCATCGAACAACGGCGACAGCGTGTCGAGGTCGAGGATGGTGGCTTGCCGGATCTGAAAAGACATTGATGTGAACTCCGTGGACAGGGCTGACGCTCAGGCGCGGTGGTAGGGGTGCCCGGCCATGATCGTGGTAGCGCGATATAACTGCTCGGCCAGCACCAGCCGCACAAGCATGTGCGGCAAGGTCAGCGGGCCGAGCGACCAGCGCTGGTCGGCGCGCGCCAGCACCTCGGGTGAGTGACCGTCCGGGCCACCGATCAGGAACGCCAGATCACGCCCGGCCATGCGCCACTTCGCCAGCTGTTCGGCCAGCTCCTCGCTGGACCACGTCCTGCCGCGGCCATCGAGCGCGACCACATGGATGTCATGCGGCAAGGCAGCGAGTATCGCGGCGCCTTCGTCCTGGATCGCCCGTGCATCGTCGCGGCCCTTGCCGCGAATCCCGGGTTTCAATTCGATCAGTTCCAGCGGCAGCTCATGCGAGAGCCGTTTGCGGTATTCGGCGAACCCCTCCGCCACCCAGCCGGGCATGCGCTCACCGACGGCAATCAGGCGCGCGCGCATGTCGAGCTTTCATTCAATGAAACGCACGCCGCGCAGCGGTTGCCTCCCCTCCCGTGCCGGGAGAGGATTGCGCTGAGGGGCCAATCTTGCGGCGCACCCCACACGAAAATCAGCCTAATTGCGCAGCGTCGACTTCGTGGCCGTGGTCGCCCACCGTCCACAACCGCTCCAGGCCGTAGAATTCGCGGATGCGCGGCAGCATCACGTGGACGATCACGTCGCCCAGATCGACCAGCACCCATTCGCCTTCCTGTTCGCCTTCCACACCCAGCGGCATCACGCCCGCCTTCTTGGCGAACTTGCTGACTTCGTCGGCGATGGATTTGACATGCCGCGCGGAGGTACCCGAAGCAATCACCAGCAGGTCGGCGATGGAGGTCTTGCCGCGCACGTCGATCTCGCGCACGTCCTTGGCCTTCAGTTCTTCGAGCGCGTCGATGACCGACTTGCGCAGTGTGGCCGTGGTGACGGCCTTGTTGGTACGGGCAGTGCTCAAGAGGATGGGCCTCAATGCGGGATCGCAGCGCAAAATGGCGCGGACGCAGTATAACCGCCCTGCCGCAACGGCACGTCAATTCGTCCGCGGCCGGCCCGAAGCCGCCGGATCAGGCGTCAATGCGCCAGCGACCGTCTTGCCAGTCGGTATTCGTGCATCAGGCGCGCCACCAGCTCGGCGGCGGGCTGCGGACGTACCAGACCAGCGGCCTGCCCGCACCATTCGGACAGCAGATCGCCGCGCCCGGCCGCCGCCGCGGCATGGCGCAACGGCGCGGTGAGCGCGTTCAGCACTGGATACGGCAAGCCCTGCGCCGCCTGCGGCATCGCTTCGACAAAGCGGTTGCGCAAGCCGCGGGCCGCGCGCCCGGAAAAACCACGGATGGTGGTGACTTGATGTTCCTCGACGCCCGGCAGATCCCGCTTCCACGCCTCGGCTGCGGAAGATTCCGGGCAGGTGAGGAAGGCGGTGCCGAGCTGGCTGGCCGCCGCACCGAGGATTTCCGCTGCCAGCATGCCGCGACCGTCCATGATCCCGCCGGCGGCGATCACCGGGATATCTCCGCACTCCGCCATCGCGCGCACCGTCAGCGGCAGCAAGGCGAACAGCCCGATCATCGCGTCTTCGGTCTCGTGCAGGAAGGTGCAGCGATGGCCCCCGGCCTCGGCGCCCTGCACGCAGACGGCATCGGCGCCTGCGTCGGCCCAGGCGCGCGCCTCGGCGACTGTGGTTGCCGTACCGATCACGCAGATGTCGCGCTGGCGCAGCTCGCGCCGTTGCGCCGCGTTGATCGTGCCGAAAGCGAAACTCGCCACCGCCGGACGCGCCTCGCACAGCGCGGCGAACTGATCGGAGAAACGTGGTGCCCAGCGCGCCGGCAGGCTGGTGCGTACGTCGAGGCCTTCGCGTGCCATCAGCGCGTCAAGCTGCTCGCGCGCCCTCGCTACCGCCGCCATGTCGGCTTCGAATTCGTCCGGCAGCACAAACAGACCGATCGCATACGGCTGGTCACTGAGCGCGCGGATCTGTGTCGCCTGCTCCAGCATCGCCTGCGGCTCCAGATAACCGGCGCCAAGCGACCCCAGCCCGCCCGCATTTGACACCGCCGCCACCAGCGCCGGCGGTGACGAGCTGGCCATCGGTGCCTGGATCAGCGGATGCTCGATACCGAGTCGGCTGGCAAATGGCGTGGTCATGCCGGACGGCCTGTGAGGGGGATCAGCCAAGTATCCGCCGCTGCTGCAGGCAACAGAAGCCGCTGACGGAACATCGCCGTAGCGACACTCCCGTCAGCGGCCGCCGATCAGCCGCCCGAGCTCATGGCGTCGTGCTTCATCGCATCCTTCTTCATGGCACCTTTCTTCATCGAATCGTGCTTCATGCCGTCCATTTTCATCGAGTCATGCTTCATCGAATCGGCCTTCATGGCATCGTGCTTCATCGAGGTTTTCTGCATCGCGTCATGCGACATCGCGGTGCTGGAGCTGGCGGCCATCGCATCCTGCGCGAACACCGACGTGGTGGCAAAGCCGCAGCTCATGGCAGCGACGAGAAGTATGGTGAGACGTGCGTTCATCGGGAGAGTCCTGGAAAGAAAGGGATGAAGGCAGTCGTGCCGCCTCCATCGTTTCATTCGCCTGCGACCGACTCGCGGTTACACCGTTCGTGCAAGACCGGCCTAACCGCCCTGCCCGGCCACGATGTTCACTGTGATCGCGATGATGAACACGTTGAAGAAAAACGAGATCACGCTGTGCAACAAGGCCACGCGTCGCAGATAACGACTGGTGATCTGCACGTCAGAGACCTGAAAGGTCATGCCGATCACGATCGCGAAATAGGCGAAGTCCCAGTAGTCCGGTTCGGGCGTATCGGGAAACTCCAGTCCTGCGTGTTTCTCGCCAAGATCACCGTAGAAACCATGCGCATAATGGATCGCGAACATGGTGTTGAGGAATAGCCAGCTCAGCACCACGCTGAGCGTCCCCACACCCAGTGCTAGCAGGCCCCCTCCCTTGGCCGCATGTAGCTCGCTGCTGAGCGCCACCAGTACCACCGTCGACAGCACGATGCCGCTCCACAGGATGCCCCAGCGCCCCGTGTCCTGCGCCCGTGCCTGGCTGCGCATGTGCGCCGTTGAGCAACGGTTGAACATGCGCGCAAGGATGCCCAGGAACACCACGGCGGCCAGATCGAAGGCCAGCAGGATTGCGGTGGCCACGCGCAGCTTCATTTCCACCAGCACGACACTGGCCACCAGGAAAATGAGCAGCGACACGATCATCCGTGGCCGCGCCTTCACATAGTGGAACGGCCGCCAGCGACGCTTTTTCCGTGGGATCGTCACGCCTGTTTCGTCGCTACTCACGCAAGCCTCCATGGCGCAACCATCGGCGCCGGCAGGCAGCAATCATAACGGGAGTTTCAGGCGCACAGAGCACGATACTCAGGATGCCGACCGATCCACACGGCTGCATACGAGCACGCCGGCACGACTTTCCAGCCTTCGCTGCGTGCTGCTTCGAACGCAGCCTGCACCAGTGCTGACGCAATGCCGCGCCCACCAACTTCGGGCGGCACTCCGGTGTGGGTGATAGTCATCACGGCGCCAGCCAAGGTGTAGTCGAGTTCGCATTCGGCGCCATCTACCTGTGTCTCGAAACGACGGGCGGCGCGATCGTGCTGAATGGCAAACGGCATGTGGATTCCGCGCTGAAAGACAAACTGCAAGCATACGGCGTGCACGGAGCAACCGCATGTGAAGCCCGAACCCATATCCGTTCGCGCCAGCTGCATGAACTGTCCGACACAGTGCGCGCTTGCCTACCATCCCCCAACAGGAGCATTCCATGAAGAAATCCGCATCCGCCCACTGGTCTGGCGGCATCAAGGACGGCCAGGGCACGATCTCGACGGACACCAAAGTGCTGCGCGAAGCACCCTACGGTTTCAAGTCACGCTTCGAAGACGGCCCCGGCACCAATCCGGAGGAACTGATCGCCGCGGCGCATGCTGCCTGTTATTCGATGGCGTTGTCGCTGGGACTGGGCAACGCCGGGCTCACCGCAGACAGCATCGACACCCAGGCGACAGTAACCCTGGAGAAGGATGGCGACGGCTTCTCGATCACCGCGGTGCACCTCAGCTGCAAGGCCAAGGTACCGGGCGCCGATGCGGCCACGTTCGAGAAGATAGCGCAGGCCACCAAACTCGGCTGTCCGGTTTCCAAGGTACTCAAGGCCACCATCACGCTGGATGCGACGCTGGACACGTGAAAAACCTTTATCGGCGGCGAGGACGTGGCAGCACGCTAGACTTGTTGCATGCCATCGCCGCCGAATTTCCTCACCCGTATCGCCCGCGAGCCGATCCGTCCGATTCGCGCCGCAATCCGGCATTGGGTGCTAAGTGCGTTCCCGCGCGCCGACACCGGCAGCATCGACTACGACCATCCGCACGGCGATCCGGGTCTGTTCGGGCCGGACAGCGCAACCTGGCGCGTGCATTCGGATTTCCCCGGCATGCTGGCCGGTGGCCTGGCCGCACTGACCCTGCAGACGTTGCATCCGCTGGCGCTGGCCGGCGTGTGGGATCACTCCAATTTTCGCGGCGACCTGCTCGGCCGGCTGCGTCGCACCACCGCGTTTGTCGGCGGCACCACCTACGCGCCGCGCGCACAGACCACCGCGTTGATCGAACATGTGCGGCAGATCCACGGCCACATCACCGGCTACGGTGAAGATGGACGTCCATACGCCGCGAACGATCCTGCACTGCTGACCTGGGTGCATGTCACCGAGGCTTACTGCTTCCTGCAGGGTTACCGCCGCTACAGCCATGTGACGATGCCGGCCGATGCGGCCGACCGCTACTACGACGAGGTGCGGCGGATCGCCGAGGCGCTCGGCGCACGCGATGTACCCGCGTCCGAACGCGAGGTTACCGGCTACTTCCAACGCATCCAGCCCGAACTGGCCTTCACCGAACGATCGCGCGTGGTACTCGGCCTGCTGTCGCAGGTGCGCCTGCCGGTACCCGCTGCCGGCATGTCGCGCGATCTGTTTCTGCACGCCGGCGCCGCCCTGCTGCCGGACTGGGCGACTGAACTGCTGGGCCGCACACCGCGGCAGCAACGCCAGGCACGACTGGCAGCACACGCGCTGTGGTCGATCGCGCCGGTGTTCCGCGCCGCACTGAAGGACGGCATCGCCAGCCGCGCGTGCCGGCGCATGGACGTGCCAGCGGAGCAGTTGCAGCACTGGGCGTAGATCCGCCGCAACAGGCTTGGCATTGACAGCCCAGCGCTATCGGCTAACGTCGAGCAGACACGTCAGTCAGGGGCGCCTGTGGCAACACTCATTCCGACCCGCAACAGCTGCCTGCCACGCATGACCGGTGGCGAGAAACGCGTTTCCGAACGGCTGGAGCAGAAGCTCGAGGACGACTACCTGCTGTGGTACGACGTGCCGGTCGGGCTCAAGCAACGCCATCCGGATTTCGTGGTGTTCCACCCGCGCCGCGGCCTGCTGGTGCTGGAAGTGAAGGACTGGAAGGCCGACACCATCCGCCATGCGGACAGCACCCAGTTCACCCTGGTCACCGATCGCGGCCTGGTCAAAGAGAACAATCCGCTACTGCAGGCACGCGCGTATGCGCTGGAAATCGGCGTGGTGCTGGAGCGCGATCCTGCGTTGCGCCATCCGGCAAGCTCCCGCCATGCCGGCAAGCTGATCATGCCGTGGGCGTGGGGCGTGGTGCTGGCCAACATCACCCGCAAGCAATTCGACGAGGGTGCGCTGGGCGAAGTCCTGCCCGAGCATCTGGTGATCTGCCGCGACGAGCTGTACGAGACGGTCGATGCCGAAGCGTTCCAGGAACGCCTGTGGGCAATGTTCCCGCAGGTATTCCCTGTGACGCTCACCCTGCCGCAGATCGACCGCGTGCGCTGGCACCTGTTTCCCGAGCTGCGGGTGGAGGCTGGCAGCGGTCAGTTCGGCCTGTTCGGTCCCGCCGATGCAGCGGTACGTCCGCTGGAGATACCCGACCTGGTCAAGGTGATGGACTCGCAGCAGGAGCAGCTGGCCCGTTCGCTCGGCGACGAGCACCGGGTCATCCACGGCGTGGCCGGCTCCGGCAAGACCATGATCCTCGGCTTCCGCGCGATGCAGCTGGCACGCGAGCTGGGCAAGCCCATCCTGGTGCTCTGCTACAACAAAACGCTGGCCGCGCGGCTCGAACAGCTGATCGGCGAACGCGGCCTCGGCGAGAAGGTGCAGGTCTACAACTTCCACAAGTGGTGCCGCAAAATGCTGGTGGCCTACCACGCGCCTCTGCCGCCAGGCAGCGGCAAGGCCTTCGTCGATGCATTGCCACCGGCCGTGATCGCCGGTGTGGACCGTGGCCAGATCCCACGCTTCCAGTACGGCGCCGTGCTGATCGACGAAGGCCACGACTTCGAGCCGGACTGGTACAAGCTGATCGTGCAGATGATCGATCCGGCCACCAATTCACTGCTGGTGCTGTACGACGACGCGCAGAACATCTACGGCAATACCGATCGCCGCAAGATCAGCTGGAAGAGCCTTGGTGTGCAGGCGCAGGGCCGTACCACCATCCTCAAACTCAACTACCGCAACACGCTGGAAATCCTCGCTGTGGCGCGTGGCTTCGCCCACGAACTGCTCGAATCGCGCGGCGATGATGACGACGGCGTGCCGCTGATCGCGCCGCAAAGTGCCGGCCGCCGCGGCGCCCTGCCCGAGCTGGTGCGCACCGATACCGCACGCGCCCAGCTCGACGTGCTGATCGCGCGACTGCGCGACGAGCACGCCAGCGGTCGCCCGTATTCCGATATGGCGGTGCTATTCCGCAACCAGTGGGAAGGCGAGAAGCTGCATGAGGCATTGCAGCGCATCGGCATTCCGAGCCGGCTCGCCGACAGCACCGGCAAGCACACCTTGTTCGTGGTCGAGGACAGCGTGAAGCTAGTCACCATGCACTCCAGCAAGGGCCTGGAATTTCCGTTCGTGATCATCCCCGGCCTCGGCTCGCTGCCCAAACCCGGCCAGAGCGAGGCCGACGAAGCACGTCTGCTCTACGTCGCGATGACCCGCGCTACCGAACATCTGCTGCTGATCCACCATGACGATTCGGTATTCAGCAAACGCATCCGCGATTCGATCAACGAGGTGCAGGGGCAACTGGAACGTGGCGCGTGAAATCGCAGCCTCCCTTCGTCGCCTTGCCTGTGAAAAGGGTCCGACATTTCGCGCTGGCGGCTTGTGCCGCGACTGAGCGATCTGACGTGAGATGATTTAGCCTGCTCCAGGAGCAGGCTAAATCATGCCATCCCTATCGACCGATGTCCGTGACACGCAGGTACTGATCGCGGGAGCCGGTCCCACCGGACTGGTACTGGCACTGTGGCTGACCCGGCTCGGTATCAGCGTACGCATCATCGACAAGACCGCCGAAGCGGGAACCACCTCGCGTGCGCTGGCCGTGCAATCGCGCACGCTCGAATTTTATCGGCAGATCGGTGTAGCTGATGCAGTCGTCGACGCCGGCGTCACGATTGCCGGCATCAACCTGTGGGTCAGGGGCAGCAAGGCCGCGCGGGTTCCTTTCCGGCAGATCGGCGAGGACCTCAGCCCGTTTCCGTCTGCGCTGGTGTTTCCGCAGGATGCCCACGAACAGTTGCTGATCGAATGGCTGCAGGCGGTGGGTGTGACGGTGGAACGCCAGACCGAACTGCTCCATTTCGAGCAAGCACGGGATGGTGTGAGCGCCATGCTGCGGCAACCCGATGGCACCGAAGTGAGCTGTCGCGCGAACTACCTTGCCGGCTGCGACGGTGCGCGCTCGGTCGTGCGGGAAGTCTTGGGCTTCACCTTTCCCGGTGGAACCTATACGCAGCGGTTCTACGTCGCCGACGTGGATGCCGAAGGCCCGGTCACGGATCATGAACTGCATATCGATCTCGACGATGCCGATTTTCTCGCGGTCTTTCCGCTCAAGGGAAAAGGCCGTGTACGCCTGGTCGGCACCGTGCGCGAACCCGCTGATGAAAGCAGCGAGTTGACGTTCGACGATGTGAGTCCACGCGCGATCGCACAACTCAGGCTCGGCATCGCGAAGGTAAACTGGTTCTCGACCTATCGCGTGCACCATCGGGTCGCACCATTCTTCCGGCGGGAGCGCGCGTTCCTGCTGGGCGACGCCGCGCATATCCACAGCCCGGCCGGCGGCCAGGGCATGAACACCGGCATCGGCGATGCGGTGAATCTGGCGTGGAAGCTCGCCGCCGTGCTGAATCACCAGGCCGCCGACAGCCTGCTCGACACCTATGAGGTCGAACGCATCCGCTTTGCGCGCCGGCTGGTCGCCACCACCGATCGTGGATTTACCCTGGCCACCAGCACGGGTGCGTTCGCCCGACAGGTACGCACCCGGTTGATTCCGCTGATCGCACCGCTGCTGTTTCGATGGCCGCCGCTGCGCCGATTCCTGTTCCGCACGATGTCGCAGATCGGCATCAACTACCGGCACAGCGCGCTGAGTGCAGGCAGGGCCGGCGCCCTGCACGGCGGCGATCGCCTGCCGTGGATCCGCATGGCCTCTGGGCACGACAATTTCGACGTACTCGAATCGCTGGCGTGGCAAGTGCACGTCTACGGCGAAGCACGTGTGGAGCTGACGGCGACCTGTGTCGAACACGAGCTTCCGCTGCATGTCTTCGCATGGAACGCCGTCATGTCGCGCGCCGGCCTCAAGCGCAATGCGTTCTATCTGATTCGGCCCGATGGTTACATCGCACTTGCCGCAGCTGACAGTGATCCACAGCGACTGCGCGAGTATCTACTGATGGGATACTGCGCGAACAGCCTGGCAACATCGAACAATCCCGCTGGCAACAGGAGTTCAATATGAGTGTTTTCGATCTCACCCCGCCAACCGACGAACAGCGCCGCAACATCACCACCGGCCTCGACCGCGACGAGAAGCGCGTGCTGCTGGAACACGGCACCGAGGCGGCGTTCTGCGGAGCCTTCCTCGACAACCATAAAGACGGCGTCTACACATGCCGCTTCTGCGGGTTGCCGCTGTTCCGCTCGAACGCGAAGTTCGACTCCGGCACCGGCTGGCCCAGCTTCTTCCAGCCGTACGACACGTCGCACATCCGGACGATCCGCGATACCAGCCACGGCATGATCCGCGTCGAGGAAGTCTGCGCGCGCTGCGGCAGCCATCTCGGCCATGTGTTTCCCGACGGCCCGCCGCCGACCGGCGATCGCCACTGCTTGAATTCCGTATCGCTGGGCTTCACCGAAAACGGCGACGCGCTACCGGATGTGCTTGGGCGAGGTGCACCGGAAGGTGCAACGGATTCCGCTCGGTGAATCCTGCGCCACCATCGCCGCAAAGCGGCGCTCAGCGACGATACGGTGCCAGCAGCTGCGTATCGTCGAACAGACCGGCAGGCAGCAGATAGCGCGGATCCCGCCCGACGGCAAGCAGCTCGCGGATACGCGTGGCGGAGATTTCCAGCGGGGTGACCGCCAGCTCGATCAGCTTGCCGGCAGGCACGTCACGCAAGGCTGCTGCATCGTCGACGTGACGGCCAGCCATCATCTGCAGCAGTTCATCCGGCAGCACCGCTTCCACGCCCGGCCGGCTCAGTACGCCGATATGCGTCACCTCGAACAGCTCGCGCCAGCGGTGCCAGCTGGGCAGGCCGGCGAACGCATCGGCACCAATCAGCAGCACCAGCGGACGCTCGCCCTGCTCTGCGCGCAACTCGATCAGGGTATCGATCGTGTACGACGGCCCACTGCGCTCCAGCTCGCGGGTATCCAGGGTCAACCGCGACTGACCCTGCAACGCGGCATGCAACATGGCCACACGTTGTTGTGCGGTAGCGCTCGGCGGCGGGCGGTGCGGCGGTACGCTGGCCGGCAGCAGGCGCACTTCGGCGTCGAGCAGTTCGGAGGCTTCCCACGCCACGCTGAGGTGGCCCAGGTGTACCGGATCGAAGGTGCCACCAAAGATGGCGAGTGGCTTCATGCCAGTGCGCTGGCAGCGCGCGGTTCGGCGATCGCGGCGATCAGCCGCTCGGCCTCCTGCCACGGGTTGCCGCTCTCGCGACCCTTGACCATGCGGTCGATGCGCGAGGCGCGGGCGAGACATTGCAGCCAGTGCTCACGCGGGGCGCGGCGCAGCGCCTTGCGGAAAAGTTGTTCGCGCGCCTGCCACAGGTGTTCGGTGCGGATCTGCGCGGCGAGGTCGTTGGCATTGGCCAGACGCAGCGCCAGCTGCAGTTGATTGACCAGCCAGCCCATCAGCGCCAGCAGTTCGTCGCCTTCGGAACGCAGCCCGGCGAGAATGCGCAACGCACGCGCACCATCGCCGACGAACGCGGCATCGGTGAGCTTGAACACGTCGTAGCGGGCGCTGTCGGCGACCAGGGTTTCCATCTCGGTGGCGTCGATGCGGCCCTGTCCGTGCAGCACGACGAGCTTGTCGATTTCCTGCGCGGCGGCAAGCAGGTTGCCCTCGACACGGTCGGCCAGCAACGCAGCGGCATCGGGCGTGGCGGACAGGCCGCGCGTGGCTAGCCGCGCCGTGATCCATGCGCCCCACTGATCCGGACGCGGCGAGTTGAACACCACCATCGCACCGCTGGCGTCGAGCTTCTTGCTCCACGCGCCGTCGTGCTTGTTGCTCCATTCCATCGCGGTGATCAGCAGAGTGACATCCGGAGGCGGATCGGCACAGAACGCGTTGATCGCCTTGGCGCCCTCGATGCCGGGGCGGCCGGTGGGCAGGCGCAGGTCAATCAGTCGCCGGGTGGCGAACAGCGACATGCTGGCGCCAGCACGGGCCAGATCGTTCCAGTCGAAAGACTGGCCGACGTCGAGCACCTCGCGTTCGCTGTAACCCAGCTTCTTCGCCTGCGCACGCAGCGCGTCGGCCGCTTCCAGCACCAGCAGCTGCTCGCCGGCGAGCAGGTATGCTGGCTGCAGGCTGTCCGCCGCCAGCACCTTCTGCCATTGGCCGGGACTGAGCGGCATCAGTGCGTGCTGGAGGCCGTCGCCGGTGCGGCCAGCTGATGCTTGCTGGCAGCTTGCAGACGGAACAGGATCGCCTGCACCATGTCGTCGTTGAGGCTGCGCTCGATCTCCTGCACCTGCGACGCGTTGCCGACGGTGTTGGTGGCGTCGTAGCTGTATTCGCGCTGCATATCGATGCGCTGTTGGGGCACGAGCAAGGTGCCGTTCGCATCGGACACCTCGAACTGCACCTGGTAGTGCAACGCAAACTCGGTGATGCGCACATAACCGCCAGCACTCAACGTATCGGTGCTGAACGCCGCCACCGGCACGCGCAACTCGGCGATGCCGGCGCCGCCGTTGTCCTCGACGGTGACGCCGGAAGTCTCCAGCGCACGTGCCAGATGACGCTGAAACTCGCCACCACCGCTGACGGTGAGATGGATACGCTGCATCGACGGCGGCAACGTCGCGTTCTCGCGCAGATGAAAACCGCAGGCGCCCAACGCGAACGCGGCGACCAGCAGCAATGAGGCTTGGAACAGGCGACCTGCTTTCATGAAGCTCATGGATTTCATCCTGCGACGATGTTGACGATCTTGCCGGGAACCACGATGACCTTGCGTACGGTCATGTCTTGCAGGAAGTGCAGCACCTGCGGCTGTGCACGGGCCAGTGCCTCAGCCTCTTCCTTCGAGGCATTAGCAGCCAGCTCGATGGTAGCGCGCAGCTTGCCATTGATCTGCACTGCCAGGGTAACGCTGTCGCGCAGCAGCGCGGCCGGGTCGGCCTGCGGCCACGGCTGATCCTCCAGCACGGTTTGCGGGTGGCCGAGCACCTGCCACAACGCATGACTGATGTGCGGCACCACCGGATTGAGCAGCAGGACCATCGCTTCCAGCGCCTCGTGACGCACCGCACGGCCCTGCTCGCTCTGGTCGCTGAACTTGCCCAGCGCGTTGAGGAACTCCATCAGCGCGGCGATCGCAGTGTTGAACGCATGGCGCCGACCGAAATCGTCGCCCACCTTCTGGATCGTCTCATGCAGCTGGCGGCGCAAGGTCTTCTGGCCCGCATTCAGCGCCGACGGATCGGTAACCGGATGATCGGGATTCGCCGCGTGTGCGGCCACTTCGCGCCACAACCGCTTGAGGAAGCGCGCCATGCCTTCGACGCCGGCCTCGCTCCATTCCAGCGACTGCTCCGGCGGCGCGGCGAACATCGAGAACAGACGCACCGTATCGGCGCCGTACTTGTTCACCATGGTCTGCGGATCGATGCCGTTATTCTTCGACTTGGACATCTTCTCGGTGCCGCCGATCTGCACGCTCTGGCCGTCCGCCTTGAGCGTCGCGCCGATCACGCGTGCCTTGTCGTCACGCTGGATCTCGACCGCGGCGGGATTGATCCAGTCCTTCGAGCCGTCGGCGTTGTCGCGATAGAACGTCTCGGCGATCACCATGCCCTGGCACAGCAGGTTTTGCGCCGGCTCGTCCGAATGCACCATGCCCGCGTCGCGCAGCAGCTTGTGATAGAAGCGGAAATACAGCAGATGCATGATCGCGTGTTCGATGCCGCCGACGTACTGGTCGACCGGCAGCCAGTAGTTCGCGCGCTCGTCGATCTGCGCGTTCGCGCCGGGACTGGTGTAGCGCGCGTAGTACCAGCTCGACTCCATGAAGGTGTCGAAGGTATCGGTCTCGCGCTCGGCCGGGCCGCCGCACTGCGGGCAGGTGGTCTTGCGCCATTCCGGATCGGCCTTGATCGGCGACTGCACGCCGCTGAATGCCACGTCCTCGGGCAGCACTACCGGCAGTTGGTCTTCCGGCACCGGCACCGCTTCGCACTTCGGACAGTAAATCACCGGAATCGGGCAGCCCCAGTAACGCTGGCGGCTGACGCCCCAGTCGCGCAGGCGCCAGTTGACCCGACGAGAACCGCTGCCGTCGCGCTCGAAGCGCGTCGCCAGTGCGTCGAGCGCCTGGCTGAAATCCATGCCGTCGTATTCACCGGAATTGACCAGCACGCCACGCGGCGTCCACGCGGCGTCCTCGAGGATGCGCCGCTCGAATGCCTCGACCACACGCAGCGGCGCCGAGATGTCCTGCGCGTTGCTGTCGCGCCCACGCAGGGCGGCGCGCATCGGATCGATGCCGACACCTTGCGACAAGTCATGCTCGATCTCGTTCAATGCGTCGATCACCGACGGATCGACGATCACCATCTTGATCGGCAGGCTGTATTTCTGCGCGAACTCCCAGTCGCGCTGGTCGTGCGCCGGCACTGCCATCACCGCACCGGTGCCGTAGCCCATCAGCACGAAGTTGGCGACCCATACCGGGATCGGCTCGCCGCTGACCGGATGGATCGCGCGCAGGCCGGTGTCCATGCCGCGCTTGTCCTGGGTTTCAAGCTCCGCTTCGGAGACGCCGCCGTGCTTCAGTTCGGCAATGAAGGCCGCGAGTTTTTCGTTGCCCTGCGCGGCCTGCAGCGCCAGCGGATGCTCGGCGGCAATCGACAGGAAGGTGACGCCCATCAGCGTATCGGGCCGGGTAGTGAACACGCTCAGCGACTCGCTCTCACCCGCTACCGCGAACTGGATTTCCAGCCCTTCGCTGCGACCGAGCCAGTTGCGCTGCATGGTTTTCACCGCATCGGGCCAGCCCGGCAGCGTATCCAGGCCGTCCAGCAGTTCCTGCGCGTAGTCAGTGATCTTCAGGAACCACTGCGGGATCTCGCGCTTCTCCACGATGGCGCCGGAGCGCCAGCCGCGGCCATCGACGACCTGCTCGTTGGCCAGCACGGTCTGGTCGATCGGATCCCAGTTCACCACCGCGTTCTTGCGGTACGCCATGCCCTTCTTCAGCAGGCGGGTGAACATCAGCTGTTCCCAGCGGTAATAGTCCGGGCGGCAGGTGGCGAACTCGCGTGTCCAGTCGTAGGCAAAACCCATGCGCTGCAGCTGACCGCGCATGTGCTCGATGTTGGCGTAGGTCCACTTCGCCGGCGCGGTCTGGTTCTTGATCGCGGCATTTTCGGCGGGCAGGCCGAACGCGTCCCAGCCCATCGGCTGCAGCACATTCTTGCCCTGCATGCGCTGGAAACGGCTGATCACGTCGCCAATGGTGTAGTTGCGCACGTGCCCCATGTGCAGCGCGCCAGACGGATACGGCAGCATCGACAGGCAATAGAACTTCGGCCGCGAGTTGTCTTCCTTCACCTCGTACGCATGCTGCGCATTCCAGTACTGCTGCGCGGCGGCCTCCACGGCCTGCGGGGCATAGCCCTGTTCGAGGCTGCCCTGATCGAGGGAGTTCGGGTCTTGAATGTCCTGCATGATTCCGGTGCCGTGATGCGGTTGGCGCACGCCGACGGAAGCCGGCTGCGGTGAACTGGTCAGACTAGCCCAGCGCGAGCCGGGCGCCAAGCCTGAAAGCCTCAGCCGGCCGGGCAGACCGGGGGCTGGCCATGACCGAGCGACCGCGCCACCATGGCGATCTGCGCCGCCAGCGCGCCGAGCGCACGTTGATGCCCTTGCACCAGCGCGTCGTAGCCCGACCCTACCGCTTCATTGATACGACTGGTACAGGCCAGTGCAACGGGCTGAGTGCCGCGCAGCAGGCGCACGCTCCACGCCGCTTCGATCAGTGCGTAACTGCCGGGCTGCGAATCGAACCGGCGCAGATCCAGCTTGATCCGCAGCAACGGCTTGTCGCTGCCGGGCAAGCCACTGACATCCTGGCTATGCAGCTCGCGCGCCAGATCCGCCGACAGCGCACTGCGCACCTCGTCGCTGAGCGGCGCGATCCAGCGCTCGCTGCCGAGCAAGGCCACGCCCTGGCCGCCTTCGCGCACTACCAGCTGTGGCTGGTCGACCTGCGCCGGAATGCTGACCGGCAGCAGCTCGAACGGCAGCGACGGTATGGCCGACTGCGCAACCAGCCCACCGGCTGACTCGTCAGCCGGTGCTACCAACGTGTAGTAGTGCAATGGGGCCGAAGCACAGGCGGCTAGCGCCAGCGCGGCTCCCACGCCAAGCAGGCGCATTCCGGTACGAATCATGGCTGGCTCCCTTGCGACGGTTTGGCAGCCGCTGCCGGCGGCGTGGTGGTTGCAGCTGGCTTGGCATCGGCACCGCGACCGCGAATCAGCGCCTCCGGATGGTCGCCCAGATAATCGGTGAGCACGCGCAGCGAGCGCGCCATCCGCTGCACTTGCTCCAGCGTGGTACCTAGATTCTGCTGCAGCGGCGAATCGCCGGACAGCGCATCATTGGCCGTGCCCATGGTTTTCTGTACGCCCTTCATGGTGTCGTTAAACGCCGGCAAGGTCTGGCCATTGACCTGTTTCAGCGTGGCATTGAGCCCGGCCAGAGTCTGGTCCAGATTTCTGCCGATGCTGTCGAACGGGATCTTGTCGAGCTTGTCGACGATGCTGGCCATCTGCTCCTGCAGCTTGTCGAAGCTGCCCGGCACGGTCGGTATCGTCAGCGGTTTGGCGTTGGGATCGAACACCACCGCCGGCGTATGCGGCACGAAATCCAGTGCCACGTAAAGCTGGCCGGTAAGCAGATTGCCGGTGCGCGCCTGTGCACGCAGGCCGTGATCGACGAGACGCCCCATCAACTGCGACAGATCGGGGTTCTCGCCGCGCGCCTTGGCCAGCGCCTCCAGCTTGTCGTAGGCCTTGCCTAGGCGCTGCGGGTAGACCACCGCACCCACGATCACCGGGAAGCGCTGGGTCTTCTCGTCGTAATCGAGATTGACCGACACCACCTTGCCGAGGTTGATGCCGAGGAACTCCACCGGCGCATCCACCGCCAGCCCGCGCACGGATTGCTCGAAGCGCATGCGGAAGTAATGCGGCTCGCCATCGGGTGGCGCCATCGCCGTAGTCTGGTCGGCAAACAGCTGGTACGAAGTCAGCTCGGATGCCGGCGTGCTGTCATGCGGGCCGCGTGGATCGAGAAAGGCAATGCCGCCCGCCAGCACCGAAGCCAATGACTGGGTGTTGACCTTGAGACCACCAGCGCCGAGCGACAGATCGACACCGCTGGCGTTCCAGAAGCGGGTGGATGTGGTGACGAACCTATCGTTGGGACCATCCACGAAAATACCTATCGAGATGCCCTTGCCGTCCTTGTCCAGCTCGTAGGACACCACCCGACCGACCTGGATGCGTCGGTAGTAGATCGGCGAACCGATATCCAGCGAACCGAGGTCGTCGGTATGCAGCACGTAGCTGCGGCCCGGCGCGCCGTGGTTCACCGACGGCGGTATCTCCAGCCCCTTGAAGTCATCCTGCGGCGTCGAGGAATCGCCCACGTCGGCGCCGATGAAGGAGCCGGACAACAAGGTGTCGATGCCGGATACGCCACCCAGGCCGATACGCGGACGCACCACCCAGTAGCGCGTGCCTTCGGTAGCGAAACTCTCGGCACTCTTCTCGAGCGCCACGGTGACCAGCACACGCTTGTGATCGGCGCTGAGCCGGATCTTGTTGACCCGGCCGATCACCACGTTCTTGTATTTCACCGGTGTTTTGCCGGCATCCAGGCCTTCCGCGCTCTGGAAACTGATGCTGATCTGCGGGCCGGCCTGCAACCGACTGTTGACCACCAGCGAGAGACCCACCAGCGCTGCCAGCGCCGGTACCAGCCAGATCAGTGAAGCATGGAAGCGGCGCCGCTTCACTACCGGTCGCGGCAGCTCGGCGTCGTCCGGACGATCCTGTTCAGTGCGACTGTCGTCAGTCATCAGTATCCCTGCCATCCCAGATCAACCGGGGGTCAAAACTCATCGAGGCCAGCATGGTCAACACCACGGTCAGGCCGAAAAAGATCACGCCGGGCAGCGGTTCGACCAGACTCAACAGGCCGAAGCGCACCAGTGCTGTCAGCAACGCCACCACAAACACATCCAGCATCGACCAGTAGCCGATGAACTCGACCAGCCGGTAGAGCTTGGCGCGCTGCGGCCGCGCCCAGCCACTGCCGAGCTGGCTGCTCAGCAGCAGCATGCCCATCGAAAGGAATTTCAGCATCGGTACCACGATGCTCGCAGTGAACACGATGACCGCCAGATCCGGCGAGCCCTTGACCCACAATTCGACCACCCCACTGATGATGGTGTTGTCGTCGATGTCGTTCAAGCTGGCAGTGCGCATGATCGGCAGCACATTGGCCGGGATGTATAGCAGGAACCCGGCGATCAGCAGCGCCCACGTTCGCACAAAGCTGTTCGGTTTGCGCCGGTGCAGCGCCGAGCCGCAACGCGGGCAAACCATCTGCTCGCTCTCAAGGCACTCATCGTCGGGCCCGCTGCGGCAGGTCAGCCCGCACACGTGGCAGCCGATCAGACCGAGCTCGGCGGCGCGCGGCAACGCGCTCATGCGGGTTGCTCCGGCGTGAGTTTCCACAGCTGACGCAGATCGACGCCGGCGAAGACGGTGATCAGCAATGTCAGCGCTGCATAGGCATAGATACCCGGATCCGCCACCACGTCGAAATAGTTGTGCGCCTTGACGATCGCCACCAGCGCACCGAGCACGAACACCTCGCTCATCGTCCACGGCCCGAGGTGATGCAGCGTCACCATCAGCCGCACGAAACCCGGCGCACGCCGGCCGCGCCGGGCGAACCACAGCAGCCAGCCGAGCGACAGCATCTTGGCCAGCGGGAAAAAGAACAGCGTGATCGCGGCCAGCACCGACACCACCTGCGCCTGCTGCTGCCACATCGTGATGATCATGCCCCATAGCGTGGTGCCGCTGTATTGCCCGTTCAGTCCCAGCGTGACGATCGGCCACATGTTCGCCTGCACGAACACGATCATCGCGGTCAGTACCAGCGCCAGCAGCGCGTTCACGCTCAGCAGCTGGTGCCGTTCCAGCTCCGCCAGACAACGTGCGCAGCGCGCCACTTCACCACGCTCAAGCGTGCGGCGACGGTAAACCGTGTCGCAGTGCTCGCAGATCAACAGCGTTTCTGGTGAGGTGGTGCTCATGCACTCGATGCCTTGCTCTGGCGTGACGATCCGTGGATTCTCGCAAATCTGAGGTGAAAGCGCTGAACCTCAAGCGACGCTTGATATGCTGGGCGACGCCCCGATCTGAACCGACATCCGCCCAGCTGGAGTTTCCCGTGACTGATGCCATCCCCGCCGCCCATGTTTTCGACGTGGAACAGCAGACCTTCGAGGCCGAGGTGCTGCAGGCCTCGTTGACCACACCGGTGCTGGTGGATTTCTGGGCAACCTGGTGCGAGCCGTGCAAGACACTCGGCCCGATGCTGGAAAAACTCGCCGCCGAATATAACGGTGGGTTCCGGCTGGGCAAGGTCGATGTGGACAAGCAACAGGAACTGGTCGGCATGTTCGGCATCCGCAGCGTGCCCACCGTGGTACTGGTGAAGGACGGTCAGGTACTAGACGGGTTTTCCGGTGCACTGCCGGAAGGTCAGTTGCGCGAATTCCTGTCGCGTCATGTGCAACCACTGGAAGCCGCGCCTGCCGACGAGACGGCCGATGTCGCCACGCCGCAGGAAACCCCCGAACAAGCCATCGACCGCTTGCAGCAGGCGATCGCGGCCGAACCGGACAAGTCCGAACTGAAACTCGATCTGGCCTTGGCACTGATGCGCACCGGCCAGACCGACGCGGCCGAAGCGGCACTGAAGGCGCTGCCTGCCAACCTCGCCATCGATGCGCGCGCCGTGCGCCTGCGCAGCGAACTGGATCTGGCGCATGCATTGAAAGACGCACCCACGCTGACCGAATTGCAGCAGCGCGTGCAGACCGACGCCGGCGACTGGACCGCACGCGACCAGCTCGGCGTGCGCCTGCTGCTGGAAGGTGACGCCGAAACCGGTCTCGACCAGTTCCTCGTCATCCTGCAAAAAGCCCGCGACTGGAACGACGGCCAAGCGAAGAAGCGCCTGCTCGCCGCGTTCGCCACGCTCGACGACGCCGAACTGGTCGGCCGTTACCGGCGCAAGATGGCTTCGCTGCTGTTCTGATGAAAGTGAATTGATGAAAGCCTCCACCTTCCGCCGCGTGCTCAACCTGTGGCCGCCGTTCCTGTTCAACGCGATCCGTGTGCAGTCCGTCAGCGACGACTGGAGCGAGGCGAAGGTGGTGCTGCGGCTGCGTCCGTGGAACCGCAACTACGTGCGCAGCCAGTTCGGCGGCAACCTGTTCGCGATGACCGATCCGTTCTGGATGCTGCTGGTGATGCACCAGCTCGGCAACGACTACTACGTGTGGGACAAGGCCGGTGCGATCGACTTCGTCGCACCCGGCCGCGAGGACGTCTACGCTCACTTCAAGCTGGAAAGCAGCGTCGTCGATGAATTGCGCGCGGCCGCCGCCGGCGGCGAGAAGGTGCTGCGCTGGTTCGAGACCCAGGTGATCACCGCAAGTGGCGAAGTGATAGCCCGCGTGCGCAAGCAGATTTACGTGCGGCTGAAGCCGAAGGCACGCTGAGCGTCGACCCGGCGCGCCGCGGCTGTTGCCTGTCCCTATTCCTGCTCGAAGCGGGCGATCTCGTCCAGCGCCGCCTGCGCACGACGGATGCTGCCGCCGGCCGTGCTGTCATCGATCCTGCGCGCCAGCTCCCCACGCTCCGGGCGCCGCGACCAGCGGTAGAAGAACCACCACGTCGCGAACAGGCCGACCGCGCCGATCGCCAGCTGGATCCCGATCGCCGACGGCGCGTTGACCATGATCGCTCCGCGCGTGAGCACCACCAGCAGTGGCGCGGTGAGGAACCACCACGGCCAGCCCACCACGATCGCACCCCACACCGCATACGTGCGGCGAAGCTTCAGCAGTTGCCGCTGGATCGCCAGTACCGGCATACCGTAGTCGATGCGTGCCACCTGCCCCTGCACCACCGCGCCAACGATGATCATGCCCACGCAGTAGGCGTGCACCACCACGCCGGCGATCAATACGGCGGGATCGCGCCAATGAGTGATCCAGATCGGCGCCAGCACCAGCAGACCGAGCACACCGATCAGCATCTGGATCGCCTGCCCCCATACCAGCGGCCGCAACCCTCGCTGCAGCTCGTCCAGCCGGCCATCGCGAAACAGCTGCAGGTTCAGCGAGTACTGTTGTTCCAGCCGGCGATCCAGCCCTTGCCAGGCCAGTTTCATCTCATCCAGTTCCATGCTCATGCCCTCGCTGGGTTGGTTCCGGCGGCGGTCATCTGCCCGCGGAGTTTCTGTTTGATGCGGCTGATCTTGGTCGCCACATTGGTTTCGCTGATGCCGAGGATTTCGGCGATCTCGGTATAACTGCGGTCTTCCAGGTACAGAAGGATCAGCGCGCGATTGAGCGGATCGAGCTGGCCGATGAACGCGTAAAGCGCGGTCAACCGCTCATCCTGTTCGGCAATCGCCTCGCCGCCGCCAATGGTTTCCAGATGATAAGTTTCCAGTGGCTCGAAGCGGTCAGCCTCGGACCAGCGCTCGCGCCTCGCCTGCGAGATCGCCACGTTCAGCGCGATGCGGTACATCCAGGTGGAGAACTTCGCCCTTGCTTCGTCGTAGCTGCCGAACGAGCGCCACAGCTGCGTGTTGATCTCCTGCACCAGATCGTCGCGATCGGCCGCACTGCGGCTGTACAAGCCAGCCACCTTGAAGACGATTCTGCGATGTTCGTGCAGCAGCGACTCGAAGCGTTGCTGATGTTGTCTGGAAGTCATGGACGTCGGTATTCCCCGCGATTCAATCCATGATTCGCACAGCGGCGGAAAAAATCACAGTGGCTTGCCACGACGCGACGGATGATTCGACTGGCCTCGTCATGATCGCCAGCCATGCCGACCAGCGACGATGCCGCCACGCCATCGCAGTCCTCTGGCTAGAATGAACGACTCTCCCGTTTCCGGCTGAATCCTTCCATGCCACCGCTGCGCCTCAAACGCTATCTGCTGACTGGCCTGCTCACCTTCATTCCGTTGTGGGTGACCTGGCTGGTGTTCAAATTCGTGCTCGGCATGTTGGCCGGCATCGGTGCGCCGCTGGTCAACGCGCTGCTCGGAGTGCTGGCGCTGGTGGCGCCGCACGCCGCCGAGACGCTCAACACGCAATGGCTGACCTCCATCATCGCCTTGGTGATCACGCTGGCAGCGCTGTACCTGCTCGGCTTTGTGGCGAACCGGGTGATCGGCCAGCGTTTCCTCAACGCGTTCGATGGCCTGCTGGCGCGCATCCCGCTGGTACAGACCATCTACGGCGGCACCAAGAAGCTGATGGCGGTGCTGCAGAACAAGCCGTCTGGCGTGCAGCGGGTGGTGCTGGTGGAGTTTCCGCGCCGCGGCATGAAGGTAGTCGGCTTCGTCACCCGGGTGATGATCGAAGAAGGCACCGGCCGCGAGATGGCGGCGGTATTCATCCCGACTACGCCAAACCCCACGGGCGGTTATCTGGAAGTGCTGCCGCTGGATGAGCTGACGCCGACCGACTGGACGATGGATCAGGCGATGGCCTTCATCATCTCCGGCGGCGCGGTGGCGCCCGACACCCTGCCCGCTTCGCCCGCTTTCCTGCGCCGCGACGAAGCAGAGGATCATGCATGAGTCTGCGTCACGTCCTGTTGTCTGCTTTGCTTGGAGTTGCTGCCATGACCGCACACGCCGGCGATTCAAACACTACCGACTGGACCACACCGGCCGAAGCCGCCCACTTCCGCACCACGCCCAGCTACGCCGACACGCTGGCGTATCTGGAACGCCTGCAACAGGTGGCGCCGGGCGTGATCCATCTACAAACCTTCGGCACCACGCCGGAAGGCCGGCCGATGACGGTGGTGATTGCCAGCGGCGACGGCACATTCGATCCCGCAGCTACACGCAAGGCCGGCAAGCCGGTGGTGCTGCTGCAGGCCGGCATCCATCCCGGCGAGATCGAGGGCAAGGACGCCGGCCTGATGCTGCTGCGCGATATCGCGATCACCGGCAAATACCCGCACCTGCTCGATCATCTGGTGCTGGTGTATATCCCGGTGTTCAGCGTGGATGGCCACGAAAACTCGTCGCCTTACCACCGGATCAACCAGAACGGCCCCGAAAGCATGGGCTTCCGTGGCCAGTCGCAGTACCTCAATCTCAACCGCGACTACGTGAAAGCCGATGCGCCGGAGATGCTGGCGTGGCTGAAGCTGTGGCAGCACTGGCTGCCGGATTTCCTGATCGACGTGCACACCACCGACGGCGCCGACTATCAATACGACCTGACGTGGTACACCGAGGATCCGCACAAGCTCGATCCAGCCGTGAGCGCGTGGCAGCACGACGCGATCGTCAACCACGCGATGCCAGCGTACGAGAAGCGCGGCCATCTCGCTTCGATCTATCTGGAGTTCAAGGACGGCCGCGATCCGCGCAAGGGCATCGAGAATTTCGGCTCCGGCCCGCGCTTCTCCACCGGCTACGCGGCACTGCAGAATCGTCCCGCGCTGCTGATCGAAACGCATATGCTGAAGCCGTACGCGAACCGCGTGCATGCCACCTACGACCTGGTCGAACTGATGCTGGAACAGATCAACCAGCATCCGGTGGCGCTGCTGGCCACCACCGCCCGGGCCGATGCCGACACCGTCGCCCGTGCTCACCATGCCCACGCGCTGGTGCCGCTGACGTTCAAACCGGACCCGCAATCGACACCGTTCGAGCTGAAGGGCTACGCATTCACGATCAACCACAGCGATATCTCCGACAGCGACTGGATCCAGTACAACCCTAGCCAGCCGAAGACCTACACCATCGACAACCGCAACGGCCTGCTGCCGGATCTGTCGATCAACCCGCCAGCTGCCTATGCGGTGCCCGCGCAGTGGACCGCGATCATCGACAAGCTCGACGCGCACGGCGTCCACTATCAGCGCATCGGGCAGCCGCTGACGATCCACGCGGTGGGTTACCAGATTGACGATCCGGCGTGGGCCGGAAAACCGTTCGAAGGCCACCTGATGCTGCGCGGGTTCACCCTGCATGCGATGCCGCGCGATGTGATGTTGCCGGCCGGCTCGGTGATCGTGCCGCTGGATCAACGCGCCGCCAACGTGGCGATCAATCTGCTCGAACCGCAGGCGCCCGATTCGCTGCTGCACTGGGGCTTTCTCAATACGATCTTCGAGGCCAAGGAATACGGCGAGCCGCGCGTGGTGGAGCAGCTGGCGCGCGAGATGCTGGCACAGGACCCTGCACTGCAGGCCGCATTCCAGCGCAAGCTGCACGAGGACCCGGCCTTCGCCGCCAGCAGCAACGCCCGCCTGCAATACTTCTTCGAACACTCGCCTTGGTATGCCGCCCAGCACGTTGGCGCCTACCCCGTGTTGCAGCTGGATGTCGGGCAACTGCATCATTTGTCGGCGAATCACGCCCTGGCTGGCAGCGACCGCACCCCCTGACCTTTGACACTGTCTGACCCATGACGTTTGACCTAGCGTGAACAGGTATGGCCGCGATTCGGGGGAAGCGCGGCCCGTCCACCACCGTAACCGCCCTACGGGCACCACCACTCATAAAGGGATATCCATGACCAAGCAGTATCTGAAGCCCCTGGCGTTGGCACTGGCCGTAAGCCTGGGCCTGTCGCTCACCGCCTGCGGCAAGCAGGAGCCGGCCGCCAACGCGCCAGCCAGCAGTGCCAGCGCCGCTCCGACCGCCGCCAGCACCACCGCGACCGCCGCTGCGGATGCCGGCAAGAGCATCTTCGACGTCAGCGAGCTCGACCCGAAGATCAACGCCTGTCAGGACTTCAACGGCTTCGTCAACGCCAAGTGGGTTGCCGCCAATCCGATTCCGGAAGACCAGACCAGCTGGGGCGCCTTCAACATGCTCAACGAGAGCAGCCTGAAGACCCAGCACGACATCGTCGACGATGCCAGCAAGGGCGCCGACAGCGCCAAGGCCGGCTCGATCGAGCAGAAGATCGGCTGGCTGTATCGCTCCGGCATGGACGAGGCGACCATCGAGAAGAACGGCTTTGATCCGCTCAAGCCCAAGCTCGAAGCGATAGCTGGCCTGAAGACTAATGCCGATATCGCCGACTTCATCACCAAACGTTATGTCGAAGGCGATGGCCAGGTGTTCGGGTTCGGTGCCGGCGCCGACTACCAGCACGCCGACATGCAGATCGCCTACGCCAACGAAGCCGGTCTGGGCCTGCCGACCAAGGACTACTACACCGACGCGAAGTACAAGGACAAGCGCGACGCCTACGTGGCCTATATCGCGAAGTCGCTGGAGCTGACCGGCGTATCCGAAGCCGATGCGAAGAAGCAGGCTGACGACGTGCTCAAGTTCGAGACCCAGCTTGCCGCCGCCTCGCTGTCACCGGTCGAGGAACGCGACACGAAGAATCAGTACCATTTCGTCAGCGTCAAAGACGCCGACAAGGTCACCCCGCATTTCAGCTGGGAAAAATTCTTCGCCGCGCAGGGCGTGACCGTGGACAAGGGGTTTTCGCTGACGCAGCCGAAGTTCTTCGCCGAGTTCGACAAGATGCTGGCGAGCGCGCCGGTCAGTGACTGGCAGGCTTATCTGCGCTTCCACGCCATCGACGATGCCTCGCCGTACCTGAGCAAGAATTTCCAGGACAACAAGTTTGCGTTCTACGGCACCACCCTGGCCGGCCAGCCGCAGCAGAAGCCGCGCTGGAAGCGTGTGCTGGGCTCCGTCGATAGCTCGATGGGCCAGGCGCTGGGCCAGCTGTACGTGGCCAAGATGTTCACCCCGGAAGCGAAGCAGCGTGCCGTGGAACTCGTCGACAACGTACGCAACGCCCTGAAGGCGCGTATCGAGAACCTCGACTGGATGAGCGCCGAGACCAAGACCAAGGCGATCGACAAGTGGAACACCTTCCTGCCCAAGATCGGTTACCCCGACAAGTGGCGCGAGTGGTCCGGCCTGGAGATCAAGCCGGACAACTACTACGCCAACATCGAAGCGGCCGCCAAGTTCAACTACGACTACGACATCGCCAAGATCGGCAAGCCGACCGACCGCAAGGAATGGGGCATGACCCCGCAGACGGTCAACGCCTATTACAACCCGACCGACAACACGATCAACTTCCCGGCCGCGATCCTGCAGCCGCCGTTCTTCGATGCCAAGGCCGACGACGCGATCAACTACGGCGGCATCGGCGCGGTGATCGGCCACGAGGCCAGCCATGGCTTCGACGACGAAGGCAGCCAGTTCGACGGTGCCGGCAACAACGTCGACTGGTGGAGTAAGGACGACAAGACCAAGTTCCAGGCCCGTACGCAGAAGCTGGTCGATCAGTTCAACGAATACGCGCCGATCAAGGACAAGCCCGACCTGCACGTCAACGGCAAGCTGACCCTGGGCGAGAACATCGCCGACCTGGGCGGCCTCAACGTGGCCTATGACGCGCTGCAGACCGCGCTGAAGAAGGATTCGGCCGCAACTGGCAAGCCGATCGACGGCTATACCGAAGATCAGCGCTTCTTCCTCAACTGGGCGCGCGTGTGGCGTGGAAGCACACGCGAGAAGCAGATGGAGCTCCGGCTCAACACCGACCCGCATGCGCCGATATCGATCCGCGCGATGGCTGCGCCGTCGAACATGGAAGCCTTCGCCACCGCGTTCCAGTGCAAGCCCGGCGACGCGATGGTGCGTCTGGCCGACAAGCAAGTGAAGATCTGGTAAGCCGTCGTCCCCTGCGTGCCGCGGATCATCGCGGCACCCAGCAAGCCCCGCATGCGAATGCGGGGCTTTTTTTATGCGGATGGGTCACTGAATCCACGGTTTTTGCGTGCGCGATCCGTGTCGGCAGCATTTTGGTATTGCAAATCATTCTCATTAAAAATATCGTATGCATCTGCAACGGCTGGTCCGCGCAGCGGATACATGCCGATGAGTTCACCAACTACCGAGCTTTGACCTTCGCCGGTCGGCACGACGCCCGCGGCTGGATGAGTGCGCGCTTCGAACCGGCCACACAACCTGCCTTCAGCCGTCGCGAAACAGTTGCACCCGCCAGACCCGTTGGCCCTGGCGACACGCAAAACCGCACTCATCACTGGAATCTCCATGGCATTCATCAAGTCGCGCAAATATCCCGTCAACCAGCGCACGTCGCCGTCGACCATATTGACGACCGCCACCCTGTTCACCGGTCTGGCGCTGGCGCTTCCCGCCATCGCCACGGACATGCCAGTACCGACCTCTTCGTCCGATCCCCAGGTCGCCAACGCGAAGAACCTGCCGGGTGTGAAAGTGGAAGCCACCAGCAACGACTATCGTGTCGATCACCTGTCGTCGCCGAAATTCACCCAGCCACTGCTCGACACCACGCAGACGATCAGCGTGATCACCCGGGAATTGCTGCAGCAGCAAGGCGCCACGACGCTGACCGAGGCACTGCGCAACAGCCCGGGCGTGGGCACCTTCTATGTCGGCGAGAACGGCGCCACCACCACCGGCGACGGCATCTATATGCGCGGCTTCGATACGTCGGGCAGCATCTTCGTCGATGGCGTGCGCGATCTCGGCTCGATCTCGCGCGACGTCTTCAATATCGAGCAGGTCGAAGTCAGCAAAGGTCCAGCCGGCACCGACAACGGCCGCACCGCGCCCACCGGCTCAGTGAACCTGGTCAGCAAGCAGCCGCAGCTGGGCAATGACCTCTCCGGCGCGGTCGCATGGGGCAGCGCCCAGCACCAGCGCGCCACCGCCGACTGGAACCAGACGCTCGGCGAACACGCCGCCTTCCGCCTCAACGTGATGGGCCAGGACAGCGGCGTACCGGGACGCGACAAGGTCGAGAACAATCGCTGGGGCATCGCACCTTCCCTGGCGTTCGGCCTGAAGACGCCAACGCGCGTCTACCTCGACTTCCTGCATGTGAAGCAGAACAACCTGCCCGATGGCGGCGTGCCGACCATCGGCCTGCCCGGCTACAGCAGCCCCGATCCAACCCGCCCATTCATCACCCACGCTGCCAGGGTCGATCCGAACAACTTCTACGGCACCGACAGCGATCACGACGATGTGCAGGCGGACATGTTCACCGCGATCGTCGAGCATGACTTCTCGCCAGACGTGGCCTTGCACAACACCACGCGCTGGGGCCGCACGCGACAGAACTACCTGCTGACCTCGTTCATGGGCAACGCCGCCAACCTGCAGACGCCGAATCCTGCCGATCCGTCGAGCTGGACGATTGCGCGCAGCAACCCGACCTTCAAGCAGCAGGTCAACCGCATCCTGACCAACCAGACCAATGTCACGGCAACGGTCGAATCCGGCAACATCACGCACAGCCTCAGCACCGGTATCGAGCTGAGCCAGGAGAAGGCAGACACGGTCGGCCTGGCCGCGCGCAACGGCAGCGCCTGGCCGGCCGCCAACCTGTACGACCCGAACGCCGATGTCACCGGCCTGATCTATGGCCGAAACGGTACCGGCAGCCAGGGCAAGACGAACACCATGGCGGCCTACCTGTTCGATACGCTGAAGTTCAACGAGCAATGGCAGGTCAATGCCGGCGTGCGTCTGGATCACTACAACACCGACTTCAACAGCCTGGTGGTTTGCGGCGCCCGCAACGGCCCGGCCTGCGGCACGTTGCCGGCAGGTAGCGTGGTGACCGGCGTGGACAGCCGCAAATCCGGCAACCTGCCCAACTACAAACTCGGCGTGCTGTACAAGCCGGCCGTCAACGGCAGCATTTATGCGAACTTCGCGGTGTCGCAGGAACCGCCGGGCGGCAACACACTCACGCTGAGCACATCGGCCAACAGCGCCGACAACCCGAACTTCGATCCGCAGAAGGCGCGCACGATCGAGTTCGGCACCAAGTGGGATCTGCTCGGTGAAAAGTTGCTGCTGACCGGCGCGCTGTATCGCACCACCGTCAGCAACGAACTGGTTCAGGATCCAGTCGACCTGCAGTACTACCAGGTCGGCAAGAAGCGCGTGCAAGGCATCGAGCTGAGCGCGGTCGGCAAGCTCACCGACAACTGGGCGGTCAGCGCCGGTTACACCACGATGGATGCCAAGGTGATCAACGGCAGCCACGTTGCCAATGACGGATCGAACGACCTGGCCTATACGCCGAAGAGCGCGTTCACGGCCTGGACCACCTATCACCTGCCGTTCAACCTCACCATCGGCGGTGGCGGCCGCTATGCCGGCGAGATGAAGCGCGGCACCGATGGTGCGATCGGCACGCCGGCCTACACCGAGGCGTACTGGGTGTTCGATGCGATGGCCAGCTACCCGCTCAATAAACACCTCGACCTGCAGTTGAACCTGTACAACCTGTTCGACAAGGGCTACGTCGCGGCAATCAACAAGAGCGGCTACCGTTACACCCCTGGTGCACCGCGTTCGGCGATGCTCACCGCCAATTTTCGCTTCTGACGTTTGCGCTGCAGCCCTTCTCCTGCGCGGGAGAAGGGCCACTCAGGAACCCACCATGCTGCTGCACATCCCCTACGTCCTCAGCCGCGAACAGATCATCCCGATGCGTGCCGCGCTCGACGGCGCCGACTGGACCGACGGCCGCGAAACCGTCGGCGCACAGGGCGCCAGGGTGAAACGCAATCAGCAGTTGCCTGATGCGTCGCCGTTGCGCCAGCAGCTGGGCCAGATCGTGCTGTCGGCACTGGCGAAACATCCGCTCTATCACGCGGCGACGCTGCCGCTGCGCACCCTGCCGCCACGATTCAACCGTTACGAGGGCGGCGACCATTACGGCTTCCATGTCGACGGCGCGGTGATGGCGCTTCCCGCCGACGCTGGCCAGCTGCGCAGCGACATCTCGTGCACGTTGTTCCTCAGCGAGCCGGACAACTACGACGGCGGCGAGCTGATCGTCGGCGACACCTACGGCGAGCACGAAGTGAAGCTGCCGGCTGGCGACTTGATCGTCTACCCTTCCAGCAGCCTGCACCGGGTGCAGCCGGTGACGCGAGGCGCACGGCTGGCCGCATTTTTCTGGGTGCAAAGCCTGATCCGCGACGACAGCCGGCGCCGCCTGCTGTTCGAACTGGACACCTCGATCCAGACCCTGACCCAATCCGGCGCCGATGCTGCCGCGCTGCTGCAGCTGACCGGCGTCTACCACAACCTGCTGCGCCAGTGGGCCGAAACCTGAGCGCGCACGGCGGCGATCGTGTCCGCCGCGACTGATCCGGCTGCCAGCTGTTCCCACCACGCGCTGCGGGGCGGATAATCGTCGGCCCTTGATACAACGCGGCTGAATAATGTTCGTACCTGGTCAACGCTGGATCTCCTCTGCCGAACCCGAGCTCGGCCTCGGCACCGTATTGCGCGTCGAAGGACGCGGCGTGCAGGTGCTGTTCGCCAAGGCCGGGGTGCTGCGCCCGTACGCAATGGATTCGGCACCACTGCTGCGCGCCGAGTTCCGCGCCGGCCAGCGCGTGGCCGGCAAGGGCATCGCGTTCCTTGTGGAGCGCGTCGAGATCCGCGACGAGCTACTGATCTACCGCGGCGAAGGCCGCGAACTGGAAGAAGGCCAGCTCGACGACGAACAAAGCGTGAGTCAGGCCGACGACCGCCTGATCGGCGGTCGCACCGATGCGGTCGCGCAGTTCGAACTGCGCCTGGAGGGTCTCAAGCGGCGTGCCGAAGCACGCCGTTCGCCGATGTGGGGCCTCGGTGCCGCGCGGATCGGGCTGGTGCCGCACCAGTTGCGCGTAGCCGGCATCGCCTCCGCGCGCCGACCACCACGGGTGCTGCTGGCGGATGAGGTCGGCCTCGGCAAGACCATCGAAGCCGGCATGATCATCGCGCGCCAGCTCGCCACCGGCCGTGCCTCGCGCGTGCTGCTGCTGTTGCCCGACACGCTGGTGTACCAGTGGTTCGTCGAGTTGCTGCGCCGCTTCAATCTCAGCTTCGCGATCTACGACGAGGAGCGTTGCGAGGCGCTGGAGCAAGCCGGCGACGACAGCAATCCGTTCGAGGACGAGCAGCTGGTGATCGCCGATTTCGGATTTCTCGAAAGCTCGCCGAAGCACGCGCAGCAATTGCTCGATGCGCCGTGGGATCTGCTGGTAGTCGATGAGGCGCATCATCTGGCGTGGTCGCCGGAAGTCGCCAGCCCGCGCTACACGATGGTGGAGCGGCTGGCCGCCGCGATCCCCGGCGTGATCCTGCTCACGGCCACGCCGGAGCAGCTCGGCCGCAGCGGCCACTTCGCCCGCCTGCGCCTGCTCGATCCGCAGCGTTACCACGATCTGGACGGCTATCTGGCCGAGGCCGATACCTATCAGGCGTTGTCGAAGATTGCCGACAGGCTGCTCGACGGTGCTGCGCTCGACGACGCCCAGCGCGCCACCCTGGCCGAGGCCTTCCACGGCGACGAAACACTCACCGCGCAACTGGCCGAATCGACCAAACCGGCGAATGCGCGCGAACTGCTCGCCGCGCTGATCGACCGCCACGGCACCGGCCGCGCGATGTTCCGCAACAACCGCGCCGGCGTCGGCGGCTTTCCCAAGCGTCTGCCCGAGTGGCATCTGCTGGATGCCGACGCGCTGGAAGAAAGCACCCGCCAATCGCTGCTGGCCGAATTCCACGCCGACATCCAGCAACCGCCGGCACTGATTGAGGTCGACTACAGCGTCGATCCGCGCATCGACACCTTGATCGCCCTGCTCGATCAGCACCCGCAGGACAAATTCCTGCTGATCTGCCGCAGCCAGGCCAAGGTGCTGGCGCTGGAAGACGTGCTGCGCACACGCAGCGGCGTCGGCGTAGCGCGCTTCCACGAAGGCCTCGGCATCGTGCAGCGCGACCGCAATGCGGCGTATTTCGCCCAACCCGACGGCGCGCGTCTGCTGCTGTGCTCGGAGATCGGTTCGGAGGGACGCAACTTCCAGTTTGCGCACCGGTTGATCCTGTGGGATCTGCCGCTGGATCCGGATCTGCTCGAACAGCGCATCGGCCGGCTCGATCGGATCGGCCAGAAGCGCGACATCAACATCCACATCCTGGCCGTTGCCGACAGCGCGCAGCATGTGCTGGCACGCTGGTACGACGAAGGCGTCAATGCGTTCCGCATGAGTCCGGCCGACGGCCGCGAGCTGCTGCGCCGTTACGGCGAACCGCTGACCCGGCTCGCCGACGAGCATGCGCGCGGGACGGACAATCGCGACCAGGAGTTGGACGCGCTGCTCACCGACACCCACGCCAGCCACGAGCAGTTGGCCGAACTGATCCGTGGCGGGCGCGACCATCTGCTTGAACTGGCGGCCAGCCGTGACCTGCACGCGGACGAACTGCAGCAGGCGTTTGCCCGCGAGGATTTCGATCCGGGCCGCGATGCGTTCGTGCAGCGCCTGCTGGAGGCCTTCGGCATCCACGCCGAGGAACTCGGCGGCCAGGTGCTGCTGCTCGATCCGCAATACCTGTCCACCGATGCCCTGCCCGGCTTTGCCGAAGGCCCGCAGTCGGTGACGTTCGCGCGTGAGGTGGCGCTGGCGCGCGAAGAGCTGCCATTGCTGCGGCTGGATCATCCGCTGGTCGCCGGCGCGATGGATCTGGCGCTGTCCGGCGAACAGGGCAACGCCGCCTTCATGGTCGACGACGTGCTGCCGCCGCGCACCGCCTTGCTGCAGGCGATCTATGTGCTCGAATGCGTAGCCAATCGCCGGCTCGACGCCGAACGCTTCCTGCCGACCCTGCCGATCGTCGTCACCGTCGATACCCGACTGGCCGAGCGCGCCGATTTCGCGCCCAGCGACATCGCCTTGCGCAAGGCCGCCGACCGCAATATCGAAGTGGTGCGCTACCGGAAGTTCCTCGGCAAGCTGGTGCCGCCGATGCTGGCCCGCGCCGAGACACTTGCCGGCACACGCGGCCAGGCCAGCATCGATGAAGCGCTGGGCCTCGCCACCGAGACGCTGGATGCCGAACTTTCGCGCCTGCTTGCGCTACGCGCGGTGAACCCGTCGATCAGTGAAACGGAAATCACTGCCGTGGCTGACGAACGCACCCAGCTGCTGGCTGCGTTGCCGCAATCCCGCCTGCGGCTGGATGCGGTGCGCTTCGTGGTCAGCGCAGACTTCCTCGCGCTGCGCTGATTCACGATCCGTCTTGGTACTGGCGGGAAAAGCGCCATCCACGCATTGAACTGCCGCCATGGTGTCGCCACCACGGCGGCAGCAATTACAGCGTGGCTGTGACCGGCTCAGCCGCAAGCATGTTGCGACCGATGCCGAAAACCTTGTACGCCACCGTCAGCAGCGCGATCCACGCCACGCCCACGTACAACGCTACGCGGGTGTCGGGGCTGTAGCCGAGCATCACCAGCACGAAGGCGAGGAAGGCCAGACACACCACGCTGCTCAGTGGAAACCAGCGCAGCCGGAACGGCAACGGCGCCGGCAGCTGTCGGCGGAAGCGCCAGTGCGCCACCAGCACAGTGCCCCAGGTCCATACCGTATTGAACGCGAGGATCGACATCATCATGCCGAAGATGCGCCCCGGCACCAGATAGTTCAGCAGCACGCCCAGCATCAGAAACACCAGCGTCACCAGCACACCGCGCACCGGCACGCCCTGCCGACTCAGGCGCTGCATCGCCAGCGGCGCCTGCCCCTTGATCGACAGGCTGTGCAGCATACGGCTGCCGCTGAACGTGGTGGAGTTGAAGCTGGACAGCGCGGCGGTGATCACCACGAAGTTGATCAGCCCCGCCGCTTTGGGAATGCCCAACTTGGCGAACGTGCTGACGAACGGGCTGCCCTGCGTGCCCAGTTCGTTCCACGGATAGATCGCCATAATCACGAACAGCGCGCCGATGTAGAAGATCAGGATGCGCCAGATCACCGAGTTCACCGCGCGCGGAATCGTCCGCTCGGGCTGCGCCGCCTCCGCCGCGGCCATACCAATCGTCTCGATGCCGCCGAACGAGAACACCAGCACCGGCAGCGCCAACACCATGCCGGTTACACCATTCGGAAACCAGCCGCCGTGCGACCACAGGTTCGACAAGCCCAGTGGACGGCCGCCATTGCCCCAGCCCAGCCAGATGATCGCGGCACCGCCGGCGATCATCAGCACCACCGTCAGCACCTTGATCAGCGCGAACCAGAATTCCATCTCGCCGTAGACCTTCACCGCCAGCAGGTTCAGGCCACCGATCATCGCTACGCTGCCGAACGCCCATATCCACTGCGGCCAGTCGGGAAACCACGCCTTCATGTAGATGCCCACTGCCGTGCTCTCGGCGATGCCCACGCCCATCATCAGGATCCAGTAGTTCCAGCCGGTGAGATAACCGGCGAACGGGCCGAGGTAGCGATGCGCATAGGTACTGAACGAACCGGCCACCGGGTCGTGCACGGCCATCTCGCCCAGCGCGCGCATGATGATGAAGATCATCGCGCCGCCGAACAGATAGGCAAACAGCACTGACGGGCCGGCCAACTTGATCGTGCTCGCCGAACCGAGAAACAGGCCGGCGCCGATGCACATGCCCAGCGCCATGAAAGTGATGTGGCGCGGGTTGAGGTTGCGCTGCAGCTGTTGGGTCATACGGGATACCGGTGGAGGAAAGAGTCAGCGCAGCAATCGGCGCTTCGGCTTGACTGGCAGCCGGCCGCGCCAATACTCGATCATGACATAGCCGCCAACCATCCCACCGAGGTGGGCGAAGTGGGCCACACCCGCTTGCGTGCCGGTAACTCCCTGCACCAGTTCGACCACGGCGTAACCGGTCACGAAAAGCCATGCCGGCATCGGCACCGGCAGAAAGATCAGCATCATCTTTTCCTGCGGATAGAGCATGCCGAACGCAAGCAGTATGCCGAACAGCGCACCCGACGCACCGACCGTGGGGTAGAAGCCGGGGATGAACCATTGCACCACGATCAGCTGGGCAATCGCCGCCACGATCGCGCAGACAAAATAGTAGATGAGGAAATGGCGCGCACCGAAGGTACGCTCAATCGTCCCGCCGAACATGTACAGGCCGAACATGTTGAACAGGATATGCGTGAAGCTGCCATGCATGAAGGCGTAGGTCACCAGCTGCCAGATGCGGAAACCTGCAGTGACGATGTTGCCGTCGGGCGCTGCGTCGGTGACATCTGGGCCCAGCGGCCATAGCGCGAAGTGCTGGGTCAGCGCCAGACTCGTCTCATCGTGCAGCAGCAGTTGCAGCAGGAACACGACGACATTCGCGATCAGTAGGTTGCGCGTGACAGGTGGCAAATCAAAAGGCATCAGATGGTTTCCGGAAGATCAGCGGCAAGCGTAGCGATGACGGCACGCTGCCGCCAGCAGTGGCATCTCAGTGCTGGCTCCGCGCGGCCGGAATCGTTCGTGCGGAATCGACGCGCAGCGACACCATAAACGCGAAAGCCGCCTGACGGCGGCTTTCGATGAGCGCAGAATGAAGTCCGCGATTCAACCCTTGTCCACCGCCGCCAGCGCCATCGCTTCCGGCCGCTTGGCGCCAGCAAAACGCTTGGCCCAATAGACCTCGTCGAGGCTGGAGATCTCCACCGACTTGCCGCTGGCGGGCGAATGGATGAAGCGACCTTCCGAGATGTAGATACCGACGTGCGAAATGCGCTGCTTGCCGTGGGTACGGAAAAACACCAGATCACCCGGCTTCATGTCGGACCGCTTGACCTTGAGGCCAGCCAGGAACTGTGAGGCGGAGTTGTTCGGCAGCTGCAGGCCGATCGCATGGGCAAACACGTAGCGGACGAAGCCGCTGCAATCGAAGCCGGTGGACGGATCATGGCCGCCGCGCACATAGCGGATATCGCGCATCTTCATCGCCATCGCGATCAGCGACTTGCGCAGGTCCGTGGCACTTTCGTTACCGTCAGCAACAGCTGCCGGCTCGTCACCCTCAACCTTGGCATCGACGGTACGGTTGGCCGCAGCAGGGCGCGCGGCAACGTCACGGCCGGCCAGCAGAGCCTGACCATCGGCGGGAACAATGGACTGGGCCAGCATCGGCGCCGGATTGAAGATCGGCGGCTGGGTCAGCAGCTGCGGCGTGACGTCGGCGATGGCCTGGAAGCCGCCTACGGCGAAGGATTTGCCTTGAAGCGAACCGGAACCCGACAGCTCCGATCCCATCACGGCATCCGCCATGTCCGGTGTATCAGCATCCACGGCGCTGGCGTTGGATGCGGCCGAGTTGGAATGCGTGGTCTTGTGCTTCGCGGCGGCGAGCTTGCCGTGCTGTGCGTGCGCCGGCTGGTGCCGTGCCGATTTGACGTGCGCCGACTTCGGATGCTGCTGCGCGTGTTTCGGATGGAGTGACTTGGCTTGGGTCTTGCTGGTCGTTGCCTGTACCGGTGCGATCACGAGCAGGGCCGCTGAGAGCACGAAAAAGGCGGTCAATCGCTTGATTGGCATGCGGGGGGAAATCCCTTGTGATTCACAGGATTGGCCGCCTGCAGAAGCTGACGACGTAACGATGTAGTGAACTTAACAAGAAGATGCCGTGTGCATGTTGGATTGAGGTTAACTGAACTCTGTCGTTTCAAAAAACGATGACGGAACGCACATTTCCATATAAATCATTGATTTTCATAAGCTAAGCCAATGAATTTCGATCTGTGTCGGCTATTTCAAGACTTGATTGTCGCCTCAGGTCAGTAATGAAAGTCTGCATAAGGCCGATTACCGAAGATAGCGCTACCAATCCGTACCTCGGTGGCTCCCTCAGCAATGGCAAGCGCGAAGTCGCCGCTCATGCCCATGGAAAGCCTTGGCAAATCATGACCTTGTAGCGTCGCCTGGTCGCGCAGTTCACGCAGCAGAGAGAAACAGCGACGTACTTCGACCGGCTCGCTGGAATGGGTCGCCAGGGTCATCAGGCCGCGCACCCGAAGGCTGTCATGACCGCGCAAAGTATCGAGGAAGGCCGGCAGCTGCTCGGGTGGCAACCCGTACTTGCTGAGCTCGGGCGAGGTCTTGACCTGCACCAGCACGTCGATGCGGCGCCCCTCTTGCTGCAGTCGCCGGTTCAGTGCCTCGGCCAGCTCCAGCCGATCCAGCGACTGCACCTCGCTGGCCAATCGGGCCACTTCCCTGGCCTTGTTGGTCTGCAGGTGGCCGATCATCACCCAGTCGATGCCGCAGTCCGCCAGCGGCGCCGATTTGTCACGAATTTCCTGCACCTTGTTCTCGCCGAAGCGATGCAGCCCCAACGCGACCGCCGCCCGTATCAGCTCTGGACCAAAGGTCTTGCTGACCGGCAGGATGTCTACCGACGCCGGATCGCGGCCAGCCTCACGGCAGGCGTCATCGACACGCTGGCGGATCTGCGCCCAGTTGGTAACCAGATAAGCGGTATCCATGCTCATGCATCGACCGTCGAACTCAGGCCTTGCCGCTCTGCTCGTGATGTCGCGCCACCACCTCGGCCACCACCATGCTGACCTTCTTGCCGGTGGGAATGTGCAGGAACTCGTTCGGGCCATGCGCGTTGGAATGCGGGCCGAGCACGCCGGTGATGAGAAACTGCGCCTTCGGGAATTTCTCGCCCAGCATGCCCATGAACGGGATGCTGCCGCCCTCACCCATGTAGGTGGCTGGCGCACCGAAGTAATGCTGCGAGGCATCGGTGACAGCCTGTTCCAGCCACGGCGACAACTGCGGCGCGTTCCAGCCGCTGCCGTCCTTCTCTAGCGCGAAAGTGACCTTGGCGCTGTACGGCGGATCCTTTTCCAACAGCTGCTTGAGGAACTCGCCGGCCTTGGCGCCATTGAGCGTCGGTGGCACGCGCAGGCTGAGCTTCACCGAGGTCTGCGTCCGCAAGACATTGCCGGCACTGTCCAGCGGCGGCATGCCGCCGATGCCGGTCACCGCCAGTTGTGGGCGCCAGGTGCGGTTGAGTACGAGTTCCACCAGATCATGGGTGACCGGCTGCATGCCCTCGACCCACGGGAACTTGTCGTAGATGTCGTCGCCAAGCACCTCGGCCGTGAGCTTGGCCTGCTCGATCCGCTGCTCTGGAATCTCGACGTACAGTTCCTTCGGCTTGATCTGTCCAGTGGCCGGATCCTCCAGCCGCGACAACAGTTCGCGCAGGATGCGGAAGCTTGACGGCACCACACCGGAAGCGTCGCCCGAATGCACACCCTCTTCCAGCACCTGCACGGTGAGGTTGCCGCCAGTCATGCCGCGCAGCGAGGTGGTGAGCCACAACTGGTCGTAATTGCCGCAGCCGGAATCCAGACACACCACCAGTGACGGACTGCCGATGCGCGCGGCCAGATGATCGACATAGAACGGCAGGTCGTAGCTGCCCGATTCCTCGCAGGCCTCGATCATCACCACGCAGCGCGCGTGCGGAATGCCCTGCTCACGCAGCGCCAGCAGCGCGGCGAGCGAGCCGAAGATCGCGTAACCATCGTCGGCGCCGCCGCGTCCGTACAGCCTGTCGCCCTTGATCACCGGCGTCCACGGGCCGAGCCCTTCGGCCCAGCCGGTCATCTCCGGCTGCTTGTCCAGATGGCCGTACAGCATCACGGTGTCGTCGCCCTGGCCGGGCACTTCGATATAGATGAGCGGTGTGCGCCCTTCCAGTCGCACTACTTCGAGCGTCGCGCCCGGCAACGCGGACAACTTGGAGCGCGCCCAGTTTTCCATCAGCTTGACCGCGGCATCCATGTGGCCATGCTCGACCCACTTCGCATCGAACATCGGCGACATGTTGGGAATACGGATGTATTCGACCAGCTGCGGCACGATTTCGTCGTCCCACAAGCCGCTGACGAAACGGGAAAGGCGGGCGGTATCCATGGTCAAACTCCGGGCGATCAGACCGGCATTGTAACAGCGGCACCCAGCCACACCGGCGTCACCGCCGACACGCCATCAGGCGATACCCACGGCTGACCGCAACGCTTGCGCACAGCCCCGTCATGGCGTTGCCGACTGCGTGCCTGCCTCGCTGCCCGGCACAGTGTCGCCGCGGCACCCGGATGCCGCCCTCAACCGCCCACCCGCCACTACACCCAGGGAGAAAGACCATGTTCCACAAACTTGCCGCATTTGCCCTTGCACTGACGCTCGCGCTGCCCGGCCTGTCGTTCGCCGCGACGCCGGTCAACGTCAACAAGGCCGACGCCACCACGATCGCCAGTTCACTGGATGGCATCGGCCAGTCCAAGGCAGAAGCGATCGTCGCCTGGCGCGATGCCCATGGACCGTTCAAGAACGCCGACGACCTAGCTCAGGTCAAGGGCATCGGCCCGGCGACGCTGGAACGCAATCGCGCAGCCATCCTGCTCACCGACACAACGGCCGATGCCACCGCCACGCCCCCCAAGGCGGACAAACCGGTCAGGAGCCGGCACCGGAGCAAGAAGGCAGCTCTCGAGGACGCTGCGGTTTCCGAATAACCCTTGAGAACCCCCCACGGATAGGAGCCTGGCGGCGCGATCCATGGCGGGTCGCACCGCTTGCGCTAAACTCGCGCGCCCTCCCTGCCGCAGCACGCGCCATGATCCTGCCGCGTTATCACATTGCCGCCTCTGCCATTCATGGCGCCGGCAACGGCTTGTTCCTCGACGAAACCGTGGCGGCAGGACGCATCATCACCGCGCCGGACGGCATCGCGCAGACCTTCCGGTATGCCGACATCGCCGCCTCGCCCGAACTCAGCGCGCAGTTTCACGCCAGCGCGCGCTGGTTCGAGGATCGCTACACACTGTCACCCGACTGGCCGGACGAGTGCTACATCAACCACAGTTTCACGCCGAACGGGCTGTGGCATCTGGGCTTCGTGTTTGCGCTGACTGACCTGCCCGTCGGCAGCGAGATCACCGTGGACTACCGGCACCTGCTGCCACCCGGCCAGGCCGAGGATTTTGTCGATTCGGTCACAGGTGAGACAATCACCGGCTTGTCCTGGCAAGAAAGTCTCGCCAGCAGTACCCAGGCACTGGCCGAATTGCTGGGCGCCACCCACCGCTGATCGTGATGTTTGATATTCCTACTCTTGAAACGGCGCGCCTGCGCCTCACCGCGCTGACCGAACAGCACTTCAACGACTACGCCGCGATGCTGGCCGACCCGGAGAGCACGCGCTGGATCGGCGACGGCCAGCCGCTGGACCGCACCAATGCCTGGCGTTCGCTGGCGATGCTGCTGGGTCACTGGCAGTTGCGTGGCTGCGGCATGTGGGCGCTGGAACTGAAATCCACTGGCGAGTTCATCGGCCGCGCCGGCCTGATGTACCCCGACGGCTGGCCCGATCTGGAAATGGGCTGGATGCTCAAACCGGAACATCGCCACCATGGCTACGCCACCGAGGCGGGCAACGCCGTGCTTGAATTTGCCTGGCATCACATGCACGCACAGCGCGTGATCAGCCTGGTGCGGATCGGCAACGAAGCCTCCGACCGGGTAGCCGAGCGGCTCGGCGGCGAGCACATCGAAGACATGGATTTCTACGGCAGCCACAGCCACGTATTCGCCTACTACCCGCCGCATCGCGAGCACCGCCGCGCCTACGGTTAGTCAGGAAGGCATCTGTCGGTACCTGCCGACAGATGCCCTGTGTACTTACAGTGCCGCCGGCAAGCCGCTGCCGCTTCGCGACGACGACAGCGAACGCGCCACTTCGGCCAGCGCAAACAGCCGGGCCACACGTATCCAGCCGAGCACCAGCACCACCAGCTGCGCCAGCAGCACGGCCAGCACCACGCCGCCCGCGCCAATTGCCGTGGTATGCATGCGGCCCACGCCGAGTGCCAGCGCGATCGCATAACCGACCAGGCTGATCAGCAGATAGCAGAACAAGGTGCTGAACGGTCGACGCAGCAGCTGCATGAAGCCGCGACCGAAGGCGCGTGTGGCCGAACGCAAACCGCCATCGGCGATGAACGCGGCGCGCCCCGATTCCACGATCGCCTGCGCCAGCACAAACAGCAGCACGGCCAGCCCGGTGGCCATATGCGACGCGCTACTCACCTGCGATTCCAGCACCGCCTTGGCATCGATCCCATCCACCGCATGGAACGCGACGCCGATCAATGCCGCCATTACCCCGTACGGCAGGATCGACCACAGCATCAGGCGGAACATGCGGCCATATTCGACGATGCCGCACTGAAGCAGGTGGCTGAAGCCCAGTACGCGACTGGCGCGTCCGCTGCCGATCACCATACCGTTGAGAAACGGCGACAGCAGCAGAGTCAGCAGCAGGCCGAGCAGCGCCACGCCATTGAACCAGCCGGTGCTGTCACTCAGCGCCGATACGGTGTCGCCAAACATCAACGGGCTGAACTGTGCGGCCCACGCCTGCGCATGCACCGAGTGGTCGAGCAAGCCGCTCAGCGCGCGCCACAGCGGTAGGCTGACCACAGCCGTCGGCAGCAGCAGAAACAGCACCCACAGCAGCAGCAGTCGCCACTGCATGGCAACCAGCGGCGCGCGCATGGCCGCACCAAGATTCACTCGACGGGAAGCATGTTTACTGATCATCACAGCGACCCCACCAAGGCATAAAAGGCCTGCAACAAAGAGGCGACATCCGTACTCCAGCGACGCGATGCAGCACCGTCGGCCTTGGTGGTCAGACTGTCGTTGAGCTTGTTCGCATCTAGATAGATCTTCTGTTCCGGATCGAGGGTGGCCGAGACCACCTTGGACGGCCGGGTGAAGTCGAAGCGGGCCCAGCGCCGGTCGTCATTCCACTTCACGTCCTCGCTGCTGCCGTCGGCAAATTTCACTCGCAGCAGCTGCGGCACCTGAGCGCCGTCGCGCGACACGGTTACCGTGCTGCTCCACGGGAAAGGTCCACTGCCGGGCTTCGCTTTCGGATGGGCCTTGGCCCAATCCTCGCGCTGCTTGTCGATCTGCTTGTCGAGTTCGCTGCTGTCGAGCTCGGCGCGCTTGCCGTCCTTCCGCACGCTGCCGGTCTGCGGCAGCACTTCGGTGGTGTCGATGCTGGCGACGCGGTCATCGATGCGTGCGGTGCCATACACATACTGGTCGAAGATCTCGTTGACCGCCTTCGCGTTGCCCGAGACATCGATCAAGGTGGCGCGCAGATCGGCCGCGGACGGATGACGGAAGCGCCATCGTTTGTAGTACTCGTGGTAGGCGCGCTCGGTAACCTCTTTACCCAAGCGCTCTTCCAGATCGTGCATCGCAGTGGCAGTGCGCGAATACACGGTGCCGTAGCTGCTGCTTGAAAAGCGATCCCATGAATTCTCGCCGAGCGGATCAGACGGCTGCTTCAGGCCCGAAGCTATACGCTCTATCGCGAAGCCGGGGAACGATGGCGCAAAACCCAGCCGGCGCAGCATCGATGTGGTGAGATCGAGGTTCTGCCCGCGCTCGCGCAGCATGCGCTGATCCCAGTATTCATTGAGGCCTTCATCGAGCATCGGCTCCTCGAATTCGTTCGAGGCGAGAATGCCGTAGAAGTAGCCGTGGCCAAATTCATGGATGGTGACGAAGTCGGAGCTGTACTGGCTGCCCGTGCCCGGTTCCACCTTGGTAAAGCCATCGGTGGTGTAGAACGTCGGGTATTCCATGCCGCCCGCCTCGCTGGCGTTGTACGGCGGCACCACCACGGTGAGCGTGCGATACGGATACGCGCCAAGCGTCTTCGAGAAGTAGTCCAGCGAATCGGTGCTGGCCTTCAGCTGGGTCTGCGCGCTACCGACGTACTCAGGCGGATACAGCACCTTCAATGCCACGTTCGGGCTGCCCGGCCCCTGCCAGCTGCCTTCCAGCGTCTTGTAGCCCTTCGCCGCGACCCAGGCGAAATCGTGCACGTCGCCCTGCACGAAGTGATACGTGGTCTTGCCATTCACCACCTGCGGCTGCCCCTGCAACTGGCCGACCGCACCGACGGTGTAGTCGCTGGGCACGGTCAGGTTCACGTCATACAGGCCGAAGTCGGCAAAGAACTCGCTGTTGAAATGGAACTCGTGCACGTTCCAGCGCGGCGCGGTGGCGCCGCGCTCGCCGGCCAGTTCCAGTACACCGATTTTCGGAAACCACTGGCCGACCAGGTTGAAGTCGCCGAACCAGCCGGTTCGCTCGACCACCCGCGGCAATTGACTGAGAAAGTCGATGTCCAGCGCCAAGGTGGCACCAGCCGCCACCGGCTCGGCCAGATCGATGCGCACCACGGTCTGGTCGGTGGCCGGACCGCCATCAGGCTGCACGAACTGCCACTTCAGCGCGGCGTCGCCCTGCTTGACCTGCTGCAGATCGATCCAGCCCCACTCGCCTTTCTTCAATGCCGCCGCGCCGCGCGAACGACCATGTGCGGTCAGCACCTTGCGTTCGGTGAACCAGGTGCTGCCTTCGTTCTGGAATCCGTTGAGGTACAGATGAAAATAGACATGGCTGACCGGGCGATCGCTGCGGTTGCGCCAGGTCATGCGCTCCTTGCCGGCCACCGCATGTTTTGCGGCATCCAGCTCAGCATCGATCTGGTAACTCACCACGCGATCGGACAAGGTCGCTTCATTGCCCGTGCGCTCGCCACCCCACGCATTCGCGGCGCTGGGTACCAGCGGTGCGGCGGCGCTGGCGGCGGCAAACGGAATCTCGGGGAGTATCGTGGTACTCGAACCGGCGGGTACCGATGCCGCACCAGGCGATGCGCTGGCGGTGCCGGGCGAGACGGCCAACTGCGCCATCGCAACCCACGGACAAAGCGCAACCGACAAGGTCACGCCACACAGATATCCCCACTTGCGTACAGTTGGCCGCATGCTTGCTACTCCCCCGGGTATTCCACTCAGAGTGCACGCAACCGCCGCTGGCGGCATCGGCCAGAGGTCATGCCAGGCCATGGATCATGAGGATCAGGCGCAGTTACTGACTCGATGACATCGGAACTGATGCAGATGTGGATTGTCTGCAGTTACGCTGCTCCATCAAGCTTGTCGATCCATCTTTCAGATTTGCCGCGATTCGTGCTGCGGCAAACCCTCGCCCTGGAGCCATCATGCGTATTCTGCTTGCCGAGGACGACCTCTCGATCGCCGAGGGCATCTGCGCGTCACTGCGCCATGGCGGCCACGCCGTGGATCATGTGGCCAGCGGCAACCTCGCCGATGCGGCTCTGCATGATCATCCGTACGACCTGTTGGTCCTGGATCTCGGCCTGCCCACGCTTGACGGCAGTGAAGTATTGCGCCGCCTGCGCAGCCGCGGCACCGGCCTGCCGGTGCTGGTGGTGACCGCGCGCGACGGCTTGCCGGAACGCATCCGTGTCCTCGACCTGGGCGCCGACGACTATCTGGTGAAGCCCTTTGCGCTGGCCGAGTTCGAGGCGCGCGTGCGTGCGCTGCTGCGTCGTGCCAGCAGCCAGGGCAAGCCGGAGTTGCTACTGGGTCGGCTGCGGCTGGATCTGCCCGGACACCGCGCCTGGATTGACCAGGCACCGCTCGAACTGACCGCCCGCGAGTTCGGCCTGCTGGAGGCACTGGCCTTGCGGGCCGACCGCGTCACCAGCCGCGCGCAGCTGATCGAGGCGCTGTGCGACTGGGATCAGGAACTGACCGACAACGGACTGGACATCGCGATCCATCGTTTGCGCCGCAAGCTGCAGGGCAGCGGCACCGGAGTGCGCACGATCCGCGGCTTGGGCTATCTGCTAGAAGAAGCTGAAGAATCCGGGAGCGATCCGGCATGAACGTGCCGCACCCGCGCCGTCGGCGTCCCAGCCTCCGTCGGCGCCTGTTGGTTTTCCTGCTGATCCCGATGGCCGCGCTGCTGCTGCTGGACGCAATGCTGACCTACGGCGTGGCTCTGGGCTATGCCAACCAGGTGCATGACCGCGATCTCAGCGACGACGCGTTGACCTTGGCGAAGATGCTCGGCAACGACCAGCTCGGCAGCACGCTGACGCCGCAGGCGCGGTTCCTGCTCGAATACGACCCGGCTGGCCGCAGCTATTTCAGCGTCATCAGCGCCAGACATGGCCTGTTGGCTGGCAACGGGCGACTGCCGCAGCTGTCACAGGCCCCAACGCTGGGGGCCGTGCCGACGCTGTACAACACGAAGCTGGACGCACATGCGCTGCGCGCTGCCAGCGTGCATACGAACGCCAGCCATGACCCCAACGACAGTCTGATCATCACCGTCGCCGAAACTCTGCGTGACCGGCATGCACAGGCGCGGGAAATCCTACTGCTGGCAACCCTGATGCAGACCTTGCTGCTCGTCAGTGTCCTGTCGCTGGTCTGGTTTGGAGTCAGTCGCGGCCTGCGCGTACTCGACCCGCTGACAGCCCGGCTGGCCGCACGCACGCACGAGCTGACACCGATCAACGGCCCCGATGTGCCGCAGGAAATCCAGCCACTGACACGCACCATCGACGCGTTGTTCGGTCGCGTGCGCGGCATGCTGGCCCTGCACGACCGCTTCATCGCCGATGCGGCGCATCAGTTGCGCACACCACTGGCCGGATTGAGTCTGCACGTCGACCGCGCGCTCGCCGACCCGCGGCCGGAAACCGTGACCGATGCGCTCATGCATATCCGGCGACTGACTCAGCGCGCTGCGCGGACAACCTCGCAATTGCTGTCGCTGGCCCGCGCCCAAGCCTCGCCGCCGGACAGCGAGGAATGCAAACGGCTCGATCTGGGCCGCCTGATCCCCGAAGCCGTGTCGCTGCGCGTGCATGACGCGCTGGTTGCCGGCGTGGATCTGGGCTACCAGGGGCCTGCTACCAAGCAAGCACTATGCATCCTCGGCGATGCTGCCAGCGTGCAGGATCTGCTGGACAACCTGATCGACAACAGCGTGCGTTATGGCGGTCGCGGCAGTACCGTCACCGTCGCCTTGCAGGCGCGGGCCGATGGTGGCGCCAGCCTCAGCGTCGAGGACGACGGCCCCGGCGTACCGCCCGAACTGCTGCCGCGCCTGAGCGAGCGCTTTTTCCGCGCCGCCGGCAACGGCGAGGAAGGCAGCGGTCTGGGTCTGGCGATTGTCCAGCGCATTGCCGAACGGCATCACGCCGAAGTGACCTACCGTTCAGGTGAGGAGTGCGGCCTGTGCGTCGAAGTGCACTTTCCGCCAATGACGTGACATGCGCCCGGCAGCCATATTTACGGCACCCTGTCTCTACGCTTAACCAGCCCCCTATTGCGATCCTGCGCTTCGCCTTCACAATAGGCTGTGATGCCACCGTGGCAACGATCAATGATGACCACCACGGATACCGACTGGACGCAGCAGCGTCGAGTCATCGCCATGGAACCATGTATACCGTGCCATCCCGACTCTTGAGCAAGGCAACCACCGGCACCCTGCTGCGCGGCTGCCTGATCGGCGCCCTACTCGGCGGCCTCGCTGGCTGCGCTGCGCCGCTGCCCAGGCTGACGACGCCGCTGCCCGCGCAATGGCAGCATGCGATCGCCTCGGATCCGGCCAGGCCAAGCGATCTGCACGGCTGGTGGCATGCCTTCGACGATTCCGGACTCGATGCACTGGTCGATCGTGCTCTGGCCAACAATCTAGATGTGGCGCAGGCAGTCGAACGACTGCGTGCCGCGCGCGCACTGCACGATCATGCCCAGGCACGCTACCTGCCAGCGCTGCACGCCAGCACCCACGATGTGGTCGAACCGAGCGCAAATGCCTCCTATCAGCTGGCCGGCTTTGATGCCAGCTGGGAACTGGGACTGTTCGGCCGAGCCGAAGGCACCCGCCGCGAAGCACGCGGCGCGCTGGACGCGGGTGTTGCCGATCTGCGCACCGCGCAGGTCACGCTGGTCGCCGAAGTCGTGCGCGAATGGATCGAGTTGCGCACCGCGCAGCAACAGGAACAACTGCTGTTGCAAATCAACCAGGCCCGCGAACACGAATCGCAGCTGCAACAGGTGCGCCAACATCTGCATCTGGCGGCATCCAGTACGGTGGATCAGGCCCAGGCCACACTCGCGCAATCCACGGCCGCTCTGGCGGCGCCCCGGCAGGCCATCACTGCCAGTGCTCAGCGTCTGGCCATGCTGCTCGGCCAGAACCAGCCCGACGCCGCGTGGCTGCAAGCGGGTGCGCCGCCCGAACTGGGCGCATGGCAACTCGACAGCACGCCGGCCGACTTGGTGCGCACGCGCCCGGAGATTGCCCGTGCCGAAGCGGACGTGCTGCAGACCGCCGGCGCACTGGCGCTGGCCCATGCCGATCTGTTTCCCAGCATCGGCATCGGCGGCTCGATCGACTGGTCGACCGACATCGACAACAACCACAAATTTGCCAACACCCCCAATTCGATTGTCTCGTTTGGGCCGGAACTCAATATTCCCTTGTTCGACTGGGGTATCCGGCTGGCTGCCAAGCACGCCAAGGATCACGAGTTGAAAGCCAGCGTGCTGGCTTACCGGCAAGCGGTGCTGCAAGGCGTAACCGAGGTGGAAACGGCGCTGGGCAGCCTGCAGCAGCAACAGCAGCGCGAACACCACAGCACGCTCGCATGGCAGGCGCTGCAACGCGTCGACCAGGCCATGCAAACCCGGGTGAGACTGCAACTAGGCAGCCCGCTCGATCTCGCCGAGAGCCAGATCGCCGCCGATCAGGCCGCGATCGAACTGGCCGATTCACGCGCCGGCCGCAGCCTCGCATATGTCGCGCTGTTCAAGGCACTCGGCGGCGCGCCGCTGCCGTCGGCCGCCGAGACGGATACGCAACCGGATGCATTCACCCCCGACGAGGCACGGCACTAATGGTGGCCCTCGCGCGCAAGACGCTGATCTACGAATGGCGGCGTTTTCTGCCAGCCATGCTTGCGGTGGGTTTTGCCGGCCTGCTGCAGCTTCTGCAGATCGCGCTGGTGCTGGGCATCTTCGGCAGCACCAGCCTGTACATCACCGGCTCGTCGGCCGATGTGTGGATCGGCTATCCCGGCACCCAGAGCGTGGGCTCGGGCCGCACGATCGATGCCGACGTGGAATCGCATGTGCTGATGGATCCGGCGGTGCAGCAGGTCGAGCCGTATATCTGGGTCGACGGTGACTGGCGCGGCCCTGCCGAAACTGGTGGCGTCTCGGTCTTCGTTTCCGGTATCGACCCCAGCGCCGATGGCCTGATGTTCTCCAAGGCACTGCCAGCTGACCTGCGCGCACGGCTGGCGGAACCGGACGCGGTCGTCGTCGATCGTTCCGTGCTGGATCAGCTCGGTGTCGACATCGGCCAGACTGCCACCATCAATGGCCATCCGGTGCGCGTGGTCGGCATCAGCAGCGGCCTGCGTGCGCTGGGCGGTGTCAACGTACTGTGCTCACTGGATACCGCGCGACGGCTGAATGACGATCCGACCGACAGCGGTCCGACCTACCTGGTAGCCAAGCTGCGCGACCCTGCCCAAGCGGATGCAGTCGCCACACGCCTGCGCGGCAGTACCGCGTTCGGTCCCTACACGACTTGGAGCGCCAAGGATTTTGCCAAGATTTCGGTGCGCTACTGGCTGTTCGATACCGGCGCCGGCGCCGGCGTGCTGTTCCTGGCCGGCATCGTCTTCCTGGTCGGCGCGGTGATCACCAGCCAGACCCTGATTGCCGCAGTCAATGGCTCGGTGCGCGAGTACGCCACCCTCAATGCGCTCGGCGTCGGCGTCGGTGCATTGCGCAAGGTGGTGCTGGAGCAGGCGTTCTGGGTCGGTGCACTGGGCCTGCTCGGCGCCGGCCTGCTCGGCATCGTGCTGATGTTGCTGGCGCGCAGCCAGGATGTGCCGGTGGTACTGAATGTGCCGGCAGCCCTGGCCTGCATCATCCTGGTGATGGGCCTGGCCGCGGTTTCCGGGCTGGCCGCGATGCGCAGCCTGCGCCGCGCCGATCCAGCCACGCTCCTGAGGTAGTCGCGATGCATCCTGCCACCGCCATCGAACCGACGCATACACACGCCCTGCTGGCCGAGAGCGTCAGCAAGGCCTTCGAATCCGGTCACCAGCGCACGCAGGTGCTGGATGGCCTCACGCTGAGCATCGATGCCGGCGAACTGACCCTGATCTCCGGCCCGTCCGGCTGCGGCAAGAGCACCCTGCTGGCTATCCTCAGTGGCCTGCAGAAGGTCGACAGCGGTCGCGTACACGCGCTTGGCAGCGAGCTTGGCCAGCTCGACCTGCGCGCGCTGGAACGCTTTCGTCTGCAGCACACCGGTTTCGTGTTCCAAGGCTTCAACCTGTTCCCCGCGCTAAGTGCCTTCGAGCAGGTCGAGTTACCGCTGAATCACATGGGCCTGTCACGCACCGAGGCTCGGCACCGCGCGCAGCAGTCGCTGGAGGAAGTCGGCTTGGCGCACCGCATGCGCTTGCGGCCGTCCGAGCTGTCCGGTGGCGAGAAGCAGCGTGTGGCGATCGCCCGTGCGCTGGCCAAGGAGCCGGAGCTGCTGTTCGCCGACGAACCAACCAGCGCGCTGGACGCAGCCAACGGCCAGATGATCATCGACATCCTGCACCGGATCGCCCGCACCCATGGCACCACGGTGCTGTGCGTCAGCCACGATCCGCGCCTGGTCGTCCACGCCGACCGCGTCCTGGCGATGGAAGACGGCCGCATACTCAGCGACCTGCGCCCACACACGCCGGCCGCGTCAGACCAGGGGACCCCATCATGAAGTTGCCCATACCTTTCCCGCCACGGCGGCTACCCGTCTTGTGGCTGATCCGTCTCGGCTGTCTGGCCGTGGCGATGCCATACCTGCTGGCTGCCTGCTCGAAACCCGCCAATGCACCCACCAGCGCCACCGCCAAGCCCGCTGCCGCGTATGCCGCGGTGGCCCGCGGCCGGATCGATATCGAAGGAGGCCTGCTGAATCTGTCGACATCTCGCGACGGCACTCTCGCCACGGTCGCCGTGCATGAAGGCGACCACGTCAAGCAGGGACAATTGCTGGCCGCACTGGACACCCAGCCGGCCAAACTGGCAGTGGATGCGGCGCAGACGCAACTGGAACAGGCGCAGGCGCAACTGAAACTGCTAGCCATCAAGCAGGCAGCCGCCGAGCAGCGCGCCAAGCGGCTTGCTGCTGCCGTCGCTGCTGGCGCCGGCGATGGCCAGAGCGCCGACGACGCACGCGAAGCCGCCGCACAGCTCGATGCCGAACAGCAGGCCGACCGTGCGGCACAGGACATGGCCAGCCAGAAACTGGACGAAGCCCGCTACGAGCTGAAGCAGCGCAGCCTGCTCGCCCCATTCGACGCCGAGGTGGTGCGTGTGCTGGCCCAGCCCGGTGCCAGCGTATCGCCGTCATCCGGTCCGCTGTTCACCCTGCTGCCGCAGAAACCGCGGATCGTGCGCGCCGAACTCAATGAGAGCTTCGTCGGTGTGATCCAGCCGGGCATGCATGCCGAAGTCGTCGCCGACAGCGGTCGCGGCAACGCCCAGTGGAGCGCGCACGTGCTGCGCATCGGCAATGTCTACGGGCCGGCCACGCTGGAAAACGATCCGCAGGTGCGCGCCAACGCGCGCACGGTGGAATGTGTGCTGGCGTTCGACCAGCCACAGGATCTGCGCATCGGCCAGCGCGTGATCGTACGCTTCGGTGCCGCTTCGGCACCGGCTCAGACCACCCCGAAAGACTGAGGAAACCGCAATCTGCGATGCTGTACCGCATCAAGGGCCGCTGTCGATCAACGCGATGGTGGTCTACCAGGTACAGGGCAAGCGTGTGATCCAGCAGACTGATTTTTTCTTCGAGGGCGGGCGCAGCGGCGTGCTGCTGATTCACGGCCTCACCGGTACGCCGATGGAAATGCGGCTGCTCGGCAAGGGCCTGAACCGTGCCGGCTTCACCGTGCACGGCATGCAGCTGGCCGGCCACTGCGGCAACGTCGAGGACCTGCTCGCCACCGGCTGGCGAGACTGGTACGCCAGCGTCGAAAAAGCCGCCGACGAGATGCTCGGCAAGGTCGATCACCTGTTCGTCGGCGGCCTGTCGATGGGCGCGCTGCTGGCACTGAAACTGGCCGCGGATCGACCGGAACAGGTCGCCGGCGTCGGCGTCTACGGCGCCACCTTCCGCTACGACGGCTGGAGCATTCCGTTCATGGCGCGACTGTCGTTCATGCTACCGCTGGCGAAGAAACTCGGCATCGGCCGCAACCGCAGCTTCATGGAACAACCGCCCTACGGCATCCGCGACGAGCGCCTGCGCGCGCAGGTCAGCACGGCCATGCTCAGCGGCGACAGCGCCGCCGCCGGCCTGCCCGGCAATCCGTGGTATTCGCTGGCCGAAATGTACGGCCTGGCCGCCGAAGTGCGCAGCCAGCTGCCGCAGGTGACCGCGCCTTGCCTGGTCGCACACGCCAGCGAAGACGACGTCGCCAGCCTGAAGAATGCCGAGCTGGTGATGCGCGAAGTCAGCGCGCCAGCCGAGCTGCTGCTGCTCAGGGATAGCTACCACATGATCACCATCGACAAGGAACGTCGCACCCTGATCGATCGCTCGGCGGCGTTCTTCGACAACATCGCCGCAGGCAGCGGCACACAGCGCGTCGCGGCCTGATGATATCGGCGGAGGGTTCCATCTCCAGCCTGGTAGCGGGCCTGTGGCTGCTCAATGTCGTGCTCGACACCGGTGGGCAGCTCGCGTTCAAGGCGGCCGCCGGCGATGATGCTGCCGGCGACGGACTGGCGCGCTGGAAATACATGGCTGCGCGGCCTTGGCTGTGGCTCGGCATCGCCAGCTACGTGATCGAATTTCTGGTGTGGATCGCGTTCCTGTCGCTGATCCCGCTATCCGAGGGCGTGCTGCTAGGCTCGATCAATATCGTGGCGATCATGGTCGCCGGGCGCTTCCTGTTCGGCGAAAAACTGACCCGGCTGCGTGTCGTCGGCATCCTGCTGGTGACGCTTGGCGTGGCGATCGTGGGAGTCGGCGGATGAAGCGCTTCTACCTGTTCGGCTTCCTGCTGCTGATGGGTTTCGACACCCTCGCGCAAATCAGCTTCAAGTACGCAGGCACGCAAGCACTGCCGGTGGAAGCCAGCCTGGCGTGGCTGCTGCGCGTGTTCGGCCAGCCGTGGGTCTACGGCGCCGTGATCGGCTACGTCGGCGCGTTCTTCACCTGGATGGCGCTGCTGAAACACGCACCGATCGGCCCCGCTTTCGCTGCATCGCATCTGGAGGTAGTGTCGGTGATGCTGCTGTCGATCTGGCTGTTCGACGAACACCTCAACACTGCCCGCGTGCTGGGCGCGATCGCGATCATCGCCGGCATCGTCTGCCTGGGCATGGCTGAAAGCCGCGAACACGTACCGGAACCTGCCGAAGCCTGAGCACCGGCTAAGCTGCGCAGATGCTGCCCCGCCGCCCTCACGAACTGCCACCCACTGCCGGCCTGCCGTTGCAGCTGGCTGATCTGCGTCCGGGTGCGCCGACACTGGCGGCCGACATCGCCGCGCAACTGGGCACGCCACCGCTGCAGCTGGAATGCTCCGGCACAGCATCGCTGCTGATCGCACTGACAGCCCTGCATGAACTGCAACCGCAACGCCGGCACGTGGTGGTGCCTGCGTTCACCTGCCCGCTGGTCGCCATCGCCGTGCAACAGGCAGGGCTCGAACTGCAGTTGTGCGATCTGCGCGCCGGTCACTACGACATGGATCCGGCCGCCTTGCGTGCGGCCTGCGACGAACGCACGCTGGCAATCATTCCCACCCATCTGGCCGGCCGCGTCGCCGATGTCGACGATGCGCTCGCGGTCGCCCGCAGCGTGGGCGCGTACGTGATCGAGGATGCCGCACAAGCGCTTGGCGCACACCGCAACGGCATCAGCGTGGGACTGACCGGCGACGTGGGATTTTTCAGCCTCGCCGCCGGCAAGGGCTTGTCGATCTACGAAGGCGGCCTGCTGCTGGCGCGCGATCCGCTGCTGCGCGAACGTCTCGCGCACACCGCTGCGCGCCTCGTCCCGCGCAGCCTCGGCATGGAATGGAAACGCAGCATCGAGCTGCTCGGCTACGCCGCGCTGTATCGACCCAGCGGACTGCGGCTGGCCTACGGCAACCCGCTGCGCCGCGCCCTGCGCCGCGGCGATCCGGTCGCCGCGGTGGGCGACGATTTCCCGTTGACGATTCCGTTGCATCGTGTCGGACACTGGCGCCAAGCCGTCGGCGCACATGCCGCCACCCGCCTGCCGGCGTTTCTCGATCAGCTGTCTGCACAAGCGCAACGGCGCCTACCACGACTGCGCCAGATCGACGGCATCGAAGTGCTTGACGATCCCACCAACGCACGGGGCACCTGGCCGTTTTTACTGCTACTGCTGCCCGACCAAAGACGCCGTGATGCCGTACTGACCGAGCTGTGGCAAACCGGCTTCGGCGTCAGCCGCCTGTTCATCCACGCCCTGCCCGATTACGAGTATCTGGCCGGCACGGTGCCCGCCCAGGATGTGCCACATGCGCGCGACTTTGCCGCGCGTAGCCTGAGCATCAGCAACAGCCCGTGGGTGACGGACGCGGATTTCGAAGCGATCTGCAACACGATCGAAGCGATGCCGGCCTGAATCAGGCAGATCGTGCCGCGATCGCTGCCAGCAACTGCAGGTTCAACGCATGCTGCTGTGCTTGCCAGCCGGCCAACTGCGCCGGATCGATTTCGGGCTGCTCGTCCATCGCCGACAACCGACGTTTCCACCAGCTCTTATAGCGATAGTGCGAGACCTCACCGTTGATGTCGCTGCCGACCAGTCCGTGGCGCAAGCTGTCGATCAGCGCCAAAGCGTGGCTGGTCAGCAGTCGGCCCTGGTCCCAGTTGGTGTGTGCCACCTCGGGCGAGAACGCGTCCTTGTCGATCGACAGGTAGCTCGGCGCACGCTGCGTGCGCTGCGATTCGATGAATGCGTCGACCATCGCATCAGGCGTGTCGAAACCGCGGAACGCGTGCGCCAGACCGAGCCGGCGCGACCAGCCGGTATCCACACCGATGCTCCAGTAGCTCAGCTTGCCGCGGCGCAACGGGGTCAGATAATTTTCCCACGCGTGACCGCCGCCGATGTCACTGGAGGTGATGCCGAGTACATGCACATGGCCGACCTGCGGCAGCGCCGCCACCTTGCGCACCCATGAACCGCAATGCACGCCGAACGGAAAGCGCATGTTGTCCGGATGATTGTCCAGCACCACGACCTGGAAGGGCTCGGGCGCGGCCAGCCGCGCGATCAACGGCCAGCTGAGGTGGTGGAAATCGCCGCTACCCATGAACACGGTGCCGTAGCTGGCCGGCAGCAACTCGTCCAGCATGCGGCGGAAGCGCCGCATTGCTGCCAGCGAGCAGCCGAAGCGGATCGACTCCTGCCAATGCTCCAGCGGCAGCACCAGCCGATGAGGCAGCGGCCCGACCGAGCGGTCGATGTCGAGCACCACGGGGCGGTTCGTGAAATCAGGCATCGGTGGTCTCCGTTTCCGCCTGCCAGCTGCGGTCGCTTTCGAAATGATGGCTGAGCCGGCACAGCAGCGCGCGCAGCAGCGGGTTGCGGGCATACACCGCGTGGCGGGTAAAGGTCATGCGTGCGCCGAGAAAGGATTTCACTTCGGGATCGGTCCAGCCAGCCACGTAATGCGTGAGGCCACGCTGGCGCGCATGGTCGAGGTTGTGCATCCAGCTGACGAAGTACAGGTTGTACTCGCGGGCTTGCGGATACGCAAAGCCGACGTATTTGTCGATCAACTTGCCGCCGTGTTCGTAGCAGAGATTCCAGCCGATCATCTGCCCTGCATGACGGTAGACGAATACCACGCCGCCGCTGCCGCCATCCTGCAGCACGCTGCGGAAGAACGCTGCGCTGAGCCGGTCGAAGTGGATCTCGCTTTGCGCGTAAACGTTGTCGAACAGCGCGTAGAACTCGGCCAGCGTGGTCTCGTCGTCGAAACGTGCGTCGCCGGTGCGCACCGCTTCGATCTCCAGATCCGCACGTGAGCGCAGCTTGCGCCGGATGTTTTTCCGTCGGCCGGACGACAAGCGCGCAAGGTACTCGTCGTCGGAGGCGAAATCCATCGGCAGCCACGCCAATGCCTGCCCCTCCAGCAGCACATAACCCTCCGCCTCGCACGCGCGGGCGAATTCGCGCGCATGGGCGTTTTCGGCGTCACTCAGCAAGGGCGAGTCCTGGGCGATGTCCTTGACGATGAGCAACTTGCACTCGCGTCCATAGGCCGCCTTCAGCCCGCACGCCAGCGCCATCGGCGTCACGCCCGACGGCAACGGCGCGTACTCGGACACGGTGGTGCCGGCAAAGCGCGTGCGCCACTGCAGCAGGCGACCCCACCAGCGATAACCTGGCAGGCGCATCAGCCGCCGGCGCAGCGCATCGTCCGCCGTAGTCAGCAGGTTGAACGGCGCCACGAAGCACGGCATGCCCTGCGGCGACAGTTCCACCGTGAAGCCGGCAGGCGGCTGCGTCATGAAGGCCCCGAGCAGGGCATCCGGTTCCAGTTGTGCGATGAAAGGCATGAGTAAGCAATTCTGCCTAGACTGATTGGGGCATACCATTGTCGTATACAACCAGGAACCCGCTCGCCATGAACGATACGACCCAGCAGCAACTTTTCGAGATCATCGCCAAGCAGGCCAAGATCGACGTGACCATCATCAAACCCGAATCCACCTTGAAGGATCTGGGCATCGCCTCGCTGGAGGCGATCGAGCTGATTTTCGATATCGAGGAACACTTCAATATCACCTTCCCCGACCAGCAGGGCGCCAACTTCGACAGCGACACGGCGCAGAGCCTGGTCGATGCGGTGCAGAAGGCGCTGGATGAAAAAGCTGCCGCCGGCGAAGGATCGAAGTGATGCAAAGTGTTCCGATGCGCCGCGTGGTGATCACCGGCATGGGCGCGATCAGCCCACTCGGCGTCGGTGCCGAGGCGCTGTGGCAAGGCTTGCGCGAAGGACGCAGCGCGATCGGTCCGCTGCGCCATCCGGACGCCGAGCGCCTGCGCGTGAAGATCGCAGCGCAGGTGCCGGCGAGTTTCGACCCGACAGCGAATATTGATGAGCGCATCCTGCCGATGCTCGATCGCACCTCGGAATTCGCCCTGCATGCGGCGCGCGAGGCGATCACTCAATCCGGACTGGATTTCCGCCAGAACGAACTCGGCGTACGCACGGCAGTCGTGGTCGGCACCGGCGTCGGCGGCGAAACCACCCAGGACGAACAGAGCAAGCGGCTGTACGGAGAGAATTCCCAACGCGCGCATCCGCTCACCATCGTGCGCCTGATGACGAATGCCTCGGCCAGCCAGATCAGCATCGCCTATGGCTTGCGCGGACCCACCTATGCGGTGGCCAGCGCTTGCGCCTCGGCGAATCACGCGATCATTCAGGCCGCCATGTTGATCCGTTACGGCATGGCCGACGTCGCCATCACCGGCGGCACCGAAGCCTGCATCACGTATGGTGCTTTGCGTGCGTGGGAAGCGATGCGCGTGCTGGCCGACGACACCTGTCGCCCATTCAGCGCGAACCGGCGCGGCCTGGTACTCGGCGAGGGCGCCGGCATCTTCGTGCTGGAATCGCTGGAACACGCACAGGCGCGCGGTGCGACTATCCTCGCCGAACTGGCCGGCAGCGGCATGACTGCCGATGCCACCGACATCGTGATGCCCAGCGCGGACGGAGCGGCCAGCGCGATGCGCCAGGCCCTCGCCGATGCCGGCCTCGCCCCACAGGACGTCGACTACATCAACGCCCATGGCACCGGCACGCTGGCCAACGATGCCACCGAGAGCAAGGCGATCCGCCTTGCGTTCGGCGCACATGCCGATCGTCTTGCAGTGTCCTCGACCAAGTCGATGCATGGCCATGCGCTGGGCGCGTCCGGCGCTCTGGAGCTGGTCGCCGTCGTCGGCGCCTTGCGCGACGGCGTGGTGCCGCCCACTGCGAACCTGGACAAGGTCGACCCGGCCTGCGACCTGGATTACGTGCCGAATGTCGCCCGCGAGATGCCGGTGCGCGCGGCGCTGAGCAACTCGTTCGCGTTCGGTGGGCTCAACGCGGTGCTGGCACTCAAGCGCGCGCCGTAACGACATTTCACCCGGCAACAAACAAAAGAACCCGACGACATGTCGCCGGGTTCTTTTTGCGCGTGGTACACACGCGGCCGACATCAGCCCTTCTTGGCTTTGGTCAGCAGCTGGTCAAGCAGCGAAATCGCCAGATCGATTTCTTCGTGCGTAATATCCAGCGACGGCGCGAACGTGATCACGTTCTTGTACCAGCCGCCCACGTCCAGCACGAGGCCGATCTTCTTGCCGTTGTGCTCGAGGTCGCCGGCCAGGCCGATGTCGACCATCTTGTCGAGCAGCGCCTTGTTCGGCGTGAAGCCGTCGTCGGTGCAGATCTCGGCGCGCAGCGCGAGGCCGAGGCCGTCGACGTCGCCGATTTCCTTGTGGCGCTTCTGCAGGTCGCGCAGGCCTTCGAGGAAATGCGCGCCCTTCTTCGGTACCGTGGTCTCGTAGTCCAGCTCGTAGCCCATCTTGATCACTTCCAGACCCAGCGAGGTGCCGAGCGGGTTGGAGTTGAACGTGGAATGGGTCGAGCCCGGCGGGAAGATCGTCGGATTGATCAGCTCTTCGCGCGCCCACAGGCCGGACAGCGGATTAAGACCGTTGGTCAGCGCCTTGCCGAACACCACGATGTCCGGCGTCACGCCGAAATTCTCGATCGACCACAGCTTGCCGGTGCGCCAGAAACCCATCTGGATTTCGTCGGACACCATCAGGATGCCGTATTTGTCCAAGACCTTCTTCAGGCCTTTGAAGAAATTCATCGGCGGCAACACGTAACCGCCGGTGCCCTGGATCGGCTCGACGTAGAACGCGGCGTATTCGCACTGGCCGGTCTTGGGGTCCCATACGCCGTTGTATTCGGTCTCGAACAGGCGCTCGAACTGGCGCACGCAGCTATCGGAATACTCTTCCGCCGTCATGCCCTTGGGGCGACGGAACGGATACGGGAACGGCAGGAACATCGCGCGCTCGCCGAAATGGCCGAAGCGGCGGCGATAGCGATAGCTCGACGTAATCGACGAGGCACCCAGCGTACGGCCGTGGTAGCCGCCCTCGAACGCGAACATCAGGCTCTTGCCGTTGCAGGCGTTGCGCACGATCTTCAGCGAATCCTCGATCGCCTGCGCGCCGCCCACGTTGAAGTGCACGCGGCCATCCAGGCCGAACTTCTTCTTCGCATCCAGCGCGATCGTCTTGGCCAGCTCGATGCGGGTCTGGTGCAGGTACTGGCTGGCGACCTGCGGCAGGCGGTCGATCTGATCCTTCAGCACGTTGTTGAGGCGCTGGTTGCCGTAACCGAAATTGACCGCCGAATACCACATCTGCAGGTCGAGGAACGGCGTGCCGGCGGTGTCGTACATGTAGCTGCCTTCGCCGTGACGGAAGATCTTCGGCGGGTCCACGTAATGCACGGTATCGCCGAACGAGCTGTACTTCGCCTCGTCGGCGAGCAGCTGCGCGTCGTCGATGAAGCCGGCGGCGGTCTTGTCGATTTTCATGGGGAATGATCCGGAATGATTCGGGGAATTCGGAAAAATGCAGCGTGCGACGCGATCAGGAGAGCGCGTGCGCCGGCTCGTGATGCCAATGGCTGGACAGGCTGCCATCGAGCAGCTTCGGCAGGAACTCCAGCGCATCCTCGAAACCGGTGATCGGCACGTAGTCGATGCCGGTGGCACGGCAATGCTCGATCAGGCGGTGCTTGGCGAACACGAAATCGACGCGGTCGGCGGCGCAGAAATCCGAGGCACCGTCGCCGATCAACAGGGTCTTCGCACCGGTCGTGCGTGCCTGCGCCACGCAGGCGCACTTGCAGGTACCGCTACGGCAACCGTCAGCCTGGAACGGCGACGTCAGCTGCCACTGCTTCGGCGGCGGCGCCGGCGCCAGGTGATTCGCCGCCAGCGGCAGATCGTCCAGGCCGTAACGGCCGAGGATCTGATGGATCGCATAATCGAGACCGTCGCTGACCACGCGGATCGGCACGTTCAGTTCGCGCGCTTTCGCCACGAAACCCGGAAACGCGTGGTCGATCCACAGCTCGCCCAGATGCGCGTCGAGTTCCGCGCGGGTCATCTGCAGCAGATCGACCTGGCCGGACATGCACTCGCGCGAACCGATGCGGCCGGCACGCCAGTCCTGCTCCAGCACTTCCCAGCCAGGCCGACCGAAACGGTCGAGCAGGGAGTCGATCACGTCTTCGACGGAAATGGTGCCGTCAAAATCACACAGGATGGTCCAACCAGACACGGACATCGACAATCTCTCGGCTAACGATGCCACATAAGGTAGAAAAACTGTCTTTCGGTGCCCTTTCCCCTTTCGGAACGAACGCTGAGCGAACGCCCGCGACAACCCACCCAATCACCGCCGCAGGCCGTATGCTGCCGCCCGAATGACCCGCATGACCCGGCCCTCGACCCCACTCCGTCGCCTCCTGCTCGCAGCCTGCCTGTTCTGGGCGCAAAGCTGCATGGCCGATAGCGCCAATCCACCCACGCTGGCCGTCGGCGTCGGTGTGGAGCACCTGCCGAGCTGGCTCGGTGCGAAAACCGCACGCTACCAGCCGATGCCATACCTCGACATCGAGATCCCCGCCGACCACGTCAGCCTGTCCACCCTGGACGGACTGCAGGTCGACCTGATCGGTGGATCCGTGCTTCACGGTGGCATATATGGCAACTACCAGTGGGGCCGCGAAAGTGGCGACCTTGGCGTGCTGCGTAACAAGATCGCGCCACTATCGCCGCGCCTTACCGTCGGTGGTTACCTGGAATGGCAGCTAAGCAAGAATATTGATGTCGGCAGCAGCCTCAGCCATGACACCCACGGCGCCGGCGCCTATCTCGACATCTATGCCGAGTGGGACCTGCCAGCGGCAGGGCTGTTGCAGCACTCCATCGAACTGCACTGGCAGGCGATGAACGGGCACGCCATGAACCGCTTCTTCGGCATCAACCGCAACCAGGCCAGCGTACTCAACGTGCCCGCCTGGCAACCCGGTGCCGGCAGCGAGCTCGCCTCGCTGGAATACGACCTGTTCATGCCGACCAGCAAGCACACCGGTGTCGCGTTGGCGCTGGTGTATGGACGGCTGCTTGGCAATGCCGGCGACAGTCCGCTGGTGACGCGATTCGGTTCGCGCACCCAGCTGTCGGAATCGCTCGCGTTCGTCTATCACCTTTGAGGGTGAGCGCGCTTCGCGCTGCGCCGCCATGACGGTCTGTGTCCGGGGCGATACACTCGTGCTTCGTTCAAGTCCCGTCGGGCAAGGAATCGGTATGGCGAAGTCGCTCAATGCACTGGTCGCTGCCTTGGCGCTCACCTTACTCATGCCTGTTGCCCACGCAGACCAGACGATCGTGTTCCTGCGTCACGGTGAAAAACCGGCGTTGGGGCTGGGCCAGCTCAACTGCCAGGGCCTGAACCGCGCATTGGCGCTGCCGCAGGTGTTGCAGGCGAAATTCGGCACGCCAACGGCGATCTATGCGCCCGACCCCGGGTCCACCGCGAAAGACAAGGGCGTCGACTACGACTACGTGCGCCCGCTGGCCACCATCGAGCCGACCGCCATTCGCCTGGGCCTGCCGGTCAACATGTCATTCGGACTGAGGCAGATTCAGCAACTTGAGCAGGACCTGCTCAAGCCGACCTACAGTTCGGCGACGATCTATGTAGCGTGGGAACACAACCTGGCGCAGCAGGCTGCACAGCATCTGGTTACCGCCGCCGGCGGCAAGACGCAGCAGGTGCCCGCCTGGGCCGCCGATGATTTCGACTCGCTTTACGTCCTTCGTCTGAAATGGCAGGACGGCAAGCCGGTTTCCGTCCGTTTCGAGAAAGAGGCCGAAGGGTTGAATCATCAGTCGACCGAGTGCCCCGGTACGCGTTCCTGAGCAAAGCAAACTGCGGCAACATATTTCGTGGCTAGAAATATTTCTGCCCACTTCCTGAGCCGTCTTTTCGTCGGCAACACACTTGGTTGTTAGATGGCATCAGCACCGATAAGCTTCTAGCTAGTACGGGGGTGCGCAGCGATTTTGAGCGCAGCAAGGGATGCATAACCGGATCCAACGGTCCGCCTATTCGGCAGTTAGATACGCATGACCGATGAGTTCATTGAGCCAACGCCTCAGGGGCGACGCAATCTGATCGTACTCTTGGTGATAGGCGTCCTACTCGCCATCTCGTACCGGTTTTGGCTGCAACCAGCGCTCTTTGGCTATATCCAGTCGCTCCCCCTTTGCGATCAGCTTCCCTGGTGGCGCGGTCTGTTGATCAGCGTCTTAGCGTCGTTCCTTTTCGTCGCGCTTCTTTCCGCATGGAACGCTCTCCAGCTTCTGCGGTACGGCCAGTTACCTTTGCCGGGCACTTGGGTGTTTCAGCGCACCAAGATCCAACGTGGCGTTGGAGTGCGAAGGAGAGCTTACTTTCTTCTCGCTATTTCTGTGCTTGCTGTTCCCATTACCTGGTACTGCTGGCAGAACCTCTCCACCACGCCCATATTTCACCCAAGGGGCAAGTGCGCATTTCATCAGATGCTCCCGTCGACGGAAGCGCCTTCGGCGCGCAGTGACTGAAAGAAAATATCGAGGTCAGGTTGAGTTCCGCCCAACCTCACCGATCATCCCGCGTCCAGATCGCCCCATCTTCTTCGCGCACCGGAAAACTCGCGATCGGCTCGTACGCCGGCGGCTTCGTCACGGCGCCCGTGCGCAGATCGAAGCGCGCGCCATGACGGGGACACTCCACCTCGAAACCATGCACCTCGCCGCCAGCCAGATCGCCACCGTCATGTGTGCAAGTATCCTCGACCGCGTACAGCGCACCGTCGATGTTGTAGACCGCGATCGGCGTGTCGCCGTCCCACACCACTTTGAATTCGCCCGGCAGCAGTTCGCTGCGCGTGCCAACTTTCACCCAGCCGTTCATGCCAACGGCTCGACAAAGTCCTTGACCAATACTTCGAAGCGCAGATCGTCGCGGCGCGGAATGCCGAAGCGCTCATCGCCGTACGGGAACGGCTGGTATTCGCCGGTGCGGCGATAGCCGCGACGGCCGTACCAGGCGATCAACTCCTCACGCTGCACAATCACCGTCATGCGCATCGCGCGGCACTGCCATTGTTCGCGTGCAATGCGCTCGGCTTCAGTTAGCACCGCCTTGCCGAGACCACCGCCCTGTTGCTCTGGATCGACGGCAAACATGCCGAAATAGCCGGACTCGCCCTGCCGCTCCACATGGGCGCTGGCGATCAGCCGCCCATCGCGCTCGGCCAGCAGCACGATGCTGTGGGGGCGTCCGATCAGCGCGCCGACATCGGCCGCATCGGTACGCCGGCCATCGAGCAGACGCGATTCGGTGGTCCAGCCGCGCAGACCGGATTCGCCGCGATAGGCGGATTCGACCAGCGCCACGATGGCAGGGATATCGGCAGCCCCGGCTGCACGGAATACGGGGGAAGTCGGTTCACTCATCGGCCGATGATAATGCCCACGTGGCCTGCGTCACCATGACCTGCAGCAACTCCCGGCGACTGCCACCCGTGACCTTCGACACTGTCTCGCACCATGCCTCACTGCCTACGGTGCAGGAGCTGTCTGCCCGCCACCGGGCAACACATGCGCGATCGTGCGAACCAGGGAGAACCCATGAAACATCGACTCGTGAAACCGCTGGCGTTTGCCGTAGGCATCGCCTTGTGCACCGGCGCCCTCGCTGCGCCCTCCAGCGTGTTCAATGTGCAGGAGATCGACAGCACGATCAGTGCCTGCAGCGACTTCAATGGCTTCGTCAACGCGAAGTGGATCGCGGCTAATCCGATTCCCGCTGACCGCACGCGCTGGGGTTCGTTCGATGCTCTGCGCGAAGCCAGCCTCAACGTGCAGCACAAGATCGCCGAGGACGCCGCCAGCCACGCCGCCAAGGCCGCACCGGGCTCGATCGAACAGAAGGTCGGCTATCTGTATGCCTCCGGCATGGACGAAGCCGCCATCAACAAGGCTGGCTTCGATCCGATCAAGCCGCAGCTGGCGGACATCGACGCGTTGAAGAACGCGGCGGATCTCGTCGGCTATATCCGCGCCAGCTACGCCCGCGGCGAACCGGTGCTGTTCCGCTTCAGCGGTAATGCCGATTTCAAGAATTCCAACAACGAGATCGCCTACGTCGGCCAGGGCGGACTCGGCCTGCCGACCACCGATTACTACAGCAAGCTGGATTTCGAAAAAATCCGTACGGCCTATGTGGCGCACATCGCCAAACTGCTTGAGCTCGCCGGCGTCAACGTCGCCGATGCACAGCAGCAAGCCAAATCCGTGCTGGCGTTCGAGACGCGTCTCGCGGCAGCTTCGCTAGCCCGGGTGGAGATGCGCAAACCCGAGAACCGCTACCACTACGTCAGCATCGCCGACGCGAACAAGGTGACGCCGAGCTTCGACTGGGCCGCGTTCTTCAAGACGCAGGGCGCCGACGTGAAAGACGGCTTCTCGCTGTCGCAGCCGAAGTTCTTCGCCGAGGTGCAGAAGATGTTCGGCGACGTGCCGCTCTCCGAATGGCAGGCCTATTTCCGCTATCACGCGATCGCCAATGCGGCACCATATCTGTCCGCGCCGTTCCAGCAGGAAGACTTCGCGTTCGAGCAGCAGACGCTGAACGGGCAGAAGGAAATGCAGCCGCGCTGGAAACGGGTGCTGGCCACCACCAACGATGGCATCGGCATGGCGCTGGGCCAGCTGTATGTGGCCCACAACTTCCCGGCAGCCTCCAAACAGCGTGCCCAGGAGCTGGTCGACAACCTGCGCGCCGCATACAAGACACGCATCGAGAATCTGCCGTGGATGAGTGATACGACCAAACAGAAGGCGCTGGAGAAATGGGCTACCTTCGTGCCGAAGATCGGCTATCCGGACAAGTGGCGCGACTGGAACGGCCTCGCGCTGACACCCCACAACTATTTCGCCAACGTGCAGGCGGCCGGCAAGTTCAACTACGACTATGAAATTGCCAAGATCGGCAAGCCGGTGGATCGCAGCGAATGGGGCATGACCCCGCAGACGGTGAACGCCTACTACAGCGCGCAACAGAACGAGATCGTGTTTCCCGCTGCGATCCTGCAGCCGCCATTCTTCGACGCCACGGCGGATGACGCGATCAACTACGGCGGCATCGGTGCGGTGATCGGCCACGAAATGGGCCATGGCTATGACGATCAGGGCAGCAAGTTCGACGCCCAAGGCAACAACGTCAACTGGTGGACCGAGGCCGACCGCAAGGCATTCGAGGCGCGTACCGCGAAACTCGGCGCGCAGTTCGACAGCTACGAGCCGCTGCCCGGCAAGCACGTCAACGGCCAGCTCACCATGGGCGAGAACATCGGCGATCTTGGCGGCCTGAATGCCGCCTACACCGCGCTGCAGGTGGCACTGTCAAAAAATCCGGCCGAGGCAAACAAGAAGATCGACGGCTATACCCAGGATCAGCGCTTCTTCCTCAATTGGGCGCGCGTGTGGCGCGGCAGCATCCGTCCTGAGGCGCAGATCACCCTGCTCAATACCGACCCGCACGCACCGGCGCAGTTCCGCGCGATTGGCGCGCCGTCGAACATGCCGGAATTCGCCCAGGCATTCCAGTGCAAGTCCGGCGATGCGATGGTGCGTTCGTCCGAAAAACAGGTAAAAATCTGGTGAGTCACAGCAGCTGAGTTGACCAGAAAAGCCGCGGCCATCGAGCCGCGGCTTTTCTAATGGGTCAGCTGTGTCGGGAGGTACCCGCCGTCAGGCCGATGGTGCGTGCGACCTGCCCGCCTCGTAGATCTTCAGATGTGCGTAGACCACCGCGAGCAGGGAGTGCTCGTCGCGTTGCCGATCGGCGCGAGCCAGCATGTCGCCGATCACATGATCGGCCTCGATCGCGTGGCCGTGCTGGAGGTCACGCAGCATCGAGGCGGTCAGGCTCGAATCAGCTTCGGTCAGTACATGGCGAGCGCGCTGCAAGGTCACTTCGTCCGGTGCATGACCGGAGCGCTCCGCCACCGCCCGGCATTCTTCCAGCAGGGCGAGTGCTGCGGCGCTGCCGCCCGGCGCGGCAGCAATACTGCCGACCGATCCGCGCAGCAGGCAGGTGATCCCGGCCAACGACGCCAAGAACACCCATTTGTCCCACATGTCCTGCAGGATCGTTCGGCTGAGTCGCGCGTCGAAACCCGCATCTACCAGACTCTGCGCGATCCGTTGCGTGCGTTCGGACGCACTACCGTCGCGCTCGCCGAAGCTGAGGCTGTGCGACTGGTTGAGATGCTGCACAGCGCCTTGCGCATCCAGCGTGGCGGCGATCACGCACTGCCCGCCGAGCACGTGTTCCACGCCGAATCGCGCATCCAGCAGATCCAGCTGGCGCATGCCGTTGAGCAGCGGCAGGATCGCCGTATCCGGACCCACCGCCGGCGCGATATCGGTCATCGCCTGTTCAAGACCGTAAGCCTTGCAGCTCAGCAGGATCAGGTCGTATGGCTCGCGCAGCTCAGCGGCCAGTACGGTCGGTGGCGACGGCAGCAGCACATCGCCGGTCGCGCTGCGGATCGCCAGGCCGTGTCGCGCGAGCTGTGCCGCGCGCTGCTCGCGCACCAGGAATGACACGTCGCGTCCATGCTGCAGCAGGCGTCCGCCGAAATAGCCGCCGATGGCGCCTGCGCCAACGATCAGAATGCGCATGGATCAATCTCCTTTCGGTGCGGGATTTGTCGCCATGTGCATGCGAGCCACCTGAACATCCTTTTCGCTCCACAGCGTGTTTACCCACAGCTTGACGCGTCCGCGAAACGCCGCGTCTTCGTCGTAATTTCCGGTCAGCCCGGCCTCGATCGGAAGCTCCCGTACATGTACACGGATATCGTGCACACGCCCGGCAATCAGATCCATCATCGTGCACGGGCCTTCCGGGTAGACGATCGTGACGTCGAGGATCGCATGCAGCGCATCGCCCATCGCGTCGAGCACGAACGCCAATCCACCGGCCTTAGGCCGCAGCAGATACCGATAAGGCGACGACTGCGCATCATGCTTGGCCGGCGTGAAGCGGGTGCCTTCGGCAAAGTTCATTACCGACACCGGCATGTGGCGAAATTTCTCGCAGGCGAGCTTGGTCGCCTCTCTGTCCTTGCCCTGCAGCTCGGGATGTCTGATCAGGGTTTCCCTCGAATAGCGCTTCATAAACGGGAAATCCAGCGCCCACCACGCTGGCCCCAACAAAGGCACCCAGATCAGCTGCTGCTTGAGAAAGAAACGCAGGAATGGAATGCGCCGGTTGAACACTTTCTGCAGTACTGGAATATCCACCCAGCTCTGGTGGTTGCACAGCACCAGATAATTGCCGTCGCGACGCAAGCCATCCAGCCCGTCGACCTGCCAGCGTGTGCGGGTAAAGGCGTCAAACAGTGCGCTATTGACTGCGATCCAGCTCTCCGCAATGACAATCAACATGCGCGAGCATGCGAGCCGGATCGCGCGGATCGGCAATACCACCTTGACCAGCGTAAGCGCGAACAACGGCAGCACGTGCAGCACGATGTTGATCGCGAGCAGCAGCATCGCCAGCGGTATGCGGAGCAGTCGGGGCAGCGTGGCGAGCATGGGATCAGTCGTCGACGGGAAGTGTTGGCAGGATAACGCCGCGTCGGTGACAGCGCAGCCATACGACCTTACGATGCCAATTCACATCAACAGCTTGCGCACCTTGAGCAGCGCTACGATGAACGCGTCGATTTCCTCGCGCGTGTTGTAGAACGCCAGCGAGGCGCGCAGCGTGGCAGGCACGCCGTAGAACTGCATCAACGGGTGCGCGCAGTGATGGCCGGAACGCACGGCGACGCCCTGCAGATCGAGCAAGGTGGCCATGTCGCTCGCCTGGGCGCCTTCGATCAGGAACGAGATCACCGGCTCCTTTTCCTTCGCTTCGCCGACGATGCGCAGGCCGGGAATCTCGCTCAGGCGTTCGGTGGCGTAGGCGAGCAGACTCTGCTCCCACGCGTGGATCGCTTCGAAACCCACCGACTCGTAGTAGTCGATCGCCGCCGCCAGGCCGACGAAGCCAGCGATGTTCGGCGTACCGGCCTCGAACTTGTGCGGCGGAGCGGCGAACGTGGTGCCGCTGAAACGTACCTCGCGGATCATATCGCCGCCGCCGAAGAACGGCGGCATCGACTCCAGATGCTCGCGCTTCGCCCACAGCGCACCGGTGCCAGTCGGGCCGAGCATCTTGTGACCGGTGATCGCATAGAAATCGCAGCCCAGCGCCTGCACGTCCACGGGCCGATGCGGCACCGCCTGCGAGCCGTCGACCAGCAACGCGATGCCGCGCTTCTTGCACTCACGTGCGATCTCGCGCACCGGGTTGACTGTGCCGAGCACATTGGAGACATGAGTGACGCAGGCCAGCTTCACCTCCGGCGTCAGCATCTCGATGTACTTCTCCACGATCAGCTCGCCACGCTCGTCGATCGGCGCGGCCTTGACCGTGGCGCCACTGCGCGCAGCGACCAGCTGCCACGGCACGATGTTCGCGTGGTGCTCCATCACTGTGGTGAGGATCGCGTCGCCAGCCTTCAGGCGCGGCAGCGCGTAGCTGTAGGCAACCAGATTGATCGACTGGGTGGTGCCGGAGGTAAGGATCAGCTCATTGCGCGATGTCGCATTGATGAAACGCGCCAGCTTGTCGCGCGCGCCCTCGTAGGCGGTGGTGGCCTCCTCGCCCAGTTGATGCACCGCACGCGCCACGTTCGCGTTGTGCTCGCGGTAGTGATCGTTCACCGCCTCGATTACCGACGCCGGCTTCTGGCTGGTGTTGGCGTTGTCGAGATACACCAGCGGCTTGCCATGCACGCTGCGCGCGAGCAGCGGAAAATCCGCACGGATGCGCTGGACGTCGAAGACAGTGGGGGTGATGGCCGGTGCATTCATCGTTGACGATTCCGTATGTGGCACCCTCCCCTGCAAGCAGGGAAAGGAGAAAAGATCACGCGGGCAACTGTGCGACCAGCAGCGCCGACAGGTGCTCGCGCAATACCTCGTTCGGCAGATCATCCAGCACCGCGCGGCAGAATGCAGCCGTCAGCAGTGCGCGTGCTTCGGCCAGTGGAATGCCGCGCGAGCGCAGGTAGAACAGCGAGCGTTCATCGAGCTGGCCAACGGTGGCGCCGTGTGCGGCCTTCACCTCGTCGGCATGGATTTCGAGCTCGGGCTTGGTGTCGATCTCGGCACTGGGCGACAGCAGGAGATTCTTGTTGCTGAGGCTGGCATCGCTACCGTCGGCGCCGGGCGCCACCACGATCGCGCCGCGGAACACGCCGCGCGCACGATCATTGGCGACACCGCGCCAGTTCGAAGTGGAGGTGGTGTTCAACGCCTGATGACGGATCGCCAGCTGGGTGTCGATATGCTGACGACCATGCGGCATGAACACGCCGCGGGTATCGAACCGTGCCCCGTCGCCGATCAGCTCGGCCCGCAGGTCGTGGCGCACCAGTGCACCACCCAGCTCCAGCACATGCAGCACCGCGTGGGCACGTGCATGCAGACGCAGGTTGCTGCGGCGAACCAGACTGGTACCGACTGCGACGTTCTGCAGCACGGTGTGGTGCAGTTGTGCGCCTTCGCGCAGTTCGATGTCGCTGACCATGGTGGCCAGCTGCGCCGGTTCGTCGCCGGAAACATGCTGTTCGATCAGGCTCAGCTCGGCGCCGGCGCCCAACTCGATCACGTTACGCAGATGCCAGGCAAGTTCGACGTCGGCAGCCGCACCAACGAACACCAGCTGTACCGGTGCAGCAAGCTTCACGTTGGCGGCGACACGCAACACTACGCCGTCGACAGCACTGGCGGCGTTGATCCTGGCAAACGCATCGCCTGCCTCACGGTAATGTCGCGACAGCACGAAACGCAATGGCTCCGCATCGCCGTGCAACGCCTGCGACAACGGCTGCAGAGTCAGCCCGACCGGCAACGCATCGAGTGCCGACAGATCCGCGCGAAACACGCCGTTGACGAACACAAGCCGCGGCCCATCGACACCGGGCAACGCGAACGTCGACGCATCTACCGCACGCGATGCTGCGATAGTATCGCCATGGGCAAAGCGGCGCTGACCGAGCGCGCGCAGCGTGGTGTATTTCCACGCCTCCACCCGCGTATCAGGCAGCCCGCTGGCAGCAAACGCCTCGCGATTCTCATGCCGTGCCGCATCCAGCCACGCTATACCGCTGGCCGGCAGCGGTGCATCGAGCAGGGACTCGACCAACGGCAGCGGCGCCGGCAGGCTCATGCCGAGGCTCCCTCGACGAGGCCGGCGTAGCCATGTTCTTCCAGTTTCAGCGCCAGCGACTTGTCGCCACTCTCGACGATGCGACCATCGGCCAGCACGTGCACAAAATCCGGCACCACGTAGTCGAGCAGACGCTGATAGTGGGTGATCATCAGGAACGCGCGATCGGGCGAGCGCAGTGCGTTGACGCCATCGGCGACGTGCTTGAGCGCGTCGATATCCAGCCCCGAATCGGTCTCGTCGAGGATCGCCAGCTGCGGCTCCAGCACCGCCATCTGAAATATCTCGTTGCGCTTCTTCTCGCCGCCGGAGAAGCCTTCGTTGACCGCACGATGCAGCAGCTCGTCGGAGATCTGCATCACCTTCAGCTTCTCGCGCACCAGCTTGAGGAACTGCATGGAATCCAGCTCTTTCTCGCCACGCGCCTTGCGCTGCGCATTGAAGGCCGCGCGCAGGAAATAGGTGTTGTTGACGCCGGGAATCTCGACTGGGTACTGGAATGCCAGGAACACACCGGCGGCGGCACGCGTCTCCGGTTCCAGCGCCAGCAGGTCGATGCCGTTGTAGGTTACGCTGCCGGCAGTCACCTCGTAGCCGTCGCGGCCGGACAGCACGTTGCCCAGGGTGGACTTGCCGGCACCATTCGGTCCCATGATTGCGTGCACCTCGCCCGCGTTCACGCTGAGGCTGAGCCCCTTGAGAATTTCCTTGCCCTCGACGCGGGCGTGCAGGTTTTCGATCTTCAGCATAATGGGTACTCGATGGGCTCAGGCACTCGCACCGTCAGCGTGACGGCGCAGTACCACATAGGTGAAGGCTTGCTCGTTGCCTGTTGGCGTGCGATGCACGTCCCGACTGTGCGAAACCATGTCGAAAGCGGGTGCGAACGCCGCCGCCAGCGCGGCGGTGCCGTAGCGCGAAACCGGCAGGCCGCTGCAGCGTTCGGGGCCATCGTCGGCGAAGGTGCCGACTACTACGAACCCGCCCGGCAGTACCGCATGCGCGGCGGCAGCGAGGTAACGAGCCTGCTCGCCCGGCTCGGTGAGAAAATGGAACACAGCGCGGTCATGCCACAGTGTGACATGCGCTTCCGGAAGGGCGATCTCGGTCACGTCGCCGGCGATCCAGTGCACGCCTGCCGCCTGTGCACCAAGCCGCTGCCGAGCCTCGGCCAACGCCGTGGCAGAAAGATCGAGTACGGCCACATCGGTGAACCCACGCGCAAGCAGGTCATCGACCAGGGTGGCGCGACCGCCGCCGACATCCAGCACCGGGGCATCGCGCGGCAACGATAGCGCGTCGATCAGGCGCATCGACTCGTCGAGATGCGGGCGGAACCAGCTGGTCTGCGCCTCACTCTTCTCGCGGTACACGGCCTCCCAATGCTCCTGACGCAGGCCACTCATCCCACTGCACCTTCCAGCGACACTTCCAGCAGCTTCTTCGCTTCCACCGCAAACTCCATCGGCAACTCGCGAAACACCTGCTTGCAGAAGCCGTCGACGATCATCGACACGGCGTCTTCCGCGCTGATGCCACGCGAGCGGCAGTAGAACATCTGGTCGTCGGAGATCTTCGAGGTGGTCGCTTCGTGCTCGACGATCGCGCTGGGGTTCTTCACTTCCATATACGGGAAGGTGTGCGCGCCGCACTGCTTGCCGATCAGCAGCGAATCGCACTGGGTGTAGTTGCGCGCGCCCTCGGCGCCCTTCTCCATCTTCACCAGGCCGCGATAGCTGTTGGAGCTGCGGCCGGCGCTGATGCCCTTGGCGACGATCTTCGACTTAGTGTACTTGCCCAGGTGGATCATCTTGGTGCCAGTGTCGGCCTGCTGGTAGTGATGGGTCAGCGCCACCGAGTAGAACTCGCCCACCGAGCGGTCGCCGCGCAGCACCACGCTGGGGTATTTCCAGGTGATCGCCGAGCCGGTTTCAACTTGTGTCCAGCTGATCTTGGAATCGTCGCCGCGGCAATCGCCACGCTTGGTGACGAAGTTGTAGATGCCGCCGACACCGTTCTCGTCGCCGGGATACCAGTTCTGCACGGTGGAGTACTTGATCTGCGCGCCTTCCAGCGCGACCAGCTCGACCACCGCGGCGTGCAGCTGGTTCTCGTCACGCTTTGGTGCGGTGCAGCCTTCCAGATAGGAAACGTGGCTGCCTTCCTCGGCCACGATCAGGGTGCGTTCGAACTGGCCGGTGTTCTGCGCGTTGATGCGGAAATAGGTCGACAACTCCATCGGGCAGCGCACGCCCTTCGGGATGAACACGAAGCTGCCGTCGGAGAACACCGCCGAGTTCAGCGCGGCGAAGAAATTGTCGCCGGTCGGCACCACGCTGCCGAGATATTTCTGTACTAGTTCGGGGTATTCGCGAATCGCTTCGCTCATCGAGCAGAACAGCACACCGGCTTCGGCCAACTGCTTGCGGAAGGTGGTGCCGACCGAGACCGAGTCGAACACCGCATCCACCGCCACGCCCGCGAGCGCCGCGCGCTCGTGCAGCGGGATGCCCAGCTTTTCATAGGTTTCCAGCAGCGCCGGATCGACTTCGGCCAGTGATTTCAGGCCGGCCTTGGGTGCGGCGTAGTAGCTGATCGCCTGGTAGTCGATCGGCTCGATGTTGAGTTTGGCCCAATCCGGCTTCGGCATGGTCAGCCAATGACGATAGGCTTCGAGCCGCCACTCGGTCATCCACGACGGCTCCTGCTTGATCGCGGACAGCGCGCGGATGGTGCCCTCGTCCAAGCCCGGCGGCAGGCTGGTCATCTCGATCTCGGTGACGAAGCCGGCTGCGTAGCTGCGACCAAGGACTTCGGCCACTTCGGCGTTGTCGCGGAGCGTGGTGCTGGTGCTGCTTTCGTTGATCATGCTGCTGTTCATTCGGTGGTGGCCTCGCCGGTTTTCACGGTGACCGCAATCTTTCGGCCCTGACTCAGTGAGGCGTGGGGCAACGGCTTGAGCATCTCGGCCAGGCTGACCGCGCGCAGGGTGTGGTCCAGCACGCTGTTGATCCGCTGCCAGCTGCCGCGCACGCCGCATTGCGACTCGCGATCGCACTGGCCCTCGGCCACGCTGCATTCGGTCATGCCGATCGGGCCTTCCAGCGCCTCGACGATCTCGGCCAGAGAAATTTCGCTGGCCGGTCGAGCCAACCGGTAACCGCCGTTGACGCCGCGAAACGACTCGACTAGCGCGGCATGACTGAGCGCCTTCAGCAGCTTGCTCACCGTCGGCAATTCCAGATGCGTCTCGTCGGCAATCTGCACCGTGCTGAGCACATCGGCCGGGTGCGCGGCGATGCAGGTCATCACCACGGTGGCGTAATCGGTGAGTCGGCTGACGCGGAGCATGGATACGCTCGGGCCTGGGCGGCTTGAATCGGGACTAAAATGGTACTGATTTGATACGGCACGGTCAATCCAGGTCATGCACCAATACTGGGCAATTCACGCCATCGGTTGCCCGAAAGTCGTGCATGTAAGAGGCGTCGATGCAGCGTACACCGACATAAATCCCGCTGAAGCCTTGCGTCCCGGCGCTGGCACACATCGTGCTGCATCGCAATAAGACTCACGCCGCGGGGAGCACGACATGAAGTGGATCACGGCAATCATCAAGCCGTTCACGCTGGACGACGTGCGCGAGGCGCTGGCCGAAGCCGGCGTACAGGGGATGACCGTGACCGAGGTGAAGGGCTTCGGTCGTCAGCACGGCCATACCGAGCTGTACCGCGGCGCCGAATATGTGGTCGATTTCCTGCCCAAGCTGAAGATCGAGGTAGCGGTGAGCGACGATCGCCTCGACCATGCGATCGAGGCGATCAGCAGCGCGGCGCGCACCGGCAAGATCGGCGACGGCAAGATCTTTGTCGGTGAGCTCGACCAGGTCATCCGCATCCGCACGCAGGAGGTCGATGCCGATGCGCTCTAAGCGAATCCTGATCGCCCTCTGCGCCGGCCTCACCGCACCGCTGTCCGCCTTCGCGCAGGCTCCCACGACTCCCGTGCTGAACAGCGGCGACACCGCCTGGATGATCGTCGCCAGCATGCTGGTACTGATGATGACGATACCAGGCGCGGCGCTGTTCTATGGCGGCATGGTGCGCGCCAAGAACCTGCTGTCGGTGATGATGCAGTGCTTCGCGATCACCGCTCTGGTGACCGTGCTATGGGTGCTGTATGGCTACTCGCTGGCCTTCAGTACAACCGGCATGCACGCCGGCAACGTGAACTGGCATTCCATCGTCGGTGGGCTGGATCATCTGATGCTGGTCGGGCTGAAACCTGACTCGCTCTACCAGACCGTGCCCGAAAGCGTGTTCGTGATGTTCCAGCTGACCTTCGCGATCATCACGCCGGTGCTGATCATCGGCGCGTTTGCCGAACGCATGAAGTTCAGCGCGATGCTGTGGTTCAGCGGACTCTGGCTAACCCTCGTCTATCTGCCGATGGCGCACATGGTGTGGGGCGGCCCCGGCTCGCTGCTCGGCGACCTCGGCGTGATCGACTTCGCCGGCGGCACGGTAGTCCACATCAACGCCGGCATTGCCGGCCTGGTCGCCTGCCTGGTGATCGGCAAGCGCCGCGGTTATCCGCATACGCCGATGCCGCCGCACAATCTCGGCTACACCATGATCGGCACCGGCATGCTGTGGTTGGGCTGGTTTGGCTTCAACGCCGGTTCGGCGCTGGCAGCCAACGGCAGCGCCGGCATGGCGATGCTGGTGACCCAGATTGCCACCGCCGCCGCTGCGATCGGCTGGGTCGCGATCGAATGGATCATGCACCGGCGCGCCAGTGTGCTTGGCATCGCCTCCGGTGCAGTCGCTGGACTGGTCGCGGTGACGCCAGCCGCCGGTACCGCCGGTCCCGGTGGCGCGCTGGTACTTGGCCTGATCGCGGGAGTGGTGTGCTTCTTCAGCGCCACCAAGCTCAAGCGTCGGTTCGGCTACGACGACTCGCTGGACGTGTTCGGCGTGCACGCGATCGCCGGCATCATCGGTGCCCTGCTCACCGGGCCGTTGGCGTCGCCGAAACTCGGCGGGTTCGGCACGGTGACGTCGCTCGGTGGCCAGCTGTGGGTCCAGACCAGGGGCGTGGGTTTCACCATTGCCTGGAGTGCCGTGCTGAGCCTGGTGATCCTGAAGCTGCTTGAACGCACGATGGGCTTGCGTGTGGGCGTGGAACAGGAACAGGTCGGCCTGGACCTGGCTGAGCATGAGGAGAAGGCTTACAACCTGTCTTGAGCCGCCTATCTTGAGCTGCCTGTCGTGAGTCGCCAGCTGTCTCCGGCACCCTGATAAGCTGTTCGTGTTTTGTCAGCGATCGACTTCATGGACAGCATGCAAGACCGTGCCGCCGCCCGCCTCGCCTGGGCCCGCGGCATCCTCGGCGCCCCCGGGCTGACGCTGACATCCGCCTCGGCGGATGCCAGCTTCCGCAGTTACTGGCGCACACAGCAGCAGGACCACAGCTGGATCGTGATGGACTCGCCGCCGGCGCAGGAAGATTCGCGGCCGTGGCTGGAGATCGGCGCGCGACTGTCTGCTGCCGGCCTGCACGTGCCGACGGTGCGGGCACAGGATCTCGAGCAGGGCTTCCTGCTGATCGAGGATCTCGGTTCGCAGCTGTACCTGCCGGCCTTGAACGACGGCACGGTGGACGTGCTGTACGGCGATGCGCTGGATGCACTGCTGCGCATGCAGCGCGACGTCGACGTGACCGGCATGCAACCGTACGACCACGCCTTCCTGCAGCGTGAGCTGGAGATCATGCCGGAGTGGTTTCTCGGCCGGCACCTCGGGCATACACCCGGCTGCGAGGAATGGGACGTGCTGGAATCGGCGTTCACCGTACTGCTGCACAACGCGCTGGCACAGCCTCAATGTTTTGTGCATCGCGATTACCACAGCCGCAACCTGCTGATCGTGGAGCATGACCGTCCACGCAGCATCGCGCAGAGGCTTTCCAGCCACGGCGCAATGATTCCCGGACTCTTGAACCCGGGCATTATCGATTTCCAGGGTGCGCTGGTCGGGCCGATTACCTATGATCTGGCCTCGCTGCTGCGCGACTGCTATATCGCGTGGGAACGCGAGCGCGTGGAAGGCTGGGTGGAGGTCTACCACCGGCGTCTGCAGGCTGCGCAGCTGATCGACGCCGCTGTGGATCGCCAGCACTTCCTGCGCTGGTTCGACCTGATCGGGCTGCAGCGACACATCAAGGTGCTCGGCATCTTTTGCCGGCTGTGCTATCGCGACGGCAAGTCCGGTTACCTCGACGATCTGCCGCGCGTCTACGACTACGTGATCGACGTGGCTGGCCGTTATCCCGAGCTGGCCGATTTTGTGGCGCTGCTGAAGCGTTGTGTTGGTGAGCGCGACCTGCGCCTGCCGGTGGCTGCATGAAGCACGCGCTGATCTTCGCCGCCGGCTTCGGCGAACGCATGCGACCGCTGACCGATCACACCCCCAAGCCACTGCTCCCGGTGGGCGGCAAGCCGCTGATCGCGTGGCACCTGGAAAAACTTGCCTCGGCCGGCGTGCATTACGTGGTGATCAACACCGCGCACCTGGCCGAACAGTTTCCCGACACGCTGGGCGACGGCTCGCGCTGGGGTCTGCGCATCCGCTACGCCTACGAAGGCACGACGCCTCTGGAAACCGGCGGTGGCATGTTGAACGCACTGCCGCTGTTGGGCAGCGAACCGTTCATCGCGGTCAACGGCGATATCTGGTGCGACGCCGATTTCGCCGCCCTGCCCGCCGAACCGAGCGGCCTCGCACACCTGCTGCTGGTCGACAATCCCGTGCAGCATCCGCACGGCGATTTCGCGATGGACGCGCAGGGCATCGTGCATGACGAAGGCGAAGCACGCCTCACCTTCAGCGGCATCGGCGTATATCGCCACGAGCTGTTGCGGAACTGGCGAGCAGTGATCGGCAACGCAGCCGGTGCCGAAGCCCAGCCGCCGCGCTTCCGGCTTACGCCGCTGTTGCGCGCGGCGATGACGAATGGCGCGATCAGTGGCAGCTACCACCGCGGCAAGTGGACCGATGTGGGTACACCGCAGCGGTTGGCACAGCTGGAAGCGGAACTGCGCGGATAACGCGCGCGGATGGACTGAATAAAAAACGGCCCGGTATAAACCGGGCCGTTTCGTTTCGACAGAGCCTGTGCGCTTACGGGCGCCGCGCCAGCTCCGGATTTTCCTTGGTGACTGGCATCAGGTCTTTCTTCGATACACCCAGCCATAGCAGGATCGGGCTGGCCACAAAGATCGACGACAGCGTGCCGACCAGGATACCGATCAGCATGGTGACGGCGAAGCCGTGTACGGCCGGGCCACCAAAGAAAAACAGCGCGCCCATGGTGATCGCCGTGAACAGCGAGGTGATGATAGTTCGCGACAGCGTGTTGTTGATCGAACGGTTGAGGATCTCTTCCGGCTCGGCCTTGCGCGCGAGCCGGAACAGTTCGCGGATACGGTCGAACACCACCACTTTGTCGTTGATCGAGTAGCCGATCACCGCCAGTACCGAGGCCAGCACGGTCATGTCGAACTCGCGCTGCACCAACGCCAGGATGCCCAGCGTCACCAGCACGTCGTGGACTTCGGTGGCCACCGCAGCGATCGCGAAGCGGCGTTCGAAACGGATCCACAGGTAGGCCATGATGCCGAGTATCACGAACACCGCTGCCACGGTGCCGTCGCTGCGCAGTTCCGAGCCTACTTCCGCCGTGACCAGTTCGCGGCTCTTCAGCTTGGCATCCGCACGCGATACGTTCAGTGTCTTGAGAACATCCGAAGCGATGAGATCAAGGTTGACCTTGCCGTTCGCGTCCACTGCCTTCGCGTCGTCCTTCGGCTGCATGCGGATCGACACCTCGCGGGTGCCGCCGAGGCTTTGCACCAGGGCGTGGTCGAAACCGCCCTTTTCCAGCGCGGAACGCACGTCGGTGATTTCCACCGACTGGTCGTAATCCACCACCATCGAAACGCCGCCGGTGAAATCCAGCGCGTAGTTAAGACCCTTGGTGGCGATCAGCCCGATCGACGCGATCATCAGGAACACCGCGATGGCGATGCTGTACTTGCGCATGCCGAGGAACGGAATGTTGCTGTCGTGATTGAAGATTTCCATGATGGTTCCTTAGACCGACAGCGTCTTGAGCTTGCGGTGGCCGTGGATCAGCGCGGTGAACGCGTGAGTCAGCGTCACCGAGGTGAACAGCGAAGTCAGGATGCCGATCATCAGCGTCACGCCGAAGCCCTTGATCGCGCCGGTACCCATCGTGGTCAAGGCCAGTGCAGCGATCAGGTGGGTGACGTTGGCGTCCAGAATGGTCGACCACGCCTTCTCGTAACCGGCGCGGATCGCCGCGTGCGGGGTCGAGCCGTTGCGCAGTTCCTCACGCACGCGTTCGCAGATCAGCACGTTCGCGTCGATTGCCATGCCCAGAGTCAGCACGATACCGGCCACGCCCGGCATGGTCAGGGTCACTCCGATCAGCGACATCACCGCCAGCAGGATCACCAGATTGAAGAACAGCGCGATGTCGGCGACCAGGCCGAACAGCTTGTAATAGATTGCCGCCGCCAGCAGCACCAGAGCCAGTCCCAGCAGCACTGCCTTGAAGCCCTTGTCGATATTGTCCTGGCCAAGACTGGCGCCGATCACGCCCTCCTCGACGATGTCCATCGGTGCAGCCAGTGCGCCGCCCTTGAGCAGCAGTGCCAGATCGGAGGCTTCCTTCGGGCTGCCCAGACCGGTGGTCTGGAACTGCTTGCTGAAGGGGCTGGCGATCGAGGCGTCGTTGATCACCGTCTCGGTGATTTTCGGAACGCGCACTTCCTTGCCGTCGACGATCTTGGTCTCGTAGACCTGTTCGACATACACCACCGCCATCGGCTTGCCGACGTTGGCATTGGTGAAGTCGCCCATCTTCTTGGCGCCGGCCGCATTCAGGGTGACGTCGACCTTCGGTGTGCCGCTCTGCTGGTCGATGCCCGACGAGGCATCCACCAGCTGGTTGCCGGTCACGATGATCTGCTTGCTCACCAGCACCGGCAGGTTGCTGCCGCGCATGCGATAGAGATTGGCGTCCGGCGGAATGCTTCCGGTGCGCGCCGCTTCCTGCGCCTGCGCGTCGCCGGCCTGGCCGATACCGGGGCGGTATTGCAGTGTGGCCACTGCGCCGATCAGCTTCTTCGCCTCGGTCGGATCCTGCACACCGGCCAACTCGACCACGATGCGGCTCTCGCCCTGCTGCTGGATCAGCGGCTCGGACACGCCCAGCGCATTGATGCGGTTGCGCAGCGTGGACAGGTTCTGGGTGATCGCGCTGCGTGACAGATCGCGCAGCTTCTGCGGCTTGATCATCGCATTCAGCACGAAGCGATCGCCGGTGCTGGCGCCGTTGGCCACATTGAGGTCGGTATATTCGTTGGCGATCGCGTCGGATGCCGTGGAACGGTCCGCCGCCGAACGCAGGATCACCGCGATGCCCTGGTCACGTACGGTATTGCGGGTCACCGATTCATAGTGAATGTTCTTCTGCCGAAGCAGACTGCGGATGTCGTCCGCGTAGCTGTTTTCCTGCTTGTCGATCGCATCGTTCTGATCGACCTGCATCAGGAAGTGCACACCGCCCTGCAGATCCAGGCCCAGCGGCATCGAACGCGCACCGATCGCGCGCAACCAGCCGGGCACGTTGGACTGCAGCTTGAACGCCACCGTGTAGCCGTCGCCCAGCGCTGCCTTGATCACATCAGCGCCGCTCTTCTGCACGTCCGAGTTGGCGAAGGTGGCCAGCAGATGGTCGCCCTCCACCACCACGTTGTTGACCGCAATCTGCTTGCCGGCCAGTGCCGCCGCCGCTTTCTGCTGCACGGACTGATCGATCGGCGGCGCGTCGCGGTTAGCGGTGACTTGCACCGCCGGCAACGGGACAAATGCATTCGGCAACGCATAGATGACGCCAAACAGCATCACCAGCGCGACCAGCGCGTATTTCCAGCGGGGAAAATCACTCATGCCCTGAATCCATCAAGGCCGCGGCAACGACCCGCGGCGGTAGCAACAATCGAGGAAAAGTCGCGTGACGGGCAGCCGCCGGGCGGCGCCCCGAAGCCGTCGATCAGACGGACTTCAGCGAGCCCTTGGGCAACACCTGTGAGACCGCACCCTTCTGCACCTTGACCTTCACGTTGGCCGCAATCTCGACCGTGATGAATGTCTCGCCTACTTCTTCCACGCGTCCGGCGATGCCACCGTTGGTGACCACCTCGTCGCCCTTGGCCAGACCCGAGATCAGCGCACGATGCTCTTTCTGGCGCTTCATCTGCGGGCGGATCATCATGAAATACATCAGGCCGAACAGCACCACCATCATGATGATCATGGACATGCCACCACCGGCAGGCTGCGCAGCGGCCGCCTGGGCGATCACGGGAGAGGTCGGAAAACTCATCGGTTTGTCTCGCAAGTTATGGCGGCAGCAGGAAATTCAGCTGAACGCCTGATAAAAGATCATGGATTATGCCATGCACCCCCAAAGCATGCACGGCACCGCGTGGCGCTTCGAACCACGTGCCTGCTTCCTATTGAGGGCAGCCCGCACCCGTTGCAAGCCCACGCACCGTCCGGTGAAACCTTCCGACTGGCGCTTGCCATCAAGAGCGGGCAGTGTCTGCCTGCGAAGCAGCTCTACATCAGGATCTCGAACACGGGATGCATTTCTATGCGACGCCGTTACCCTGGCGCTGCGCATAGAACCCGGCCACGAACGCTTCCAGCGCGCAGCCGGCAATCGCCTCGCGCAGGCCGGTCATCAAGCGCTGGTAGTAGCGCAGGTTGTGGATGGTGGCGAGCTGGCTGCCGAGGATCTCGTTGCAGCGGTCGAGGTGGCGCAGGTAGGCGCGACTGAAACCGTTGCTGCAGGCGTAGCAGTCGCAGCCTTCCTCGATCACCCGCGCATCGGTGGCGAACTTCGCGTTGCGGATGCGCAACGTGCCTTCGGCGGTGAACAGGAAACCGTTACGGGCGTTGCGCGTCGGCATCACGCAGTCGAACATGTCGATGCCGCGGCGCACCGCCTCGACGATGTCCTCCGGTCGCCCCACGCCCATCAGGTAGCGCGGTTTGTCCTGCGGCAGCAACGGCACGGTGAAATCCAGCGCGTGGTTGCGCTCGGCTTCCGGCTCGCCGACCGCGAGGCCTCCGACTGCATAGCCGTCGAAACCGATGCTCACCAGCCCCGCAGCGGAACGCTGGCGCAGGTTCTCGTACACGCTGCCCTGCACGATGCCGAACAGCGCGTTCGGCGGCTTTGAATCGACACGTTGCAGCTCATCGAACGCCCGACGCGAGCGCTCGGCCCAGCGCAGCGAGAGCTCCATCGAATCGCTGGCGACCTTCTCGGTGGCCGGATACGGTGTGCATTCGTCGAAGATCATCGCGATGTCCGAATCCAGCGTCTTCTGGATCTGCATCGATACTTCCGGCGACAGGAACACCTTCGAACCATCGACGGGCGAGGCGAACGTCACGCCCTCCTCGGTGATCTTGCGCTTGTGCGCCAGCGAGAACACCTGGAAGCCGCCCGAGTCGGTGAGGATCGGCTTGTCCCAGCCGATGAACTTGTGCAGCCCGCCGAACTTCTCGACGATCTCCAGCCCCGGCCGAAGGAACAGATGGAACGTGTTGCCGAGGATGATCTCGGCGCCGATCTCGCTGACGTCGCGCGGCGTCATCGCCTTGACCGAACCATAGGTGCCCACCGGCATGAACGCCGGCGTCTCCACCGTGCCGCGGGCAAACGTGAGTCGACCGCGGCGTGCGGCACCGTCGGTGGCGAAGAGATCGAAATTCATGGCAGTCATCCGCCCAGTTTAACTGCTGCCGCGACTCAGCAGCCCTGCGGCAGGATCAGCATCGCATCGCCGTAGGAGAAGAACCGGTAGCGCTGCTCGACGGCATGGCGATACGCATCGAGCATGTACTCGCGTCCGGCCAGCGCCGACACCAGCATCAGCAGGGTCGACTGCGGCAGGTGGAAGTTGGTGAGCAAGCCATCGATGCTGCTGAAGTGATAACCGGGAAAGATGAAGATCTGCGTTTCGCCGGCAAACGGATGCAGCTCACCATTCTTGCTGGCGCTTTCCAGCGCGCGCACCACGGTGGTACCGACCGCGATCACCCGGCCACCGTTGGCACGCGTACGCCGGATCTGCCCGATCAGGTGGGCGCCAACGTTGAGCCACTCACGGTGCATGTGATGGTCCTTCAAATCGTCCGCACGCACCGGCTGGAACGTGCCGGCACCGACATGCAGCGTGACGTAGCCGAACTCGACGCCACGTTCGCGCAGCTTGCCCAGGATCGCCTCGTCGAAATGCAGGCCGGCAGTAGGTGCGGCCACCGCGCCAGGCTCGCGCGCGAACACGGTCTGGTAGCGCTCCATGTCGCTAGCGTCGGCGTGCCGCTCGATGTACGGCGGCAGCGGCATCTCGCCGAGCTTGAGCAGCAGTTTTTCCAGCGGCTCCGACGCCTCAAAACGCAGCCGGAAGAAACCTTCGTCACGCCCAAGCACCACCGCATGGCTGCCGTCGGCCAGTTCGATCCGGCCGCCCTCCTTCGGTTTCTTGCTGACGCCGAGCTGCACGGTCGCCTCGTGCGCGCCGGTGACCCGCTCGATCAGGATCTCCACGGCGCCGCCACTTTCCTTGCGCCCGTACAACCGCGCCGGCAGCACGCGAGTGTCGTTGAACACCAGCAGATCGCCCGGCCGCAGGAAGTCCGGCAGCTCGCGGAACATGCGGTCCTGCCGCGACTGCGCCGGCACATCCAGCAAAAGCATGCGACTGGCCGAACGCTCGGACAGTGGTGCCTGCGCGATCAGCTCGGGCGGCAGTTCAAAATCGAAATCGGATTTCTTCAAGGGGCACTCGGCCGGCAAGCAGGAACGTAGCATTATCCCGCAGCGAGCCCGCCCTTGCGCGCGGGGCTATAACCAGCCTTTCTGCCGCGCCATTCGATACGCCTCGATGCGATTGGCGACGCCGAGCTTGCCGATGGCTTCGGACAGGTAATTGCGCACGGTACCGTGCGACAGATTCAACTGCGTGGCGATATCGCCTGCCGACTGGCCTTCTCCAGCCAGTCGCAGCACCTGACGCTCGCGATCGTTCAGCGGATCGGCTTCGGACCACGCCTCCAGCGCCAACTGCGGATCGATCGCGCGGCCGCCACGATGCACGGTACGCAAGGCCTCAGCCAGATTCTCGGCGGGCGCATCCTTCAGCAGGTAACCGGATACACCGGCGTCCAGCGCGCGACGCAGGAAACCGGGACGTGCAAACGTGGTGACAATGACCACCTTCATCGGCAGCTCCTGGCGCTGGATACGTTGCGCCAGTTCCAGCCCGGTCAATCCCGGCATCTCGATGTCGGTAACCAGCACGTCGGGCTTGAGCCGCTGCAGCTCGCGCCACGCGGCCTCGCCATCGGCGGCCGAACCGAGTACTTCGATGTCGGACTCCAGATTCAGCAGTGCCGACAGTGCGCCGCGCACCATCGCCTGATCTTCGGCCAAAAGAACTCGGATCATGTGCTGGTTTCCTGGTGTCCGCAGCGGAGAAAGGATGGTGTCATGGCTTGTGCGGACATGGGCGCGTAGATGGGCTCACGCGACAGGTTGACCCGGAATCGTATGCGTCAACGGCTCAGCAGGTGTCGGGTCCAGCGATGATCTGGATGTTTCAACCAGACGCATGATCGGCAGCGGAACCACCACCCGCAGACGCGATCCCTGACCACGCGGCGACTCGAAGGTCAGCGTACCGCCGAGCGCGCGCACCCGCTCGCGCATGCCGCATAGGCCATTGCCGTCAATCTCGATGCCGCCGCGACCATTGTCGCTGATCTGCATGCAGACACTGGCCCGCTCGCGCGTCATCTCGATCCGGGCCTGACTGGCATCGGCATGGCGCGCAATATTGGTCACCGCCTCGCGCAATATCAGCGACAGGCCACGCTCGACATCACCGGGCAGATCGGCAGGCAGAACACCGTAACCCAGATGCACACGCGAGGATTCCAGCAACAGTCGCGCCGAAGCCAGTTCGGCAGCGAGATCGGTGGCGCGGATGCCGGTGACTGCGCTGCGCACTTCGGCCAGCGCATGGCGTGCCACCTTTTCCGCCTCCTCGACCTCGCGCCGGGCGGCATCGACATCGCGGTCGAACAGCTTGCGCGAGAGTTCGAGCTTGAGCGTGATCAGCGACAGCGTATGGCCGAGCAAGTCGTGCAGATCGCGGCCGATCCGTTCACGCTCCGCCGTGGCAGCGAGCCGGCGCACTTCGTCGTGTGAAAGACTGAGGGCGACATCCTTTTCCTTGTTGATCTGTTCGACCATGACAATGGTGCAGATGACGAAGATCGTGACCGGCATGATCACCAGCAGCGACGGCGGGTAGCCGATCCGCCAGGCCAGTCCCACGTAGATGGCATTGATCAGCAACACCTGGGCCACATAGCTGCGGAAGTGCCGCCTGTCGCAATGACTCAACATCACGCAGGCGTACACGTAATAGCTGAGACCACTGTAATACCAGGGCAGCAAGCTGAAACACAGTATCGCCATACCCCACGCGTAGAGATACGCAGTCCGCCGCGGAGCCAGTTGCGTCATGGCAAACAGCAGCAGAAACACTGGATACGAACCCAGCGTGCACAGCAGCCATGTCAGGGTGTAGCCATGCAGGCCGCGATCGAACAGCGGCGTGATGAAGATCCACAACGACCACAGCAAGTGCACGCTGTCGGCCCATGGCGATTTGCCGCGGCGAAGGTCGTCGGCCGCCGCGGAATCCGGCGCTGGCGTGAACCATCGGGCAATGAAGGCTGGGGTCATGGCAGGGCTTTCCGCGGGTGGCTCGGACTGGACGACATGCTACTTCAACCGTTCCGCCGCAGGCGTCGCGCCGCCAGCAGCAGAAAGCCGACGGCAAAGCCGAGCAGCACCAGTACATGCGTCAGGATTGCCTCTTTGTTGAGGCCCACTGCCGCCAGCGCCAGCATGTCGAGGTGATAGCTCGGCCAGATTGGCGCGATCTGCTGCAGGAGCTTCGGCAGCATCGGCAAAGGCATCCACAGGCCCGACATGAACGACATCGGCAGATAGATCAGCTGCAGCATGCCGGGCGCGCCCTGCCCCTTGATCAAGGTACCGACGAACATGCCTAGCGCACAGAACGGCAGCACGCCGAGCACGCCCGTAAGCAGCATCGCGCCGGCCTGGGTCAGGCTCAGCGTCACGTGCCCCAGCGTTAACGCCATCACCAACAGCAACAGAATGACCACCGCAGCGGCCGTCATCGCCATCAGCATCTTGCCCAACAGATAAGCACCCGGCGGCATCGGCAGCGCACGCTTGAATGTCAGCAGGCCACCGTCACGCTCCAGCGCCAGCGATACGCCGAAGCCGAACAGACCTGGACTCATCACACCGAACACGCCGTAGCTGGCCAGCAGATAGCGCGCCGCATCGGCACCATTCGACCTCGCCATCAGCACACCGAACAGCAGGTAGAACATTCCGGGGAACAGCATGATCGGCAGCATGAAGCCCGGTGCCCGCATATAGCGCAGGCACTCGCTGCGCGCTTCTTCCAGATAGGCGCCGATGACGCGACGGCGCGGCATCACGAGTGAGTTCGGTTCATTGACAGACATGATGGTTTCCATTTCAGGCGGCCTCGCGCTGGTCGGTGTCCGACGCTTCATCAGCATCGCGGGTGAGTTCGGTGAATGCCTCGGCCAGACCGGCGCGCTGCACTTCCAGCTCGCGCAGTTGCAGGTCGGCCGCGAGCAGACGACGCACCACGACTTCGGCTTCCACCGCGGTGATATGCAGACGCTCGTTTTCCCGACGCACTTCGCTGACCTCGGGCCAGCCGCGCACCGTATCGGTCGACAGCGTGCTCAGGCAGCGGATGCGCTTGAGTGCCACCCGCGCCCGCAGCTCTTCGACCGTGCCTTCGTGGATCATGCGGCCATGTGTCATCACACAAACGCGGTCGGCTAGCGCCTCGGCCTCTTCCAGATAGTGCGTGGTAAGCAATACTGAACAGCCCTCGGCAAGCAGTTGGCGAATCGCCGTCCACAGCTTTTGCCGTGCCTCGATATCCATACCCACGGTGGGCTCGTCCAGGAACAGCAGCTCGGGCCGACCGCACAGCGCCAGTGCGAATTGCACGCGTCGCTGCTGGCCGCCGGAGAGTTTCGCGTAGGGGCGCTTGAGCAGGTCGCCGACGCCGGCCAGTTCGGCGGTTTCCGCCAGGGTGCGTGGTGCCGGGTAGTAACTCGCGGTCAGCCGCAGCAGCTCGCCCACTCGCAACGTCGGCGGCAGCTCGGCGTTCTGCAGCATCACGCCGATGCGCCGACGCGCCTCGATCCGCTGCGGATTCTGCCCGAACAGTTCGACCGTGCCGGCATCGGCGCGGATCAGCCCCAGCAGCAGGCCAATCGCGGTGGTCTTGCCTGCGCCGTTGGGGCCGAGCAGCGCCAGCAGTTCGCCGCGCTGCAAGCGCAGATCGGCACCGTCCAGTGCAGTGAGTTGGCCATAGCGTTTGACGGCGCCGACGAGACGGGCAATCGGATCATGAGAATGTTGCATGGGTAGTCCTCCAGTGCTGCCCATCCTCCATGTGACGGGACCTCGCAGGCAGTCGCCAGCGTCAGCCATCGCAGATGACAGCCGTCATCCGCGGCTCTGCCACGGGGTTACGGTGGCCGGCGCCGCAAGGTATCCTGCGAGGGATAAGGCCGTCCGACCGCCCTGTCTCAGCGGCGTGAAACATCTGAAAACATTGAGGAAATGCCTGCTCGCCGGCGTTCCCCGCCACGCATCACTAATGTCCGCCTCCGGCATGGCAGCCGACCGGCGGAGCTACGGAGGATTCATCATGGGTGTGATCAACCAGCTGCGCGAACTGCGCGAATTCGGCGGCAAGCCGCGGACCACGGGCTTGGACGACGCCAGCATCGAACGCATGGCAGCGCTCGATCCCATGCTGAGCCAGGCAGTTGCCGAAGCCGTGGCGCGCCATCATGAGTTGCGCGCTGACTTGACCGACTTCCTCAAGCTGGACGAAGCCGCGCAACTCGCCCAGGTACAGGCCGGTTTTGTCAATTTCTATCCGGACGACGCGATCAGCCCGTATCTGCCGGCGGCGGCGCGTGGTCCGTGGATCGTCACGCTGAAGGGTGCCGTGGTGCACGACAACGGCGGCTACGGCATGCTCGGTTTCGGCCACAACGATCCGGCGATCCTCGCGGCGCTGAGTCGCCCACAGGTGATGGCGAACGTGATGGCGCCCAGCGTGTCGCAACTACGCTTCTCTGCGGCGCTCGACAAAGAGCTCGGCCGCAACCGCGGCGGCAGCCCGTATGCGCGTTACATGTGCCTCAACTCCGGTTCCGAGTCGGTCTCGCTGGCCTGCCGTATCGCCGACGTCAACGCGAAAGTGATGACCGATGCCGGTGGTCGCTACGCCGGCCGCACGATCAAGCGGCTGGCGGTGAAAGGCGCGTTCCACGGCCGTACCGATAAGCCGGCGCTGTACTCCGATTCCAGCCGCAAGAATTATCAGCAGCATCTGGCCAGCTACCGTCACGAGGACACCCTGCTCACGGTGGCGCCATATGACATCGCACAGCTGGAAGCGGCCTTCGCCGATGCCGACAAGCACGGCTGGTTCATCGAGGCGATGTTCCTGGAGCCTGTGATGGGCGAAGGCGATCCGGGCCGTGCCGTCACGCCGGAGTTCTACAAGGCCGCGCGCGCGCTCACCGAAGCGCATGGCACCCTGCTTCTGATCGACTCGATCCAGGCCGGCCTGCGCGCGCACGGCGTGCTGTCGATCACCGACTATCCGGGCTTCGAGAAGCTGCCGGCACCGGACATGGAAACCTTCTCCAAGGCGCTCAACGCCGGCCAGTACCCACTATCGGTGCTGGCGGTCAGCGCACGCACCGCGGGCCTGTATCGCAAGGGCATCTACGGCAACACCATGACCGCGAACCCGCGCGCGCTGGACGTAGCACTGGCCACGCTCGACCAGCTCAGCGATGAGGTGCGCAACAACATCCGCGAGCGCGGCAAGGAATTCGTCGACAAGCTCAACGCGCTGAAGAACGAGCTGGGCGGCCTGATCACCAAGGTGCAGGGCACCGGCCTGCTGTTCTCCTGCGAGTTGGCTCCGGAGTACAAGTGCTACGGCGCCGACTCGACCGAGGAATACATGCGCGAGCACGGCGTCGGCGTGATCCATGGCGGCACCAATTCGCTGCGTTTCACCCCGCACTTCAACGTCACCAGCGCCGAAATCGACATGGTGGTGGCGCATGTGCGCAAGGCATTGCTGGAAGGTCCGCGCAAGGCCAGCGCCGAAGCAGCCTGAACCTCCCTGCCGTCAGCTTGGGAAACCTGAGCTGATGCTTTGCGCCAGCGCCATCTACGGCAACGCGGTCAGACAGCGTTGTCGTAGATGAATGCTCCTTGCACTAAAATTTTCGTTAGCTCGCACGACACTCCCCGACCGGCTATAGACTGGCACCGCCGGCAACTGCCGGTCACCTTAGGGAGGGTCACTGCATGTCCATCAATCTTCGTATCGTTCTTGCTGCCGCCTTGGCGTTGTCCGGCGCTACCGCCTTCGCCGCCACCCCGGCGGCCAGCAAGACGGCCGACGCCACCACCACGGCTCCGGTCGCTAAGAAGGCACTCACCCCGCAGCAGCAGCGTATGTCCGATTGCAGCAAGCAGTCCGCCGGCAAGAAGGGCGACGAGCGCAAGATGGCCATGAGCAGCTGCCTGAAGGGCGAAAGTGCAGCGGCAGCGCCCGCGCCGACAGCCAAGCAGACGCAGCAGGAAAAGATGAAAGCCTGCAACGCCGACGCCAAGGTCAAGGCACCCAAGGGCGACGCGCACAAGGCCTTCATGAGCAGCTGTCTGAAGGGTGACGCCGCGGCTCCCGCCCCGGCCGCGCATTAAGTAGGTCTGCACCTCTTGAAGGGCGCCGCCACGTTGGCGGCGCCCTTTTCTTTTGCGACTATGCTTGCCGCATGCCCGTCCACAGCGTGCTCGCATACAGGCCGCCCATGAAGATCATCGAAGTCCGCCATCCGCTGATCCAGCACAAGCTGGGCCTGATGCGCCGCGCCGGTATCAGCACCAAGGAATTCCGCGAGCTGGCCTCCGAGGTCGCCGCATTGCTCACCTACGAAGCCACCAAGGATCTGGAAACGGTCGAGGAGCAGATCCACGGCTGGGCCGGCCCGCTGCATGTGCACCGGATCAAGGGCAAGAAGATCACCATCGTGCCGATCCTGCGCGCGGGTCTGGGCATGCTGCCCGGCGTGCTCGACATGATTCCGTCGGCCAAGGTCAGCGTGGTCGGTGTGCAGCGCGACGAACACACCCTGCAACCGGTCGCCTACTACGAAAAACTCAGCGGCCGCATGGACGAACGCATCGCACTCATCGTCGACCCGATGCTGGCCACCGCCGGCACCCTGATCGCCGCCGTCGACATGCTGAAAGCCGCCGGCTGCAAACGCATCAAGGGACTGTTCCTGGTCGCTGCGCCGGAAGGTCTCAAGCGCATCGAGGCGACGCATCCGGATATCGAGATCTACACCGCCTCGATCGACGAACGCCTCAACGAACACGGCTACATCCTGCCCGGCCTCGGCGACGCTGGCGACAAGATCTTCGGGACCAAGCAGTTACCGGCTACCGACTGAAGCCGCCCCCACAAAACCCGAAGGAACCTCAACGACCGAAGCGGTCGGTCGCCTCCAGCAGCTCATGCACGATGCCCGGCTCGAACGCCGAATGCCCCGCATCCTGCACGATATGCAGATTGGCCTCGGGCCAGGCGCGGTGCAGATCCCACGCACTGCGCAGCGGGCAGACCACGTCGTAGCGGCCCTGCACGATCACCGTGGGAATGTTGCGGATACGATCGACGTTGCGCAGCAGCTGGTCGTCGTGTTCGAAAAAGCCGCCGTTGACGAAGTAGTGGCATTCGATGCGCGCGAATGCCAGCGCGAACTCGTCCTCGGCGCTGGATTCGATGTGCGACGGGTCCTGCCACAGAAAGCTGGTGGCGCCTTCCCATACCGACCAGGCGCGCGCGGCAGCGGTGCGTACCTTTGCATCGGTGCTGATCAGGCGGCGGTGATAGGCGCTCATCAGGTCGCCACGCTCGACCTCGGGAATCGCGTTGAGATAAGTTTCCCACGCGTCCGGATACAGGGCATCGCAGCCCTTCTGGTAGAACCACTCCAGCTCCCAGCGACGCAGCATGAAGATGCCGCGCAGCACCAGTTCGGTGACCTTGTCCGGGTGCGTCTGTGCGTATGCCAGCGCCAGCGTGGAGCCCCATGAACCGCCGAACACTTGCCAGCGGTCGATCGCCAGATGCCCGCGCAGGCGCTCGATGTCGGCGACCAGATCCCAGGTGGTGTTGTCGGTCAACTCCGCATGAGGCGTTGACTTGCCGCAGCCGCGCTGGTCGAACAGCACGATGCGATAAACGGCCGGATCGAAGAAGCGGCGGCATTTTGGATTGGTGCCGCCACCCGGGCCGCCGTGCAGAAACACCACCGGCTTGCCGTTCGGGCTGCCGCTCTGCTCGTAGTACAGCGTGTGCAGCGCGGAGACCTTGAGAAAGCCACTGTCAAATGGCTCGATCTCGGGATACAGCGAACGCAGTGGCGGCGACATGACGGCTCCTCGGAACAGGCGAACAAGCCGGAAAGACTAGCATGAGCGCGGCTTGCCGGCCCTTCAGATGCCCGCAAACAGCTTGCCCGGATTGAGGATGCCGTTCGGATCGAACACCTTGCGCACGCCCTGCATCAGCGCGATTTCTGTCGCGCTGCGGGTGCTTTCCAGATACGCCCGCTTGACCAGCCCGATGCCGTGCTCGGCCGAAATGCTGCCGCCGTGACGCTGCAGGGTTACCGCCAGCAGCTTGGTGACGTGTTCGCACTGGGCGATGAACGCCTGCTCGGCCAGATCGTCCGGACGCAGCACGTTGATGTGCAGATTGCCGTCACCAATATGGCCGAACCAGATCACTTCGATCTGTGGGTATTCGTGTGCCAGCAGCGCCTGCATCTCGTGCAGGAACGCCGGCACGGCGCTGATCCGCACCGACACGTCGTTCTTGTACGGCCGTCGCGGCGCCAGGCTTTCGGTGATGCCTTCACGCAGCCGCCATAACGCAGCCGCTTGCGCCTCGCTTTGTGCGATCACGCCGTCGCTGACCCAGCCCTGCTCCAGCGCATGTTCGAATGCCGCCAGCGCAGCTTCCTGTGCCGCTTCATCGGCAGCATCGAACTCTGTCACCACGTAGTACGGATAGTCACCGTCGATGGTGCGCTGCGCGCCATGCACCAAGACGTGATGCAACGCGTGGTCGGTGAAGAACTCGAATGCCTGCAACGTCAGCCGCTCACGGAACAGCGCAAATACCCGCATCAGCGCATCCATGTCCGGCAACGCAAGCAACATCACCTGCGACGGCGGCGGTGGATCGGTGAGCTTCAAGGTCGCTTCCACCACGATGCCCAGCGTGCCTTCCGAGCCGATCAGCAGCTGGCGGAAATCGTAACCGCTGGAATTCTTGATCAGGCCGCGGTTGAGCTCAAGCAGTTCGCCGTTGCCGGCCACCACTTTCAATCCGGCAATCCATTCGCGCGTGTTGCCGTAACGGATCACCCGGATGCCACCGGCATTGGTGGCGATATTGCCGCCGATCGAGCACGAACCGCGCGCGGCGAAATCGACCGGATAGATCAGATCATGGCTACGGGCGGCATCATGCACGGTCTGCAGGATGATGCCCGGCTGCACCGTGAGCGTGCGATCGACCGCGTTGAAATCCAGCACGCGATTCATCCGTTCCAGGCTCAGGACCAGCTCGCCGTGTGCAGCCACCGCGCCGCCGGACAGCCCGGTGCGACCACCGGACGGCACGATCGCCACCTGTTGTTCGTTGGCCCAGCGCACGATGACCTGCACCTCCTCGATGCTCACCGGCAACGCGATCGCCAGCGGCGCCGGTGCCCAGCGGCGCGTCCAGTCGCGGCCGTAATGCTCCAGATCGCCGGGCGCAGTGAGCAGGCGCAGATCGGGCAGCCGACGGGACAGTTCGGCAAGGCGAGGGTCGGACATGCTGGGCTCCAAGGTATTCCCGCAGCCTGCCAGCCGCGTCGCGCTGCGTCCAGTGCTGCAGCGCCGCAAATCGCCTCCGGCTCTGGCATAGTAAGGGCTCTTCCTTGCCCAGGCCGACGCATGCAAACCTCCTTCCCCCGCCAAGACATCAAGGTGTTGCTGCTGGAGGGCGTAAGCGCCAGTGCGGTCGAGAATTTCAAGCGCGCCGGCTACAGCCAGGTCGAAGTGCACGCGAAATCGCTACCGGAAGACGAGCTCAAACAGCGCATCAGTGACGCGCACATCGTCGGCATCCGCTCGCGTACGCAGCTCACGCCAGACGTGCTGGCGCAGGCCAAGCGACTGATCGCGGTAGGCTGCTTCTGCATCGGCACCAACCAGGTGGATCTCGACGCGGCGCGCAAGCTCGGCGTGCCGGTATTCAACGCGCCCTACTCCAACACGCGCAGCGTGGCCGAACTGGTGATCGCCGAGGCGATCATGCTGTTGCGCGGCATCCCGCAGAAGAACGCGCTGTGCCATCGCGGCGGCTGGACCAAGTCCGCCGCCGGCAGTTACGAGACGCGCGACAAGGTGCTGGGCATTGTGGGCTACGGCCACATCGGCACCCAGGTCGGCGTGCTGGCCGAGAGCCTCGGCATGCGGGTGATCTTCCATGACATCGAAACCAAGTTGTCGCTGGGCAATGCGCGCGCGGTTTCCAGCCTGGACGAACTGCTGGAACGCGCCGATGTGGTCACCCTGCACGTTCCGGAAACGCCGGCCACGCAGTTGATGATCCGTCGCGAGCAGCTGGTGAAGATGCGTGCCGGCACCATGCTGATCAACGCCTCACGCGGCAGCGTGGTGGATATCGACGCACTCGCTGCAGCACTGCGTGACGGCCACCTGGCCGGCGCGGCAGTCGATGTCTTCCCGCTCGAACCGAAAGGCAACGACGACGCCTTCGTCTCGCCGCTGGTTGGCATGGAGAACGTGATCCTGACCCCGCACATCGGCGGCAGCACACTGGAGGCGCAGGACAATATCGGCATCGAGGTCGCCAGCAAACTGATCCGCTACAGCGACAACGGCTCCACCCTGTCGGCGGTGAACTTCCCCGAAGTCACCCTGCCCGAACACCCGCACAGCCGCCGCCTGCTGCACATCCATCGCAACGTGCCGGGCATGCTGTCACGCATCAACGAATTGTTCTCGGCCGGCAACATCAACATCGACGCGCAGTTCCTGCAGACCGACAGCGAAGTCGGCTACGTGGTGATCGACGTCAGCGCCGACGCGCAGCAGGCGAACGTGCTTAAGGAGCAGCTGGCGGCGATTCCCGGCACCTTGCGCAGTCGCGTGCTGTACTGATCCGCGTTACGGCGGCCCGCGCAAACATGCGGGCCGCCGTCAGCCATCCACATTCAGATAGCTGATGGGCGGGACTTGCCGCGCCCACTTGCTGCCTTGCTGCCGACCGCCGGCTTCTTCGCCGGTGCCTTCCCCGTCGCACGTGCAGCACCACGCCCTTTGGTCACGGCCGCCTTGCTCTTTGCCGATGCTTTGTCTGATGCATGGCGCTGTTCCATCCGATGCTGCTCGCGGAATGCCGAGGCATAGGTCTTCAATTCATCGCGCAGCTTCGCGCTGGTTCCCGGTACACGATCGATATGCTTTTGCATCTGCTGCAGCAGATCGTAGTCGTGATAGTCGCGGTACGGCTTGAGATCGAGATCCGCCGGCACCTTGGTCAGGCGCTCGTCACCGATCGACTTCACGTACTTCTGCATGAAGCGGTCATAGGCCGCCCAGGTGATGCGCTCCGCATTAACTGCTGCCTCTTCGGCACGGGTGGCTATCTGGTGGGCATGCAGATAATGCAGGCCGAGTTGGTCGATCAGGGTCTTCTCCACCTCCTCATGCAGGATCAGGAAACGATCCACCTCGATGGTGCGCCCTCGGAAGGTGAAGCTCTTCGGCAAATGGCGATCGATATAAATCGTCTTGCCATCCTGGCTGTAACCGGCGAGGTAGGGGATATCGTGCTCGCGATCGAGGTTCTTGAGCCGACGCAGGATCGCGTCCAGCGCACGATCCAGCATCAGCGCCGACACATACCAGTCGGGGGCCTTCAGCTTGGTGTGGGGAGCATCCGGGTGACAGCAGTTCGACGGCATACGCAACCTCCGGGTGGGAATCCGGCGACAGCCTAGCGCGCCGCTGCCTGCGGTGTCGCGTGCGCACAAACGACAACGGCGCCCTTGGGCGCCGTCACGTGATCCTCGCGAATTGGTCGGGGCGGCCGGATTTGAACCGACGACCCTCTGCCCCCCAGGCAGATGCGCTACCAGGCTGCGCTACGCCCCGACTGTTCGGCAAGACGACTAGTCTAACAGCTCACCGGGCCATGCCGGAAGCCATCAAGACAGTGCGGTGTTTCAGCGGCGCAGCAAGGTCAGCACTTCTTCCAGCTCCATCCGCACCTGACGCACGATCTGGTGCGAGATGCTCGCTTCCATCCGTGCCTGCGGGCCTTCCAGCCGTGCACGTGCGCCGGTGATGGTGAAGCCCTCGTCGTACAGCAGCGAACGGATCTGGCGGATCATCAGCACGTCGTGGCGCTGATAGTAACGGCGGTTGCCGCGGCGCTTGACCGGATTGAGCGCGGGGAACTCCTGCTCCCAGTAACGCAGCACATGGGGCTTCACACCGCACAACTCGCCGACCTCACCGATGGTGAAGTAGCGTTTGGCCGGGATGGCAGGCAGCTCGGTGTTATTCCCTTGATCCAGCATAGCCCTCGACTCTTACCTTGAGTTTCTGTCCTGGTCGGAACGTCACCACGCGCCGGGCGGAGATCGGAATCTCCTCACCGGTTTTCGGGTTGCGCCCCGGTCGCTGGTTCTTCAGCCGCAGATCGAAATTGCCGAAGCCGGACAACTTCACCTGTTCGCCGTTTTCCAGTGCTCCGCGAACCACCTCGAAGTAGGCGTCCACGAATTCCTTGGCCTCACGCTTGTTGAGGCCCACATCGAGGAAAAGCCGCTCGGCCATTTCCGCCTTGGTCAGCGCCATCTCATCCTCGCAACTTTGCCTTGCATGTCTGCTCCAACGCAGCTACCGCTTCGCGTACGCAGCGATCCGCGTCGTCGTCAGTAAGGGTGCGTGAAGCGTCCTGTAAAATCAAGCCCATAGCGAGACTTTTTCGGCCTGCTTCGACTCCCTTGCCGCTGTAACGATCGAACAGCCGCAGTTCTTTCAGTCGCTCGCCCAGCGTGCTGCGAACCACCTGCTCGATCTGTGACCAACTGACCGCTTCCGGCAGGTCCACCGCAATATCACGGCGCACCGCGGGGAAGCGCGGCACGGTCAGCGCTTGCGGCAGGCGACGTGCCAGCAGCGGCTCCAGCGCCAGTTCCAGCACATGCACGTCAGCGCCCAGGTCCAGCGCCTTGGCCAGCTGCGGGTGCACGGCGCCCAGATAACCCACGGTTTCGCCATCGCGCGCCACGCGCGCGCCGCGGCCCGGATGCAGCCAACCCGGCAGGCCATCGGCATGCACCGACCAGCGCTGCGGCTCGCCGCCCCAGGCGATCAGAGCATCCAGATCGCCCTTGAGATCATGAAAATCCAGCGTCCGTGACGGTTCGCCCCACTGTTCCTCACGTGCGTTGCCGCAGGCGACGATGGCCAAGCTGGGGGTTTCGATCGGCGGATCGCCCGCCGCAAATACCCGTGCCACCTCGAACAAACGCACGCGCTCTTGCTGGCGCGCACGGTTGTGTCGCAGCGCCTCGATCAAACCAGGCAATAGCGACGGACGCATCACCGCCAGATCGGCCGACAGCGGGTTGGCCAGCGGCACCAGTCGATCGGTGAAGCCCCAGCGACTCAGCAAATCCGCGGCGACGAAGGACAGATTGACTGCCTCGTAATAGCCGCGTGCAGCCAGCTGTTCGCGCAGCGCCAGCTCATTGATGCGCGCTTCCGGCTCGACCGCCAGCGCCAATGCACCGGCAGGCGAATGCGTGGGAATGTTGTCGTAGCCGAAGATCCGCGCCACTTCCTCGATCAGGTCTTCCTCGCGCTCGATGTCGAAGCGGCTGCTTGGCGCGGTGACCTGCCAACCGTCGGCGATCACCTCGACCCGCATGCCCAGCGCGGTGAAGATGCGTGCCACTTCGGCATCGGCCACGTTCACGCCAAGCACGCGCTTGAGGCGCGCACGTCGCAGCGTCACGGTCACCGGCGGCGGCAGCTCGGCGAGGTTCTCCGCCAGCAGCACCGGGCCGGCCTTGCCGCCAGCAATCGCCAGCAGCAGTTCGGTGGCGCGCTCCAGCGCGCGCTGCGGCAACTGCGGATCGACACCACGCTCGAACCGATGCGAGGCATCGGTATGCAGGCCCAGTTTGCGCGCACGCCCCATGATCGCCGCCGGAGCGAAGTGCGCGGCTTCGAGGAAAATGTTGCGTGTGGCGTCGGTGACGCGCGAGTCGAAGCCGCCCATCACCCCGGCCACCGCCAGCGGCTTGTGCTCGTCGGCAATCAGCACGAAACCGTCGTCGAGCTTCGCCTCACTGCCATCAAGCAGTTTCAGCGTTTCACCCGCGCGTGCGTGACGCACCACGATATCGCCCTGCAGCGTGTCGTTGTCGAAGGCATGCAGCGGCTGGCCCAGTTCCAGCATCACGTAATTGGTGACATCGACCACCGCACTGATCGGGCGCAGGCCGGCGCGACGCAGGCGCTCGGCCAGCCACAGCGGCGCGCGTGCGGTCGGGTCGATACCTTCGATGATGCGACCGAGATAACGCGGTGCATCCTTGCCGGCCTGCAGCCGAATGCCACGACGTGCTCCGCCGGTGACTGCTGCTTCAGCCTGCATCGGCACTTTGACCGCACTGCCGAACAGCGCGGCCACGTCATGCGCGAGACCAACCAGACCCAGGCAATCGGGGCGGTTCGGCGTGAGCTTCAGCTCGATGCTGGCATCAGGCAGGTCCAGGTAATCGGCCAGCGACTTGCCCACGGGCGCATCGAGCGGTAGCTCCAGCAGGCCGGAAGCATCGGCGTCGATGCCCAGCTCCTTCGCCGAACACAGCATGCCGAACGATTCCACTCCACGCAGCTTGGCCGCCTTGATGGCCATACCACCTGGCAGGCTCGCACCCACCATCGCCAGCGGCACCTTGATGCCGACGCGCGCATTCGGCGCACCACAGACGATCTGCAGCAGTTCGCCCTGACCCGCATCGACCTTGCAGACCTGCAGGCGATCGGCTTCGGGATGTTTCTCGGCGGCGACGATTTCGGCCACCACCACGCCTGCCAGATCGTCGCCCAGCGGGGTGAGCTCTTCCACTTCCAGCCCGGCCATGGTCAACGCATGAGCCAGTGCGGCGCGATCGGCCTTGATCTCGACCAGCTCGCGCAGCCAGTTCTCGGAAAATTTCATCGTGTCGTTTCCTGCCGGCGATCTATGACGAGGGGTTAGGCGAACTGCTTGAGGAAGCGCAGATCGTTCTCGAAGAACGCGCGCAAATCGGAGACGCCGTAGCGCAGCATCGCAAAGCGCTCCACACCGAGGCCGAAGGCGAAGCCGGTGTAGCGCTCCGGATCGATCCCGCAGTTCGCCAGCACGTTCGGATGCACCATGCCGCAGCCCAATACTTCCAGCCAGCGCGTCGAACCATCCTCTGCATCCCAGCGGATATCCACCTCGGCCGACGGCTCGGTGAAGGGGAAGTAGCTGGGACGGAAACGCATCTCGAAATCGCGTTCGAAGAACGCGCGGATGAACTCGGCCAGCGTGCCCTTCAGGTCGGCAAAGCTGGAAGTCTCGTCGACCAGCAGCCCTTCGATCTGGTGGAACATCGGCGAATGGGTCTGATCCGAATCGCTGCGGTAGACCTTGCCCGGCGCGATGATGCGGATCGGCGGCTGGCGACCGATCATCGAACGGATCTGCACGGGCGAGGTATGCGTGCGCAGCAACCGCCCATCGCCAAAATAGAAGGTGTCGTGCATGGCGCGCGCCGGATGATGCGGCGGGAAGTTCAGCGCCTCGAAATTGTGCCAGTCGTCCTCGATTTCCGGGCCGTCGGCGCGCTGGTAACCCAGGCGCGCGAAGATCGACGAAATGCGCTCCAGCGCACGGGTGATCGGGTGGATGCCACCACGCTCGCCGTCGCGGCCAGGCAGGCTGATGTCGAGTTTCTCGGAGGCGAGGCGGCGATCCAGCTCAGCCTGCTCCAGCAGCTGCTTGCGTGCGGCAAGCGCGTCGGCGAGGCGATCCTTGACCTTGTTCACCTCGGCGCCGCGCGCCTTGCGCTCGTCCGGCGCCAGCGCACCGAGCGTCTTCAGCGCGGCGGTGACGATGCCGCTCTTGCCCAGCAGGCTCACGCGCAATGCATCGAGCGCCTCCAGCGTGCCAGCCTTGTCGATATCGGCCAGCGCCTGTGCGGCACGGTTGTCCAGATCGTCCATCGATGCGATTCCGGTTAGCGATTCACAGAAACGAAAACGGGGAGGAGACGTTGGCCTCCTCCCCGCTTGATTCACATCATATCGTCAGCGCCGAGGCGCCAGCCGATCAAGCGGCCAGACTGGCCTTCGCTTTCTCGGCGATCACTTCAAACGCCTTGATGTCATGCACGGCGATATCGGCGAGAACCTTGCGGTCGACCGTGATACCGGCCTTGCTCAGGCCATTGATCAGGCGGCTGTAGGACAGGCCGAACATGCGCGCAGCGGCGTTGATGCGGACGATCCACAGCGCGCGGAACTGGCGCTTGCGCTGCTTGCGGCCGATATAGGCGTACTGACCAGCCTTGATGACGGCCTGGTTGGCAACGCGGAAGACCTTGCGGCGGGCGTTGTAATAGCCCTTGGCACGACCGATAACTTTTTTGTGACGACGACGGGCGGTAACGCCACGCTTTACACGAGCCATGGTTTATCTCCTCGTCTTACAAGTACGGCAACATGCGCGCTACACCCTTGGTGTCGCACGCCTTCAGATGATTCGGTGCACGCAGACCGCGCTTACGCTTGGTCGACTTCTTGGTCAGGATGTGTGACTTGAAGGCGTGGCCGCACTTGATTTTGCCCGACGCGGTCTTGCGAAAACGCTTCGCAGCCGCCCGGTTGGTCTTGATCTTGGGCATGGGAATGCTCCTTTGTCCGGTTTCTGACTGATCTGGCGGTGATCCGAAGATCACGCTTTCCGTCCTGCCACGATCGGTGCACGACCCTTCCTGCGGGTCGAACCGGCGATTATACGGAATAAATCTGCCGGATACCAGCTATGTGGATCCCAACATGAAAACGGCGACCCAAGGGTCGCCGTTTGTCTTACTGCTTCTTCTTGGGACCGATCATCATGACCATCTGGCGGCCTTCAAGCCGCGGGAAGGACTCGATCTGGCCGTTCTCGCCGACGTCTTCCTGGATCTTCTTGGCCAGGTTCTGGCCCAGATCCTGATGCGACATCTCGCGACCACGGAAGCGGATGGTGACCTTGACCTTGTCGCCCTCTTCCAGGAAGCGAAGCATGTTGCGCAGCTTGATCTGGTAGTCGCCCACGTCGGTGACCGGACGGAACTTCACTTCCTTGATCTCGACCTGCTTCTGCTTCTTCTTGGCGGCCTGCGCCTTCTTCTGGGCTTCGAACTTGAACTTGCCGTAATCCATGATGCGGCAGACCGGCGGATCGCCGTTCGGCTGGATCTCGACCAGATCCATGCCAGCTTCCTGTGCCAGCGCGAGTGCCTCGTCACGGGTCAGGATGCCGAGCTGTTCCGCCTCGGCACCAATCACACGAACCCGCGGAACGCGGATTTCCAGGTTACGACGGTTACCCTTGTTGTCGGTGGTAGCGATACCACGATCCTCCAGAAGAAGTGATGAAACTGACCGATCGGCGCTCAGCGCCGGGTTTCGGTCACCAGTCGCTCAACGAAATCGGCCAGCGGCATGCTGCCCAGATCCTCGCCCGAACGGGTACGCACGGAAACCGCACCTGTTTCTTTCTCGCGGTCACCGACCACGAGGAGATAAGGCACTTTCTGCATCGTATGCTCGCGGATTTTATAGCCGACTTTCTCGTTGCGCAAATCCGATTGTACCCGGAAACCTTTGTCGACAAGGGTTTGCGTCACTTGGCTCACATAATCGCCCTGCGCATCGGTGATATTGAGCACCACCGCCTGCACCGGGGCCAGCCAAGGCGGCAGCAGGCCAGCATGGTGCTCGATCAGGATGCCGATGAAACGCTCCATCGAGCCCACGATCGCCCGATGCAGCATCACTGGATGCTGTTTGTGCGAGTGCTCATCTACATACTCGGCATCCAGGCGCTCGGGCATCATGAAATCGACCTGCATGGTGCCGACCTGCCAGGCACGGCCGATCGAATCCTTCAGGTGGTACTCGATCTTGGGCGCGTAGAACGCACCCTCGCCCGGCAACTCCTCCCATTCCACACCGGCGGCGCGCAATGCCCGACGCAACATTTCCTCGGTGCGATCCCAGAATTCGTCGGAGCCAATGCGTTTGTCCGGCCGCAACGCGAGCTTGATCGCCAGGTCGGTAAAGCCGAAGTCGGCATAGACCTTCATCGCCTGCAGATGAAACGCGGTGACTTCCGGCTCGACCTGCTCGGGCGTGCAGAAGATATGGCCATCGTCCTGGGTGAATGCACGAACGCGCATGATGCCGTGCAGCGCACCGGACGGCTCGTTGCGATGGCAGCCGCCGAATTCGCCGTAGCGGATCGGCAACTCGCGATAGCTATGCAGGCCGGTGTTGAATACCTGCACATGACCGGGACAGTTCATCGGCTTCAGCGCAAACGTATGCTTCTCCGACTCGGTGAAGAACATGTTCTCGGCGTAGTTGTCCCAGTGCCCGGACTTCTTCCACAGCGACACGTCTAGCACCATCGGGCAGCGCACTTCTTGATAGCCGCTCTTCTTGTACACGCCGCGCATGTACTGCTCGACCTGTTGCCAGATCGCCCAGCCATTCGGGTGCCAGAACACCATGCCGGGGCTCTCTTCCTGTTGATGGAACAGGTCGAGCTGTTTGCCGATCTTGCGATGGTCGCGCTTCTCGGCCTCTTCCAGCTGATACAGATGTGCCTTCAGATCCTTGTCGTTCAACCACGCGGTGCCGTAGATGCGGGTCAGCATCGCGTTGTTGGAATCGCCGCGCCAGTACGCGCCGGCCACCTTCATCAGCTTGAAGGCACGCAGCTTGCCGGTGTTCGGCACGTGCGGGCCACGGCAGAGATCGGTGAACTCGCCCTGTGAATACAGCGACAGCGGCTCATCGGACGGAATCGACTCGATGATCTCGGCCTTGTAGTTCTCGCCCATGCCGCGGAAGAACGCCACCGCCTCGTCTCGCGACTTCACGCTGCGCGTCACCGGCAATTGTTCGGCGACGATCTTCTCCATCTCCGCCTCGATCTTCGGCAAGTCATCCGGCGTGAACGGGCGCTCGTAGGCGAAGTCGTAGAAGAAGCCGTTGTCGATCACCGGCCCGATCGTGACCTGCGCTCCCGGGTACAGGCGCTGCACCGCCTGCCCCATCAGATGCGCGGTGGAATGACGCAGGATTTCCAGCGCCTCGGGGCTCTTGTCGGTAACGATCTGCAGGCTGGCGTCGTGCTCGATCGGGAAGCTGGCATCCACCAGCTGGCCGTCGACCTTGCCGGCCAGCGTCGCCTTGGCCAGACCGGCGCCGATCGAGGCGGCCACGTCCTGCACGGTAACGGGATGATCGAACGGCCGCTTGCTGCCGTCGGGTAGCGTGATCTCAATCATGGGAACCATTCTCTGAAAAGCAAAAAAGGGCGCAACGCCCTTTTCCGGAAACGAAGGCGTGATGGGTACTAGCGTTGGAAGCGGGTAGTTGCCATGTCGCACACTCGGCCGGCGCAAGCGCGGGCCACCTTCGTGTTGTGGATGATGCCGAAACGCTAGTTTAGCTCAAACCGACTGTCAATCACGGCCATGCCGATAAGCCTTCAGCGATAGAATGCATTCGTCATCCCGAGGATCACCCATGCGTATTCTGGTTACCGGCACCGCCGGCTTCATCGGCGCCGCCCTGGCGCAGCGCCTGCTGGCGCGCGGCGATGTAGTGCATGGCTTCGACAACCACAACGAATACTACGATCCCGCGCTGAAAGAGGCCCGACTGGCGCTCTTCGCCGACCATCCAAACTACACCCATCAGCGCGCCGATCTGGCCGACGCCGATGCGGTGGATCGCGCATTCGCCACGTTCAAGCCGCAGCGCGTGGTGAACCTCGCTGCACAAGCCGGCGTGCGCTATTCGCTGCAGAATCCCCGCACCTATGTGCAGAGCAACCTGGTCGGTTTCGTCAACATTCTCGAAGGCTGTCGGCATGGCGGCGTCGAACATCTGGTCTATGCCTCGTCCAGCTCGGTCTACGGTGCGAACCGCAAGCTGCCGTTCGCGGTCGAAGATGCAGTCGATCACCCGGTCAGCCTGTATGCCGCCAGCAAGAAGGCGAACGAGCTGATGGCGCATACCTACAGCCATCTGTATGGCCTGCCGACCACCGGCCTGCGTTTCTTCACTGTGTATGGACCGTGGGGTCGACCGGACATGGCGCCGATCCTGTTCGCCGACCGGATCAGCCGCGGCGAGCCGATCGACGTATTCAACCACGGTCACCACAGCCGCGACTTCACCTATATCGACGACATCGTCGAAGGCGTGATCCGCGCGCTCGATCATCCGGCGGCGCCCGATCCGCACTACAACGCCGAGGCGCCGAATCCGGGCACGTCGAACGCGCCGTACCGCGTCTACAACCTCGGCAACGACCAACCCGTGCAGCTGCTGCGCTTCATCGAGCTGCTGGAACAGAACTTCGGCCGCAGCGTCGAGAAACGCCTGTTGCCGATGCAACCCGGCGACGTGCCCGATACCTGGGCGGACGTCTCCGCGCTACGTCGCGATGTCGGCTACGCACCAGGCACACCCATCGAGCAGGGGGTGGGAAAATTCGTGGCGTGGTATCGCGACTATTACGGGCGGCATTGAGCAAGCCTCAGAACGGCTTGGCAATCACCAGAAAGATCACCGCAAGCAGCAACAGCACCGGCAGTTCATTGAGCCAACGCAAAGCCCGCGACGACGGCAACGTACCGCCGGCGGCCTTGCGCTTGAGCAGACGGCCACACCCGATGAAATACGCCAGCAGCACGGCGACCAGGGTGAGCTTGGCGTCGATCCAGTGCATGCCCGCCGTCATGTTCGGCAGCGCCTGCGGAAACACCCGCCAGCCCTGCCACAGCGTCAGCCCGAACAGGAACACGAGGCCGAACATGTTGTGGCCGAACTTGTACAGCCGCCGCCCCATCAGCTGCAGCCGCGCCTGCACGGCCGGCTCGTTGGCGGTCTCGGCCAGATTCACCAGGATGCGCGGCAGATAGAACACCGTGGCCATCCAGGCGATGACAAACAGCAGGTGCAGGGACTTGATCAACAGATAGGTCACGACAAGGATCACCGGCAGGCGCTGCAACACGCAGCGGCCACGATGATAACGCGCGTCTGCCGGATCACGCCGACGTTGTGGCGTTCAGTCCCGCGCCGGCCCGATCCGCTCCAGCAACGCCTGCAGCAGACGCTCCTGCTGCGCCGCATCGAGCGGCGCATTGTGGCGATCAGTCAGCTGGAAGAAATCCTCCACACGCTCGCCGAACGTGGCGATACGCGCATCGTGCACGCGCACTTCGGTGTTCAGCATGACCTGTGCCACCGCGGCCAGCAGGCCTGGGCGATCGGTGCCGATCAGCGCCAGCTGGGTGCGATCGCCGGCCGCGTGAAAACTGATCTGCGGGGTCATCTGGAAATGCTTCTGATGGCGTGACATGCCGCGCTTGCTCGGTTGCACCCCGGCGGATTGCGTCAACGCGCGTTGCAGCCTTTGTTGCAGTTCTTCCGCACGCGCGGCACTGACCGGCTGCTGGCTGTCCGCGTCCAGCAGCAAAAACGTATCCAGCGCCATGCCGGTCGGCGAGCTGAGGATGCGCGACTCCATCACCGAGAAACGCAGGCGATCCAGCACCGCCGTGACAGTGGCAAACAGGCCGTCGCGATCGGGCGTGTAAACAAACAGCTCGGTGCTGCCGCGCACCGACAGCGGATGCACTGCGACCAGCGGCAGCACACCATTCGCCCGCAAGATCGCAGCGGTCTGCCAGGCGATCTGTTCGGGCCGGTGGCGCAGGAAGCTGAGTTGCGGGAAGTCCGCCCAGATCCGCACGATGTCGGCCTCGGCGTAACCCCCGTTCATCAGCAGGGCCAGCGCATATTCGGAACATTCGTGCACGCGCACGCCGATGTCGCGCGGCAGCTCCACATCGCTGCGCAGGGCGTAGCGGGTGGATACGCACAGGTCGGACAGCAGCCGATCCTTCCAGCCATTCCACAGCCGCGGGCTGGTGCCGATGATGTCGGCAATAGTCAACAGGTACAGCTGGCCGAGCCGCTCGCGCTCGCCGACCAGTTCCGCAAACGTGTGCACCACGTCGGGGTCGGTGATGTCCTGACGTTGCGCGGTGGTACTCATCAGCAAGTGCCAGCGCACCAACCAGGCGACCCGCTCGACATCACTCGACGACAACCCCAGTCGCGCGCAAAAGGCGCGTGCATCCTGCTCGCCCAGCATCGAATGATCGCCGCCGCGGCCTTTCGCGATGTCGTGGAACAGCGCCGCCAGCAGAAGTACCTCTGGCTTGGGCAGGGTCGGCCAGATGTCGCAGGCCAGTGGGAAGTCGGCGCGCGCGGCCGGATCGGCGAAGCGCGCCACATTGCGCAGTACGCGCAAGGTGTGCTCATCGACCGTGTAGACATGGAACAGGTCGTACTGCATGCGCCCGAACACCTTGCCGAACGCGGGCAGGATCGCCGCCAGCAGGCCGTGCCGGTTCATCCGCCACAACGCCTCTACCGCCGGCGCGCCGCGGCGCAGCAGCTGCAGGAAGGCGGCCAGCACGTCGCGATCATCGGCCAGTGCATCCGCGTGCACCGCCGTGGCCTGGTGGATACGCCGCATGGTGTCGGCGCTGAAACCGAGCACGTCGTGCTGGTCCAGACGCGCGATGAAGATCTCCACCAGCGCCGCCGGTCGTCGCATGAAGAGCTGCGGGTCGCGTGCCGCCAGCCGCACGCCGTAGCGCATGAAATCGTCGCCCACCGGCTGCGCTTCGCCCGGCGGCTCCAGCATCTCCACGAAGCGCTCGGCCACCTGCACGCCGAGCCGCTCGACCTGACTGGCCGCGCGGTAATATCCCTGCATGAACTGCTCGACACCGAGATTTTTCTCGTGCTCGTCCTCGAAGCCCAGCCGTGCGGCTAGCGCGCGCTGGTAGTCGAACAGCAGCCGTTCTTCGGGCCGACCGGCCTCTAGATGCAGCGCGTAGCGATAGCGTCGCAAGGTGGCTTCGGACCGTTCCAGCGCAGCCTGTTCGGCCGGATCGAGCAGACCCTCGGCCACCATGCCGGACAGGTCGTACGCATGCGCCAGCCGTCGCGCCATCCAGCGCAGCGAATCGAGCGTGCGCAGACCGCCTGGACCGTCCTTGAGGTTCGGCTCGAGGTTGTAGGCGGTATCGTCGTAACGGGCATGGCGGGCATTGCGCTCGGCCAGCCGTGCGGCGAGGTATTCCTGTGCCGGCCACAGCGCAGGATCATCGACGATGGCACGCAAGCGGGCGTCGAACGCCGGATCGCCAGCCAGCCGCCGCGCATCCAGCAGGCTGGTGAACACACTGGCATCCTGCGCCGCCAACGCACGGCATTGCGCGGGGTCGCGCACGGCGTGGCCAACCTTCAGGCCGATGTCCCACATGGTGGCGAAGAATTGCTCCAGCGCGCGCAGACGCGCCGGTTCGGACGTCACCACCAGCGCCAGAAGATCTACATCCGAATAAGGAAACAGCAGGCCGCGACCGAAACCGCCGACCGCGAACAGCGTCGTCTCGGCGACCTCGCCGAGACAGGCCATCCACACATGCGCCACCACCCGCTCCACCGACTCGCCGCGCCGCCGCGCCAGCGCGCTAGCATCGGCACCATCCCGAAACGCGGTAGCGAGCGCGCGATCAACGTCACCCAGCAACTGGCGCAAGGCGCGGCGCGCTTCTTCGGAAACACCGGAGCGCGGCACCGCCACCGGCAGACGCGGCAATGGCGGCAGTACAACGGTGTTGGGTGTCGGCGACATGGCTGGACGAAACTCCGTGAGCGCCTGGCAACTTGCAGAAAAGCAGCAGCCGCTGCTACAGCATGCCTTCAGGCATCCGGCCACGCCGTGAGGATCTCGAAACCGTCGTCGGTCACCGCGATGGTGTGCTCCCACTGCGCCGACAGCGAATGATCCTTGGTCACCACGGTCCAGCCGTCGGGCAACTGCTTGGTCTGCGGCTTGCCGGCGTTAATCATCGGCTCGATAGTGAAGGTCATGCCCTTCTTCAATTCGACGCCGGTGCCGGGCTTGCCGTAATGCAGTACCTGCGGCTCGTCGTGATAGACCTTGCCGATGCCGTGCCCGCAATATTCCTTGACCACGCTGAAACCGGCCGCCTCGGCATGCTGTTGGATCGCGTGACCGACATCGCCCAGCGTGGCGCCGGGACGCACCGCCTGGATACCTCGCATCATCGCCTCGAACGTGGTGTCGACCAGCCGCTTGGCCAGCACCGAGGGCGTGCCGGCGATATACATGCGGCTGGTGTCGCCATGCCAGCCATCCTTGATCACGGTAACGTCGAGATTGACGATGTCGCCGTCCTTGAGCACCTTGCCTTCGTTCGGAATGCCATGGCAGATCACATGGTTGACCGAGGTGCACAGGGTCTTCGGGAAGCCGTGGTAGCCGACGTTGGCCGGAATCGCCTTCTGCACGTTGACGATGTGCTCGTAGGCAAGCCGATCGAGTTCCTCGGTGGTAACACCGGGCTTCACGTGTTCCTTCAGCATCGCCAGCACTTCGGCCGCCAACTTGCCGGCAACGCGCATGCCTTCGAGGTCTTCGGGGGATTTCAGGGTAATGGCCATGGATTCCACTTCATATGGCGACAGAAGCCCAGAAAATCCAGCAACTTGCCGCTACGCCGGCGCACCGGCTATAATTTCGGAGTTTTGCTGATCTGACGTTCCCGTCTTGACGGTCGGCCAGTGCAAAGCGAACCGGGATTGTAACCCTCAGCGGTACAACTCCCAAACCAACGCCACACACGCATCGGCACCGCCTTCGGGGTGCTGCGGCTCGCCCACTTATTGAACCGGGCAAGCCGCGGTCGAAGCCGGGGATGCGTGGAGGTCCCAACCCCCAGGCCTTTCAAAGGCCCATGCAAGGAGTTACACCCATGGCACAAGTCACCATGCGTCAGATGCTCGAAGCCGGCGTCCATTTCGGTCACCAGACCCGTTACTGGAACCCGAAGATGGCCCCGTACATCTTCGGTGCGCGCGGCAAGATCCACATCATCAATCTCGAAAAGACCCTGCCGCTGTTCACCGACGCGATGAATTTCCTGTCGGCGCTGGCGCAGAAGCGCGGCACCGTGCTGTTCGTCGGCACCAAGCGCTCGGCCCGCGAGCCGTTGGCTGAAGAGGCTGCGCGCGCCGGCATGCCCTTCGTCACCTCGCGCTGGCTCGGCGGCATGCTGACCAACTTCCGCACCGTCAAGCAGTCCGTGTCGCGCCTGAAGGAGCTGGAAGCGGCCGAGACCGACGGCAGCTTCGAGAAGCTGGTCAAGCACGAAGTTCTGGCCCGTCGCCGTGAGCGCGACAAGCTGCAGGCTTCGCTGGGCGGCATCAAGGACATGAACCGTCTGCCGGACGCCTTGTTCGTGATCGACATCGGCCACGAAGACATCGCCGTGCAGGAAGCCAAGAAGCTCGGCATCCCGGTGATCGCCGTGGTCGATACCAACTACAACCCGGAGCTGGTCGATTACGCCATCCCGGGCAATGACGACGCGATCCGCGCGATCCAGCTGTACGCCCGCGCCGCGGCCGACTCGATCCTCGAAGGCAAGGCTGCCGCACCGGCCGCCGCCCAGGGCGACGCGAACGACTTCGTCGAACTGGACGAGGAAGGCAACCCGGTCGCCAAGATCGATCGCAAGCCGGCCCCGCGCCGTGACGCCGCCCCGCGCAAGAGCGCACCGCGCCGTGACGGCGGCCGTGACGCTGGCCGTGGTCCGCGCAACGACGGCGCGCCTGCCGCCAAGTAAGCGTACCGACGGCGGGTGATTCCGCCGTCGCATCCGCACGCGATAACCGCGCCGTGGCATTCAACTGCCACGGCGCATCCAAGCATTAGAGGACTACCGATGAGCAATATTTCCGCCCAACTGGTCAAGGAACTGCGCGAGCGTTCCGGCGCCGGCATGATGGAATGCAAGAAGGCGCTGGTCGAGAACAACGGCGACATCGACGCCGGGATGGAATGGCTGCGCAAGTCCGGCCTGGCCAAGGCTGACAAGAAAGCCAGCCGTATCGCCGCCGAAGGCCGCATCGTGACCGCCCAGACCGCCGGCAAGGCCGTGCTGGTCGAGATCAACTGCGAGACCGATTTCGTCGGCAAGGACGCCAGCTTCCTGAAGTTCAGCGACACCGTCGCCGACGTCGCGCTGAACTCCGGCGCCGCCGACATCGACGCGCTGAAGGCTGCTGCCTATCCGGGCGCCAGCAACGTCGAGGAAGCCGCCAAGACCCTGATCGCAACCATCGGCGAGAAGATCGACGTGCGCCGCATGGCCGTCGTCAAGACCGACGGCGTGATCGGCAGCTACATCCACGGCGGCCGTATCGGTGTGCTGGTGGCGCTCAAGGGCGGTTCCGAAGAGCTGGCCAAGGGCATCGCGATGCATGTCGCCGCGATGAACCCGGCGCATATCCGCGCCGAGGACGTGCCAGCCGAATTCCTGGCCAAGGAAAAAGAGATCGCGCTGAGCCTGATGTCCGACAAGGAAAAGGCCAAGCCGGCCGATATCCTAGAGAAGATCATCGCCGGCAAGATCCACAAGATCGTGTCCGAAGTCACCCTGCTCGGTCAGCCGTACGTGCTGGATACCAACGTGACCGTGGCCGATGCGCTGAAGAAGGAAGGTGCCGACGTCATCTCGGTGGCCCGCTTGGCCGTCGGCGAAGGCATCGAGAAGGTGGAAGAGGATTTCGCCGCCGAAGTGATGAAGCAGGCCGGTCTGGCGTAAGTCATCCCTGATTGAAGGCCGGCCATCCGTGGTCGGCCTTTCCAAGGAGCCACGCTTCGAGAAGGCCGCGGGAAACCGCGGCTTTTTTGTGGCCGTACGGCGGGGATTCTGCCTGAAATAAATTCGCGTGATGGGTGCGAACGACTCCCTGCCACTTGTGGCAGACAGTACAATGCTCCTGTTTTGCCCCACACAATCCGGAGAACCCATGAGCGACCAGCCAAAGTACCAGCGCATCCTGCTCAAACTCTCTGGTGAAGCATTGATGGGCGAGGCCGACTACGGCATCGACCCGAAGGTGATCGGTCGGCTAGCCGACGAGATCATCGAGGTGCAGCGTGCCGGCGTGCAGATCGGCATCGTGATCGGCGGCGGCAACATCTTCCGCGGCGCTGGCCTTGCCGCTGCCGGGATGGATCGGGTCACCGGCGACCACATGGGCATGCTGGCGACCGTGATGAACGCGCTGGCGATGCAGGATGCGATCGAGAAACGCGGCGGCTTCGCGCGTGTGACCAGTGCGATCCAGATCCACGACGTGGCCGAGGATTACATCCGCCGCCGCGCAATCCGGCATATCGAGAAGGGCCGCATCGTGCTGTTTGCCGCCGGCACCGGCAACCCATTCTTCACAACCGACTCGGCCGCTGCGTTGCGCGCGGTGGAGATCGGCGCCGACCTGCTGCTGAAGGCGACCAAGGTTGACGGCGTGTATACCGCCGACCCGACCAAGGATCGCAACGCCACCCGCTACGACAGGCTCGGCTACGACGACGTGATCGAGCGCAAGCTGGCGGTGATGGACACCGCCGCGATCGCGCTGTGCCGCGACCAGAAAATGCCGCTGCGGATCTACGACATGACCGTCCCCGGCAACCTGATGCGGATCATGCACGGCGAGCCGATCGGCACTCTTGTCGACGGCAACTGACCACCCCGCGCCAAGCCATCGCTCCGCCACTGCTATAATCGAACGTTGTAGATTCACCGGGAAACGCCACATGCTCAATGACATCAAGAACGATGCCCAGACCCGCATGGGCAAGAGCATCGACTCGCTCAAGCACGACCTCACCCGCATTCGCACCGGTCGCGCCAGCACCGCGCTGGTCGATGGCATCAAAGTGCCCTACTACGGCGCCGACATGCCGCTGGCCCAGGTCGCCTCGGTGTCGCTGGCCGATGGCCGCACCATCCTCATCACGCCATGGGAAAAAACCATGGTGGCGCCGATCGAGAAGGCGCTGATGGCCTCCGACCTGGGTATCACGCCGACCACCGCCGGCACCGTGATCCGCCTGAACATGCCCCCGCTCACCGAAGAGCGCCGCCGGGAACTGGCCAAGCATGTCGGCCATGAAGGCGAGAACGCCAAGATCGCGATCCGCAACGTGCGCCGCGACGCCCTGCAGCAGGTCAAGGATCTGCTCAAGGAAAAGCTGATCACGGAGGACGACGAAAGCCGTGTCGACGACGAGATCCAGAAGCTCACCGATCGCGCGGTCAAGGACGTCGATGCCGTGGTGAAGGCCAAGGAAGAGGAGCTGATGGCGCTCTGAGCGCCATCACATCCGCCATGCCCGGCGCCGAGGCCGCCCAGGTTCCGCGCCATATCGCCATCGTGATGGACGGCAACGGCCGTTGGGCCAAGGCACGCCATCGTCCACGCAGCTTTGGTCACAACGCCGGCCGCAAGGCGGTGCGTGCGGCGATCGAATCCTGCATGCGCGAAGGCGTGCAGGCGCTCACCCTGTTCGCGTTCTCCAGCGAAAACTGGCAACGCCCGCAGGACGAGGTCGGCGCGTTGATGGGCCTGTTCGTGCGCGCGCTGGACAAGGAAGTGGACGAACTGCACGGCCACGGCGTGCGGCTGCGCTTCATCGGCGACCTGGGTGCGTTCGACGAACCGTTGCGTGAGCGCATGCAATCCGCGATGAGCCGCACCGCCGGCAACGCCAGGCTGCAGGTGAACATCGCGGTGAGCTACGGCGGTCGCTGGGACATCGTGCAGGCCAGCCGCCAGGCCGCCGCCGCGGTGGCTCGCGGCGAGCTGCATGCCGACGAGATCGATGAAAGCCGCCTGGGCCAATGGATGAGCCTGGCCGAACTGCCGCCGCTGGACCTGTTCATCCGCACCGGCGGCGAATGCCGCATCAGCAACTTCCTGTTGTGGCAAGTCGCGTACGCCGAACTGTACTTTACCGATACCTTGTGGCCCGATTTCGACCAGGCTTGCCTGCGCCAGGCCATCGAAGACTACGCCCGCCGCGAGCGCCGTTACGGCCGCACCGGCGAGCAGGTCGCCACTATTTCCTGAGGGTTCCCATGCTGCTTCAGCGCATTCTCACCGCCATGGTGCTCGCACCACTGGCGATCCTGATCATCCTGCTGCCGTCGACGCCGGTGTTCGCGGCCCTCGTTGCGCTGGCATTCCTGGCTTCCCTGTGGGAATGGGCCCAGTTGAGCGGGCTGAAGAGCCCATCATCGCGCATCGGCCTGCTGCTGCTGGCGACAGGTATATTCGCGTTGCTGTGGTCGGCACGCGCCACCGCACTTACCCCGCTGCTGCTGGCCGTCGGTGTGGCTTGGTGGCTGCTGGCCTGCCTTTGGTTGCGCCATTTCGCGTTCGGTGCGGCGCCCACCCGCGAAAACCTCGCGCTGAAACTGCTGGCCGGTGCGTTCGTGATAATCCCGGCATGGGTCGCGTTGATCAGCATCCATGCCCACCAGCCGCACGGTCACGGGTGGACTCTGCTCGCGCTGGTCATTGTATGGGCATCCGACATCGGTGCGTATTTCAGCGGCCGTACGTTCGGCAAGCGCAAGCTCGCGCCGCAGATCAGCCCCGGCAAGACCTGGGCCGGTGCGTACGGCGCGATGGTGGCGGGTGTACTGGTCTCGCTGATCGGCGGCTGGCTGCTCGATGTGCGTGGCGCAGCGCTGATCGCTCTCGCCTTGCTGGCGGCCGTCACGGTGGCTGTGTCGATCGTCGGCGACCTGATCGAGAGCCTGATGAAGCGACATGCCCAGGTGAAGGATTCGGGCAGTATCTTTCCCGGCCATGGCGGCCTGATGGATCGACTGGACAGCGTGTTTGCCGCGCTGCCGGTGTTCGCCGCCGGCCTGCTGTTGCTGGATATCTGAGATGCATAACGTCGCCGTTCTCGGTGCCACCGGTTCGATCGGCGGAAACACGCTCGACGTCATCGCGCGCCATCCGGATCGTTTTCGCGCCACCGTGCTGACCGCGCATCGCAATGTCGAGGCACTGGTTGCCTTGTGCGTGCAACATCGGCCACAACTGGCCGTGATCGCCGACCCGGCGCTGGAAGCGGAGTTGTCACGCCGGCTCGCTGCCGCCGGCGTGCGTTGCGAAGTGGCCAGCGGCCATGCCGCGCTGACTGCCGCCGCATCCAGCAACCTGTGCGACACCGTGGTGGCGGCGATCGTCGGCGCCGCCGGGCTGGATTCCACACTGGCGGCCGCACATGCGGGCAAGCGCCTGCTGCTGGCCAACAAGGAATCCATCGTGATGGCCGGCCCGCTGCTGCTGGAAGCCGTCGCCCATGGCGGCGGCGCGCTGATCCCGGTCGACTCCGAACACAACGCGATCTTCCAATGCCTGCCCGGCGGCCGACCCGACCTGCGTCAGAGCGGCGTGCGCCGGCTGATCCTGACCGCGTCCGGCGGCCCGTTCCGTGGCCGCACGCGAGCGCAACTAGCCGACATCACGCCAGAGCAGGCGTGCAAGCATCCGAACTGGGTGATGGGCCGCAAGATCTCGGTCGATTCGGCCACACTGATGAACAAGGGCCTGGAAGTGATCGAGGCACACCACCTGTTCGGCGCACCCGCCGACGTCATCGACGTGGTGGTGCACCCGCAGAGCCTGATCCATTCGATGGTCGAGTATCTCGACGGTTCGGTGCTCGCCCAGCTGGGTAATCCGGACATGCGCACCGCGATCGCCCATGCGCTGGCTTGGCCGGAGCGGGTCGAGGCCGGGGTAGCGCCGTTGAACCTGGCCACCTGCGCGCCGCTGCAGTTCGAGCCGCCGGATCTGGCCACCTTCCGCTGCCTGGCGCTGGCGTTCCAGGCACTGCGGGCCGGCGGTGACGCCCCGGCCGTGCTGAATGCCGCCAACGAGGTCGCAGTGGCAGCGTTCCTGGCCGGCACGCTGCCGTTCCTGTCGATCGCCAATGTCGTCGAAACCGTGCTTGCGGAACTGCCGGCGCAAGCCGTGGTCGATGTTCAGACGCTATGTGAACGCGACCGCATCGCCCGTGAGGCGGCTGGTCGCGTTCTGCGCAATGCTTGCTGATATTCTTGCTTCGATGACTTTCCCTTACGGTACTTGATGACTTCCTTTTTCGGCTCGGTGTTCTGGTTGCTGGTCACGCTCGGCGTGCTGGTGACCTTTCATGAATTCGGCCATTACTGGGTCGCGCGCCGCTGCGGCGTCAAGGTGCTGCGTTTCTCGATTGGTTTCGGCAACGCGATCTGGAAGCGCATCGGCCGCGACGGCACCGAATATCAGATCGCCGCGATCCCGCTGGGTGGCTACGTCAAGATGCTCGACGCGCGCGAGGGTGAGGTCGATCCCGCGCTGCGTGCGCAGGAGTTCACCGGCAAGCCGGTATGGCAGCGCATCGCGATCGTGGCCGCCGGGCCCGGCTTCAACCTGATCTTCACGATCGCCGCGTTCTGGCTGATGTTCATGCTGGGCCGGCCGGACGTGGCCCCCATCGTTACTGCCGTCCCGCACAGCCTCGCCGCCGAGGCGGGCATTCAGCCCGGCGATCGCATCCTCAGCATCGATGGCCGCACGGTGGATACCTACACCGATGCGATGGACAGCGTGGTCAATGCGCTGCTCGGACGCACGCCGCTACCACTCACCGTACGTGGCAGCGATGGCCATTCGCGCCAGCTGGTGCTGCCGCTGGAGCAGCTGCCAGCCGGCCAGCCCGTCGATCAATATCTGAAAAAGCTCGGCTTGGATCTGGCGCCCTCACCGGCGATTGCCGCCACCGTGATGCCGGGCAAGCCGGCGTCGCTGGCCGGCATGCAGGGTGGCGACCGCATCGTCGCGGTCAACGGTCAGCCGGTAGCCGACTACTCCGTGTTCCAGAAGCTGGTGCCGGCAGAAGCGGCCAAGTCGCCCCATCTGCAACTGGCCATCGAGCGCGCCGGCAAACCGATGTTGCTGGCCATCGATGCGCAACGGCAGTCCCTGCAAGGCCAGCCCGTCAAGTGGGTGATCGGCGTCAGTGGCCCCGATCCCGAACAGGTCACCCTGCGCTACGGCCCGGTCAGGGCTTTCGCTGCATCCCTTCAATCCACATGGCGCAACACCGCGCAGACCTTCAACCTGATCGGCAAGATGATCAGCGGGCAGGCTTCCACCAACAACCTGTCCGGCGTGATCGGCATCGCCACGGTGGCCAATCAATCGGCCAACATGGGCTTGCCGTGGTTCCTCAATTTCCTGGCGCTGGTGTCGCTGAGCCTGGCGATCCTCAACCTGCTGCCGATCCCGGTCCTGGATGGCGGACACCTGCTGTATTATCTTGTTGAGTTGATCAAAGGCAGCCCAGTCAGCGAACAGGCGATGATCGTCGGTCAATACATCGGCCTGGCGTTGCTGTTCACCCTGATGGGGCTGGCGTTCTACAACGATATCCACCGCATGCTGCTGTCGTGACACCGATGGCCGGTGACCGCAGCATGTGGACGACACGCCAGCCTGCGCCCGCTGCAGTACGGCGCAGCGACGTGTCAAGCGATGCATTCCTCCGGCGGAATGCGGATTCTCTTTCGAGGCAGGGCTCGTCCCTGCCTCATGCGTTGATCGGGGCGGCCGCGCTGGCCGCTCCATCGAAATAACCCAACGGAACCGACGATGAAGCGTATCGCCGCGCTGATCCTGCTTGCCTCCCTCTCCGCCAATGCGTTTGCATTCGACCCGTTCGTGGTGTCGGACATCCGCATCGACGGTCTCAGTCGCATCTCCGCCGGCACCGTGTACAACTACCTGCCGGTGAACAAAGGTGACCGGCTGACCAGCGCCGAGGCCCAGCGTGCGATTCGAGCGCTGTACCAGACCAAGTTCTTCAGCGATGTGGAGTTCGATCGCGACGGCGACATCCTGGTGATCAAGGTGGTCGAGCGGCCGTCGATCGCCAAGCTGACCCTGCGCGGCAACAAAGACATCAAGACCGACGACCTCAAGAAGGGCCTGAAGGAAATCGGCCTCAGCGAGGGCGAGACTTTCGACCGGCTGGCGCTGGACAACGTGCAGCAGGAGCTGATCCGGCAGTACTACAACCGCGGCAAGTACAACGTGTCGGTAGAGCCACACGTGACCGAGCTGGACCGCAACCGCGTTGCCGTCGAGATCGAGGTGCGCGAGGGCAAGGCAGCCAAGATCAAGGAACTGAACATCCTCGGCAACCATGCCTTTACCGACAAGCAGATCCGCGACGGTTTCGAATCCAACACCAGCAACTGGATGTCCTGGTACTCGAAGGACGACCAGTATTCCCGCGAGAAACTCTCCGGCGATCTGGAGAAGTTGCAGTCCTACTACATGGATCGCGGCTACGCCGCTTTCGGCGTCGATTCCACCCAGGTGGCGATCGCGCCGGACAAACGCGCGATGTACATCGACGCCAGCGTCAAGGAAGGCGACATCTACAAGGTTACCAGCGTCAAGCTGCTCGGCGACCTGATCCTGCCCGAGAAGACCATGCGCCAGCTGGTCTTCGTCAAGGAAGGCGAAACCTTCAACCGCGGTGCCATCGAGGAAAGCTCCAAGGCGATCAAGGCGGTGCTGGCCAACATCGGCTACGCCTACGCCAAGGTCACCCCGATCCCGAAACTGGACAAGGACAAGCGCACCGTCGACCTGACCATGTACGTCGAGCCGGGTCAGCGCGTGTATGTGCGCCGTGTGGTGTTCGCGGGCAATACCCGCACCGAGGACACCGTGCTGCGCCGCGAGATGCGTCAGCTCGAAGGCTCCTGGTATTCGCAGGCGGCGCTCGACCGATCCAAGATCCGCCTGCAGAAACTGGGCTACTTCAAGAAGGTCGACATCGACAAAAAGATGGTGCCCGGCACTCAGGATCAGGTGGACGTCAGCGTCAAGGTCGAGGAGCAGTCTGCCGGCAGCGTGCAGTTCGGCGTCGGCTATTCGCAGTACTCCGGCATCATCCTGAATGCTTCGCTGTCGCAGAACAACCTGTTCGGCACCGGTGACAGCTTCTCGATCAGCGGCGAGCGGAGCTCTATTCAGACCAGCCTCGGCCTCAACTACTACAACCCCTATCTGACCGAGAGCGGCATCGGCATCGGCTACAGCGCCAGCTATTCGAAGACCGATTACGGCAATACCGATTTTGCCAACTACAGCACCAGCGCCAAGAGTTTCTCCACCTACCTCGGCATACCGATCACCGAGACCGACGGCGTGCGTGTGGGCCTCGGTATCAGCAGCAACAAGGTCAACTTGCTTCAGGGTTACAGCCCGCAGGTGCTGCTCGATTACCAGAACCAGATCGGCAACAAGACCGTCCACTCGTGGACCGGCACGCTGGGTTGGAATCACGACACCCGCAACGGCTATTGGGCGCCGACCCGCGGCGGCCTGATCTCCGCCACCACCGATGTGGCCTTGCCCGGCTCGACCGTGCAGTACTGGAAGCTGACCACCGAGATCAACCACTACTGGCCGATCGGCAAGGGTTTCGTGCTGTATCTGGATGGTCAGGTCGGCTACGGCAAAACCTATGGCACCAATGGCATCAGCGATGCGAATTTCACAGCACTGCAAGCTGCCAGCCTCGCGCAGAATCCCGCCCACACCATCACCGACATGCGCCAGGACTTTCCGTTCTGGGCGAACTCCTACGCCGGCGGCGTGCGTGACGTGCGCGGCTTCCAGGACAACACGCTGGGCCCGCGCGTCTGCATCGACGGCAGCACCCCCGCCGCGAACGGACAGTGCAGCGGCGGCTATTATTCGCAGCCGATCGGTGGCGCGTTCAAGGTGCTCGGCACAGCGCAGGTCTACCTGCCCTTACCCTTCCTGAAAGACGTCAACACCGCGCGCGTGTCATGGTTCATGGATGTCGGCAACGTCTACAAGAACTACCAGAGCTTCAACGCCGCCGACCTGCGCGCATCCACCGGCCTGTCGCTGCAATGGCAGGCGCCGATCGGTCCGCTGATCATCAGTTTCGCCGTGCCGTTCCGCACGCAAGCGGCGGATCGCCATTACGAGGAACGTATCCAGTTTACCTTCGGCAGCACGTTCTGATCTGAGCCGGCCTGATCTGATCCGGCCATTGTGAAACCCGGAAAGCGCGGCCAGGCCGCGCTTTCTTTTTGCCCGGCCGACGCGCTGCACGGCACGGCGTCACGCCCTACAATGGCCGGCAGGTTCCGGAGCAAGCATGAGCGCAATCAACTACACGGTGGCCGGGTTGGCCGAGCGATTCGGACTGAGCTTCAAGGGTGACGGCACACGCGTCATCGGCGGGGTCGGCACGCTGGCCGGCGCCGACGCCAGCCAGCTGAGTTTCCTCTCCAACAGCAAGTACGCCGCCCAGTTGACCGAGACTCGCGCCGGCGTGGTGGTGCTGCGCGAAGAACACCTCGCCGGCTGCCCGACCGCCGCCCTGGTCGCCGGCGATCCCTATGTCACCTATGCGCGGATCGCTGCGCTGTTCGAACAGCAGCCGTTGTCACCGCCGGGCATCCACCCCAGCGCCGTGGTCGCCGCCGGCGCGCGGGTCAGCAGCAGCGCCAGCATCGGTCCCTGCTGCGTCGTCGAGGATGGTGCGGTGATCGAGGACGGCGCGATCCTCGGCCCGCATTGCATCGTCGGTGAACATTGCACGGTCGGCGCGCAATCGCGGCTGGTGGCGCGGGTCACCCTGGTCACACGGGTCACGCTGGGCAAGCGCGTGCTGGTGCATCCCGGCGCGGTGATCGGTTCCGACGGTTTCGGTCTCGCCTTCGATCGCAGCGCATTCGATCACGGCGGCTGGATCAAGCTGCCGCAGCTCGGTGGCGTGCGCATCGGCGACGACTGCGAGATTGGCGCGAACACCACGATCGACCGCGGCGCGCTGGACGATACCGTGCTGGAGGAAGACGTGCGGCTGGACAACCAGATCCAGATCGCGCACAACGTGCATGTCGGCGCGCACACCGCGATGGCCGGCTGCGCGGCGGTGGCCGGTAGCGCGAAGATCGGCCGCTACTGCATGATCGGCGGCAATGCCGGCGTGCTTGGTCATCTGGAACTGGCCGACCGGGTTACCATTACCGCCAAGAGCCTGGTCACACATTCGATCCGCGAGCCGGGCGAATATTCTTCCGGCGTGCCACTGCAGGACAATCGCCAGTGGCGAAAGAATGCGGCACGCTTCAAACATCTGGACGAGTACGTGCGCCGGTTGTCGGCGCTGGAGAAGGACAGCAACAATGAGTGAGAAAAGCGGCTTCATGGCATTGCCGATCAACGTGGAGCAGATTCAGCAACTGCTTCCGCATCGTTATCCATTCCTGCTTGTGGATCGCGTGATCGAGATCGTGCCCGATGTGAGCGTGGTCGCCCTGAAAAACGCGACCATCAACGAGCCGTTCTTCCAGGGCCATTTCCCCGGCCACCCGGTGATGCCCGGCGTGCTGATCGTCGAGGCGATGGCACAGACTGCCGGCCTGCTGACCCAGCTCAGCCGTCGCCTCAAGGGCGACAAGAGCAGCCCATTGTTCTATCTGGTCAAGATCGACAATGCGCGTTTCAACGCACCGGTGGTCCCCGGTGACCAGCTGCGCCTGGAAGTAACCCAGAAGCGCCTGGTGCGCGGCATGGGCCTGTTCGTCGCCAGAACCCTGGTCGACGGCAAGGAAGTGGCCAGCTGCGAACTGATGTGCGCGGCGAGGGCCGACAAATGATCCACCCCACCGCGCTGGTCGATCCTTCCGCCGTCATCGGCGCCAACGTCAGCATCGGCGCCTACAGCGTGATCGGTGCCGAGGTGGAAATCGGCGACGGCACGGTGATCGGCCCGCACGTGGTGATCGAAGGCCCGACGAAGATCGGTCGCGACAACCGCATCACCCAGTTCGCTTCGCTCGGCGGCGCGCCGCAGGACAAGAAATTCGCCAGCGAGCGTACCGAGCTGGTGATCGGTGACCGCAACCTGATCCGCGAATTCGCCACCATCAACCGCGGCACCGGCGACGGTGGCGGCGTCACCCGCATCGGCGACGACAATTGGGTGCTCGCCTACGTGCATGTGGCGCACGACTGCCAGATCGGCAACCACGTGGTGTTCTCCAATTACGCGGCGTTGGCCGGGCATGTGTCGATCGGCGACTGGACGATCCTGTCCGGTTATTCCGGCGTGCACCAGTTCTGCAAGGTCGGCGCGCACGCGTTCATCGGCATGGGCTGTCTGGTCAGCCATGACGTGCCGCCGTTCGTGATGATGGCGAACGAGCAGCAAGGCCGTCCACGCGGCATCAACAGCGAAGGCCTGAAGCGCCGCGGCTTCGACGCCACGCGCATCGCAGCGATCAAGCGCGCCTACCGTACCCTGTATATGGCCGGCCTGGCACTTCCCGAAGCCCGCGAAAAACTCGCCGAACAGGCACAGCAAAGCGACGACGTGCGGGCCATGCTCGATTTTCTCGATCACAGCGAACGCGCGCTCGCCCGATAAGCGCTGCGATAAGCGCATCGCGCTTATCGCGAAATCAAACACGCGTTCTTGCCCTAACTTTATGTAGGAGACGAAATGCAAAACATTGACGTCTCTGACACAACCCCGCTCATCGCCATCCTCGCCGGCGAAGACTCCGGCGACCAGCTCGGCGCCGACCTGATCATCGCGCTGCGCCAGCGCTATCCGCAGGCCCGTTTCGTCGGCATCGGCGGCGCCCGCATGCAGGCGCAGGGATTCGAATCCTGGTACGACATCCACGAACTCTCGCTGTTCGGCTTCAGCGAAGTGATCAGCCACCTGCCGCGACTGCTGCGCTTGCGCAAGGCATTGGTGGCGCGACTGCTGCATGCGCGGCCCGCCGTGGTGATCGGCATCGATGCACCCGATTTCAACCTCGGCGTGGAGCAGCGGCTGAAACAGGCTGGCCTGCTTACCGTGCACTACGTCAGCCCGTCGGTGTGGGCTTGGCGCGAGAAGCGCGCGGAGAAGATCGGCCGCAGCGCCCATCGCGTGCTCTGCCTGTTTCCGATGGAGCCGCCGATCTATGCGAAACACGGGATCGATGCGCGCTTCGTCGGCCATCCGCTGGCCGATCGTTTCGCGCTGGTGTCCGACCGCGTCGGCGCACGCGACTTCCTGCAACTGCCGCAACAGGCGCCGGTGCTGGCAGTGCTGCCGGGCAGCCGGCCATCCGAAGTGGCGCGGCTCGGACAGATTTTCATCGATGCCGCCAACCGGGTCGCCGCCGCGTTGCCGGGATTGCGCATCGTAATCCCGGCCGCCAACCCGCAAGTGCACGCCAGGCTCAAGGATCTGCTGGGCAACGGACCGCACGATGAAGCGGCACCCTTGCTGCTGGACGGCCATGCGCATGAGGCGATGCTGGCGGCCGACGTGGTCTTGCTGGCCTCCGGCACCGCCACGCTGGAAGCGATGCTGGCTAAGCGGCCGATGGTGGTGGGCTATCGCGTTGCGCCGCTGAGCTACCGCATCGCCCGCGCCATGAAAATGCTGAAGACCGATGTCTACGCGCTGCCGAATATCCTGGCGCGGGCCAGTGGTCTCGGCGAGGGGCTACTGGTGCCCGAACTGATGCAGGAGGACTGCACCGCCGAAAACCTGGCCACCGCCACATTGGCGCTGTTCCGCGACAGCGAACGGCGCGGCCATATCGTTGCGGCGTTCGAGCAGTTGCACCAGACCTTGCGCGGCGGCCTGGATGGTCAAGCGGGGGATCGCGCGGCAGCGGCGATTGCCGAATTGATCGATGAAAAGCACGCCGGTGAATAAATTTTTCGCGAGCACCCGCCCCTCATCTCAATCCCTCCCCATCTGTAACGAGACTCCCTCCGGTCGCCCCCGAGGAGCGGAGACAAACGCAAACAGCATTCTCGTTGCCGGGGTGGACGAGGCTGGTCGCGGTCCGTTGGCCGGCCCGTTGGCGGTGGCCGCTGTAATTCTCGACCCGGATCGGCCGATCGCCGGCCTCAACGACTCCAAGAAACTCAGTGAGGCAAAACGCGAGGCGCTGTACCCGCAGATCATCGAGCGCGCGCTGGCGTATTGCGTGGTGCTGATCGAGCCGGATGAGATCGATCGCCTGAATATTTTCCAGGCCACCATGGCTGGAATGAGCCGCGCCGTGGCTGGCCTAACGCCGGTTGCGCACGAGGCACTGATCGATGGAAACAAGTTGCCGAAGGATCTGCCATGCCACGGCCGCGCCATCGTCGGCGGCGACGCGCTGGAGCCGGCGATCAGCGCCGCCTCGATCCTGGCCAAGGTCAGCCGCGACCGCCTGATGGTTGCACTGGACAGCGTGCATCCCGGTTACGGTTTTGCCGTCCACAAGGGCTATCCGACGCCGGCGCACCTGGCGGCATTGCAGCAACTCGGGCCATGCATGCAGCATCGCCGCAGCTTCGCGCCGGTGCGCTTGCTGCTGGACCAGGCGCGATTGTTCTGAACGGCTGACCGTGGGTTCCTGCCCGCGCAAGCTGTCTGGTCGCGCAGTGGATGAGATTCATCGTATAGCCCATTCGTCTATGCAACTTTTCCCCGCACAGGCGCATCATTCACTACAGGAGTCCCCGTCAGCACGGACGCGCCAGCGACATTGGCCTGTCCTACCAGAACAAGCCGACCAGCTGTCATCTGCGCACTCATCAGCGCACTCACCGACCGCAGGAGTCGTGCCATGATGCTTCCGAACAATCCCTCATCCTCGCCACCGAAACCGGCCACCATACCCGTGCCCGCACCGGTCGTCGCTATGCCTGTCGAAGTCGACGTCCCCAGTCCGATGCACGCCGACTACAACCTCCACCCGCTGGCCGTGCAAAGCCTCGACCACTACGTGATCCACATTGAGGACGACGAGCGCTTCCATGTCCGCTGACCGCGACCGCCATTCCTAGGCAACCCGTCTCCAGTGCTGCTTTCGCCATCCAGCACCTGTTGCTACGCTGGCGACACCAGCCAGGGGATGGATGACATGCGCAGGATCGGAGTTGCATTACTCGGATTGATGCTCTGCTTCGCTGCCAGAGCAGAAATGAAACCCGGCGACACGCCGCCGGGCGCACTGGGTTCGACCCAGGCTGGGCAGGTGGTGAGCGTGCCCTCCCTGCACGGCAAGGTCGTGGTGATCAGCTTCTGGGCCACGTGGTGCGGCTACTGCATGAAAGAGATGCCGGTGCTGGCAAACCTGCAATCACTGGCCACCGAACGAAGCCTTCCTCTGCAAGTGGTATCCATCGACTCTCAGGAATCCCGCGACACGTTCGTGCGTAGCTCACGCGCGCTCAGAACGCGCCTGCCGGGGCTGCTGATCACCTGGGATGGCGATGGTGCGCTGGGCAAGCCCTACGGCGCGGACAAGACCATCCCAGTCATGGTGATGCTGCATCGGGACGGCACCGTGGCACACGTCCATGTCGGCTACGGCGAGGACATGCTGGACAGCCTGGTGGCCGAAATCAATGCCTTGCTCAATGAGCCGGCGCCAGCCCCGGTAGTCGCCGCAGCAAACTGATTGCCAGGGTGAAAGTCTGTCCGGTGAGGCACCGTCACGCTTTGCGCAAACCGTGCGGAAGTCAATCTTGCCGCTGGGCGGAGCGCCGGTTAGCCTGCGTGGACTCACCGCGTAAACCTGCATGACCGTCCGCTACACCCACCTGCACCTGCACAGCGAATATTCGCTGGTCGATTCGACCATCCGCATCAAGGCGCTGGTCGCGGCCTGCGTGCGCGACGGCATCCCGGCGGTGGCGCTGACCGACGACAGCAACATGTTCGCGCTGGTGAAGTTCTACAAAGCGTGCAGCGCGGCCGGCATCAAGCCGATCGGTGGCTGCGACCTGTGGATTTCCGCACCGGACGATCCGCGCCCGTGGCGGCTCACCCTGCTGTGCCAGAACCGCGAGGGCTATCTCAACCTGTCGCGACTGGTGTCACGCGCATGGCAGGAAGGGCAACATGGTGGTCGCGCGCTGGTCGAAGCCGGCTGGCTGAATGCGGACGCCAGCAACGGGCTGATCGCCCTGCTGGGGCGCGACAGCGAGGTCGGCCGCATCGCGGTGAACCAGGGCGTCGATGCGGCACTGGCGAAATTGCGTCCGCTGGCCCGGCTGTTCCCCGAGCGGCTGTATCTGGAGCTGACCCGCTGCGGCCGCGACGGCGAAGAGAACTGGAATGCCGTCGCACTCGCGCTGGCGGCCGAACTCGGCCTGCCGGTGCTGGCCAGCAACGACGTACGCTTCCTGAAGCAAGACGATTTCGGCGCGCACGAGGCACGCGTGTGCATCAATCAGGGCCGCGTGCTGGCCGATCCCAAGCGCCCGCGCGACTACAGCGACCAACAGTACCTGAAGACGCCCGAGGAGATGGCGGCACTGTTCGCCGACCTTCCCGAGGCGCTGGAAAACACCGTCGAGCTGGCCACGCGCTGCAACCTGGAACTGGAGTTCGGCAAGTACTACCTGCCTGACTTCCCGGTGCCCGCCGGCTACGACCTCAACAGCCATATCCGCGAGCTGTCGCGGCAGGGCCTGCGCGAACGTCTCGCCGGCGCACCGCTGGCCACCGGCCAGAGCCTGGCCGATTACGAAGCGCGGCTGGAGCGCGAGCTCGACGTCATCATCGAGATGGGCTTCCCCGGCTACTTCCTGATCGTTGCGGACTTCATCAACTGGGGCAAGCAGAACGGCATTCCGGTCGGCCCCGGCCGCGGTTCCGGCGCCGGCTCGCTGGTCGCATGGGCGCTGAAGATCACCGATCTGGATCCGCTGCAGTTCAACTTGCTGTTCGAACGCTTCCTCAATCCCGAACGCGTGTCGATGCCCGACTTCGACATCGACTTCTGCATGGATCGCCGCGACGAGGTGATCGACTACGTCTCGCGCAAATACGGCCGCGACCGCGTCAGCCAGATCATCACCTACGGGTCGATGGCGGCGAAAGCCGTGCTGCGCGACTCCGGTCGCGTGCTGAGCATGCCGTACGGCCAGGTCGACCGGCTGGCCAAGATGGTGCCGCCGCGTCCGCTCGACCTCACGTTGTCTGACGCACTCGGTCGCTCGGAGAAGTCGAAAAAGGAAACCGACCGCGTCGTCAAGGAATTCTGCGAAGCGTATGAGCAGGATGAAGACGCGCGCGCGCTGATCGATCTCGCGCTCAAGCTGGAGAACCTCACCCGCAATGCAGGCAAGCACGCCGGCGGCGTGGTGATCGCGCCGACCCCGCTGACCGACTTCGCACCGCTGTACTGCGAAGCCGGTGGTGGCGGCGTCGTAACCCAGTACGACAAAGATGACGTCGAAGCAGTCGGCCTGGTCAAGTTCGACTTCCTCGGCCTGCGCACGCTCACCATCATCGACTGGGCGGTGAAGGCGATCAACGCGCGCCGCGCGAAAACCGGCGAAGCACCGCTGGATATTTCGCAGCTACCGCTGGACGATCCGAAGCCGTACGAATTGCTGAAGAAGGCGCAGACCGTCGCCGTATTCCAGCTCGAATCCTCCGGCATGCAGCGCATGTTGAAGGATGCGAAGCCCGATCGCTTCGAGGACATCATCGCGCTGGTGGCGCTGTACCGTCCCGGCCCGATGGATCTGATTCCCAGCTTCATCGCACGCAAGCATGGCCGCGAGGATGTGGAATATCCGGATCCGCGCGTCGTGCCGATCCTGCAGGAGACCTACGGCATCATGGTCTACCAGGAGCAGGTGATGCAGATGGCGCAGATCGTCGGCGGCTACTCGCTCGGCGGCGCCGACCTGCTGCGCCGCGCGATGGGCAAGAAAGACGTCAAGAAGATGGCCGAGGAGCGCGCCAAGTTCCGCGCGGGTGCCGCGAAGGACGGCCTCAGCGGCGACAAGGCCGACACTATCTTCGACCTGATGGAAAAATTCGCGGGCTACGGCTTCAACAAGTCGCACGCCGCCGCGTATGCGCTGGTCTCGTACCAGACCGCCTGGCTGAAGGCGCACTACCCGGCCGAGTTCATGGCCGCGACGATCTCGTCGGACATGGACAATACCGACAAGGCGGTGACCTTCCTCGACGAATCGCGCGCGCTCGGCATCACCGTGCAGCCGCCGGACGTCAACGCGTCCGAATACATGTTCATCGCAGTCGAGCCGAAGGTGATCCAGTACGGACTTGGTGCGATCAAGGGTGTCGGCCAGGGTGCGTGTGAGGCGATCGCCGCCGAACGCAGCCATGGCCGCTACACCGACCTGGCCGACTTCTGCCGCCGGGTCGACCCGACCAAGCTCAACCGCCGCGTGCTCGAAGCACTGATCCTGTCCGGCGCGCTCGATGCGCTGGCGCCGAATCGCGCCAGCCTGATGCTGCAGCTGCCGGATGCGATCAAGGCCGCCGAACAGCACTTGCGCGACAAGCAGTCCGGTCAGAACGACATGTTCGGCGCGGCGACGGGCGCGCTGACACCGGTGGTGCACATCAACCTGCCGACCGTGCCGGAATGGCCGCTGGAACAGAAGCTGCAGGGCGAGCGCGACACGCTCGGACATTACTTGTCCGGCCATCCCACCGACCCGTGGAAGGACGAGCTGGCACAACTGTCCACCTGCCCTCTGGGCGAGATTGGCGACCGCTACCAGCCGCCGAAGCCACGCAAGAACGACAACGACGACGGCAACCGCTTCCGCCGCGGCCCGGACACGCCGTGGACCGTCGCCGGCATGGTCACCGCTGTGCGCAAGCGCGGCGACAGCGACGCCTTCGTGCGACTGGAGGACGGCAGCGGCATCATTGAGGTGAGTTTCTTCGGTGAGCTTTATCAACAAATTGCACCGCTGCTCACCCGTGACCAGATGTTGATCGTCGACGGAGGCCTGCGCATCGACGACTTCTCCGGCGGCGGCTTCCAGTTGCGCGCGCGCAGCGCCATCTCGTTGGCCGATGCCTGCCGCAAGCATGCGCGGCTGCTGCAGCTGAAATTGAACGGCATCGGCCCCGACTTCATCGGCCAGCTGCAACATGCGCTGGCCGGCTATCGTGGCGGCCGCGCCAGCGTGACGCTGCACGGTTACCGCAACCGCAACGCGCAAGCCGACATCGAGTTGGGCGAGGCGTGGCGCGTGGATGCCATCCCCGACCTGCTGCGTGCCGTGCGCGCGCTACCCGGCGTGCAGGCCGCGCGCCTGCGCATCGTCAAGCAGCAGGATTGATTCGATTTACTCTCTACTCCTGCCGTGCAGGGGTAGGAACGACCACGATCACTTCTTGCTCCGCTCCATCATCGCCTTCAGATCGGCGAACGGATTGCCGGTGGCCGCCGGCGCATCCTCGACCTCCATCACACCACCGCGCACATGATCGATATGCCGCGAGTGCTCGTTGTCGTGGCAATACACGCACAACAGCTCCCAGTTGCTGCCGTCGGGCGGATTGAAGTCATGGTCGTGGTTGCGGTGATGCACGGTCAGTTCCTGCAGGTTCGCGCGGGTGAATTCGCGCGCGCAGCGACCGCAGATCCACGGATACATCTTCAGCGCGCGCTCGCGATAGCCCAGTTCGCGCTGTTCGGCGTTGCGCCGCGCCTCGGCCACGATACGGTCGAGCTTGGCGTTGTCGATAGGCGGCTTGATCGGCATGGTCGGACCTAGTTGCTGCAGTGCTGGCTGCAGGGTTGGATGAAGCGGACGATAGCGCAATCGGGCACTACGCGGCAGGCATCTGTCGAACCCGTCACAGCCATACGGCGGCGTTCTCGCGTTTTCCTGCGGGACGGTATACTGAGCCGCTTCTGTGCCATGAAATGCAACGAATGAACCCCAACTTCCTCGATTTCGAACAACCGATTGCCGAACTGGACGCGAAGATCGAAGAGCTTCGCCACGCCAGCAGCGGCCAGGCGTTCAATATCGACGAGGAAGTCGGCCGTCTGCGCGAGAAGCTGAAGATCAAGACCGCCGACATCTTCCGCAACCTCAACTCGTGGCAGACCACCCAGCTGTCGCGCCATCCGGCGCGGCCATACACGCTCGACTACATCGGCGTGATCTGTGAAGAATTCCATGAGCTGGCCGGTGACCGCATGTACGCCGAAGACGCCGCCATCGTCGGCGGCCTCGGCCGCATCAACGGCCGGCCGGTGGTGATCATCGGCCACCAGAAGGGTCGCAACACCAAGGACAAGGTGCGCCGCAACTTCGGCATGCCGCGCCCGGAAGGTTACCGCAAGGCGCTGCGCCTGATGAAGATGGCCGAGCGCTTCGGCCTGCCGCTGCTGACCCTGATCGACACACCCGGAGCCTATCCCGGTGTGGGTGCGGAGGAGCGCGGCCAGAGCGAGGCGATCGCGCGCAACCTGATGGAAATGGCCGAACTGAAAGTGCCGATCATCTGCACCGTGATCGGCGAAGGCGGTTCCGGCGGCGCACTCGCGATCGGCGTCGGCGACCGCACCTTGATGCTGCAGTACTCGACCTATTCGGTGATCTCGCCGGAAGGCTGCGCCTCGATCCTGTGGAAGAGCCCGGACAAGGTGAAAGATGCCGCCGAGGCATTGGGCATGACCGCGCCCCGGTTGCTGGAACTCGGCCTGATCGACAAGCTGGTGCGCGAACCGCTCGGCGGCGCGCACCGCAATCCACGCTCGATGGCGGTGCGCCTGAAAGCCGTGTTGCTGAACCAGCTCGACGAGCTGGAAGCCATGCCGCTGTCCGATCTGCTCGAACAGCGCTATAAGCGTTTGCGCAGCTACGGCGCATATCAGGAATAAACCCGAGGCGGGCTTCGGTATGCACGGCCCCGATCATGAGTGCCGTCCCGCCAGAAGTCTGGAACGCGTGCGTCCAGGGTGAACCCTGGATATCCGAGCGATTCGATAGCACGCTTTTAACGTGAAACACACCGCCACTTACAGCGTCGGGTCTAGACGTATGGAGCCCGTTGTCTGACAACGGTAACCCCCCAAGGGCCATAGCGAACGCGCGAAAGATTCCAGTCAGACATGTTTTGTCGAGCATGTCATCGCACGGGATCGCCAGGGGAGCCTTTAGGGCTTGCTTGTCGCGGTTTGACCCGAGTGGAGGGCTCCCCTATGACGCATTTTTCGCCACGAACAACGATGCCGAAGCGCATGCTGATTGCGCTTGCCATTACCACGGCGATCGGCGGCATTTCCTTCCCTCCCGTTGCGTTCGCTTACGAAGAAGGGCACGGCACTATCCTCATTGCCGATCAATTCAACAATCGCGTTATCGAAATCGATCGCGATACCCATCGTGTGCTGTGGCATTTCGGCAATGGATCCGATCTACCGGGTCCAAGAAGCATCGTGGGTGTGAACGATGCCGAGCGCTTCGGTGCTTTCACGCTGATCTCCGGCACCGGCACCCCACCGGGTCTGCCGGGCTGCAGCGACACCGTCAACGGCTGTCCGGACAATCGCGTGCTGATCGTTGACCAGTCCGACGACATCATCTGGCAATACGGCAAGGCAGGCACCACGGGTTCCGGTCCGAACGAGCTCAATACTCCGGTGCACTCCCTGTTCCTGACCAGCTTTCCGCATCATCCGGGTGCGCATGTGCTGATCACCGACCAGGGCAATCAACGTGTGATTCTGGCCGACCTGGGACACAGGATCGTCTGGCAATACGGTACGACGGGCGTGGCCGGCAACGGCCCGAACCAGCTCAGCAATCCGAACAGCGCGGAAGTGCTGAAAAACGGCCACATTCTGATCGCGGACGAAAACAACAATCGGGTCATCGAGGTCAGGCCCGACCTGCAGATCGTCAAGCAATTCACCGCCATGGGAACCGTGAACGGCGCTGCCTTCGCCAGTCGGCTGGACAACGGCGATACGTTGATCAGCGACTCCAACAACAACCGCATCGTCGAAGTCGACGGTAGCGACAACGTCGTCTGGCAATACCTGACCAATACCGATCCCGGCAGCAACACCGCACCGCTGCCGACGCGGGCATTGCGGTTGCGCAATGGCGATACGCTGATCAGCGATCAATTCAACCAGCGCGTGATCGAGGTCACGCCGAGCGGCAAGATCGTGTTCCAGCAGGGTGCGCTCAACGCGCCAGGCGCTGGTTTCAACCAGCTCAACGGACCTTACGATGCCAAGGCGATCGGCGATTTTACCGGCATCACACCGCCTTTCGGCTTCGACATTCACTGAAGCTCGGCGATCCAGCGACAAGCCCCGGCCTCTAGCCGGGGCTTCGCTTTGGTAGACCCGAATCTGTTATTCGCGAGCGTGCATCGGCAAAGCCGGCAAGGCGCTACCATTCATGCCAGCCCTTGCAACCGGAGCTCGCTATGGCCCACGACACCACCAAACTCGCCGTGTTGATCGACGCCGACAACGCGCGGCCGGCGATCGTCGAGGGCTTGCTCGCGGAGATCGCCAAGTACGGCACCGCGCACGTCAAGCGCATCTACGGCGACTGGACCAAGCCCGACCTCAACGGCTGGAAGGAAGTACTGCTGCGCCACTCGATCCAGCCGATCCAGCAGTTCCGCTACACCGTCGGCAAGAACGCCACCGACTCGGCGATGATCATCGATGCGATGGACCTGCTCTACGCCGAGCGCTTCGACGGTTTCTGCATCGTTTCCAGCGACAGCGATTTCACCCGACTCGCCTCGCGCATCCGCGAGTCCGGCCGCATCGTCTACGGTTTCGGCGAGAAGAAGACACCCGAGCCGTTCCGCACCGCCTGCGACAAGTTCATCTACACCGAAGTACTCGCCGGCGCCACCGCGACCGAAACCGAGACCGCGCCAAAGCAGCGCTCGGCCAAGGAACTGCGCGGCGACACGCATCTGATGAACCTGCTGCGCGGTGCGATCGAGGCCGCCTCCGACGACACCGGTTGGGCGGGCTTGGGTGCGATCGGCAGCATCATCAACAAGCAGTCGCCCGATTTCGACTCGCGCAACTACGGCTATGCCAAGCTCAGCGGACTGATCCGGGGCATCGGCCTGTTCGATACTGAGGAACGCCAGATCGGCAACGGCAAGCACATCTACGTGCAGCCCCGCGCCCAAAAGAAATGAGCGATTCGAAGTGAGCGAGCTGCTCCGCCAGCATTTGATTGACGCGTTGGCGGCCACGCCATCGGCGGCATTGTGTGTCGCGTTCAGCGGCGGCCCCGACTCTACCGCGCTGCTGCATGCGCTGGCACAACTGCCCGAGGCGCGCGCGCGCGGACTGCGCGCGCTGCATGTCGACCACGGCCTGCATGCCGACAGCGCAGTATGGGCCGAGCACTGCCAACGCTTCTGCGCCACGCTGGTGTTGCGGTGCGAGGTGCTTCGCGTGCACGTCGACACGGGCAACGGCGCCGGTCTCGAGGCGGCTGCTCGCGACGCGCGCTACGCCGCGCTGGCCGCGCAACTGCATGACGGCGAATGGCTGCTGCTCGGCCATCATCGAGACGACCAGGCCGAGACGGTGCTGCTGAAACTGTTGCGCGGCGCCGGGCCGGATGGCCTAGGTGGCATGCGTGCACTACGCCCGTTCGGTCGCGGCCAGCTGTGGCGACCGCTGCTGGCACTGCCGCGACGACAGTTGCGTGATTACGCCGAAGCGCACCAGCTGGACTGCATCGACGATCCTTCCAACGCCGACACCCGACTGGCGCGCAACCAGCTACGCCGCGAGATCCTGCCGCGCCTGCTCCAGCACTGGCCGCAGGCGGTGGATTCAATCGTGCACAGCGCCGCGCTCAGCCGTGCCGCCGCCGGTGCGCTGCGGGTGGAATGGCTGGTCGCGTTCGATGCGCTGCACAACCCGGCCAGCGGCAGCCTGCATGCCGCCGGCTGGCTGGCGCTGAACCCCGCGCTGCGCGAACCCCTGCTCGACCACTGGCTGCATTCGCGTGGCCTGCCCGCACCCACCACCGCACAGCGACGGCAGATCGAGCGCCAGTGCAGCGCACGTGCGGGCCAGCTGCCGTGCATCCGCTGGGCCGGCGTCGAGCTGCATATCTGGAAGGGCCAGCTGTGGGCGCTGCCGCCGGAAGTAGTGATCGACACCCACTGGACGACGTCCTGGCATGGCGAACCGCTGCTGCTGCCCGACGGCGGCCGGCTGTCACTGAGCAATGCTGGCACCCGCATCGCAGAACCCTTGTGCGTGCGCCTGCGCCACGGCGGCGAACGCATCAAGCCGGCCGGCGACGCGCATACGCGCGAACTGCGCGACCTGTTTCAGCAGGGACTGGTGCCGCCGTGGCAACGCGCGGCCTGTCCGTTGCTGCATGCCGGCGACGAACTGGTCGCCGTGGCCGATCGCTGGATCAGCGCACGCGGCGCCGCGATTTTCCAGCAAGCCGGTGCCCGGCCACTTTGGCAGCCCGCACGCTGATCCAGCTCACGCAAACAGCCTTCCGAACCTCGTGAAGATTGATTCCGGACGGCCGCTGCGTTAGCGTTGCGGGCCATGGCCAAGACCGTTCCCGCACCTGTCAAAACTCCGCCCAGCGTCGACTTCGAGCATTCCCTTGACGAGCTGGAGCAACTGGTCGCGCGGATGGAAGGCGGCGAGCTGAGCCTGGACGAATCGCTCGCCTCGTTCGAGCGCGGCATCGGCCTGTTCCGTCATTGCCAACAGTCGCTGCAACAAGCCGAACTGCGCGTGCGCCTGCTGCTTGATCCCGATGCCCCCGACAGCGCTGAACCGTTTGAACCCGAACTTTGAGCTGAGCCCTGAACTGCAGTCGCTGATCATCCGTGCCGAACAGGCACTGAGCCGCAGCCTGCCACCGGCCGAGCAATCCCCCGCAAAACTCCATCGCGCGATGCGCTACGCCGTGCTTGGCGGCGGCAAGCGGCTGCGCCCGCTGCTGGTCTACGCCGCCGCGCACGCACTCGGTGAAGATGGTGCGCAGCTCGACGCGGCGGCCTGCGCAGTGGAGCTGATCCACGCTTACTCGCTGGTACACGACGACCTGCCGGCGATGGACGATGACGCACTGCGCCGCGGTCGCCCGACTTGTCACATCGTGTTCGGCGAGGCGATGGCGATCCTCGCTGGCGATGCGCTGCAGGCGCTGGCGTTCGAACTGCTGGCCGATGACACGACGCACCGAATCGACGCGAACACCGGCATGGCGATGCTACGTGCGCTCGGCCGCGCGTGCGGCGCAGAAGGCATGGCCGGCGGACAGGCGCTGGATCTAGCTGCGATCGGCCACACGCTAACGCTGGACGAACTGGAACACATGCACGCGTGCAAGACCGGCGCGCTGATCCGTGCCTCGGTGCACCTGGGCGCGCTCATCGCCGGCGCCGATGCCAGCGCGCTGCAAGCACTGGATCGCTACGCCCACGCCGTGGGTCTGGCATTTCAGGTACGCGATGACATCCTCGACGTGGAAGGCGAATCGGCGGTGATCGGCAAGACCGCCGGCAAGGACGCCGCCGCCGACAAACCCACTTTCCCCTCGATCATCGGCCTCGACGCCTCACGCGCGCGGCTGGCCGAACTGACCGAGTCCGCGCTCGCCGCCATCGCACCCTTCGGCGAACGCGCCTCGCTGCTTGCTGAGCTGGCACGCTACACGGCGTATCGCGTGCATTGAAAAAAAGGGCGGCTTGCGCCGCCCTCGTTCAAACAGGAAATGCAGTCCCGATCAGGCCACGCCTTCCTTCGGGTCGGCGCCGTACTGGTTGGCACCCTGATCGCCAGCGATGGCAAACAACACGATGATCCAGATCCAGCCGATCAAAGGGATCAACGCAACCAGCCACCACCAGCCACTACGGCCAGTGTCATGCAGCCGACGCACGCCGACCGCAATGCCCGGCACCAACACCGCCAGACTGTAGAGCGTGCTGAGCGCATGGAATCCGATCGCCCTGCCGATCAGTCCCACCACGATCGAAATGAGCAGGTTGACGAGAAAGAACATCCAGTACTCGGTACGGCGGGCACGCCCCTCGAAATCCGCGTAATGGTTCTTGATGCACTTCAGATACCAGTCGAAGAAACCCATGATTGACTCCCCTCTCGATAGATTCGCGCTTATCCCTGCGAACAGGACGGTCTTGTCTCGCCGATCCACTCACCCGATGGGAGACTGCGCGAGTCTATTGGAAAAATGCCGCGTGCCGCCATGCGCATCGGCGGCACTAAACCCTCTTCAATTGACCAGTCGCAGCGCAAACGGGTAGCGATACAGCGTCCCTTCGTTGGCTTTGATCGTACCGACGATCACAAACACCAGCCAGAGGACCACCAATACCGGCAACAGCAGGAATCCGATCAGCACGATGCACAGTAGCCCGCACACGACCGCGGCAATGGCTACGGTGATGTTGAAGTTCAGCGCCTCTTTACCCTGATCGTTGACGAACGGCATGGTGTCTTTCTTGATCAGCCAAATCACCAGCGGACCGATGATGCTGCCGAACGGCATGACCAGGCCGGCCAGCGCCGACAAATGCGCAAACATGGCCCACTGACGCTCTTCGGCGGAAGGCACGCCGACCATCGGCGGTTCGCTCGGCGGGGGCGGAATGACAGACTCGGGTGGAACGCTCATGCGTATCTCCTCAACGTCGACAGATCGCCGGCCCAGTGCCGGTAGTACGGATGCTAGCAAGCCCGGACCGGCTTGCCGAGTGGACTTGCGGCATAGTGAGAATCCGCTGCGAACTACTCGCCAGCCACCGTCATCCGTTCCAGCAAGATCGAACCACTGAGGATGTGCGAACGCGGGTCGACATCGGTGCCCACCGCGACGATGCCGGTGAACATCTCGCGCAGGTTGGCCGCGATGGTGATGCCTTCCACCGGATAGGCGATCTGACCGTTCTCGACCCAGAAACCAGCCGCACCTCGCGAGTAATCGCCGGTGATGGTGGACACGCCCTGCCCCATCACCTCGGTCACCAGCAGACCGGTGCCAAGACGCTGCAGCATGCCCGCGAAATCGTCGCGCGAATGATCGGCGCAGCCCGGCTCGACGATCAGATTGTGGATGCCGCCCGCATTGCCGGTCGATTCCAGCCCGAGCTTGCGCGCCGAGTAGCTGCCCAACACGTAACGCGCCAGCACGCCGCTCTCGATCAGCGCGCTGTCGCGGGTCGCCACGCCTTCGGCGTCGAAACTGCCCGAACCTTGCCCGCGCAATAGCTGCGGCCGTTCGTTGATGTTGAGCCACGGCGGCATCACCGACTTGCCCACGTGGTCGAGGAGGAAGCTGGCCTGACGATACAACGCACCGCCACTGACCGCGCCGAGCAGATGGCCGATCAACCCACGCGCCAACTCCGGTACGAACAGCACCGGGCACTGCCGCGTCGACAGACTGCGCGCACCCATCCGCGCCAGCGTGCGTTCGGCGGCCTTGTCGCCGAGTGCCTTCGCACTCATGAAATCACCGGCCGCGCGCACGCTGTCGTACCAGTAGTCGCGCTGCATGCCGTCCTCGTCGCCGGCGATCAGCGCCAGCGACAGCGAATGCCGCGTACCGCGCTCACGGCCGACGAAGCCGTGCGAGTTCGCATACACCGACACGCCCTGCCCAGCCTGCACGCTGGCGCCATCGGAATTGCTGATGCCGGCATGCGCGCGGCCGGCGTCCTCGATCTCGATACCCAGCTCGATCGCGCGGGTGGTGTCGATATCCCACGGATGCCACAGATCGAGGTCGGGAAACGATGTCGCCATGCGCGCCGCATCCGCCAGGCCCGCAGCCGGATCGGCCTCGGTGTAGCGAGCGATCGCGCAGGCCTGATCCAGCGTGGCCTGAATCGAATCCGGATGCAGGTCGGCGGTGCTGGCCGAACCCTTGCGCTGACCGAAATACACGGTGAGGCCAAACCCGCGATCGCGGGTGTGCTCGACCGTCTCCACCTCGCCCAGCCGCACATTGACGCTCAGCCCGGTGTCGATGCTGGCAGCCACCTCGGCCTGGCTGGCGCCGGCAGCGCGAGCGCGGCGGATCACGTCCTCGGCAAGTTCGGCCAGCCTGTCCAATTCATGCAGGCTACGGTCTTGGCTGATGACAACTTCACTCACGTTAGGGCTTTCCTGAAGGTTTGGCGGGTAGAATAAGCGGTTCGCGACCGCTGGACCTCCGAAATGGGGTCGCGGCAACGAAATGAAAAGAGCTGCGGAGAACGCCCATGCAACCCACCGCCGGCATCTATCGTCACTACAAGGGTCAGCGCTACCGCGTGCTGGGCACCGCGCATCACAGCGAAACGCTGGAACCGCTGGTGGTCTATCAGGCGCTCTACGGCGACTTCGGCCTGTGGGTACGTCCCGCGGCGATGTTCAGCGAAACCATCGAACTGGACGGCGAACCGATCGCCCGCTTCGCGCTGGAACAAGCCGATAAAAAACCGGCTGATAATGAGCAGGCCGAGTCGGCCAGCAACGGCGACACGCACAGCTGCTGATCCACATCCCCTATTGGAATTGAAACCGTGAGCCCGAGCCGCAGCCGCAACCAGCACGAACTCGACGAAGAGGATTACGGCCCCAGCCGCACCCAGCAGCGCCGCGAGGCACTCGCCGTGCTGGTATTGGCGCAGCAATTGGTCGATCTGCAACCGAGCCGACTGGCCAAGCTCGCGCTGCCGGACGACGTGCGCCACGAGATCGACGTCACCCGCCGCACCCCTTCCCACGGCGCGAAGAAGCGCCAACTCGCCTTCCTCGCCAAGGTCATGCGTCGCTACGGTGACGATGACTTCGCTGCAGTTCGCGCCGAACTCGGCGAGAACCGCGAGAAGCAGCGTCAGGAAAACGCCGCGATGCATCGCCTCGAAGCAATGCGCGATCGCTTGATCGCCGAGGACGAGGGCGCGCTGTCAGAATTGATCACCGAGCATCCGCAGGTCGATCGTCAGCATCTGCGATCGCTGGTGCGGCAGGCGCGGATCGAGAAGGAAGTCCCGAACAAGCCGCCGAGGGCGTATCGGGAAATTTTTCAGTTGCTGAAGGATCTGGGCAAGGCGGACGATTCAGCCGAGGGCTGAGGCGCCTCCATGCCTGTTCGCCCTGAGCGTAGCGCAGCGAAGTCGAAGGGTGATTGCGAGGCACTGCTTGGGTGCCGCATCCCTAGAGCGAGGAGCTCTCCCTTCCTTCTTCAGGATTGAAGCAAATAGCTGAAGTGCAGAGCTCTTCGTCTGCCTTCGGCCCCCAAGTCCATCAACCAACGCATTTGAGTCGTCACTTTGAGTGACGCGCTGTGCGGGCTTTGGAGAGCACAGCCAGCACCTACTCCAGCGCGGAGCATGCAATTCAAGCTTGCCGGACACGTCTTTCGAGAGCTTTGCACAACGTCTCAGTCTGCTAGTGCTCGAGGGCAACAATTTTGCGAGAACTGCAGCGGACCACCTTCTCTAGATTCTCCGCAAGAGTCGCGGGCCCGAGCGCACGTGGCGTCAGCGGTGGTGAGGCGCTATCAGCCCCTTGCATCAAATAATGAACTATGACTATTATTGAACGATATTCATATTTAAGAGAGTGCGATGGCCTCGCCCGAAACAAGTGGTCGCCGCCATAGAAAGCGCTCACAAACCCTGAATCACCTGGCCGGAACAGCTGCGCGCCTGTTCGAAGCGTATGGCTTTGAGGCGGTAACAATGGAGCGGATTGCGGTTGAAGCCGATGTCGCTAAGGGCACGCTTTACAACCACTTCCCGACCAAAGAAGCGGTACTTGCACACTGGATCCATATGGAGCTGGACAAGGACCTCGGGCACCTGTCCAGCGTTATCGGGCCGCAAACGAGGTTTGCCGATGGGATCACGCACATCCTGGCGGCCTCGGCTGACTGGTGCGAGCGTCATCGGGACTATCTGCCGCCGTACTTACGCTTTCGATTTTTGGAAATCGGGGCGCCAGCGCCCGAACCAGAAAGTAGCAACGCTCGCGACATGACTAGCGCCTTTAGTTGGCTGATTCTCAAAAGCCAGGAAGCAGGTGAGATGCGCACCGACCTGAGTGCGGAGCATCTGGCCCTGATGTTCCACCACCTCTATCTCAGTGCGTTATTGCGCTGGCTGGACATACCCGGCCTGAAGTTGAGCAATGAGTTCGCCGGCGTCGTCCGGTTGTTTATCGAAGGCGCCGCTTCGCCTTCTGCGAAAATCTCTAAGCCAAGGAAGTAAACATGAAGTTGGCTGTCGTGACCTATGGCACGGAGGGCGATACGCGTCCACTTGCCGCGCTGTGTTGTGCACTGATGGACGCTGGGCATGAAACGCGACTGCTGGCCGATATCTCCACGCTTGGCAGCGCCAAGGCGCTTGGTGTGCCATCGGCTGCGCTAGCCGGCGATATCAAGGGAACCCTGCAACCAGATCAATCGATTGCTGGCGTCGTTGCGGAGAGTGACCGGCTTCGCAGCACGGTGAACGCGCTGGCACGCATTGCGAACGTCAATGCGGAATCTTGGCTCAGGCAAATCGTGAGCGTCGCCCAAGGCTGCGATGCCATCATCGTCGGGGGCTTGGCCGCCTTTGCAGGTTTGTCGGCCGCCGAGTACCTAGGCGTGAAAGCCATCGGCTCCGGCATGATTCCCATCACGCCAACCGCCACGTTCCCCTCCCCTTTCTTGCCTCCGGGAATCGCCCCGCGATGGTTGAATCGCGCCAGTCATCAGTTTGTGAATCGCATATTGTGGCGAGCGTTTCGAAAGACCATCAACGCAGCGCGTTCAAAGGCATGCGGAATGCCTGCCCGGACGCGCGCGTGGACGCAGCACCCCATGCTCTATGGCGTGTCACCAAGCCTGTTGCCTCCGCCAAATGATTGGCCGGCGAATGCTTACCTTTGCGGTCAGTGGATGCAGTCGGAGCAGGACTGGGCGCCGCCTACCGCACTCAGCGATTTTCTAGTATCAGGTGAGCCACCGATCTATATCGGATTCGGAAGCATGACAGGCTTCGACAAGCCGAAGTTGCTGAGGGAAATGATCAAAGCCGTTGCCGGCCGTCGGGCGTTGTTCTACTCAGGGTGGAGCGGCGTGGATGCAAGCATGCTGCCAGCCAATTTCTTTGTCATTGACGAGACGCCGCACGACTGGCTATTCCCTAGAACCTCGCTGGTGGTGCATCACGGTGGCTCTGGCACAACACACTCGGCGGCACGAGCAGGCGTTCCCTCTGTTGTGGTGCCGTTCGCCGCTGATCAGTTTTTCTGGGCTGACCGGCTACGTCAGGCAGGCGTCGCTACGGATGCCTTGAGCTGGAGGCATTTAGATGCAGACCAGCTCACCGGCCGCATGGAATTCGCGAAAACGGACGCGGTCGCCGCACGCGTTCGCGCCCTTGGCAAGAAGATGAGGGCTGAGGTGGGTCTACTCAATGCCGTCACCTCCATCGAGAAAATCATGCAAGGCTGATTCGGTTTGCCGCCCGCCATCAAGGCCGCTGACGCCCAATGCTTGCCCTCGCCCAACGCGAACAAATTAGCTTCTGCCAGGGTTTTGTTGTTTTCATCGGCAGCCTGTACCGCTGCTGTAAACAGGTTGATTCAGAGAGGATGACTACATGTCCGCGATTGAGCTGATCAAATTGAAAGCCACTTCCGACCTGTGTCCGCTGGAAACCTTTGTAGCCTGCGCTCATCAGATGTTAGACCCAGCCACTCCCGAGCCAATACTCTGCGTGATGGAGCCCAAATTGCTCGCGCAATTGCCTGCGCTACGGGCGCTTGGCGTGTTTGAACTATTTGAAGTACGCGACCCTTCCTTGCGAGCATGGCTGGACGACGAACTGGCAAAGCTTACGGCACCAACCTGGAGCTTCGGCCCGATTGAAATGCGCGAGCAGGTTCTTTCGTCGGTCGAATATTGAGTGATGTCTCTTCGCAGCCTCTCGCCAGTCTGTCGATGAGCGACGCACCATCAATGGCGATGAATGTCGCAGGGACATTCAAAACAAAGGCCTAGTACTCAATCACCAGATGCGATGAGGTAAAAACTGTTGTTCCAAGCAGTCAAAGCTGGGCCGGTGCTTAGCGCTTTAATCTATCCAGACTCAAGCCGTGTCGAAACATCTGCACGACCGGAAAATCGCACTTTCAAGTTGCACCTAACAAAAAAAGGGCTTGCATGAAGATCGGTATTATTGGTTCGGGCAATATGGGCGGCTGCCTCGGCATGCTCTGGTCGAGAATAGGTCACCAAGTCATGTTCAGCTTCACACAGGACCCCGAGGCACTCGATGAAGCAGCGACTTCGGCCGACGGGCGGGCCGGCACGACGGTTGACGCCGCGCAGTTTGGCGACGTCGTGCTAGTCGCGGTGCCCTGGGCCGCAATCGACATTGCACTCAAGGATGCGGCCCCCGCGCTCGCAGGCAAAGTCGTCATCAGTTGCAACAATCCTTTGAGGCCAGATTTGAGTGGTCTTTTGCTAGGCACCGATACCTCCGGCGCGGAAGAAGTCGCGCGACTCGCGCCGACCGCCAAGGTGGTTGAAGTATTGTTCCCGTTCGCTCAGCAATTGCAGTCCGGCAAATTGCAAATCGGCGGACAGCGGCCCACGCAGTTCTATTGCGGCGACGATGTCGATGCTAAGCGCGTTGTGGCTACGCTCATTGGCGAACTGGGACTCAAGCCCGTCGATGCCGGCCCACTAACCAGCGCGCGCTTTCTGGAGCCCTTGGGCATGCTGATGGTGCAACTCGCCTATCGGCAGGGCATGGGGGTGAATATCGGCACGCAGCTATTGCACCTCTGATCGCAAGCACGCTGCGTGGCGTTGCCGCCACGCAGCGTCTGGACATGGGAGGCGATTCGGAACTCAACCCATTTGCTAGCTAAGCAGTCGTTCGGAACGCTTAACGACCTCGCTTTGCCTAACCTCTTCGATCACGAACTCCACAAATGCCGCCACGCGTGGCGGCAAGTGCTTCCGAGTCGGATAGTAAATGCAGATGTCAGTCCGTCGTTCAAAAAATCCTTTCAGTACGTGCTTAAGCTTGCCTGCGTCAATGAGCGGGAACGCATGGTGAGCGCCCAGCAGCACGATGCCGTACCCCGCAACAGCTAGTTCCGCCAACGCTTCGTTATCGGTCACGATGAGCCGTGAGTGAGGATGCAATGTGACTTCCTCATCTTTCGCCTGAAGTTTCCATGCCTGAATTCTTCCCGAACTCGGCGAACGAAAGGATATGAGTTCATGTCTCTCCAGTTCATCAATGGAAAGCGGCTCACCATGCCGTTCCAGATAGGAAGGTGCCGCACACAACATTTGCAGCGACGGCGATAGATTGCGGGCAACGACATTTGAATCGGTGTCAGGCAAGTTGCCAATGGCACAGTCGTACCCCTCCGAAATCAGATCGACATGACGATTTTCGAAACGAAAATCGAGTGTGACGAGGCCGAATCTTTCCCGGAACTTGCTCAATAGAGGCAGCAATGTGACGCGCGTGAACGCGATCGGTAGCGAGACTTTAACGACACCGCTGGCGCGGGTCTCGCCTGACGATAGCGCTTCAATCGCATCCTCAATCTGCTGTGCGGGGTGGTGGACCAGCGCATACAGTCGGCGCCCTTCCTCGGTGATGGAAAGATTGCGCGTCGTGCGCTGAAAGAGCCGGCAACCCAACAACGACTCGAGCATGCCGATTTGTTTGCTGATCGCACCCGGGGTCAGGCCAAGCTGTCGGCCTGCCGCCGAAAAACTCGCTGATTCGTAGGTAGCAGTGAACATTTTCACCGCTTTGAAAAGATCGATCGAACCGCTGGTGCTGATTTTCATTTATTCCTTCGATTCACAACTGTTTCATTGCTTCACTGCCTAGTTCGGCTTGGTTGCGGTACCTAGAATGACGCGCTCTGCCGGGGTCCATCGTCGCGATGCAACCATGCCTTGGCGGCCCTGGATACTGGGGACACGAGCTTACACGGAATTTTTTCAACGGAGCATTGATGAGCGCAGAACGTATACGACAGAAAGCCTTTGCCATGCCACTGACGAGTCCCGCATTTCCCATGGGGCCGTACAAATTTTACGATCGCGAATTTCTCATCATCACCTACCGCACCGATCCCGATCGTTTGCGCGAGCTTGTTCCGGAACCGCTTGAGATTACCGAGCCTCTCGTCCACTACGAATTCATCCGTATGCCGGATTCCACCGGTTTTGGTGATTACACCGAAAGCGGCCAGGTCATACCGGTAACCTTCAACGGCGAGCCGGGTAGCTATACGCACGCCATGTATCTCGACGATCACCCTCCCATCGCCGGTGGACGGGAACTCTGGGGTTTTCCGAAAAAGCTGGCAAAGCCGACGCTCGAGGTTCATACCGACACGCTGGTAGGCACGCTCGATTACGGCCCGGTGCGCATCGCCACGGCCACGATGGGCTACAAGCACCGCGAGCTGGACATTGCCGAACAGACGCGGCGGCTCGCCGGCCCGAACTATCTGTTGAAGATCGTCCCCCACGTGGATGGCTCGCCGCGCGTGTGCGAGCTCGTGCGCTACCACTTGCATGACATCGTCATGAAAGGTGCGTGGACAGGGCCTGCCTCACTCCAGCTTTCGCCGCATGCGCTCGCGCCGGTTGCCGACCTGCCAGTGCTTGAGATCGTCGAGACACGCCACTTGGTAGCAAATCTCACCTTAGGGCTTGGCGAGGTCGTCCACGACTATCTCGCAGGCAGCCGTTGAACCCATTCTCTTTCTCGGACAACCCAAGCATGACAACACTGATTGGTAAGACCGCCGTTGTTACCGGGGCGGCAAGTGGCATTGGCAAGGAGATTGCGATGACGCTGGCAGCGCAAGGCGCCGCCATCGGCGTTGCTGACTTGAATCTCGAGGGGGCGCAAGCCGTCGCCGATCAAATCGAGAAGCTGGGAGGAAAGGCTATGGCGGTGGCCATGGACGTCACCAGCGAAGAGGCGGTCAATCAGGGTATCGACCGGGTGGCTGCCGAGTTCGGCTCGATCGATATCCTAGTTTCAAATGCCGGCATCCAGATTGTCAGCCCGATCGATGCCTATGCATTCTCCGACTGGAAGAAAATGCAGGCGATCCATGTGGACGGAGCATTCCTGACCACCAAGGCGGCCTTGAAGCATATGTACAAGGACGAACGCGGCGGAGTGGTCATCTATATGGGCTCCGTGCATTCGCACGAGGCATCGCTGCTCAAATGCGCCTACGTCGCCGCGAAGCATGCCTTGCTCGGTCTTGCGCGCGTGCTGGCCAAGGAAGGCGCGCAGAAAAACGTGAGATCGCATGTGGTCTGTCCGGGTTTCGTGCGCACACCGCTGGTTGACCAGCAGATTCCGCAGCAGGCCGCCAAGCTCGGTATCAGCGAAGAGGAGGTGGTGAAGCACGTGATGCTGGGTAGTACCGTGGATGGCACCTTTACCACCGTCGATGACGTTGCGCAGACGGTTCTGTTCCTGTGCGCTTTCCCGACAGCCGCGCTAACCGGTCAGTCGTTCATTGTGAGCCACGGCTGGTACATGCAATGAAGCCTCGCATGAAGGTCCAACGCCAGACTGATGGCGCGACCATCGGCGGACCGAAGCCACCGTCTGGCGAAGACCGGATGGGAATGCCGCCTTACGAAACCGTTGCACTTGTATTGCAGGGCGGCGGTGCGCTGGGCGCTTATCAAGCGGGTGTCTACGAGGGACTGCACGAAGCGGATATATCCCTCGACTGGATTGCTGGCATTTCGATCGGCGCACTGAATGCGGCGGTGATCGCCGGCAATGCGCCTGAGGTGCGCGTCGAGCGATTGCGCCAGTTTTGGAATGCCATCTGCACGCCCGCGATCACGCCCACGCTGTCGCGCGCCTTCGAGCATGCGCTGTTCAACGGCTCCGAGGTCACACGTACGGCGCTTTCGTTTTTCCAGGCCGCTAGCGCTGCTATGCAAGGACAATTCGGCTTCTTTCATCCGCGTTTTCCCATCCCGGTACCCTGGCTCACGGGCGCGCCTGGTGCGAAGAGTTGGTATGACATGTCGCCCCTTAAGTCCACTCTGGAACGCTTGTGCGATTTCGACCGCATCAACGCCGGCGAAACACGGGTGTCGGTGGGGGCGGTGAATGTTGCCACCGGAAACTTCGCGTATTTCGATAGCAGTCGAGCCAGGTTGCGTGCGGAGCACTTCATGGCTTCCGGCGCATTGCCGCCCGCTTTCGCGCCGGTCGAGATTGATGGCGAATTTTTCTGGGACGGCGGCATCGTATCGAACACGCCGCTACAGGAGGTGCTGCGCGCTTCGCCGCGTCGCGACACGCTGGCATTCCAAATCGATCTATGGAGCGCACGCGGGCCGATACCGGACAACCTGGCGAATGTCGCCCAACGCACCAAGGATATTCAGTACTCCAGCCGCACGCGCTTTGTCACCGATGCGCTTCAAAGCGAGCAGCGCTACCGAAGCGTGTTGCGCAAGGTGCTCGAGCGGGTGCCGGAGACGGTGCGCAAGGATGATCCATGGTTCAGTCTCGCCGACGAACTCTCGTGCGGAAAGCGATACAACGTGCAGCATCTGATCTATCAGCCGCAGAAGTTCGAACAAGACTACAAGGACTATCAGTTCGGCTCATCGACGATGAACAGCCACTGGGCAGCGGGACTGAATGATATCCGGCGCACGCTCGCAAACGGATCGTGGCTGGAACTTCCAAACAACGACGCCGGCTTCGTCACACATGACGTTCATCGCGTCAAACCGAAGGCAAAGTCAGATAGTTCTACGTAGCAAAGCAGGTCGATGTTTCGATCTCACCGTGGCGCACTCCATGACCGCCATCGCGGTCAGTGGCAACTTTAAGGATAAGGACCCGTTATGTTGTACGACATAAATGCCCTGTTTGGTATCCATCAAACGAACGTCAAGTTCGGCGTGAGTATCGCTAACCTGTGGCTGGGGAGGCTGGATCGAAACCAGGCGCTCGCCCTGAAAGCGGCTGAAGACTACGCGGCATCGACTCAGAAGGCTGCCGCGGCGCTCGCTGCCAATCGAGATCTGTCAGCGCTGATTCCTCTGCAAGCCGAACTGATGCGCGAGCCCACCGCTCAGCTTACCCATTTCTGGCAGGACGTTATGGCCGAGATGCAAAACAGCGATTCCACGGCCGTCGATGATTGGCGCGTCGCCGCACGAGAGTGGCAGGCTCGTTGTGTCGCTTCGATGAATAGCCACTCCGATCACCCTTGGCTCGCACATCTGTATAAGCAATGGGTCGATGCCGCGAGCCTGACCTGGGAGCCGCTTAGCGCTGCCTCGCGACAGATGTTCGAGTGGCCATTCCGACATGAATTCTCTGCAACGGCTGTGCGTTCTCCGGAGGCCGACAATGCACACGCTTCCGCTCGCCCTCACGCGTAGTGAATTTATTAACAGAGGTAAGAGGCGTGATGACCAAGAGGGTTGCTTTGATCACGGGGGGCATGGGTGGGCTTGGCGAGGCGATCAGCATCAAGCTTCATGATGCGGGTCACACGGTGGCAGTCGCGCATTCGCCGTCCAATGCCGGTGCAAGCGATTGGCTTGAGTCAATGAAAGTTCAGGGCCGGAACTTTGCTGCCTATGGCGTCGATGTGACCGATTACGAAAGCTGCGAGGCATGTATCGCGCGCATTCAGATGGATATGGACTCCATCGATATTCTGGTAAACAACGCCGGAATTACGCGTGATGCAGCATTCTCGAAAATGAGCAAGACGGAATGGGATGCCGTATTGATCACCAATCTAGATTCGGTCTTCCATATGACAAAGCCGGTTTGCGACGGCATGGTCGCGCGCAGATGGGGGCGGATTATCAATATCTCCTCGGTCAACGGCTCGAAGGGCGCGTTCGGACAAGCCAACTACGCCGCCGCCAAAGCCGGCATGCATGGCTTCACGAAAGCACTGGCACTTGAAGTCGCCAGAAAAGGAGTGACGGTTAATACCGTCTCGCCTGGCTATCTGGACACCAAGATGGTCGCGTCGATTCCACATGACTTATTGGTGACGAAGATCCTGCCACAGATTCCGATGGGTCGGCTGGGTAAGCCGGAAGAGGTCGCGGGACTGATCGCTTATTTGTGCCGGAATGAGGCTGCTTTCATCACCGGGGCGAATATCGCGATCAACGGCGGCCAGCATATGCAATGACGCCCGAGTGATGTTCTACACGCTCCTGTCTTTAATTCGGGGAGAGGTATCTCCAGATTAAATACAGGGCTGCGTTGATCGGCGTTGGTTGCCGGTGACGGCATGATGCAGGTTTGGCGCCCATAGTCGCTGCGCGTTGCTGGAATCCATGTAACAGCCAAACGCGACTCGACCGCTGCAGTGCGATCTTCTCGGCGGGATGGTGTCTCGTACGCAGAGTGAACGTTGGCACGAGCCGCGGCATGCCCATCACCTAGTCTCGAAGCATGCCGGCGTAACGAGGCCGGCCCAGCTGTTCGCGTGGGCCATCGCTAGATTGAGCGACGCGATCAAGTCCCCACTATCGGCCGAGTCCATGCAAGGCGCTCTACTTATCGAAAGTCTCCAGCCACCAAGGGAACGGCGCCCTTGGTATTCCGCCGTTGTGTCCACGCAAGCCTAAGAGTCGCCACGATGTTCTACTCTGTTCAACACCTGCCCTACGCCACGCGATTCAGCCGGGGTGCACTGTCGGCGCTCATCATCGCCACGTTAGCGGCTTGCGCCAGTTCGGGTGCCCAACATACCCACGCGAAGCCGATCGACACCGATCGACTGGCGGTCGCCGAAAGCCTGTCCTCCGCCACGCTTTCGGCGGCGAGCTGGCCGAGTGACGCGTGGTGGACGGACTTTGGCGACGACCAACTCAGCCGGCTGATGGGCGAGGCCCTGCGTGGACAACCCAGTCTGCGTATGGCCGAGGCCAGAGTGCGGGAGGCTGAAGCCGTAGCAGGCATCGTCAAGTCGACGCTCTACCCCCAGATCAACGGCAGCCTAAAGAGTACGCAACAGCACTTCAGCGAACACGCGCTAGTGCCCAGGCCCATCGCCGGCACCTGGGATTCGGTCAACGATGCCTCGCTGGGCGTGAACTACGAACTCGACTTCTGGGGCCGGAATCGTGCGGCGGTCGATGCCGCGCTTGACCGGGCCAGCGCTACCGAGATCGACCTTCAGGCAGCGCGCCTGATTCTCACGACCACGCTGGCCAGAACCTACCTCCAGCTGGATCTGGCGTACGCGCAGCTGGATCTCGCGCAAGACACCTTGGCGCAGCGCGAAAAAACGCTGGAGCTGACCCGCCAACGTGTGGCCGCCCAGATCGATTCCCAATTGGAGCTGACGCAGGCCGAGGCTGCCTTGCCTGAGATACGTGAGCGTATTTCGTCGATCCACGAGTCGATTGCCCTGATCAATAACCAGATCGCGTCACTGCAAGGAAAAGGGCCGGACGCTGGATTGACCCTTCAGCGACCGCACCTGGCGCATGTAGGCCCGGTCGCCCTGCGGACCGACTTGCCCGCCGAGCTGATCGGACGCCGGCCGGATGTCATCGCCGAACGCTGGCGGGTGGAAGCAGCCAGGCAGGACATCAAGATCGCCAAGGCACAGTTCTATCCCAATGTCAGCCTCGACGCATTCGTCGGATCTCAGAGCCTGGGGCTCAGTGAGTTCTTGTCCGGCGGCAGTCGAGTCCTGGGCATCGGCCCGGCCATTTCGTTGCCTATTTTCGAGGGCGGCCGCCTGCGCAGCAACTTGGGCGCGCATCAAGCCGAATACGACGCGGCCGTGGAGAAATACAACGCGACCGTCATCACCGCCATCCACGACGTAGTCGATCAGCTGGTATCGCTGCATTGGCTCGAGCAGGAAATCCAGGAACAGGATGAGGCGCTCCGCCTGACCCAGCACGCCTATGACTTAGCCACGAATCGCTATCGCAGCGGGCTCGCGAACTATCTGCAAGTGCTCTCGACCGAAAGCCAGGTGCTCGCGCAGAAGCGGCTGGTGATCGAGTCGCAGACGCGTCAGCGCGAACTGCGACTAAACCTCATACGTGCTCTTGGCGGCGGGTACGCACCATCGAATGCCGGATCCAGGCAGCGTCCACCTACCCTGACATCCGACGGAGCCAAATCATGAATGCTGTAGTAGCCAAAGCACCGACCAGCGAAAGCCCGAGTCCCATTGCCCCCAACTCGATCCGTCGCTTGCGCTGGCAGCCAGCCGCGGGCGCCATCGTGCTAGCACTGAGCGTTATCGGCGCTGCCGGCTACTCGGCAACCACGGGGCAGTATCGGGAATCCACCGAGGATGCCTACGTGGACGGTAACGTGGTCGCGGTGACGTCTCAGGTCAATGGCGTCGTGACGGCCATCGGCGCGGACAACACCGACTTCGTCAATGCCGGGACGATCCTGGTCAAGCTGGATGATGTCGACGCCGAGCTCGCCCTGTCCAGGGCCGAAGCTCAGCTTGCCCGAACCGTGAGACAGGTGCGCGCCCAGTACGCGACGGCGGAGCAAACACGCGCCAACCTGGAGCTGCGCGAGGTAGAGCTTGCCAAGGCCAAGGCCGACCTGATCCGCAGGCAGGAACTCGTGGCCAGCGGCGCCATCTCCGGCGAAGAGGTCAAGCACGCTGAGGAAGCGGTTCGCGCGGCCACCGCCGGACTGAGCGTTGCCAGCCAGCAGTTCGCCGGCAGCCAGGCCTTGATCGACCGGACCTCTATCGCCTCGCATCCCGACGTGCTGGCCACAGCGTCGCAGGTGCGCGACGCCTATGTCGCCGCCTACCGCACGGCGGTCCCTGCGCCGGTCACCGGCGTGTTGACCAAGCGTAGCGTGCAGGTGGGCCAAAAGATCAATTCAGGCATTTCGTTGATGTCGGTGGTGCCACTGGATCATCTGTGGGTCAATGCCAACTTCAAGGAATCCCAGCTGCGGCATATCCGCATCGGCCAGCCCGTCACACTGGTCACCGATGTCTACGGCAGCGACGTCGTCTACCAAGGCACGGTGGTGGGCCAGGATGCCGGCACCGGCAGCGCCTTCTCCCTGCTTCCTGCGCAGAATGCGACGGGTAACTGGATCAAGATCGTGCAACGCGTACCGATCCGCATCGCACTCGATCCACGCCAGATCGCACAGCATCCGTTACAGCTCGGCCTATCGATGAAGGTCAGTGTGGATACCAGGAAGCGCGATGGAAGCCGAATGGTCACCCCTGGCTCACCCGGCCATGGTTATCAGACCGATGTATTCGCCCGTAAGCTGACCAGCGCGGATGCCTTGGTCGACAAGATCATCGCGGCCAACCAGTAGTGATGGCGGATATGATCCAGGGGAACTTCGCCATGATTGGACGCAGCCCAGGCCGTCTGCTCTACGCCACGATTTTTGCGTTCACTTCGATTGAGTACCTGCAATCGGGCATGACCGCCTTCGCTGCCGGCCCGATCATGGGCGAGGTGAGCATCACGCCGGAAGACTTCAGTCTTATCGCTGCGGCCTATGCGAGCGTGGCGATCCTGGTGATCTCCATGCAGCGCTGGTTTGTCGAACGGCTCGGCGCACGCCGCTTCATCCAATGCGCCACGGCGATCTCGGTGATCGGTTCGGTCCTGTGCGCAACTAGTGACGACTTCCGGTCCTTCCTGATCGGCCGCATCGTGATGGCCTTGGGCGGCGGCCCCCTATTCACCTCGGCACGCATGATGATTCAACACCTGCTTGTCGGCCCCAAGCGCTTCGTCGGCATCAAATTTCTGGCGACAAGCCTGGCCTTGAGCACCGCCGCTGCGCCATGGCTGGCTTCGCTGGCGATCTCACACGAAACATGGAGCGCCACTTATTGGCTGCTGGCTGTACTGGGCCTGCTTGCTTTTGCTCTGGGCAGCATCGCCTTGCCGACCGAAACCGTCGTCAGCCCGGAACAGCGATCCGAATCGGATCCATGGCTGCAGCTGCTACTTGTAGGTGGCAGCTTCGTGCTGCTCTACGCGCTGCAGCGCGTGTATTACGACTTCTACAGCAACACCGCCTCACTCGCCGTGGCGATCGGCGCGGCCGTACTGACGCTGCTCATCTATTTCCAACGTCAGCAACTTAGCGCTCACCCCTTGCTGCACGTCCGCGAGATGTTGCATACCCGCTACCTGGCCGGCCTTGCGCTCTTCATGTTTGCCTACGTGATGCTCGGCGCTAACAACTACGTCATTCCGATGATGTTGCAGCGGACGCTGGGTTACTCCTGGGAGACGGCAGGACACTTCCAGGCGCTGGGGCTGGGTTTTGCCGTGGTGACCTGGGCCGTCATGTCGCAAGTCCTGCCTCGATACCCAGCGCCGCGTAAATTCCTGATAACGGGTTTTATCGGGCTGACTGCCTTCGGCGCACTAATGGCCGGACTCACTTCCGCGGCCAATCTGTGGCTCGACGTGCTTCCGGCGCTGGCAATGAACAGCGTCTTCTTGCTGACCGTGATGCCGGTAACCGCGATGCAGACGTTCCGGCAAATGGAAGATGACGAATCGGTATTTTCCAATGCCCAGCAAGTGAAAAACATGCTCGGGCAGGCCGGTATCGCGCTGGGCATTACCCTGGCCACCCTGGGCCAGCAGTGGCGTACCACCGTGCACTACGGCCTGCTCAACGCGCAAGTGAACCCCGACGACCCGATTTACGCCGCGACCATCCAGCGCTTGCAGGATGCTCTGACCAGCACCGTCGGCGCGAGCCAGGCCGCCGCCATGGCGACGGCCCAGGTCGCGCAAATGCTGGCGCAGCAATCGTCGATGCTGGCGAATATCGATCACTTCAGGTTGATCGCCGTGCTGGGGGTCCTAGGCGCGCTAGTCACGCTGGTGCAGAAGATTTTCCGATGACTCACCGGCGTGCCGGTTATGGCACCGCAGAAGCATGTTGGTAACTCTCGCGCACGCTGCCGGTAAGGTTCTTGAGAGCTTTGGCATCCCACCATTGGCCATGAGCCATCGCACCCATAGGTATGCGAAGCGTGGAAAGAGATCAAGCAGCTCTTTGATTGAGGACCTGCATGCGATGGAGATATCCGGAGTTCGACCATGAATGCGAGTGGGCTGCCCCGAGATCGGGCCGAAATCAACTCGACGCGAACGGCAGCTATTGGCGGCGGATTCAGACATAGAAACTCGCACATCAAATCGAAAGACTTGGCTTCACAGGCCCTTTCGTTCTCGCAACCGCGCAGCGGTTGCGCACCGAGTACGGGCCAGGATGGCACGCTGCTCTACCCGAGGCCCCTGTGCGGCGGTGAGTCGGGGACGACAGGCCGCGAAGCGGGAGTCGACAAGGATGTCGACTCCTTTTCGCTCGGACAGGAGTCCGATCGAAAAGCCCGGCACCGGCTCACGGACTTGCCGCCCAGGGATGGGCGGCAAGCGCCAAGCGGGGTGTCGTTTTCTCTTGGGTACTTCTCTTTTGGACAAGCAAAAGAGAAGTACCTCGCCCTCCGAAGGAGGGTGAAAGCTCTTCGGCTCTGATGCAGAGTGCAGAAGCGATTCCGGCCTTCGCCGGAATGACGACTGGGAGGGTCGTAACAAATACCCAGACTTACGACGCCGTCCCGCCCACCGTCATCGAATCAATCTTCAACGTCGGCTGCCCCACGCCGACCGGCACACTCTGCCCATCCTTGCCGCACACACCCACACCCTCATCCAGCGCCAGGTCATTGCCGATCATCGAGACGCGATTGAGCACATCCGGACCCGAGCCAATCAACGTGGCCCCCTTCACCGGCCGCGTGATCCGACCGTCCTCGATCAGGTACGCCTCAGACGCAGAGAACGTGAACTTGCCATTGGTAATGTCGACCTGGCCGCCACCGAAGTTCGGCGCGTACAGACCCTTCTTCACCGAGCGGATGATCTCGGCCGGATCGTGCGAACCGGCCAGCATGTAGGTATTGGTCATGCGCGGCATCGGCAGCGAGGTGAACGATTCGCGGCGACCATTGCCGGTGGGCGCCATGCCCATCAGGCGCGCGTTGAGCTTGTCCTGCATGTAGCCCTTGAGGATGCCGTCCTCGATCAGGGTAGTGCACTCGGTCGGGGTGCCTTCGTCGTCGATGCTGAGCGAGCCGCGGCGACCCGGCAAGGTACCGTCGTCGACGATGGTGACGCCCTTGGCCGCCACGCGCTGACCGATGCGGCCGGAGAATGCGGAGCTGCCCTTGCGGTTGAAGTCGCCTTCGAGGCCGTGACCGATCGCCTCATGCAGCAACACACCAGGCCAGCCGGGGCCGAGCACCACGGTCATCTGTCCGGCCGGTGCATCGACCGAATCGAGATTCACCAGCGCCTGGCGCACCGCCTCGTCGGCGAACGCCAGCGCACGGCCGTTCTCGATCAATTCGCGATAGCCGTAACGGCCACCGCCACCGGAGTTGCCCTGCTCGCGCCGGCCGTTCTGCTCGGCGATCACCTGCACGCTGAGCCGTACCAGCGGACGCACGTCCGCAGCGAGCGTGCCGTCGGAGGCAGCGATCAGGATGGTGTCGATGGTTGCTGCGAGACTGACGATCACCTGCTTCACGCGCGGGTCGCGCGATCGCGCATACGCATCGACCTCGCGCAGCAGCGCGATCTTGTCGGGATTCGGCAGGCTCTCGACCGGGTCGATCGCCGGATACAGCTGGCGCGCACCATTCAGCGCCAGCGGCTTGCCGGCGCCGTTGCCGTCGTGTGCGATCGCGCGCGCGGCTTTCGAGGCCTCCAGCAACTGCGGCAACACGATCTCGTCGGAATAGGCGAAGCCGGTTTTTTCGCCGCTGATCGCGCGCACGCCGACGCCCTGCTCGATCGAGTGGCTGCCGTCCTTGACGATGCCCTCTTCCAGTAGCCACGACTCGCTGCGCGAATGCTGGAAGTACAGGTCGGCGGCATCGATCGACGGACCCATCAACTGGGTGAATACACGGTCGAGGTCGCCGGTGGCGATGCCGCCGGGGGACAACAACTTGCTTTCGGCTAGCGCGATCAGGGAATCCATGGGATGTCGTTTTCTGCGGTCGATCAGGAACTACCTCACATGGGGTTGTCGCGGACCGCTTTAAACCCTCGACGCGGGCGCTGGGCTACCATGCGCGACAACGCCAGCCGGCGTCTGACGTGAAGGATCACCATGAGCGAACACTCGAAACGCGCGGCCGCACGCGAAGCCCTTGGTCGCGCCGTAAAGGCACCGGTCGCGGAAACCCGCGAATTGCTGCACGGCGACGGCGAACTGAAGCCGGGCCGCGGCGTGATCACCAGCATCATCGCACTGTCGCTGGGCTTCCTGTGCCTGCTGGCGGTGCTGGCGTTCCACTTTCCGCAGTACCTGACCACGCCGGATCTGCGCCACAAGTACTCGGTCGACGTGATCCGCCAACTGCTGCTGGTCGGCTTGCTTGCGGCCGGCGGCATCTCGCTGGGTAACCTGATCCTCAATCGCCAGCGCAACCTCAACCTCGTGGCGTTCGTGCTGGTGATCGCGGCGGTGGCGCTGGGCGGCTCGCGCGTGCCGGTGGGTGAATTTCCCGACCACACGCCGTACATCGGGCTGGACTGGTTCATTCTCGACCTTCTCGGCTCGACCCTGATCTTCGTGGTGATCGAGAAGCTGTTTCCGCTGTACAAGGGTCAGGCGATCTTCCGCAGGGAATGGCAGACCGATCTGAAGCATTTCGCAGTGAACCATTTCATCGTCGGGCTGGCGCTGCTGACGGTGAATTTCCTGCTGCACCACCTGTTCGGCTGGCTGGTCAGCAGCCACTTCCAGCAGACCGTGCGCGACATCCCGTTGCTGCCACAACTGCTGCTGTGCGTGCTGGTCGCCGATCTGGCGCAGTACTGGACGCACCGCGCGTATCACGAGGTGCCGTTCTTGTGGCGCTTCCACGCGGTGCACCACAGCGTGAAGACGATGGACTGGCTGGCCGGCTCGCGCCAGCACATGCTGGAGCTGATCTTTACCCGCGTATGCGTGCTGGCGCCGTTGTACATCCTCGGCTTCAGCGAGGCGGCGATGAACGGTTACATCCTGATCGTGGGTTTCCAGGCGGTGTTCAACCACGCCAATGTGCACCTGCCGTGGGGGCCGCTGAAGTACCTGATTGTGACGCCAAATTTCCACCACTGGCACCACGCGTCCGACGATGTGGCAATCGACAAAAACTATGCCGCGCACTACGCGTTTCTCGACTACCTGTTCGGCACCGCGGTGAAGTCGAGCAACAAGTTTCCGGAGCACTACGGCGTGGTTGGCGATTACATGCCCGATGGCTTCATCAGGCAGCAACTGTTCCCATTTCGCGGCAACAAGACGTCGGCCGAACCGCCAGCGTAATCACCCGAATCACGGATGAATCGAGCTGGCCGCGGCCGGTGGTATCAGGCTGCTCGCCGCGGCGGGCAGGCCTGCAGCGGGATTGAGCAACGGCACGACCGGCGGTGTCGTGGTGCCGTGTTTCTCGATCACGGTCATCACCGGCTTGTCCCAGCTGCCGGTGACCTTGTAACGCGCACTGGCCGCCTGGTTCAGGCCCTTGCCGAGCAGGCCCTGCACGGCGAAGCCGGCCGCCGCGCCGATCGGACCGCCCACCACCGCGCCGACCAGCGGCAGGCTGTTGCCGACGTGCGGCACTACCACCATCTGCTGGTCGAAATCTTTGGCGCGCAAGCCGGTGCGCCCGGTGAAGCTGATGTTCGCCGCCGGACCAGCAATCAACAGGTTGTCGGTGGTGGCGTTGCCGTTGGCCAGATGGAAGTCTCCGGCAATCGAGTCGAACGCCAGCCCCTTGCCGAACACGTCGCCGAAATCCAGGGTGAGCCGGCGCGGCAATTCGGCCAGCGCGACCAACCCGAGCAGGCGCCCGACTCCGGGCGATGACGCCTCGGGAATGCGGCCGTCATTGACGTGGATGCTGAGGATGCCGTCGGTCGTGGCCAGCGACAGCGCACTGGGCGCACCGGGCCAGCTGCCGTCGAGCTGGTCGCGCGTCTTGCCGCCATTGACCAACCCGTCAAAACCGAACGCACCCATCATTGCGCCGAGATCCTCGGCCGCAAAATTGATCCGCATGTGAGTGTGGCTGTTGCTGGCACTGCCGTTCCAGTCGCCGCTGGCGTTGATCTGCACGCGGCTGGACAGCGTACGCAGCTGTTCGATGTGCAGACCGGCCGCGGTCGGCCAGGTTTCCAGCCGGGCTTCGCCGAGTTTCGAATCACCCAGACGCAGGTCACCAATCCACAGATGGAACGGCGGCAGTGCGGCCGGGTTGATGCCGGTATTGGCGGGGTCGACCGCCGGCACGGTGACCGTGGCGCCGGTGTCAGCTGCGGCCTTGGCCGCCTGACTGGCCACTGCCGTGGCCGGATCCTTCGGCCAGTACAGCCGCTGCAATCGTGCGGTGACGCCGCGCCTGTCCAGCTCGCGGGTCGGCACGCTGAAATTGCCCGCCATCGAGGCACCATCAACATCCACACTCAGTGCATCGGGTTGCGGCGTGGCGTGCAGCCTCAGCGGCCCCATCGGATGGCTGAACCAGCCGGCCTGATCGGTGCTGACGTCGATGCTCTCCAGACCCGGGCCATTGCCGCTGCTGCCGGCCACGGCATGCTGCACCCAGCCGGTGATGTCGAGCTGGCTGGCATGGCCGCGGATACGCAGATCCCGCGCCGGTAGCGTCTCCGGCATCTGGTTGCCGAACGCCAGCGTGGCCGTCAATGGCCGCTGTGCGCCATCGGACAGCCGCAGATAGCCGCGCATCACATCGCCAAGCGCTACCCGAAGATCGCTGCCGTTGACTGGCAGGCTCATTGTCACGTGCAGTGGCAGGCTGGTTGCCGCCGGCTTGTCCAGCGGCGCAGGCAGGCCCAGCGCGATCCCGCGCAGTGGCGAATCGATACGCAGGGTCTGCGCCAGCGCATCGCTGCCCGGCGCGTGCGCAATCGTGAAGCCGATGTCGAAGTCGCTGCGCCCGTCAGCGAGCTGGCCCAGCCAGTTAAGCGAGGGATAGTCCTGCACCAGCTCGGCCATGCGGTAGTTGCCCTGCAGCTGCGCCGACAGCACGGTGGCCGGATCGCCGTTGGCCGCCGCAATGCTCAGCTGCAGTTTGGACGGCTGTCCGCGAAAACCCGCGTCCAGCGGGCCGGCCTGCATGCCGTGCGCATCGAAGCGCAACGGACCGTTGAGCTTGTCGAGCCGGAGGTTCCAGTCCGGCGCGCTGAGGTCGGCGTCCTTCAGTTGGGCGGTGCCGTCCAGCTGGCCGTCCTCGACCTTCTTCAGCGGCAGGCTCAGATGAAACGCGAACGTGCCGCTACCGCCCAGATTCAGTTTGGCCAGCGTATCGGCCTCACGCATGGCGATCGGGCTCTTGCGCGCGAACTCCATCAGGCTGGCGCCGCTGCCGTTGCCTTGCACGTTGAGATCCAGCACGCCGTCGGCGAAATCCGGGATCAACGCCACCGCCTTGTCCGTCTTCACGCCAAGTGCCTGGCCACCGCTGGCTTCGATCAGCATGCCGTTGTTGACGAAGCTGGCCACCGCGCTGGCACCTTCGGCGCGCGGCCACTCCTTACCATAGTCGAGGGTCAGGTTGCTGATAACCGCGCGCGCCTCGAAGCGCCCTTCGTTGTGGCGGAACGGCCAGTCGGCAAGATCGCCGCGCACCAGCACCTGCGACTGGTCGAGGCTGCCGGCGACCAGCGCCCGATCCAGCCACGCGATCGTGCCGGGCGACATCGAACCGAGCGGCCAGAACAGCTTGGCCGCGGCCACATCGGCGTGATCCAGCGTGGCATACAAGTCCATGAACGGAGCGCCGCCCTGCGCCGGCAGAACCACCTCGCCACGCACCTGGCCGGCGTAACCGGTGCCGGCAAAATCCAGCGTATCGACGCCGATATGCCAGTTGCCGTCCTGCGGCCAGAACGCCAGCGTGCCGGCCATTTTCGACAATACAAAGGGCTGGCGGAACTCGTGCGGAAATTGCAGCGTGGTGGGCTGGGCCGGCAGCTCCAGGGACAGCGCCTCGGCATCGCCACGCAACTCGCCGTGCAGGCCGCTCAGCCCTGGCAATCTGCCGACCGCGTCGATGCCCAAGTCGTTGAACGCCACCTCGATGGCCTGCACTCCATCGGCATGATTCCAGTGCAGCGCGACCCGGCTCAACTCGCCGCGCGGGTGGCCGCCGCCCAACCACTGCGCCAGCGCAGATGACAGATCCGGCTTCAACGCCAGCCATGGCAGCAGCGGCGCCAGTTGCAGCTTGCGTGCGGCAACGCCCGCGCTGGCCTGAACACTGCCGGGCTGATGCAGGCTCAGCGCCAGAGCGCTGCCGTCGTCGCCAGCCCAGCGCACATCGTAACCATCGCCGCTCTGGCGCACACCGGCCAGTCCATGCAGGGCCGCCACGCTGGCGATACCGCCGGTGGGCGCGGTCACCGTCAGCGTATCCAGGTCGAAGCGGATCAGGCTGCTGGTCAGCGTGCCCTTGCGCCAATCCAGCCATGCGCTCAACTGGCCATGGCCTTGATTGACCGTATAGCCGCCCGGATCGATGCCGTTCAGCAACGGCTTCAGATCGACATCATCGACACCGACCCACACCTGGCCAGCGCGACCGTCTTCGCGGAAGCGACCGGCCGTATGCACGGCGGCATTCACGCCACTGCGCTGCAGCACGCCACCGAAGCGGATCTGGCCACCCTGATGACTCAGACGCAATTGCCTGGACAGCAAGGTGTACTGCTTCTGCAGCGTGGCATCGGTGACCACCACGCGCAGATCCTCCAGCCACAGATCCACGGAAATCCGGCCCAGCGACAGCGGCTGCCGATTGCCGCCACCGGCGACGCCGATGCCATTGACGTGCCAGCCGGTGGCATCGTGCAGCAAATCCAGCTGCAGGCCACGCACATACAAGTTGAGCAGGTGCCGCGACGGCAGCAGCCAGCCGCCGAAATCGAGCTTCAGTTCGGACTCGGGCAGCTGCAACGCGGCGCCGGTCTCGCCTGCCGCCGCACCGACGGTCACGCCGCGCATCACGAACAGCGGGCCGGATGGCGTCCAGCGCCCTTCCATCGAGGCAAAGCTGACCGGTCGCTGCAGCCGCTGGCTGAGTTGCGCGGCCACCCACGCCGGATGCCGCGCCAGCAACGGCATCAGCAACTGGGTCAGCGCTACCAGCACGGCCAGCAGGATCACCGTCACCCCGGCCGTCCAGCCCAGCGCGCGGGCACAACGATGCAGCCGCCGTTGCCACAGCACGTTCACGCGCGACGGCTCCACTCGGATTTACAGCAGCCGGATTTACAGCAAGACGACATCAAACTGTTCCTGCGAATAATGCTCTTCGGCCTGAAAGCGTATGCTTTTGGAGATGAACTCTTCCAATTCGGCGACCGCGCTGGATTCCTCTTCCAGAATACGGTTGACCACAGCGGGGTTCGCCATCACCAGCAGCTTCTGTGCGTTGAACTGGCGCACCGCGCGGGTGATCTCGCGGAAGATTTCATAGGTCACCGTTTCCGCCGTCTTCAGCACACCGCGGCCATTGCAGGTGGCGCAGGGCTCGCACAGCTGGCGCGCCAGGCTTTCGGTGGTGCGCTTGCGGGTCATCTCGACCAGCCCCAGCGCCGACATCGGGTACACCGTGGTCTTGGCGTGGTCACGCGCCAGCCCCTTGCTCAACATGCGCAGCACTTGGCGCTTGTGCTCCTCATCGTTCATGTCGATGAAGTCGATGATGATGATCCCGCCCAGGTTGCGCAGCCGCAGCTGGCGCGCGGCCGCCTGCGCCGCCTCCAGGTTGGTTCGGTAGACCGTCTCCTCCAGATTGCGCGAACCGAGATAGGCGCCGGTGTTGACGTCGATCGTGGTCATCGCCTCGGTCTGGTCGACGATCAGGTAACCGCCGGATTTCAGCGGCACTTCCTTTCTCAGCGCGCGCTGCATCTCGTCCTCGACGCCGTAGAGGTCGAAGATCGGCCGTTCGCCGTCGTAGTGCTCGATGCGGTCGTCCAGGCTCGGCATGAACTTGTGCACGAACTTGACCACCTTCTCGAAAGTGGCGTGCGAATCGATCCTCACCTTCTCGATGTCGTCGTTGAGCATGTCGCGCAGGCTGCGCAGCGGCAGCGACAGCTCCTCGTACACCCGTTCGCCCACCTTGGCCTTGGCGATGTTCTCCTGCACCACCCGCCACACCTTGGTGAGGTAGGCCACGTCGAACGCCAGCGACTCGGCGCTCTGGCCCTCGGCATTGGTGCGCACGATGTAGCCCAAGGGGCTGTCGCCGATCAGCGGGGTCAGCACGTCACGCAATCGCTGGCGCTCGATCTCGTCCTCGATGCGCGTGGAAATGCCCAGCGTGCGCGCGTACGGCAACAGCACCAGATAACGCGAGGGGATCGACAGGTGTGCCGACAACCGCGCACCCTTGGTGCTGATCGGATCCTTGACCACCTGCACCACGATCTCCTGGCCTTCGTGCACCAGTTCGCTGATCGAGGGGATGTGACCGTTGCCGTTCGACTCGACGCCATCGACGGACGCCGGCGGTGCCGGACGCACGATGTCCGAGGCGTGCAGGAACGCCGCGCGCTCCAGCCCGATCTCCACGAACACCGCCTGCATGCCCGGCATCACCCGCTGCACCCGGCCCTTGTAGACGTTGCCGACATAGCCACGCCTGGAGGCCCGTTCGACGTGTACCTCCTGCAGCATGCCGTTCTCGACCACGCCCACCCGCGTCTCGCGCGGGGTTACGTTGATCAGGATTTCTTCGCTCACCGCATACTCCCCAAATTGACCATCTTTATAGCGGCTGCAGGCGCAACCTGTCGATGAGCCATTTCATGGTGACTGCATTCCTGCTCCCGATATCGCAAAATGCTGCTGATTGCTGCCTCGGCGTGACCTGCCAGAGCAGGCGTCGCAGATGACATGGCACTGGCTGAGGCTGCGCAGGCCAAATCCGCAATCTCGCCGGCCGGCTGTGTATCGGGCATGCCGGCCCCAGCAGGAGTTTGCAACATGACTACCCAGATTCTGCTGGCATGGAGTGGCGGCAAGGACTGCCTGCTGGCGCTGCAACGTCTGCTCGCCGATCCGCAGTGGCAGGTGGTCGGCCTGCTCACCACGGTCAACCGCAACTATCAGCGCGTCGCGATGCATGGCGTGCAGCGCGAGGTGCTGCTGGCGCAGACCGCCGCGCTGGGCCTGCCGCTGGTCGAGGTGATGCTGGACTGGCCCGGCAGCAACGAGGCGTACGAGCAGGCCCATGCGCTGGCACTGGTCGAGGCGCGCATGCGCTGGCCGGGCATCCGCCACTGCGCGTTCGGCGACCTGTTCCTGGAAGACGTGCGCGACTACCGCGTGCGGCAGCTCGGTCGCGACAACTGGCGCGCGGTATTTCCGTTGTGGGGCGAAGACACCGCTGCGCTGTCGCGACGTTTCGTCAGCGAAGGCCATCGCGCGATGCTGTGCTGCGTCGATACCCAGCAACTCGACGCCAGCTATTGCGGCCGTGCCTACGATGCCGCGCTGCTCGACACGCTGCCGGCCGGCATCGACCCCTGCGGCGAGCGCGGCGAGTTCCACACTTTGAGTTGCGGCGGTCCGCTGTTCCGCCAGCCGCTCAAGCTGCGGCGCGGCGAATCGGTGCTGCGCGATGGGCGTTTCCAGTTCACCGATTTCCTGCTCGACGACGGCAGACACCACGATGCCGCAGCAGACTGATCCGTCCGGCACGATCCTGCCCGACGTGCTGCAAGCAGGTCTCGCGCTAGTGTTCTGCGGCACCGCCGCCGGCAGACGCTCGGCCGCCGAACGCGCCTACTACGCCCATCCCGGCAACCTGTTCTGGCGTGCACTGTTCGAGGCCGGGCTGACTCCGCGCCAACTGGCGCCGGCCGAGTTTCCCCATCTACCCAGCTACGGTATCGGGCTTACCGATCTGGCCAAACGTCACGCCGGCAACGACGACGAACTGCCACGCGACGCGTTCGACGTGCCGGCCCTGGTCGAAAAGATCGAACACCACCAGCCGCGCCTGCTCGCGTTCACCAGCAAGAATGCGGCACGTGCAGCGCTGGGCCATGCGGTCGGCTACGGCTTGCAGAGCGAAACCATCGGCAGCACTCAGTTGTTCGTACTGCCGTCACCGTCGGGCCAGGCACGCGGACATTGGGATCTCGAACCATGGCTGGCGGTGGGAGCGCTGTATCGCGCAGTCAACGCAGACCTGTAGTTCGTGACCGCCGCTCAATCGATCGGCGTGTGCCGGGACTTGCTCACGTCCTCAGGCCGTACCACGGATGCCTGGTTCGTCCACGCGCGCCGGATGTAGCTGGTCACTGCCGACACGTCGCTGTCGCTCAACTGCTGGGCGAACGGCGGCATCGAGTACGGCCGTGGGTTGGCTGCGGTCAGCGGCGCAAAGCCGCCTAGCAGGATCATCCTGGTCGCGTTGATCCCGGTCGGTTCGGTTACCGAGGAGTTGCCGTTGAGTGGCGGATAGATGCCGGCGACGCCGGCGCCATCCTTGCCGTGGCATTCCGCACAGTGCTGCACGTAGACCCTCTCGCCCTGCTGCACGATCGCCTTGGCATTGAACGGTTGTGTCTCCTCCAGCAGCGGCGCACGCGGCGGCAGCGACTGCAGATAGCCGGCGATGGCCTGCAGGTCAGCGTCGCTCATATGCTGCGTGCTGGTCGCGACCACACCGGCCATCGGGCCGAATGCCGCGCCTTTGGCCGACTGACCGGTCTTCAGCAGGTCGACGATGTCCTGCGCACTCCAGCCTTGCAGGCCGCCGTTCTTCTGCGTGCTCAGATCCGGCGCATACCAGTTCTGCACGGGAATCTGGCCGCCGGTCAGATGCTGGTCGCCCGACGTGCCGCCGAACGAATCACGCGCCGCATGACACTCGTTGCAATGACCCAGTCCCTGCACCAGATAGGCGCCGCGATTCCACTGCGGCGACTGCGCCGGGTCGGGCCTGAACACACCGTCCTTGAAGTACAGCGCACGCCACGCAGTCAGGCCGCTACGCGCACTGTACGGGAATGCCAGCGACGGCGCGGCGGTCGACAGGTGTACCGGCGGCAGCGACTGCAGGTAGGCGAAGATCGCCAGCGCATCATCGTGATCTACCTTGGTATATGAGGTGTACGAGAACGCCGGATACAGCAGCTCGCCATGCCGGCCCTTGCCGACGTGCAGCGCCTGCCAGAAATCCTCGAAGCTCCAGTCGCCCAGGCCGGTTTCGCGATCCGGCGTGATGTTGGGCACCGGGATATTGCCGAACGGTGTGGCCAGCGAGCGGCCACCGGCGAAGCGCGTACCGCCTTGTGCGGTATGACAACCGGCGCAGTCGCCGACCGTGGTCAGATATTCGCCCTTGGCGATCAGTGCCGGATCATGCAGCGTGGCGGCCGTCACTTTGCTCGCGGCCGGCGATGTCGGTTGACTGCCGCCATTGCCGAGCAGTAGCCACGCCATCAGCAACACACCCATCAGCACGATCAGCAGCAGCAACCAGCGCAACCCTTTCATGGCTGGTCTCCCGTCGCGCCCAACACGCCGCAGGGCAACGGTGGCGTCACCGAGCCTGCTGCCTGCGCATGCGTGTCGGCCGGCAACTGGCGACTGGCCAGCGATGCGGCCACCGCCGAGATATCCGATTCACTCAGCCGACTGACCACTACTGCCATGCAATCGGGCGCCACCGTGGCACGGGTATGCGTGCGCCACGAGCCCAGCTGCGCGCTGATGTAGTCGTACGGCAAGCCGATCAGTCCCGGCGTGGACGGTTCCACGCCGGTGAGCTGGCTGCCATGGCAGCTGGCGCAGGCGGGAATCTTGCGTGCGGGATCGCCCTTGCTGACCAGCTGTTCGCCACGCTGCAATGCCGACGCGGACATCGGCGGCAACGGCGAGCGGCTATAAGGCACCTGCTGCTCGGCGAAGTAGTCGGCGATCTCCTGCATATACGCCGGGCTCAGCTGGCGCACGGTGTATTCCATCGGCGCGTACTTGCGCAGGCCATTCTGGAAATCCTGCATCTGCCGCGCCAAATAGGCGGCCGGCTTGCCGGCCAGTCGCGGAAAATAGCCGCTGCCCGGCGTACCTTCGCCATGCACGCCGTGACACGTGGTGCAGGCGACGATGCGCTGCTGCAAGGTGTCGGGGATCGGCGGCACATCGGCAGCACGAAGCGGAGCGCCAAACAGCATGGCGACCATAAGCAGGGCCGCAGCACCGAACGGCTGGGCAGGACGCAGGCTGACGTTCTTGTTCATCGCCCGATTGTAGCCGTGCACCACAGCAGCGATCCGGCCGACATGGCGCTAAGCTGGCGCATCGCGACAACATGCCGCATTCGTCGAACCGGGGATTACCATGCGCCGTCCAGCCGTCTGTCTCGCTGCACTCGTCACTGCACTGCTCACGGTTCCGGTGATCGCCGCCGATGCAGCGCCAGCTGCTGTGGACTACGCGTCGATCGCGCAACTGCAGCAGCGTATGGATGCCGGCACGCTCGACAGCCGACAGTTGACGCAGCAGTTGCTTGGACGCATCCAGCAGATCGACCGTATCGGTCCCGCCCTGCACGCGGTGATCGAGACGAATCCCGACGCACTGCAGCTTGCCGGTGCACTCGACGACGCGCGCAACGGCATCAAAGCGCGCAGTCCGCTGTACGGCATTCCGGTCTTGCTCAAGGACAACATCGACACCGGCGACCGCATGCTCACCAGTGCTGGTTCGCTGGCGCTGACCGATGCGCCGGCACCGCATGACGCCGGACTGGTCGAGCGGTTGCGCAAGGCCGGCGCGCTGATCCTCGGCAAGACCAATCTCAGCGAGTGGGCGAACATGCGTTCCAATCACGCCAGCAGCGGCTGGAGCGGACGTGGCGGCCAGACGCGCAACCCGTACGCGCTTGACCGCAATCCGTGCGGATCCAGCGCCGGCTCCGCAGCCGCGGTGGCAGCGGGGCTGGCTACGCTGGCGATCGGCAGCGAGACTGACGGCTCGATCATCTGCCCCGCCTCGATGAACGGTATCGTCGGCATCAAGCCCACGCTGGGCCTGGTCAGCCGCAGCGGCATCGTGCCGATCAGCCACAGCCAGGATACCGCTGGCCCGATGGCACGCAGCGTGGCCGACGCCGCCGCGTTGCTCACGGTGATTGCCGGCAGCGACCCGCGTGACCCGGCCACCGCCGAAGCCGACCGTCACGTCACCGACTACACCCGCTTCCTCGACCCGAATGGGCTGAAAGGCAAGCGCATCGGCGTGGTGCGCCAGCTCGCCGGCGCCGAACCGAATGCCGACCATGCGCTCGACCAGGCGATCGCACTGATGAAGGCGCAGGGCGCGATCATCGTCGATCCGGTCACGCTGCCGCATCTGAATGAACTGGGCGCACCGGAGATGACCGTCCTGCTGTACGACCTCAAGCACGACATCAATGCCTATCTGGCCACCCGCACCGGCCTGAAGGTGAAGACGCTGGCCGACCTGATCGCCTTCGACCAGGCGCATGCCTCCACGGAGATGCCGTGGTTCGGGCAGGAGCTGTTCGAGCAGGCCGAGGCGAAAGGGCCGCTCAGCGACAAGGCATACCTCGATGCACTCGCCAAGGCGAAGCAGCTGTCCGGTCCGCAGGGCATCGATGCCGCGCTGCAGGCCCAGCGTCTGGACGCATTGCTGTCGCCGTCATGGGGGCCCGCCTTCATGACCGATCTGGTGCTCGGCGACCACGTCATCAGCGGCGATCCCACCATCGGCGGCGCCTCGCAACCGGCCGCGGTCGCCGGCTATCCGTCGATCACCGTGCCGGCCGGATTCGCACATGGCCTGCCGGTCGGCATCGTGCTGTTCGGCGCGAAATGGAGCGAGCCGACGCTGATCTCGATCGCCTACGGTTTCGAGCAGCACGCCAGGGCATGGCAGCAGCCGCAGTTTCTCGACACGGTCGGCGGCAAGCCGGTGGCGGCCATGCGGCAGCCGTAACGCATTAGTTAGTGCAGATAGACCGTCGGCCCCAGCACCGCGGCAAACGCCAGTGTCATCAACACGCCGGCAACGACGATGGCGTAGTGGCGGCCTATCGCGAAATCGCGCGCCGGCTGATTGCAGCAGCGGAAATAGGCCACGTTGAACAAGCCTGCGGTGCCGCCGAACGATGAAGCGATCGCCGACATCAGGGTGATCGCGATACCCAGCGGATTGAACAGGCTGACCAGCACGGCGGACACTCCTCCGACCAGATAGATCGTCATGGCGATCTGCCGCTGCGTGCGGCGGGCCTGCTCGCCGCCGCCGAGCATCGCGATCATCATGCGGATGGCCCGACGAACCACCGCGATGTAGACATACAGGCCCACCGCGAACATGACGCCGCGGCATAGCCACGGCCACGGCAGCGGGCCGATGCCGCCGCCCACATCCGGACCCCAGTCGCCGAGATTGGTGACACCGGAAAACATCCAGTAACCGGCGGCCACCATGCCTTTCACGGTGAACACGATCCACCACACCAGCCGCGGCAGCGGTCGTTCCACCTTGCGCCAAGAGAGGTAGGCCACTATCGCCAGCGCCACGTCAACGCCGGTGCCTGCCATTGCAACGATGCGCCGGCTCCAGCCGCCCGTGCCGGGACATTCGACGTAATACGCGCCGAGCTCGCTGGGTCGATGGCCGCTTGCGACACACGTGAGCGCGTGGCCCAGCAGCTCATGCGCCATCGTCAGCAGCGGCAGCAAAAGCAGCACCAGCCCCACCAGCGTCCACGCATCGACGCGCGGTATCGCAAGATTCTTTTCGGTCATCGCTCGATGCTCCCCATCAGAGGAGTCCATCGTCACGCATGTGGGAAATGCACTCCAGTGCACTATGCCGGGCCGTGCGCATGACAGCTGTCATGCGCAGCGCTCAAGTGTCGGCCGACTTGCGCAAAGTCGGTTGTCGCGCAGCGTCGCGCGCACATCGAAAGCTCAGCGTGAACCGCCGACCGATTTGCGCACGATGAGCATCGCCAGCTCCAGCGACTGCTCGTAATTCAGACGTGGGTCGACCATCGACTTGTAGGCCCGATCGAGGTCGGTCTCGGACAAATCACGTGCGCCACCCATGCATTCGGTGACGTCTTCACCAGTCAGCTCCAGATGCACACCGCCCAATCGCGTACCGACGGTGGCGTGGATGTCGAATGCCTGATCGAGCTCGCCGCGGATGTTGTCGAAACGGCGGGTCTTGTAACCGTTCGAGGTGCTTTCGGTATTGCCGTGCATCGGATCGGCAACCCACAGCACGCGACGACCTTCGCGCTTCACCGTCTCCAGCAACGGAGGCAGCGCCTTGGCGATGTTCGCGTTGCCCATGCGATGGATCAGGGTCAACCGACCCGGTTCGTCGTTCGGGTTCAGCGCATCGATCAGCGGCAGCAGCTGCTCCGGCTTCACCGTGGGGCCAACCTTCACCGCGATCGGATTGCGGATACCGCGGAAATATTCCACGTGGGCGCCGTCCAGCGCCGCCGTGCGCATGCCGATCCACGGGAAGTGGGTGGACAGATTGAAGAAGCCGGGATGACGCGGCACCTGGCGGGTCAATGCCTGTTCGTAATGCAGCAGCAACGCCTCATGCGAGGTGAAGAAATCCACTCTGGAGAAACCAGCGATCGGCCCGGCCAGCGTCTCCATGAAGCGCAACGAATCGCCGATGCCGGCGACCATCTGGCGGTACTCGGCGGCCAGCGGCGAATGTTCGACCCAGGCCAGATCCCAGTACTCAGGGTGATGCAGATCGGCGAAGCCGCCGTCGATCAGTGCGCGCACGAAGTTCATGGTCAACGCGGAATGCGCGTGTGCCTGGATCAGCCGTTGTGGATCGGGGCGACGCGCCTCGGCAGTGAACTCCGGGCTGTTGACCACGTCGCCACGAAAACTGGGCAGGGTCACGCCATCGCGCGTCTCGGTGTCTGTCGAACGCGGCTTCGCGTACTGTCCGGCGAAACGGCCCACGCGCAGCACCGGCTTCTTCAGTCCGTGCACCAGCACCAGGCTCATCTGCAGCAGCACCTTCAGCCGGTTGGAAATCACCGGGCTGGTGCAGTCGGCAAAGCTCTCCGCACAATCACCACCCTGCAGCAGGAAACGCCGGCCTTCCTGCGCCTCGGCCAGCGACTGCTTCAGCGCCAGTACTTCCCACGACGTCACCAGCGGTGGCAGCTGGGCAAGTTGCGCGCTGGCCTCGGCCAATTCAATCGCGTCATCGTAGTGCGGCTGCTGCAATGCCTCGTGCTGCTGCCATGAATCGGGAGCCCAGTTGATGGGTACGGAAGCGTTGGACAAACCGGCATTCATCGGTACGGCCTTGATCACGGTGGGAGCATTCATTTCAGTGGAGTCCGGCGCCGCGTCGCCACGATCGCCAGCACGGCCAGTGCGATGAACCACAGCAGGCTCCACGCCGGCATCGGCAGGCCGAGGATCGGCTCGACCTTGGCACACTCGCCGGAGCCGGTGAATACCAGCCGCAGCACCTTGGCGAACGGGAACGCGCTGAACATGTAGTCCAGCGGCGGCCCGCAGGACGGCACCTGGTCGGCCGGCAGCGACTGGATCCACAGATGGCGAGCGGCCACGGCGATGCCAAACAGTGCCCCCAGCAGCGTGCCACCGGTATACACCCAGCGCCCGCTGCCACGCGGTGCGTGCAATGCGCCGAGCAGGAAGAACACCCCCATCACGATGAAACCGATCCGCTGGAAGATGCACAACGGACAGGGAATCAGGTGCCAGTACTTTTCTGCGAAGAGCGCAAAGCCAAGCAGGCCGGCACAGATCAGGAAACCGACGATAAAACCGACACGGTACGACCAGCGGAATGGATTCATGGCATTTGCTGCGTTGCGGAACCAACGACATTACCCGTTCGCCGACGCGCTGTCAGCAGGGTTGCAACATTCTTTGGCAAATTGACGCCCTGCCCGCACACGCAAAACAAAACCCGGCAGGTTGCCCGGCCGGGTTTTGTGTATGGACGTCTGAACGCCTGTCCGATCGGGCCGTTGCCTGGCCGGATTATTCGGCGTCGACAGCCTCGACCTGCGGGCGACCGACGAGCTCGACATACGCCATCGGCGCATTGTCGCCCGGACGGAAACCGCACTTGAGGATGCGCAGGTAGCCACCGGGACGCTCGCTGTAACGCGGGCCCAGCTCGACAAACAGCTTGCCGACCGCTTCCTTGTCACGCAGGCGCGAGAAGGCCAGGCGGCGATTGGCAACGCCGTCGGTCTTGGCGAGCGTGATCAGCGGCTCGGCGACGCGGCGAAGTTCCTTCGCCTTGGGCAGGGTGGTACGGATCAGCTCATGCTTGATCAACGACGACGCCATGTTCTTGAACATGGCTTCGCGGTGCGAGCTGGTGCGGTTGAGTTTGCGTCCGGATTTTTGGTGGCGCATGGCTAGTTCTCTATCTGTTGTTATGAAAAGCCGGCACTCAGGTCCGACTTCCCGCGGTTATCCGCTATTACGAGCCCTCTAAAAACGGGCTCTTATGAGAAGTGCGGCCATGGATGGCCGCTTCTGGCGCTTGGCGAGAGAGCTAAGCCCAAACTCGCCAGTTCGTCGGTACCATTGCGATCAGAGATGATCGCAAAAATAACTCATCAACCCAGCTGCATGCCGTGGGACAAGCCCGGCGGCGGCCAGTTCTCAAGCTTCATGCCGAGTGCGAGACCACGCCCGCCCAGCACATCCTTGATTTCAGTCAGCGACTTCTTGCCCAAGTTCGGCGTCTTCAGCAGCTCGACTTCGGTCTTCTGCACCAGATCGCCGATGTAGTAGATGCTCTCGGCCTTCAGGCAGTTCGCCGAACGCACGGTGAGTTCCAGATCGTCGATCGGACGCAGCAGCAACGGATCGAAACCGCTCTTCTCCGCCTTGTCGGTAGCGCTCTCGCGACGCGAAAAGTCACCGAACACCGACAGCTGGTCGTTGATGATCTCGGCGGCCTTGCGGACCGCGTCTTCAGCACCGATGGTTCCATTGGTCTCGATGTCGAGGACCAACTTATCCAGATTGGTGCGCTGCTCGACACGAGCGGCGTCCACTTCGTAGGCCACGCGCAGCACCGGCGCGAACGACGCGTCGAGCTGCAGGCGACCGATCGGACGCGCTTCGTCATCCGGATGCTGGCGCGTGCTGGCCGGCTGGTAGCCGACGCCACGACGCACCTTCAGACGCATGTTGAGCGCGATATCCTTGGTCAGGTGGCAGATCACGTGCTCGGGGTTGATGATTTCCACCGAGTGGTCGACGACGATGTCGCCGGCCGTGACCACGCCCTTGCCCTTCTTGGACAAGGTCAGAGTAACTTCATCGCCGGTATGCTGACGAATCGCCACGTCCTTGAGGTTGAGCAGGACTTCGATAACGTCCTCCTGCAGGCCTTCCAGGGTGGTGTATTCGTGCAGCACGCCATCGATTTCAACCTCGACGATGGCACTGCCAGGGATCGAGGAGAGCAGTACGCGACGCAGCGCGTTGCCCAGGGTATGGCCGAAGCCACGCTCGAGCGGCTCGACCACCACCTTGGCGCGGTTGGCTCCGAGCTGTTCGACGCTGAGGCCTCGGGGCCGCAGCACACTAGTTGACGAAACTGCCATGCAGAGCTCCGGTGATTACTTCGAGTAAAGCTCGACGATCAGTGCTTCATTGATATCGGACGGCAGATCACCGCGATCCGGCACCGACTTGAACGTACCTTCGAATTTCTTGGCGTCGACTTCGACCCAGATCGGACGCAGATCCATGGTGTCGAACACGGTCGCCGCTTCCTGCACGCGCAACTGGGTGCGTGCCTTTTCGGTCAACGCGATCGCGTCGCCCGGACGAACCTGGTAGGAAGGAATGTTCACCTTCTTGCCGTTCACCAGGATCGCCTTGTGGGCAACCAGCTGACGGGCCTGGGCGCGGGTGACCGCGAAACCCATGCGATAGACGACGTTGTCCAGACGGCTTTCGAGCAGGCGCAACAGGTTCTCACCGGTGTTGCCCTTGGACGTCGCCGCCTTGGAGTAATAGTTTGCAAACTGACGCTCGAGCACACCGTAGATGCGCTTGACCTTCTGCTTCTCGCGCAGCTGCACGGCATAGTCGGACATGCGCATGCGCTTGTTCGCGCCGTGCTGGCCGGGCTTGTTTTCCAGTTTGCACTTGGAGTCCAGCGCACGCGCCGGGCTCTTCAGGCTGAGATCTGCACCCTCACGACGGGCGAGTTTGCAGGTAGCTCCACGATAACGGGCCATGGGTATGCTCCTTAGACTCGACGCTTCTTGGGGGGACGGCAGCCGTTATGCGGAATCGGCGTGACATCGATGATGTTGAGCACCTTGTAGCCCAACGCGTTCAGCGAACGCACTGCCGACTCGCGACCCGGGCCGGGGCCCTTGATGCGCACTTCGACAGTCTTTACGCCGTAGTCGCCTGCAGCGCGGCCAGCCTTTTCGGCGGCAACCTGGGCAGCGAACGGGGTCGACTTGCGCGAGCCACGGAAACCGGCGCCGCCGGCTGTAGCCCACGACAAGGCATTGCCCTGGCGATCGGTGATGGTGACGATGGTGTTGTTGAAGGAGGCCTGCACGTGGGCCACGGCATCCGTGACAACGCGCTTGATCTTCTTCTTGGTCTTGACCGGCTTAGCCATATTCGGAATCCGTTACTTCTTGATCGCGCGACGGGGACCCTTGCGGGTACGTGCGTTGGTACGCGTGCGCTGGCCGCGCACCGGCAGGCCACGACGGTGGCGCAGACCACGGTAGCAACCCAGATCCATCAAACGCTTGATGGCCATACCCACCTCACGGCGCAGATCGCCTTCGACAATGTACTTGCCGATTTCGTGGCGGATTTTCTCCACCTCGCCTTCACTGAGGGACTTGATCGGGGTGGTCGAAACCACACCCGCATCCACGCAGACCTTCTTGGCCCGGCTGCGGCCGATACCGTAAATGCTCTGCAGACCAACCCAGACATGCTTCTGGACCGGCAAATTGACACCCGCGATGCGCGCCATGATGTACTTTCTCCGATGCTTTCGTGCGCGGTAAACGCGCAATTTTAACCTGAATTACCCTGACTGGAAAGCCCTGCGACACCGCGGTGTCGCCACTCCCCGACTATGACCGATCCGTTTGCAGCCTCAGCTGCGGCGCAGATTGGCCTTTTTGAGCAGACTCTCGTACTGGTGACTGACCAGATGCGCCTGCACCTGAGCCGTGAAATCCATCACCACCACCACCACGATCAGCAGCGACGTGCCACCGAAATAGAACGGTACATGCCAGGCCTGCTGCATGAACGATGGCACCAGACACACCAGCACCAGATACAACGCACCGACACCAGTCAGGCGAGTCATCACCGAATCAATGTAGCTGGCCGTGGCACGACCCGGACGAATGCCTGGAATCAGCGCACCCGACCGCTTGAGGTTATCGGCCGTCTCGTCGGCGTTGAACACGATCGCCGTGTAGAAAAACGCGAAACCGATCACCAGCACTGCAAACACGATGTCGTACAGCGGATTTCCCGGGCTCAGCGATTGCGTCAGATCCTGCAACCAACGCGACTGCTGACCCGTGCTGAACCAGCTGATCGCCGTGGCCGGGAACATCAGCAGACTCGAGGCAAAGATCGGCGGGATCACGCCAGCCATGTTGATCTTCAGCGGCAAGCTGGAGCTCTGGTTCATGTAGGCCTTCTGGCCACCCGAACGCCGCGCGTAGTTCACCGTGATACGCCGCTGGGCGCGTTCCATGAACACCACGAAGGCAGTCACCGCCAGCACCAGACCAAACACCATCAGCAACATGATCAGCGACAACTCACCGTTGTTCGCCATGCCCAGCGTATGCACCACTGCGCCCGGCAGACCAGCGACGATACCCGCGAAGATCAGCAGCGAAATACCGTTGCCGATACCGCGCTCGGTCATCTGCTCGCCCAGCCACATCAGGAACAACGTGCCGGCGGTAAGCCCGACCACGGATGACATGATGAAACCGAAACCCGGCGTGTAGACCACGGGCGCGCCACCGGCGGCGACCTGGTTCTGCAACGCCACCGCGATACCGAACGACTGGAACGCTGCCAGGCCCACCGTGGCATAGCGCGTATACATCGTCATCTTGCGCTTGCCGGCCTCGCCTTCCTTGCGCAGGCCCTGCAGACTCGGTATCACCGAGCCCATCATCTGGAACACGATCGACGCCGAAATGTACGGGATCACGCCGAGCGCAAACACCGAGAACCGCGCCAGCGCACCACCCGAAAACATGTTGAACATGTCCATCAGGCCGTTGCCGTTGACTAGGCTGGTCATCGCCTCCGGATTGACGCCAGGTACCGGAATGAACGAACCAAGCCGGAACACCACCAGCGCACCGATCACAAAGAAGATGCGCTGACGAAGCTCCGTCAGCTTGCCGGCCTTGCCTACCGCATTGCCCTTGGCTGCAGCCACCGAATTACTCCACGCTGCCGCCGGCCGCTTCGATGGCTGCCTTGGCGCCGGCGGTAGCCAGCAGACCCGACAACTTCACCGCGCGACCGATTTCACCCTTCAGAACCACCTTGACCTTCTTCGCGCGGCTGCTGATCAGGCCAGCCTGATGCAGCGCGACGACGTCGATCACGTCGATCTTGAGGTTGGCGAGCTGATACAGGAATACTTCCTGGCTCTCGGCCTTTGTCTTCGAACGGAAGCCGACCTTCGGCATCCGACGATTCAGCGGCATTTGACCGCCCTCGAAGCCGAACTTGTGGGTACCACCGGCGCGAGCGTGCTGACCCTTGTGTCCGCGACCCGCAGTCTTGCCCATGCCCGAACCGATACCGCGACCGACGCGCAGACGCGTCTTGTGCGAGCCATCGTTCGGCTTAAGTGTATTCAAACGCATGATGCTTACTCCTCGACCCGGACTAGGTAATAGACCGTGTTGATCAGGCCGCGTACCTGCGGGCTGTCCTTCAGTTCACGGACGTCGTTGATCTTGCCCAGACCCAGCGCCTTGACGCTGAGGCGATGACGCGCCTGTACGCCGCGCAGGCCCTTGACCAGGCGCACGCGCACGGTCTTGTCGGCAGTTTGTTGAGACTTAGCCATTGCCGAGCACCTCTTCCAGGGTCTTGCCACGCTTGGCGGCGATCTTCTTGGGCGAGGCAACCGCCTGCAGACCCTTGATGGTGGCGCGCACCAGGTTGATCGGGTTGCGCGAACCGACTGCCTTGGCCAGCACGTTCTTCACGCCAACCACTTCAAGGACAGCGCGCATGGCGCCACCGGCGATCACGCCGGTACCTTCGGAAGCCGGCTGCATGTAGACGCGGGCTGCGCCGTGGTTGGCCTTGATGGCGTACCACAGAGTGCCGTTGTTCAGTTCGATGTTCACCATCTGGCGGCGGGCACGTTCCATCGCCTTGGAAATGGCAACCGGCACTTCACGTGCCTTGCCATAACCGAAGCCGACCTTGCCCTCGCCATCGCCGACCACGGTCAGCGCGGTGAAGCTCATCTGGCGGCCACCCTTGACGGTCTTGGCCACGCGGTTGACGGCAATCAGCTTTTCGAGCAAGCCGTCCGAATTTTCGCGATCGTTAGAAGACATGTTCTTTTCCATGTGCCCGGCTAGACCGGGACTTTGCTTGCGGCTGAGCCGCTTGGAGTTGTAGGTGACACTGTGGAAATCAAGACAGCCCGAAAGCATGCCTTGATCCGGTAGAGCAAATACTTAGAACTTCAGGCCCGCTTCGCGCGCCGCATCGGCCAAGGCCTTGATGCGACCGTGATAGCGGAAGCCGGAGCGATCAAACGCCACCGACTCGATACCCGCGGCCATCGCACGCTCGGCGACAGCCTTGCCAACCGCCGCAGCGGCCGTCAGGTTCTTGGTGCCCTTGAGGCCTTCGGCGACCGACTTCTGCACTGTGGAGGCCGCAGCCACCACGTTCAGACCGGAAGCGTCGAACACCTGCGCGTACAGGTGCTGACCGGTGCGGTGCACCGACAGACGCGCCACCGCCAGCTTGCGGATATGGCAACGCGTGGACTTGGCGCGACGCAGGCGATTTTCGTTCTTGTTCATCGTGATATCTCCAGAAAGCGGATTGGCTTTTTAAAAGCTCGGTCAGGAATGACCGGACTCCTGCGGACGAATCCGCATTACGCCTTCTTGGCTTCCTTCAGCGTGATCTTCTCACCGGCATAACGCACACCCTTGCCCTTGTAGGGCTCCGGCGGACGGAAGCCGCGAATCTTGGCCGCTACCTGACCCACAACCTGCTTGTCGGTGCCCTTGATCAGGACCTCGGTCTGCGTCGGGGTTTCGATGCTGATGCCTTCCGGCGCCTCGAATACCACCGGGTGCGAAAAGCCCAGGCTCAGGTTCAGCGACTTGCCCTGCATGGCGACGCGGTAACCCACGCCGACCAGCTCAAGCTTGCGCTCGTAACCCGTGGAAACACCGGTGACCATGTTGGCCAGCAGCGCGCGCGCCGTACCACCGAACTTGTCGTCGGTGCCCTCAGCAAGGCTGATGGTGGCAACGCCGTTGTCTACGGCAACAGTGACGCCCGGCAGGTGATGCACGGACAACGTGCCCTTCGGGCCCTTCACGGAGATCGCATCGGCAGCGACGGTCAGCTCCACGCCCTTCGGCAGGGAAATCGGTTTCTTGGCTACACGTGACATTGAATGACTCCTTATGCCACTTGGCCGATGACTTCGCCGCCCAGACCCTTGGCACGGGCCTGCGCATCGGTCAACAGACCAGCGGAAGTCGAGATGATCGAGATACCCAGACCGCCGAGAACCTTCGGCAGCTCGTCCTTGCCGCGATACACACGCAGGCCGGAACGGCTGACACGGGAGATGGTCTCGATGGCCGGCTGGCCCTCGAAATACTTGAGCTTGAGCTCGAGCACCGGCTTGCCTTCCTCGGCGGAAGTCTTGGCGTCGAGGATATAGCCCTCGTTCTTGAGAAGGTTGGCGATTGCCAACTTCAATTTCGACGACGGCATACGCACGGTCGGCTTGCCCATGGCCTGGGCATTGCGGACGCGCGTGAACAGATCGGCGATGGGATCAGTCATGCTCATGAAAACATCCTTCAGAGTGCACCGATATCCGATAAAACCGGAAATCAATCAGATTGTGAGCCGACAAACGTCGGCCTGCCTTGCGCAGACCGCCGACTATATCAGCATTTTCAGGTTTTAGCGAATGTCGATGCGGTAGTCGCATCAGCGGCTGCTTGTTAAAGCAACCTGGTGAACCGTTCGTAGCGCTTTCGCCCCGCGAACGATTCCGGTTTTTTGTATTACCAGCTGGCCTTGCGCAGACCCGGCACGTCGCCGCGCATGGTCGCTTCACGCAGCTTGTTACGGCCAAGGCCGAACTTGGCGTAAACGGCACGCGGGCGACCGGTCAATGCACAACGGGTGCGCTGACGCACCGGGCTGGCATCGCGCGGCAGCTTCTGCAGCTTGGTCTGCGCTTCCATCTTCTCCTCGTAGGAGGCGGTGGAGCTCAGCACGATCGCCTTCAGTTCACCGCGCTTGGCGGCGTACTTCTTGACGAGTTTGGTCCGCTTGATATCGCGGTTCACCATTGATGTCTTGGCCATGGATCTACGCGCCTATCAGTTGCGGAACGGAAAGCTGAACGCTGCCAGCAGGGCTTTCGCTTCTTCATCGGTCTTGGCGGTGGTGGTGATGGAGATATCCATACCACGCAGCGCATCAACCTGGTCGAAATCGATCTCCGGGAAGATGATCTGTTCCTTGATGCCGAAGTTGTAGTTGCCGCGACCGTCGAACGCTTTTGCCGACACACCACGGAAGTCGCGCACGCGCGGCAGCGAGATGTTGATCAGACGATCGAGAAACTCGAACATCTGCGCACGGCGCAAGGTAACCTTGCAGCCGATCGGCCAGCCGTCGCGGATCTTGAACGAGGCAACGGAAACGCGCGCCTTGGTCGTGATCGGCTTCTGGCCCGCGATCTTGGCCATATCGGCCACGGCGTTCTCGAGCACTTTCTTGTTGCCCGCAGCTTCGCCCACGCCCATGTTCAGCGTGATCTTGGTGATGCGGGGAACCTGCATCACGTTCTGGTAGCCGAACTGCTCGGTGAGCTTGGCAACTACCTGCTCTTTGTAGAAATTTTCAAGGCGCGTCATGATCGTGTTCCTTACGCGTCCACGACCTCGCCAGTCGAACGGAACACGCGGACCTTGCGCCCATCTTCGAGCGTTTTGGTGCCGACGCGTTCACCCTTGTTCGTGGCGGGGTTGAACAGCTGCACATTGGAGAGATGGATCGAGGCTTCACGCTCGACGATACCGCCAGCCTGGTTGGCCTGCGGATTCGGCTTGGTGTGACGCTTGATTAGATTCACGTTGGAGACGAATACACGGTCGTCTGCAACACGCAGCACATCGCCGCGTTGACCCTTGTTCTTGCCGGTGATCACGAGGACCTGATCACCTTTGCGGATACGGTTCATTTCTTGACTCCGCTCAGAGCACTTCGGGAGCGAGCGAGACGATCTTCATGAACTTCTCGCTGCGCAGCTCGCGGGTAACCGGCCCGAAAATACGGGTACCGATCGGCTCGAGCTTGTTGTTGAGGAGGACCGCTGCATTGCCGTCGAAACGGATCAGCGAACCATCGGGACGGCGCACACCCTTGGCGGTACGAACCACCACGGCATTATACACTTCGCCCTTCTTTACCTTGCCGCGGGGAATCGCATCCTTCACGGTGACCTTGATCACGTCACCGATCGCGGCGTAACGACGCTTGGAGCCGCCGAGCACCTTGATGCACATCAATTCCTTCGCGCCGCTGTTGTCCGCTGCGGAAAGCGTGCTTTGCATCTGGATCATGGCTGCACCCTCCCTTAGACGTTGGCACGCGTGATGATTTCAACCACGCGATGATGTTTGGTCTTGGACAACGGACGGCACTCCGCGATACGCACGAGGTCACCCTCGTTCGCGCCGAGATCGTCCTGCGCATGCAACTTGGTCGAACGGCGGATGATCTTGCCGAGCAGCCAATGCTGCACCTGACGCTCGACCAGCACGGTAACCGTCTTGTCCATCTTGTTGCTGGTGACGCGACCCTCGAGGGTACGCGCCTGCTTCTTTTCTGCTTGAACCTGGATGTCGCTCATATCGGCCGTCCCTTACTTCTTGCCGCCGAGCACGAACTTCGTGCGGGCGATGTCACGCCGAACGCGGCGAAGCTGGTGCGGCTGGGTGAGTTGGCCGGAGCCCTTCTGCATGCGCAGATTGAACTGCTCCTTGCGCAGATCCAGAAGATGCTGCTTCAACTCGTCGGCCGACTGGTTATTGATATCTTTGCTGGCCATCACATCACCGCCCTGGTCACGAACTGGGTCTGCACCGACAGCTTCGCTGCCGCCAGACGGAACGCCTCACGTGCCGTGACCTCGTCGAGGCCCTCGATCTCGTAAAGCATGCGGCCGGGCTGGATCTGGGCAACCCAGAACTCAACACTGCCCTTGCCGGCGCCCATGCGGACTTCGATCGGCTTCTTGGTGATCGGCTTGTCCGGGAACACGCGGATCCACAACTTGCCGCCGCGTTTGACATAGCGGGTGATGCAACGACGGGCCGCTTCGATTTGACGCGCTGTGAGCGCGCCATGCGTGATGGCCTTCAGTCCAAACTCGCCAAAGCTGACGAGATTGGAGCATTGGGCCAAGCCGTCGTTACGGCCTTTGAACTGCTTGCGGTATTTGGTTCGCTTCGGTTGCAACATGGCAACTCTCCTTACTTCGCAGACCGCTCGCGGCGGCCGTCACCGGCCTCGCGACGCGAATCATTACGACGACCTTCGCCACCTTCGCGGCGCGGCTGCGAGGACGGTTCGTCCTTCGACTCCTGGGATGCCGCTGCCAGATCGAAGACTTCGCCCTTGTAGATCCACACCTTGATGCCGATGATGCCGTAGGTGGTGTTCGCCTCGGCGAAGCCGTAGTCGATGTCGGCACGCAGCGTATGCAGCGGCACACGACCCTCGCGGCTCCACTCGGAGCGGGCGATCTCGGCACCGTTCAAACGACCGGAGACGTTGATCTTGATACCCAGTGCGCCCAGGCGCATCGCGTTGCCGACCGAGCGCTTCATCGCGCGGCGGAACATGATGCGGCGCTCCAGCTGCTGCGCGATCGACTCGGCAACCAGCTGTGCGTCCAGTTCGGGCTTGCGCACTTCATTGACGTTGATGTGCGTCGGAACGCCCATCATGTCGCTGACTTCCTTGCGCAGCTTCTCGATATCCTCGCCCTTCTTGCCGATCACCACGCCCGGACGGGCGGTGTGGATCGTCACGCGTGCGGTCTTGGCCGGACGCTCGATCTGGATGCGAGAGATACCGGCAGCCGCCAGCTTCTTCTTCAGCATGTCGCGGACTTTGATATCGGCCACGAGATACGTGGCGTAATCACGCTTGTTGGCGTACCACTTCGAGTTCCAGTCCTTGGCAATGCCGAGGCGGATACCGGTGGGATGAACTTTATGACCCATCGTCTATATCCTCGGTCAGTTACCAACAACCACAGTGATGTGGCTGGTGCGCTTGAGAATGCGCGAACCGCGGCCTTTGGCGCGGGCGTGCATGCGTTTCATCGCCGGACCTTCATCAACGAAGATGCTGGCCACTTTCAGCTCATCGACGTCGGCGCCGAGATTGTTCTCGGCGTTGGCGACGGCCGACAGCAGCACCTTGCGGACAAGGATCGCAGCCTTCTTGTTGGTGTAGGTGAGCACGTCGCTGGCCCGGCCCACGGGAAGCCCGCGGACCAGGTCAGCCACCAGGCGTGCCTTTTGCGCCGAGATGCGGGCGCCACGCAGGATCGCTTTGGCTTCAGTGCTCATCACTTACCCTTCTTGTCGCCGACATGGCCCTTGAACGTACGGGTCACCGCGAACTCGCCGAGCTTGTGCCCGACCATGTTCTCGTTGATCAGGACGGGCACGTGCTGACGGCCGTTGTGGATGGCGATGGTCAAGCCGACCATTTCCGGCAGGATCATCGAACGACGCGACCAGGTCTTGATCGGACGCTTGTTGTTGGCGGAAACCGCAGCTTCCACCTTCTTTACGAGGTGAAGGTCGACGAACGGACCTTTCTTCAGAGAACGCGGCATGTCGGCTTCCTGTTACTTGGTACGACGACGCACGATGAACTGCTGCGTGCGCTTGTTGTTACGGGTCTTGTAGCCCTTGGCCGGCGTGCCCCACGGGCTGACCGGATGACGACCACCAGAAGTCTTGCCTTCACCACCGCCGTGCGGATGGTCGACCGGGTTCATCACCACACCGCGAACGGTCGGACGAATACCCAGCCAGCGCTTGGCACCGGCCTTGCCCAGCTTCTTCAAGCTGTGCTCGCCGTTGCCGACTTCGCCGATGGTGGCGCGGCAATCGACCGAGACGCGACGCATCTCGCCGGAGCGCAGACGCAGCGTGGCGTAACCGGATTCACGCGCCACCAACTGCACCGAGGCACCGGCACTACGGGCGATCTGTGCACCCTTGCCCGGACGCAGCTCGATGCAATGGATCGTGCTGCCCATCGGGATGTTGCGCAGCTGCAGGCAATTGCCAGCCTTGATCGGCGCATCGCGGCCGGACACCAGGCGATCGTCCACCTGCACGCCCTTCGGCGCGATGATGTAACGACGCTCGCCGTCGGCGTAGCACAGCAACGCGATGTGCGCGGTGCGGTTCGGATCGTATTCGATGCGCTCGACGCGGGCGGCGATGCCTTCCTTGTCGCGCTTGAAGTCGATGATGCGGTAATGCTGCTTGTGGCCGCCACCGCGATGACGCACGGTGATGCGACCATGATGATTGCGACCACCGGTGCGGGACTGCGACTCGGTCAACGCCGCGTACGGCGCGCCCTTGTACAGACCTTCCGTCTTGACGCTGACTGCGTCACGACGACCCGGCGAGGTCGGCTTGTGATTGATTAGTGCCATCTCAAAGAACTCCTGGCTCAGGCCTTGGCGGACACGTCGATGGTCTGACCATCGGCAAGACGCACATAGGCCTTACGCTTGCCCTGGCGGCTGCCAGCACGAAAACGGAAGGACTTGACCTTGCCCTTGGTGTTGACGAGGTTCACCTGTTCGACCTTGACGTCGAACAGCTTCTCCACGGCAGCGCGGACATCGGCCTTGGTTGCCGCAGGGGCGACCACGAATACGTACTGATTGTGCTCGGCCAGACGCGCCGATTTCTCGGAGATGTGCGGCGCGCGCAGCGTATCGAGAATGCGTTCGTTGTTCATGCCAGCCACTCCTCGATCTTCTTCACGGCATCAACCGTGATCACCACATGGTCGGAACCGACCAGGCTGACCGGGTTCAAGCCCATCACATCCAGTACATGGATATAGGGAATGTTGCGAGCGGCCAAAAACACCGACTCGGATGCATCTTCCGACACCAGCAGCACGCGGCCGGAAACTTCCAGCTCGGCCAGCTTGGCCACCATCGCGGAGGTCTTCGGCGTCTCGACGCCAAAGCTCTCGACGACCTTCAGGCGACCCTGACGAACCAGCTCGGAGAAAATCGAACGGATCGCGACACGGTAGGCCTTGCGATTGACCTTCTGCTCGTAGCTGCGCGGCTTGGCAGCGAAGGTGCGGCCACCACCGACAAAGATCGGTGCACGGTAATCACCGTGACGGGCGCCGCCGCCCTTCTGCTTCTTGAACTTCTTGGTGGTACCGGATATCTCGCCGCGCGAAAGCTGCGACTGGGTACCGGCGCGACCGCCCGCCTGATAGGCGACGACGACCTGGTGGATTAGGGCCTGCTTGAGCTCACCGCCGAACACTTCGTCCGACACGTTGAGCGGCTTGGCGCCAATGACATTCAGTTCCATGGCGTCTCTCCTCAGCCCTTGGTCGTCGGACGGATGACGACGTCGCCGCCGGTAGCACCCGGTACCGCGCCCTTGACCGCAATCAGATGACGCTCGGCGTCGACCTTGACCACTTCCAGGCCCTGCACGGTGCGATTCACAGCACCCATGTGGCCCGACATTTTCTTGCCCGGGAACACACGACCCGGGGTCTGAC
>DATMQY010000016.1:0-5645 GCA_035566635.1 Rhodanobacter sp.
ACATCGACCCTTCCTGGATCTTGCCGCGCAACGCCATAGCCGGGCTCCATCTCACCGAGAGACCGCCAGCTTATCGCAACTCCCCCGGCCTAAACGAATACCCATGCTTCTTCCACCCCGAAGCGATGCCCATGTCGTAGCCGTAGACGAGAGTCACTACGACGGAGTCCTCGTTGGCGATATTCGGGTCGGCTTTCGCCATCAGCTGCGCGATGCGTTTGGCCATGCCGCCGTCTTCGATCATGGGGGCATTCAGCCGCAGCGACGACTGCAGGGAGTGCGTGGTGGCGTCGTCATTGAAGGACGACCATCCGCGTATGACTTGCACCGTCATGACGTGGGGCTGGCTCGACAATGTCTGGTACAGCGGCAGGATGCCCGCGAAAGTCTTGCTCTGTTCCCACCGGCTTGACAGCCAAGGACCGCTCAAGGCGATAACCGCCACCACGGCCAGCGCGACAAGATGTCCACGCCACATGATCGGAAACGGCGCGGGCTGCGTCGCGCCATCGAAGCGCTCCACGTAGGAGCCCACCACCAGATCATGCAGCAACTGCCGCGTGCGGCGATTGAATAGGTAGAGGTAAGTGGTGGCGAGCATGCTGCCGGATATGACGAGGGCCAGCAGGTAGTCCAACGGTGTCGACAACACCCACTGCGAGCCGATCGGCAAGCCGTTGGCGAAGAATGGGAGGCCCAGCACCGTGTAGCGCAGCAGCGAGCGCGGCAACGACAGCCACTGGTCGTGGGCATCGACGACACGCACACCGACCCAGCGCTTGCCCAACGTCTGCCCGCCTCCGATGCGGCTGTTGCAGATGCCGAAATAAGCCAGTGCGATCGCAAACCCGATCAGATTCGCATAGGCACCCATGCGCGCGAATGGTTCGAAAAACAGTGCCCCCAGGATCATGCCGGCGATGCCGAGCAGAATCACGTCGACCACGAAGGCGCCTAGGCGGCGCCAGAAGCCGGCGATCTTCCGATCCGGCACTTCCTCTTGCCATTCGTCCATGTACTTTCCCCAGAAGTCAGGCCATCTTGCCGCAAGAATCGTCGGGGGGCGAGGTGCACTGCGACAAATGAGCTGATTCAACGCCGTTGATCACCTCGATCGCCATCGCGCCATTCCCCCACAACATTTCCCGAGCATGCGCACATTCCGCCGCAAAGCCCGGTGATAGGCTTACTGGCAAAGGATTTCAGGGATCAATTTTCAAGGAGTTCGCATGCCCCCCATTCCCGCCCGTATCCGGTTGCGTCAGTCCTGCGGCGCGCTCCTTCTCGGCGCACTGGTCGTCGGCCAGCTCCTTTGCACGGCGCACGCGAAGGACACCGCATCGAACGCCTTCGATGGCTACTGGACCTACAACAACGATTGTCATTACGGCCATTACGCCGAAATCAGGCTGACGCAGAAAGGTGCCGACGTCACCGGCGACTGGAGCGACGGCACACGGCTGAGCGGATCGGACGGATCGCTCAAGGGCCATATCCGCGGCGACAAGTTGTTTGTGCGCTACTGCGGCGGCGACGAACATGCCGGGTACGCGGTGTGCCCCAAGTACGAAGCCGAAGAAAGCGACTATCTGGTCCGCCAGGGAAGCGATCTTGTCTGGTACCGGGGGAGCGGCCAAGGGTCAGCGAGAACCTTCGAGAAGTACGTCGCGCTTCATCCCTCCGTCAAAGGTAAGCGCGAATCGCTGGACAACGACTGCCCGAGTGACGACAACTGAGCGAGACCGCCAGCTTGGGCGGATGCTCCCTTTCTCACTGCACACATTGCACGCCGCGATTATATTCAACTCGTTGTGAGCGTCAGTCTGACCCTCTCAGCAAATACAAGAAACGCACGATCAGGAGCTACTTCATGAAAACGATCAGGACGCTCGCCATTACTCTCGCCTTGCTCGCTTACGGCGCCGCCGCTGTCGCGGCCGACAGCAGGAGTCAAGCCATCAAGACCCATGCGCCGAAAGGCATAACGACTGCGTTCTATACGTGCGTCGACAAAGCGGACTCCGACACTATCGCTATTGCCGCCTGCCTTTCCGCTGAGCAAACCAGACAGGACAATCGACTGAATGCCGCCTACAAGGCCCTGCTCGGCAAGCTGACTCCCAAGGCGAAGGATGCGCTCATCCGCGCCGAGCGCGAGTGGCTGAAATTTCAGGAGGCGAACGGTAAGTTCGAAGATTCCATCTACGGCGATGAAAGCATCGCCAATCTCCAGTTGACGCAGAACGAAATGTTCCGCATCTGCGAACGTGCCAACGCAATGGGCACTTATCTGATCGTTGCGAACATTCAGTAACCACAGGGACGATGACCATGCCCGATCTCAATACGCACGACCTCGATTCACTGACTGGCGCCACTTATTTCGTGGTGGGCCGCGGAACGGAGGGCGGACAGTCTTCCTATCATCTGAGCATTGCTGGAGTGACTTCGGGTACATCCGATCCGAACTGGGGTAACGCAGACAAGATAAAGGCAAATAGCGGCTACTCGCTGGGTACGATCCAGGTCGATCTCGGCCAGCGCGGAACATGGGCTCTCGGAGCAACTGATAGTGCACCGCTGAAGCAAGGCGAGACTACCTATGTGGACGGAATCATCGAGCAGGCGTCCAAGTATGCAAAGGATCAGAACCTCGAATTCACACAAGACCACTCACAGCTTCGCGCGAGTCTGCTGACCCACGGCAACGGCAAACAGGGGCGAAGCACCCTCGTCTTCATCGATAAGGACACCCGAGACAGCATCAATGCATGGGCGTCCTCGAAAGACGGGCAGATGTGGATACATAAGAATGTTGACTATCCACAGATCCGGAATGCGACCCAAACTGCCATGTCCATGCTGGATAAATACGGGAAGAGCATTCCGGAAGATCATCGTCTGGAAACGGTCGCCATCCTGGCAAAAACCGCAAATCAGATGCCATCCCAGATGACTGAGTTCAACACAGTCTTGAAGAACGGCGGCAACTACGACGACGTGCTTGCGAAGGCCAACGAAATCAGAAGCGCATATGACTACTACGACGGCCCGAAAGCTGCCGCGCTAGCAGAACGATACAAGGACGCATACAAGGACCCGGAAAAAGCGGTCGCTCTCGACCGCGCACATGCCAAGGTAGGCGATGCCAATTTCGATCCTTCGACATCGGCAAACGATTCGGACATCAAGGAAGCCTTGAAAGCTATTGGCCAGGGAGGGCGTGTCCAAACGCAGCCTAACCACGGCTCGCTGCATCAGGGCTCGCACGGCGAAAAAATCACCGCGCTGCAGACCGATCTTGCCACGCTGGGTTTCACCGACTCGCACGGCCGCGCATTGCATCCCGACGGCGACTTCGGTCCAGGCACGAAAGCAGCGGTCGAAAAGTTCCAGCGCGCGCATCAGTTGACACCCGATGGTGTCGCCGGCCCGAAAACGCTGGATGCCTTGCAGAAGGCCGCGCACCCGCCCCAGCCAACTCTCGCCGACGCCACGCATCCCGGCAACGGGATGTATCAGCAAGCCTTGGGCGCCGTGCATCGCCTGGATGCACAACAGGGACGTGTACCGGACCAGCACAGTGGCAACCTCGCGGCGGCGCTGGCCGTTGCCGCCCAGGGCAACGGCATGAGCCGGGTCGATCATGTGGTGCTGAGCGATGACGCCAGCCGGGCATTCGCCGTACAGGGCGACACGAACTCCCTGTTCAAGCGCTACACCGACGTCAACGTGGCCCAGGCGATCGCTACGCCTATCGCGCAAAGCAGCGTCCAGTGGCCTCACGATATTCAACGGCCTACCCCGACCCAGACCACGCCGCCTATGCAACAGACGCAAAATCCGCAGCCGGATCAGCCGGTGGTGCAGCGCACACCGTAGAGGTCTCTCGGTTGCCGGAGCGGAACAGAATCTTCTTGTTGCTACGCGATGCGAAGAGCGCCCTTCACCCCAACCCTCTCCCTCAGCATTGCTGGGGGAGAGGGAGTTGCGCAACGTCATATGTTACGGAGGTACTCACCAGGCGTTTCGTGGAGGGAAACCAGGACGGAGGAAATTAAATCCTGTTCCGGCGTCCTTCAAAGCTTGAACTTGTATTCTCGCACCAGCGGCCGCTCCCTCACCGGCCACACCGGACACAACGCCTCGACGGCCTCCATCAACTCCACCCAATCCGACAGATCGCCCCTGCTCGCTGGCAAGACATTCAGCACATCGCTATCGACGAGCGGCTGGCAGACGACTTTCTCTTCGGTCGACGACGGCTTCGGCAAGTCACTCATGCGGGGTTTTCATGCCAATACCAGCCTGATCAGCACATCCCGATCCATCTTTTGCTGTGCGGCCACGTCCGTGATGATGGCGGCCAGCGTGCCAACGCGCAGCGGGCGATGATTGGGAATGGTGATGGCATGCACCGGATCGTTGCACTGAAGACGTATATGACTACCGGTCTGCCGCACTGGCTTGTAGCCGATACGCGCCAAAGCCTTGATCAGTTCCGCAGCATCCATGTCGCGGGGAAGTTTCATGCGGCGAGGACTTCATCCTTGACGTAGTGCAACCGGATCATAGTCGGGCGTTCGCTGGCGTCGAAATGGCATTGCACCGCATCGCGCACCTGTTTACGCAACTCATCGTAGCTGTCGGCATCGGTATAGATGGAATGCCCGAGGGCACGCGCCACCAGACCACCTTCGGCGGCATCTTCAACAAGGAATACGATTTCGCTCATGGGGTTACCTCAGCTTTGCGTCGATAGTACGGCCAAAGGCGGAACAACCCAAATAGCTTCATTCCAGGGTCCCGCGAGCACCCGCCCCTCACCCTACCCTCCTCCGCCCACAGGGGGACTCCTTTCGGTCGCCGCAGGGGAGAGGGTTTCAGAGTGCGGTTACATATTGCGACGGTATTCGCCACCCACGTCATACAGTGCGTGACTGATCTGCCCCAGCGAGTTGTACTTCACCGCCTCGATCAGCTGCTCGAACACGTTACGCCGATCGCGTGCCGTCACCTGCAACACCTTGAGGCTGTCTGAGGCCAGTGCATTGCGCGCCTCGCCGTAACGCTTCACGTTGGCGATCTGCTGACCTTTCTCTTCTTCGGTGGAGCGGATCAGTTCGATCTCGGTGGCGATCTCGCCGCCGTGGTCCTTGGGCAGGAAGGTGTTGACGCCGATCAACGGCAGCGAGCCGTCGTGTTTCTTGTGCTCGTAGTACATCGACTCTTCCTGGATCTTGCCGCGCTGGTACATGGTGTCCATCGCGCCGAGCACGCCGCCGCGCTCGCTGATCGCCTCGAATTCCTTGTACACGGCCTCTTCTACCAGGTCGGTGAGCACGTCGACGACGTAGCTGCCCTGCCACGGGTTCTCGTTGAAGTTGAGGCCGAGTTCCTTGTTGATGATCATCTGGATCGCCACGGCGCGGCGCACGCTTTCTTCGGTGGGCGTGGTGATCGCTTCGTCGTAGGCGTTGGTGTGCAGGCTGTTGCAGTTGTCGAACAGCGCGTACATAGCCTGCAGCGTAGTGCGGATGTCGTTGAACTGGATCTCCTGCGCGTGCAGCGAACGGCCGCTGGTCTGGATGTGATACTTCATCATCTGGCTTCTGCTGCTTGCGCCGTAGCGCTCGCGCATGGCG
>DATMQY010000017.1:0-214180 GCA_035566635.1 Rhodanobacter sp.
CGCCGGCGCTGTCGGCGATCAGCCGCTGACCGAGCTCCGCCAGGACATCCTCCGCGACGGCGAAGCTCATCGCTCGATCGTTCCCGTGCGGCGGATCTTCTTCTGCAGTTGCAGCACGCCGTAGACCAGCGCCTCGGCGGTCGGCGGACAGCCAGGCACGTAGATGTCGACCGGGATCACCCGATCGCAGCCGCGCACCACCGAATAGCTGAAATAGTAGTAGCCGCCGCCGTTGGCGCAGGAGTCCATCGAGATCACGTACCTCGGGTCCGGCATCTGGTCGTAGACCTTGCGCAGCGCCGGGGCCATCTTGTTGACCAGGGTACCGGCCACGATCATCACGTCGGACTGGCGCGGGCTCGGGCGGAAGATCACGCCATAGCGATCCAGGTCCAGTCGAGCCGCGCCGGCGTGCATCATCTCGACCGCACAGCAGGCCAGACCAAACGTCATCGGCCACATCGAGCCGGTGCGCGCCCAGTTCATCAGCGCATCGACGCTGGTGGTGGCAAAGCCGCGCTGCACCACCGGATTGTCGCCGGCCGGCCGCAAAATATCGTCGACAAGGTTCAGTGGCTGCGGGTTATGCATCACCTTGTCGATGGAGGAGATCACTCCCATTCCAGTGCTCCCTTCTTCCACACGTAGGCAAAACCGATGACCAGCAGCAACAGGAACAGCGCCATCTCGATCAGCGCGATCAGGCCGATCTGCTGGAACACCACCGCCCACGGAAACAGGAAGGCGATTTCCAGATCGAAAATGATGAACAGGATGGCAAGCAGGTAGTAGCGCACGTCGAAGCGCATGCGAGCATCTTCAAACGCCTCGAAGCCACACTCGTACGGCGCAAGTTTTCCCGCCTCGGGACGACGCGGACCGGCCAGCAGGCCGACCGCCAGCAGCACCAGGCCGAGGCCGGTGGCGACGCCGATGAACAACAGAACGGGCCAGTATTCGGCAAGCACGATGCAACTTACCTCCGCGCCATCAGGCGCATCAGTGACCGCGGGGATTAATCCAGTAACTCACGGTCCGGCGACTTCGATTCGGCAGGCCGACACGGCCATGGGCTGCTCAGCCACGCCTGCAGGTCTGAAACCTGCAAGCACCCGATGTTTCGCGAGATGAGTTCGCGAATCTCGCCATTGTATCAGTGCATATGGGTACAACAAGCCTTGACGGCCGACAGCATGCGAATTAACGCCATGTGTCTCACATGGTGTGGGTGGCACGCTCGGAGGTCAGCGTACCGGCGAGGATATTCTCGATCCGGCTGCGGGCGGCTTCGGCATCGCCCGATTCGTTGAAGTGGATACCGATGCCGGCAGTGCGGTTGCCCTGCGCACCGACCGGACTGATCCAGACCACCTTGCCGACCACCGACAACCGCTCGGTTTCCTCGGCCAGGGTCACCAACAGCACCACCTCGTCGCCCAGCGAGTAGGACTGTGCGGTCGCCGCAAACAATCCGCCATGCTTGAGGAACGGCATGTACGCGTTGTACAGCGAAGCCGCATCCTTGATTTTCAGTGAAATGATGCCCTGACGGGCGGCGATGGGTTTCATGCTGGACTCCTGCCGGGCGCTCGAACCGCCCGATCGATAGCACCGATCTTAGATGTTGTGCTGCACCTGCACCACTGTAACGGCACTCCGCACCCCGCATCTGTGCTTCGCAGCAACAATCTCAGCCGCCGTCAGGCTGGCCGGCCAGCAGTGACTGACGCTCGTTGACCATATTTCCCCATGATGGGGGAGGCACCCAGCCGGCGACCCAGTCCGGCACCGCCCCGGCCGGCATCGGCCGCGAAATCGAAAATCCCTGCAGTTGATGACAACCCAGCGAAGCCAGCAGATCGCCTTGCGCCGACGTCTCGACGCCTTCGGCGATCACCGTCTTCGCCAACATGCGGGCAGTGGTGATGACGCCTGCCGCGATCGCCATGTTGCGCTCGTCGCTGAGGATGTCGCGCACGAAGCTCTGGTCGAGCTTGATGTGTTCGATGTCGAGTTGCTGGATGTGACTCAGCGAGGCGCTGCCTGTGCCGAAATCGTCCAGTCCGACGCGGATGCCGCGCCGACGGCATTCCTCGATGACGACTTTCGCGCGCGCATGATCCATCGTGGGGCCGGTTTCGGTCACCTCGATGCCGAAGCCCACATCCATCACGTCCGGGTAAGTTTCGAGCGCGGCGTCGATGTCGGCGAAGAACGCGGGATGCAGCAGATGGCGAGTGCTGATGTTGATCGAGACCGGAATCGAGACACCTGCCCGCATCCATGACTGGCAGCATTTCAGCCCCTCGTCCAACACGTAGCGGCCGATCGGCCGTGCCAACTGCGGGTCGTCCAGCACATGCATGAACTCGGCGGGCTCGATCAGTTCCTGCCCGGTGTCATCCAGACGTAGCAGCGCCTCCATGCCAGCCACGCCATGCAGGCCGGGCAAGCCGTCAATGTAGACGATCGGCTGGAACAGCAGCTGCAGGCGCGACTGCTGCAGCGCCTGGGCGATCCGCTCACGCATCGCCTGCAGCCGCAACTGTTCCAGCTCCATCGCCGGCTCGTACAACGAGCTACGATCCTTGCCCTCTTCCTTCGCCGCATACATCGCCAGATCGGCGTGGCGAATCAGACCCTCGGCGTCGGACTCGTCCAGCGGAAACAGGGTCCAGCCGATGCTGGCGGACAGGTACATCTGCTCGCCCAACAGGTTGAACGGCGCCCGCAACGCCTGCAGGATGCAGCGGCTGATCACATCGAGCTGTTCGCGGCTGTCGAGGCCCGAGATCACCAGCGCGAATTCGTCGCCACCGAAGCGAGCCAGCACGTCGGCTTCGCGCAGCATGTCGAGGATCCGCGTCGAGGCTTCCGCCAGCACGTGATCGCCGCCACCGTGTCCGATCGTGTCGTTGACGCGCTTGAAGCGGTCCAGATCGAGCACCCCGACGGCCAGCAACGAGTGCTGCCGCATGGCCCGCGTCCGCGCCTGCTCCAGCAACTCGAACAGCAGCCGCCGATTCGGCAGACCGGTCACCACGTCGTAAAAGGCCAGCCGCTCGACCCGCGCCTCATGCAATTTCTGCTCGGTGATGTCGCGCTGGTGCCACAACCGCCCCTGCGGCTTGCCATCGATGGTGATCGGGATGAAATCGCGCAGCAAGGTACGACCGCCCTTGATGGCGACCTCGTCGCCCTTGACTGCCTCGTTTCTGGCCAGGATGTCCTGGATCCTCTGCCACTCCCGGTCGGGATCCTCAAGCACCTGCTTCAGGCGCTCATAGATCGTGACCGAGACCATGTTTTCCAGTTCGGAAGGCGCTTCGGACAACCCGAAGAGCGTGCAGAACGCTTCGTTGACGAACTTCACGCGGTTGTCTTCGGACATCACCAGCACACCGGAGTACTGGTTCGACAGCACCGTCTGGAAATGCTGCAGGTTGAATCGCAGATCCTGCTCGGCGATCACGCGCGCGGCACGGGCGCGCTGCATCTGGATGCCCAGGCCCAGCTCGACCGCCATTTCCGAAAAGACCTGAACCTCGATCGGCGTGAATGCATCCGACTCCATCGCACCGATGACGAAAGCGCCGATGATCGCCCCATCCACCCGCATGGGCAGCGCCAGCAACGTGCGCGCGCCTGACATCGTGATACCGGTCGGCCAATCCGATGACCCTGGTTGGCCAACGTGTGGCTGCCCCGACAACAGCGCTGTCGCGACAACGGCATCGACATGTGCGGCATCGGTCAGGCTCCATCGGGAATCCACTTCGATGTCGTCGGCCATGCCATCGTGCGTGCACAGGCGAAGGCTGGTCGCGGCGCCCTCTTCCAGCAGGCCGATCCCGCTGACTCGATAGCCGCCGATACGCCTCGCCACGCGGCAGGCATCGGCCAGCAAGCCCGATTCGTCCACACTATGCGTGACGACCTTGATCATCTCGCTGAGCAGTCGCAGCGCGCATCGCTGGCGCGCCTCATCCTGTACCGACTGCAGCAGCCGCGTGCGTTGTTCGTGTGCCTCCAGCCCCAGCCCGATGCTGGCTGCAGCCTGTTGCAGCAACTCGACCATCCGCGCAGAAAAATAGCTGGCGTGGGAGGCCCGTATCACCAGCGCCGCACACACCTCGCCGAACTTCAGTACCGGCACCGCGATCGAAGCCATGACCCCATGCCGGATATAGGCCGGCCGCAATGCCTCCAGGCCCGCGGTGCGGCGGATATCCGCCTCCACCTGCGGCTCGCCCTGCCAGAACGCCGGTCGCGCCATCGAGAACGGAATGCGCTCCGGGTAGATGTCGGTCATGCCGGGGGCTGTCTTCGCCGGCGCGACACGGCGCAGGTAACTGGTGCCTCGATCCAGATCACCCACGATCACGAGTCGGGCACCGATCCGCCGTTCGAGAACCTCGATCACCGCCTCGTAGAGCACCGGCGGATCGAGCGAGCGAACCAGCAGCTGGCCAATCTCGGACAACGCGGCATAGAAGCTCTCGCTAGAAGCGGCTTCCTGCGCTGGGTTGACATCTAACGAGTTCAGATCCGGACTATGCATTCAATTGACTGACCGGGTGGATGGTATCGGCGACTTGCGTCGATATCGCGAGACTGGATCGGCAACCGGTTTCGATGATGTCGCGGAATGGCGCGGCCTGACAGCTGCGCCCGCATCATCGTTCCCCCGCGTCAGAAGCTAGCCCTGTCAATCCGTCTGCGCAAGACCGGCGTCAGCGGCGGCGCCCGATCCGAGTGCGCACCATCCCCAGTGATCGAATATCCACAGCGAAGGCATATCCAGCGTCAGTCTGGCGAAGCGCGGCAGGTCTGCCATGTCGTGCGGCGAGGTCAGCTGATAGGCACCATGACTGTCGCGCCGCAGCGGTGCGTCCCGCCAACGCCAGCTCTGCGTTCCCGCCGCACTGGTCACGCTCAGCCGCAGCCATGGCGATAACCATGCCGGTGGCTGCCACGGCAATACGGAAACGGACGTGGTCGGCGCGGCCGATACGTCGACATATCTTTCGGGTCGGTCGGCCAGGCGGTGCATACGCTTGCCGCTCAAGACCATCTGGCTGCGATGTGCCGCAAGTGCCTTGCTCTTGTTCGCCGATTGCGCGGCCGAGCCATGGATTTCGATGAAGCCGGCCGCCTGCGCGCGGCCATGCACCAGGTAGGCAAGCAGTCGTGGCGGTGCAGCCTGCCCGGCCAGGGCCAGTCGCATCAGCACATGTGCCGAACCGTGATCGGGATGGCGATCCTCCAGTGCAGGCAGCGCGATCAGGCTGGGATGGAATCGCTCGATCACCGCGACCAACGCGGACACTGCTGAATCTCCCCCGTGCAGCAGGCCATCGGTAACACCCATGTCCGGCCAACCCAATGCCTGCAGCGCCTGCACCGGCACCTCGAGGCATTGCAGCGCCCGCTGTATTTCCGCATGCCGGCGGCGACCCCAGCGTTGCCGGTCCGCAGCGCTGATCCGCACACGCCGTTCCAGCCAGCGTTGCGGCCACGGATTGTTGTCGCCAGCGGTCAGCAACAGGATGCACACCTCCCCGCCGGCTGCCCGCACCTGCTGGATCAGCAGACCGGTCGCGATGGTTTCGTCATCCGGATGCGGCGCCACTACCAGCAAGCGGGTCTGCGCGGAAAACGGCGGCAAGGCACTCGCCGGAACCGTCGACAACGTATTGGCGGCGACTTCGCTCAACGCCACTGCGCCAGCAGTTCCAGCAGCAACAGGTCGCCGCGCAGCGGGCCGCGCAGGCTCTCGCGGGTGCGATTGACCGCGCTGTACCAGTGACCCAGCGCCTCGACGTCCATCGCGCTGGCCAGCGGTCCGGTGAGTTCGGTCGAGCGCGCCTTGATCTCATCGGCGGTGGCCTGGGCGGCAAACCACAGCCGCTGCGCCGGCTCGTTGTCCAGCCAGCGCTTGACCACGTCCAGCGGCTGGCCGCGACCGGCAGCGAGCGCGGCCAGATCCTTGCGCACTTCCAACCGCCGATCGAGCGCGCCTTCCTGTGCCCACGCGCGTGCCAGGCCGGGATTGCCGCCGGCGGCGGCGAGTGCGGCCGCGGCATCGCGCACGCCTTCGGTCTGCAACCAGGCCAACGCGTCGGCGGTGGCCGGCAAGTGGAATTCGATCCGCTGGCAGCGGCTGCGGATGGTCTGCGGCATGCGCCACGGCGCATCGGCCAGCAGGATCAACATGGTCTGCGCGGCCGGCTCCTCCAGCGTTTTCAGCAACGCATTGGCGGCGGCCGGATTCATCGCATCGGCCGGATCGATCATGGCCACCTGCCAGCCGCCGAACTGGCTGCTCATGGCCAGTCGCGCCGACAGCTCGCGAATCTGGTCGACCACGATCTCGCTGCGCAGCACGCCGTCCTTGCGCAGCCCGAAGCTCAGTGAAATCACATCCGGATGCGTACCCGCGGCCAGCAACAGACAGCTGCGGCAATGCCCACAGGCATCACCACTGGCCGGTTCCGCGCATAACAATCCGTGCACGAAACGCTGGGCGAACGCGCGCTTGCCCAGGCCCGTCGCACCACACAACAGCAAGGCGTGCGGCAGTGCATCGCGCTGCCGTCGCGCCTGCAACCGCGCCCAGTGTTCGGCGTGCCAGGGCAAACCGTTCATCGCTGCGCTTCCCTGACCAGCACAGCCAGCGCGCGCGTGGCCGCCTGCAGTACCGCCGCCGGCGACTGGCTGGCGTCGATCACCCGGAAACGCTCCGGCTCGGCCGCGGCGCGTTCGCGATAGTTCGCACGCACGCGCTCGAAGAACGCATCCGCCTCGACCTCGATGCGATCGGCGTTACCGCGACCGGCAGCGCGGGCACGGCCGGTCGCCACCGGCAGGTCGAGCAACAAGGTCAGGTCGGGTTTCACGCCAGCACATGCCCAGCGTTCCAGCTCGGCGATGCGCTCGACCGGCTGGCCGCGGCCACCGCCCTGATAGGCATAGCTGGCATCGGCGTAGCGATCACACAGCACCCATTGCCCAGCGCTCAAAGCCGGTTCGATCAGTTCGCGCACCAGTTGCGCACGCGAGGCGAACATCAGCAGCAGTTCGGTCTCCGCAGCCAGCCCGTGCCGGGCCGGATCGAGCACGATCGCTCGTACGGCTTCGCCCACTTCGGTACCGCCGGGCTCACGTGTCAGCACTAGCGCAATGCCGCTTTGCTCGACGTACTCGCGGAGACCGGCCAGCAAGGTACTCTTGCCGGCGCCTTCGCCGCCTTCGAGGCTGATGAATTTTCCGCGCGCGGCGCTCATTGGCAATGTTTACGCTGGTAGCAGTCGACGTTGCGATTGTGTTCCTCCAGCGTGCTGGAAAACACATGGGCGCCGCCGCCACGAGCGACGAAATAGAGCTCCGTACCGGCCACCGGATGCAGCGCCGCCACCAGCGCCGGCTTGCCCGGCAGCGCGATCGGCGTCGGTGGCAGACCGGGACGGGTATAGGTGTTGTATGGCGTATCGGTGGTGAGGTCGCTCTTGTGGATATTGCCGGCGTAGCTCGCGCCCATGCCGTAGATCACGCTGGGGTCGGTCTGCAGCAGCATGTGGTTCTGCAGGCGCCGCACGAACACGCCGGCGATCCGCGCGCGCTCGTCGGCGCGGCCGGTCTCCTTCTCCACGATCGAGGCCAGGATAAGCGCATCGTACGGCGTGGCCAGCGGCAGATCCTTGTCGCGCGCCGGCCACAGCGCATCGAGCGTCTTGACCATGGCGATGTGCGCACGCTTGAAGATGTCCAGGTCGCTGTCGCCTTTCACGTAGGCGTAAGTCTCCGGCAGGAAGCGCCCTTCCGGCGCCTCGCCGGGTGCGCCGATCTTCTGCATGATCGCCGCATCGTCCAGAGCGGCACTGTCGTGGTTCAGCTTCTCGGCTTTGGCCAGTGACTGGCGCAGCTCGGCGAAGGTCCAGCCGTCGACGATGGTGAAGTTGCGCTGCAACACCTTGCCGACGGCCATGTTGGCAAGCAACTGGCGCGGCGTGATGCCGGCCTCCAGCGCGTATTCGCCGGCGTGCAGCCGGCCGGCCACGCGCATCTGCTCGGCCAGCAGCCGCCAGTACCACAGGTTGGCCGTGCTCAGGTTGCGCTGGTGCAACTCGCCGACGATGTTCCGGAAACTGCTGCCGCGTCCGACGTCGATGCTTTCGCCCTGTGCCGCCACGTTCAGCGGCGCGCGGCTGAAGCGGTTGAAATCGTTCCAGCCATAGGCCAGCACACCGACCAGCGCCAGCAACACGATCAGCAGCAGCGCCCGTGGCAACGCTCGACCACGCATCGGTTTATCACTCATCCGCCCTGCTCCATCAAAAACCCCAGATTGCGCCAATGCCGTTGCATCTGACGGGCTATGTCACCCACCGCATAATCCATATCGCCCAAGAAACATACCGGCAGGATGCCGCGCACGCTCGAACTGAGAAAAACCTCGCTGGCATACCACAGGTCGGTCAGCGTCAGCTCGCCGACCTGCGTTTGCGGACATGCCGCCAGCACTTCGGCACGAGCGACTCCGGCCACGCCGCAGCGATCCAGCGCCGGCGTCCGCAACACACCGTTGACGACGGCAAACAGGTTGGCCATGGTCGCCGAAATCACCCGGTCGTGGCTATCGCACAGCACGCCTTCGGCAATCGCCGGATCGTTCCACTCGGCGCGTGCTAGTACCTGCTCCAGCCGATTCAGATGTTTCATGCCAGCCAGCAGCGGCTGTTCGGCCAGACGGGTACCGCACACACGCATGCGCACGCCTTGTGCGTACATTTGAGTCGGTGTCTGCGGCGGCGTGAACGCTGCCACCACGCGCGTCGGTTGCGGCACCGCGGGCGGCGCGTAACCGCGCTCGCCGACGCCACGGGTCAGCGTGATGCGCACCACCGACTGCGGCATCTCGCGGCTGGCCTGCAACGCTTCGTGCCACAGCTGTTCCGTGTCTGGCACCGGCATCCGCAGGCGTTCGCAGCTGTGCATGAGCCGCTGCATGTGGCGAGACCATAACGGTGCCACGGCACCGACCAGACGGATGCTTTCGAACAAGCCGTCGCCATAGGCCAGCCCGCGATCCAGCACCGACACCTGCTCAGTCGCCACGCCGTTGACCAGGATGCGCGCGTTCATCAGCCCGGCACTCCCAACGCGCGCAGCAGGCCACGGGCCTTGGCGCGGGTTTCATCCAGCTCACTCGCGGCCACCGAATCGGCGACGATGCCCGCACCCGCGCGCAGGCTGACTTCATTGCCAGTCACGGTGAGAGTGCGGATCAGGATGTTCAAGTCAAGGTCACCGTTGCGATCGAGATAACCCAGCGCGCCGGTATAGGCGCCACGCGGCGCGTCTTCCAGTGCGGCAATGATTTCCATGCAACGTACCTTGGGACACCCAGTGATGGTGCCGCCGGGGAACGTGGCAGCGATGACTTCGCCGGGTGTCACGTCGGCACGCAGATGGCCCCGTACATTGGACACAATGTGGTGAACGTGGGCGTAACTCTCCACTGCCATCAACTCGTCGACTTCGACCGTCCCCGGCACGCAGACGCGACCGAGGTCGTTGCGTTCCAGATCGATCAGCATCACATGCTCGGCACGTTCTTTCGGGTGCGCGCTCAATTCGCGAATGCGTGCCAGCTCATCGTCGCCGGGCAGCCGCGGCCGGGTGCCGGCGATGGGCCGGGTCTGCGCAACGCCACGACGCACTTCGACCAGCCGCTCCGGCGAAGAGCTCACCACCGCCCATCCAGGTTGCTGCAACAGGCCGGCAAACGGCGCCGGGTTGGCCAGGCGCAGCGCGTCATACAACGTTGCCGGCGCGGGTGCCTGCACATAGTGTGCACGCCAGGCGCGCGACAGGTTCACCTGGAAAATGTCACCGGCGTAAAGATGTTCGTGAATGCGTATCACGCCATCGAGAAAACTCCGCGGTGCATCTTCCTCCCATGCCATCGGTGCAACCAACTGCGGAATCAACGGAGTTGCCGCGAGATCGAACTCCAGCGCATCGAGCATATCCTCATGACCCGCCTCGGCAACCAGGATCGTGCAATCGCGTGCATGATCGACGATCGCCGCCGCCGGGCAGCGCACGGCGAGTGCTACCGGCAACGCCACAGGCGGTCGCAGGTTCAGTTTCGGCTCGATCTCAGCGGCCAGTTCGTACGCCAGCAGCAACACCCAACCACCATGGAACGGCAGCTCATCGTCGGCCGGCGGCAATCGCTCCGCCTGCCAGGCGGCGTCCAGCGCATCGAGAAAGCGCCCAGTCCGCGGCGTTCCCGCGTCATCGCACAAGCGGCCGTCGGCATGCAGGGTCAGGTGCTCGCGCGGAAACGCGAACAAGATGTCGTAACGCGATTGCGCGGTGCCATGCACCACGCTTTCCAGCAGGCACGGATAGCGCTCGGGAAACGAAGCGGCCGGCGCGAGCAAGTCGCGCCGGCCGGCCAGAATACGACGATGGCAGGTCACACTCAGACGCGACGGAATGCCAGCGTGCCGTTGGTGCCGCCGAAGCCGAACGAATTGGAGATGGCCACGTCGAGCTTGGCCGCGCGCGCGGTGTGCGGCACGAAGTCCAGATCGCAACCTTCGCTCGGCTCGTCCAGGTTGATCGTCGGCGGCAGCACCTGGTCGCGCAACGCCAGGATGGTGAAGATCGCCTCGACACCACCAGCCGCACCCAGCAGATGGCCGGTCGTCGACTTGGTCGAGCTCATCGCTAGCTTGTAGGCGTGATCGCCGAAGATCTTCTTCGCCGCCATCACCTCGCCCAGATCGCCGAGCGGCGTGGAGGTGCCATGCGCGTTGACATATTGCACCTCGGTCGGCGCAAGGTGGGCATCGTTCAGTGCGCTCTGCATGCAGCGCGCAGCACCCTCGCCACCCTCGCTCGGTGCGGTCATGTGGAACGCGTCGCCGCTCATGCCGAAGCCCGCCAGTTCGGCATAGATCCGGGCGCCGCGCGCCTTGGCATGTTCGTATTCTTCCAGCATCAGCACGCCGGCACCGTCGGACAGCACGAAGCCGTCGCGATCCTTGTCCCACGGACGGCTGGCCTTGGTCGGATCGTCGTTGCGGGTGGACATCGCCTTGGCCGAGCAGAACCCGGCCATCGCGGTGCCGGTGGTGGCGAACTCGGTGCCGCCGGCGATCATCGCGTCGGCATCGCCGTACTGGATCATCCGCGCGGCCAGCCCGATGTTGTGAGTGGCGGTGGTGCAGGCCGTCACACACGCGATATTCGGCCCTTTCAGCCCGAACATGATCGACAGCTGGCCCGAGACCATGTTGATGATCGAGCTGGGCACGTAGAACGGCGAGACCCGGCGCGGTCCCTTGGCAGCCAGTTCGAGCGTGGTCGCTTCGATCGTGTACAGGCCGCCGATGCCGGCGCCGACCGCCACGCCGATACGCGGTGCGTTCTCTTCGGTTACTTCCAGCCCGGAATCACGCAGCGCCTGAGTACCCGCCGCCACACCGTAGTGGATGAACGGATCCATCTTCTTGACATCTTTCAGCGGCATCCACTGCGCCGGATCGAAGCCACTCACCTGACCGGAGATGCGCGTGGAATAAGCGGAGGTATCGAAATGGGTGACCGGGCCGATTCCGCTGACGCCCTTGAGGACTCGCTCCCAGGCGGTGGCGATATCGTTGCCGACCGGCGAGATGATACCCATGCCAGTCACTACTACTCGACGCTTGCTCATGCTGTCTTCCTTCGTGATTCCGCAAAACCACCGGCGGCGGGTACTTCGCGATACGAATCGCAGATACGTCAGCCACCGCAGCAGGGACGCATCCCGCGCACCATACGGGGTCGGACGTTACAAAATGCAGAAACGAAAACTGCGCCAAGAAGGCGCAGCGTTCGGTATCGCCGCATGGGCGGACTGGCGAGCGAGATGCGAGCCAGACCGGCTGACGGCAATCAATGTCGTACCAATCAATCCTTGGAGTGGGCCTTGATGTAATCGACGGCCTGCTGCACGGTGGTGATCTTCTCGGCGTCTTCGTCGGGAATCTCGGTCTCGAACTCTTCTTCGAGCGCCATGACCAGTTCCACCGTGTCCAGCGAATCTGCGCCCAGATCGTCCACGAACGAAGCGTTCGCCGTGACTTCATCTTCCTTCACGCCCAACTGCTCGATGACGATTTTCTTGACGCGCTCTTCGATGGTGCTCATGTTGCCCATACCTCTCAAGGAGTAAATGTTTGTCTATGCCGGCGTGATGCCTGCAAAAGGCCGGCGGCATTGTAGTGGCTAAACCCCGAGGGCGCCACGATCCGCCGGTGATACCAGGACGCTGCCCAAACGGGCCGACGCGAAAGCGCAATTGTCGCCTAAAACGAGCCCGCTGGCGACAACTCCGTGCACAGGCCTTACGGCATGTACATGCCGCCGTTGACGTGCAGGGTTTCGCCGGTGATGTAAGCCGCCGCCGGCGAGGCCAGGAAGCCTACTGCCTTGGCAATGTCCGCTACGTTGCCCAGCCGTCCCAGCGCGATCTGGCCAAGCAGCGCCTGTTTCGAGTCTTCCGGCAAGGCACGGGTCATGTCGGTGTCGATGAAGCCCGGCGCCACCACGTTGACGGTGATGCCGCGCGTGCCGATCTCGCGCGCCAGCGACTTGGAGAACGCGATGATGCCGGCCTTCGCCGCCGCGTAGTTCGCCTGGCCCGGATTGCCGGTAAGCCCGATTACCGAGGCGATCGAGATGATGCGACCCTTGCGCGCCTTCATCATGCCGCGCATCACCGCCTTGGAGGTGCGATAGACCGAGCTGAGGTTGGTGTCGAGGATGATGTTCCAGTCCTCTTCGCGCATGCGCATCAGCAGCTGATCGCGGGTGATGCCGGCGTTGTTGACCAGGATCGACACCGCGCCGAATTCCTTGCCGACGCCGTCGATCAACGCCTCGACCGCAGCGCCGTCGGTGACATTCAGCACGCGGCCATGGCCGCCATGTTCAGCCAGCCGTTCGCCGATCGCGCTGGCACCGCTCTCGCTGGTCGCCGTACCGATCACGGTGGCGCCCATCGCCGCCAGTTCGTCGGCAATCGCCGCGCCGATACCGCGGCTGGCGCCGGTGACCAGTGCGATTTCACCTTGCAGTGGGTTGCTCATCTTTAGAGGTTCCTGACATTCAATGGAAGAAATCATGCGTCCCGCGAAAAGGTCATACCCACTCGGCGCGCGCGGCATCCAGTTCGGCCGGCGCACCGATCGCACGCGCATCGATCGTCTTGTCGATGCGTTTGATCAAACCGCTCAACACCTTGCCCGGGCCGCATTCGGCGATGCGCGTGGCCCCGCCGGCCGCCAGCGCCTGCACACATTCGGTCCAGCGCACCGGCAGGTACAGCTGGCGCTGCAATGCGCCGCGGATTTCATCCACCGTAGCGTAGCTGCGTGCTTCAGCGTTCTGCACCACCGGAATGGATGGTAACTGCCAGCTGATCGCCGCCATGCGTTCACCCAGCTTGTCGGCGGCCTCACGCATCAATGCGCAGTGCGACGGCACCGACACGGCCAGCTTGATGGCCTTCTTCACGCCAAGCTCTGCCAATCGTGCCAACGCGCGATCCACCGCCTCGGCGTTGCCGGCGATCACCAGCTGACCGGGTGAATTGAAGTTGGCCGGCGCCACCACCTGCCCCTGTGCCACCTCTTCGCATACCGCGGCGATCTGTGCATCGTCGCCACCGAGAATTGCCGCCATCGCACCGACGCCGGCCGGTACTGCCTCCTGCATAAGCCGGCCGCGCGCAGCCACCAGCGCTGCCGCATCATGCAGCGACAGCGCACCGGCGCAAACCAGCGCGCTGTACTCGCCGAGGCTGTGACCGGACAACTGCGCCGGTTGCGCACCGCCCAGCTTCTGCCACACCCGCCATACCGCCACGCTGGCGGCCAGCAATGCCGGCTGGGTATTCTCGGTGCGGTTGAGCTGGTCTTCCGGCCCCTGCGTACTCAAGTTCCACAGATCGATGCCGGCACCTTGCGAGGCTTCCACAAACGTCGCCTGCACTTCGGCATGCGCGACGGCCAGCTCGGCCAGCATGCCGACCGACTGCGAACCCTGGCCGGGGAAAACGAAAGCGAGCGAAGCGGATGTTGAACTCATGGATGCGCGGGTTCCGTCAACGAAAACCGCCATGGTGCCAGCATCGCCGCCCATACGCAGCTGTATCCGGTTTCGCCTGGCGGAAAACAAGATGCCGCCCGAAGGCGGCATCTTGGAGAAACTTGAACTACCGTGACTCAGTAGCGCAGCAACGCCGACGCCCACGTGAAGCCGCCACCGAATGCTTCCAGCAGCAGGTTCTGCCCGCGCTGTACCTTGCCCGAGCGCACCGCGTAGTCGAGCGCCAGCGGCACCGAGCCGGACGACGTGTTGGCATGCTTGTCGACCGTCACGATGACCCGCTCCATCGACATGCTGAGGCGCTTGGCGGTGGCTTCGATGATGCGCAGGTTGGCCTGATGCGGAATCAGCCAGTCGATCTGCGACTCATTCATGCCAGCAGCCTGCAGGGTTTCTTCCACCAGCGAGTCGAGTGTCTTCACCGCCACCTTGAAAACTTCGCGACCGGACATGTTGATGCGTACGCCGTGGTTGGGCTCGTCCTTGAAACCCACGGAGACGCCGACCGGGTTGTACAGCAGATGCTTGAAGCCGCCGTCGGCATGCAGGCAGGTGGCATAGATGCCCGGCTCGCTGGAAGCTTCCAGCACCACCGCGCCAGCGCCGTCGCCGAACAGCACGCAGCTTTCGCGCTCGGTCCAGTCGACCATGCGGGTCAGCGTCTCGGCGCCGATCACCAGCACTTTCTTCGACTGCCCGCTCTTGATGAACTTGTCGGCAATGCCCAGCGCGTAGACGAAGCCCGAACACGCCGCATTGACATCGAACGCCGCGCAGCCGTTCGCGCCGAGGCGATGCTGCACCAGGCAGGCGGTGGAAGGAAAGATGATGTCCGGCGTGGTCGTGCCGAGAATGATCAGATCGAGCTCGGACGCCTTGACGCCGGCTGCCTCCAGCGCATTCTGTGCCGCCTGGAAAGCCAGATCGCCGGTGGTCTCGCCGTCGGCAGCGATATGCCGCTGGCGGATGCCGGTGCGGGTGTAGATCCACTCGTCACTGGTGTCGACGATCTTTTCCAGATCGGCGTTGGTTACCACACGCTCGGGCAGCGCGCTGCCGGTGGCGATGATGCGGGAGTAGATCTGTGCCATTCAGCTATCCATCAACATGACTAGAAGATCGGACGCCACCAGCGGTGTCTGCACAACATCGCCACGTTACGTTCCGGCGCCCCTGAACGCAAAACGGCGCGTCACCGCGCCGTCTCGCATGATCGTCGTCGGAACCCATCAGGATTCCGTGGAACCGATCAATCCTCGACCGACACCGCACCCTTGGTCTCGATCACTTTCTTGCCGCGGTAGTAGCCGTCCTTGGTGACGTGATGGCGCAGATGCACCTCGCCACTGGTCGGATCGGTGGACAGCTGCACGGTCTTCAGCGCGTCGTGCGAACGACGCATGCCGCGGGTGGACGGGGTACGGCGGCTCTTGGCAACTGCCATGGTAATTCTCCAACTGAAACTAGATGATCTGTTGCGACATGACCCGGATCGGATGATCGGGTCGGTGGTTACTTCTTCAGTTCGCGCAATACCGCGAACGGATTTTCGGAGCGCTCGTCACCGGCAGAAACGTCTTCCGGGTCGTAGCCTGTCACTTCGTCGGGCAGGCTGCTGTCCGGATTGACCGGAACCAGCGGCAGCGCCAACAGCAATTCGTCTTCAATCACATCCACCGGATTCAATCGGCCATCCTCGGCCACCAGCAGCGGTTCGCAATCAGGCGGCAAGCCAGCCTCATCGCGCTCCAGTTTGATCAGTCCGAGCCGGGTGTCCACCGCGACCGGCAGTACAAACGGCTCCAGCGTACGCTGACAAAGCAGCGTCAGCGAAGCCTGCACGCGAACATCGACGTAGCTGATGCCAAGGCTGTCGCGCCCGAAATCCAGCTCGAACTGCACCTCGCCATCGGCGCTCGCCAACACCTCGCACAGGCGTGACATGGTCGCGGTGGATAGCGTTCCCTCGAACGAACGCCGCGCCGAGACCATGCGCCAAGCGTCCACGGACTCTGGCAGTGTCACGGACATAATCGCGAAATGTTAGGTTCGAAGCGGTCCGAAGTCAACTGGCACGACACGTGAACGGCATCAACCCGCTTCCATGGCCACTTATTTTGCCTGATCCGGCCCCAATGCGGCAGACTGAATCTCCCTGTCGCCTGAGCCGCAGCCCTTGAACTCCTATTTGACGCTCGGCACCACCGTACTGCTGATGCTGTTGCTCGCCCTGGTGGGCGCGGCATGGCTGTTGCGCCGACGCCAGGCACAACGTAGCGCCAGCCTGCAAAGCCTGCTTGACCTGGCCGACCGGCTGGAGGCGGACCTCAAAACCTGCCGTTCCGGCCTGCAGCAGGCGCACGCCGTGATGTCGCTCAATCCCGACCTGCCCGCCGCCAGCGAACAGGACGCGCAACATGCGATCGACGCCGGCCTGCGTGCGCTGTTACAGCAGCGCCTGTGGATCCGCGACCGCTCGCCACGCGCCACTCAGCAGGAACTGGATGAGGCCGCCGCTTCGATGCGCAGCACCCGCGACCGCCTGCAGCCGCTGTTGCAGGCGCTCAGCAAGGCCCAAAACGACCTGAACAGCGCCATGCGCGAACACATCCGGCGCGAATCGGACACATGACCTCGACCCGCGTACTGCTGCCTCGGATCGTGCTGGGCTCAACCTCGCGCTACCGTGCCGAACTGTTGCGCCGGCTGCTGACGGATTTCGAGCAATGCGCGCCGGGTACCGATGAAACCCCGCTGCCGAATGAAGCACCTGCGGAACGCGCCCTGCGGCTGGCCATCGCGAAGGCCGAAGCGGCGGCGCACGGTTGGCACGACGCACTGGTGATCGGCTCCGACCAGGTCGCCGAGCTCGACGGGCTGATCCTCGACAAGCCCGGTACCGCCGAACGCGCCTGTGCCCAGCTTGCCGCCAGCTCCGGCCGCGAGGTGCACTTCCATACCGCGCTGTGCCTGCTCGATACCCGCGACGGTCATCGGCACACCCACGTCGATCGCACCCGCGTGCGTTTTCGCGAACTAGGCACGGCGGAAATCGCCCGTTATGTCGAACGCGAACAACCACTCGACTGCGCCGGCAGTTTCAAGTGCGAAGGCCTCGGCATCAGCCTGTTCGAGTCGATCGACAATCGCGACCCCAGCGCGTTGATCGGCTTGCCGCTGATCGCGCTCGCACGGCTGCTGCGCGAGACAGGTATCACGCTTCCGTAGGCTTCGCCTTGCGGCACAATCGCTACACTGCACCGTCATGTACGCGTTGCCCTGCGTTCCCGATCCAGCCCACGACAGAGAACCATGTCCGCGATCACCCAGCCACACGAAAAGCCTCTGCAGCAGCACTTGGAAGCCGCGATGGCCCAGGTCAATCGCGTGCTGCTGGGCAAACCGCGCCAGGTGAAACTCGCGTTCACCTGTCTGATCGCCGGCGGTCACCTGCTGCTGGAAGACGTGCCGGGCGTGGGCAAGACCACGCTGGCGCATGCGCTGGCGGCCACCTTCGCACTGGAGTTCCAGCGCGTGCAGTTCACCAGTGATCTGCTGCCGTCGGACATCATCGGGGTGAGCGTGTACGAGCGCGAGACCGGCCAGTTCCGCTTCCATCCCGGCCCGATCTTCACCGGCCTGCTGCTAGCCGACGAAATCAATCGCGCCAGTCCGAAGACGCAGAGCGCGCTACTGGAAGCGATGGCCGAGGATCAGGTCACCGTGGACGGCCAGACGCACGCGCTGGCGCAACCGTTCTTCGTCGTCGCCACGCAGAATCCGCTCGATCTCAACGGCACTTTCCCGCTGCCCGATTCGCAACTCGACCGTTTCATGCTGCGGTTGTCGCTGGACTATCCGGACGCCGCCGCCGAGCGCGACCTGCTCACCGGCAGCGACCGCCGCGACCTGCTGGCGCAGCTCGTTCCACAGCTCGATGGCAGCGCTTTGATCGCACTGCACCGGCAGGCGCAGGCGATCACCGCGAGTGCCGCTCTGCTCGACTATCTGCAGGCCTTACTCGCCGCCAGTCGCCGCCATGCCGACATCCGCGTGGGCCTGTCACCGCGTGCCGGCCTCGCCCTGCTCGGCGCGGCGCGCGCATGGGCGCTGCTCAGCGGTCGCAGCCATGTGCTGCCGGAAGACATCCAGGCGCTGTTCGTGCCGTTGGCGGCGCATCGCCTGCTGCCGACGCGCGGCGCCAACGGCGACATGCTGGCGCGACAGCTGCTGGCCGAGGTCGCGGTGGATTGATGCGCAGCCCGCTGCAGCGCATCCAGCGATGGGCCGAACGCCGGTTGCCTGCGCTCACCCGCTACCGTCGCCCCGAGAGCCTGCCGATCGAACTGCATCGGCGACGTATCTATATCGTGCCGAGCGGCTTCGGCCTCGGCTTCTCGGTGCTGCTGCTGGTGATGCTGGTCGGCGCGCTGAACTACGCCAACAACGCCGCGCTGCTGCTCACCTGTCTGCTCGGCGCAGCCAGCGCAGCCAGCATGCTGGTGGCGTTTCGCAGTCTGGATGGCTTGCGTCTGAGCCACATCCGCGCCGGTCATGCCGTCGCCGGTCAGGCGATCGAACTCACGCTGGCGTTTGATTCCAACCGTCCGCGCAATGCCATCCGCCTCGACCTGGGCAGCACCACCGTCGCCTTCGCGATCGATGCCGCCGCCACTACCCAAGTGAAGCTGGCACTGTCCACCGCGCAGCGCGGCTGGCAACCGCTGCCGCGTTTGCGGCTGTGGAGCAGCTGGCCGCTAGGTTTGTTCCGCGCATGGAGCTGGCTGCATCCCGATCAATCGGTACTGGTGTGGCCGCGAGCGGAAGTCACCGGGCCGGCGCCGCTTGCGCCGGCGGATGACGCCCGCCACATGCGCCTGCATCGCGGCGACGAATTGGCCGCGCTGCGCGACTACCGCGCCGGTGATCCTCAGCGGCACATCGCCTGGAAAGCCAGCGCCCACCACGACAACTTGCTGGTGAAGGATTTCGAACAGCCGCAAAGCCGCCCGCAATGGCAGCTGGACTGGCGCCGACTGGGCGGACTGGACGACGAGGCGCGCATCGCCCGGCTCGCGCGCTGGTTGGACGAAGCGCAAGCCCGACGCTGCAGCTACAGCCTGTGGCTGCCCGGCAACGAGATCGCCAGCGGCAGCGGCCCGTTGCACTACGCGCGTTGCATGAACGCGCTGGCGTGCATGCCATGACACCAGCGCCAGGCAGGAACCTGGTCGAGCCGCCGATCGACGCCCGTGCATTCGATCTGCTGAGCCTGACCATGGCACTGGTGCTGGGCCTGCATTCGCCGCATCTGCCATCGTGGCTCAGTATTGCGCTGATGTTGACGCTCGGCTGGCGCTGGTGGCAGCGGCACCGGCAAGCCGGCCGCGTACCGCGTTTGCTCAAGCTGCCGCTGCTGGTCATGCTGATGCTGGCGGTGGTCGTTCAGTACGGCGGCATCTTCGGCCGTGAACCGGGTGCCGCGTTGGCGGTCGGCCTGCTGATCCTGAAACTGCTGGAAACCGAAACCATCCGCGATGCCCGTGTCGGCGTCAGCTTCGCCTGTTTCGCGTTGATGGCTGCGTTGCTGTTCGATCAGGGGCTGATCGCCACCGTGGTGGTCGCGCTCGGTCTGTTGCCGGCGCTGGCCACTTTGCGCGCACTGGAACCCGCTCAAATCCCGAGCAGTCTGCCGCACGCCTTGCTGCCGGGCCTGGCCTTGTCGGCGGCGGCGTTGCCACTGGCGCTGCTGGCATTCCTGCTGGTGCCGCGATTGAGTTCACCGCTGTGGGGCGCACCCTCGCCGAATCAGGCACGCACCGGTCTGAGCGACAGCATGTCGCCGGGCAATTTCACCGACCTGCTCACCGACGACCACCCCGCGATGCGGGTGAATTTCGACGGTGCGCCACCACCGACGAACCTGCGCTATTTCCGCGCCTACGTGATGTGGAATTACGACGGTCGCAGCTGGCGTTACGTTGATCCCAGATACATGAGCGCGCGGGAGCCGGCACCGATCGAAGTCGACAGCTCGATCCACTACCAGATCAGTCTGCAACCAACCCGGCAACGCGTATTACCTACGCTGGATGTGCCGCTGCAGGCACCGGCGCAAGCCTCCCTGCAGCCGGATCGTGAAGTGCTGGCCGACAAGCCGGTGAACGATCAGCTCAATTATTCCATGCGCTCAGCCCTGCATTACCGGCTGCAACCCACGCTGGACGAACGATCGCATCGCCTTGGCTTGCGCCTGCCGGTCGGGTTCAATCCGCGCACGCACGCGCTGGCCGCACAATGGCGGCAGCGCTACGGCAACGACGATGCCGCGATCGTGCAAGCCGCGCTGAGCCTGTTTCACGACGGCGGCTTCCGCTACACATTGGCACCAGCGCCGCTGGGCCGTGACTCGGTGGATGATTTCCTGTTCGAGACCCATGAAGGTTTCTGCGAGCACTACTCGTCGGCGTTCACCGTGCTGATGCGCGCCGCCGGCATCCCGGCACGGGTGGTCACCGGCTACCAGGGCGGCTACTGGAACAAGCTCGGCGAGTATCTGCTGGTGCGTTATTCCGATGCACATGCGTGGAGCGAAGTGTGGCTGGCCGGACGCGGCTGGGTTCGGGTCGATCCCACCGGTGCGGTACGACCGGAGCGGGTCTCCCTGGGCGCGACGGCAGCCGCGGGCGATCAGTTGGCCTGGTATCGCAATGACTGGCTGCAAGCCCTGCGCAATCACTGGGACATCGTCAACCGCTGGTGGGACCAAGGCGTTATCGGTTTTGACGCCTTGCGTCAGCGAGGTCTGCTGACGCCGTTCGGCATCCGCGATACCGACACCGCCACACTGGGCGTGCTGCTGGCGATCAGCAGCGTGCTGTTCATTGCGATCGGGCTGGCGTGGGCCTTGTTGCGGCGGCAACGACGTGATCCGCTGCGTGTCGCGTTGCGCGAGCTGGAACGAAAACTGGCGCGTCGAGGCATCGTGCGCCGGCCCGCCGAAGGCCCGCAGCATTATCTGAGCCGCGCAGCACGTGCACTGCCAGCGCAACGCGACGAAGTTGCGCGGTTGATGAAGAGTTACTTGGAACTGCGTTATGTCCATGACGAACCACCGCCTGAATCATTGCGTGTATTTCAACGCGCCGTGCGGGATTTTCGGGCTGGCAACGTGGTCAAATGAGAGCCGACGCGATGGCGCATGCCGTCGCCCATGATGGAGATATCCCCATGTCCCTGTACCGCCCACTTACTCTCGTCGCCGCCATCGCCTTGCTGGGCGGTTGCGCGACGATACCCAAACCGCTGGAAGGCATCTACACCGACGTATCCACCACCAGCGCCCAGCAAGGCGGAGCCGGTGGCACCCGTGTACGTTGGGGCGGCGAGATCATCAAGACCGAACCGGGCCCGCAGCAGACCTGCTTCTACCTGCTGTCGCGGCCACTGGACAGTCAGGCACGCCCGGAGGCAGGCAGCGCCGGTGAAAACCAGGGGCGTTTCGTCGCCTGCCGCGCGGGTTTCTACGACCCGGAAGTTTTCGTCCGCGGACGCGAGCTGACCGTCACCGGCACGCTGCACGGCACGGTGTCGCAGAAGGTCGGCGAATACGACTATGCCTATCCACGCGTGGAAGCCGACGTCGTCTATCTGTGGCCGAAACGGCCGATCATGGTGAATTATCCGCCCGGCTTCTATGACCCGTTCTGGGGTCCGGGTTTCGGCCCGTACTGGGGGGGTTACGGCTGGGGCGGGCCCGGTTATTGGGGCGGTCCGCGCCGGGTGATCATCGTGCGGTCACCGCCGCCGGCGCCGACAAAATAACCAGCTACGAAAACGCCGGCTTCACGCCGGCGTTTTCGTGTGCGGATGCTGCGTTGTCCCGCTCAGCCGGGTGGCCAGTGCAGCCGACGCCCGGCCAGCAGATGCACGTGCAGGTGAAACACGGTCTGCCCACCATCCTCGTTGCAGTTGATCACCGTGCGATAACCTTGTTCGGCAAAACCTTGCTGCTTCGCATACTCGGCCGTCGCCAGCAGCAACTTGCCCAGCAGCGGCGCATCCGCCTCGCCAGCATCGTTGAGCGTCGCCAATGGACGCTTCGGAATGAACAGCACGTGCACCGGCGCCTGCGGATTCAGATCACGGAACGCCAGCACCTCGTCATTCTCGTAGACGATATCGGCCGGAATCTCGCGGCGGACGATCTTGCTGAAGAGGGTATCGCTCATCGCCAATCCTCGGTGGTGAATCAATCAAGCAACTGGCGGCTGCCGAACGCATGCGCCAAGGTACTGCGGTCGACGTACTCCAGTTCGCCGCCGAGCGGTACACCGTGCGCCAACCGGGTGGGTCGCACACCGCCGGCACGGGCCAACTGGGCCAGGTAATGCGCGGTCGCCTCGCCTTCCACGGTGGGGTTGGTGGCGATGATCAACTCCTCGATCTCGCCTTCGCCCAGACGCTGGGTCAGCTGAGCCAGCCCCAGCTCTTCCGGCCCCAGCCCGTCCAGCGGCGACAGCCGCCCCATCAGCACGAAGTACTGGCCGCGATAGCCGGTGGCCTGTTCGATCGCCGCCAGATCGGTCGGCGATTCGACCACGCACAACACCTGCCGATCACGGCTGCTGCTGGCGCACAACAAGCACAACGGCTCTTCGCTGAAGTTGCGGCAGCGCTCGCAATGGCCGATGCGTTGCATCGCCTGCTCCAGCGCAGCGGCCAGCTTAAGGCCGCGTTCGCGCTCACGTTCCAGCAGATGGAAAGCCATCCGCTGCGCACTCTTGCCACCCACGCCGGGCAGGCAGCGCAGCGCCTCAATCAATTCGCTCAGCAGCTTACTCATACTTTCGAGTACCGGACTACAGGGCGGCTGTTATTGAAGAGTCCGGCCATGGATGGCCGGGGTTTTGCCGACGGGCCGGCATTTCAAAACGGCATCTTGAAACCAGCCGGAAGATTCATCCCGGCAGCGACACCGCCGAGCCTGTCCTTGCTGACCTCGGCCACCTTGTTCACCGCGTCGTTGATCGCAGCGGCGACCAGATCCTCGGCCATCTCCGGGTCGTCGGCAAACGTCTGCCGGTCGATCTGCACGCGACGCACTTCATGGGCACCGGTCATCACCACGCTGACCAGGCCACCACCGGCGCTGCCGATGACTTCCAGCTTGGCGATCTCTTCCTGCGCGCGCTTCATGTCTTCCTGCATGCGCTGGGCCTGTTGCATCAGCTGACCGATCTGTCCTCTCATCACATTGCTCCGGATTCATTGTCAAAAGGTTTGATGGACTGCGGCACGACGCGCGCACCGAACTCGCGCTTCATCGACTGCACCAGCGGATCGCCTTCGATCGACTGCTCGGCAGCGACTTGCGCCGCATCGCGTGCCTGCGCCGCACGCGCCGCCGGAGTTTCCGCCACGGCACCATGGCTGTGTCCGACGAAACGCAAACGGATGCGCTCGCCGAGTGCCTGCCCGATGCGTTCCTCCATCTGGCTGACCATCGGCTCCACCGCCAGACTCATGTGCGCCGGCTGCAATGCGAGCACCAGGGTCTGGCCGTCGCGCTCACGCAACACTGCATTCTGTGCCAACAGGCCGAACGGGCCGCGCAAGCCGGCGCGCTCGATCAGGCTTTCCCAGTTCGGCAAACCGTTGGCATCCCGCGCCACCGGGGCCTGGGCAGGAACGACGACTGGTGCCGGTACCGATTCCGCACGCGTGGGCGGCGGGTAATCCTTCGGATGTTCCGCCACCGCGACGGGACGCGTCGGTGCAGCAGCGCCGGGCTGTCGCGGTGGCGACACCACCGGCGCCGGACTGCTCACGGCCACACGCGCGGCCGGTGCGCCATCACCCGGACGGAACGCCAGCATGCGCAGCAGTGTCATCTCGAAACCCGTCCGCGCATCCGGCGCCAGCGCCAGATCGCGCCGGCCCGAGGTGGCGATCTGGTAATACAGCTGCACGTCTTCCGGCGTCATTCGTGCGGCCAGCGCGATCAACGCATGGTCGTCGTCACTGCCTTCCTCTGGCTGGTAGCCGGGAATCAACTGGATCAGCTGCAACCGATGCAGCACGCTGGCGATATCGTCCAGCACGCCGCCAAAGTCCGGCGAATACGAAGCAATCTGCGTGCACTCGATCAGCAACCGTTCGCCATCGCCGGCAGCCAGCGCGTCGAGCACGCCCAGCACCTGCCCGCGCGCCACGCTGCCGAGCATGGTGCGCACGTCGTCGGCATGCAGCGCACCACCACCGTAGGCAATCGCCTGATCGAGCAGCGACAGACCGTCGCGCAACGAGCCGTCGGCAGCGCGAGCCAGCTCGCCGATCGCGCTGTCCTCGTAGGCAATGTTCTCCGCGCCAAGGATGTGCCGCATCTGGCCGGCGATCTGTTCCGGCAGCAGTCGCTTCAGATTGAACTTCAGGCAGCGCGACAGCACGGTCACCGGCAGCTTCTGCGGGTCGGTGGTGGCAAGCAGGAACTTCACGTGCGGCGGCGGCTCTTCCAGCGTCTTCAGTAACGCGTTGAACGCGTTCTTCGACAGCATGTGCACCTCGTCGACCAGGTACACCTTGAAGCGCCCGCGCGACGGTGCGTACTGCGCGTTCTCGATCACCTCGCGCACATCGTCCACACCGGTATTGCTGGCCGCATCGATTTCGAGCAGGTCGACAAAGCGGCCTTCATCCACCGCCGTGCATACCGAACATTCACCGCAAGGATCCGCCGACTGACCGCGCTCGCAATTCAGCGACTTGGCAAAAATGCGCGCAATGGTGGTCTTGCCGACGCCGCGAGTGCCGGTGAACAGGTAGGCGTGATGCATGCGCCCGGTATCCAGCGCGTTGGTGAGCGCGCGCACCACATGCTCCTGCCCGACCAGCTCGGCGAACTTGCGCGGGCGCCATTTGCGGGCGAGTACCTGATAAGACATGCCTGACTACCTTGGGGCGAACAGTGATTGTGCCAAGTCGGGCGGGGTAAGTCAGTAAACAGGGATGGGGGGATCAGTCACCCCTGAAAGGCGGCGGCCCCGCCAGCCACACCCCGGCACCCGAATCATTCGCTACCGTTGCTTCCTTCCGGACCTGGCGGAGTTTGCGAACTATCGTCGCGGGGGGACCGACGGGGCCACCATAGACGTGGGCTGCTGGGCCCTGAAACTGATTTGAAACTGGAAGTTGGCGGAGAGAGCGGGATTCGAACCCGCGATACGTTTTACCGTATACACACTTTCCAGGCGTGCTCCTTCAACCACTCGGACACCTCTCCGCACGAAACTCTCTTTGTCGGGCATCCGGCCCAGCAAAGAAGCGGAAGGATAGCGGCAGGCCCGGATACAGGCAAGCGAACGTGTTTCCGGTTCAGCCGGCGTCAGCCCGCGGCTCGGATGGTTCATTGACGGCAATCCGCTCGCCGGTGGCTGCGATACGGTAGCCACGCGCGACCAGCGCAGCACCATCGGCCGCGCTGCCGTAGTGGTACAGCAGCAGTCTCGAACGCAGCGCGTCGGGGTATTCACGCTCGATATCGTCGATGCCGGTGTGCGACGGGTTGCCGATCAGACTGCAATCGTGCGCGATCACACCACTGTCGCCGGCCTGGCGCGCAAGCACTTCGGGAATCGGCCGGGTGTCGCCGGTATAGACGAAGCTGCCGTCCAGCGCGAGACCGTACGACGTGCCCGGGACATGATGGCGCGTGGCGAACACGTCGAACCACAACCCGTCCAACCAGAAACCGCGCGTGCATGGCAACAGCCGGAACGCTTCCCAGTAATTGACGCCACCTTCGGCCAGGGCACCGGGGTAATCGGCCACCCTCGCCTGCAACCACGGGATCAAACCGGCGTGTACGAACACTTTGGTATTGCCACGCAGGCGCTGGTCGAACCACAACTTGATGAACAGCTGCTCCAGACCAGCCACATGATCCATGTGGGTATGCGTGATGAATACCGCGCGCGGCAACGTGCCGTAGGCAGCCAGATAGCGGTCGAGCGTGTCGGGCCCGCAGTCGATCAGCAGCAGGGGCTCACCGCCACGCTCCAGCACCACGGAAGAAGAGCCGAGCTCCACCGCGTGCGCAGCGCCGACGCCGAGAAAATGCAGATGCCAGTTCATGCGTCCAATGTACGCTGGTAGCGGTAAAGCAGGGGTTGCCAGATGGCGTCCTCGAACGCCGCTTCACCCTGGCCGGCGGCGCCGAGCTTGAGCAGCGAACGGCGCAGGCGCTGCAAGTTGGCCTGCTGCCATGCGGTGGCTGGTGTGCGCAATCGGCCACGGTCGAAGTCGATCAGATACAACTCACCTGACGTCACCATCACATTGTGCGCATTCAGATCGGCATGCCAGATGCCGGCACGATGAAAACGCGCGACCAGCGCGCCGACTTCCTCGGCCAGTTCGCCATCCAGCCGCCCCGCCGCCAGACACTCGGCCAGTGTCGACGCGTCGGCGATGCGGCGAGTGATCAGGTCGGCGCTGTAGAACGGACCACGCCGGCAGTAACGCGCAGCCACCGCAGCCGGCCCCGGCAGACCGAGCCGGGCGACCTCGGCCAGCAGGCGAAATTCCGCGAAAGGGCGCGTGCGATCCGCACCGATCCACAAGTAGCGATCGCCCATCAGCGCGGCCACCAGACCACCGCGGCGATAATGCCGCAGCACGCATTCGCCAATGGGTACGGTAATGATCGCCACGCCGCCACGGCCACCAGCCTGCGTGCGCAGCGCATCCTGGCTACGCCAGTAATCCGGCACAAACCAGTCATGCCCGACTTGTGGCGACACCGCCGCGTCGAACAGAATCGCGCCTTCGGCATCCTTGTAGGTTCGTTCCTGCATCATCATGCTCAGTGATTGCCCGCGATTCTAACCCAGGCCCCATGACAACCCCTGCCTCGATCTGCCTGCTGCGCACCTCCGCCATCGGCGACGTCACCCACGTGGTGCCGCTGATACGCACGCTGCAACAGGCATGGCCGGACACCGCACTGACCTGGGTCGTCGGCAAGCTCGAACGCAGGCTGGTCGGCGATCTGCCCGGCGTGGAGTTCGTCACGTTCGACAAGGCGGCAGGCTGGGCTGGCATGCGTGCGGTGCATGCGGCACTGCGCGGACGCCGTTTCGATGCACTGCTGCAGATGCAGGTGGCGCTGCGTTCCAACCTGCTGAGTCTGGGCATCAAGGCCGATCAGCGCATCGGTTACGACCATGCGCGCGCGAAAGACCTGCACGGCCTGGTCATCAACCAACGCATTCCCGCGCGCAACGGCGAACACGTGCTGGACGCGATCGGCAGTTTCTGCGAGCCACTTGGACTGAAGCAGACGACGGTACGCTGGGACATTCCGATTCCCGACGAGGCGCATGTGTGGGCCGCCGAACAACTGCCCGGCGACACGCCGACCCTGCTGGTCAGCCCCACTTCCAGCCATGCACTGCGCAACTGGCGGCCGGAACGCTATGCCGCTGTGATGGATCACGCCGCTGCACGCGGCTGGCGCGCGGTGCTGATCGGCGGCCCTTCCGCCGGCGAACGCGTGATGGCCGATGCGGTGCTGGCGGCCTGCCGACACAAGCCGCTCGACCTCACCGGCAAGGACACGCTGAAGAAACTGCTGGCGATGTTCGTCCGCGCGCAACTATTGCTGACGCCCGACTCCGGCCCGATGCACATGGCCAACGCGGTCGGCACCAGGGTGCTTGGCCTGCATGCGGCGAGCAACCCGGACCGCTCCGGCCCCTACTCCGATCGCCGCTGGTGCGTGAACAAGTACGACGAGGCGGCACGCAAGTATCTGGGCAAGCCGGCCAGCGAGATTCCGTGGGGCAGCAAGATCGAGAAGCCCGGCGTGATGGACCTGATCGGCGTTGACGAGGTGATTGAGCGCTACGAAGCCGCAGCGCGCGATCTCGGCCTGTTGTACTGAAACCGTCGGTTAGACGGCTCGGTAATCCTGGTACGACTTTTCCTCGACTAGCTGCGAGCCGAGCTTGAGGTTGATCTCGCGCTTGAACGCGGCGCGCTCGTCGTTGCGGAAATACACCGCTCGCGCGAGTTCGATGAACTCCTGATCGAACGCCTGCGCGCGCTCCTTCAGGCGGATCTTGTCTTCGATATCCCACAGCAGTTCGTTGACTGCCAGTAGACGCGCGCGCTCGTCGGCGATGTCGGTGTGCGAGGCCGCGTCGCTGGCCCAGGTCGCGTTGAGTAGGTTCAGTTCGTTGCGAACGTTGACCAGCTTGGCGGCGTCGCCGATCCGTCGCGACTTGATTTCAAGAATGGTGATCTTGTCGATCAATTCACCGTACGACACCGGGGTTTGAATCAGGCTCATGGACTTGCTTCCATTAAAAATGATGATTCATGCCGCCGGGCGAAACGCGCCCTGCTGCACCAGTGCGCAGACCGTACGCACATCGCCATCCATCGCACGGTCGCGATGCATGAAGCTGATGTGTCGGCGCAGGATCGCATGCGCATCGCGCACGCTGACGCCGGCGTGGAAATCACCGGCACCGGCGAGCGCTGCCGTGAGCTGCTGCACCTCGGCGACGAACTGCGCGTAGTGCGGATGATCCTCGCGCGGCGCGTTGACAATCTTGGCAGACAGCGCCTGCCAGCCGCCGCGGCTGGCCAGCCGCCGCGCCGCGTTCAACATCGCCTGGCGATAATCCAGCGCCTGCGCCGCGGTGTACAGCTCCAGCGCCAGCACATGGCTGAGATCCTCGGTCATCTCCAGCACGTGACGCGCCTCGTTCGCACCCATCGACACGTGATCTTCTGCATTCGCGCTTGTCGGCACCGAATACACACTGGCCGGATGCGCACGCGTGGCCAGGTCGTTGACCAGGGCGGCAGCGGTGTACTGCACGATCATGAAGCCGGAGTCGGTGCCGTCCTCGTTGCCGGTGAGGAACGCCGGCAAGCCATCGTTCGTCGCCGAATCGACCAGCTTGTTGAGACGGCGTTCGGAGATCGAGGCCAATACAGGGATCGCCGCCTTCACGTAGCTCATCGCCAGCGCCAGCGGCATGCCGTGGAAGTGACCGGCCGAGATCACCTGCTCCTCGATGAACTGCGCGTCCTCGTTGTCCGGGAAGATCAGCGGGTTGTCGGTGACCGAGTTCAGTTCGATATCGAACACCCGGCACGCCTGCGCCCAGGCATCGCGCACCGCGCCATGCACCTGCGGCATGCAGCGCAGGCTGTAGGCATCCTGCGGCTGATGCTTCTTGCCACCTTTGAACGGCAGGAAGCGGCTGTAGAACGCCTCGCGTCCATGCCGCTGATTGGCCGGGACCCAGTCCCAACCGATGTCGAAACTGAGCGCCTGATCGTCCGGCTCGCTCCATGCCTCGGCGCTCCATGACTTGAAGCGCGGCACCAAGTGATAGGGAATGTCGAGCAAGGTGGAGCCAGCCAGCAGTCCGCGCACGTGCGCGGCGGTTTCGACCTGCCCCGGATGCGGACGCAGCGCATGCACCTCCGGACGCAAGGCGCCGCTGCGGCCAGCGAACGCGTCCAGCGTCATCGACGCCGCCAGGTCGGCGGTATCCAGCAATTGTTCCAGCGTATCCAGCGCCAGCACACCGGTCGCCAGCATCTGCGCAGTGCCGTTGTTGAGCGCCAGGCCTTCCTTGAACGACAGCCGGATCGGCGAGAGGCCGGCGCGTTTCAGCGCTTCCGCACCCGATACACGCTCGCCCCGATAAAACGCCTCGCCGCCGCCGAGCAGCACGATCGCCAGATGCGACAACGGTGCGAGATCGCCGCTGGCACCCACCGAGCCCTTCTCCGGCACCACCGGCACTACGCCGGCGTTGAGCATGGCTGTCAGCGCTTCGAGCGTGCTCACGCGGATACCGGAATGACCGCGCATCAGCGTATTGATTCGGATCAGCAGCATCGCCCGCACCACGTCTTCGCCGAACGGTTTGCCCACGCAGACAGCATGCGTGGTGATCAGGTTGTGCTGCAGTTCTTCCAGCAGCGTGCCTTCGGGCGCATGCGACCCATCCTTGATCCGGGCGGCACCCGGTAATTCATCGCGCAGACGATGCGCGCCCAGCAGCTTGTCGGCATTGCTGCCGAAACCGGTAGTGACGCCGTAGGTGGGTTCGCCGCAACTGACCTTCTCGGCCAGGAAATCAGCAGCGCGCTGCACACGCTTGAGCTGCGCCTGATCCAGCGCCACCGACGCACCCAGTCGCGCTACTGCTACCAGCTGCGCGCGGGTCAGGTTGCTGCCGTTGAGAAGAATGGTTTCGCTCACTTGAAGAATGCTCCAGACGTGTCTTCACGCTACAAATCGCCGTCACTCCCGCACATGTGGGAATGACGGCATTAAAAGAGCCGCAGCCATCGCGGCTTCACCCCATCGCCGCGGCCTGCTCCAGCTCCACCCGCAACGTCTTGATCAATTCGACTCGCGCGACCTCAAACTGATCCTCGCGACGCAGATCCTTCACCGTCACCACGCCCTTGGCGATCTCGTCCTCGCCCAGCACGATCACGAAGCGGATGCCGGCGCGGTCGGCGTACTTGAACTGCTTGCCGAGCTTGCCGCCCTCCAACACCACCTCGGTGGCGATACCGGCGCCACGCAGCTCACCGGCCAGCGCCAGATAAGCGGGCAAATGCGCCGCATCCATCTGGGTCACCAGCACGTCGACCGTGCTGGTCGCCGTGTTGATCAGGCCGGCATCACGCAACTGCCAGTACAGGCGGGTGAGGCCGATCGAGATGCCGACGCCGGGCAGCTGCGACTTGGTGTATTGGCTAGCCAGGTTTTCGTAGCGTCCGCCCGAGCAGATCGAGCCGATCTGCGGATGATCGTTCAGAGTGGTTTCGTAGACAGTGCCGGTGTAGTAGTCGAGGCCGCGTGCAATCGACAGGTTCAGCGCGTAATGCGTTTCCGGTACGCCGAACGCGTGGATCAGTCCCAGTACTTCCTTCAGTTCGGCACGACCCTGTTCCATCGCTTCGGGGCCGTTGCCCAGCGCGTCGAGTTGGTTGTACGCGTCCTGCAGCGAGGTCGAGCGCACCTGCACGAAAGCGAGAATTTTCTGTGCCACTTCGGCACTCAGACCGAACGTCTCGCCAGTCAGCATGTCGCGCACATAGTCGGCGCCGCGCTTGTCCAGCTTGTCCACTTCACGCAGCACCAGCATCTGCTGCTCGCCGTCGACGATGCCGAGGCTCTCGAAATAACCGCGCATCAGTTTGCGATTGTTGAGTTGGATGGTGAACGGGCCGATCGCCAGCTCACGGAACACGCTGTAGATCACTGCCGGAATCTCGGCGTCATAGCGCACTGACAGTGCGTCCTTGCCGATCACGTCGATGTCGCACTGGTAGAACTCGCGGAAGCGTCCACGCTGTGCGCGCTCGCCGCGATACACCTTCTGCATCTGGTAACGGCGGAACGGGAAGCTCAAGTCGCGTTCGTGCTCGGCAACGTAACGCGCCAGCGGCACGGTGAGATCGAAGCGCAGTGCCAGTTCGGGCATGCCCTCGTCGGCCTTGTCGGCATTCAACGCGCCGGTCGACTGCACGAAATACACTTGCCGTTCGGTCTCGCCGCCGGTCTTGGTCAGCAACACGTCGGAGTATTCGATCACCGGCGTCTCGATCGGCAGGAAGCCGAAACGCTCGTAGTTGCGACGGATCACGTCGAGCATGCGCTGGAACGCGATCTGATCGAGCGGCAACAGCTCGAGCACGCCGGGCATGGTGCGGGCCGGGGTAAGCGCCATGGAATCCTCTACTGACATGGGGAACATTCCGTCTGACGGCGGAGCGCGCGACGGCAGCCGTCAAGATTAGCAGAACGGCACGGGCCTTCCGCGGTCGCGTCATCAACCCGATGCATCGAACCTGTTGCCAAGCCCCCGCTCGACGATTAAGATACGCGGCTTCCCACGGGGTGTAGCTCAGCCTGGTAGAGCGCTACGTTCGGGACGTAGAAGTCGCAGGTTCGAATCCTGTCTCCCCGACCAAAATTCGATGAAGAAGCCGGCCCTGCGCCGGCTTTTTTGTGTTCGCGAATACGCTCCTACAAGGCAGCGTGACTCTCCAGCGCCAAGGCGGCGAGCCGATCAAGCTCGGCTTCGACGAAACCCGCCTCGATCCGCGCTGGTCGATTGAACGGCCCGCGCAGGCTGACGCCCATGTACTCGCGCAACAGCGCGAAGAACGTGTCGACCGGTTCGACTCCGTCGCGCTCACAGCAGTATCGATACCAGCGGGTGCCAGCGGCGACGTGGGCCACCTCCTCGCGCAGGATCACTTCCAGGATCGCTACCGTGCCGGCATCGCCGAGATGGCGCAGCCGGTCGATCATGCCGGGGGTGACATCCAGCCCGCGGGCTTCAAGCACACGCGGCACCAGCGCCATGCGGGCGGTATCGCGATGTGCAGTTTTCTCGGCCATCGCCCACAGGCCGTCGTGCGCGTCGAAGTCGCCGTAGACGTGGCCGAGTTCGGCCAGTCGCCCGGACAGCATCGCGAAGTGGCGCGCCTCATCGTTGGCGCAACTGGCCCAGTCACGGTAGTACGCAGCTGGCTTGCCGCGATAACGATAGACCGCGTCCCACGCGAGGTTGATCGCGTTGAATTCGATGTGCGCGACCGCGTGCACCAGCGCGGCACGACCTTCGGCACTGCCGAGTCCGCGTTGTGGCACCTGACGGGCATTGACCAGCTGCGGCTTCGCCGGGCGGCCGGGCGCGCCGATCGCATCGGGTGGCGGCGATGTGGGATCGTCGTATAGCTCGCCAGCCAGCAAGGACTGCCAGGTTTCGTGGGTAAGACGCAGCTTCTCGACCGGATCGGTGGCGTCGAGACAGCGTTTGGCGGCAGCGTGGAGATCGGTCATGTGGTTTTTCGCGAGCACCCGCCCCTCACCCCAGTCCTCTCACCCGCAAGAGGACTCCCTAATGGGCGCCCGGTGGGGAGAGGGGTAGTCGCGCTGGGTCACACGACCCGGCGCGCAGCCTTGGCGTCATCCGAGCGCAGCATCTGGATCTGTTCCAGATAGCGCTGGTCGAGCCCGGTAACGTATTCGCCGGAGAAGCATGACGTGTCGAACTGCTTCAGGTTTTCGTTGCCGTCCTGGACCGCCCAGATCAGATCCTTGAGATCCTGATAGATCAGCCAGTCGGCGCCGAGCACCTTCTCCACTTCCTGCTCGGTATGACCAGCGGCGACCAGTTCCGAGGTGGATGGCATGTCGATGCCGTAGACATTCGGATAACGCACCGGCGGCGCAGCGGAGGCGAAGTAGACGTTCTTCGCACCGGCGTCGCGGGCCATCTGGATGATCTGCTTCGAGGTGGTACCGCGAACGATCGAGTCGTCGACCAGCAGCACGTTCTTCTTGCGGAACTCCAGCTCGACCGGATTGAGCTTGCGGCGCACCGATTTCACCCGCTCACCCTGTCCCGGCATGATGAAGGTGCGACCGATGTAGCGGTTCTTGACGAAGCCCTCGCGAAACGGCACGCCCAGCGCCTCGGCCAGCGCGCTCGCGGCGGTACGCGCGGTGTCGGGGATCGGGATCACCGCGTCGATGCCATGGTCGGGCCGCTCGCGCAGGATCTTTTCGGCCAGCTTCTGGCCCATGCGCAGGCGCGCCTTGTAGACCGAGACGTTCTCCATCATCGAGTCAGGTCGCGCCAGATAGACATATTCGAAAATGCACGGTGTATGGGACGCACCCTCCGCGCAACGACGGCTGTACAACTGGCCCTGATCGGTAATGATCACAGCCTCACCCGGCATGATGTCGCGGATGCGCTTGAAGCCGAGCACATCGAACGCGACCGATTCCGAAGCCACCGCATATTCGCGACCTTCCGCAGTGACACGTTCGCCCAATACCAGCGGCCGAATGCCGTGCGGGTCGCGGAACGCCACCAGGCCATAGCCCAGCACCAGCGCCACGCAGGCATAGCCGCCGCTGGCGCGCGCATGCACGCCGGCCACCGCCTTGAAGATGTGATCCGGGGTCAGCTCCATCCGGTCCTGGATCTGCAGCTCGTGTGCGAGCACGTTCAGCAGCACCTCGGAATCGGACTCGGTGTTGATGTGGCGACGGTCGCCCTCGAACATCTCGCGACGCAACACGTCGGTGTTCACCAGGTTGCCGTTGTGCGCGAACGCGATGCCGTACGGCGAGTTCACGTAGAACGGCTGCGCCTCGGCTGAGCCTTCCGAGCCGGCCGTCGGGTAACGGCAATGGCCGATGCCGATGCGTCCGCGCAGGCCGCTCATCGCCGTCTGGTTGAACACGTCGCGGACCAGTCCGTTGCCCTTGTGCAGGCGCAGCCGCGAGCCGTCCACCGTGGCGATGCCGGCCGCGTCCTGGCCGCGATGCTGCAGCACCGTCAGTCCGTCATAAAGCGCCGATGCCACTTCGGTGGTACCGACGATGCCGATGATTCCGCACATGATTGCAGCCTGCTTCAGTAATTCGTGGGATGGGCGGCTGTGCTAGTCGCAGCCGCCGGTAACACAGTGCGTGATGCCGCCGGTGCGGACGTCGCGCCAGATATTGGGGCGTGCGGGGGCACCGACAAGTCACGCAGATGATCGAGCACGCCGGACGACTGGACCTTCTCGATCACGGCCGACGGCTTCAGATGTTCGCGCACATTGGCCGTCACGCCAGCCGGCACGTTCTGCCCCAGCCATGCCGCGGCGCCCTGAAACTGCGGCAGCAACTCCGACCGCTGCCACCAGGACTCGCGCGTGAGCCCGGTAAGGCCCACCAGAAAAACCAGCAGCGTCACGATCAACACACCGCGCACGAAACCGAACAGCATGCCAAACAACCGATCGATGCCGGACAGGCCGGTACTCCAGATCAGCCGCCTCACCGCGAAACGCACCAGCGCCCCGAGGATCAGCACGGCGACAAAACAGACGCCGTAACCGACGCAGTAGCGCAAAGAGGGCAGCGAGATCGTGTGATCCAGCTGCGCCGCTACCATCGGGCCGAACGTCCACGCCACCCAGAACGCGGCGATCCAGATGACCAGCGACAGCACTTCGGAAATCAGTCCGCGGAAAAGCCCGATCAGGGTCGACAGGACCAGTACGCCGAGAATGATGCCATCGGTCCAATTCATCGGTTCACCCGTCCGACCTGCATGCTGATATCGGCATGATCAGGGCACCGGAACGACGTTGCCGTCGATGCCGAGCTTGGCCTTGATCTGATCGTGCACGCGCAATGCATCGGCACGTTGTGTCTGCGGACCTGCGCGCACGCGCCACAGCTGCTTGCCGCCGGACTGCACCGAATCGACGAAACCGTCGAAGCCGCCCGCGCGCAATTTGTCACGCAGCGCGGTGGCATCGGCCTGATTGCTCATCGCGGCCAGCTGCACCGCCCAGCCACCAGCCCTGGCAGCCGCTGCATGAGCGACGGGAGCGGTCGCAGCCGAGGTGGCGTCTTCATGGCTGGCGTCCTGCTCCAGCCGCGCCGGCGCACCGGGGATGGATTGGGTGATCTTCAAACGCGCCGCTTCGGCGGCGGCGCGCGTCTCGAACGGGCCGGCGATGACCAGCGTGCGCGGCTGACCCGCCTGGGTTATCGAATGGCCTGTCACTGGATAGCCCAGCGCGCGCACGCGGCGCTCCAGATTCGCGGCACCGGCCGCGCTGGCGTAGGCGCTGAGGTTGATCGTGTAATTGCCGTGTCCGGTAGCAGCAGGCGTGCTCACCGGCGGTGCCGCCGGTGGCGTGGCGGTGGGCGTGGTCGCCTTCGAGGCGACTATCACCGGCGCTGGCTTGGTCGCTGGCGCGCTGGCGCCAGGCGTGCCGGGCGTGCTGTGCATCGGGATCACTGGTTGGCTCGGCGTCGCGCCCGTACCCGTCGTCACCGTCGTCGGCACCGGTTTTGTGCTCGCTGCCGAATCGGTTTCCACGTCGCGCGGACGGTTCGAACCGATGTTCACCGTGGCCAGCTGGTTACCCGACGCCGGCGTGGTCGTCGTGACCTGTGACGCCGCCGCAGCGGCGGAGCCCGCCACCGCAGGTGCGCCCACCGGCGCATCCGGATTCAGGCTCATTGTCTTGGTCTGCAGGTCGCGATCGGGTGCCGGCGGTATCGCCAGGCTCACTGCCTGATCACCACCGGGAGCCGGCGGCGTACTGGAAAAGAACATCGGCACAAACAGGATCGCCAAGGCAATCAGGACGGCAGCACCCAGCAGGCGTGTATTCAAGATCTCACTCCAAGGCGGCAAACGCAGCACGCAACGGCGTGATTATACCTGCCTGCGCCGGATGCCATGACTCACGCGGCCATGCGGCTCAACTACGGTGTTCAGCGACGATCGCGCTGGCCACGAAAAACGAGCCGAACGCCAGGATGCGCTCACCTGGCCGCGCCGTTGTCCGGGCGGCGGCCAGCGCTGCGGCCACGTCGGCGTGCGCATCGAACGTCGCCTGCGGCAGGACCTGCTTCAGGATCGCAGCCAGCGCCGTCACCGCCAGGCCGCGCGGCGTGGCGTGATCCAGTCCGGCCAGATGCCAGTGGTCGATGCGCAGGCCAAGCGCGCCGATCACTCCGGCCACGTCCTTGTCCGCCAGCGCGCCGTACACCGCATGCACGCGTGCGGCCGGTTGCGTATCCAGCCATTCGGCCAGCGCACGCGCGGCCTGCGGGTTGTGACCCACGTCCACGATCAGCGCCGGATCGCCACCCAGCGACTGCAATCGCGCCGGCACCCGCACTTCATGCAGGCCGGCGCTGACCGCGGCAAAGACATCCTTCAGCGCAAACGACGCATCGTTCTTCCACAGCGCATGCAGCGCGGCGATCGCCGCTGCCGCGTTGGCGAACTGCACCGGCGCCGCCAGCGCCGGATCGGGCAGCTCCATCGCACTGCCGTCGCGGTGCTGCCAGCGCCAGCCGTCGGCGTGACGCTCCACGTGAAAATCGAGCCCTGCGCGCTCGACCTGTGCACCGCACGTCGCCAGCGCATCGAGCAGTCCCCTCGGCGGATCCGACTCGCCTACGATCACCGGCCGCCCTGCCCGTGCGATGCCGGCCTTCTCGCGGCCGATGCTGTCGCGATCCGGACCCAGCCAGTCCATGTGGTCGAGATCCACGGTGGTGACGATCGCCACGTCGGCGTCGATGATGTTGACCGCGTCCAGCCGCCCGCCCAGCCCCACTTCGAGCACGGCCACATCAAGCTCAGCACGCGCAAAAAGATCCAGCGCCGCCAGCGTGCCGAATTCGAAATAGGTCAATGGCACCTTTTCACGCGCCGCCTCGATCCGCTCGAATGAAGCGACCAGCGCGGCATCATCGGCATTCGTGCCATCTATGCGTACACGCTCGTTGTAGTCGAGCAGATGCGGTGAAGTGAACGTGCCGACGCGCAAGCCGGCGGCCGTCAGCATCGCTTCAAGCAGGGCCACGGTGGAACCCTTGCCGTTGGTGCCGCCCACCGTGATCACTCGATGCGCCGGCACCGGCGCGCCCATCCGTTGCCATACCTCACGCACACGGTCGAGTCCCAGCTCGATGCTGCGTACGTTTACGCGTTCCTGGTATGTCAGCCATTCGGCGAGATTGCGGGTCATGCGATGACTTTGTGCGAGTGAATCGAACGATGTCCACGCAGCAGCGCGAACAGGCAGGCACAAAGTTTAAAGCATTGCTTCAGCCAAACAGATGGATGCCGCTGTAGTGGAGCGCCATGTACATCCCGAATACGGTCCACAATGTTTTCTTCAGTGCCTTGCCGGCCAGAAAGACCACCAGCAGACCAAGCAGCAACGGCATGTGCTTTTCCAGCGTGCTGCGGGTGTCATTGACGACGTTCATGAGAGTTCTCCGGCACCACAACGGTGCGGGAGAATGATCATCCTACGGCGCAGTCAGACACAGAAGCGGCTGTCAATCATCGCTGGTGACAGTCGTCACAGCGGTGCATGCCGCAGCCGCAACGCATTGCTCACCACCGACACCGACGACAGGCTCATCGCCAGTGCGGCGATCATCGGCGACAGCGTGATGCCGAACCACGGATACAGCACGCCCGCTGCCAGCGGCACGCCGACGGCGTTGTAGACGAACGCGAAGAACAGGTTCTGGCGGATGTTGCGCACAGTCGCCCGTGACAGCGATCGTGCGCGCACGATCGCACCCAGCTCGCCCTTCACCAGGGTCACCTGCGCACTCTCCATCGCCACGTCGGTGCCGCTGCCCATCGCGATGCCGATGTCGGCGGCGGCCAGTGCCGGCGCGTCGTTGATGCCATCACCGGCCATCGCCACGCGGCGACCTATAGCGCGCAAGACATTTATCACCGCAGCCTTGTCCGCTGGCGGCACATCTGCATGCACTTCGTCGATGCCCAGCTCGCGCGCCACAGCCTGCGCCGTGGTGGCGTTGTCGCCGGTCAGCATCACGATATGCAGGCCGGCTGCACGCAGCGCCTTGAGCGCTGCCGGCGTGCCCGGCTTGATCCGGTCGGCTACCGCCAGCAGCGCGGCCAGCGCGCCGTCGATGGCCAGGAACATCACCGTGGCACCCTGCCCACGCAACTGCTCGGCGCGTACGTTGGCTTCGACGCCGATCGCAGTATGCAGCTCCGCCATCAACTTCGTATTGCCCAGCGCCACTCCGCGGCCATTCACGGTCGCGCTGATACCGCGACCGGTCAGCGAGCGGAAATCCGTGGCTGCCAGCATCGGCGCGCGCTCCGTTTTCGCCGCGGTTGCGATCGCCCGCGCCAGCGGATGCTCGCTCGATTGCTCCAGTGCGGCGGCTAGTGCCAGCAAGTGTTCGCGCGGTTGTCCACCGAGGCTCACCAACTCGGTCAGCACCGGCTTGCCCTCGGTCAGGGTACCGGTCTTGTCCAGCACCAGCGTATCGATGTCGTGCAGCGTCTCGATCGCACGGGCGTCCTTGAACAGCACGCCATGCTGCGCGCCGCGACCGCTAGCGACCATGATCGAGATCGGCGTGGCCAACCCTAGCGCGCACGGACAGGCGATAATCAGCACCGACACCGCCGCGATCAGCGCATGCGTCAGTCGCGGCGCCGGCCCCATCAGCGCCCACGCCGCAAACGCCAGCAGCGCGATCGCCACCACCGTCGGCACGAACCACGCCGCCACCCGATCGGCCACGCGCTGCAGCGGTGCCTTGCTGCGTTGCGCCTGCGCCACCAGCGCCACGATCTGCGCCAGCATGGTCGCGCTGCCAACTTTCTGCGCACGCATGGTCAGCCCACCATCCTGGTTCACCGTGCCACCGGTGAGCAGATCGTCCTTCGTCTTGACCACCGGCATCGGCTCGCCAGTGAGCATCGACTCGTCGACGTGGCTCTCGCCGTCCAGCACCACGCCATCGACCGGCACCTTCTCGCCGGGACGCACGCGCAGCACGTCGCCGGCGTGCACCACATCCAGCGGCACATCGGTCTCGCTGCCGTCGGCGGCGATCCGCCGCGCGGTTTTCGGCGCCAAACCGAGCAACGCCTTCAGCGCCGCACCGGTGCGTCGGCGTGCACGCAGTTCCAGGAAATCGCCCAGCGTGACCAGGGTGACGATCACCGCCGCCGATTCGAAATACACCGCGACGTTGCCATGCATATCGCGGAAGCCGGGCGGAAAAATCCCCGGCAGCAGGAACGCCACCGCGCTGTACAGCCACGCCACGCCGGTACCCAGCGCGATCAGCGTGTACATGTTCGGATGCCACGGTTTCAACGAACGCCAACCGCGCGCGAAGAACGGCGCGCCGCCCCACAGCACCACGACAGTTGCCAGCACCGCCTCGACCCAACCGCTCACACGATCCCATGGCGCCGGCAGATGCCCACCAAACAGATGCGGCCCCATTGCCAGCACGAACACCGGCACGGTCAAGGCCAGTAACGCCCAGAAACGCTGCGTCATCGACGACAGCTCGCCGCCATCGTCCTCGTCCAGGCTCGGCATCATCGGCTCCAGCGCCATGCCGCACTTGGGGCAATCACCGGGACCGACCTGCTGCACTTCCGGATGCATCGGGCAGGTGTAGATCGCACCCGGCACCACCGCTGGCGGGGCCATGCGACCGTCGAGATAAGCGGATGGATTGGCTACGAACTTCTCGTGACAACGTGCGGAGCAAAAATAATGCGTGTGGCCATCGTGCTCGGCGCGATACTTCGCGGTATGCGGATCCACCGTCATCCCGCAGACCGGATCTTTCACCGTGTGCGCGTGGTCGTGATGATCATATTGCTCATGGCCATGAGCAGCATGATCATGCTGCGAGTGATCATGCGCCGGCGCCGTCTTCGTCGCGCAGCATGATGCTGGAGCATCTTTCGTCTCGCTGACGCCCAGATACTTTGCCGGTGCCGACTCGAACTTCGTCTTGCAGCCCACACAGCAAAAATAAAACGTCTGTCCGCCGTGAATGGCCTGATGTTTCGCCGCAGCCGGATCCATCTGCATGCCGCATACCGGATCGATGGCCATCGCGTGCGCAGGTTGGTCGCTGCCTTGGCAGCAGGAAGCACGCTCGTTCATCATGACTTCGCCTCGTCGGCCAACGCGCGCAGAATCGGACACTGCTCCGGCTTGCCATGTCCCGGACACGACTCCACCAGCTGCGCCAGCCCATCGCGCACGCGCTGCAACTCGGTGATGCGCTGCTCGATTGCCGCCAGCCGCTGCTGTGCCCGCTGCTTGACCGCCTTCACTCCGCGCTGCCGATCCGCTGACAACGCCAGCAGCTCGCGAATTTCATCAAGCGTGAAACCCAGATCCTTGGCCCGCCGAATAAAGCGCAACTGCGCAACCGTGCTCTCGCCATAACTGCGATAACCCGAGGCGCGCCGCAGCGGCTCGGGCAGCAGACCCTCGCGTTCGTAATAACGGATCGTGTCGATCGCCACACCGACGCGCTTGGCGACGGCACCGATGGTGAGTGAGCTGATTTGTATGTTCATGGCACAAGTCTAGACCCTTGATCTAGGTCTAGAGTCAAGCACCGCATCGTTCTGAACTCGGTGTCGGGATCACTTAACCCTGTTTAGAGGGTCAGTTTTGGATGCACGTTTGCACACAAGAGGCGAAGGGCGGTGCTCACTGTTTCAATCTCGTCAAGTTGGCGGTAAACGACCGTACCCATGTCGTCCCACCATCATTCGAATACGTCTCCTCGTATTGATGCGAATCCGGCTTGATGTTGGACCACACGGCCCTCACCAGTATCGTCTTGTCATTCACGGTGTTGTCCTGACCCACCAGCACGACTCGGCCATCCTTGAATTCACCGATATTCGACGTCAGTGTCCCGACCTTGCTGTTCGCGAACGATTGACTCCACTGGTGCGCGCTCGGGTTGTACAGGAAGAGCGTGAGACCTTCCCAGTGGCCTTTCGGCCCATCCGCTTCGATCTCCTCCAGTTCCGCCTTGCCATCCCACACCTTGCGCACGGTCACGGTCCCATTCAGTTCAACGGATTTCGAACTGCTCGCAAATGGATCAAGAATTCGCTTGATGTGGGTGTGCCACACGCCAATATTGAAATCAAAGTCGTGTTGCCCGTCATGCACCACGGGTGTTGGCGTGGGTGTCTGCGAAAGGCCGACGCAGGAATAAGAGACACAAACGATTGTGGCCAATACCATGCCGATCGCTTTCTGCACCAAATGATTCAAGTTCATCTCCTAGTGATTGGTAATGAGTAACGCACGCCGTTCGTGCTGCTTACTAACCCCATACCGGGGTGAGTAAGCAGCATGGCGCGAAGTTCAGGCCTTAGCCCTTCGGTTTTCGGAACTTGAAGATGAACTGATCGGTATGGCCGCGTATCGACTTGTCGAACACGGTGGCGGTGTGCGGGTCGGCGGGGTTGGCCAGGGCCGTGCTCTCGCCCTCGAACTTGAAACCTGCCGCCTCGACTTCCTTGCGCACCACCGAAGGCTCAATGCGATGCAAGGTGTCGGTCACGTCCGCTGGCGAGTTCTTGGCGGCGACGTGGTCGAGTACAATGTAGACCCCACCCGGCTTGAGCGCCGCATAGACCGCCTTGTTGAACGCGGCCATGTCGACCGGACCCATGAAGCTGTCGTGCAAGTCGTGGTAGTTCTGGGATATCCAGAACAGGTCGAGCTGTTCCGGGAACCTCACCGTCTCCAGCGCGGAGGCGAAGGTCACAGTTACGTTTTGATGCGCGACGGCGTAGGTCTGGATCTCGGCGATCCCCTTGACGATATTCGGGTACACGAACAGGGAATTGGGTACGGCCGCGTAGACGTGACCCTGAGGCCCGACCACGTCGGCGAACAGACGGGTGAAATAGCCGGCACCAGCGGCATAATCTGCGACCTTGTCGCCCGGCTTGACGCCGGCGAAAGCCAAGGTCTCGGTTGGTTTGCGGTCGGCGTCCCGCGTGCTGTCGGTAGCGGGCCGTGAGGAGTCGGCCACCGCTGCGGAAACCGCCTTGGAAACGTCCGGCGAGTCGGACGCGAACGCTTGACCCATGGTCAAACTCGATGCAACGAGCATCGAGATCGTACGGACGAGAACAAATTTGCGCATGTCGCAACCTCCTCGGATTGGCCGGCCAAGCGGCGCGGCGTGTGAAACAAAAAGTAGTTGGGCGCCAGATGACTCGGAGCTGCAGCAGGCTCTAAAGCTCCAATGCCAGAAACTTCGTTCCCAGAATTGGATTGAAAATGTAGGATTCAGTCGGTCTGAATCCTGTTCGGCATGCGCGCTACAGTTCAGCCCACATGGCTGGCCTCGGCCTTGATTCGCGTGTCTGTCGCGATCCAGTTCACCTCCCAGGTCTTGCCTCCATCCGCGGAGAATGCCTGCTCGAATCGGTACACATCCGCCGTGATCTGCGAGATGACAAACCGAACCAGAATGTCACGGCCGTCCAGTGTCTCCTTGTCGTAAAACTCGCCGCGCCCACTCTTGAATCCGCCGACTGCGGGCACGCCCAATCCACCTCCCCTACTACTGGCAACGTTGAGGCTCCACTGCCGGGATTGAGGGTCGTACAGGCGCAGGGACAACAGTTCCATGTGACCCGCCGAACCATCGACCTCGAGCTCGATCAGGTTGGCGCGGCCATTCCAGATCTTGCGGATTACGCTGGTACCGTCGTAATCGAGCCAGACCGCCGAGCCGGTCAAGGGGTGCTGGAGGCGCGCGACATGGGTTTTCCAGTTGCCGATCTCGAAATCGAAATCATGTTGCCCATCCCGTTGCGCTGACGCCTGGCTGGCCGCCGACGCAGCGACGTGCTGACCGGCGAACCCGTGCAGCGGCAGCGCGCCTGCGATCAGGACGGATGCCAGCAAACCGACGCGAATGGATTTGCATGCGTTCATCATCGTTTCCTCAGAAGACCATGTTGAGTGCCACGGCCGGGGTGACCGAGGTATCCGTGTGACGTCCCCCGGGGATCACGCGAGTCCCAAGAAGCACGCCGATGTTGGGGTTCCAGTTGTATTCGATCGCTGGCGTGAAACCGAACGCCGTGACGGAGCTGGAATCCAGACGGATGTCGTGCAAAGTCGACAGGCCGTCGGCATCCGGCATGCTGCCGATCACGCGGGTACGGCGGCTATGGCTGTAGGTGAGATCGAGCGCCAGCACCCAACTTCGCGTCAGGCTGTACTCCCAGGACAGGTCGGCGAAAAAGGAGCTGCCTGGTTTGGCCTTGCCGCGAAACCCCGGCCCAGTGCCGTAGACACTGACGTCCTCGACATTCGCGTCGCTGGAAAACGCCTGCGATACATCGAAGCGCATGCGCAGGATTCGACCATTCGGCACCCAGAAGTAGGTCTGGGTGTTGAGCTGCAAGGTTGTCGTATGAACGCCGCTGCCGAAGCCGTCGGCTGGCCGGTCGCCCAGTCGATCGTATTTTCCGGTCGGCAATGTTTCCTGTACCTCGACGGCAATCGTCGGCAGCCAGTCGCCCTCGTGAAACTGCGTGAGCTGGTATTGGGCGAGCACGGTGAAATCGCCGATGCCGACGTGCGAGCTGTGTGCACCGCCGCTCATCGTGTTGTAGCCCAACACGGGGATCACACCGACCGTCAATCGGTTGGCGAGTCCGTAGAGGATGTACGTGCGCGAACCATAGCTGTCCGAATGCGCACTGGAAATGTCATACAAATAGGGCTCGACCAGAAAATGCCCAGGCGTCAGCGTCCCCGCCGAATTCGCCAGCATGGGGCCGGTCCACCAGGCATCGTCCAACGACTGGTGGGCAGATGCAGCGGGGACGGTCTGTGGAAATGCCAGTACGGGATGCAGCAAACAGCCGAGCACGCATGCCAGCAGAATGCTGCGCATACGGCGAAGCAGGATCATCTTACGGAGTAACGGCATCGCTCATTCGTCCTGCACATCAAGTCATGGCGGAAGAAACTAAGCTACATAGTGGTTTGCTTAAATAACCACTTTGATGCGATATGCTATATCCACTTTGACGGGTACCAGCATGCAACGCATCTCGGCTAGCTTCCTGCCACCCATTGCACTGAACGCCGGAAACGGGACACCGATGCACCGCCAGTTGTCCGACTGGTTTCGGCGGGCGATCCTCGACGGCCAGTTGCGGCCGGGGCAGCGGGTACCGTCAAGCCGCAGCCTTGCCGGCGAACTGAAGATCTCCCGCATCCCGGTGCTGAGCGCGTATGAGCAACTGTACGCCGAAGGCTATCTGGAGACGTTCCTCGGCGCCGGTACGTGTGTCGCCAGATCGATACCGGAAGCGACCCCGCAACCGGTGAACACAAGCTCACGCAACGCGCTGTTGCAGATTCCCGGGAATCAGGCTCCACGCCGGATCTCCCAGCGCTCAGCGCTGATGCGCGAGCCGGCGCGGACCTGGCTGGACAGCCAGGGTGCGTTTCGCATCGGCCTGCCGGCGCTCGACCATTTCCCGGGCGGCGTGTGGTCGAAACTGGTGAACCGGCATGCGCGAAAGCCGTCGATCGACGCGATGGTCTATGGCGATCCGATGGGATATCTGCCACTGCGCGAAGCGATCGCGGAATACCTGAATACGGTTCGTGCCGTACGCTGCGATGCGTCGCAGATCCTGATGACGACCGGCTCGCAGCAAGGCCTGCAGATTTGCGCCCACGTTCTGCTGGACGCCAAAGAACGTGTCTGGGTGGAGGAGCCCGGCTATCCCGGTGCGCGCCAGGCACTGATGACGGTCGGCGCCCGACTCGTTCCGGTGCCGGTCGATCAGGAGGGTCTGAACGTGGCGGAGGGCATCCGTCGTGGCCGCAACGCACACGCCATCTACATCACGCCGTCGCATCAGTTTCCGCTGGGTGTGACGATGAGTGCCACGCGGCGCATGCAGTTGCTGAACTGGGCGATGCGCAGTGGCGCCTGGATCATCGAGGACGACTACGACAGCGAGTACAGGTTCGGCGGCCGACCGATCGCGTCGTTGCAGGGTCTGGATACGGATGATCGCGTCATCTATGTCGGCACCTTCAGCAAGGTCGTGTTTCCCGCCCTGCGCCTGGGTTACGTGGTGGTTCCGAAGGATCTGCTGCCGGCCTTTTACGACGTGCGCAATGCCACCGACACGTTTTCCTCCACGCTGTATCAACTTGTCATGACCGATTTCATCCGCGAGGGCCATTTCGCGCGGCACATCCGCCGCATGCGGACGCTCTATCTGGAGCGACGAACGGCGCTGCTCGAGGCAATCGGCAAATACATGGACAACCAGCTCGAGGTCATCGGCGCCGAAGCGGGAATGCAGCTGGTGGCATTGCTGTCGCCCGGCGTCGACGATGTAGCGGTGTCGAAAAAGGCGGCACGGCACGGTGTTTCAGTCAGGCCGTTGTCGCTCTGCTATGCAAAACCGCCGGCCAGGGGCGGCCTGATCCTCGGCTACGGCGGCGCCAGCGTACGCGAGATCCAGGACGGCATACGCAAGCTCAGGCTGTGCATCTGAGCAGCCGGCGACACTGTGTGACGCCTACAGCAACTTGCGATACACGACGAATCCGGACTTCTCGGCGACCTTGTCGTAGAGCTGCATGGCTGCCGCATTCGTCTCATGGGTTTGCCAATAGACCCGCGGTGAACCCGCCTGCCCCGCACGCTCGTAAACGGCGTTGATCAGTGCACGGCCGACGCCGTTGCCGCGGGCCGCCTCGACCGTGAATAGATCCTGCATATAACAACTCGGGCCGAGCTGGATGGTGCTGCGGTGATAGAGAAAGTGCGCCAGGCCAAGCAGCTCGCCGGCACGCTCGGCGACGATGGCGTGCACCGGCTCGTCGGCGTCGAAGAAACGCGACCAGGTCGTCTGCGTGATGTCCTCCGGCAACGCGGTCGTGCCGCTTCGGCTGTAAAAGGCGTTGTAGCCATCCCAGAGCTGTTTCCATGCGGGAAAATCTTCCCTCTGCACGGGCCGTATCACGACTTTATGGTTCATGCGGATGCTCTGGATTTCTCGATGATGGTAGGAGAACGATGCTCATGGATATTGACGCCGCGAAAAACCGAAAGCATCGCGACTGAAGTCGTTCCCACAGGAAATGCTCTGGCGCTGGTCATGGTCAGCCTGAATCACAGCATCAGACCAGCGCATCCTCCGCCGCCACAAACCCGCCGGTCTGCCGCTTCCACAGCCGCGCATACAGCTCTCCATGCGCGATCAGCTCAGCATGCGTGCCGGTTTCCACGACCTTCCCCTTGTCCAGCACCACCAGCCGATCCATTCGCGCAATGGTGGACAGGCGATGCGCAATCGCGATCACCGTCTTGCCCTGCATCAGGATGTCGAGGCTGTCCTGGATTGCCGCTTCGGCTTCGGAATCGAGTGCCGACGTAGCTTCGTCGAGCACCAGGATCGGCGCGTCCTTCAGCAGCACGCGGGCGATCGCGATGCGCTGGCGCTGGCCGCCGCTGAGTTTCACGCCACGCTCGCCGACCAATGCCTCGTAACCGCTGCGGCCTTCACCATCGACCAGTTGCGGGATGAATTCGTCGGCGCGCGCCTTGCGCACCGCATCGGCGATCTGCGCCTCGCCAGCATCCGGACGTCCATACAGCAGGTTGTCGCGGATCGAGCGATGCAGCAGCGAAGTGTCCTGGGTCACTACGCCGATCTGCGAGCGCAGGCTTTCCTGCGTGACGTGGGCGATGTCCTGGCCGTCAATCAGGATGCGGCCACCTTCCAGGTCGTACAGCCGCAGCAGCACGTTCACGAGGGTGGATTTGCCGGCGCCGGACGGCCCGACCAAGCCGATCTTCTCGCCCGCGCGCACAGCCAGGTCGAGCCCGGCGATCACACCACCCTGTTTGCCGTAGTGAAAATGGATGTGTTCGAAGCGCACCGCACCGTTGGTCACCTCGAGCGGCATCGCATCGTCGCGGTCCTGCACCGCGCGCGGTTGCGAGATCGTGGTGATGCCGTCCTGCACGGTACCCACATTTTCGAAGATGCCGTTGACCACCCACATGATCCAGCCGGACATGTTGTTGATGCGGATCACCAGTCCAGTGCACAGCGCGATCGCGCCCACCGTCACGCGACCCTGGCTCCACAGCCACAGCGCCAGCGCCGAAGTGCCGACGATCAGGAAGCCGTTGAGCGTGGTGATGCTGGCGTCCATCAACGTGGTGAGTCGGGTCATTCGGCGCAGTTTGCCGGTCTGCTCGGCCATCGCCTCGGCCACGTAGGCTTCCTCGCGGCGGGTATGTGCAAACAGTTTCAGCGTGAGCACGTTGCTGTAGCCGTCGACGATGCGACCCATCAACTTGGAGCGCGCTTCCGACGCCAGCCACGAACGCTGCTTGACGCGCGGAATGAAAAAGCCGAGCAGCCCCACGTACGCGAATATCCATACCACCAGCGGGGCAGCCAGCCAGAAATCCGCATGCGCGAACATCACGATCGCACTGCCGGTGTAGATGCTGACGTACCAGATCGCGTCGACAATCTGCACCGCCGATTCGCGCAGCGAGCCGCCGGTCTGCATGATGCGGTTGGCGATGCGGCCGGCGTAGTCGTTCTGGAAGAAACCCAGACTCTGGCGGATCACGTAGCGATGGTTCTGCCAGCGGATGCGGTTGGTCAGGCTGGGCACGATCGCCTGGTTCACCAGCAGGTCGTGCAAGCCGATCGCCAGCGGCCGCGCAAACAGCACCACCACGCCCATCCACAGCAGAGCGCGGCCGTGCTCGTGGAAAAACGCCATGCCCGGCGCGCCTCGGGCCATGTCCACAATGCTGCCGATGAAACCGAACAGCGCCACCTCGATGATCGCCACCACGAAACCGACCACGATCGCCGCCGCGAACACCGGCCAGACCTGACGCAGATAGAACGCGTAGAAGCGCCACACCGGCTGCGGCGGCATGCCATCGAGCGGTTCCTTGAACGCGTCGATGAGGGATTCGAACCAGCGGAAGATCATGATGTGTTCCGGGCTTGCGTATGCCGTTATTGTGCTTGAAGCACGAACGATGCGGGGTCATGAAAGTACTATCGATCGGCGCGGCCACACGCAGGAAACACCGCACCCCTTCACCTTGAGCCTGGCACAGCGGAGTCGAAAGGCAGCTCTTCGACTGCGAATTTTCACTCAAGGCAAAGGAACAGGGAAAACCGTCCCAGCCGCTGCGGCAGCAAGCCTTGCGTCGGCACCGAATCTGAATGCCAACTACGGAGACTGCCTCCAATCCGGCCAACATGATTGACCGTCCGCATCCGCGCTCCGATCATGCCCGGATGCCTACCCTGCTCCGTTATCTCCTGCTTCTGCTGCTGACCATCGGCAGCACCACGCTGTTCGCCCAGAACAGCAACCCGCCACCTGCCGCCGCCACGGCGCCCGCAGCGACACCAGCGCAGACGGTGGATCAGCTGGGCAGCCAGCTCGATACGGTGAAGGCAGCACTGAAGGACAACAACTCCGACGTGCCGCTGGCCGACCTGCGCAACACCGCCTTGAGTGTGCAGGATCAGGCACGCCAGCTGGCCGACAGTCTGGCGCCGCAGATGAGTGCGCTGAAGGCGCAGCTCACCGTGCTGGGGCCGCCACCGGCCAAGGGCGCGCCCACGGAAGCGCCGGAAGTCGCCACCCAGCGCCGACAGCTGGACAAGGCCCAGGCCAATCTGGATGCGCAGATCAAGCAGGAGCAACTGCTCAGCCAGAACGCGCTGCAACTGGCCGCGCAACTCACCGGCCTGCGTAACGACCAGTTCCAGGCGCGACTCGCATCGCGCACCGCGACACCGTTCAGTCGCATGTTCTGGGCGGATACGGTGCGCAGCTTCCCGGACGACATGCTGCGACTTAAGCGGCTCGGCGGACGTTGGTTCGACGCCTGGAGCGAGGCATGGCAGCCGCCGAATCGCCTGCCGCTGCTGCTGTGCCTGATCGCTGCCGCGCTGCTGCTGGGCGGCGGCCGCTGGCTGCTGGAACGGCTGTTGCTGCTGCTGGCCACGCGCCACGTGCCGGACGGCCATCTGCGCCGCAGTGCGATGGCTGCTGCGGTGGCGTTGACCGCCGTCATCACCACCGGGCTGGCCGCGCAACTGGTGTACCTGGGATTGAACTGGAACGACATCCTGGACGTCGACCTGGACGCGCTGGCTGCCACGGCCGTGCGACTGGTGTGTTTTGCGGCGTACGTGACCGGGTTGGGGCGGGCGCTGCTGTCGGTGCGCCGACCGTCATGGCGTCTGCCTGCGCTGTCGGATCTGGCGGCGCAACGACTGCGCCCGTACCCGTGGCTGCTGGGTGCCGCAGCGCTGCTGCTCGGTCTGTTCGAGCGTACCAGCCGCACGGTGGGCACCAGTCTGTCGGCCACGGTGGCCACGCGCGGCCTGGTGGCGCTGATTGTCAGCGGGCTGATCGGCATGGCCTTGCTGCGCCTGCGGCAGACCCAACGGGAACTGGCCGACAGCGCGGCCGAACCGCAGCACCGCCCGGTATGGGCCGGCCTGCTGACCACGGCGGCCACGCTGGGCGTGGTGATCAGCTGGCTGGGCGTGATCACCGGCTTCATCGCACTGGCGTTTTTTGTAGCCGTACAGATGTTGTGGGTCGGCGTGATCGTGGCCACCGTGTATCTGCTGATCCATCTGCTGACCGACTTGATCAACGCCCTGCTCTCGCCGCGTGGACGTGGCGGTCAGCGGCTGCAGGCCACGTTCGAGCTGGCACCACACACCTTGGAACAAGCCGCCACCGTGTTTTCCGGCGTGAGCCGGGTGATGCTGATCCTGCTGGCGCTGGCGACCGTGCTGACGCCGTTCGGTGCCGGCCCGAAGGATCTGCTGACCAGCGCCGAACAGACCTTCAGCAGCCTCAAGCTCGGCGATCTCGCGATCGATCCGGGCAGCATCTTCACCGCCGTGCTGGTGCTGGTGGCCGGCATGTTCGTGCTGCGCATGCTCAAGCGCTGGTTGCGCGAGCAGTTGCTGCCGCATTCCACGATGGAAGCGGGTATGCAGGACTCCATCGTCACCCTGCTCGGCTACCTCGGCGGCATGCTGGTATTCGTGCTGACGCTGGCCGCGCTGCACGTGGATCTGAAGAGCATCACCTGGATCGTCAGCGCGCTGTCACTGGGCATCGGTTTCGGCCTGCAGGCGATCGTGCAGAATTTCATCTCCGGCCTGATCCTGCTGGTCGAACGGCCGGTGAAGGTGGGCGACTGGGTCAGCCTCAACGGCGTCGAGGGCGACATCCGCCGCATCAACGTGCGCGCCACCGAAATCCAGATGAGCGACCGCTCCACCATGATCGTGCCGAACTCGCAGCTGATCACCGAGAAGGTGCGCAACGTGACCCTGGCGAACGCACAGGGCCGCGTACTGATCAAGCTGCCGATGCCGCTGGACACCAACGCGGGCAAGGCGCGCGAACTTATTCTGGAAGTGCTGCATGCGCATACCGGCACGCTCGCCACGCCGGCGCCGTATGTCCAGCTGGAAAATCTCGACGGCGGCACGATGAGCTTCAACTGCATCGCCTACGTCAACAGCCCGCGCGAGGTCGCTGCGGTGAAGAGCGACCTGCTGTTCGAGATCCTCGAACGGCTGCGCGTCGCCAAGCTGCCGATGACGAGCCCGCAAAGCATGCTCGTGCGCACATTGCCACCGCTGATCGAGAGCATCGACGAGCAGGATTGATCGGGGTGCGGAGAGGCCATCGCCACGACCCTGAGGGCCATCCCCGGTACTTCGGCAGTTACGATCCGTGGCAGCCCGGGTAAGCCAAAACAAGAGGCCGGCTTGCGCCGGCCTCTCATCAAACGTGCAACTGAAAGCCTTTACGGCGTGCAGGCCTTGCCATGCTCGGCATGGGCACCCTTCGCCTTGGCGTCGGCTTCGCTCATGTACTCGCCGTGCTTGGTCTTGCCGTACCACTTGTCGCTGGGGCAGTGGTAGACCTTGCTGCTGTCGTTGACCCAGACCATGCCCGGGCCACCGCCCGCTGCGGCGTTGGCGGCAGGTGCCGGCATCATCTTGTGCGGCTTCATCGGCGTGCTCGGCGCCGGGGCAGCCGCCGGTGCCGCAGCTGCAGGAGCTGCAGCGACAGGTGCGGCAGCAGCAGCCGGGGCAGCCTTTGTGGCTGAAGCGTCAGCAGCGGCGTACCACTCCTTCACGCCCTTGTGACCCTTGCAGGCACCTTTCTTGGTGGCCTGACTGGAGTAGCTGCCGTCCTTGCACTGGCCAGTGGAACCGGCGGGCGCAGACGCTTGTTGTGCATAAACGGCCGGAACGGCCAACAGACAAGCCAGTGCAATGGCGATCAAACTTGACGATTTCATCCAGATTCCCTCCAACGTGAATTCATGACGGACATGCCCAAGCACACGCAACGACTGTGCTTGCAGCGCGACTATGCCGCAAAACCATGACTGCAAGACACCCCGTCAACGTGACATTTATCCAGTAGTCGGCTGTTTCGGATGAATTTGCGAATCGATCATCGCGGCAGCGGCCCGGCTTTTCCGCCATTGCCGCTGCTGCGTGATCACGGCGCGGCGGCCGCAGGCTTCAGTTTGGAGCCCGGACGCGCCACCGCATACATCTCCCAGCTGAATTGATTGAGCAGACCCTGACGATCCTTGCCCTCGACGTACAGGTCGAAGTGAGTGCGATCGGGCCGGAAACGGATGTCGGCCTTGGCGTGCAGGCTGTCCAGCACCGCCTTCAACCTGTGCGCGGCGCCGTCCAAATAAAACGTGTCAGCGGTGCCTACAACCACATGAATTTTGCCGTCAAGATCGGGTTTCAATTGCGGCCAGTTCGCCTGCAGCAAATGCGCGATGTCGTAGTGGTCACGCCAGTAGGCGGCCACCGCCGGATCGACCATGCCGGTATCGCGATCGAACATCGGCACCGGCCGACCGTCCGCGCCACGCGGTGAAAAGACCCATTCGAATGAAGCCAGCTGACCACCGTATTCGCCCAGCACGCGTTCAAGCCTAGCGAACGTCTCGAAGCTGGCAATCACCTTGCCCTTGTCGCGCACTAGCGGATAGGCCGAGCCATCCGGCCGGTGGTAGACGTTCGCGTTGGGTGCATACAGGTCCACGCCGGTGAAATCATGGAAGTCGCTGGGATCGGGCGAGGTCGACCAGGTGCCGCCGAAAATTTTCGGATAGTGCGTCTGCAGCCACAGCGTGGCCCAGCCGCCGGAGGAATGGCCGTTGAGGAATCGACCATTCGGCCTGCCGTCCATGTGGTAGGTGGCTTCCAGCTGCGGAATCAACTCCGTGGTGAGCGCCTGTCCCCATGGACCGTTGTTGATCGAGTCGACAAACTCGTGCGTGCCGGTGGGGCTCGACTCATCAAGCAGTACCCAGATCATCGGCGGCATCGCCTTGGTCGCCATCTTTCCGTAAACCATCGCAGCCACGGCGGTCAGCGAGGTGGCACTGCCGCCGTAGCCGTGCGTGTAATACACCGTCGGATAGGTGGTGCTGGCCTTTTCCTCGTAACCGGGCGGCGTCACGACCCAACCACGCATCGCGATCGGTCGGCCCCAGAACGCGGTGAGTGCCGGACTGGTGAAGTCGATCGACTGCGTGTGGGCCTTGGCCTCGTCGAGATATTTCATCGAAGCAGCGCTCATCGCGCGCGACGGAAAGGTCCACGGTGCGCGCGCCGGCAGCTGCTTCACCAGGGTCAGCGCAGGCACGTCCGTGGCTGGCAGATGTACCTTGACCACGTCGCTGACCAGGTCGCCAGCACCACGACCGGAGTAGTTGTAGCTGTGATCGACATCGAGCACGGCCTGTACCAGGTAATCACCCGGCGGCAGTTGCGAGTAGCCAGCAGGAAACACCAGCGTATCCGCATCGATATCCACGCCCTGCCCCGGTGCCAGGCGACTCACTTCACGTGCAGCCACCGAGGTCTGTTCGGGACTGAACGGACTGGTGTCCACCTCGTCGACCTTGCCATCCTTCGCCGCAGCGATCGCTGCCTTGGCGTCAGTGGCGAAGAGCAGTAGCCGGCCCGAAACAGGCTGTGCGCTGGCGGCACCAAGTTGAATATGGAAGAAGCTCTGCGTGGGAGCGGCAGGTGCATTCTGGCGTGCATGGGCAACGCCGGACAGCAAGCCCAGGCACAGCAAGCTGGCGACAATATGACGGCAACGGTGCATCACGAATCCCCTTTGTGATCGAATATTCAAGCGTGCACGACCCGGTTCAGGGGCATGCACCGTTTTTCCCGTGACTCAGCTCGCCCGTTTCAGCATCAACGCATCGTTACCGTCGCGTCGGCTGATGATCCCGACGACCTTGCCGCCGGCATCGCGCTGTACCAGCCGCCGCAGCCGCGGCTGGCCGGGCGTGAACAGCACATCCTTGAGCTCTGCCTTGATCGCGTACGGCTTGCCGCCGTTCACGGCGCCGGTGAGCTCATCGCCATGACGAGCGATCACGAAGGTCATGTCTGCACCGGCTCGGTAGATGCCTGCATATTCGTCCAGCACATTGACCGGCAGCGTCACGGCTGACGGATCCTGCGGCACGGCGGTGGTCTGGCTCGAAATCATGCGCCAGCCACTCGCCCCCTTCTGCCATACCTCGGTCGAACGATAAGTGGCATGTGACATCTGCCCATAAGCCTGCACGGTGGACTGATCCGTAAAACTGGTGACCGCCACCGGCCCGTATACCTGGACGTGGAAGTCGGCCTGCACGAGATGGTTCGAGATGCCCTTGGGCGAAGGACCCGCGCCGGCGAGAATGTCCTGCTTCGTGACCACGCTGCCGTTCTCGATCATGAAGGTCACCCGATCATCGAGATAGCGATCGAGCACAGCAGCGTTGCCGCTGGCGGAAGCATCGGAAAACTCCTGCGACTGCCGCTTGATCAGCGCGGCGACATCCTCGCTGGCGGCAAACGCAGGCAGGCACGCGGTCAGCAGTACCCCCAGCACGACTTTCGGAACCGTTCGACGACATAACATGGACAATCTCCCAGCCATTGATAGTGAATTCATCACACCGAACCACGAGCAAGCTTGCCGATCACCGGATCACGAGCGGCCATCCGCCATCGTCACTCTTCCCCGGCAGCGGACTTGAGCGGAGCAAGCCGCAAGTCTTGAAAATCAAAGCTGAAGTCGGTCAGTGGCGAGATCGGCTCCATGCGTGCCTCGGTGATATGGCCGTCCATGTCCATGGTGAAGGTCACGAACGCGTCTGCATTGAGCGAGCGGTCGTCCCAGCGCACGGTGAAGGTGTCGTTCTGCCACGGCGTCATCGTGCCGACCAGTTGCGCAGTCTTGGAGAAACGCAGGCGCAGCTTGCCGTTCTCGTGGCTGACGATGACATCGCCGTACCACGGATCGCGGTAGGTACCGGCGTATTTCGCCAGCGGCAATGAAGGCTTGCTGTTCTTGTCGCGCGCGGCCGAGTGCTTGGCATAGCTGTCGTCGGATTTCGCCTCGGCTTTCTTCACCGCTTTGTCGTAGACCGCAACCCAGTCGGTCTTCTGCGCCGGGTTGAGATAGGCGTCCAGCACACGATAGGTCACCGCATTGAACGCGGCGCCGGATTCGGCGTTGGTCAGCACCACCACGCCCAGGTGCAATTCCGGCACCAGGGTCACCCGCGAGACCATCCCCGGCCAGCCGCCGGTATGCCAGACCAGCTTCCTGCCGAGGTAGTCGGACAGGAACCAGCTCTCGCCGTAGCCGGAAAAATTCGGCACCAGCGGCGCCAATTCGGGAACCGGCGGCTTGCCGACCTTGATCGGGGTCAGCACGCTCCACATCTCGCGCTGACTGTCCTCGGAAAACAGCCGCGCCGGCTTGCCGTCCGCGCCGTTCGTCGGCAAGGCGCCACCGGCCAGTTGCACATTCATCCACTTGGCCAGGTCATGCACGCTGGCGTAGATACCACCGGCGCCTGGGTCGTTGAGCCAGGCCATCGGCGGCACCGGCTTGAGATCCTTGAAATCGGATTTGGCATGGCCTGTCGCCACGTCCATGCCAGCCTTGAGATAAGTCTTGTCGATCAGCGATTCGTCCATGCCGACTGGCTTGAAGATGTGATCGCGCACGTAGTCGGCATAACTCTGGCCGGATGCCTGCTCGATGACCAGCGTGGCCACCGCGAACAGGATGTTGTCGTAGGCATAGCCGCTGCGGAAGCCGTTCTTGATCGGTACATCGCGCAGCCGTTCGACCACTTCTTTCGTGCTGTATGAGGTCGGCGGCCAGTACAGCAGGTCGCCCGCGCCCAATGAGAGGCCGCTGCGATGCGCCAGCAGGTCGCGGATTCGCATCTCGTGCGTCACGTAGGGATCGGACATGCGGAACCACGGCAGGTGGTCGATCACCCGGTCGTCCATCTTCAGCTTGCCCTGTTCGGCCAGCTGCTGCAGCGCTGCGGCGGTGAAGGCCTTGGTGTTGGACGCGATCGCGAACAGCGTGCGCGCGTCGACCTGATCCGGCTTGCCGATCTCGCGCAGGCCGAAGCCCTGCTCCATCACCACCTTGCCGTCCTTGACGATCGCCACCGCGATGCCCGGCACGTCGAAGGTCTTCCGCGCACTGTCGACGTAGGCGCCGAAATCCTGCAGTTGCTCCGGCGGCATCGGCTGCACGATGTCGTGCGTAGACACCGGCGGCGGCACAGCCGGTGTCTGCGCCCAGGCAGCGGTGGCGAATACGAAAAGCGCACAGCAACCCGCCAGACGCGGGGAAAGGAATCGCTGGGACATCGAAGTCTCCGCGGGTGGCAATTCATCAACTATCGCGGCAAACCAGGCGCAAGGCCAGCGCTGGAAGTCATGGGCCATCGATTGCCTGCGCCATCGCACGGTGGGCCGGGTTTCAGTAACGGCACGCGGCGCGGCTAACATGAGTTGATGCTCGAACGATGGCAACGCCAATGACCCCAGCAACCTCAGACCTGTTTGCCCATGCCTCCCCAGCCGACCCGCACATCCGCGTCGGTATTGGCGGCTGGAACTACGCGCCGTGGCGCAACAACTTCTATCCGGCCGGACTGGTGCAGAGGCGCGAGCTGGAATACGCCAGCCGTCAGTTGCGTGCGATCGAGATCAACGGCACCTACTACGGCGCGCAGAAAGCGGCCACCTATGCAAAGTGGGCGGCGGAAACCCCGGCGAGTTTCGTGTTCTCGCTGAAGGCGCCGCGCTACATCACCGAAGGTAAGCGACTGGCCGAGGTCGGCAAAGGCATCCACGGCTTCGTGCAGGGCGGGTTGGCCGAGATGGGCGACCGGCTGGGACCGATCCTGTGGCAGCTGCCGCCGTCGCGACCGTTCGATGCCGATGATCTGGCCACGTTTCTGGATGCCTTGCCGCGTGAACTCAACGGCCAGCCGCTGCGCCATGTGCTGGAAGTGCGCCACCCCGGCTTCCAGTGCGAGCGCTACGTGACGCTGGCGCGCGCGCACGCCGTGCCGACCGTATTCACCGACTCGCCCGACTATCCGTCGCTGGCCGATCTCACCGGTGATTTCAGCTATGCGCGCTTGATGCGCAGCGCCGACGAAAACCCCGCCGGCTATGCGCCCGCGGCATTGGATCGCTGGGCCTTGCATGCACGCAGCTGGGCGGCGGGCAACGACCCCGGGGAACTGCCGCATGTCGCTGCCTTGCAGCCGACCGGCCAGCCGCGCGACGTGTTCGTATTCTTCATCAGCAGCGCCAAGCACCGCAATCCGGCGGCGGCAATGGCGCTGCAATCGCGGGTCGATGGCAGCCGCTGACCCGCGCCAGCGGTGAGCGCGTCAACCAGTGCAGAACACATTGAGTTTGTGCCCTTTCATGTCGCGAAAATAACCGGCGTGAAAACCGCCGCCGGTTTATCGGCAGCCCCGACCGCACTAAGCTCACCCTCGCCCTCATCTGCAGCGAATCCACATGCGCCGACTCAATCCCCTGATCCTGCTCACTGTGCTGATCTTCGCCATGCTGCTGTGGCAACGGCATACACCTGCGCCGACTGTCGCCGGCAATCCCACTGGAGTGACTCCCACTAGCCAGGGCAGAACTCCCGCCAGCCAGGACGCAACGCCCACCATGCCGGGATTCCTTCCTGCCGAAGCGCAGGTCACCTTGAACCGAATCCTCAGCGGCGGCCCGTTCGAACACAGCCAGGACGGCGTGGTATTCGGCAACTACGAAGGCCGGCTACCGCAGCAGCCGCGCGGCTACTACCACGAGTACACGGTGGAAACGCCCGGTGCGCAAACCCGCGGTGCGCGGCGCATCATCACTGGTGGCACGCCGCCGGTGAGCTGGTACTACACCGACGATCACTACCGCAGCTTCCGCCGCTTCGAGATGAACCGATGAGCGCACACGGTTTCGATCTGGATCTGACCAAACCGACGCAAAACGGCGTGTACTTCGTCGGCGTCAACGATCTCGACCGCCTTGCCAGGGCCGCCGCGCGCGACGAGTTGCACGTGTGCCGTACCGATCTGGCCGGCTGCCACGATAAGGACGAACTGCTGCAACGTCTCGCCGTGACGCTGCAACTACCTGTCACGTTCGGCCACAACTGGGATGCACTGGCCGACTGCCTGCGTGATCTCGGCTGGATCCCCGCCTGGGGCTACGTGCTGCTGTTCGAGCACACCGACGACCTGCGCCACGCCGCCGAAGCGGACTTCAATATCCTGCTCGGCATCCTCGATGACGCAACTACATTCGGCAACGATAACGACATGCCATGGTTCGCGTTTCTTTCGCTCCCCGACAGCGCCTTCGACGACGGCCGCCTGCCCGCCTGAAAAGCGTGTCACCCTTGTCGACCCCTTTATCCCGGATTCCCATGCAAACCATCGATTTTGAACTGGAAGGCAGCTACGTCGAGCTCAACATGCTGTTGAAACTGACTGGCCTGTGCGACAGCGGCGGCGCCGGCAAGGCCATCGTCGCAACCGGCGCGGTGAAGGTCGATGGCACCATCGAGCTGCGCAAGACCTGCAAGATCCACGCGGGCCAGCTGGTCACCATCGACGACGTGGAAATCCACGTGCTGGCCGATCCGGAAGCCTAAGCCGGAAGGCTGTCCAGCCGCTGATCGAGACCCGCCAACCCGGGCAAGCGCAACAGAAACTCCTGCTCCAGCACGCGACGGATTTCGGCACTGCCGTGCAGCGTGTGCCGCTCGGGTTCATGGCCCAGCCGGCGTATCGTGAATTCACGGTTGAGTAGGGTCAGGCGTCGGTCGGCGGTAGTGCGCGCCGCGATCAAGTTGCACAAGAAACGTGATGCCGGATGCGTGGACACGTAGTGATTGGACACCACGTAGTCGACCGGCTGGCTAGGTCGCAGATCGAAGCGGTACAACGACAGCCACTGTCCATGCATCAGTGTCTGCATGCGCCAGTCGCCGTCCACCACGACCAGCCGGAATGGCTCATGTCCGGTGGACTGCTCGATGTCCGCCTGCAAACGCAGCGCTCCGGTGAGCACCTGACTACCGAACCCGACATCGACCAGCCAGCTTTCACCGTCCAGCTCGACACGCAGCAGCATGTGGGTCTGTGCGGTGATCGCATCCTCCGGCTGACGCCACAGCACGCGCGCAATCAGCCCCGATACCTCGAAGCCGATCGTCCGCAGCACGTCGGCGAACAGCAGGTTCTGCTCGAAACAGTAGCCGCCGCGACCATCGCGCAGCAGTTTCTGCTCCAGCACGGCAAGATCAAGATCTACCGGGAGGCCGAGCAGCGGATTGAGATTCTCGAACGGAATCGTGGCCGCGTGCGCTGCAACAAGCGCGCGCAGGGTCGCCAGATCGGCAACAGCATCGCCATGCCAGCCGACGCGCCGAAGGTAGGTGTCCAGATCGATGTGGTGTTGCATCGCATGTTCCGTGGCAATCGCAGCCGATAATAGTAACCGGCCGGCCATCGATGCCTAGGGGTGCTCTCGCGCTTTCTCACCCCCATGAAAGCGCGAATTCCATAGGTAACCGGAACTACCCCATCGGCGAAAGACAGTTACGAGTCCGTTGTACGAACGATTCTTGCCAGCGAGGTTTCCCATGATCCGTCGCATCGTCTTCCCTCTTGTTCCGCTTGCCGCCCTGCTGTTGATGGCGATGAGTGCCTGCCAACCGGTGTCCGCCGCCAGCGATGCCATGGCACTGCCATCCCCTACCGTGGATGCGGCAAAAGCTGCCGGCCATGGCGAGCAGATTGCCGTGCTGTCGGGCGGCTGCTTCTGGGGGATCGAGGCGGTGTTCGAGCACGTAAAGGGCGTGCACAAGGCGGTAGCCGGCTATTCCGGCGGAAACGCCGCAACCGCGAGCTACGAGCAGGTCAGTGAGGGGAATACCGGCCACGCCGAATCGGTGCAGATACAGTTCGATCCGAAACAGATCAGCTACGGCACCTTGCTGCAGGTATTTTTCTCGGTCGCGCTGGATCCGACCGAACTCAACCGGCAGGGTCCGGACAGCGGCACGCAATACCGCTCGGTGGTTTTCTACGGCAACGACGAGCAGAAGCAGATCGCCACCGCTTACATCGCACAGCTGACCGCAGCGAAATCCTTCCCGGCACCGATCGTGACCCAGGTGGTGCCGCTGAAGGCGTTCTATCCGGCCGAGGCATACCACCAGCATTACTTCAGCGAGCATCCGTACAATCCCTACATCGTCATCAACGATGCACCCAAGGTGGCGCATCTCAAGCAGCTGTTCCCGGCGCTATACCTGCCGGATCGGCAAGTCGTCGGGGTACAGCTGCATTGAGTCGGGTCGCTGGTCGACTTGCGTGGAGCGGCACCACCCCCATCTCGGGATTTCCGCGCCGGTCGCGCGTTTGCCCTGACGATCTCCTCACGTGCCGCCCCACGCCTCTTCAACGCCCGCCGAATCGACCGAACTCAGCCGCAGCTTCCTGGGCGTATTCCGTTACAGCGGACGCGCGCTGGAGCTGGTGTGGAGCACCAGTCGCGCACTGACGATCGCACTGGCGCTGCTGACGCTCACCGCCGGCCTGCTACCGGCCGGGGTGGCCTACGTCGGTGCGCATATCGTCGATGCGGTGGTAAATGCCAGCCGCCTGTGGACATCAGGCAGTCATCCATCGCTGCGGCCTGTATTCGAATGGGTGGCGCTGGAAGGCCTGCTGGTAGCAGCGTTGGCCGGTGCGCAACGCGGCCTGTCGCTGTGCCAGTCGCTGCTGCGCGCGCAGCTGGGTCAGCGCGTGAACGTGATGATCCTGGAGAAGGCGCTGACCCTGGAGCTGGCGCACTTCGAGGATTCGGAGTTCTACGACAAGCTCACCCGTGCCCGACGGGAGGCGTCGAGCCGGCCGCTGTCGCTGGTCACCCGCACGTTCGGGCTGGGCCAGAACGCGATCTCGCTGATCAGCTACGGCACCTTGCTGTTCCAGTTCTCGCCGTGGGCGGTAGCCGTACTGTTGTTGGCCGGGTTGCCTTCATTCCTTGCCGAAACGAAATTTTCCGGCGATGCATTCCGGCTGTTCCGCTGGCGTTCGCCGGAAACGCGCATGCAGCTCTATCTGGAAACCGTGCTGGCGCGCGAGGACCACGCCAAGGAAGTGAAGCTCTACGGCCTCGGGCCGCTGCTGCTGGATCGCTACCGCGGCATCTTCGACAAGCTCTACAGCGACGACCGCGACCTTACCGTTCGCCGCGAAAGCTGGGGCTTCGGGCTGGGCCTGCTGGGCACGATCACGTTGTACGGCGCCTATGCCTGGATCGCCGCGACGACGGTGGTCGGCCGCATCACGCTGGGCCAGATGACGATGTACCTGATGCTGTTCCGCCAGGGCCAGTCGGCGGTGTCGGCGATGCTGTCGGCGATCGGTGGTATGTACGAGGACAACCTGTATCTGTCGACCCTGTACGAGTATCTCGAAACGCCGGTGCCGCCGTCGCTAGGTACTTCCCAGCGCGGCGCGAAGCCGGACGACGGCATCCGTTTCGAACAGGTCAGCTTCACCTATCCCGGCGCCTCGGAACCGGCGCTGCACGACATCAACCTGCATATCCGCCCCGGCGAATCGCTGGCCTTGGTCGGTCAGAACGGCTCCGGCAAGACCACCATGATCAAGCTGCTGACCCGGCTGTACTCGCCGGACAGCGGCCGCATCCTGCTCGACGGTACCGACCTGCGCGACTGGGAAGAAAGCACCCTGCTGCAGCGTATCGGCGTGATCTTCCAGGATTTCGCGCGTTACCAGATGCGCGTGGGCGAGAACGTCGGTGCCGGCGACGTCACCCATTTCGAAGACGCGCAACGCTGGCGCGAAGCCAGCGACAAGGGCATGGCCAGTGAATTCATCGACAGCCTGCCGGCCGGCTTCGATACCCAGCTCGGCAAATGGTTCCGCGATGGGCGCGAACTGTCCGGTGGCCAGTGGCAGAAGATCGCGTTGGCCCGTGCCTTCATGCGTTCGCGCGCGGACATCCTGGTGCTGGACGAACCCACCGCGGCGATGGATGCCGCCGCCGAGGCGACCATCTTCGAGCATTTCCGCGACTTGGCCGGCAACCGCATCGCCATCCTGATCTCGCACCGCTTCTCCACTGTACGCATGGCCGACCAGATCATCGTGATCCAGGACGGCCGCATCATTGAACGCGGCAGCCACGAACAACTGATGGCACAGGGCGGCCACTATGCGCATCTGTTCTCGCTGCAGGCACAGGGTTACCGCTGATCGGCTTGACCCTGCCCGCCCGCGCGCCCCATGCTTCGCCGTCTTGAACCATCCGAAACACACGCATGAGCAGTCGCTACAACGCCGCCGATATTGAAGTCCTCTCCGGCCTGGATCCGGTCAAACGCCGCCCTGGCATGTATACCGACACCACCCGCCCGAACCATCTGGTGCAGGAGGTGGTGGACAACTCGGTGGACGAGGCGCTGGCCGGCCACGCAAGTTCCATCGAGGTGGTGCTGCACGACGACGGTTCAGTGGAAGTGAGTGATGACGGCCGCGGCATGCCGGTGGATATCCACCCGGAAGAAGGTGTGTCCGGCGTCGAACTGATCATGACCCGGCTGCATGCGGGCGGCAAATTCAGCGGCAAGAACTACAACTTCTCAGGTGGCTTGCACGGCGTCGGTGTTTCCGTGGTCAACGCATTGTCCGATCGGGTGGAAGTGACGATCCGTCGCGACGGCTCCGAATACCAGATGGTATTCGCGCACGGCGACAAGATCAGTCCGCTGGAAGTCATCGGCAGCGTACCGAAGAAGCGCAGTGGCACCACCTTGCGCTTCTGGCCGGAAGCGAAGTATTTCGATTCGCCGAAGATCTCGCTGTCGAAGCTCAAGCATCTGCTGCGCGCCAAAGCGGTGCTGTGTGCCGGCCTCAACGTGAAGCTCACCGATGTCGCCAGCGGCGAAGTCGTCGAATGGCATTACGAGGATGGCCTGCGCGATTACCTGCGCGGCGAACTCGACGGCACCGAGGCCTTGCCGAACGACTTGTTCGTGCACCACATGGCGCGCGATGTCGAAGGTCTGGAAGTAGCGCTGGCCTGGTTGCCGGAAGGCGAGCTGGTGCAGGAAAGCTACGTCAACCTGATCCCCACCGCGCAGGGCGGTACCCACGTCAACGGACTACGCACCGGCCTGACCACCGCAATCCGCGAATTCTGCGAGATCCGCAACCTGCTGCCGCGCGGCGTCAAACTGGCACCGGAAGATGTGTGGGAACGGCTTGCCTTCGTGCTGTCGGCCAAGTTGCAGGACCCGCAGTTCGCCGGCCAGACCAAGGAGCGGCTGTCCTCGCGACAGACCGCCGGCTTGGTCGAGAACGTCATCCACGATGCTTTCAGCCTGTGGCTCAACCAGAACGTGGACATGGGCGAGCGGATTGCCCAACTGGCGATCGAGCGCGCCAGCGCACGCCTGAAAGCGGCCAAGCAGATCGTCCGCAAGAAGATCACCCAGGGCCCGCAGCTGCCCGGCAAACTGGCCGACTGCACCGCCACCGACCTCACCCGCACCGAACTGTTCCTGGTCGAAGGCGACTCCGCCGGCGGCAGCGCCAAGCAAGCGCGCGACAAGGAGTTCCAGGCGATCCTGCCGCTGCGCGGCAAGATCCTCAACACCTGGGAAGTCGAATCGACTTCGGTGCTGGCGTCGGAAGAAGTGCACAACCTCGCCGTGGCGATCGGCTGCGATCCGGGCAAGGACGATCTGTCCAGCCTGCGCTACGGCAAGGTCATCATCCTCGCCGACGCCGACTCGGACGGCCTGCACATCGCCACCTTGCTGGCAGCGCTATTCCTCCGGCATTTCCCCAAGCTGGTCAGCGAAGGCCATGTCTTCGTGGCGATGCCGCCGCTGTTCCGCGTCGACGTGGGCAAGCAGGTGTTCTACTGCCTCGACGAAAGCGAGAAGCAGGCGATGCTGCAGCGGATCGAGCGCGAGAAGATGAAGGGCGCCGTCAGCACCACCCGCTTCAAGGGCCTGGGCGAAATGAATCCGCCGCAGCTACGCGAATCGACCATCCATCCGGACACGCGCCGGTTGGTGCAGCTGACCATCGGCGATGACGACGGCACCGCAAAGCTCATGGACATGCTGCTGGCGAAGAAGCGTGCGGGTGACCGCAAGGCGTGGCTGGAAGAGAAAGGCGATCTCGCCACGCTGGAAGTCTGAGCTGCCACGGCTTTTTTTGCGGTGGCGGCAGCGCTATGGTGTTCGCTACTTTTCCAGGGACTGCCGCCATGGCCTTGCTGCCACCGATTGATCTGCAGCGCTGGATCGACGAACACCGCCACCTGCTGAAGCCGCCGGTCGGCAACAAGTGCATCGTCGACGGCGACTTCATCATCATGATCGTCGGCGGCCCGAATGCACGCACCGACTACCACCACGACGAAGGCCCCGAATTCTTCTACCAGATCGAGGGCGAGATGGTTTTGAAGGTGCAGGACGACGGGCAGGCGCGCGACATTCCGATTCGTGCCGGCGAGATGTTCTATCTGCCGCCGCGGGTGCCGCACTCGCCACAGCGCATGCCCGCGTCGATCGGACTGGTGATCGAACGCCGCCGCATCGCTGGCGAGAAGGATGGTCTGCTGTGGTTCTGCGAACGCTGCAACCACAAGTTGTTCGAGGAATATTTCGTGCTCGACAGCATCGAACATGATTTCCCGCCGGTGTTCGATCGCTTCTACGGTTCGCACGAGGCGCGCACCTGTGACGCCTGTGGCCATCTGAATCCGGCGCCGGCGAAATACGGCTAGATACTAACGTTGTTCTGTACCAGCCACTTGCGCGCCATCCGCCGCAGCGAGGCGTCGAAGCTGCCGTCAGCAGCCACGTCGGTCACTGACCGCCATGCCAGCGCCTGAGACTCTTCGTTGATCACGAAACGATCGTCCACCCCGGCACGCACGACGTAACGCACGTCGTAGTGCCAATGCTCCGGTTCGTTCGCACGCGCCGGAATGCGATGCCGGTCGATATCGAAGATGCCGCCTTCGATGCGCAGATCGATCACGCCGGTTTCCTCCTGCGCCTCGCGCCACGCCACTCGCGCCAGATCGATATCGCCGTCGGCGTGACCACCCGGCTGCAACCATCGGTCCAGCTTGCGGTGGTGCATCAACAACACCCGCGCGCCATCCACACTGACCAGCCACGCCGAGCCTGTGAAATGCCCCGGTGGATGTGCGCGTTCGAACACCGACGGATGGGAGTTGAGGAAATCAGTGAACACTGAGGCGGCATCGGCCTCTTCCGGATACCTGGACATATAGTCCCGAAAGCCGGCCACCACTCGCGAAACATCTGGCTGCATGACTTGTGGCATGGTGCTGTTGGAAAAGCCCATCATAGCTGCGTCGCAGCTTGTTCCCCTTCCCCTGCTCCGTTATGGTTGCGCGTCACGTCGGCTCGTCGCGTCATACTCGTCGCGGTCTCGGACGAGCGTGGTATTTGTTTTTACGGGGAGTCACCACAATGCTTTTCAAGCGCGTCAAGTCGCTCGACCAGATTCTCGCCACCGCAGAGAAGAAAGGCCTTACACGCCAGCTCGGTCCATTTCAGCTCACCATGCTCGGCATCGGCGCCATCATCGGCACCGGTATTTTCGTGCTGACCGCCGAGGCAGGCCAGAAGGCAGGTCCCGGCATGATGATCGCCTTCGTGATCGCGGCCGTGGTCTGCGCACTCGCCGCGCTGGCCTATGCCGAGCTGGCCTCGATGATTCCGGTGGCCGGATCGGCCTATACGTATACCTACGGCGTGCTCGGCGAAGGGATTGCCTGGATAGTCGGCTGGGCACTGGTGTTGGAGTACACCATCGCCGCCAGTACGGTGTGCGCCGGCTGGGCGGGCTACGTCAACGGCTTGCTGACACATGCCGGGTTCGGCTTGCCGCATTTCCTGCAGGCAGGCCCGATGGACGGTGGCAGCTTCAACCTGCTCGCCTGCCTGATCGGCCTGGCGATTACCCTTCTGCTGGTGTTGGGTACCTCGAAATCGGCCAAGGTCAACACCGTGCTGGTGCTGGTCAAGATTGCCGCCCTCATCGCCTTCATCTTCGTCGCACTACCGGCGGTGAAGGATCAGAACTTCACACCTTTCGTACCCAACGGCTGGGGTAGCCCCATGGGCGGCATCGGCGTACTGGGTGCGGCGGCCTCCATCGTGTTCGCCTACATCGGCTTCGACGCCATCTCCACAGCCGCCGAGGAAACCAAGAACCCGAACCGCAACATCCCGATCGCCCTGATCGCCTCGCTGAGCGTATGTACCGTCTTCTACCTTCTGGTGAGCTACAGCGCAGTGGGTTCGGTGGGTGCACAGCCCATGCTGGGCCCGGACGGGCTGGCTCTTGAGCCGGGTACACCAGCATTTGCCGCGGCCTGCCAGGGCTCGCAGGCACTGGTGTGCAGCAAGGAGGCGTTGGCCCATGTGGTTCGCCTGCTCGATCACAACAACATTGGCTCCTTCATCGCCTTCGCCGCCGGCATCGCGCTACCGTCGGTGATCCTGACGATGACCTACGGCCAGACCCGCATCTTCTTCACCATGTCGCGCGATGGCCTGCTACCCAGCAAGCTGGCCAAGATCCATCCGCGCTTCCACACGCCGCACGTCATCACCCTGATCACTGGCACCTTTGTCGCACTGTTCGGCGCGCTGTTCCCGGTGGGCATCCTCGCCGACATCACCAATTCGGGCACGCTGTTCGCATTCATCATGGTGGCGATCGGCGTCCTGATCCTGCGCCGTACCCAGCCCGATCGCCCGCGTCCATTCCGCACCCCGCTGCCGTGGCTGATCTGTCCGCTGGCGGTGATCGGCTGCCTGCTGCTGTTCCTCAACCTGTCGAAGGAAGCCAAGATCACCTTCTTCGTGTGGGGCGCGATCGGCTTGGTCGTGTACTACCTTTACGGTTACCGCAAGAGCCATCTGGCCAATGGCACTGAGCCGAGCTGAAACGATTGCTTTTTGCCTGACCTATCAGCCGGCACGGTAATACCGTGCCGGTGTCATATCCGGAATGCCCATGCTCAAGCAGTTGCTCGCCCGCAAGACCGATTTTTCGAATGCCGACAACGCTGACGGCCCCAGCCTGAAACGAACGCTGGGTCCCTGGGGCCTGACCGCGCTGGGCATCGGTGCGGTGATCGGCGGCGGCATCTTCGTGATCACGGGTCAGGCCGCTGCCGAGCATGCGGGCCCGGCGATCATCCTCGCCTTCGTGATCGCGGCGATCTGCTGCAGTTTCACCGCCTTGTGCTACGCCGAATTCGCCACCCTGATCCCGATGTCGGGCAGCTCGTATTCCTATGCCTACGCCACGCTGGGCGAACTGATGGCCTGGTTCATCGGCTGGAACATGGTGCTCGAATACGGTGTGTCGGCATCGGCGGTTGCGGTCAGCTGGACCGGCTATTTCGTCAGCCTGCTCGATCACGTCGGCATCCATCTGCCGACGGTGCTGACCAACGCACCGCTCGCCTACACCGACGGCCACCTCGTCACCACTGGCGCACTGTTCAACCTGCCCGCGGTCGGCATCGTGCTGGCGCTGACCTGGCTGTGCTACGTCGGCATCAGGGAGTCCAGCGGCGCGAATCTCGCGATGGTGATCCTCAAGGTCGGCCTGATCGTGATCGTGATCGTCGCCGGCTGGCACTACGTGAACCCAAGTTACTGGCACCCGTTCATTCCGACGAACCAGGGACCGGAGAAGTACGGTTGGTCAGGCATCATGCGCGCGGCCACGCTGGTGTTCTTCGCCTATATCGGATTCGAGGCGACATCGACCGCCGCGCAGGAAGCCAAGAATCCCCAGCGTGACCTGCCGATCGCCACGCTGGCCTCGCTGGCCATTTGCACCGTGTTGTACATCGGCATCGCCGCGGTCATCACCGGGCTGCTGCCTTTCGATCAGCTGGGCACGAGCGAGCCGGTCGTGACCGCGGTCAGGGCGCATCCTGAGCTCGGTTGGCTGCGCTGGGTGGTCGAAGTCGGTGCGCTGATCGGATTGTCGTCGGTGGTCCTGGTCATGGTCATCGCACAACCGCGCATCTTCATGATCATGGGGCGCGACGGTTTGTTGCCGCCGGTGTTCGCCAAAATCCATCCGCGCTATCACACGCCGCACATCAACACCGTCATCACGGGCATCGGCATCGCGGCGTTGGCGGCAGTGTTCCCGCTCGACGTACTCGGCGATCTCGTCTCGATGGGCACCCTGATCGCCTTCGTTGCCGTCTGCGCAGGCGTGCTGATCCTGCGCAAGACGCGTCCCGAGCTGCCGCGTACGTTCCGGGTTCCATGGGCACCGGTCACCTGCGTACTCGGCGTGCTCTGCTGCCTGGCGCTGCTGTATTGGGAGAACTGGTACCAGTGGCTGCTGCTCGGCGTCTGGACGGTGATCGGCATGGCCATTTATTTCGGCTACGGGCGCCGACATAGTCGCTTGCGCCTTCAGAGCGAACCAGGCGCCACCTCCTAAAATTCAGGCATCTTCGCCGAACTTCATCGAATACAGGAAAAAATCCTGTATTTATGCGCAAATCGCATGATTGTTCGGAAAATGGCCGATATGTGCCGCACTCCTCAAAAATCTCATAAATTCAATAGCAACTATTTGATAATATTGAATTTAACGAGTTTTTTGCGAGAGAAAATTGCCCCGCCGTCATCCATTCGCCGATCGCGGGAGTATCATCCTCAGTCCGCGGGTTGATCACTTGGCAGTGGGCCCCGGATCGTGGCCCGGCGCGTCAGGTGGGTAAGCTCCTCAGCCTGTCGCGCCGGGCCGCACTTTTCTCGCAGCGCACTGCCCGCCCCACGCTTTCCTTCCCTGCACACGCACCCGTCGCGCAGCACTCGGCGCGTTGATCGCGCGCCGACGAAAAAGGCCGGCATTGAGCCGGCCCTTGGGAGCACGTGCGTGGATTAATAGCGAGGGATCAGCTCTTCTTTGGCGTGTGCGACACGCACCAGCCTTTCGCGTTCACCGACTTGCCCGGGAACAACTGGCACGGACCGCGACCGGTGGCGCCGCCGGTATAGAACTGGCAATTGGCGCAATCGTCGCCTGCCTTGTGCTTCGCATCGGTCGTCTTGCCGGCATCCTCGACATAACCCAATGCCTTCGCGGTCGGATCCGCCTCGGTCAGCGCTGGCAGATCAGCAGCACGCGCAAAACGCGGCAGACCGCCCATGACGACAGCAGCCACTGTGGTGCCAGCGGCCACCTTGAGGAATCGGCGACGCGATTCGGTATCTTGTTCGTTCGACATGGGCAGGTCTCCGTCGTAGCTGTCCCGCGCACTCTGCGCTGGAATCCTGATTGATGGTACGCCTGCCACCGCAATTTTCCCTGACTTGCGAGAATGGCTCTCATTCCGGGCAGATGGCCGTCAGGCACATGATATAGTTGATGCTCATTTGGACGTCCAAACACCATGAGTCAAACCCTGCCAAGCACGATCCCGGCCAGCCTGTTCGAGGCATGCGCCGACAGCATCGCGAACACCGCGCGTGAATTGGCGGCGCTCGGCTGGACACCGGCCACCAGCAGCAATTTCTCGATGCGAGTCGATGCGGAGCATGCGGCGATCACTGTCTCCGGCCGACACAAGGGCCGGCTCGGCCGCGACGACATCATGCTGATCGACATGCACGGCGACGCCGTCGGCACCGACGCCCGGCCCAGCGCCGAAACCGCGCTGCACACGCAGATCTATCGGCGCTGGCCGGAGATGTGCGCCGTGCTGCACACCCATTCGCGCACGCAAAGCGTGGCCTCGCGCCTGTTCGCCCACGATGGCGTGATCCGTCTCGAAGGCTGGGAACTGCAGAAGGCAATCACCGGCTACCACACGCACGAGAGCGTGCTGGAGATTCCGGTATTCCCGAATACCCAGCATATGCCCGAACTGGTCGCCCAGGTCGACGCATGGCTGGACGCGGGCAAGCCTTTGCATGCATATCTGATCGACGGCCACGGCATCTACACCTGGGGCCGCGACATGGCTGAGACCCAGCGCCACCTGGAAGCGCTGGAATTCCTGCTCGGCTGCGAACTGGATCTGAAAAAGTTGAGGGCATCATGAGCCGCCTGCGCATCTTCGACGAAACCCAGCCGCAATCGCCGCTGACCGTGCATCACGAGCACACCGCGATCGCCCGTGAACTGGGCAAGGTCGGTGTCCGCTTCGAACAGTGGGAAGCAAGCCAGCCGATCGCACCGGGTGCCAGCCAGGACGCGGTGATCGCCGCCTATCGCAGCGACATCGATCGATTGATGGAGGAGAAAGGCTATCAGGCGGTCGACGTGATCAGCCTCACGCCGGATCACCCCGACCGCGCAACGCTGCGCCAGAAATTCCTCAGCGAACATACCCACAGCGAGGACGAAGTGCGCTTCTTCGTCGCCGGCTCCGGCCAGTTCACCTTGCACATCGCCGGCAAGGTCTACGACATCCTGTGCGAACAGGGTGACCTGATCGGCGTACCGGACGGCACCCGCCACTGGTTCGACATGAGCGAGGCGCCCTACTTCGTGGCGATCCGACTGTTCACCAACAAGGAAGGCTGGGTCGCGCAATTCACCGGCGACGACATCGCCCAGCACTTTCCGCGGATGCAACCGCGCCAGATGGCAACGTCATGATCGAAATCCGCGCCATCGTCACCGACATCGAGGGCACCACCAGCTCGATCAGCTTCGTCCGCGACGTGCTGTTTCCGTATGCGCGCAAGCGGCTGCCGGCCTTCATCGAAACCCACGGCAACACACCCGAAGTGCAGCACTGGCTGCATGAAGCCGCCAGGGAAGCTGGTCTGGTCGAAGCCAGCCGCCAGGACATCATCGAACTGCTGCTGCAGTGGATCGACGAGGATCGCAAGTCCACTGCGCTGAAGGCACTGCAGGGGATGATCTGGAAAGACGGCTACGCCGCCGGCGACTACCGCGCCCACCTGTATCCCGAGGTCGCCGCGCGATTGCGCGACTGGCGCGCCGATGGTTTGCGCCTATATGTCTACTCCTCCGGCTCAGTGCCGGCGCAGCAACTGTTTTTCCGCTACAGCGAGGCCGGCGACCTGACCCCGTTGCTTGCCGGCTACTTCGACACCGAAACCGGCCCGAAGCGCGAAGCCGAATCCTACCGGCGCATCGCCGCGGCGATCGACGAGCAATCACGGCACATCCTGTTCCTGTCCGACATCGTGGAAGAACTCGACGCGGCGCAGGCCGCCGGTTTCCATACCGGCTGGCTGATCCGCGAGCCGCAGGCATGGCCCGACACGCCGCGCCATCGGGCCTATCGCGATTTCGACGCCATCACGCCTTCCACCTGAGCCGCGAATCCAGCCATGCGTAGCATCCTGACCGTCCTGCTCGCGTTCGCCGTCGGTGTGTTGCTGATGCTGTGGTGGCCCAGCCATAGGGTAAAGCCGTCCCTCGCCGATCATCCCGTGTCGGCAGCCTCCATCGCAGCAGCCTCTACCACTGCGCAAGAGATTGCATCGTCGATCGATGGCGATGCCGAAAGCGGCGATAGCTGGCCTGCGCAAGACCCGACGCCGGAACAGGTGCTCTACGCACAGCCGCGGATGTTGCGCGACGCACTGGCGAAACTTACCCCGCGTGTCGCCGGCAAACCGAACCTGTACGTGCTGACCTTTGCCGGCGACGGCGGCGAAGACGTCTTCCGCAACGAAGCCGAGTACACGGCACCCTTGTTCGCGAAGCGTTTCGGTGCCACTACGCATACCCTGATACTGGAAAACAATCCAGCCAGCCTGACCACCCATCCACTGGCCAGCTGGAGCAACCTTGACGCCGCGCTCGATGGCCTGAACAAGGTGATGCAGCCGGATCAGGACATCCTGCTGCTGTATGTCACCAGCCACGGCGGCGAGGATCACACCCTGCTGGTCGACATGGATCCGCTGCCGCTGGATCAGCTCGGCGCCGACGACCTCGCCGGCATCCTGGCCATGCACAAGTTCAAGTGGAAAGTGCTGGTGATCAACGCCTGCTACTCCGGCGGCTTCGTGCCGCCGCTGCGTGGCCCAGGCACGTTGGTGCTCACCGCCGCCCGCACCGATCGCAGCTCATTCGGCTGCGGCAGCGATTCCGACATCACCTACTTCGGCAAGGCCTGGCTGGTCGATGCGCTGAACCACACCGACAACTTCATCGACGCGTTCAAGCAGGCCAGCGGCGAGATCAGCCAGTGGGAGCAGAAGGGCAAGCTCACACCGTCTGAACCGCAGATCGATATAGGCAGCGGCGTCGAGGAGCAGCTCGCTTTGTGGCGCAAGGGCTTCACGCCTGGGCCGGCAGTGACATTCAAGCCGGGCGTCTCGGCATCAGTCAGTGCGATGACAAAAACAAAATAGCGTTTGCCGAGCGTCACGGACACCACAGAAGTGCGTACGCGGTGATTGATCACAGGTATCTGCTATCGGCCAGAAGCGGACGATGGGTTCTAGCACCTGAATTTAGCAGCGCGCGCAGCGCGTCCGCAGGAATGAGTTGTTAGGCCTCGGGTTCGTGGCAAACCACTTCGATGTTGTGCCCGTCCGGACCAATGACGAAAGCTGCATAGTATTTCCCGCTGTAGTTCGGACGCAGACCAGGCGCACCATTGTCTTTGCCACCCGCCTTCAGAGCCGCGCGATAGAAAGCTCCGACTTGCTGGCGATTCTCGGCCACGAACGCCAAGTGAAGATGCGCCGGCTTTTCCTCGGTTTGGAACATGCACAATGAAACCTTGCCATCTGAGCTAAGCTCGATACCGAGCGGTCCCTCCGAGACTATGGTCATACCGATCGGTTCGAGTGCCTTGAGGAAGAATGATTTGCTCGCTGTATAGTCGCTGACTCCGAATACCACGTGGTCAAACATAAGTTTCCCTGAAGTGTGCGGAATTGCGTGAGCCTAACGCTAAGTAGACCCCATTTGTGGGGTGATGCACGGAATATGCGGACATCAGCCGAGGCCGCACAAGACAAACTTCCTAACCAAGTTCAAGCTCTTGCGTCGCCGCCTGGCCCGGGGAAGCTGATGAGCTGCGGGTGCTATCCGACACTTTTGAGGGAGTATGAGTTACGCAGGCAAAAGTGAGGGGTAACGGGAGCAAAAATGTCGGCGTTACTGAATCAGTTACGTGTATGGCTGGATGCAGCCTAGAGGCTCTGCCATGCCGGAACAGACACTTTCTCGAAAAGGCCCGCAGCAGGAGAGTCGCGCCGAACGGCTGAAATGGGTCGGCTGCGGACATTCGATTGATCCTTCCCGCCATCATTGTTTGCTGCGTTGGGTATGTCGCTCGGCCAACAATGCAGCGACATCAGTCAGCGATAGCCCCCGTGCACGCAACACCACGGTGAGATGGAAGATCAGGTCAGCTGCCTCTCCGAGTAGCTCGGCATCACCCTGCACCACGGCAGCCAGCGCCGTCTCGACACCTTCTTCGCCGACTTTCTGCGCCATGCGGCGAATGCCAGCTTCAAACAGCTTGGTGGTGTAACTGCCGTCTGGACGTTCGGCATGGCGCTGCGCGACCAGTGCGTCGAGTTCAGCGAGGAAGCCGAGTAGTGGCTGCACGGCTTCGCCGAAGCAGCTGGACGTACCCAGATGGCAGGTTGGGCCGTGTGATTCGGCTTGCACCAGCAAGGTATCGGCATCGCAATCGATGCGGATCGACTTCAGCGCCAGCACGTGGCCGGAGCTTTCGCCCTTGGTCCACAGGCGTTGCTTGCTGCGGCTGTAGAACGTGACATGGCCGCTGGCCTGCGTCTGCGCCAGCGCTTCGGCATTCATGTAGCCGAGCATCAGCACTTCGCCGCTCAGCCAATGTTGCACGATCGCCGGCAGCAGGCCGTCACCCTTGGCCCAGTCGAGGCGACTGAAGTCGGTAGTGGAATCGCTCATTGCTGATTGTCCTTGGATGCTCACAGGCGGACCGCCACGCCCTGCCCGTGCAGATAGTGTTTGAGTTCGGGTATCGCGATCACGCCCGAATGAAACACGCTGGCGGCCAGTGCACCATCCACATCGGCGTCGATGAAGGCATCGCGAAAATGTTCCGGCGCGCCGGCACCACCGGAGGCAATCAACGGCACGTGGCAGACCGCGCGCGCTGCTGACAGTTGTTCCAGGTCGTAACCGCTGCGCACGCCATCGCTGCCCATGCAGTTGAGCACGATTTCGCCGGCGCCGCGCTGCTGTGCCTCGATCATCCAGTCCAGCGTCTTGCGCGGCAGTGCCTGTGTTTTGGTGGGATCGCCGGTGTACTGACGCACTCGCCATTCACCGTCCGCATCGCGCAGCGAGTCGATGCCGACCACCACGCATTGCACGCCGAACGCGGCAGCCAATTCGTCGATCAGTGCGGGCCGTTCCAGTGCTGGCGAGTTCACCGAGATCTTGTCCGCGCCGGCATGCAGCACCGCGCGCGCCTCGTCCACCGAACGGATACCGCCGGCGACGCAGAACGGGATATCGATCACCCGTGCCACCCGCTCGACCCAGCCGCGATCCACGCTGCGTCCTTCCGGGCTGGCGGTGATGTCGTAGAACACCAGCTCGTCGGCGCCTTCGTCGCGATAGCGCAGCGCGAGATCGACGATCTCGCCCATCACCACGTGATCGCGGAAGCGCACGCCCTTGACCACCTTGCCGTCGCGCACGTCCAGACAGGGAATGATGCGGCGACTCAGCATGCCAGCGCTTCCTCTACCGTGAAACGCCCTTCCAGCAATGCACGCCCAAGGATCACGCCCCGCGCCCCGGCCTCGCGTGCCGCACGGATATCCTCCAGCGAACGCACGCCGCCGGAGGCCTGTACCGCCACCTGCGGCACGCGATCGGCGAGATGGCGATACAGCTCCAGATTGAAACCGGCCAGCACGCCGTCGCGGTCGATGTCGGTGCACAGCAGATGACGCGCACCGCGGGCGGCATACCACGGCGCCAGTTCGTCCAGCGTGCGCGCCTCGATTTCGGTCCAGCCGGCACTGGGCAACGCCCAGCGACCATCGATGCGGCGCGTGTCGAGCGCGATGGTCAGCCGCTCGGCACCGTACTTTTCCAGCCAGCGAGCGACCAGCTCGGGATCGCGGATCGCCACGCTGCCGAGCACCACCCGATTCACACCGGCATCGAACAAGCGCAGAAGATCAGCTTCTTCGCGCACGCCACCACCGGCCTGAATCTGCATACCGTCTGCGGCGATCGAGCCGATCACCGCCAGATTGTCGAGGTTGCCCGAACGTGCGCCATCCAGATCGACCAGATGCAACCAGCGAGCGCCGGCGTCGGCATAACGCTGCGCCAGTTCGCGCGGGTCGGCCGCGTAGATAGTCTGCTGCGCATAGTCGCCCTGCTTCAGCCGCACCACCTGGCCGCTTCTCAGGTCGATCGCGGGAATCACTTCACAGTTCATAGCTTGAGAAAATTCTGCAGGAGCTTTGCGCCGACCGCGGCGGAACGCTCGGGGTGGAATTGCATGCCGTGGAAATTGTCGCGGGCGATCATCGCCGAGAACGCACCGGCGTAATCGGTGGTGGCAAGGCTGTAATCGCCGGGCGGCACCGCGTAGCTGTGCACGAAATAAGCCTGCTCGTCATCGCCCAGCCCGGCCAGCAACGGATGCGGCCGTTGCGCGACCAGCCGGTTCCAGCCCATATGCGGCACACGCAATCCGGGAGCGTCCTTGAACCGCTGCACCGGCGCGGGAATCAGGCCTAGGCATTCGGTATCGCCCTCCTCTGAATGCGTGCACAACAACTGCATGCCAAGGCACACACCGAGCACCGGCTGGGTCAACGAACGCATCAGCTCGACCAAGCCCAGCTCGCGCAGCCGCGCCATGCCAGGGCCGGCCGCGCCGACACCAGGCAGGATCACCTTGTCGGCAGCACGGATAGTTGCCGCATCGGCGGTCAGTGCCGCATCCACGCCGAGCCGCTGCAGCGCATAACGCACCGAACCGATATTGGTGCCACCGGCATCGACCAGCACGACGCTCATTACAGCGTGCCCTTGGTGCTGGGCAACTCACTGCCCTCGCGACGGATCGCCTGACGCAACGCGCGCGCGACTACCTTGAAGCAGGCCTCGACCATGTGGTGCGCATTGTCGCCCTGCACGCTCAGATGCAGATTCGCGCCCAGCGTCTCGCACAGCGAGTGGAAGAAGTGCGGTACCAGTTCGGTCGGCACCTCACCCACGCGCTCGCGCGGAAAGCTGCCTTCGAACAGGAAGTATGGGCGTCCGGACAGATCCAGCGCCGCACTGGCTTGCGCTTCGTCCATCGGCAGAGTGAAGCCGTAGCGGCCGATGCCACGCTTGTCGCCCAGCGCCTGTTTCAGCGCCTGGCCCAACGCCAGCGCGCAGTCCTCGATGGTGTGGTGTTCGTCGATGTGGGTGTCGCCGTCGCAGCGAAGCTCCAGCGCGAAACCGCCGTGCTTGCCGATCTGCTCCAGCATGTGATCGAAGAAGCCCAGCCCGGTACGCGCCTTCGGCTCGGCAACCTTGTCCAGATCCACGCTGACCGTGATGCGGGTTTCCTTGGTATTGCGCACCACCGTCGCGGTGCGCGGCGCATCCAGCAACTGGTGCGCCAGCTCGTCCCAGCTCACGCCGAGCGGACCGACGCGACAGCCGCGCACGCCGATGTTCGCGGCAAACTGCAGATCCGTTTCGCGATCGCCCACCATCGCCGAGGCTGCACGGCTCCAGCCGTCGTCGGCAAGGTAGTGCCGCAGCATGCCGACGCCGGGCTTGCGCGTGTCCTTGCCCTCATGCGGATAGCTGCGATCGATCAGCACTTCGCGGAAGCGCACGCCCTGCGAAGCGAGGATGCGCATCAACAGCTCATGCGGCCCGTTGAAGTGCGGCTCAGGGAAACTGGCGGTGCCGAGGCCATCCTGATTGGTCACCATCACCAGCTCGTAGCCAGCGCCGACGAAGCGTTGCAGCGCGGCGATCACGCCGGGCAGCAGGGCCAGCTTCTCGTAGCTGTCGATCTGCTCGTCGGCCGGCTCCTCGATCAGGCAACCGTCGCGATCGACGAAAAGAATCTTGCGGCTCATGCGTATTCACCTGATACCGATCCGTCGGCAAAACCCCGGCTATCCGTGGCCGGACTCTTCAGTACGGCAAGTACACGGTCGTTCTCATCGGGCGTGCCGATGGTGATACGCAACGCATCGCCGAGGTTCGGATAGCGGCGCACGTCGCGCACCACGATGCCGGCGGCGAGCAACTTCTGATACACCGCGCCGGCATTGTCGAAGCGTACCGCAAGGAAGTTCGCCTGCGAAGGCAGCACTTCGCGCACACCGGGTAACCGACGCAACGCCTCCGGCATCCGCAAGCGTTGCTCGCGCACGATGGCGACGTGCTCGCGCGCGTTCACCTGCCCCCAGCCGGACAATCCGATCAGCGCTGCATCCACGCACGGCAGCGGCAACGGATACGGCGGCATGATCCGCTTGAGCAGCGCGATCACCTCGGCGTTCGCCAACAGGCTGCCGATGCGTACGCCGGCCAGCGCCCAGGCCTTCGACAGGGTACGCAGTACGGCGAGGTTGTCGTAACGGTCGATCAGGTCGGCCACGCTGGCGTTGCCGGCAAACTCGACATAGGCCTCATCCACCACCAGCAACGCGCGGCCAGCCAGCGCCTGCGCCAGCCGCTCGACACTCGCGCGCGGCACCAGCTGACCGGTGGGATTGTTCGGCGTGCAGATGAAGACCAGCTTCACCGCCGGTGTCACGGCGGCGAGTATCGCGTCAGCGTCCAGCGTGAAATCAGCCTCCAGCGCCACCTCGATCACACCGGCGTTTTGGATCCGCGCGCATACCGCGTACATGCCGAAAGTTGGCGGCTGGATCAGGATCGCATCTTCGCCGGCGCGACAGAATGCGCGCACCAGCAGGTCGATCGCCTCGTCGCTGCCGCGACCCACGAGCAGTTGTTCGCGTCGCACACCATAAAGCGCGGCCAGCGCCCCGATCAGTGCCGCTGGCTGCGGTTCGGGATAGCGGTTGCAGCCAAGGCCGTCGTCCCCGACCGGCGCCCACGCCGATTCATTCGCGTTGAGGAACACCTGGCCACCGCTGGCCTCCATGCGCGCCGAGGAGTAAGGCTGCATCGCGCGGATTTCCGCTCGTGCGAGATCGAGCACGCTCATGACCGTGCCTCCAGTGCGGCCAGCCGTAGGGTCACCGCGCGGCGGTGTGCTTCCAGTTGCTCGGCCGCCGCCAGCGTCGCGGTGCACGGACCGATGTTGCGCAAGCCTTCTTCACTCACTTCCTGCACCGTAATCTGTTTCTGGTAACTCGCCACGGATACGCCGCTGTAGCTGCGTGCATAGCCATAAGTCGGCAGCACATGGTTGCTGCCGCTGCAGTAATCGCCCACCGATTCGGGCGTCCATTGCCCGAGAAAGATCGAACCGGCGCTGTCGATGCTGTCCAGCAGTGCGCGTGGCTCGGCTACCTGCAGAATCAGGTGTTCGGGCGCATAACGGTTACTCACCTGCACTGCCTGCGCCAGCGAATCGACGGCGATCAACCGGCTCTGTACCAGTGCCTTCTCCGCGATCGCACCACGCGGTAATTCAGCACACTGTCGATCGACCTCGAACGCCACTTTGTCCAACAGATCCGCGGACGGACTGAGCAGGATCACCTGCGAATCCGGCCCGTGCTCGGCCTGCGACAGCAGATCAGCGGCGACGAACACCAGATTGGCCGCGGCATCGGCGATCACCAGCACCTCGGACGGCCCGGCCGGCATGTCGATCGCCGCGCCATCAGGATCGGCGGATACCTGCAGCTTCGCCTCGGTGACCCAGGCGTTGCCGGGACCAAACAGCTTGTCGCACTTGGGTACGCTCGCAGTGCCATAAGCCATCGCCGCAATCGCCTGCGCACCGCCAAGCTTGAATACCTTGTGCACGCCGGTGATGCGCGCGGCATACAGCACGGCCTCGTCGCAACGACCATCCGCACGCGCGGGCGAGCACAGCACCACCTCGCGGCAACCGGCTATGTGCGCCGGCACCCCCAGCATCAACGCGGTCGATGGCAGCGGCGCACTGCCCGCTGGCACATACAGGCCGACCCGGCTGATCGGGCGCAATATCCGCTCTACCCGCACACCAGGGGCGGTATCCACGCTCACCTCTTGCGGTGCAGCAGCGCGGTGGAACAGTTCGATGCGTGCAGCCGCCTCGTGGATCGCCGCCTTCAGCACAGGATCGAGCGACGCTTCGGCGGCGGCGAATTCGGCCTCGCCCACTTCGATCGCGTCCAGGGTACAGCGGTCGTACTTCGCGCTGAGTTCCCGCAGCGCGGCATCACCACGCGCGCGCACTGCAGCAATGATCTGCTCGACGCCGAGGCGCAACTCATCCGCGCGCGCTTGTGCGGGGCGTGCCAATGCCTCGCGTCGCGCGGTCTCGTTCAATGCATTCCAGTCGATACGGTTCATGCCAACCTGCTCTTCATGCCAACCTGCTTCATGCCAACATTTTCTCCACCGGCAGCACGAACATCTCGCGCGCACCGGCCTTCTTGATCTCTTCCAGCTGCCGCCAGCTCACCTCACCGGCGCACAGTGCCTGCAGCATCAGCTGATCCGGCTGACCGGCGACCGGCAGCAAGGTCGGCTGCGGCCCGCCCGGCAGCAGGCGGATGACCGCCTCCAGCGTGTGGCGTGAAGTCAGCAGCAGCAGCAGGCGCGACTCGCGCACCTGGATCACGCCATCCAGTCGCTTCAGCAGCAGCTCCAGCATGTCGCCGCGTTCATCCACCGGCAGTACCAGCGGGCCAGCCAGCACAGCCTCGCTTTCCAGCAGCACTTCGGCCTCACGCAACTGGTTCGCGACGAGGGTGCCGCCGCTCTGCACCAGATCGCAGATCGCGTCGGCGGTGCCCAGCTTCGGCGCAATCTCGACCGAGCCGGCCAGTGTCACCACGCCGGCAGTCACGCCATGCATGCGCAGCCATTCGCCGAGCAGGCCCGGATACGAGGTGGCGATGCGCCGGCCTTGCATTTGCTGCGGCTGCTGGTAATCGAACTCCTGCGGCACTGCGATCGACAACCGGCAGCGGCCGAAGCCGAGCGGGCGCAGTTCGCTGAGCGGCTCGGCTTCGCGTCCCGTGGTGAGCTGGAACTCGCTCAGCACATTGCGCCCGACGATGCCGAGATCGCACACGCCCTGCGCGATCAGGCCGGGAATGTCGTCATCGCGCACGAGCAGCAGATCGACCGGCTCGCCCTCGCCAAAGCAGAACAGCTTGTCGCGACTCTGCCGGAAGGTGAGCCCGCAACGGGTGAGCAGTTCCAGCGCCGGCTCGGTGAGTCGCCCGGATTTCTGCATCGCGATACGCAAACGGTCACGCGTCTTCATGCCTTCGCCTTCTTCGCCGCCAGCGATTGCCGCCGCGCCGCCCGTGCCGCCGCAGCCAGATAGCCGCCGTTGCCCTGGTTGAGATAACGCGCCACCCGCCCGATCGTGGTGATGCTCACGGCGGTGCGCTCGTGGATCTCCCGGTACGACACGCCTTCCAGCAGATACGGTACCACTCGCCAGCGATCCACCAGCACCTCGAGTTCCGATGGCGTGCACAGATCGCACAGGAAGGCGCTCATCTCGTCAGCGTTCTTCAACGACAGCAGTGCCTCGCAAAGGCTCCGCTCGACTGACTCGGCCGAGGTCTCAGGATCAAGTGATCGACGCTTCATAATGTACTAACGCATTAATACGATGGATCGAATCATACACAGCATGCGGCGCGACAGCAAACAGCCCGATGTGCATGCGTCGGGCCGACATTCAGGCTTTCCCCACGACATCGCGTGGCCGTGATCACGCCTGCCGATCCCCAGCAACCGTCCGACGTTTCGGGCCGGGGCAACCACGGACACTGGAGCCAGCCAGGGAACCTCGTCACATCGCACGTCGTCCCATCCCGCAGCCGCCAGCGCGCCGGCGTTATCGCGACATCGCACCGCAGTCAGCCATGCCGTCGCCGGTGGGATAATGGCGAAACACAGAACGTGCCCCGAAGGGATTGCAAATGAAACGTCCAGATCTGCGCCAATCATCTACCGGACAGCTCAAGCGGCACGCACGCCACCAACGCATGGTCGCTGCAGGGTTGCTCGCCATCACGCTGACACCCGCGCTGGCCAGTGCCTGCTCGACCTGTGGCTGCTCGCTCAACTCGGACTGGTCCAGCCAAGGCTATGCCACCAGTACGGGTCTGCACCTCAGCGTGCGCGAGGACTACTTCGATCAATCGCAATTGGTGCACGGCACCGACACTGTCAGCGCGTCGTCGTTCCAATATCCCACCGACGACGAAGTACAGCGCAAGACAATCAACCACACCACCCTGCTTGGCGCGGACTACAACTTCTCGCGCTACTGGGGCATCTCGGCACAGTTGCCGTATACCGACCGCCATCACCAGACCATTGCCGCGGGCGACACCGATATCTCCACCTCCGATGCGCGCGGCGTCGGCGATCTGCGCGTACTCGCGCGCTATCAGGGATTCAGCGACGACGCCGGCCTCGGCCTGCAATTCGGCGTGAAGTTGCCCACCGGCCGCTTCACACAGAACTTCGCATCAGGCCCACAGGCCGGTCAGCTACTCGATCGCGGTCTGCAGCTGGGCACCGGCACCACCGATGCGCTGATTGGCGTCTACAAGTTCGGCCACCTCAGCGACTCCGTGGCCTACTTCAGCCAGGCCATGGCGCAGATCGCGCTGGATGCGCGGAATGGTTTCCGTCCCGGCAATGCGCTCAACGTCGATCTCGGCATACGCTATCTGGATGCTGGTCGCTTCACGCCACAGCTGCAGCTCAATATCCACAGCGAGCAACGCGAAAGCGGCCGGCAATCCGACCGCCCCAACAGCGGCGCGACGCTCGCCTATCTGAGTCCGGGCATCAGCGTGAAGCTCACCTCGCGACTGAATGCATTCGCGTTCGTCCAGCTTCCGGTCTGGCAACGCGTCAATGGCCTGCAGCTGGAGCCGCGCCGGCTGTGGTCGCTGGGTGCGCAGTATCGGTTCTAATCTTTCGGCCCGTGGCGTCAAGAGCCACGGGTATCGCCGCTGACCATTCACCACACACAAAAAAACCCGCCTAGGCGGGTTTTTTTGATACACGTGAACCGGCTCAGGCCGATTTTTTCTTCGGCGCGGCCTTCTTGGCGGCAGCCGGCTTGGTCACGGTCGGCTTGGCGCCCACGACAGCCGGCGACACGGTGTGCGCACGGGTATTGCCGTAGCTGCCGCGATAGGTCTTGCCGCGACGGGTCTTGCGATCGCCCTTGCCCATGGTAATTCCTTGATTCGTTGAATGAATGGCCTGCCATTGTAGCAGGTCAGCCAGGCGCGCCATAGTCAGGAATGGTTATGCCCGGCACAGCCCCGCGGCTGATCAAGGCACTCGCCCGGGTCGATCTGCACGGTCACATGCTGGATCTGGAAGCGCTCCAGCAACATCCGCTTGATCGCCTGCAAGGCCTGCGCACTATCGGCCGACTCATGCAGTTCGGCATGCAGGGTGGCCATGCGCGAGCCCGACGCCAACTGCCATACGTGCAGATGATGAATATCGCGGATCGAAGGGTCCGCGTCGCGCAACGACGCTTCCACCAGCGCACTGTCCATGCCGTCGGGCACGCCTTCCAGCAGGATGTGCGCGGATTGCCGCAATAATCGCCACGCGCTGTTTAGGATCAGCAGCGACACCAGCAGCGACAGCACCGGATCGGCCCACAGCCAGCCAAACCAGCGGATCGCCAGCGCCGCCAGTATGGCCGCCACTGAACCAAGCAGATCGCCCAGCACATGCAGGCTCGCGCCCGCCAGATTGACGTCATCGTGCGCGTGCCCATGCAGCATGCGCAGCACCAGCATATTCACCAGCAGACCGACGATCGCCACCACCAGCATCACACCGGACAGGATGGCACCGGGATGCAGCAAGCGGGTGACTGCTTCGTAGACGATCCAGCCGACCAGCACAAACTGGCTCAACGCATTGACGAAACCGACCAGTACTTCCATCCGGCCATAGCCGTAGCTACGTCGCGCATCGGCCGGCCTGGTCGCCATCCATGCGCCAACAAACGCCAGCAGGAGCGCCAGTGCATCGACCATCATGTGGCCGGCATCGGCCAGCAGCGCCAGCGAACCGGACCACGCGCCACCGATCACCTCGGCCACCATCATCAAGGTGGTCAGCACAAACGCGAACAGCAGCTTGCGACTGCGTCCGCCATTCACACCGGCAGGCTCGTGCACATGCGGATGATCGTCGTGGGCGTGGGTATGCGTCATGTTCATGCACGCATGCTAGAAACGGGCGCAGCCGTTACACAATCACCCGCCCGGGCATGTCGCCCGACGATTCTTGTCAATGTGCGCATTGCGGGCCGTGAACGTGATCATTGCTGTGGCGGCTGTCCCGGCGCAGGTTCACGAAATGTGCGCTGGCCAGCAGCAGGCCGCCGCATGTCACCAGCACGCTGTGCAGGATGATCGAATAGCCTTCGGCATAGGTGACACCGAGCAGCAGCAAGGCCAGTCCGGGGGCAGCCAGCAGCAGCGGCAGCGGCCGCTGGTGGCGACGAAAGCCGCGGATCAGCGCCACCAGCGCCAGCGCGCAGGCAAACAGCACGAAGCCACGCTCGAAACGATGATCGGCCAGGAATTCCAGACCGACGAACGGCAACAGCGCCAGCACGAACGGCAGCAGCGCACAGTGGATCGCGCACAAGAACGAAGCCGTCGCACCGATGCGATCAGCCACTTTCCACCAGCGGAATTTGTTCGCCTGTTCGGAATCCATCAGCCTGCCCCGGCGTCGTCAATGGTGGCGACTCTGTGCCCGGTTCTCGTTATGTTACTTTGTAACACTATCCGACGCCATACCCGAAGGACCGGGAGACTCAGGCCTTGCGGCAGTGCTTGCAGGTACCGTGCACTTCCAGCGTCTGCGCCTGCGGACGAAAGCCGAGCGCCCTGGCCTGCGCCTCGATCAGCTCGGCCACCCGCTCGTCGCAGACCTCCTGCGCACTGGAACAAGTGTCGCAGATCAGGAACGGCACCTGATGCGCCTCCGCCGGATGGTGGCAGGAGACGAATGCGTTGATCGATTCCAACTTGTGGATGAAGCCGTTCTCCAGCAGGAAATCGAGCGCGCGATACACCGTGGGCGGCGCCGCGTTGCCGTGTTTCTCGCGCAAAAGATCGAGCAGGTCATAGGCCTTGATCGGCTTGTGCGCGACGGCGATCAGCTCAAGCACTTCCTTGCGCAACGGAGTCAGGCGCAGGCCGCGTTCTTCGCTGGCATGTTCCACCGCGCGCACGAAACCCTTCGCATCGTGATGATGCGGATGGTGCGGATGCGCGTCGTGGGCAGCGTCGTGGCTCAAGGGTTTCACCTCTGGATCGATCATACACTGCCATCTGCGGCGCGCCTTGGCGGAGAAACTCATCGCCTCAGCGGTGGCGGCATTGCAGGTGGCCTGGATCGGGGCTTGGCGAGTATCACGATCCAGCCGAAGGGCCCCAGCACGAACGCCCAGACGATGCCTTCCGCCGTCCGGCCGCGCCACCAGCCAAGCAGCGCACCGACCGCAATGAACAGCAGGTTCCACCAGAATATGGCGGCCCACGGCAGCATATTCAACAGATTGACAAAGATCTGCCAGAACGCATCCGGCGCGTCGGGATCGACGCCCTGGGAGGCCCTGGCGATCAGTTCGTCCATGTCGAGCTCAGTGCGTCATCGACATGGTAAGAGTCAGCCCTGCGCCATGGCGATGGCGGTGTCGATACGCTTGAGCGTCTCGCCGCGGCCGGCCAGATAGATCGTGTGATCGATCGATGGTGACACCTGCGTGCCGGTCATCGCCACACGCAGCGGTTGGGCGATCTTGCCCATGCCCAGTTCAAGCTTGGCGGCAACCTGCTCGATCACCTGATGGATCGGCTCCGGCTTCCACTCGCATTCGGCCAGCAACGATTTCGCCGCGCCGAGCACAGCCACCGCGCTGTCGTTCTTCAGATGCTTGGCGACCGCCTTGTCGTCCCATTCGGCAATCGGCGCATACCAGATCTTCGCCTTCTCGACCATTTCCTTGAACGTGTGCACACGATCGCGCAGCGCCACGATCACGTCCGCCGGCGCCGGGCCGTTCGATATGTCGATGCCCGCACGCGCCAGGTGCCACGTGAACTCCGGCGCCAGCAACTGCGGCTCGTCGGTCTTCAGGTAATGCTGGTTGAGCCAGGCGAGCTTCTCGGTATCGAAGCGCGAGGCCGCCTTGTTGACGTCGGCGATATCGAACAACGCGATCATCTGCTCGCGCGAGAAGATCTCCTGATCGCCATGCGACCAGCCCAGCCGCACCAGATAGTTGAGCAGCGCATGCGGCAGGAAGCCGTCGTCGCGATATTCCATCACGCTGACCGCGCTGGTGCGCTTGGACAGCTTCTTGCCTTCTTTGTCGAGGATCATCGGCAGATGCGCGAACTCCGGCACCTTGGCGCCCAGCGCGTGATAGATGTTGATCTGTCGCGGCGTGTTGTTGACGTGGTCGTCGCCGCGAATCACTTCGGTAATGCCCATGTCGATGTCGTCGACCACCACTGCGAAGTTGTAGGTCGGCCAGCCATCGGAACGAAAGATCACCAGATCGTCCAGCTCGCTGTTGGCCCACTCGATCCGGCCCTTCACCTTGTCGTCGAACACCACCGAACCTTCGCTCGGGTTGCGAAAACGGATCACGCGATTTGGATCTTCACGGAAAGGTTCGTTGCGGTCGCGGTAGTAGCCGTTGTAGCGCGGCTTCTCGCCGTTCGCCATCGCGGCTTCGCGCATCGCCTCGATCTCGGTCTTGCTCTCGTAGGCGTAATACGCCTTGCCGGCGGCAACCAGCTCATCGGCGACCTGCCTGTACCGCTCCAGCCGCTGAGTCTGGTAGAACGGACCTTCGTCGGCGTCGAGGCCGAGCCAGTGCATCGCGTCGATGATGGCTTTCACCGCCGCGTCGGTCGAACGCTCGCGATCGGTATCCTCGATGCGCAGGATGAACTCGCCGCCGCGACGACGCGATTCCAGCCAGCAGTACAGTGCAGTGCGCGCACCGCCGATGTGCAGGAAACCGGTGGGACTGGGGGCGAAGCGGGTGCGGACGGTCATGGGAACTCAAAAATATGGAGCGAAGTAATGGATTTTAGCCGATACCGGCAGGCAAACCGCGGCAACTACCCGCATGCTCGGCGAAGCATGCGTAGCGCGGCACTCGCCGCGCTCATGCTGAGCTTCACCGCACCGGTGCTGGCCGACAACCCCGGTTATGACCGCCCCGGCTATGGCTTCACGCCGGTCGTGCTTGGCGCCGGAGACATCACCATCGAGCAAGGCCTGCCGGATTGGAGCCGCAGTCGGCAGGACGGCATCACCAGTTCACAGTACAGCGCCGACAGCCTGCTGCGCATCGGTATCGGCGGCCCGCTGGAATTGCAGTTGGGCAGCTCGCCGTGGAACTCGCTGCGGCAAAGCGGCGGCGGCATCGACATCACCCAGCATGGCCATGGCGACTCCGTGCTTGGGCTGAAGCTGGCGCTGCCCTCCTCGAACCAGGCCTTCAGCTGGGGTCTGCTGGGCAGCGTGGAATTCACCGATGGCGCGAAGGCGTTTCGCAGCGACCATCGTCAGTATCTGCTCGGCGCGCAGTTCAACCTGCAGGCGAACGAACGCAACTCGCTGGGCCTGTATCTGCAGGGCGTGCGCAGCAGCGGCGCGAATAGCGCCCTCGTGGCGTTCAGCGACAACTACGCGCTGAGCAAGACGCTGACGCTATATGCCGAAACCGCCTGGCTGCACACCCCGGATCAGGGCAACGGCACCGTCGCTGGCGCCGGACTGGCATGGCTGGTCACTCCGCGCCTGCAGCTCGACCTCGGTTTCGATCGGCGACTGGGCGGCACCGCAGCCCAGTGGCAGGGCAATCTTGGTGTCGCGTACTACTTCGGACATTGAACGCTGCGTGCTCTCGCGGTCACCATACGATGCAGTTGAATCCCCAGTATTGCCTGCAACCATCGTCATTCGGGTTATCGTGGGCGCCTCCACGCAGCAGGATGGAACTCTTGGTGAAGCCACTCGGGGGAATGATTCCCCGCTGGCTACTATCGAGATCAATGTCCATCGCATCAGGCAAGGCTGGTGGCGGTGACCGGAGCACAAACTGCAGCTTGATCAGCGGCTGGCGGGGAGTGACCGGCATCGGAACGACGGCAGCGCTGGCTGCCGGTGTACTTTCCGTCGCCTGCGGCGCGGTCGTGGCCATCGCGGCCCCGCTGACGCCAAGCAGGGCCAGTGCCAGCACGATGCGTTTCATGAGCCTCTCCTGCCGTGATCCGGCCTGTGATGTGCCCGAGTTTTCATGATCGGAACGATGATCCGCCGCGGCTGTTGGCGGGGCGCTCCTACTTCACGTGAACTGTGATCTTCTTCGACACGACTGCCGGATCGAACGGAATGTGGTTCGCGTCGCCCAGTTCCAGTTGCAAGGTATGCGTACCAGGCTTCAGCTTCAGCGTGGTTTCGGTCTGACCACCGCCGAAGTGGATGTGGTTGTCGTCTTTCGGAATCGGCTGACCGGCAATCGGCAGCTCCTTCACGTCGACCAGCAGGTGGTGGTGGCCGGTGTGTTCCTTGGCGACGCCAGCCGGCGCCACGCCCATGCCCTTGAGGCCAAAACGCACGGTAACGTCCTGGCCCACGGTGGCACCGTCGCTGGGCGAGATGATGTAGACCGCGACGCCACTGGGGGCTTTGGTGATTGGCAGGGCTTGAGCATCGGCAGCCATCGCGGCGCCGGTGAGTCCGGTCAGGGCAAGCGCGAGCAGGATGCGTTTCATCGGCGATCTCCACGAAAGCATGAGGTGATCCAGTGTAAGCGCAGCGGCGGCCAGTGGGGTGATCGTCACCACGTCGTCATGTGCCGGCCATGCCGCCGCAACGCGAGTCCGCGATGCTGCATCAAGCCAGCACGGATATTCTCATGCGCATCGGCATCGTCAGCGAAACCTACCCACCGGAAATCAACGGCGTCGCGCTGACCGTGCATAGCCTCGCCGCCGGTCTCGCCGCACGCGGCCACAGCATCGACCTGATCCGCCCACGCCAGCCGCAGCCATGCCAGGACGAACCGGGTATTGACGTGCTCAGCCTGCGCGGTGGTGCGCTGCCCCGTTATCCCGGGCTGCGCTTCGGCCTGCCAGCTGGTCGCACGCTGCGTCAGCACTGGCAGCAGCAGCGCCCCGATGCGGTCTACGTCGCCACCGAAGGTCCGCTGGGCTGGTCGGCGATGCGTGCCGCCAAAAAGTTGGGCATCCCGCTCAGCAGTGGCTTCCATACCCGCTTCGACAGTTATGCCGATCATTACGGCGTGGGCCTGCTGACGCCGCTGGTACGCGGCTATCTGCGCCGTTTTCATCGGCGCGCCAACGCCACGCTGGTGCCGACCGACGCACTCGCACAGGAGTTGCATGCCATGGGTATCTCGAACGCACGTCTGCTGCGTCGTGCCGTCGACACGCAACTGTTCCACCCATGCCAGCGCGATGATGACTTGCGCGCGACATGGGGTGTCGATGCCGTCACGCCGGTGGTGATGTATGTGGGCCGCATCGCGCCGGAAAAAAATCTCGAACTGGCGGTGCAGGCTTTTCGTGCGATCCAGCAACGCGTTCCGCAGGCGCGTTACGTATGGGTAGGCGACGGTCCCGCACGCGCGGCGTTGGAAGCGGCACATCCGGATTTCATCTTCGCAGGCGTGCAGCGCGGCGAAGCATTGGCACGGTATTACGCCAGCGCCGACCTGTTCCCGTTCCCCAGCCTCAGCGAAACCTTCGGCAACGTGATTCTCGAAGCCCTGGCCGCCGGCCTGCCGGTGGTGGCGTATGCCGAGGGTGCCGCACGCGAGCATCTGGTCGACGGCGTCAACGGCTACTGCATCGCGTCGGGCGATTCATCCGCCTTTGTCGATGCGGCGGCCCGGCTCGCCAGCAACCCGGCCCTGATCAGGCACATGGGTCGTGCCGCGCACGCCGGAGTGGCCGGACTGTCGCCGGATGCGGTGATACGCGATTTCGAAACCTTGCTGCGCGAGATGGCCGAGGAGAATCTGCATGAGCACGCGATCGCCGTTGCCCACGCCTGAACTTTCGCCAGGGCCGCGTTTTGCCCTGGATCGTCGCGTCTGCGTGATGGCCAACCGCTGGGGCGCCCGGCGTCTGGTTGGCCTGTTCTTCGGTACGATCAGCCGGCTTGGCAATGGTGTGTTCTGGTACGCGTTGATGGCGGTGCTGGTGCTGGTCGGCGGTCACCGCGGGCTGGCGGCGGCCGCGCAGATGGCAGCCACCGGACTCACTGCCCTGCTGCTGTATCGCTTGCTGAAGGGCTGGACTCGCCGCCCGCGTCCGTACCGGGTATGCGTCGGCGTGATCGCACATGTGCCGCCGCTGGATGAGTTCAGTTTTCCGTCGGGACACACCTTGCAGGCGGTGAGTTTCACCGTCGTCGCGCTGGCCTGGTATCCGCAACTGGCGCCGTTGCTGCTGACCTTCACTGCGCTGATCGCGGCCTCGCGAGTGATCCTCGGGCTGCACTACCCAAGCGATGTGCTCGCAGCCATCGCCATCGGCAGTTGCCTTGGCACCGTGTCGCTGTGGTTGATGCCGCCGCTGATCTGAGCATATCGATTTGAGTCGGTCGATTTGAACCCGAATTGCGCAGCATTTGCGCACGCCGTCACAAGCGCCTTTGCGGTCAGGTAGATAGCCTACTTGTCCACAGGCTTTACCGGTCACGCTCCACAATCGCTGTGGAAAACTGCGGCATTGATCGCCACGGAATCAGTCGGCGTACGCCACCGAGCGTCATGCGTTGCTGCGCATTTCCTGCTCAGCGCGTAGCAAGTGCTTGATGGACAAGCGACGAACGCGGCTTGTCCACAGGCTTTACCGGCACGCTTCCACAGCAGCTGTGGAAAACCTCGCGGCGAAAACGACGATGCCGCCTGACGGCGGCATCGCTTCGCTGCAGCAGCTGCGTCCGGTCAGGCGGCGCGCGATGCTTTCATCAGAATGCCGAGCAGGTCGGCCAGCTTGTCGCGCATCTCGCGGCGATCGACGATCAGGTCGATCGCGCCGTGCTCGACCAGGAACTCCGAACGCTGGAAACCTTCCGGCAGCGTCTCGCGCACGGTCTGTTCGATCACGCGCGGACCGGCGAAGCCGATCAGCGCCTTCGGCTCGCCGATATTGATGTCGCCGAGCATCGCCAGGCTGGCGGATACGCCGCCGGTGGTCGGGTTGGTCAGCACGCTGATGTATGGCACGCCCGCGTCGCGCAAACGCGCCAGTGCGGCCGAGGTCTTGGCCATCTGCATCAGCGAGAACAGCGCCTCCTGCATGCGCGCACCGCCAGTGGCGGAGAAGCACACCAGCGCACTCTTGTCGGCCAGTGCGCGTTCGGCGGCGCGGGCGAATTTCTCGCCCACCACCGAACCCATCGAGCCGCCCATGTAGGCAAACTCGAACGCCACCGCCATCAGCGAGCGCCCTTTGAGCTTGCCGCTCATCGCCACCATCGCGTCCTTCTCGCCGATCTTTTTCTGAGTGGCGACGATGCGATCGCGATACTTCTTGGAGTCGCGGAATTTCAGCGGATCGGTGGGCTCCAGGCTGGCCCACAGTTCTTGCGCGGAGCCTTCATCGAGCAGCGCATCCAGCCGCATGCGCGCGCTGATGTAGTGATGATGGCCGCACTTGGGACAGACCATCAGGTTGCGCTCTAGCTCCGGCCGGTATAGCACCGTGCCGCAACCACCGCACTTCTCCCACACGCCCTCGGGCACCGAACCCTTGCCGCCGTTCGGACTCTGCGGGCGGGTGCGCGGGTTCATGATTTTCTGCAGCCAATTCATCGCATCACCCTACAATTTGTGAGCGCACCGCCCGCAGGCGGCACGTATCCTCAATGCGCATCGAGCGCGGCGCGGATCGGCGCGAGAAACGCGTGGACCCGCACGGTTATTTCTTCGGCATCCGTGGCCCCGGCCAGCCGCTCGACCAGCGCACTGCCGATCACCACGGCATCGGCAAAGCCGGCGATCGCCTTGGCACTTGCCGCATCGCGAATACCGAAGCCCACTGCCACCGGCGCCTTCGCGCGGGTGCGGATATCCGCCACGCGCGCGGCGATATCGCCGGTACTCAAGTGTGCCGCACCGGTGATGCCGGCAAACGAGACATAGTACAGGAAACCCTCCGCCGCCCCGCACAACTGCGCCATACGCGCGGGTGCGGTAGTCGGTGCGGCGAGCAGGATCTGCTGCAGTCCGGCGTCGCGCAGCGGCTGCAAAACCGCGGACTCTTCCAGCGGGCAATCGACCAGCAGCACGCCATCGACACCGGCCTGCACGGCTTCCTGCGCGAAACGCGCATAGCCGTGGATCTCGACGGGATTCAGGTAACCCATCAGCACGATGGGTGTTTCCGCATCACGCTGGCGGAACGCGGCGACCCAGCCCAGCACTTCGTTGAGCCCGACGCCTTTCGCGATCGCCCGCTCGCTGGCGTGCTGGATCACCGGACCGTCAGCCATCGGGTCGGAGAACGGCACGCCCAGCTCGATCAGGTCGGCGCCGGCATCGACCAGCGCATGCATCAACGCCACCATGTATTGCGGCGACGGATCGCCGGCGGTGACGAACGGAATAAGGCCAGTGCGATTGGCGGCCTTGAGCGCAGCGAAACGTCGATCGATGCGGCTCATACCTGCACTCCTTCGCGCGCGGCGATCGTATGCACGTCCTTGTCGCCACGGCCGGAGAGATTGCACAGCACGATGCCGTCCTTCGGCATGTCGCGCGCAAGTTTGATCGCCTGCGCCACCGCATGGCTGGATTCCAGCGCGGCCAGAATGCCTTCGGTACGCGCCAGCAGATGAAACGCCTCCATCGCCTCATCGTCGGTCACGCCGACGTAGTCGGCGCGGCCGGCATCCTTGAGGAACGCATGCTCGGGGCCGACGCCGGGATAATCGAGTCCGGCCGAGATCGAATGCGTCTCGGTGATCTGGCCGTTGTCGTCGCACAGCACATAGGTGCGGTTGCCATGCAGCACGCCCGGCCGGCCGGCGGCCAGCGACGCGGCGTGATGACCTGTCGCAATGCCCTCGCCCGCCGCCTCGGCACCGACGATGCGCACATCCGCATCGTTGAGGAACGCGTGGAACAGGCCGATCGCGTTGGAACCGCCGCCAACGCAGGCGGTGAGCACATCCGGCAAGCGGCCGTACTGTTCCAGCATCTGCGCGCGCGCTTCGCGGCCTACGATCGCGTTGAAATCGCGCACCATCAGCGGATACGGATGCGGACCGGCCACGGTACCGATGATGTAGAACGTGTCGGCGACATTGGTGACCCAGTCGCGCATCGCCTCGTTCAGCGCATCCTTCAGCGTCTTCGAACCTGAAGTCACCGGCACGACTTCCGCACCGAGCAGCTTCATGCGGTAGACGTTGATTTTCTGCCGCTCGATGTCGACCGCGCCCATGTAGACCACGCACTTCAGGCCCAGCCGCGCGGCGACCGTGGCACTGGCCACGCCGTGCTGGCCGGCGCCGGTCTCGGCGATGATGCGAGGCTTGCCCATGCGTTTGGCGACCAGCGCCTGGCCCACGGTGTTGTTGATCTTGTGCGCGCCGGTATGGTTCAGATCCTCGCGCTTGAACAGGATGCGCGCACCGCCGACGTGTTGCGACAGCCGCTCGGCGTGATAGATCGGGCTGGGCCGGCCGACGTAGTGCTTCAGGTCACGGTCGAGTTCGGCGATGAATTCCGGATCATCGCGCAGGCGTAGATATGCCTCGGTCAATTCGGCCAGCGGTGCCATCAGCGTTTCGGCGACATAGCTGCCACCGTAGTTGCCGAAGCGGCCCTGCGCGTCGGGGTAAGCGTTGAAATCCACGATCTTGCTCATCTTGTCATTCGATCCGGAAGGCAGGAACAGCGGGGGTGCGCTCCCGCGAATTCGTATGCCGCACTGCGGCAAGCGATCATCTTAGCGGCATCCCTGGTTCCGGGCGAATCGCGGTCCCACTAGCCACGTCCACGACATGGACTTACAGGTACCGGCGGATGCTCTCTTTCAGTTTCGTGACCAGCTCGGGCGTGAGCGTGCCGAGTATGCCGCGACGCGCGGCAGGGATATGGGCAACCGGATCCTCGTCGTCGAACACATAGTGATTCAGCAATCCCTTCCATGCGGCCTGTTCCACGGCTGGGAGCGACTTGAAGGTGAGGATGCAGTGCATCAGACAACCCAATGCCGTTTCCGGCACATAACCATTGGCTGGGGTGTGCTTCCACCAGTAGTTCACCAGCGCATTGATCCGCTCCAGCGACTCGACGTGATGCCACCACATCGGCGGGATGTAGATCGCATCGCCGGGCCGCAGCTCAGCCACCTGCGCCTCGGCCAGAGCCTGCTTCAAGCGCGGGAAACGCGGGTCATCCGGGCGATCGAGCCTGGCGATGCTGATCGCCGCGCCGGTCGGTGCAAAATCCAGCGGCCCGACATACAGGTTACGCACTTGTTCCGGTGCGAACAGCGTGAAACGCCGACCACCACTCACGACACAAGCCATGTTGTGGTATTCGTCGAAGTGGGCCGGCGTGGTGACCTTGTTGCCGATCCAGATACGCGGCTGGATGCCGCGATCGAGAAAAGGCAGCGAATGATCGTCCAGTAATCCCGGCAGGCACGCAGCAATCAGCGCGCTCTGCATCGCCAGACCCGGCGCATTTTCCTGGCGGCTGTAGTGCGCCAACCGTTGCAGGCCCTGGGTGATCGAGACGCGGTGATGCTCGTAGTTGAAGCCGTCGAAATTCGCGTTGTAGCCGATGATGCCGTCCGCGTCGGGTGGCAGCAGCAGTGCATCGACCTCGCTGCCGTTGTCCAGCGCCGCCAATCCCTGCGCGAACGCCGTGTCCGACTGACCCGCCAGTTTCACCAGCGGCCAGTTCCGGCACAGGCCACGAATGACCAGCGGCCGCTCGCGACCGACGATGTCGTCGAGCCCGATCGGTTGGCCGGTATCGCGATACTCCTCGATGACAGCGGGCATGCTTTTCATTCCGCGTCGGCGGCGCGCACCGCACGGATGAAAGCGGCCAGCCTGTCCGGATCCTTGATGCCCGACGATGACTCGACACCACTAGCCACATCTACCGCCCATGGCCGGGCCAGACGCACGGCCTCACCCACATTGGCGGGATGCAGACCGCCGGCCAGGATCAGCGGCTGAGTCAGTTCGCCCGGCAGCAGCGACCAGTCGAATGCCTTGCCGCTGCCGCCGGCTTCACCGACGCCATGACCATCCAGCAACAAGCCGGCAGCGTGCGGATAATCGCGCAATCGCGGCAAGGCGGCGACGCCCTCGCCCATCGCAATGGCTTTCAGGAATGGACGGCCGAACTGCATGCACCACACGTCGGTTTCGCCGCCATGGAACTGCAGCAACGCAGGTTGCACGTCCTCGATCACCTGCCGTACCAGACTTGCATCGTCATCCATGAACAACGCGACGGTGGCGACGAAGGGGGGCAGCGCTGCGACGATCTCCCGCGCCCGAGCCAGCGTCACCTGCCGTTTGCTGCACGCGGTGAATACCAGCCCGATCGCATCCGCGCCGAGGCGCGCGGCGAGCAGCGCGTCCTCGACCCGGGTCATGCCGCAGCACTTGATGCGGGTCATGGGCCGGCTCCGGTCAGGCATACGTCTTCCGGCAAACCCCAATGCGTTTCGTAGCGCGGGCCGATGAAGGTCAGGCCCGAGGCTGCTGCCGTCGGCCCTGCCACCTGGCGATCGGCGCCAGCCAGCAATTCGGCCATCCATTCGATGGGCTGCTCATGGCGGCCGATCATCAGCAGGGAGCCCACGATATTGCGCACCATGTGATGCAGGAAGGCATTCGCCTCGATGTCGACAAAGAGCTGTTCGCCTTCGCGCCGCACGCTCACCGCCAGCACCGTCCGGCGAGGATGCGCAGCCTGGCAGGACAGTGCGCGAAACGCGCTGAAATCATGCTCACCCAGCAACGCCTGCGCGGCGGCGTGCATGCGCGGCGCGTCCAGCGGCAGGCGTTCCCAGGTGACATAACGCGCATCCAGTGCCGCACGCACCGGCCGGTTGAGGATGTGATAGCGGTAGCGCCGGCTGCGTGCCGCATAGCGCGCGTGAAAACTTTCCAGCACCGGCTGCGCCCACAGCACAGCCACGCTGGTGGGCAGATTGGAACAGGTACCGAGAATCCAGCCACGCATGTCGCGCTGTGCCTCGGTGTCGAAATGCACGACCTGGCAACGGCCATGCACGCCGGCATCGGTGCGACCCGCGCAGCTGACCTCGACCGGATGCGCAGCGACCCGCGACAGTGCCTGCTCCAGCTTCGCCTGCACGCTGGGGCCATCCTTCAGCCGCTGCCAGCCGAAGAAGTCGGTGCCGTCGTATTCGATGCCGAGAGCAATGCGCATGACGTCGTGCAAAAGTTCGATGAAAGACACTGAAGATTAGCAGCCCGCAACGCAATCGGGCCGGCAAAAGCCGGCCCGACGGATCATGCAGGCGTTGTTACGTCGGAATCAGTGCAGGCCTTCGAGCAGGCGTTTGGCGGTGTCACGCTGCATCTGGCTGCCTTCCTTCATCACTTCGCCCAGCATGGCGCGGGCGCCATCGGCGTCGCCCATGTCCAGATAAGCACGGGCCAGGTCGAGCTTGGTGTCGACCGGATCGTCGTTGAACTCGCCCATATCATGGCCGTGGTCGCTGGCCTGATGCGCGTTGTCCGACTCGCCGAAGCGCCAGCTCGAAGCCGCTTCCGCAACCGGCGCATGCGTATCCGCCGCCGGTGGTGCAGCCTCCATGGCGGCGTCCGCTACCGACGAGTGATCCGTCGCCGATTCGGCGACGGTCGGCCGGGTCAGGTCGAAGTTGAAGTTGTATTCACTGACCTTCTTCGGCGCGCCTGACGGCAACGGCGGCATCGACGACGGTACGACGGTGGATGCCGTGCTTCCGTGCGCATAGTCGTCGATATCGAATTCGCGACGGGCTTCCGTCTCCTCGTGCATCGGCAACTCGGGGTGATGGTCGAACAACGGATGACCCGGCACCAGATCCTCGCCCATGTGCATCACGTCCTGCCACTCGTCCTGCTGCGGATCGGTGATATGGGCATGCATGGCCTCGGCCGCCGCCTCGAAGTGGTCGACGTCGCGCCGCGAGTAGTACAGGGTAACCAGCTCCAGATGCAGGCCGATGTCGTCCGGGTGTTCGGCCAGCTGGTCGAGCAGCTCTTCCTGATCGACATCGCCACCGAGGGTGTCGTCACCAGCCGGCGCGTTCGAACCAAAACGGTCGGCCAGCGACGATGCCGACTTGGACAACGGCGCAACAGCCGATTTGCGGCCACGGCCGAACAGACCCAGCAATAGCAACAACACCACCGCACCGGCACCGGCCGCCCAGGCCCATGTCTGCATGTACCAGGGCTCCTCGACCACGGGTGCCGGACCTGGCTTGATGACGGGCTTGGCCACCGGTTTGACCGGTGTCGGCGTGACGGCAGCACTGGTCGCTGATGCACTCGTCGACGTACTGGCCGCAGCCACCAGCGGCATGGTGGTCACGGCGCTGGAACCCGCCGCGGCAGGTGTCGAACTCGCCTTCGCCACGGTGCTGGCGGTTTCCAGATGTTCCTGCGGCGCCGTCGTCACGGCGGTTTTCGCCACGCTGGCGGCCGGTGCTGGCACTGCAGCAGTCGCCTGTGCAGCGGCCGGCAAGCCGGCGGACTTGCGCGCAGCAGCCAGCTTGGCCTGCAGCTCGGCGATCTCGTTGTCCTTCAGCGACAGGAGGCGCTCGTTCTTGCTGTTGATATCCGCCAGATCCTTGAGGCGGGTCTTCAGGTCAGTACTCTGCTGTTGCAGGCTGACCAGACTTTCCTGACTGCGCAGCAGGTCCTGGCGGATGCCGGCAGCGGACTTGTCGTCCTTGCCGGTACCTTGGACTCCCGCTCGGTTGCCTTCCTTCGCCGGCACCAGGGCAAGACGGTCGCCCGTATCGCTGGACGTCTTGAGTGCACTGGAGGTGGATGCGCGGGTCGCCGCATCGGCCACGACCGCTGGCTTGCCGGGTGTTCCGGCGCGCCAGTCGCTGTTCTGCCGGCGCACTTCGGCCACCGCTGCCGCGATCGTCATGGCCTGCGCCTCGGCGGAGGTCGGTACGCGAAGCACCGCACCGCTCTTCAGTGCATTGATGTTGTCACGGTAGAACGCGTCGGGATTGGCCTGCTTCAACGCCAACATCATCTGCTGGGCATCGGTACCTGCCGGCGCAGTGGCTCGGGCGATCGACGACAGCGTCTGACCGCGTTCGACCGGGCCGTACTGGCCATTGCCGGCTGCGGCCGGCGCAGCCTTGGGCGCCGCTGCAGCAACGTGTGCCTGGGCTGGGGCTGCTGCTGATGCCGCCTTGGCACGCGCAGGCCGGCTCGGGGCCGCCGTCTGCTCCGGTGCGGCGGCAACCGCTGCCGGGGCCGCCGCCGGTGCACTGGCTGGATCGAGCAAGATGGCAAATTCGCGCACGCTCTTGCCCGCGCTGCTGCTCACTTCAAGCAACAGGTCGAGATAGGGGTCGTCTACCGACTGGCTGCTGGTAATGCGGATGACCTTGCCGCCAGCACCGTTGGCCACGCTGAAATGCAGCGGAATCGCGGTGCGGCCACCGACAATGCCGGCGCGGGCAAATTCCTCGCTGGAGGCCAGCTGGACGGTGAGATTCTGCAACTCCGCCGGACTGGCAGGATGTACGGGAATTTCCGCCAGCAAAGGCTGTCCCAACGCCGATTTGACCTGGATCTGGCCGAGGTCCAGCGCGATGGCCTGGTTGGTGCCCAGTGCCAGTGCCATCAGCATCGACAACTTCAACGAACGATTCATGCGTGTTCCCCCGAACGATCCTTGGCGCAACTCTTGTGGTGTCGCCGCGGTGGCGGCCACTACGGCAAACGAGGTGCCACTTTAGTTATATGCAGACCAATCAACAATAGCTGCGGCGAATACTTGCAGTGCATTGCTGCAGTGTGTTCTCACCGCAGCGGCACTTTCAATGATGGTCACTCGACGATTTGGCCTGCAGCTCCCGCAATTGTTTCTGCAGCTCGGCAATGGCCTGATCCTGCTGCTGCAGACGCTTGCTGGCCTGCTGGCTCTCAGATTCCTGTTTGGCGACATCCTTTTCCAACCGCTTCACCTCGGCCTGGTGCCGGGTCAGACGCTGGCCGGTCCTGGGTAGAGCTGCCGCCTGTCCGGCCGGCTGCGACCGGGCTTGATCGCTGCCGGCCCAGGAAGCCGTCGACGCCAGCATGATGCCCATGACGCCCATCAATTGCGCACAACGCATCTTAGAGATAGTCCTCGATCAGCAGTTCGGCGATCTGCACGGCATTCAGCGCCGCGCCCTTGCGGATATTGTCCGAGACGATCCACAGGTCCAGTCCGCGCTCATGCGAGATGTCCTCGCGGATGCGCCCGACATACACCGCATCGTTGCCGGCGGCCTCGCCCACCGGGGTCGGGTAGCCGCCCGGCTTGCGCTCATCCACGAGCACCACGCCCGGCGCCTGCCGCAGCAGCTCGCGGGCCTGTTCGGCGGTGATCTTGTCGCTGGTCTCGATATGAACCGCCTCGGAGTGGCCATAGAACACCGGCACGCGTACCGCGGTCGGGTTCACCTGGATCGACTCGTCCTCAAGGATCTTGCGGGTTTCCCACACCAGCTTCATCTCTTCTTTGGTATAGCCATTCGGCTGGAAATCGTCGATTTGTGGAATCACATTGAACGCGATCTGCGCGGGGAATTTCTTGCCCGGCTCCACGCTTTGGAAGTTCAGCAGCGCCGCGGTCTGCCGGCCCAGCTCCTCCATGCCGGTGCGGCCGGCGCCGGATACCGACTGATAGGTGGCCACGTTGATCCGCTCGATCTGCACCGCGCGGTGGATCGGTGCCAGCGCCACGAGCATCTGCATGGTCGAGCAGTTCGGGTTGGCGATGATGCCGCGGGCGGTGTATTGCGCGATCGCGTGCGGGTTGACCTCGCTGATCACCAGCGGGATGTCGTCCTGGTAGCGGAATTCCGAGGTGTTGTCGATCACCACCGCACCAGCCGCCGCCGCGCGCGGCGCATGCTCGCGGCTGACCGAACCGCCGGCCGAGAAGAACGCGATGTCGACGCCCGCGAAATCGTAGGTATCCAGCAGCTGCACCGTGACATCCTGACCGGCGAACTTGACCTTACCACCGGCCGAACGCTCGCTGGCCAGCGGCACCAGCTCGCTGATCGGGAAATCGCGCTCGGCGAGGATCGCCAGCAAGGTCTCGCCGACCGCACCGGTGGCGCCGACCATGGCGACTTTGTAACTGCTCTTCTGACTCATGTTATGGATTCTTTAGTTCAGGGATGGATGGATGGCCGATCACCGCGCCAGCACGTTCGGGTTGAGGATGGTCGGTGGCCGCCCGGCATGCGGGCCATGGCCGAACAGCGCCAGTACATTGTCCACCGCCAGTGCGGTCATTGCGCGGCGCGTTTCGTGGCTGGCGCTGGCTATATGCGGGCTGAGCACGACGTTGTCCAGTGCGAGCAGACCCGGATGCACCGCCGGCTCGCCCTCGAAAACGTCCAGTCCGGCGCCGGCCAGGCGCCGCTCGCGCAGAGCCGCGGCCAGCGCCGCGTCTTCCACGATACCGCCGCGGGCCACGTTCAGCAGTATCGCGGTCGGTTTCATCAACGCCAGTTCGGGCGCACCGATCGCGTGCCGGGTCTGCGGCGTCAACGGCAGCACCAGCATCAGAAAATCGGACTCGCGCAGCAATTGCTGCTTGTCGACGTAGCGCGCGTTGCAGGCACGCTCGTCCGCCTCCGCCAGCGGCGAACGGTTGTGATATAGCACCGGCATGCCGAAGCCGACGGCGCGGCGTGCGATCGCCTGGCCGATGCGGCCCATGCCGAGAATGCCCAGCGTGCGACCGCGCACGTCCATGCCCAGCCACGCCTTGAATTCGGTGGCGTGCCAATGCCCGGCACGCAGCCAGCGCTCGGCGGCGTTCATTCGCCGCGCGACGCAGAGCATCAGTGCCCAGGCGTAGTCGGCCACGCTCTCGTTGAGCACATCGGCGGTGTTCGAGATGGCGATGCCGGCCGCGCTCAGCGCATACAGATCAAGATTGTCGTAGCCGACACCCAGATTGGCGACGATGCGCAGTCGCGGCGCACCAGCAATTTCGGCCGCACCGATGTGCTCTTTCAGGCCCACGATCGCGGCGTCCTGCCCGGCCAGCTTGGCCGCCAGCTCGCCGCGGCTGAACCTCACTTCCTCCGGCTCGGCCGTCACCACGAAATGCGGTTCGAGCCGGGCAACGATGTCCGGAAAGGTGGGGCGCGAAATCCACACGCGCGGCTTGTCGTTCATTGGCATGGTTTCGGTTACAGCATTCGGCCCGTCACGGAATGCGCGGTGCCACCGCGCCTACATCGCCACATTGCGCACGATGGCGCAGCGCGTGATCGATCAGCACCAGTGCCATCATCGCCTCGGCGATCGGGGTGGCGCGGATGCCGACGCAGGGATCGTGCCGGCCCTTGGTCACCACCTCGGCCGGCTCGCCGGCAAGATTCACGCTGTGCCCGGGAATCAGGATGCTGGACGTGGGCTTCAGCACGATCGAGGCCGTCACCGGCTGGCCGCTGCTGATCCCGCCAAGAATGCCACCCGCATGATTGGACGTAAAGCCGTCCATATACATTTCGTCGCGATGCTGGCTGCCACGCTGGGTGACCGCGGCAAAACCGTCGCCAATCTCCACACCCTTGACCGCGTTGATCGACATCAGCGCACTGGCCAGATCGCCGTCGAGCTTGCCGTAGATCGGCTCGCCCCAGCCCGGCGGCACGCCGTCAGCGACCACGTTCACGCGTGCACCGACCGAGTCACCGGATTTGCGCAGCGCGTTGACATAGCTTTCCAGCGCCGGCACCTGTGCCGTATCGGGCCAGAAAAACGGGTTATGTTCCACCGCCTCCCAGTCGAACGCGTCCGGCGTGACCTCGCCGATCTGCGCCAGATAGCCGCGCACGCGCACGCCGTAACGCTCGGCCAGCCATTTTTTGGCGATCACCGCAGCGGCGACGCGCATGGTGGTTTCGCGCGCTGAGGAACGCCCGCCGCCGCGCGGATCACGGATGCCGTACTTCTGCCAGTAGGTGTAATCGGCGTGACCGGGGCGGAAGGTCGACACGATGTCGCCGTAATCCTTGCTGCGCTGATCGGTGTTGCGGATCAGCAGCGCGATCGGCGTGCCGGTGGTCTTGCCTTCGTACACGCCGGAGAGGATTTCCACCTCGTCCGCCTCATGCCGCTGCGAGGTGTAGCGGCTCCTGCCGGTGGCACGACGATCGAGATCGTGCCGAAACTCCTCCGCACCGATCGGCAGTCCCGGCGGGCAGCCGTCGATCACGCAGCCGATCGCCGGGCCGTGACTCTCGCCAAAGGTGGTGACTGTAAACAATTTGCCGAAGGAATTGCTGGACACGAGGTTTGGACGTCCGAAGGAAACCGCCACAGCTTAGCGCGACGGCGTCCCGTTCGGGTCAGTGGGCCGACTGCGCGGCACGCCACTCGCTGGCCAGCAGCGCGAACACCACGTCATCGACCCACTCGCCGTGCAGCCACAGGCTTTCGCGGTGATGCGCCTCCTGACGCATGCCCAGCGCACGCAGCATGGCCATGCTGGCAAGATTGCGCGGATCGACCGAAGCATGGATGCGATGCCTGTCGAGCTGGCCGAATACCAGCCCGAACACGGCCCGTACGGCCTCGCTGGCGTATCCGCTGCCCTGATAAGCCGGCGCGATACTGACCCCGAATTCGACCGAGTCTTTGGCGTCCGCTGGCATGTGAATGCCCAGGTCGCCGATCAATTCCTCACCATCGCGCAGGCGTATCGCGCGCTGAAACCAGCTGTCAGGGGTATCCAGTGACGCTTCGGCCTGGCGGTCGATGAAGTCCGCGGCCTCGACCACGCTGGTCGGACGCCAGCCCTGGAAACGGGATACCTCCGGATCGGCGCGATAGCCGAACAACACCGCGGCGTCAGTCGATTGCAAGGCATCGAGCAACAAACGCGGTGTGTTCAGCTCCATGCAACTGATTCCGTCAGGCGATGCGGCGCGCAGCGGCGGCGGCACGGATGGAGGCGGCGTGCTCGATCAGATCACGCCGTTCCAGCGCGAACACGCCCATCTGGCCGACCTTGAATTCGATCCAGATGAACGGAACCTCGGGCAACAGCGCGGCCAGCGCATGCTCGCTCTCGCCCACTTCGACGATCAGCAGGCCGTCATCGGTGAGATGGTCAGCTGCCTCGTCCAGCATGCGCAGGCACAGGTCCAGGCCATCGGCACCGGAGGTGAGGCCCAGCTTTGGCTCGTGCGCGTATTCGCCCGGCAACGCGGCGTATTCGTCATCGGTGACGTACGGCGGGTTGGAGACGATCAGGTCGTAGCGGCGACCCTTCACGCCGGCAAACAAGTCCGACTGGATCGCCTCGACCCGGCCCTCGACGTGCTGGAACACGATGTTCTCGCGCGCCAGCGACAGCGCCTCGTCGCTGATGTCGACGATATCGACCCGCCACTCCGGGTTGTATTCAGCCATCGCGATGCCGATGCAGCCCGAACCGGTGCACAGGTCCAGCGCACGTTCGATATGGCGCTCGTCCAGCCACGGCGCGAAGCCCGACTCGATCAGCTCGGCGATCGGCGAGCGCGGCACCAGCGCGCGGCGGTCGCTCTTGAACTTCAGCCCAGCGAACCAGGTCTCGCCGACCAGGTAGGCCACCGGCAGGCGTTCGTTGACGCGACGCTCGATCAAGGCCAGTACGTTCTCGCGCTCGACGGCGGTAAGCCGACCCGCACCGTACGCCGGCGGGATGTCCGGCGGCAGGTGCAGACTGGCCAGGATCAGATGCGTGGCCTCGTCGATCGGGTTGTCGTGGCTGTGCCCGAAGGTGAGCCCGGCGGCCGAGAAGCGACTGGCGCCATAACGGATGAAGTCGATGATGGAGGCGAGTTCGGAAGTCACGGTAATCCCGGTCGGACAAGGCAGAAGGCCGGCCATTATAGGGCCAGCAGCCTGATCGACCCCGTATACTGGGCGGATGACTTTCAACGTATTCCTGCAATACATCCTGCCGCACCGCGCGCTGTCGCGGGTGGTCTACTGGGCCACGCGCTGGACCTTCGCGCCGTGGAAGAACTGGCTGATCTCCACCATCGTGCGCAATTACAACGTGAACATGGCCGAGGCGGCGCAACCTGATGCGCTGGCCTACCAGCACTTCAATGCGTTCTTCACGCGCAAGCTGCGCCCCGACGCACGCCGTGCAGACGCCGATCCGGCCGCCCTGCTCTCGCCTGCCGACGGCCGCATCAGCCAGTCCGGCGCGATCGTCGATGGGCGCATCTTCCAGGCCAAGGGGCAGGACTACACCGCCGCCGAACTGCTCGGTGGCGACGAGGCCGCCGCGACGCCGTACCGCAATGGCCGCTTCGTCACCGTCTACCTGTCGCCACGCGACTACCATCGCGTGCACATGCCGCTGAAAGGCACGCTGAAGGAAACCGTGCACGTGCCCGGGCGCATCTTCAGCGTGGCGCCGTTCGCGGTGGAAGCGATCCCGCGGCTGTTCGCGCGCAACGAACGACTGGTCTGCCACTTCGAGGGCGAACATGGCCCGTTCGTGGTGGTGATGGTCGGCGCCATTCTGGTCTCATCGGTCGCCACGGTGTGGGACGGCCTGGTGATTCCGCCGTATGCCTCGTCGATCCGACGCAAGTCGTTCGTCGGCCAGCAGATCACGTTGGAACGTTTCGCTGAGATGGCCCGTTTCAACATGGGCTCCACGGTGATCCTGCTACTGCCCGAAGGCACCGCCACGCTGGACAACCTGCAAGAGCAACAGGCGGTGCTGGTGGGTCAACGGCTCGGCCACGGCTGAGCCGCCCTCGCTCCCGGCGCACCGAAAACTGACGTCTCGCGTCATTTTGTGACGCTCTAGGCGCTATTTCGGCGATCCCTTCGCTACGCTGGCATCTTCGCCGCGCGTTTTGCGTGCCGCCGAATTCAAGCGTCGAGGGGACTCATGCGACTACTCACTCCATTCTTCGTGATGATGCGCGCGCGCCAGCTTGGCCGCCAATTCCGCGATATCGAACGCAGCATCCGCGCACTCCCCAAGCGCAGCCGGGAACGGCTGAGTACGCTGACCCTGCGCGAAATCGGCCAGGCTTCGCGTAGCGATTTTCCGCATCTGTACGGCACCGCGCCGGAAATACGTTACTTGCCCTGGGGCCAGGGTACCGACGCCGGCTATGAGCGCGCCTGCTCGACCAACGGCGAAGTGGCGCTGCGCGGTATCGCGCTATGGCTGGCGGTGGCCTACCACGAGACCAAGAACTCTCCGCACACCAGCCTGCAGCCGCAGCATCGGCAGCTGATGCAGCTGTTGCGCGAGCTGAAGGAAGTCCACCACCGTAACGGCGGCAACACTGTGGGCAGCAGCTGGGTGCAGGAAAGCGCGGTCGCCTGACCCCAGGCGACCGGCAACACGCTCAGCGACAGACCGGCAGCTTCAACGTCTGCCCGATAGCAATATGCTGGCGCTTGAGGCCGTTCATCTCGGCTACTTCCTGCACGCTTGAGCAATGCAGTTTGCGCACAACGCTGATCAGAGTATCGCCACGGCGCACCTTGTAGCGGCTGGTTTCACTGATCGCCGGTGCACTCGCCACCGGTGCAGGCGCGACCACCGGCACCACGGCACGATGCAGATCGCCGGCGAGGATCGGCCACGGGCCATCGACACAACGTGCTGCGTACGCCTGCTCCAATGGCTTGGGCAACTGCACCGAAGTACCCACCGGCTGGGTTACCTGCGGATCCAGCCGTGGATTGAGATTGCGCAGGGTGCGGAACCAGCCGTCATTCATGCCGCCGGCCGAGCCCAGACATACGGTCAATTCGGACAGCGACGCCGGACGTTTCAGCGTGACCGAGCCAGGCGCGCCGTCGATCTTCGGGAAGCGCAAGTTGTAGCTCTCCGGATGCAGGAACAGCCACGCCGCCGCCAGCACCGACGGCACGTAGTCGCGGGTTTCCTGCGACAGCTGACTGTAGATGCGTGGATCGTAGAAGCTCACCGAGGTGTCGTCGCCGACCGCGCGACGCATGCGCCCTTCGCCGCCGTTGTAGGCGCCGATGGTGAGTTCGAGGTTGTTGTTGAAGATCCCCAGCTGCTCGTTGAGGTATTCCGCATTCGCACGCGCCGATGCTGCGGGATCGAAGCGCGTATCGAAACCGTTGTCCATGCCGAGCCCGAAACGCACGCCGGTGGCATACATGAACTGCAGCGGCCCGGCCGCGCCCGAACGCGACACCGCGTGCACCTTGCCGCCGGACTCCTTCGCCATGATGCCGAACAGCAGTGCTTCGGGCAGATCCGCTTTTTCGTACTGCGGCCACATCTGGTAACGCAGGTATTGATAGTTGATCCAGGCGTCCGTCAATTGCGAACGCCACTGGGTCAGCCACATTTCCAGCGCCGCCTTCACCGGCCCGTTCATCGCGATCAGTTCGGACAGTTTCTGCCCATGCAGCAAGGTCACGCTGCGCTGCGCCTGCGGCAAACTGGCCGCGCCGCCGGTTCTGCCGGCCGCGAGTGCCGCCTGCGCCGGAGCGACATCGCTGTCCAGATCCTGGTCGCCGCCGAAATCGCCGTCCTTCAACCGCAGCAGATGGTCGAAGGTCGAGAAGAATCGCTGCGGATCGCAGCCAGCCGTGTTGCCGCAGCGCGTCGACGCTTCCTTCAGCCGATCCAGCGACTGGGTCAAGGTCAGCTGCGAAGCTTCCAGCTTGCCTTCGCGCGACTGCTGCAAGGCGGTCTCGTAGCCCTTGCTGGCCAGATCGAGCTGGCTGTAGAGCGTATTGACCGGGGCCGAAGGTTTGCCAGCGCCGGCACTTGCACAGGCACCGAGCAGACTGAGTGCCGCAGCAAGCGGCGCCAGGCGCATGGAACGAATCACGGAACGCAGCGACATCAGGAACTTCACCCGCGGAAAACGCCCACCATAGCTTGCACCGCGCCTCGACTCAACGCGACCCGCAGCCACACGACAGCGCCAGCGTCTTGGCTACAATCGACTGACCATCCGCAGACGGAACGCCATGACTGACATCCTGATCGGCCGCAACGACAGCACCAGCGTCAGCCTCGATCCGCATTATGGCAACCGCCACGGCATGATCGAAACCTTCGGCAAGCAGATTCGGACGGCAGATCCTGCGCGGTGTGCTCGGTGGCATTTTCAGTGGCAAGCGTTGAGCGCGCGATAGCATGCCGCGCATCGAAACAGTTGCTGCCGATACCCCGTTCGGGGAGCGCCTGCAGGCAGGCTTCAGCTATCCGCTGCGTGGCGCGGCGCTGCCCACCTGCGTGGTCATGGCACTGCTGCATTACGTCGGTCTGCTACCGTCATTCATCGGCGCGCTGGCCAGTGCACTGGTGTGGGCTGCCACTTGGCGTTACGCCGCCGACTGCCTGCTGCACACCGCCAACGGCTACGCCGACCCGCCCGATGTCGGCAGCGACGGCAATGATGCCAGTGGCTGGGGACTCACGGCGATCCACCTGCTGGTGGTCGCACTGTGCGTACTTGGCATCGTGTTCTTTCCACGCATGCTGTGGCCACTGCTGATCGTGTCCGCGCTGGCGCTGCCGGCGATCGACATGTCGCTGGCATTCGACGGCAACCTGGCGCTGGCGATCAACCCGTTGAACTGGGGTCGCGTCATCGGCAGCTTCGGCACGGCCTATCTGATACCCGTGGCGATCAATCTGCTGCTTGGCATCCTGATCATGCTTGCCTCGGTCAGCACGGCGCTGCTGCCGCGGCTGCTGGCGCTGCCGCTGTTCGCGTTCGCCTATACCTACCTGATCGTGCTCGCCTTCCATCTGATGGGCGCGATGATCCACCAGCGCCACGAGCGCTTCGGGCTGGAACCGGAAGCACCGAAATTGGCCAAGGCCGGCGGACAGGATGCCGACGAAGAACTGTTGACCGAAGTCGATGCACTGGGACAAAGCGATCCAGCCACCGCTACTGCGCTGCTCGTTGCAAGGCTGCAGGATCGGTTCGCGCCGGCATCGCTTCATCTGGCTTATCGTCGATTGCTGCAGCGACAGAATCTGCGCGACGGCCTGCTGGTACACGGTCAGATCTGGATCGCCGCGCTGATCGCACAAGGCGAATCACGCCGCGCGATCGGTGTCCTGCAGGAATGCCACAGCCTTGATGCCGGGTTCATCCCGGACGACCCGCGCACCTGTGGCGAACTGGCCGACCTGGCCGCACGACTGGGCATGAGCCGGATTGCGCTTCACTTGTGCAAAGGCTTTCTCACGCACTGGCCACGCGATCCGCAGGTGCCGCACTACGGCCTGGTCGCTGCCAGCCTGCTAGGCGAACACCCCGATCAACATGCCGAGGCGGTACATTTGCTGGATCAGTTGGCCACCGCGTGGCCCGATCATCCGCTGCGTGCCGAGATCGACGATCAACGACAGCGACTGGCCAACGTCGCATGAGCCGCTGGCGTCCGCCATCCCCCAGCTCCACCGCGATCATCACCCGCGAAGGTTTCGAGCGACTCAAGGCTGAGCTCGACCATCTGTGGCACGTGCTGCGCCCGGACGTGGTGAAGGCACTCGCTGCCGCAGCGGCCGAAGGCGACCGCTCGGAAAACGCCGAATACATCTATCGCAAGAAACAGCTCGGCGAGATTGATCGCCGTGCACGCTACCTCAGCAAGCGAATCCCCTCGCTCAAGGTGGCCGAGGGCGCACCCGGTGATCGCGGCATGGTGTTCTTCGGCGCCCGCATCGAACTGGAGAACGTCGATACCGGCGAGATCCTCCACTACCGCATCGTCGGTCCGGACGAAACCGACGCCAAGCTCGGTTGGATCAGCATCGACTCGCCACTGGCCCGGGCCGTATTGAAGAAGCGCGTCGACGACGAGTTCCTCGCCGAACTGCCGGGCGGCCCGGCGGAGTTTGCAGTGTTGACGGTGGATTACGACTAATACGGCCAATCCCAGAACCCGATCACTTGACATGGCTTCGGGGCGAGCATGCCTAATGCGGCAACAGCGACTGCGAAGCGCGCTGATGGTCCTTTTCGATCTGCGCCAACCGCGCCTGCCGCGCCTGCTGGCTGACCCACTCGCCGTGCTCCGCCTGTTGTCGCAACAGCGTGTATTGCATGTCGACGAACGGTTGCAGCACGTGATTGTTCTCGGGCACGAATCCGCCGAGATCGGGAATACGCGCTAGTCTGGCCCGCTCACGCACGCCGGCTTCGCCATTACCCTTGCCGTAAGCGAGCAGGAAGTCGGTCAACTGCTGACGCAGCAAGGCGGACATGCCGTCGCGCAGCACCAGCACGCCGGAGGGAATCAACGGCGAACGCCAGATCACCTTGAGCTGTGCCGCCTCCTGTGGAAAATTGTGCCGGAACAGATCCATGTCCGGGTTATTGCTGCTGGCCACATCCGCTTCGCGATTGACCACGGCCAGCAGATTGCTCTGATGATCGCCGACCCGCGCGCTGGCAAAAAACGTGTCGGAGTTGAGGCCATGCGGCGCAAACACATAGGCTTCGGGTGCCGTGTAGCCAGAGACCGACAGATGCTCGCTGCGGGCGTAACGCCAATGCCCAGGCATGGCCAGCAGGCCGTCAAGGCTGTGGATGGCACTGTCGCCGCGCACCACCAGCATCGCGACATTGCCCCGCGCGCCGTCGTTGCGCGAGAACTGGGCAAACACCTGCATGTGCTGATGTGTCACCGCCTCGACCGCCAGCTTGCCGGAGAGGAATGCGACATCCACCCGCTGCGCACCGATCGCGTCGGAAAGGCCGGCGTAGCTGCTCACCGACACCGTCGTCACCGGACGACCCAGCCGCCTTTGCAGATCATCCAGCAGCGGCCGCCACTGTTCCAGCGATTCCGCGGCACTGCCGATAGGCAGGATGCCGAAGCGGATTGGCGACGTCGACGCATCACTTCTGCCCACTGCCGTCGCACTGCCCGCGCACAGCAGCAGGCCCGCTACCAGCAGCACCGGAGCGATACGTTTCAGGCAGCGTTTGCCGAACCCGGAGCACCACCACGATCTTGCGATGTTCAATGCCCTTGCTCCCCTGACCCGCGCCCTGTGCCGTGTATATAGTCGCGATCGCCGATCGGGGCAAGCCACGCCGGGAAACGTTTCAGCAAGATGGTGAACAGGCTGGCGGATATTCGCGACCGGCGCGGCGTGGCTGGTAGCAGATCGTGCTGCGATGAAACGCTTCGTCGGCGTTGTCGGCACGCCAGCCGGCAATCCCCGACAGCGGCAGCGGCCGCAGTTCCAGCGGATCGCGCAACAGTCGGCCCGACGCAATCGCTTCCGCGCAATCGGCCTGCAGCTGCCCCGCATCGACAGCACCGGACGACTCGAATACCAGCGCCTTGCCGACCAGCAACTTGTCCGGGTTCAACGCGTGTTCCAGCAGGGCATGCCCGAACAATTCCAGCCGTATCGAACCGTCCAGCCACGCATGCCGATTGCGCCAGAACAGGCCGTGCCAGTCGTGTGCATCCCACAATGCCAGCAGCGCGGGATCGCGCAGAGCGACGATGACGCCGCCCTCGTCAAAATGAGTCATGGCGTATTGCGCGCGCGAGCGCAGCTTTGGCCCCATGCGGGCGATCTCGGCCATCTGGCGCCGATTCAGTACCTGCTTCAGCGCCGGATAGCGCAACCAGACCAAGGCATTGAGCAGGTCATGCCAGTTGCCTTCGCGTGTGGCGATCTCGCCGCGCTCGGCGATGCGCTGTTCGTAGTGCAGACCATCGGCGAGCAAGTCCGGCGTCTGTGCCACGAAGCGATGCGCCATGCCTGCAGGTATGCCACGGTTGAGTGCCTCGATGGACGGCCATTCGGCACCCTCGAGCAGCGCGGCATATTCATGCCAGGCCGCCAGCGGCAGCCGACCGAATACCGCTGGATCGACCGCATCACGCGACGGCGCGTGGTAGCGCATGCGCTCAGCCGGCGAGACGCGCGTGCAGGTCGTGTTCGCCGGCGCCCTCGACCACAACGTCGACGAACTGACCGGGCTTCAATTTCTGACCGTCGGCGATCAATACGGTGCCGTCGATCTCCGGCGCGTCGGCGGCCGAGCGCGCAACCGCGCCGTCGGCACCCGCCTCGTCGACCAGTACCTTGATGGTGCGGCCGATCTTGCGCTGCAGTTTCGCGGCGGAAATTTCCGCCTGCACCGCCATGAACTGTTCCAGGCGGTCTTCCTTCAATTCCTCCGGCACCGGATCCGGTAGCTCGTTCGCCTTCGCACCGTCGACGGGCGAATACGCGAATGCACCGACGCGATCGAGTTCGGCCTCGCGCAGGAAATCCAGCAACTCCTCGAACTCGGCCTCGGTTTCGCCGGGAAAACCGACGATGAAGGTGCTGCGGATGGTCAGATCCGGCACCACCTTGCGCCAGTTCTGAATACGCTCCAGCGTCTTGTCGATATTGCCGGGCCGCTTCATCAGTTTCAGGATGCGCGGGCTGGCGTGCTGGAACGGGATATCGAGGTACGGCAGCAGCTTGCCGGCAGCCATCAGCGACATCACTTCATCCACGTGCGGATACGGGTAGACGTAGTGCAGCCGCGTCCACACGCCTAGTTCGGACAGGCCTTCGCACAGCTCGGTCATGCGCGTGCGATAGCTTTTGTCGCGCCACTGGCGCTCGGCGTACTTCAGGTCCACGCCGTACGCGCTGGTGTCCTGCGAGATCACCAGCAACTCCTTGACGCCACCCTTGACCAGCCGTTCGGCCTCCAGCAACACCTCGTCCACCGGCCGCGAGACCAGGTTGCCGCGCATCGACGGAATGATGCAGAAGCTGCAGCGATGATTGCAGCCTTCGGAAATCTTCAGATACGCGTAATGCTTCGGCGTCAGCTTTACCCCGGTGTCCGGCACGATATCGAGGAAGCGGTTGCGCTGCGGCGGCAGCGCCGTATGCACCGCATTCATCACGCTGACGTAGTCCTGCGGGCCGCTGATCGACAGCACGTCCGGGTAGGCTTCGCGGATCAGCGCCTCTCGTTTGCCGAGGCAGCCGGTGACGATCACCTTGCCGTTCTCGTGCAAGGCCGTGCCGATCGAATCCAGCGATTCCTGCACCGCCGCGTCGATGAAGCCGCAGGTATTCACCACCACCGCATCCGCCTCGCCATAGCTGGGCACGATCTGGTAACCCTCGACCTTGAGCTGGGTGAGGATACGCTCGGAATCGACCAGCGCCTTGGGGCAGCCGAGGCTGACGAAACCGATCTTGTGTGCAGCCTGGGACATGAGCGTGATTACCGTGAAAACATGCGGGGAAACAGACGATTATACGTCAGCCTCAGCTTAGCCGCCGGACGGCTAAGCTTGGCCTTTCCAATCGGGCAGGAAATCCACATGGGCCAGCAGATCAATCTACCCACCTCGCGCACCCAGTGCATCGGCGCGTACCTGGCCCAGCCAGAGGGCAAGCCGAAAGGCGGCATCGTGGTGATCCAGGAAATCTTCGGCGTCACCGCGCACATGCGCAACGTCGCCGATCGCTTCGCCGGGCACGGATATACCGCGATCGCACCGGCGTTCTTCGATCATCTGGAAACCGGCGTGGAATTGAGCTCTGACGAGGCCGGCTATGCCAAAGGCAAGCAGCTGGTCACCGAACTCGGGCTGGATCGCGCACTGGAAGATGTCGCCAGCGCGGCCGAGGCGATCGCGTCGGCGGGAAAGATCGGTACGGTCGGCTATTGCTGGGGCGGCACCGTGGCGCTTCTGTCCGCGCTGCGGCTCGGCCTGCCGTCGGTAAGCTATTACGGTGCACGCAACCTGCCGTTCCTGCATGAGCAGCCGAAGGCGCCGGTGATGTTCCACTTCGGCGAGAAGGACACCAGCATCCCGCCAGAGATGGTCGCGAAGCATCGCGAACTGCTGCCGCAGATGGAAACCTTCACCTATCCGGCCGGCCACGCATTCAATCGCGACGGCAGCGCGTCCTACGACGAGGCTAGTGCGAAACTCGCGTTGCAGCGCACGCTGGCCTTCTTCGACCAGCATCTGGCCAGCGCATGAGCGGCACCGGTTTTACGCTCGATCCGCGACTCGCCGCGGATACCTGTCCGGTCACTTCGTTGTCGCTGTGCGACGTGCTGCTGATGAACGATGCGCGCTATCCGTGGCTGATTCTGGTGCCGCGGCGCACCGGTCTGGTCGAGGTCGCCGATCTGGACACCGACGCGCAAGCCACGCTGTGGCAAGAAATGAATCGCGCCAGCGCCGCACTGCGCGCCGTTGCGCCATGCGACAAGCTCAACCTCGGCGCGCTCGGCAACATCGTGCGCCAGCTGCATGTGCACGTGGTTGCGCGTTGCGAAGGCGATGCCGCATGGCCCGGTCCGGTGTGGGGCAACGGCAAGGCCGAGCCATACGAGCCCATCGTACGCGTAGCTCTGATTGAAAAACTACGCAAAATACTAACGCAATAAAACAGGCTCCATTGACGAAAACGACAACGCCCGCGTAGCGCTACGCGGGCGTTGTCGTTTGAGCGTGGATGCCTGTCAGTATTGATGCTGTTGCTGCTGCTGTTCCATCCGGTTGCTGCCGGCAGCATCCTTGCCCTTCATTTCGTCAGGCATCGCGGCCGGTGCATGATAGTCCTCGAGACGACGTGCCTTGGTATCCAGCGGGTTGATCTTCTTGAGTGAACCGCCATCGTCGTAATAGACGGTGAAACCGTAATCAAGTTGCATGCGCGCCATGTATTCCAGGTGTTGCTTGCGGATCTTCGAGTCGTCGCTGCGTTCGAGCAGCACCGTCTTCGGCAGCTTGCCCTGATCTTTCAGGTAGGCGAAATGGCTGCCGGTATCCAGCGCCGACAGCACCGCGCCATCGACCAGGAACTGACCACTCTTGTAAGCCTGAATGGTGGTATCGAACTGCCCCTGCGCTGAGGCAGTGCTGATCTCACCCTTGGTGCTGCCGCGATGGCAGCCGGCGAGCACGAGCAGACTGCCCAGCATGAGCGCAGCCGCGGCGCGTGTCAGCAGTGTGGAAAAACGGATCATGCGGGTCTCCTGGCAATCATTCAGTTGAATCGGGTGGAGTGTAACGCCGGGCCGCGGCAATAGCCGGGCCGTGAAAATGCGCCGTTCAGCCACGCGCTCAGGTACGCGGCAAGGTCACGCCCTGCTGGCCCTGATACTTGCCGCCGCGATCCTTGTAGCTGGTTTCGCACTCCTCGTCGGATTCGAGGAACAGCATCTGCGCCACGCCTTCGTTGGCGTAGATTTTTGCGGGCAGCGGCGTGGTGTTGGAGAACTCCAGCGTCACATGACCTTCCCACTCAGGCTCCAGCGGCGTCACGTTGACGATGATGCCGCAGCGCGCATAGGTGCTCTTGCCGAGACAGATCGTCAGTACCTTGCGCGGAATGCGGAAGTACTCGACCGTGCGCGCCAGCGCGAACGAGTTCGGCGGAATGATGCACACATCCGCCTCGACATCGACGAAGCTGGACGGGTCGAACGCCTTCGGATCGACGATGGTCGAGTTGATATTGGTGAAGATCTTGAACTCGCGTGCGCAGCGCACGTCGTAGCCGTAGCTGGAAGTGCCGTAGGACACCAGTTTCTGGCCGTCGCGCAGCTTGACCTGGCCGGCTTCGAACGGCTCGATCATGCCGTGGCTCTCGGCCATGCGGCGGATCCACTTGTCGGATTTGATGCTCACGCTGACTCCGTTCGGTAGCGATGCCCCGGTCGATCCGGGCGCAAAACCGCAAAAGTACATGGTCGGGCCGCCACCACGCCAGCCGGCAGGTTCATGCGGCGGGCAAAGCCTCGACGAGAATGGCCAGTGCTACACGCAATTCCGCACAGCGCTCCGCGCTGGCCAGTACCTGCGACGTCGTGCAGCCAGCACCCGGCAGCGACACGACGCATGGCTGCGTCGTCAGCAATTGCGCGGACATGGTGCGCAGGATCTCGTCCAGCGCTTCCTGCGCGTGGTACGAGCCGCGTGCGGCCGTGTTCAGCAGCAACACCGGCTTGCCCGGAAACTCAAGGCTGCCGACCAGCCAGTCGAGCAGATTCTTGAACGCGCCAGGCACGCCGTGTGCGTATTCGGGACAGGCGATCAGCAACGCATCGGCACGACCGACCGCCTCACGCAAGGCCAGCACCGACGCCGGCAACGGCTCAACGTCATCATCCGGGTTGAACAGAGGCAGCGCGCCAAGTCCGGCGTAACCCACCAGCTCCAGCGTTGCCGGCGCAAGCCGCTGCGCGGCTTCCAGCGCGGCGGTATTCGACGACACGCGGCGCAGGCTGCCGGACAGGCACAGCACACGGCGCGTCATCGCTGTCATGCGGAAGGCGTGCCCTGCACCACGATCTTGCCCAGCCCCAGCGACTTGTTGCGCGGCTGCCGCGACAACCGGCCGGCCGCGTTGCGGGCGATCTCGCGATAACGCGCGGTGAGCTCGGAATCGGGCATCGCCGCCACGGTGGGATTGCCGCTGTCGGCCTGCTCGCGGATGCGGATGTCCAGCGGCAGCGAACCAAGGCACGGTACACCGTACTGCGTCGCCATCCGCTCGCCGCCGCCTTCGCCGAAGATGTGTTCCTCGTGGCCGCAGTTCGAACAGATATGCGTGGCCATGTTTTCCACGATGCCGAGCACCGGCACCTCGACCTTCTCGAACATCTTCAGCGCTTTGCGCGCGTCCAGCAGGGCGATGTCCTGCGGCGTGGTGACGATCACCGCACCGGCCACCGGCACTTTCTGCGACAGCGTCAGCTGGATGTCGCCGGTGCCCGGCGGCAGGTCGACGATCAGGTAGTCGAGTTGTTCCCAGAGGGTGTCGGCGAGCAGCTGCATCATCGCTTGGGTCACCATCGGGCCACGCCAGATCATCGGCGTGTCCTCTTCCACCAGGAAGCCGATCGACATCACCGGCATGCCATGCGCCTGCATCGGAATGATTTTCTTGCCGTCCGGCGACGCCGGCTTGCCGTGCACGCCCAGCATGGTCGGCTGGCTGGGACCGTAGATGTCCGCGTCCATCACGCCGACCTTCGCGCCCTCGGCCTGCAGCGCCAGCGCCAGATTCGCCGATACCGTGGACTTGCCCACGCCGCCCTTGCCGGACGCCACCACGATGATGTTCTTCACGTTCGGCAACGGCCCCAGCGTACCCTGCACCTTGTGCACATGGACGCGGCTGGTGATCGAAACGGCCGCCGCTTCGATCGCCGGATCGGCCTCCAGCGCCTGCCGCACACGGGCAGTCATGCTGTCGATTGCACCGGCGGCCGGATAGCCCAGTTGCAGGTCCACCGACACTTTCGCACCGTCCACACCAACCGCGCGCACGGCCTCGGCCAGCGGCGCGCCGGTATGGGTATCGATCAGCTCGCCGAGGATGCGGCGCACCAGGGCTTCGTTCGCCTGTGTCATGAGGGCTCGAATGATGGGGTGACTGCACATTATGCCAGCCACGTCGCGACGCCATCTGATCCAGCTCGGTCCGATCGCCGGATGGACATGGCGCAATGCAGCTTGACGCTCCCGACCAGCCCCGGCAGGCTCCATCCATACGCTTTCGTACGGGAGGACACCATGAAGCCACTGTTCCGATTCGCCATCGCCGCAGGCTTGCTGCTGGGCGCCGGCACCGCCTTCGCCGCCAACGACACCCCGGTCGGTACCTGGAAACAGATCGACGATGTCTCTGGCAACGCCAAGTCGATCATCGAGATCACCGATTCCCATGGCCAATTGCAGGCCAAGGTCGTCAAGGTAATGAACCTGAGTCCGGAGGAGATCGCCAGGGACGGAGAACACCCGATCTGCCGCAAGTGCGACGGCGACCGCAAAGACAAGCCGATCGAAGGCATGACCATCATGTGGGGCGTCAGCAAGGACAACGACATCTGGGACGGCGGCAAGATCCTCGATCCGAAAAACGGCAAGGTCTACAAGGTGAAGCTCACTCTCAACGACGGTGGACAGAAACTCGACGTGCACGGCTACATCGGCTTCGCCCTGCTCGGCCGCAGCCAGACCTGGGAACGTCAGCCGTAACCGCCGCAGCCATCCGGACATCGAAAAGCGCGCCTGAGGCGCGCTTTTTTCTTTTTGCGGCGTGGCATGGAACTGGTGATCCGGCGCCGACGCCGAATCCGCTGCATTTAAGCACTTCGTAAGCCGCGTGGCGGATAATTCATCGACACGCGCAGCCGTGGTTCACCCTGCCTGCGATGGAGACGCGGCCGAAGGAGTTATGCGTGCATATTGTTCTGATCGAAGACGATGTCCAGCTCGGTGCCGCGATTCAGCGCGCGCTGGAGCGTCTCGCCTATACGGTCAGCTGGCTTCGTGATGGTCGGGAAGCGCTGAACGCGATGCGCGACCAGACGGCCGATCTGGTACTGCTCGACCTTGGCCTGCCCGGCATGGATGGCCTGGACGTGCTGGTCGAAGCGCGGCGCAGCCACGTGAAAACCCCAGTCATCGTGATGACCGCCAGAGACGCGCTGGAGGCCCGCATCCGCGGGCTGGATGCCGGTGCCGACGACTATCTGATCAAGCCGTTCCATCTGGACGAGCTCGGCGCGCGGATCCGTTCGCTGACCCGGCGCGCGCAGGGGCTAGCCGCGAACCGCATCGAGGCCGGCGCGCTGAGTCTCGATCTCGGCACGTCCGACGTGACCTTTCGCGGCGAGCGCATCGAGTTGACCCGGCGCGAGTTCTCCCTGCTGCAGATACTCATGGAGCGCGCCGGACGGTTGGTACGCCGCGAGAGCCTGGAGAACTCCCTGTACGGTATCGACAACATTGTCGGCAGCAGCGCGCTGGAGGTGTTGGTGCACACGCTGCGTCGCAAATTGAGCTTCGACACGATCCAGACCGTGCGCGGTTTCGGCTACATGATTCCACGGGAGCCGAAGTGAAACTGGCTAGCCTGCACGCCAGGCTTCGCTGGCTGATCATCGTGGTGCTGGCGGCGGTATTGCTGCCGCTTGGCGTGCTCAGCTTCCATCGCACCATCACTGAAGTCGACGAGCTGTCCGACGGGCGGCTGGCGCAGTCGGCTCGGACGCTGCAGGTACTGGTCGAGCATGCCGGCCTGAATGCACTGCGCGGCCACGATGCCAAAGGGGTGCAGGTACCGATCGAGGTCAGCCCGACCAGTCCGTTGAAAATGCATGGCGACACGTTCGAATCCGAAGTGGGCTTCCAGATCATCGACCGCACCGGCCACGTGACGTTGGCGACCACCAATCTGGCCGCGCTGCCGCCGCCCAAAGCGAGCGACACGGATTTCCAGAATGTTCGGCAAGGAGCCTATCACTGGCGCGTATTCACCCTGCCCGACGCGCCCGACGGCGTGGTGATCCGCACCGGTGAACGCTACGACAGCCGCCACGACATCAAGCAGGCGGTATGGCTGGAACACAGCCTGCCGCTGCTGGTCGGATTGCCGCTGCTGGCCGTGCTGGTGGGCTGGGCGGTGCGGCGTGGCCTGCGCCCGCTCGAATCGCTGACACAAGCCCTGTCATCGCGCGAACCGGGCAGCCACGAACCGGTCGTGCTGCAGGAAGCTCCACTGGAGTTGCTACCGGTGCTGGCGGCACTGAATGGACAGCTCGCGCGGCTGGAGGACGCGCTTGAGCGCGAACGCCGCTTCAGCGCTGACGTTGCGCATGAACTGCGCACGCCGCTGGCGTCGGTCATGATCAATCTCGAAAGCGCGATGCTGGTGCACGATCCTGCCGAGATGGAGGCCGCCCTGGCGAACGCCCAGCAGGGCATTGCCAGGCTGGCTCGCCGGATCGAGCAATTGCTGGCACTGGCCCGCCTCGAATCCGGCGCGGCGCCGAACCTGCGTACCTCGATCGACCTTGTCGCGATCACCATGGGTGTGGTCGAGGAACTGGCCCCGGTGATTGCCGAGAGCGGCGTGGAGCTAAGTCTGGCGCACATGGCACCGCAGGTAGTCGTGCGTGGTTACGAGGCAGCGCTCGCGGCGCTGCTGCGCAACCTGATCGAAAACGCCTTGCGCCACGTGCCGGCCGGCGGCCAGGTGCAGCTGTCCATCGAGCAAGCCGGCCGTGAGGCCATCGTGGACGTCATCGACGATGGCCCTGGCATTCCGGCGGAACGTCGGGCCAGCGTGTTTGCGCGCTTTCACCGCGAGGTCGACAGCCGCGGCGACGGCTTCGGGCTGGGCCTGTCGATCGTGCACCGCGCAGCCCAGCTGCACGGTGCCACGATCGAGCTGCTGGACTCGCCCCACGGCAGCGGCTTACGCGTACGCGTGGCGATTCCGATGTCCGCGTGAGTCAGCCGCTCGCGTCTGCCACCGGCTTGCTCAGGGCCGCCCTACAACCAGGATGCTGAAGCTGTCCGGTTGGACGGCTGGACGTCCATTCGGCTGGCTGGCAGAACCCAGACGCGCGGCGGACAGATACAACCGATGCTGCTGCGGATCGAGCGCAAGCGTGCGCGCGCTGGTCTGCGTGGGAATGGTCGCGGTCACCGTGAAATGATCCGGGTCGTCCTCGTGCACGGCGGTGATGTTGCCGCTCTCGCCATTGGAGCTGTAGACCATCGCCTCGGCGGCATCGAACACCACCGCGTCCGGGCCCTCGCCGACCGGCACGGTCGCCACATGGTGCCCGTCGCCGGCATCGGTAACGACCATCGTGCGGTTGTCGCATACGGAAAACAGCCGGTGCGCGCGGCTGTCGATGGCCAGTCCGCTGGGTGATTCGCACGGCGCCAGTGGCCACGTCTGTAACACTTTGTTGTTGCGCGCGTCGATCTGGACCAACTCGGACTTGTCCTCGATGTTCACATACACATGTCCGGCATCGTCGGATGCCGCAAATTCCGGCTTGCCCGGCAACGCTATGGTGGCGATCACCTTGTTGGCGACCGGGTCGATCACACTGGCCGAACGGCTCTTGCCGTTGAAGGTCAGCACATGCTGCGAGGCGCTGTCGTAGAGGATCGCGTCGGGCTTCTCGCCGGTGCCTTGCACGGTCGCAACGGTCTTCAGGGAGTCCAGGTCGAACACCGTCACTGAGGCGCTCTTGCCGTTGCTGGTGAAACCGCGGTGCAGGTTCGGAGCGATCGCAATGCCATGCACGCCCTCGGTGCCGGCGATGGTGCCAATCTGTTTGCGTGTGGCGACGTCGATCACCAGCACGCGGTCGCCACGGCTGACGAAAAGATGATGTCGCGCTGCGTCGAAAGCCAGATAGTCCCAGCCGCCCGTGCCGCCCAGAGGCAGGCTCGAAAGCAGTTGCATATGCGATGGTGCAGTCGCCGCCGCGGCTGCCTGCGGCAGCAGGGCCAGCACCAGCAGCGCAGCAGGCAGAAGATTGCGGATGAGTCGTTGCATGACAGGTACCCTGGGTGGAAGGAAGAAGACCAGCGCCGCGGCGCTGGCAGCACGTACAGACTTGTTCAGTGCGCTTCGACGGCGCCTGCTGCGGGTTGATCGCGACGCCGCAACAGCGAATACAGCACCGGCATCACCAACAGCACCAGCGGCACCTGCACCAGCAGACCGGCGATGATCGCCACCGCCAGTGGCTGCTGCATCTGCGAACCCTGACCGAGGGCGAGCGCCAGCGGCAACAAGGTGAGCATCGCCGCGAGGGTGGACATCAGGATCGGACGCGTGCGGTGCTTGCCCGCTTCATGCAGCGCCTCGTGCAACGGCGCTTCGGCAGCCGCCTCCTCCAGTTCGGAAAAATAGAAAATCGCCACTTCGGTGACGATGCCGACGATCATCGTCATGCCCATCATCGCCGAGATGTTGAGCTCGATGCCGGTCAGCCACAGCCCGGTGAACACCGCCGGGATCGCCAGCAGTGGCATCGCCAGGATCACCAGCGCCACGCGGAAGCTCTCGTACAGGAACAGCAGCAGGGTGAACACCAGCGCGATCGCCGCCAGCATCACGATGGTGAGGCCGCGGAACGCCTGCTGCTGCTGCTGGTACAGGCCTCCGAGCTGGACGAACATGCCTTTCGGCAGCAAGCCCGGCTGGGCCAATACCTTCTTGACGTCGGTGATGGTTGAACCGAGGCTGCGCCCGCTGATGAGGCCGATTACCGCGACCATGCGCTTGAGATTGTCGCGGGTGATTTCCGGCTGGCCCTGCACTTGCCGCAGCGTGGCCACCCGCGACAGCGGCAGCAGGTGACCGTCGCCCGCGCGTATCGGCAACGCGGCGACCTGCTCCAGCCGCTGATGTGAATTCTCCGGCAGACGTACGCGCACACCGACCACCTTGCTGCCTTCCGGCAACTGGGCAGCCACCGTGCCATCGATCGCCGCTGTTACCTGATCGGTGACGCTGGTCGGGTCCAGCCCTTCCAGCGCAGCCTTGGTCGGATCGACCTGCACGGTCAGCGCATCGCCGGCGGGATTGACGCCGTTACGCACGCCGACCACGCCGGTGATCTTGCTGATCGCGGCGGCGACCTTGCTGGCAGCGGCGTTCAGCTCCACCGGATCATCGCTGTACAACTGTATCTCGATCGGCTGCGGCACCGCCACCAGATCGCCGATCAGATCCTCCATCAACTGCGACAATTCGATGTCCAGCCCGGGCACTTTCTGCTCGACTTCAGTGCGCACCTGTGTCATCACCTCTTCAGTCGAGGGGCGTGAGCCATTTTTCAGGCGTACGAAGAAGTCGCCCTGATTCGCCTCGGTCAGGCCGCCACCCAGCTGCAATCCGGTACGTCGTGAATAGGTGTCGACATTGGGGTTTGCACGAATGATCGTCTCGACCTGCCGCAGCAAGCGGTCTGTTTCCTCCAGTGAGGTGCCGGGCTTGGAGAGGTAATCGAGAATGAAGCCACCCTCATCCATTTTCGGCATGAAACCGGTGCCAACCCGCGTGTACGCCACGCCGCCCAGCAGCAGCAACGGCACGACCAGCAGCAACACCAGCAACGGCCGTTTCAGCCAGCGCTGCAGCACGCTCTGATAGCGCTCCATCATGCCTTTGGTAAAACGACCTGGCGGATGTTCGACCAGATGACGCTTGTCCAGGAAGCGTTCGGCCAGCAGCGGCACCGCGATCCAGGTCAGCAGATAGGAAATGATCAGCGCGCTGGCCATGGTCAGCGACAGCGCCTTGAAGAACGCACCGGTGACGCCGGTCAGGAACGCCAGCGGCAGGAAGATCACCACGGTGGCGGCGCTGGAACCGGTCAACGGCCGGGTGAACTCCCACGCTGCACCGGCGATGCGTTCGTGCACTTCGCCTTCGCCCTGATTGAGCCGGCGCATGATGTGTTCGAGCATCACGATCACATCGTCGATGATCAGTCCGACCGCCGCGGCCATGCCACCGAGCGTCATCATGTTGAAGCTCATGCCCAGCACGGACAGCAGCAACACGGTGATCGCCAGTACCGCCGGCACCACGATCATCGCGACCAGGATCACCCGCATATTGCGCAGGAACACGAACAGCACCAGCCCGGCCAGCACGATGCCGATCAGGATCGCGTCGCGCACGCTGGCAGCTGCACCGGTCACCAGCTGGGTCTGGTCGTACCAGTTGGCGATCTGTACGCCAGCCGGCATCTGCGGCGCGTAGTCGGCCAGCCGCTGCTTCACATCGTTGGCGATCTGCACGCTGTTGCCGTCGGGCTGCTGATAGATCTGCAGCAGCACGGCGTTCTGACCATCCGCGTTGACACGGATCCACTGCGGCACATGGTCGAGACTGACCACCGCCACATCAGCCAGTCGCACCACCCCGGCTGGGCCGGCACGAACCACGACGTCGCGCAGCGCCGCGACGGTGGTCGGCTGGTTGTTCGCCAGCAGCAGATACAGCTTGTAGTGGTCGGAAACGCGACCCATCGCCTGGATCGTCGCCGCATGGCTGACCGCGCCGGTGACGTCGCTCAGGCTCAGGTTCAACGCGCGCAGCTTGCCGGGATCGACATCGGCATGGAACTCGGCCACCTCACCGCCCTGGACCTGGACCCTGGCGACACCGCTGATGCCGCTCAGCAGCGGACGCAGCTGGTACTCCGCCAGGTCGTGCATGGCGCTCGGCGACTGCGTGTGCGAGCGCAGGCTGTAGGCCAGCACGGGGAACGTGGTCGGATCCATCCGCCGGGTGGACAACTGGGTGCCGGCAGGCAGCTGCGGCAGGATCTGCCCCGCCGCTGCGTTGACCTCCTGCAGTGCCCCGGCCATGTCCGCGCCCCAGTCGAACGTCACCGCGATATCAGCACTGCCGCGGCTGGTGGTGGAACGCACGTCGCGCACGCCACGCACGCGACGAATCGCTTCTTCAACCGGGGTGGTCACCTCGATGGCCATCTGGTCGGCCAGGCGATCGCCGGCATCCAGGGTGACCTGCACGCGCGGGAACGCCACATTCGGAAACAGCGCCACCGGCATCCACAGCGCGCTGGCGATACCGCCGATCGTCAACATCAAGGCGAGAAACAGCAGCGAGCGACGATGTCGTTGCATCCATGCGGTGATGCTCACTTGGCAGACTCCCGCACCGCGTCGCCATCGCCGAGCTCGTAGGCACCCAGCACGATCACCTTGGCCTGCGCATCGAGAGCGCCTTGCACGCCGACGGTATCGCCGTCGGGGTTGCGCAGCGTCACACCGACGCGTTTGGCGTGACCGTGTTCGACCCGGTACACATAATCTCCGTGCTCGTCATGCAGCACCGCGGCACGCGGAACAGCCCACGCGCTGAAATCGGCCGTGCGGATCTGCGCGTCGACGGCAGTGCCGGCCACCAGCATCTCACTGGCCTCGGCGGGAAGCTCGACCTGGGCACTCAGCAGATGGCTCTGCGGATCCACCGACTGCCCGATCATGCGCAGCGTGCCGGCAAACCCGGTCGCGCTATACACATTACGCAGTTGCACCGGCATGCCCGCATGCAGCTTCGCGGCGTCCTCCGGCTGCACGCCGAGCTGGGCGACCAGCGCATGCGCGGGCGTGAAGCCGAGCAGCGGCGCATTCGCCGAAAAGCGATCGCCCAGCCCCACGCTGAGCGTCGTGACCACGCCATCGGCAGGCGCCGTGACGGCTTCCTCGGCCGTACCGCCGCCGAGCGCGTGCTGCGCGTCGAGGGCTGTCTGTGCATCGACCAGCGCCTTGCGGGCGGCAGCGAGTTGCGACTGCGTGGCCAGCCGTTGCGCGGCCAGTTGTTCGGTGCGCTTGAGCTCGCCACTGGCCAGGGTCAGCGCACTCTGCGCCTGCTGGTAGGTGTTGCGCGCCGCCGGATCGGGAGTGACCATCAGCAGTGGCTGGCCGCGTTTGACGGTCTGCCCGGCCGCCACGCTCACCGCAATCACCTGGCCGCCATGCGCGAGACTGATCGAGCGTGCGTGTTGCGGATCGCCCGTCGCGCTGCCCCAAGCCTCGACGATGTCGTGGAAGGTTTGCTGCACCGGCGTCGCCGTGGTCACCGCGACCTGGCCAGCCGGAGCGGCGGCCTCATCGTCATCCGCAGCTCCATGGCCGCAGCCGGCCAGCAGCCCGACCAGCAACAGCACGCACAGATTAGGCAAAAGGACTGAACGGTTCATGGCGTGGCTGCTTTGACGGGGACAGGGTGGGCAGTGGCGAGATCGGTGTTGCCGAGCAGGGCTTCCAGCGCAATCGCCTGGGTGGCCAGCTGCTGTTGCAGGTCGAGCAGATCGAGGTCAGCAGCTAGTGCATTGCTGCGGATGGCCAGGTACGTCGGCCAGTCCAGCAGGCGTTGCTGCCAGGCCGTTTCGGCGGCGCGGCGGGCCGCGTCCAGCTGCTGCGCATGGGCGGTCAGGGCTACGCGCCGCTGCGTCAGCGTGGCGAGATCGGCGACCAGCCGCTGCATGTCGCTGCGGGTATCCAGCATGCGCGCCGCGTAGTCGTCTTTCAGCTGCTGCCGGGTGGCCTTCTCGATCGCGATATTGCCGCGGTTGCGGTCGAACAGCGGTAGGGTAATGCCGATGCTGAAGCCGTGAGTGGTTACGTTGCTGGTGTCACGCGCCGTATTGAAACCGATGCTCAACGCCGGAAACTGGGCGAGCACGGCCGCGCGCAGCTTCGCCTCCTGCGACTGGTAGCCAGCCTGTAGCGCGAGCAGGTCGGGCCGCCGCCGCGGCAGGTCGGCCAGCGCCTGCTGCACCTGCTCCGGCGTCGGGCTGGCCTGATACGGCGCGCCGACCAGATCGAGCGTTGCCCCCGGCGCCAGTCCGAGCAGGACATGCAAATCCGTTTCCGCCTGATGCAACGCGATCGCCGAGTCGGCCAGCCGCTTGCGCACATCCGCACCGACATTGAAGCCGACGCTGGCACTGTCGTAAGTGAGATTGCCGGCACGCAGGGCCGCGCTGATGGAGGGTTCGAGCGGAGCCAGCGCGGCCTGCTCGTCGGTGAGCCGCACCTGCTGCGCTCGCAGGGTCTGCACCTGGTCGAACAGCAAACGTGCCTGCGCTACGCTCTGCCATTCCGCCCACAGCAGGTCGAGATTCACCTGCTCGGCCTGACTGCGCGCCGCTGCACGGCGTGACGAAAGTGTCAACAGCGCGGTGATGTCCTCGCTGATGCCCAGGTTATACGCGCTGCTCACGCCGGCACCGGTGTGGCCGGGAAAGTCCGCGTTGTAACTCAGCTGCGGATCGGGCAGCAGGCCGGCGGCGAACGCCTGTGCGCGGGCGATGCCGAGCTCGTCGCGCTTGACCTTCAGGGCTGGACTGTTGACCACCGCCAGCATCGCCACTTCGGTTACGTCGAGCCCGTCGGACGGATCGAAGCGATGGGTCGACATCACCGGTATGGGCATATCCTTCGACGGGGCAACAAGGTCGGCCACGCTGGACGCGCCATGACCATCGCCAAGCGGCGCCGGCGCATAGGTGGCGCAACCGGACAGCAGCAATACGGCGATCACACTCAGCCGCACTGCTGGCGCGCTCTCGAATAATGCCCTGCCACATGCCTTGCGTGCCCATCCGCAGAACTTCTGCCGGGGTAATACGTGATTGCGCGCGAGACTGACCAGGCAACACCTCACTTGAAATGGTGGATAAAACCGACTCGGAAGCCGCCAGGCAACCAGCCGATGATCAGGGGCGAGTTGCGATGCGTCGCCCATATGCCGACGCCGGTACCGATCGCTGCGCCCACCAGCACGTCGCTTTGCCAGTGAGCACGCGTCTTCATTCTGGCCACCGCATCGTATACAGGCAGCAAGGCGAGTGCGTACACGGCGGGATGATCCTGACCGTAATTCAGCATGAAGGGCGTGACGGCGGCGGATATCGCGGCGACTTCACCACTGGGGAAACTCTGTGCATGACTTCCCGCAAAGAAACGGTTGGGATCATTGGTCTGCGACGGCCGTTCGCGCTGGAAGACGTATTTCAACCCGGTCGTGCCGACGCTGGTGATGGCCAGCGCATCGACCGAGCGCCAGAACGTGTCGCCCAGCTTGCTCTGGTCACCCAGGGCAAACGCCCCGCCAATGACCGTGACCACGGTGCCATACATCAGTACGTTCTGATTGGTGCGCTTCCAGATGCCGCTGTTGTCGTAATGCAGGCGATGATCGATCCCCAACGGGCCACCGGAAGCCAGGGCACTGCCCGACGCCATAAGAGCCAGCAAGAACAGCCATGAACGTGATACGGCCATAACGGCAACCTCCCGGGAGTGAAGAATTTCCGCCTTGCCCCCGAGAAACTACAGCGATCAGCTTTGTGTTCGCTTACATTTTCCGTGGCAATGCCGTTACAGCCGGTTGCCGAGGGATGATTTGGACGGCCATGCCATAATGCGCAGTCATCCGGATTGATTGCCTGCCATGAGTCGTCGCCTGCTCGTCACCAACGCCCTGCCCTATGCCAATGGCCCGCTGCACATGGGTCATCTACTGGGCTATATCCAGGCCGACATCTGGGTGCGCGCGCAACGGATGGCCAGCAACAAGGTGGTGTATGTCTGCGCCGACGACGCCCATGGCACGCCGATCATGCTGGCCGCGGAAAAGGCCGGCATGACGCCGGAAGCCTTCATCGACGGTATCCGTCAGGGACATGAAGCCGACTTCGCCGCGTTCGGCGTTGCATTCGACCACTATCACACCACGCATTCGGACGAGAACCGCGAACTGGCGACGCTGATCTACACGCGCCTGCGCGACAGTGGCTACATCGCCAAACGCAGCATCCAGCAGCTGTTCGATCCCGAAAAGCAGATGTTCCTGCCGGATCGCTACATCAAGGGCGTCTGCCCGAACTGCGGCACACCCGACCAGTACGGCGACAACTGCGAGCACTGCGGCGCCACCTACGCGCCGACCGACCTGATCAACCCGGTCTCGGTGATGTCCGGCGCCACGCCAGTGTTGCGCGATTCGGAGCACTACTTCTTCGAGCTGGGCAAGTTCGAGGCACTGCTGCACGACTGGTTCGCCGGCAAGTTCACGCACGGCGCGCCGGTGGCGAACAGCGGCGTGGTGGCCAAGCTGAAGGAATGGCTGGACGGCGGCCTGAAGGATTGGGACATCTCGCGTGATGCGCCCTATTTCGGCTTTCCGATCCCCGACGCGCCGGGCAAGTTCTTCTACGTGTGGCTGGACGCGCCGGTCGGCTATCTCGCCAGCTTCAAGGCGCTGTGCGACAAAACCCATCTGAAGTTCGACGATTTCCTCGCGGAAAACAGCGGCGCCGAGATGCACCACTTCATCGGCAAGGACATCATCAACTTCCACGGTCTGTTCTGGCCGGCGATGCTGCACGGTGCCGGCTTCCGCACGCCGACCGCGCTGCACGTCAACGGCTACCTGACGGTGAACGGCGCGAAGATGTCCAAGTCGCGCGGCACCTTCATCCAGGCGCGCACCTATCTGGACGCCGGCATCCATCCGGAATTCCTGCGCTACTACTTCGCCACCATGCTCAGCGATGCGCCGGTCGACGTGGATCTCGACCTCAAGGCGTTCGAGGAACGCGTCAACTCGCACCTGGTCGGCAAGTGGGTGAACATCGCCAGCCGCACCGCCGGCTTCGTGCACAAGTTCTTCGGCGGTCGCCTGGCGCCGCAGTTCGGCGCACAGGAAACCGCGCTGTGGAATACCTTGCTGGAACATTACGACGGCATCGCCGCGCTGTACGACAGCGGCGACTTCGCCGAAGTCACCCGCCGCTTCGTGCTGATGGCGGATCTGGTCAACGGCCACATCGCCGCCAAGGCGCCGTGGGCCATGGCCAAGGACGAAGCCCTGCGCGATGAACTGCATCAGGTGTGCTCGTTCGCGCTGACCGCGTTCCGCCTGCTGGCCGGCATGCTCAAGCCGATCCTTCCGGCCACCGTGGCCGCCGCCGAACAGTTCCTGGCCGCGCCGATCGCCGACTTCGACGACGCCCGCGCCGCGCTGCGCAACCATGCCATCCACGCCTTCGAGCCGCTGCTGGGCCGCATCGACCCAAAACTCATCGAAACGATGGTCGAAGCCTCGAAGGATTCGCTCGGTGCTCCCAGCGAACCCGTTGTCGCGCCCATCAGAAACAAGAAACCGAAGGAATCCGGCAAGCCCGTGAGCGAGAACATCCCTGCCCCCGAAACCAGCGCAGCGCCGGCAACGATCGCCATCGACGACTTCATCAGGCTCGACCTGCGCATCGGCAAGGTCAGCGCTTGCGAGTTCGTCGACGGCTCCGACAAGCTGCTGCGCTTCGAACTCGACGCCGGCCCGCTGGGTAAGCGACAGATCTTCTCCGGCATCCGCGCCGCCTACGGCGAGCCGGAAAAACTGATCGGCCGCAACGTGGTCTTCATCGCCAACCTCGCCCCGCGCAAGATGCGCTTCGGCCTGTCCGAAGGCATGATCCTCTCAGCCGGCGACGGCGGCAGCGACCTGTTCCTGCTCGACGCCGACCAGGGTGCCAAACCGGGTGCCACAGTCCGCTGATGTCATGAACGGCGTCGACCCCGTGCTTGTCCTCATGCCCGGGCTCGACGGCAGTGGCCGGATGTTTGAACGGTTTGAAGCGCTTCTTCCGCAAAATCTCGTTCGCCAACGCATCACCTACTCAGCGAACCTTCCAGCCACGCTTGATGCATATGCCGAACACGCATATGCGCAGCTACCAGCCGCCGGCGACGTGATACTGCTCGCCGAATCGTTTTCGGGATCGTCGGCCGTCTTTCTCGCACATCGCCTCGGCAATCGGCTGAAAGCCCTGATTCTATGTGCCTCTTTCGTGACACCACCGCACCCGTTCATTTTTCTTGCCCGAGGCCTTCCCGTCCGCGCGTTTGAATTGAAGAACGAACGCAGGTTGCTGAAGCATTATTGCGTCGGTTGGGATGCCCCTGATGCGATAGTGGGAGCTCTGTCCAAAATCATGCATAAACTTGGCAACCGTACCGTCCAGCAACGGCTCAGATTGCTTGCATCGATAGACCTAACTGTTCTTTTGCGTGAATTGACTGTGCCAATCCTCTTGCTGCAGGCGACGCGGGACAAGCTGGTCAGTCGGCGTGCACAGCTCTTTTTGGAGCGCGCAGTACCCCAGGCACAGATCACGCACATTGCAGGGCCGCATTTTTTGCTGCAGACGAATCCTGATGATTGCTGGAACCGCATTCGTGAATGGATGAAACAGCATGCACTCATTCCGATTACTGGAAGCAGCACGTACTCCGAAACCAATGTCTGAATTTCCCTCATCGCTCGCCGACCGCATCGACGCACTGCTGCCGCAGACCCAGTGCGAGCAATGCGGCTATCACGGCTGCCGGCCGTATGCGGAAGCGATCGCTCGTGGTGAGGCGGAAATCAACCAGTGCCCGCCCGGTGGCGCGGACGGCATCGTGAAACTGGCGACGCTGCTCGACCTGCCGGTGCTGCCGCTGAATCCCGAACACGGCATCCAGAAGCCGCGCACGCTGGCGCGTATCGTCGAGGCTGACTGCATCGGTTGCACCAAGTGCATCCAGGCTTGTCCGGTCGATGCGATCGTGGGCGCGGCGAAACTGATGCACACGGTGATCGCCGACGACTGCACCGGCTGCGAGCTGTGCGTACCGGCCTGCCCGGTCGACTGCATCGTGCTGCTGCCGATGCCGCCTGAGCAGATCGACGCGATACACGCCGACGCGGCGCGCGAACATTTCCAACGCCGCGAGACACGCCTGCAACACGAGCGTGCGGAGCGCGAAGCCGAACTGGCGGCGCGCAAGGCGGCGGTCGATGTCGCTGTCGGGCCAGTCAACCCCGTGCTGGCGGCCCTCGCCCGTGCCAGGGCGAAACAACAGGAGCCGAAGCCATGAAGCGCGCCGACGTGATCGAGCTGTTCTCGCGCCTGCGCGAGCTCAATCCGCATCCGACCACCGAGCTCGTCTACAGCACGCCGTTCGAATTGCTGGTCGCGGTGGTGCTGTCCGCGCAGGCCACCGACGTGGGCGTCAACAAGGCGACGAAGAAACTCTATCCGGTGGCGAACACGCCGCAGGCGATTCTCGACCTCGGCGAGGAAGGCCTGAAGCGCTACATCAGCACGATCGGCCTGTTCAATGCAAAGGCGAAGAACGTGATCGCGCTGTGCCGCCTGCTGATCGAACAGCACGACAGCGAGGTCCCGCATAGCCGCGAAGCGCTGGAAGCGCTGCCCGGCGTCGGCCGCAAGACTGCCAACGTGGTACTCAACACGGCGTTCGGCGAGCCAACCGTCGCCGTGGACACGCATATCTTCCGCGTCGCCAACCGCACCGGGCTGGCACCGGGCAAGGACGTGCGCGCAGTGGAGGACAAGCTGGAGAAGGTGATCCCGGCCGAGTTCAAGCAGGACGCGCATCACTGGCTGATCCTGCACGGCCGTTACGTATGCAAGGCGCGCAAGCCGGATTGCCCGCACTGCGCCATCCGCGACCTGTGCCGCTACAGGGACAAGACCGTCACCCACTGATTCGCAAACCCCAGATGCATATAGACGCATAAAGACGTGTGCCGGCAATCCGTGAATGGCATTGACAGCGCTGCGGGCCGCGACTAAAGTCCGCCCGCCTTCAGGCTCGCCTGCCGGCTCCCTCAGCCAATTTCATCGAGAAATGGACAGTAACCCTAGTCACGACGCCGCTATTCGCAAGTCTTTGCGATTGTTGGCGTCGCACAATTCAACGCACGCCCGCGACTGCATCCGGGTGGCCTGCGCTTTCCTCGACTAGGAATCTGCGGCCACCTCGTGCGCCGCTGGCGCCATACGAGGTGGGCCATGGAGCTCAATCGGTTTTTCACGCGGATGCAGAAGCATCCACTTTTTGCTGTGTCTGCCTCGGACACGGCACGCTATCGCCTGGCACCTGAGTGCACCCGTATGCCTGGGATTGCCGCAAAGACCGGTGCCGGTCATCCACTGCCGTTGCGCCTGCGGCGAGCCGGTCATGTCATCCGTGATTACCGGGCAAGTGCACGCGTAACTGCCGATGACGATCCTGTCATCTGTCCCCGTCAGCATTGAGACGAGCCATGCCCAACGATACGCAACCTCCGTCTACATTGGCACCTGATCAGGTGCCACCGGCGAATACCATCACCATTGCTTCCACCAGGCTGTGCTGCCCGGCGTGATTCGAGACTAAATGTCCCGGCTTGCGTTTGCTGCGGCCCAGCACGTACCGGACTTGAGTCATGAACACGAACACCCACAAAAAACTGCGCAGCGCAGCCATCTTGCTTGCGCTTGCATGGCTGCTGGCCGGCTGCTCGCATGGCGAACAAGCGACGGAGTCGGCACCGGCATTTATCCGTGACAATAAGCTGCTGCGAGTACCGGCGGATTCGCCGCTGCGCAAGCGCCTGATCATCCAGACCGTCGAGCTGCGGCAGGTGCCACATCAACTCACCGTGCCGGCCACCGTCGAGGCGGACCCGACGCATGTGGCCAACGTGCTGTCGCCGCTGACCGGCAAACTGGTTGAACTGCATGTCGGCTTGGGTGATCACGTCAGTCGTGGTCAGTTGCTGGCCGTGATCGAATCTGGTGATCTTGCGCAAGCGTATGCCGACGTGGACAAGGCGCGCGAGGCGCTTGAGCTGGCGCGCAAGACGCTGGAGCGCTCGCGCGGAGTCGCACAGGCCGGCGGTGCGGCGGTAAAGGATCTGGAAGCCGCACAAAACGGCCAGGCGCAGGCGCAGGCCGAGTTCAATCGCGCGCAGACACGCCTCGCCGCCGTCGGCGGTAATCAGCAGGCAAGAACTGGCGCCCGTCAGATGCGCGTAATCGCACCCATCAGCGGCACCGTAACCGCGCTGTCGGTGGCACAGGGCGTGTTCGTCAACGATCCAGCTTCCGCGCTTATGACGATCGCGAATCTGGAATCGGTATGGATCAGTGCGAACGTGCCGGAAAACGAGCTTGGCCCCATCGCCAGAGGACAGCCGATGGATGCAAGTCTGCCAGCCTACCCGGGTCAGATATTCCACGGCACGGTGAGCTTTGTCAGCGCGATGCTGGATCCCGATACACGCCGCGACAAGGTCCGTACCACGATGGCAAACCCCGACGGCAAGCTCAAGCCAAACATGTTTGCCAACGCGACATTCGACATTCCGCAGCCGGCGCAGGTGTTCGTACCCGAGTCGGCGCTCTTGATGAACAACGACGACACCACCGTGTTTGTCGAAATGTCACCGTGGACGTTCGAGCGCCGCACAGTCGAGCTCAGCTATGACGAAACGGCAGGTGCCCGTGTGCTGAAAGGCCTGACGGCCGGCGATCGCGTGATCGTGAAGGGCGGAGTATTGCTCAATGATTAACACGATCTTCCAATTCTGTTTCCAGCGGCGCGTGCTGTTCCTCGTCGTGACCGTTCTGGTCGCGTGCTTCGGTTATTACTCCTGGACCCAGTTGGCGGTCGAGGCGTATCCGGAGCTGAGCGACGTCACTGCCCAGGTCACCACCCAGGTACCGGGCTTGGCCGCCGAAGAGATCGAGCAGCAGATCACCACCCCGCTGGAACGCGGCCTCGCCGGCACTCCGGGGCTGGTGAGCATGCGATCGAGCAGCACGTTTGGCCTCTCGCTGATCACGATGGTATTCAAGGATGGCGCGGAGGATTATTGGGAGCGCCAGCGCGTCATCCAGCGGATCGGTCAGGTCACGCTGCCGCCCGGGGTTACCCCGAGCCTCGATCCAGTTTCCGGGCCGGCCGGTGAAATCTATCGCTACACGCTGGAGTCCTCCAGCAAGAACCTGATGCAGCTGTCGGAGTTGCAGAGCTGGGTGATCGTGCCCGCGCTGGAGCAGGTTCCCGGCGTCGCCAACGTCGACATCTTCGGCGGCTTCACCAAGGAGTTCCAGCTGGAGTTGGATCCGACCCAGCTGCTGCACTACGGCGTCAGCGCCAGCCAGGTCACCAGCGCGATCTCCGCCAATACCGCCAACGCCGGTGGTGGTCGCATCACCCGCGGCGAGCAGTCCTACATCGTGCGCGGCATCGGCATGGTGCACACGCTGAAGGATCTGGGTGACATTGTGGTCACCCAGATCCACGGCGTCCCGGTGCTGGTACGCGACCTGGGCAAGCTGCAATACGGCCATCAGGTGCGCCAAGGCATCATGGGCAAGAACAACAATCCCGACACGATCGAGGGCATCGTCGATCTGCTCAAGTACGAAAATCCGTCACGCGTGCTGGATGGCATCCACGCCAAGGTCGCCGAACTCAACCGGCGGTTCGCGGCAGAAGACGTACGCATCGTGCCGTATATCGACCGCGACGACCTGGTCAACGCGACCAAGGAAAAAGTCTTCCACACCGTGATGGAAGGTGTCGGCCTGGTCTGCATCGTGCTCATCCTGTTCCTGGGCAGCCCACGTTCGGCGCTGGTGGCCGCGGTGGCGATCCCGATGTCGCTGGTTACCGTATTCATCCTGATGCAGTTCACCAGGATGCCGGCGAATCTGTTTTCGCTCGGTGCGATCGACTTCGGCGTGATCGTCGACGGCACCATCGTGGTGATGGAGGCGATCCTGCGCCGGCGCGAGGAGAAGCCTGACGAGGTGCTCACCGAAAATGACGTGATGACGGTGACGAAGCACGTTGGCCGTTCGATCTTCTTCGCCACCCTGATCATCGTGACTGCCTATCTGCCGCTGTTCGCGTTCGAGCACGCCGAAGGCAAGCTGTTCCGGCCCATGGCCTTCACTGTGGGCTACGCGTTGCTGGCTGCGTTGCTGTGCACGGTGACGCTGACGCCGGGACTGGCCTATATCGCGCTGCGCAAGCCACGCAAGCTGTTCCACAACAAGCCACTGGCGAAACTGCAGGCGGCCTACAGCGCCAGCCTGGGGCGGTTGCTGCACAAGCTGCCGGTGGTCTATGTGATCGCGGGCGTGGCGCTGCTCAGTGTGCTGGTGCTTGGCGTGACGATCGGGCGGGAGTTCCTGCCCGATCTGGATGAAGGTTCGCTGTGGGTGCAGGTGCAGCTGCCGACCGGCCTGTCGCTGGACAAGGCCAGTGAAATGGCCAGCGAATACCGCCGCGTGGTGGGTGCGTTCCCCGAGGTGTCCTATGTGGTCACTCAGCTCGGTCGCAACGACACCGGCAGCGATCCCTGGACGCCATCGCATATCGAATCCGGTGTCGGTCTGAAACCATACGGCAGCTGGCCGGCAGGCGAGGACAAGGCTGCATTCGTGCGCAAGCTCAATACGCGGCTGCAGCAGATTCCGGGCATCAATGCCGGCATCAGCCAACCCATCGTCGACGGCGAGAACGACATGATCGGCGGTGCGCACAGCCCGCTTGTGTTGCGCATCTACGGCGACGATTTCAAGGAGCTGCGCCGCATCGGCGGCGGGATCGTGGGCGTGCTAAGGGGCGTGCGCGGCACCGCCGATGCGTCGATCTTCCAAGAGCCGCCGATTCCGCAGCTGTCGATCGAGGCCGATCGCGACGCGGCGGCACGCTATGGCATCAACATCGCCGATATCAGCAACCTGATCCAGACCGCTATCGGCGGTGCGCCAGTCACCCAGGTCTATGTGGACGATCGCGTCTACAACGTGACCACGCGCGTGTCGAATGCGGTGGCCAGCAATATCGAGGCAATCGGCGAGTTGCCGCTGACGTCTACCGGCGGCGCGCAGATTTCGCTCAAACAGGTGGCACGTATCAGCCTGAAAACCGGCGAGAGCACGATCGCGCACGAACAGAGCCATCGCCAGCTGACGATCCGCATCGACAACCGCGATCGTGCGCTGTCGGAGTACCTTGCCGATGCCCAGCAGCAGATCGACGCCAAGGTGCACTTCGACAAACAGAGCTATCGACTGCAATGGGCCGGCACGTTCGAGAACCAGCAGCGTGCACAGGCGCGCCTGATCGTGGTGCTCGGCATGGTACTTGCGATCATGGCGGTGCTGCTGTTCGCCGAGTTCGGTAAGCTGCATCAGGCGATCTTGGTGCTGGCAGTGGTGCCGCTGGCCGCCGTGGGCGGGCTGGTCTCGCTGCATCTGCGCGGCGAGACGCTGAACATCGCCACCGCCGTCGGCTTCATCGCCCTGTTCGGTGTGGCGGTGCAGAACGGCATCATCATGGTCTCGAACATCAACCGGGTCCGGAAGGAGGGGTTGTCTCTCGCCGATGCGGTGATCGCCGGTGCCACCGAACGCTTCCGGCCAGTGCTGATGACTGCGACCGTGGCCAGCGTGGGCATGCTCCCGGCGGCACTCGCCACCGGCATCGGCACGGACGTGCAGCGCGGCCTGGCCACCGTGGTCGTCGGCGGCTTGCCGATTGCCACCTTGCTCACGCTGTATATCCTGCCCGGCTTCTATTTCGCGACGGAGCGATTCATCGAGAAGCACAAGCGTCACGCACTGCCGGCGAAGGAGGTCTGACCATGCTCACTCTGCGCAACATCACCATCTGGCGCGGCAGCCGCACGCTGCTTGCCCTTGGCTTCGGCCTGACGCTCAGCGCATGCGCGGTCGGGCCGGATTACCAGCGTCCGACGGCGCCTACCTCTCGCGACTACGCGCCCACGGCAACGCCGCAGGCAACGGTTTCGGCATCAGGCTCGGGCGGCAACGCGCAGCGGCTCGTGCAGGACATGGACATTCCGGGACAGTGGTGGACGCTGTTCCATTCGGCGCCTCTGAATGCGCTGATTGACGATGCACTCCGGCACAACGCCGATGCCGAAGCAGCGCAAGCGGCACTGCAGGCGGCGTGGGAAAACGTGCGCGCGCAGCGCGGTGCGTTCTTCCCCGAGGTCGAGGCCAGCGTCGATCCGACCCGGCAGAAGATCGCGCATGTACTGGCGAGTCCGGCCGCATCCGGCGCCACGTTCTACAACCTCACCACCGCGCAGGTCAGCGTGTCGTACGCGCCTGACGTGTGGGGCGGCAACCGCCGTCAGATGGAGTCGCTGGTGGCGCTGGCGAACGCGCAACGTTTCCAGTTGGAGGCGACTTACCTCACGCTGACCAGCAACCTGGTCAACGCGGCGATCCAGGAAGCCTCGCTGCGCGCACAGATCGACGCTACCCGTAGCATCATCGCGGATCAGGAAAGGATCATGACGACGCTGCAACGGCAGCAAGCACTGGGCGATGCCTCCGAGGCTGCCATTGCCGCGCAGCAGGCAGCACTCGAACAAAGCCGCGCCACGCTGCCGCCACTCGAAAAGCAGCTGGCCCAGCAACGTGACCTGCTCGCCGCACTCAGCGGACGCATGCCGAGCGATGCCATCGATGCGCGCTTCACACTGGATGCACTGCAACTGCCGGCCGAACTGCCACTAAGCCTGCCGGCACGCCTGGTCGAGCAGCGTCCCGACGTGCGCATGGCCGACGAACAGCTGCATGCGGCCAGTGCGCAGATCGGCGTAGCGATCGCCAACCGTCTGCCGAACGTGCAGATCACGGCAGCCATCGGCAGTGCGACGACGCAGGCGAGCTCGTTACTGAGTACCGGCACCGGCTTCTGGAACCTCGGTGCTGCGATCACCGCGCCACTGTTCAATGGTGGTGCGTTGAAGCACAAACAGCGTGCTGCCGAAGCGACTTACCGGCAAAGCGCGGCGCAATACCGTAGTACGGTAATCAGCGCCGTTCAGAACGTCGCCGATGTGCTGCATGCAGTGCAATCCGATGCTGCTGCGCTGGCTTCCGCCGAACTGGCCGATCGTGCGGCCGCACGCAGCCTGGCGATTGCGCAAAAGCAGCTCGCGCTTGGCGATATCAGCGAAGTGGCTATGCTCAGTGCCGAGCAGACTTGGCGGCAAACCGAGATCGCCCTCGCGCAGGTACGTGCAAACCGCTATGCCGATACGGCAGCGTTATTCCAGGCACTGGGCGGCGGCTGGTGGAACCGTGACGACCTGCATCCGGAACACATGACCGGGGCACCGGTGACCACAGCCACGAGCGATCATCACCGATGATGCGATGCGTGCCGGCCCAGTACGCTGGGTCGGCACGCGATGCGTCACAACGAAAATCACTGTGCCAGCTGCGCCCGCTCCAGCGCCGCGATATGACGTTCCAGCCGCGGCCCGAGATAGCAGTGCGAGCCGCACGGCAACAAGCCGACCTGGCCGAATTCGCGCAGATACCAGGCCGGCGCGCGCGACACGAAACCGTGGTGGTCGCCGGCTACGTCGTCGCGGTTGGTGAACACTTCGAGAAACGCCACGCCCTCGAGCATCTCGCCGATGCCTTGCAGACCCGCGCGGATTTCCGCCGGCTTCAGGTAATGCAGCACGTCGGTGCACACGATCAGGTCGAAGCGGGTGTCGAAGCGCAGCTGTTCGAGCTGGCCGAAGCGCGCCAGGCCGATGTTGCGGCTGCGTCCGTAGCGCGTCACCACGTATTCGCTGGCATCCAGTCCGCGATAGGCGATGTCCGGCCGCAGCGCGCGCAACGGCGCGCGCCAGGTCGCCTCGCCGCAGCCGACGTCGAGCACGTTGTAGATCGGTCGACCGAGGTAATACTCAGCCTGTGCCACCACCATCGCCACCTTGCGCCGGAGCTCGGCCGGAGAGGCCACCGCGTGCTGCGGATCGCGGTACCACTTGTCGAAATAGTCGCGGTCGTAGGTCTTGGGCATGACAGGCTCCGATGGGTGCCGAATGGTAACCGCCGCGGCGCGCAATGAGCACTTCGGCTGAATCACTCTGAAATATCTGCTATCCGTCACTGTGCGACAGTCAGCCAAACGGAATCCTGTGCGTTAAACCCTCTCGACATCCATCTCCGGAGTACGAACGCATGCCTGCCGCCACCCCGCTTCGCTGCCGCACGCTGGTTCTCGGCATGCTGCTGACGTTCGCTCCCGCACTGGTTTTTGCCGGCGACGCGAATCCGCCGGATCGGCTGCCGACCACCAAGGTCACCGCGAAGATGGATGGACTGCGGCTGGGCGACATCGCCTGGCTGCGTCGCGACAGCTTCGGTCTCGACAGCGCCACGCTGGCGCGCTACCGCGAACTGGGCCGCACGCGCTTCCTCGATGAACAGCTTGCCGGCGGCGACGACAGCCTGCCGCCGCAGGTCGCCGCGCAGATCAACAGCCTGGCCGTCATCAGCACGCCGCTGGCGCAGCAGTTGGCCGATTACCAGGAGCGCGCGCAGCAATTCAAGCAGATATCGGCAGGGCCGGCCAAGGACGAGGCGAAGAAGGCCTTCCAGCAGTACCGCCGCGACATCAACCAACAGGCTGCGCAGGCCGAGATGCTGCACGCGATCTATGGCGCCGACCAGCTGAAGGAGCAACTGGTGTGGTTCTGGCTGAACCACTTCAGCGTATATGCGGACAAGGGGCCAGTACGCCTGTTCGCCGCCGACTACGAGGAACACGTGATCCGTCCGCACGCTCTGGGCAAGTTCAAGGATCTGGTCATGGCCACGCTGCAGAGCCCGGCCATGCTGGTGTTTCTCGACAACGTGCACAACGTCAAGGACAAGACCAATGAGAACTACGCGCGAGAGCTGATGGAACTGCACACGCTGGGCGTGAATTCCGGCTACACCCAGCAGGACGTGCAGCAACTGATGCGCATCCTCACCGGTGCCGGCCTGCTGCCGGCGAAGCCGGCCGCGCGCCGGAATCTGTTCGTCCACGCACGTCCCGGCCTGGTGCATGACGGTTTGTTCGTGTTCAATCCGAACCAGCACGATTTCGGCGACAAGAGCTTCCTCGGCCAGACCATCAAGGGCCGCGGCTATGACGAGATCGCCCAGGCCGTGGATCTGATCGTGCGCCAGCCCGTCTGCGCACACTTCATCTCGCAGAAGCTTGCCGCCTACTTCATCACCGACCAGCCGCCGACGGCGCTGGTCGATGCGATGGCAGCCACGTTCCAGCGCACCGACGGCGATATCGCCGCGGTACTGCGCACGATGTTCCTCTCGCCGCAAGCTGCCGCCATCGACGGACACAAGTTCAAGGACCCTATGCGTTTCCTGGTCTCGTCGATGCGGCTCACCTACGACGGCCAGCCGATTCCGAACGCCGTGCCACTGGTGAACTGGCTGCAGCAGATGGGCGAGCCGCTGTACGGCCGCATCACGCCCGACGGCTGGCCGTTGGATTCGGCCAGTTGGACCGGCTCGGGCCAGATGAGCAAACGTTTCGACTTCGCCCACGTGATCGGCAGCGGACGCAACAGGCTGTTCGTCGACAACAATGATCCTGCGCAGCCGGGCACTCCCCCTGAGCTGCCGCGAAATGCTCCCGCATTGCGCGACTCGGCGCTGTACCGCGACGCAGTCGCGCAAGCGCTGTCCGTCGCCACCAGCAACGCGCTGAACCAAGCCCAGTCCTCAGCGGAATGGAATACCTTCCTGCTGTCGTCGCCCGACTTCAATTACCGCTGACGTTCTCGCCCTGCCTGCATGGACGAGTTGCCGACCATCACCGAGGTGCTCCATGAATCGCCGCGAATTCCTGTTTGCCGCCGCCAGCGCCGCTGCCGCGCTGCCGGCCCTGTCGTTCTCCGGAAAATTGTTCGCCACGCCAACCAGCGCACCGCGCTTCCTGTTCGTGTTCCTGCGCGGTGGCTACGACTGCAACAACCTGCTGGTGCCGCACAGCAGCGACTTCTATTACGAATCGCGGCCGACGCTGGCGATCGCCCGGCCTGATGCCGGCAACCCGAACAGTGCGATCGCACTGGACGCGAACTGGGGTCTCAACCCGGTGCTGCGCGACTCGATCTATCCACTCTGGCAACGCAAGCAGATCGCGTTCGTGCCGTTCGCCGGCACCGACGATCTGTCGCGCAGTCATTTCGAGACGCAGGACAATATCGAATCGGGCGAGCCCACCGCGCAGCGCGGCAACTTCCGTTCGGGCTTTCTGTCGCGGCTGTCCGGCGTGCTGCCCAACGTACCGCCGATCGCGTTCACCAATTCACTGCCGCTGAGTTTCCAGGGCGCCGGCCGGGACATTCCCAACATCTCGCTGAAGGGCGACACCAAGCCGCATTTCGACGCTCGCCAGTCGGCGATCCTCACGCAGATGTATCAGGGCACCTCACTGGCCGCCGCTGCCGCGGATGGCCTGGCGCTCCCGAACACCGTCTCGCAGGATCTGCGCGACGAGATGGTTCACGCCAGTCGCGGCGCACCCAGCGCGAAAGGCTTTGCCAGCGAGACCCAGCGTATCGCCACGCTTATGCGCGACCGCTACCGGCTCGGCTTCATCGACGTCGGTGGCTGGGATACCCATGTGAATCAGGGCAGCGTCACCGGCGGCCTCGCCAACAATCTGCGCAATCTCGGTGAAGGACTGGCCGCCTACGCCGACGCACTCGGCGACGAATGGAACAACACCGTGGTCGTGGTGGTTTCCGAGTTCGGCCGCACGTTCCGCGAGAACGGCGACAAGGGTACCGACCACGGCCACGGCACTGTGCACTGGGTGCTCGGCGGCAAGGTCAACGGCGGCCGCATTGCCGGCGAGCAGGTTGCCGTCAGCCAGCAGACCCTGCTGCAGAACCGCGACTATCCCGTGCTCAACAATTACCGCGACACCCTGGGCGGCCTGATGGGTCGCGTGTGGGGCCTGCGCGACAGTCAGCTGCAGACGGTATTCCCGCAGGCCAAGCCGAAGGATCTGCATCTGGTGTGAGCCGCGCCTTGCAGCGACACTGCACGGATCGTCATCCCTGCCTATGGAATATCTTGCATGCGCCCCAAGTCTGTTGCCGCCCACTCGATGACGACAGCACGTCGCCGGCGCATGGCCGCAGGGTTGCTCCTGCTCGTGCCGCTGCTGGCCAGTGCGCGCGGCGGCACCTTGTTCGGCGCCAATGACATCACCTGGCTGCGCCGCGACGGCTTCGGTCTCGACAGCGATAGCGTGGCGCGTTATCGCGCGCTGGGCCGCGCGCATCTGCTCGATGCGCAGCTGGCCGATCGCGTGGACGGCCAGCTGCCGCCCGAAGTCGGCACGCTGATCGACGGCTTCGAGGCAACCCACACACCGCCAGCGCAGCTGCTCGCTGCGCTGCAGACCGAGCAGCAGCGCATCAAGCCGATGCCCGACGGCCCGGACAAGGCCGCCGCGCTCAAGGCCGTGCAGGCCCACGCCAACCTGCTCGCACAACAGGCGCAACAGACCGCCGTGTTGCAGGCGGTGTACGGCCCGAACCAGTTGAAGGAACAGCTGGTGTGGTTCTGGCTCAATCATTTCAGCGTGTACGCGCCGAAGGGCCGTGTGCGCTGGGAGCTGACCGACTACACCCAGCATACGATCCGCCCGCACGCGCTGGGCAAGTTCCGCGACTTGGTGATGGCCACGCTGGAAAGTCCGGCGATGCTGGAATTTCTCGACAACGCACAAAACGCCAAGGACCACGTCAACGAGAACTACGCGCGCGAGCTGATGGAGTTGCACACGCTGGGCGTGGGTTCGGGCTACACCCAGCAGGATGTGCAGCAGCTGGCGCTGATCCTCACCGGCGTCGGCATCGCGCCGGTCGACGACAAGCCGCAGCACTTCAATCCGAAGATGGCGCCGCTGGTGGTGCGCGAGGGCCTGTTCGAGTTCAACCCGAACCGGCACGATTTCCGCGACAAGGTGCTTCTCGGCCACACGATCAAGGGCAGCGGCTTCGATGAGGTGCGCCAGGCGGTGGATCTCATCGTGCGCCAGCCCGCCTGCGCGCAGTTCATCTCGCGCCGGCTGGCCGAATACTTCGTGAGCGACAGCCCATCGACTGCGCTGGTGGCGAAGATGGCGCACACGTTCCAGCGCAGCGACGGCGATCTCGCCAAGGTGATGCGCACGATGTTCGACTCGCGCGAACTGTCGGACAGCAGCAGCCGCAAGTTCGAGGATCCGATGCGGTTCGTGGTGTCTTCGGTGCGCCTCGCCTACGACGGCAAGCCGCTGGCCAACGCGCTGCCACTGGTGTACTGGCTCGACCAGCTGGACGAACCGCTGTTCGGCCGCATCACGCCCGACGGCTGGCCGCTGGACGGAGCCGCCTGGTCAAGTTCGGGCCAGATGGCCAAACGCTTCGATATCGCCCAGGCGGTCGGCACCGGCAACAACCTGCTGTTCACGGCACCAGGAACCACCGCCCGCCAGGCCGGTTTCCCGATGCTGACCACGCGGCTGTACTACGACGCGATCGAGCCGCACCTGTCCACCGCCGCACGCAATGCGCTGGGCAAGGCGAATTCGCAGCAGGAGTGGAACACCTTCCTGCTGGCCTCGCCCGACCTCAACTATCGCTGATCCGCGCCGCGCACCAGCAGGTGCTTGGCGATCTGTCCGTGCAGCCGGCCTATGCCGCGCACCAGATGCAGGGTGGCGAACAACATCACGACACCGAGGACGCACAGAGTGAAGGCGCCGCCCCAGCTGTTCAGCCACTCGACACCGGCACAGACCCAATCAGGCGCTCCGCTACAGGTATCGGACTGCCAGTGGAACAGATTGGACATCGACCTCAGGATCGGCGCTGCCACAAAGCTGAGCGACACGCTCAGCAAGGTCACCGTGATCGTGAAATAGATGATGCCCAGCGGCAGCATCAGCAGCATGTAGAGCAGCGTGCCCCAGGTGCGGCCATCGGTGAACATCGCACCGATCCGCTTCATCAATGGCAACCCCTGCTGCGACGGATACGGTGGCCGACGCGGCATGCGCACGCCGAGCATGGTCTCCACAATGCGTCCTTCCAGCAGCGATAACCCGCGCACGCTGCCCACGAACAGCACCATGAATGGAATGCCGATGATCAGCACGGCCAGACCGGCCGACAGCGACACACCTGTCACCACCCAGGTGAAATAGAAGATGCCGGTGGCCATCGCCAGCAACATGTAAAACAGCGCGCCGTAGGTGTGCGGATCGGCTGCCACGCCAAAGAACCGACCGGCCAGCGAACGGCGCTGTGGCGCTGGCGGCGGGCGGATCGCGCGCTGAATCTTTATTTCCTGATCGCGGTAAATCTCCGCCACTTCTTCCGGCGCGCCATAGCTGCCGACGACATGATCGAGCATGCTCGCCTCGTCACGACCGGGCTGGTCGGCCAGTTCGGCGCGCAGGTGTTCCTCGGCGTCGTACAGCGCGTCCTGGATCAGGGCCGGGTCGGCGCCACGCAGTGCGCTACGCAGTTGTTCCAGATATTCGTTGATAGTGCGTGGCGCGTTCATTACACCCCTCCTTGCAAGACGTTATCGACGGAATCGCGGGTGGCATTCCAGGCCGCGACCCACTCGCGCAGCACCTCGCGCCCCGGCTTGGTGATGCGGTAATAGCGGCGCGGCGGGCCGCTGACGGATGGTTCGACCTCACTGCCGAGCAGGCCGGCGCCTTCCAGGTTGCGCAGCACCGGATACAGCGCGCTCTGCTTGCCGGCAAGCACGCCCTCGCCCACCTCCTCCAGCCGCTTGGCGATCTGATAGCCGTACATCGGCTGGCGCGACTGGCCGAGCACCGCCAGCAGCACCAGCGATACGGTGCCGCTGGAAAGCTCCTTCTGGAACTTCTTCAACTGGCTGGCACTATCTTCCACTTCGCTCACCTGCACTGCCGCTTGGAGTTGAGTGAACTATAGTGTGAACTTGACACTAGTACATGGGCCTGAAGTCATGCTTCGGCCAACTAGCGCATTTGGGCATGACACCAATGTATGTACACGTTGTACAAACATTGGTGTCAGAGGGTGTGTACAAACATTGGTGTCAGCTGGCTCAGGCTTTTTGTGCCACTGAGATAGCGATGCAGGCCTGAGGGGCATTTGCCTTCAGCGATCAGCTTGCCTTGTGGGCAGGCATTTCAGCTGGAACGACCGCGGCGATCCAAAGCGCTGGGATGAAGCCAACCTGTATTGGCCTCTTTCATCATCCACCGCGAATCGCGGCGACATGTACGAACGGGTTGCAGACTTAGGGATGCTCTGAACAAATCACTTTTCAAAGATCCACATGTTTGTTTGAACGAGCGCCGACACAAGATGACGACGACACACCACTGATGATGACACTTCGCGCCCCAGCGGCGGTGTTCATGCCATCGCCAACAAGCGTCGACGTGCCATCCACACGTTCGACAACGCAAACAGCGTCAACACCTGTCCGGTGTTCTTCGCCAAGCCCCGATAGCGTGCCTTCGTATAACCGAACTGCCGCTTGATCACCCGGAACGGATGTTCCACCTTCGCTCGTACCGCCGCCTTCAGGTACTCCACGTAGCGCATGGTGTCTTTCCATTCGCCTTTGGGCATGGCCTTGAGCTTGCCTGGCTTGGTAGCGATATGCCACTTCAATCGGCGTCCGGCCAAACCTTCACGCTTGTTCGCACCGGTATAACCAGCATCACCCCACACACTCTTTTCCTTGCCATGCAGCAGGCGCTCGGCCTGCGTCACGTCCGCCGTGTTGGCCGGCGTAGTCGTGACCGTGTGCACCAAACCCGAGGCCGCGTCCACGACAATGTGTGCCTTCATGCCGGAAAAATATTGGTTTCCCTTCTTCGTTAGGCGCATGTCCGGATCGCGCTTGCCGTCCTTGCTCTTGGTCGAGGACGGCGCATGGACTCGATCTCGTACAATCCATCTTCCATGCCCGGATCACTCAGGGCGTACCACTGCTGCATGAAGTGGATGCGCAGCATCGTGCCCAGCGGCATCGGCGGGCGACCGGCCTTCGGATAGTGAGGCTCGATGATCGCTTCAAGCATCGGCCACAGCATCACCTGATCCATCTCCTCCAGAAACACTTCACGGCGCGTGCGCTTCTTCTTGGCGTCGAAGGTCAATGAGGCGAAGGTAGTTTGTTTCATGGGCGCGCCGTTCGATGGGATGGCGTTAGGATGCACGATGTTAGGAATAAATCAGAGTGTCCTTAGGAAAAGCCCTACACAATAGAAAGCCAAAGACCTACGCCCATCACGTCTCGGCGTCACAGAATCATCACTAATGTGAATGCAGCATGTGCAAAGGCAGGGGTTGCATGCATATCCATTATTGGATGCCCATCTTCGGCACCCGAAAACGCCCTAAATCGTTTTCAGTTTTGGGGATTAACCACGGCCAGGCGTGAGTAAGCGAACCTGTCGAACAACTCAGCAGGCTACGAAATCCTAGGCCGTAGCGATGCATGTTGCCTATGAAGGCAGCGGTTTGCTCCATTCGCTTTTGTCATTATTTGTATGTACTCGAGCAAAGGGGATCTTTATGACTACAGCCAGGAAAAAGCGTTTGCCCGCGCTACTTGGCCTCGCGTTATCAGTACTCTGGCTTTTATCTGCTTCGCGCGTGAGGGCGGAAGATGTCGTAAATGGCAGCTTTGAAATTCCGGCATTGGGAAGCAACTATAAATATAATCCCACGGGTACTGGTGTTGGCTGGACATTTGTCGGTGCCAGTGGCATTCAAGGTAACGGTAGCGCGTGGAACGGGGCCAACGCACCAAATGGTGTGCAAACCGCTGTCATACAGAATCTCGGTACGTTCTCGCAAACGATTAATTTCAATGCCGGTAGCCACACACTTTCCGTGCAAGCTGCAAGGCGACTCCAAAGCATCCCTGCCGGTAGTGTGCAACCCATCAAAGTCAGCATCGATGGGCAACAGATTGGAAGTTTGATTTCGCCAGCAAGCACGAGTTTTAGCCTGTTCACCATCCCGTTCTCAATTGCCACCAGTGGTGTACATACGCTCAGTTTCGCTGGCACACTCGGTACCACTGGCGATGACGTGTCAACTTTCATCGACGAGGTCGTCGTTACGGGACCACCTCATATCACGTTCGGGCCGACGGATATTTCCCCGAATAGTTTTTTCTATGTACTTGGAACGGACTTCGGGGATCAGGCGGGCACCATCAGCATCCACTTTCCGAAAGGCCCGTCAACCACTGATTTGAGCGTACCGATAGGTCAACCCAGCTCCCAGTGGTGGTATCCCGGCCTCACCGGCGGTACGGTGAATAGCGCGTTAGCCGGTGTCGTCGAGCAGACCGTGGACATTACCATCACAACGAAAGACGGTAAGAAATCCAACGCGTGGCAGGCCACATTTCACCCGCGGATGGTGGCAGCGCACTTGCCGCAAAGTCGCGTAATGGTTGCGGCGTGTAGCGATGGCGCTCACATGAATTCGTGCAACCACATAGGGGATGAATCTGGGGAATGCCCCTTTGGATTCGCTACTGAGGGCATACCCCCACCTGCAAGCAACAGTTTCGGCGGCCATCACCACGGCTGTTTCGGCATCTCCAGTGACAATGGGACCGATGTTTTCTCGGCAAGCCTTAAGAATGGCTGGACGTTCGAGTCTTTAGAAAATTTTGGCTCTACAACCCTAAATTCTAGTAACGGTGTCGCCTCAACGCCGCAAACAGTTCCGACGTTGGCTGGCGTGAGCTCCATCAAAATGTCCGTCAATTGGCACATTGGTGCGACGGGTGGATATGTGGGATATCAAGGGGATTTGACCATCACCGGTCCAAAGGGCGTGTCCTTCTAAGCGCAGTCAGTACGCGGGAGAAAAATCATGTTGAAAAGACTAGCGTTGGGCATGGCTGCCTTAGGTGTCGCGAGCATGGCTCTAGCTGCACAGACCATAGTGGCTGATAAATTGAGCCAGCCACAACTCATGGCGTCGGTAAAGAATGCATCCGACGATACGGTGATCGAGTTTCAGGGAGTAAAGAAGACAAAGGGCCAATGGCGGGCCGAGGAGGTGGCGAGGTCAAAACCAACGGATCCGGCCAAGGTGAAGGAACTTGAGCGCAAGCGCAATGCCCAGCTCGAAGCCCGGAACATTCAATTGGATAAGGAACAGGATTCCCGTATTGAGGCAGAGAACAACGCGGCAACGGCAAAATTCAAGGAGCTGGCGCGGCATCAGCGGGAAACGGGGAGCCAGATTAGGGACTCGCGCCCATAACAAGGCGTAGCGATCCAGTTGTCCGTGAGCGACGAAGCCTATCGCCGCAAGGACGTTCACGCATTCGAGCATAACGTCCGGAAGTACGATATGCGGGCGATGGCCGCCGTGGAGGGGCAATTTCACGCAAAGGCACCTGTTCTTCTGCACCCCATGCGGTGACATGATCTTTCTGGCACACACTTTGGTTGTCAAAGGGTGCACTTTGACGAAAATGGCTCGATCGTAACTACCTGCTTTACATAGATGTACACATACTTTGCCATCCGACGACAAGCAAAGTACGTACATTACGCAGCCCTACGGCACACACTTTGGTTTCCAAAAGTGCACAGACTTTGGTGCCATGCCCACATGGGCATGACACCAAAGTCTGTGCACTGACCTTATCCCCGTATTTGTAGCGGCCTAATGTGGAGAAATCGGCCTCAGTGGCCCCGGGTGCGCGTGTCTGGATTGATCGAATACCAAATTCAGTAAGACAGCGACAACGAACTCATCCACGTCAAAGCTTCCGGTTGCTTCGGCGCCGGAATGGGGTTGACGGTATAGCTCAGTTGGTTGGAGAGATAAACGCCGCGCGTCACACGGTAGACATAAGACAGCGCATAGTTGCGACTGTAGTCCACAGCGGCGATCCCGCTTGCCTGTTGCATGCGCTGGTAGGAACGGCTCAATCGATTGAAGGTATAGCCCAGCGCGAGCGCATCATCGGGCTGTCCGAAAGGACCCAGTACGTACAACGTAGCGCCGACATCTCCGGTATAGACGTTACGATCGGGTGGCGCATAGTCGGCTTTTACATTGACGTAAAATCCTCGATACGGCTTTGCCGCATCGGTCTGGAACAACTGATAGTCGCCGACCAGGTAATAGGCATAGTTGCCATCCGCATAGCCTCCATGGAAGCTTGAAATACGGCTTTCGTTGTACATCACGCCCTGTCGAAGCCATATCATCCGTTGGCTGGGAGCGGCTTCGACCTGGTAGCCCAACTCATTGATGAGGAGTGCCTTGGCGCCGGGGATATGCCACTTCAGCCCCAGGAAATTATTGTGGTCCCAATCCGCTTGCGCTCCCTCGGGATCCACACTGCGGGTCACGCCGACCCGCTCATAGAAATGCTTGTTGGCCGAAGCCAGGCGCAGATTGATCTCGGGTGCCGTCTTGTTGAAGATGAAGCCGACTTCGTAGGGGATGGAACTTCCGACACCGGCCGGCGACGTCGTCGAACTGGTACCGAGTGCAAAACCATAGAACTGGTTGCCTAGCTCCTCAAAGCCATATTGCAACTGCACGCGCCCGTCGTTGAAGCGCTGACTGACATAGAGGCTGTTGATGGCGAAACCGGTTGGATTTTCCCCGGCGTACGAGAACCGTTGCACGTTCGCATTGAACACCAGTTGCGAAGCGCCGGCAAAACCCACCCGGGATAGATCGTAGGTAGCGGTTACATACCCGTTGGCCCGGTAAGTGGGATTTTGCCCGATGTAAAGCTGGGGATGCGCACCATGATCCAGCAGGTCGAAGGTTCCGCCCAGAGTGATGCCACCTTGAATCAGCCAACCGTGCTCGGCCGACTTTTCGCGAAACTTGCCCAAATCCGGCAACATGGTTTCACAGGTGCTGATGGCCGGATTGGTGGTGCCTTGCGGCTGCAAGCCGTCATACCGATGGCAAGGGAGGATATCGGTAGCCATGTTGGCATCGGCGGAATCCGTCGCGACTGCACGTTTAGCGTGCGCGTCATTGCAAACGGCCCATGAGGCCAGCAACAGGCCTCCAGCTAACACGGGCACAAAGTGGCGGAGATTTTTGGACATAGCGGTTTCTCGCACCCGTGCGTGATGGGTGCAAAAGCAATAAGGATTGTGTGGGGGAAAAGCCTGGGGGCGTTCAGCATAGTAGCCGCGCTAACCCTCCACATATATACAGTGCCAGAGCCAACTATCGGCACTTGCCTGACTGGCCTGCATTGACTGGTCCAGATGCCCAGTTAGTTTGCGCGGCGAGCCGCAGGCCGCAGGTTGAGGTCTGTGGATCAGGACCACTTCCAGTGCGGGCGGCCGATAGCTCAGCGCGCTGTGCGGTCGGATGGCGGTAATGATGGCGCCATTGCTCAATGACGACCTGGGCTACGCGCAGGGTGTAGAAGATCTCGCCGTTGAGGGAGGCAAGACGCCTCCACTGCACACACTTTGGTCTCCAAAAGTGCACACACTTTGGTGTCATGCCCACTGGGCATGACACCGACGACGTGGAAGAGCCAGTGCAGCAAGAACGACTGCAGTGACGCCGCGATGATCACCACCGCGGTGCGCCAAGGCAACATGGATCGCGTCAGTGCGGTCAAGCCACTTGCTCGGAATTGCTTGAATTGACAATGGCGCGTAACAAAAGCCGACGTCCTTCCCGCAGCGCGGCCATCATCAATCAGTCTGCAGTGCTCGGCACAATCGAGCGCCTTCGGTTTGTTATCGATCGTTCGCAGATGGATGGAAAATCACCTGAGCCTGGGGCTCGAAAGGCCGAGCCCACCGTCCATTGGAAATAACTCGCCACCCGTCGGGGCTGCCTCAATGGACTTGGGTATGTCGGCTCAACCAGTTTCCGAGGATAAAGAAGTAAGCCGGCGATTCCGGGTGCTGGCTGAGCATCCAGGCCTTGTCGAACGACATGGTTTCGTGCGGATTGATGGCCATGGTGTGATCGACGCCAGCAACAACATGAACTTCGATGTCGTGGCGGCTCTGCATCAGTGAGTGCAAGCTCCGCACAGACTCCTCTACCGGAACCCAGGGATCCGCTCCGCCATAAATGAACAGAAGCGGCACATGCGCACTCTTGACCGCCTGCATCGGATCGAGATCCATTTCCTTACGCCAGCTCGAGGTTTTCGGGTCAGTAGTGAGATCCTCTGCCGTCGACATGAATGTGTCGCCAAACCACGGTTGGTGTTCTGCACCAGCCAACGCCTTGATTGCGCCATCACGGGAATTGGTGCCCCGCAGATAAGCCTGCCAGCGATGACGTGTGTCTGTCGCCTGGTCAATGGCGGCCGCGCCGTAACCATGAAGTGCGAGCAAGTTGCTGACGGCAAATTCCATCTGACGCCCCGCCGTTACCGTTGGTGCGGACACGGAGACCGCGAATGCCGCATCGTGGGTTCGTGATGCGGCAAGAACAGAAAGCCAGCCACCCTGACTCAAGCCCCAGAAGCCGATGTGGTGTGAGTCAATCCGTGAGTTCTTGGCAATGGCGTGCAGGCCCGCGATACCGTCGTCCGCAAGTTGTTCGTAGTCTGTCCCGTCGAGTGTGCCCGTTGAAGCGCCGCTACCACGCCGATCAAACACGAGTACCGCGAATCCAAGCGCGGGCAAATCATGGGATAGATGCCGATACAGGGCGTAATCGCGAGTCGGCACTTCCGCGCCATGCAGTACGACGATCGCTGGTAAATGGTCGCCATGCGCTGGGGCATAGAGCGTGCCTTCAAAGGTCGCACCGGCATTCTCGAAATGCACGGTCTGCTCGACCACTGCGGGCTCGCCCTTAACTTGCCACTGCGGCGGCGCCGCCATTGTCACACCCGTGACGAAGAATGCAGTCAAGCCCCACGTCCAGATTGTGACGCTATTTATCACTCGGTTTACTTTCATGCATCGGTTCCTCATGGCATTCGCGCCGCGGAAGCGCGTCCGAATTCCGTGGTGTTGGGAGATGGCGTTGCCGCCGTCGAGTGTCGCAGTGACGGACACAGCAAGAGTCTTGCCAGCCGTGACTCCCTCGCAAAGCTCGTGTCCGTGCAAGGGCGCGCGCGATGTTGTAGGCGAGGCCAGTGTCCGCGGACAAGTTTCTCGGACACCGTGGACAGTGATTTCGCCCTGCGGTAAACCCACTCGCCAACAGTCGCGGGTCTTCGGGCCAGCGCGTAGGATTTAATCCGACCCACCCACTGAGGGTTGGCCATGCACAGACATCGCTATCCGGCGGTCAGCAAAGTGCGCACCTGATGCCTATCGGTTGCACACACTTTAGTTTCCAAACCTGTACATACAATCGCGCCGTCTGTTGCATCAGGAATACTAAACGGACGATTACTTCGATGACCGAGCGACCTAGACCTGCCCACTTTGCGTGGGCAAGCCCGTTCATTGGTTGCGGCGACTCATTTGTATGCGGGGTGCAGATGAATCCCCCTGCTCTCTCAATCGCGACGGGCGGCGCGCGCCAAAGCTTCCATGGCGAGCAGGTAGGGATAGGGCCCGTGGCTGATTCTCTTGACGCCAGCACCCGTCAGGTCGGAAACAGCCAACTCCTCATTCGACCGCATGATGTTGAGAGGAAGCGGCATGGCCGACGAAATCTCACGGATCAATTCCAGGTTCGTCAGGCCGGGCACAAACAAACCGTTGGCACCCGCCTCCGCATATAACTTCGCGCGCTCAATGACTTCGCTGACCATCGCGGCGGCGTTCCCGATATTCCGCAAGAACACGTCCGTTCGGGCGTTGATGAAATAACTGGGGCAGGACGCGTCTGCTGCGCGCCTTGCGGCCATCAAACGCTGCGCTGCATCGGCAGGGCTGCGCAGATTGCCACTCGATGGCTCACTGTCCTCCAGATTGCACCCAACGCTCCCCGCCTCGATGCTCAACCGGATCGTTTCCCCCACGACGGCTGCATCGTCACCGTAGCCACTTTCAAGATCGACCGTCACTGGCAACGTCGTCGACTCGACAATCTGACGCACCACGTTCAGAACTGTGGCAAGCGGCAGTTTCTCGCCGTCTTTGACACCGTGTGCAGCGGCGATCGCCCAGCTGCTCGTGGCGATAGCGGTCGCTCCTGCCCTGACTACCGCTTGTGTGCTTCCGACATCCCACGTGTTGAACAGGAAGAGCGGCGTTGCGCCCCCATGAAGTGATCGAAAGGTTTCCGCTTTTACGTGTTGCGACATGTTGTGGCCTCGTTTTTCCTGGTTGTCATCGTCAAAGAGATTCGCTGTAGCTGACTTCGAAGTCCGCCACGCCCAGCCCGTCCAGAAAGGATTTCGCATCGAACATCGCACCGGGTGCATATGCACCGCTCGAGTGTTTTGTCTCCCCCGAGAGCAAGCGCAATGCCGCCTCGACCGCGAGCGGCGCGGTCAGGTGGTAGATGTCGCGCCCTTGGGCACGGGCTGTGCGCCTCGCCTCGCCTGAACGGACGACGACATCCATGGCGAAGCGCTGGCTGGACCTGCCGCTCTGATCCTCCAGTTCGGGTGGCGGCGTGGATGTGTCGCGCAGATCCTGAAGTGGCTCGACGTTGATCCACGGCGAGATCGTGTCAACGTTCAAATGGCTCGCTATCGTGATGACCTCCGAGAACGGCTGCCCCACGATCTCTCGCCTGCCGATGGGTTCGGGAAAATCCCAGTGGCCTTTGCGCGGAGAGTTCGGGACGAGTTCCAGACGGCCACCGCGCTGAATTACCCGCGGCACATTATTCCGTTGCCCCGTCAGTCGGGTCCCTTGGGTCGGGTGCCAACTGTCCAGGCCGATGACCACGTCAATCTCGTCGACGGCTTCGGTGTCCTCGACCAGCGCGCTGGCAAGAAGGTCAGCGAGCCCCCCATAAAAGGCCATGGCGGGCACGACGGCCATACCGGCATCCTGCGCCGCCTGATGTCGGGTGTCGAAGATGGTCCTGACGATGGCCTGCTCGGCAGCGACATCAACATAGGGAATCCCTGCTCGCAGGGCCGCATCGAGCACCGGAAGAGCCGTGTCCAGGAACGGGCCTGCACAGTTGATCACCACTGATGCACCCTTCAGCGCGGCGTCGAGCGAGTCGGCATTCTCGACGTTTGCCACGCGGATCTCGTCGTCCCACGCGGGGTCGGAATGGATCTCCAGCGTTTGCAGATCGCGCCCAATCCGGATCGCGCGCAATTCGCGGCGATGAATCTCCCTGACCACAAATTTCCCGGTGTGCCCGGACGCTCCAAACACTGCAACTGCTGTCGTGCGCTGAATCATGGCTTTCCCCTTGAACGATACAGACCTGTCTGTTTCCAACAATGATACAGATCTGTATCGCTGTCAACGGTCTTGAGCTAAAATCATCGCCACCAGCGAAGATTCCGCGCAGGAGGATCCATCGATGAGCCATCATCCCCAGCAAGCCGTTGATGTCCGCGAACGCATCCTGCGGACCGCAAGCGAACTGTTTTACCGCGAGGGCACGCGAGCGGTCGGCGTGGATCTGGTGGTTGCCCAGTCAGGCGTCGCCAAGACCAGCCTTTACCGACATTTCCCCACTAAGGACGACCTCATTCGCGAATTTCTGTTGCGAGAGGACGAGGATTTTTGGCGCAAGTGGGACGAGGTTTCGGCCGCGCACCCACGCTCGGCTGAGCAGGAGCTTTTCGCCCAGCTTCAATGGCTCGGTGATCGCATCGCCCGCCCGGGTTATCGAGGGTGTCCGCAGATCAACATTGCCGCAGAGTATTCGGACAACAACCATCCCGCTCGCAAGGTCGCGGTCACACACAAGGCTGAGATGCGAGCGCGCTTGAAGCGACTTGCAAAGTCGATGGACCTCAAAGACCCCGAGCACTTCGCCCTGGCGATGGGGGTCATCATCGATGGTGCGCTCAGCAGTGGCACCGCACTCCACCAGAAAGGTCCCGCCCGCTTCTTACAGTCGCTTGCGCGCACGCTCATTTCGGCGCAACGGGGCGCATGACGTCCAGTTGCGGACGTCAAAGCTCTCCCCGAAATGATCGATACGAGCCGAGTTTTCAGCGGCCGCTGAGGCAGACCAATCTCAACTGTTACGCTACGCAACTACTCCGAAATGGCTTTGAAGTAGCGGTCGAAAGATTGGTTTACCGCTTCGCGCGCCCCGCCGATGATGTTCCTCTTCGCGCTGAAGCCGAACAGATCGGCGAACTCGTAGCCTTGCATGCGTGACTGGATGTGCCTGACATCCGCTGGCCGCATCGGGATGTAGTTGGGATAGCTGTACATCAAGGTGACGTGGCGGCGGTCCATCGCCACCTGCAAGGCGTCACCCGGAAACAGCGCCCCACCCTCGCGCGGCCCATGCTTCCAATGAAGCGCCGTGCTGCCGTCGAAATGACCGCCACAACAAATCAACGTGACCGTTTCCGAAAGCCTGTGCTCATCGCCACTCCAAAACCGGATGTGCGGCGATGACCTAAGCACCCACGCCTTGTCGGCCTCATGCAGCAGGATCGGCACACCGCCAAAGGCCTCGCTCCACTCCACCATCGAGGCATAGAAATGCGGGTGCGAGATCACGATGTAATCCAGCCCGCCGTGCGCCTTGATGGCCGCAACGGCTTCGGGTGTCACGAGGCTCAGGCATTCCCACAGGATGTTGCCCGCATCCGTCGGCAGAAGAAGTACGCGCTGATTGATGGCGAAGGCGGGCTCGAGGCCCATGGTCAGCAATCCTTCTTCTTCGTCGAGGCGGAGCTTGTAACTGACACCCAACTCCTCGTGGGTTGTCCAGATCTGGCCGGACCAGCCGACATACTGCCGCTCGTCCTCACAGACCGGGCAAGCCGTCGGCGGGCTGACGGATTCGGCGAACTGCGTTCCACAGGTTGCGCAAATGGGAAAGGACACGTTCATCCGCATCAAATCTCGAACGCGACCGGAACGCCTCGTTCCAGACTCGTCAGCCGGCTTGCGAGACCTACCGTGGCGAAAGATCGGGCGAGTTCGCTCTGACTCTCAATGAAATGTTCCCAGCCTTCGTTGTGGATGGCGACGATCTTGGCTTGCGGGAACGCGTGCGCGAACTCGATGGCATCGTTGCTGCCCATGGTCATGTGGAACGTGCCGCGCGGTTGCGCCGCGCCTGTGAAGAGAATCGCCAGCCGGATGTCGAACTTGTCCTTGATCGCTGCGACACCCTCGTACCAAACGGTGTCGCCCGCCACATAGATGCTGCCGCTGGAATTCTCGGGAGTCACGACAAAGCCCACGACATCGCCGCTGATGGGTTCTATACCCACGGGGCCATGCCGCGCAGGGGTCGCCGTCACACGCACGCCATTCTTTTCAGGCCCCTGAACTTCGACGCTTTCCCACGTCTTCATCCCCTCGACACTGCCGCCAAGCCGGGATGCGCCAGCGGGGGTGGTCAGTACGCGCGGTGCATGCGCGAGAAAGGCTCGCCCCGAGCGATCGAGATTGTCCCAATGGTGGTCATGGCTGAGCAGCACGGCATCAATGGGAAGCAGCGACGCCGGATCCACTGCCGGCCCTGTCTGTTTGACCAGGGTGATGGTGCCCGCATCATAGGCTTGCGGTTCGTCGAAGGTCGGATCGGTAAGGAGTCTCGTGCCAGCAACTTCGATCAGAGCGGTCGGGCCGCCAATAAGGGTAAGAACAACTTTCATGGGGTGTGAAGTCCTTTACGGGGAATGTTGCAAGCTACAAATATTTGCAAGAAAGGACCGTGCCCTGGTCCTGATAACCGACTAGCGCCGATCGCCCAGGCGGTCGACAAAGTCCGCAATCAACGGAGCGATCGTCGGCAGGCACTCCTCAAGCGCGAAATGTCCGGTATCCAGCAGATGCAGTTCGGCATCCGGTACGTCGTCCAGATAAGCCTGCGCACCCGCCTCCACAAAGAATGGGTCGTGACGGCCCCAGAAAATCAGCGTCGGTGGCTGATGTTCGCGCAGCCATGCCTGCCATTGCGGATACAGGGCAACGTTGGAGTGGTAGTTCAATGCGAGATCGATCTGGATCTGCGCCCGGCCAGGCAAGTCGAGAAAGTGCTGATCCATGGTCCAGCCATCGGGTGCGATCAGCTCCGGATGCGATGCACCGGTGAGGTACTGGCTGCGCGTCATCTCCAGCGTCAGCAGACCAAGCACGCCTTCCTCGGCGCCTTTCACACCCGGCTTCATCGCCGTGAACTCCTGCGCGATCGGGCTGAGACCCGCCGTGTAAGCGTTGCCGTTCTGGATCACCAGACCCTCGATCCACTCCGGATGCCGAGCGGCCAGGCGAAAACCCACCGGCGCACCGAAGTCGAACATATAGACCACGAAGCGATCCAGCCCGAGTGCGCGGCAGAAACCCTCCATCACGTCCGCCAGGCCATCGAAGCTATAAGCGAACGGCCCGCCCAGCGTCGCGGGCACGGGGGCGTCGCTGTGACCAAAGCCGGGGTAGTCCGGCGCAATCAGGTGATAACGATCACCCAGCGCATCCATCAAGCGCCGGTACTGGTGCGATGAAGACGGGAAGCCATGCAGCAACAGCAAGGTGGGCGCGTCTTTGAGGCCGGCTTCCCGATAGAAGACTTTGAGGCCATCGACGTCAACGTAGTGATGAGTGATCTGCGGGATGTTCATGGTCACGAGCTCTTTCGCATCAAGGTGTGCCTATGATGGAGAGAAGGCCCGGCATCCATAAGCACCCTGTGATGAATACATAATTCATCGCGAGCGAACGATGACAAGTGGATGAAGGGTCTCTTGCATGACATCGCGCAATCCATGGCGTCGCGTCACACATTTCGCGACCTTCGTCGCGTACGTTCTCTCTTCCATCGCACCCCACCTCTTGTCCCCAACGACGCGATGAGAAAGACGCCCCACGGATTTGCCGGGGGCATGGGCTCGCATACCTCTAACGCGAGTCGCACGCGACAACCTATCCATTCAACCCGCCACACAATTACAAGGAGCTGTAATGTGAAGAAGACCTATGTCGCAAAGAGCATGTCCGCGTTGCGCAACGTGGCCCCCTTCGTACTGCTGACGATGTCCACCGTCACGCACGCCCAGCATCGCATCGACCCACATCTCACCAAGCCAACCTTCAATGGCGTGGCCTGGCCCAATGCCACCAATACCGGTGTGCCGTCAGGCATTTCACTGATCAACCAGTCCGCGCCGGTCGATACGGGCCTGGTGATCACTGCCGACAACACCGTCATCGACGGCATCAACCTCAGTGGCTGGATCAACGTGCAGGCCAACAACGTCACCATCCAGAACAGTGTCATCACCTCGAACAACTGGTGGGGCATCCAATATGCCGACGGCGTGACCGGCCTGAAGGTGCTGCACAACGTGATCAAGAGTGTGCCCGGCCAGGGGCCGGACAACGGCGGCTACGACTACGGCATCGCCCAGCTCGGTAACGGCAGCATGGAAGTGGCTTACAACAATATTTCCGGGTTCAAGGACGGCGTGGACGTGGCCACCGGCTACGTACATGACAATTACATTCATGACCTTTCGCAGTTCGACGGCGCCCATACGCAGAACGTGTACGTCTGGTGCGGCGGCAACGGCGTCACCCTGCAGCACAACACCTTGATCAACCAGACCGGACAGGACTACGCCACGGCGGCTTTGTACATCGCGCCCGACTGCGGCGTGCAGAACAACGTCACCGTGGACACCAACTGGCTGGCCGGCGGTTCACTGGTGTTCTATGGCGGCGGAGACACGGCCACCAACATCCACGTGCAGAACAACTCGTTCTCCACGGCCATCTGGTCGCCCGACGGCGGTTTCAACGGCACTGTGGGCTACTGGTCCGACAACACCGGCAATGTGTGGAGCGGCAACCTCTGGGCCGACGGGCCGGACGCCGGCACCGCCGTCAGCCCTTATTGAGTTCATCTGAGCGCGGCAAGTGTCTGTTCCATAGTCAGCGCACGCACAGTGCGCTGACTATGCCGATGGCCGTCAAACGCCGACTCTTACGACATTCTTGAGGAGCATCCATTCGCATCCAGGTGAAGACATGCGGGCAAGCATGCCCATTGCCCGTAAGATGCCCACCGCCCAAGACCCTTTCACCCCGAGCGAACGACCCCATGAGCGAAGTCAGCGGTATCAACCTCAACCGGCTGGCAGTGTTTGTCGCGGTGGTCGAAGCGGGGACCCTGGCCGGCGCCGCGCGACGGCTCGACGTCGCCAAGGCGCTGGTCACCACGCATATCCAGAAGCTCGAGGCCGAACTGCGCGCCACCTTGTTGGTGCGCACCACCCGCAGCCTGAGCCTGACCGAAGCCGGCCGAGCCTTCTACGAGGCAAGCCGCGCGATTGTCGAGCAAGCCGAAGCGGCGATTGAATCCGCGCGCAGCCATAGCGGCGAAGTCACCGGTACCCTGCGAGTCACCGCCCCGATGGACTATGCCGCCACGGTGGTCGCACCCGTCGCCGCTGCACTGACCCAGCTGCACCCCTCCCTACGCATCGAACTCATCACCGCAGACCGCGTGCTGGATCTGGTCACCGAGCGTGTCGACGTAGGCATCCGGCTTGGCTGGCTGGCCGACTCCAGCCATCAGGCGGTGAAGCTGAGCAGCTTCTCCCTGCAACTGGTCGCCAGCCCCAGTCTGTTGCGTGCAGGTGGCCTGCCGAAGTCCCCGCAAGACCTGTCGGGGCGACCGATGGCGGCGTTCTCGGTACTCAATAAACCCGTCCACTGGACGTTCGCCGGACCACAAGGCGAAGCCGAGGAAGTCTTCTTCGACCCGGTGTTCACCGCCGACTCGGTGGTAGCGCTGAAACAAGTCGTGCTGGCCGGCGCCGGCTTTGGCGTGCTGACCGATTTCACCGTAAGCCAGGACATCGAAGCCGGCCGGCTGATTCGTGTACTGCCGCAATGGAGGCTGCCCGAAGGCGGTATCTATGCGGTCTTCCCTGCTTCGACGCAGCGGGCGCTCAAGGTCAAGGTTTTTGTGGATGCGTTGCGAGCGCACGTGGAGGAGGCGAAGCACTGAGGTGCGGGATGGCCTGGCCGCCGACCATATTTCCGTTTTGGTAGTGGCCTGAATGACCGCCTCCCCGCCGCAACCACCATTCGATGCCAGCGGGCTCCTCTACCTCGCCGCAAGTTGACCTCGATCAAGATCGGGCCATGGCCATAGGCGCAGTCTCTGCACCTGGGGATGTTTATGAGGAGATACAAATGCATCATGGCCTGGCATTTGCGTATCGCGGTGGGTTGATCGCGTGTTTCAGCTTGTTCGCCTGGCTCGGCCTCATCGGCGTCTCACACGCCTTGCCGGCTTACGCAAGGCAGACCGGGCAGGCATGTGTTGCGTGCCATGTGAGCTTTCCCGAGCTGACCCCCTACGGTCGCCTGTTCAAGCTCAGCGGCTACACCGTCGGCAAGCGGCAGGACCTGCCACTGGCCCTGATGGCGCAGTTCGGCGTCACCCACGTGAGCAATAACAGGGACGACCAGGGTCAGAAGATTGTGCCCAAGACCAACCAGCCCGTACTCTCCGCCGCCAGCGTATTCGCGGCAGGCAAGATCACCGACAACATCGGTGCATGGATCCAGTGGACCTACAACAACCTTGCGACGGACAGCGCAGGCGGTACGGTAGGTCATAGCGGCATCGACAACACTGATCTGCGCATCGTCGGCCGCTCGGAAAACACCGATCAGACCGATATGCGCTGGCTCTACGGCATCACCGTGAACAACAACCCTACCGTGCAGGATGTGTGGAACAGCACGCCGGCATTCGGCTTTCCGTTCACGCTGCCGCCGAATGGCATTGGTGCTGCCGCGGCTACCGTGATCGATGGTGGCTTGGCGCAACAGGTGGCCGGTGTTGGTGGCTATGTCTACTGGAACCGCAGCGTGTATGTGGAGCTGAGCGGCTACCAGACAGCAGACGGCTTTTTCTCCCCCTTGCGTGCCGGACAGGACATCCATACCCCTGGCGGTGTGCATCGACTCGACGGCGTGAACCCGTACTGGCGCGTGGCCTACAATCATGAGTGGGGCTTCAACTCGCTGATGCTAGGCGCGTATGGCGGGCGGTTCCGGATGTATCCCGACAACACCATGCCGTTCACGCCGACCGACCGTTTCACCGATGTCGCGATCGATGCGCAGTTTCAGCACATCAGCGATCCGCACACCTATACGTTCCAGTTCACACGAATCCACGAGAACCAGGATTACCGTGCAAGCTATCCGGCCACATTGGCCGGGGCACCAATCGGTGTTGGACCTGCGCCAGTGAATCCGCATGACACGTTGATCACCGACAAATTCAAGGCCACGTACTATTTCCAGCGCAAATACGGTGCAACCCTGGCGCTGTTCCGAACGCACGGCACCACCGACGCGGGCCTGTACGGGCCGGGCTCGGTAGGCGGCAGCGCCAACGGCAGCCCAAATACACAGGGCTATATCGCCGAACTGGACTATCTGCCGCGGCAGAACCTGCGCCTGATGCTGCAGTACTACGGCTACGGCAAGTTCAACGGCTCACGCAGCAACTACGATGGCTCGGGACGCCGGGCAAGCGACAACAACACGTTGTTCGCGAATGTGTGGCTGGTGTACTGACATGCATGCCAGCTCAGGAGCGGAGTTCAACCGAGGGCACGTCATGGCTCGTATCAAAACGCGTTACCTGTGGATATACGTCGTGCTGTCATGCGTCGTTGCGACATCGGCTGGCGCACAGTCGACTGCGGCCAGTGATGATGCGGCCACCAAACTGGCCAGCCAGGTTTGCTCGAGCTGCCACGGCCCCGGCGGCAACAGCACTTCGCCCACCTTCCCCAAGCTGGCCGCACAGCAGCAGGCCTACCTTGTCGCACAGATACAGGCGTTCAAGAGTGGTGGGCGCGGCGAACAGGAGGCACACGACTACATGCTCGGCATGACCACCTTGATCGACGACGCCACGGCAGCAGCGCTCGCGCGCTACTTCGCAAAACAGCCCCCACCGCGTGGGGTCAGCACAGATCCAACGCTGATGGCCGCCGGGCAGAAGCTGTTCACACAGGGCATTGCCGATCATGTGGTGGCCTGCGCCAGCTGTCACGGCGACCATGCCCAAGGCAACAGCATCTTTCCCCGTCTGGCGGGGCAACATGCACCCTATATCGTGCGCCAGCTCAAGGTGATCCAGGGGAACCTGCGCAACTCACCCGTGATGCACGGCATCATCAAAGATCTTACGCCGGAAGAAATGAATGAGGTCGCGGCCTATCTGCAGTCGTTGTAGATGCTCCTCCGCACCCGGCCTGGAGGGACTCAAACGCGGCCTGGGGTGATACCGCCAATACAGGTCGTCATTGGCCGGCGCTACCCCATATTGCGCAACGCACTACCAGCCGCTTTCAATCAATGCGCAAGGAACAGTGGCTGCAAGGCGTGATCCAGGAGCCAGCGAGTGGCACCACCCAGTACCAGTTCGCTCATCCGGGAACGCCCCCAAGCGCCCATCACCAGCAGATCCGCCTGCATGGCGGTCGCTTCGGCTTGCAAGATCCGACCTGCATCATGCCCGCCGTCAAAGGGATGCCAGTGCGCCTGTATGCCGTGGCGCCTCAACCATGCCCGAATGGGTGGAGATGGCGGGCTGATGCCCGGAAGACCGTCGAGCTCACCGTCGAGTACATGCACTTCGGCTGCATGCATCAACAAGGGAAGTGCGGCCTTGATCGCACGGGCCGCTTCGCCACTGCCATTCCACGCAATCATCACGCGCCGCGTTTGCAACGGTTTCTGCCAGGCATCCGGCACCAACAGCATGGGCGCTCCATCGGCGAAGAGCACGCGAGTCAGTTCACCGACTCCGGCGATGACGGCATGTGCCTCAGTCGACAACGTGCTGATGACGAAGTCTGCCAATTGGGAGCGCTTGGCCAGAGACGCAACGTATAGCCCACGGATAACTTCCCATTCACCGGCAGTGCCTGCCTTCGAACACAGATCGAGCCACCATGGGCGGCGTGCAAGCGCATCCTGCTCTTCGGCGTCGAGCAACATGCTGGCATCCGGCACACCCAAAAGGGACGGGTAGATCGCAACAATCTGCAGGCCAGTGAGAAATGCGTGTTCGCGCCTGGCCAGCTCCATGGCGCTACGAAGCAGGAACGAATCGTCATTGGCACCATCAATGTTCAGGATGATATCCAGCATGGCCGCTCTCCCGATCTGCGAAGCAGATTTATCTTGAGCTCTTCACAGGGTCGGCCAATTGATCGACGTCAAACAGAATCAAAACTGCATACCGATGACCACCATGGCATGGCCGCCGTGGCCAGCCAGCCGAGCCAACGCAAGTAGTCACCCACATGATGCCCGCCATCGATGGCGCAGAGATCACGCTGCCTACACAGCTGCTCCTGTGCCCTGCCCGAGAAGAAGTGCTCAGTGGAGCGTAGCGCGGTGCTATTGTTTGGGTAGCCCATCACATCAGCAGGCGGGCTCCCTCCTTTGGTACAGCGCGGTGACCCTGATGGACAGCGGTGCTGTCGTCCTTGACCTCAATCAGCTACGGCGCAGCTGTGGTTCGTGCGCCTTGCATGAGCTGTGCTTGCCCGCAGGCATCGACAGCGACGACCTGAAACGGCTGGATGCGGCCGTGCGCGACAAGCGCAAGCTTGGTCGCGGTGACACCTTGTTCCGCCAGGGAGATACATTCCATGCGCTCTACGTGGTGCGCTCCGGATCGCTCAAGACCTTTGTGGAGAGTCCTGGCGGCGACTTGCAAATACTGGGATTCCATCTTCCCGGAGAAATCGTGGGCGTAGATGCGCTTGCCAACGATCACCATCTTTGCAGTGCCGAAGCCCTGGAGCACACCAGCATCTGCGAGCTGCCCTATGTGCAGCTTCAAGAGGTGGTACACGAAGTACCCTCTCTGTATCGACAACTGATGCGCGTGATCAGTCGCGAAGTAGTTGCCGAACAGCGCCATCTCGTCATGATGGGCAAGCAGCAGGCGCAGGAGCGACTGGCCATCTTTCTTCGCAGCCTTGCCGATCGCTATGGACGGCTGTCCCGCGATACCACCACCTTGACCTTGTCAATGTCACGCTATGAGATAGCCAGCTATCTCGGCCTGGTCGTGGAGACCGTCAGCCGCCTGTTCGGTCGAATGGAGGACGCCGGCATCCTCGCCGTGAACCGTAAAACGATCCACATCCTGCGTCCGGACCTGCTCGAGGACCTCTGCGACCAGGGTCTTGGCCGCCTGCCTCATGGCGCCGAAGTGGTCTGACCACCGACCTCGCTACTTGTTGATCTCGGTCAAGTCGCGCCACTGGGCACGGCGTACAACAGCAGTCACTGGCTTCGTTGGCACAAGCCGACTACGCCGTATTTCGTGACTACCGGAGATCACATCATGACCACCTCCTCCACCCTGCACACCGCCCCGGAAGCCACTGTTCCCCCGCTGGTCGGCGAGCACTGGATCGAAACGCTGAACGATGGAAGCCACGTGTTGGTGAGGCCAATTCGGCCTGAAGATCGCGAACGCGAGAGCGAGTTCATCGAACGACTATCGCCAGAATCCAGACATTTCCGCTTCCTCGGCGAAATGCGCGGAGCCAGTCCCGCACTGCTCGATCAGTTGGTCAACGTGGATAACCAGAAAGACATGGCGTTTGTGGCGCTGGTGCACGACAACAGCGTACTGCGTGAGGTCGGGGTAAGCCGCTACAGCACATCGGGCGACGACACGCACTGCGAGTGCGCCGTGACCGTCGCTGACGACTGGCAGCACCGCGGTCTCGGTGTGGTGCTGATGCGCCATTTGATTGACGTGGCACGCCGCCATGGATTCCGCCAGATGTTCTCGATGGATGCTGCGTCCAACGAACCCATGCGCGACCTGGCCAACTACCTGGGATTCGACCGGAAGCGCGATCCGCAGGATGCCACGCAAGTCATCCATACCCTTGACCTACTTAAAGGTAACAACAACGAATAACATTATTTACGGATGATTACTTGGTCAGAGTAACTCGGAGCTCTATTGCAAGAGAGCCCGCTGAAGGCTGCATCAGCGGGCTCAGTTTGTATGATTATTGTCAGCCCTGTTGATTTATTGAACCATGATGGTGAAGTTCGGTGCACCTGGCGTACTGTTGTCAACTTTGCGGTTGTTGCCGGCGGAACCCACAGAGCCACCGCCTGATCCGATGCCGACAGTATTATTGAAAAAATCCACGTTGGAGACAACGACCTGTGCTGCTGTCTGCGCTTGAACAGCGGTACCATTGAAGGAAAAGATGCTGTCCTCAAGGTTGATTGTACCGACTGAGGCCAAAGCACCGTAAGCGGCGTTGTTCTGGAAAATCGAATGTGTAACGTCGATGTGACCACGCAGTGTTTGAAGTGCGGTCCCGGTGCCTTGAATGGTGACATTTTTCAGGAGGGCAGTAACCGGTCCCGGGCCTGAAGTACCATCGATAACAACCCCCTTTGCACCGCCAGTAATCGTCGAATCCTGCATTACCACGTAGGTGGGCGAGGTCACATTTAGTTCAACGTCATTATTCGCAAATCCCTCGAAAGTGCTGTGATCGATAATCACAGTGCCGGCACTTTGTATCAGGACGCCGTCGACTCCGGTTCCAATACCGTTGAATTCCAAATTACGCAAAATCACAGTATCGGTTGGACCAGCTGCAATAACGATAGCATTAGTGCCGGAAACGAGCACGCTTGCCAGTTCTCCGCCACCGTTGATAGTGATAGCCTTGGTGATAGTTAATGCGCCAAACCCACCAGGATCAAGCACCGATATCTCTCCATTTGCTGCTGTCTTGGAGATAGCTCCTGCAAAGGTCTTGCAGGGAGCAGTTCTACTGCATGGATTGGCATCGTCGCCGACTCCCGAAACCCAGGTTCGTGAAGCTTGTGCATGTGCCGTAGCTGTGAATGCAAAAGCTAATACGGTGGCAACCAAGAATAATTTCAATGAACGTTTCATAGTACATCCCCTTGTAGTCAAGAAACGCAGAAGCCCCCTGATGCGAACTTGGAAGGTTGCAGTGAATTCGATCAGAGAATCCGGTGAGTGCAACATCGAGTCAGCCAGTAAGAATTAATGGCTAACGTGCCGATAATAGGGTATGTCGATACCATACATTGCGAACGCTCGAGTTTGTTAATTAATATCTAACAAGTTGCTGAGAATGCCCTTTTGGCGCTGGTGGCACAGCTTCACCCCTACAAATCACAGACATGGAGGCAGCCGCCATGATCATTTTCCCTCATAACAGGCGCACGTCCCCGTCATCGCTCAGGTCGGCGACGACTCCCGCCACCTGACCAATGCCGCCGAGCCGAATCAGGTTGTACGCCGCGAACGTCCACGTCACCCCGCCACGTACTTTGGACATCGCCACCCACAGCAGTTTGCACAACCTGGCGATGGTCTTGATCCAGCCGAAGCCCTGCTCGATGCGTTTGCAGATTTGAATGCTCATCGCATAACCCTTGCCTCGTGCAGCACGTCCATCGATGGTGCTGCGCCGTCCCTTCGTGTGGCGGGTGATATGGAGTTGGATGCCGCGCTGTTTCAGCGCTATGACGAAGTCCTGATCTACACCGAGCGTGGCACTCTCCCGTTCGCCAGTGCCGCTGGCGTGGCGCACGTCCAGTGCCACCAGCAAGGCGTTGCGATTCTCCATCAGGGCATTGGCCAGATAGCTCAGCTTCGCTCATACCCAGGCAACACTCTGCTAAGTTGCATCCCTTGCCAATCCGTTGCTCAAGGGGAACCCCCATGCTTCGCCGCCATCTCATCGCCGCACTTGCGCTGACCAGCACCCTGCTTGCGCTTCCAGCCATCGCCGCCGAGCAGAGCAAGCCCACGCCGACCGCGAAGGAGTTGCTGGCCAAGTCCACGCCTGCCGAGTGGCGCAAGCCCGATCCGCAAAACCTGATCTTCATGCAGCTGCTGCAGGGTCGTGTGGTGATCGAGCTGGCACCGGATTTCACGCCGCTGCACGCGGCGAATATCCGTACCCTGGTGCGCGGACACTATTTCGACGGACTGACGATCGTGCGGGTGCAGGACAATTTCGTCACCCAGTGGGGCGACCCCAACGACGACGACAACGGCGACAAGAGCAAGATCCGCCCGCTCGGCAAGGCCAGCAAGACACTGCCGCCGGAATACACCCGTTCGATCGACCCGAAACTGCCGTGGACGGCGCTGCCGGATGGCGACGTATACGCGCCTGAAGTCGGCTTCTCCGAAGGCTTCCCGGCGGCACGCGACCCGGCCAACGGACAGGAGTGGCTGACCCATTGCTACGGCGCCGTCGGCGTGGCGCGCAACGTCGATCCGCAGACCGGCAGCGGCAGCTCGCTGTACGCGGTGATCGGCCAGGCACCACGCCGGCTGGATCGCAATCTCGCCATCGCCGGCCGCGTGATCGAAGGCATGCCGCTACTGTCCGGCCTGCCGCGCGGCGCCGAGCCGATGGGTTTCTACACCAAGCCGGCGCAGCGCATCGCCATCGAGTCGGTACGCCTAGCCGCCGACATGCCGGCCAAGGATCGTCCGACGATTGAAGTGCTGCGCACCGACAGCCCCACCTTCGCTGCCCTGATCGACGCCAAACGCAACGGCCGCAACGCGTTCTATGCCTTGCCGGCCGGCAAGGTCGACCTGTGCAGCATCGACGTGCCGGTGCGCGAGCCGCAGCTGACGGCTGCGGCGACGCACTGATTTTTTGTGAACACGAACCACAAACATTTTGTTCAGTCGAATCGGTTACCTTGAGACCTTGCCGATCGATTGCGGAAACCGCTACATGCCATTGAACGATACTCTGGCCTTTTTGCGTGCATGGCTGCGCGACCCGCGCGGGATCGGCGCGGTGACGCCATCCGGCGCTGCACTCGCGCGTCTGATGACGGCCCATGTCAGCCAGCTGGACGGCCCGGTGATCGAACTTGGTCCCGGTACCGGCGCGCTGACCCGGGCGCTGCTGGCCCGCGGCGTGCCGCCGCACCGGCTGGCGCTGATCGAAGCCGATCCGCATTTCGCCGACGCACTGGCCAAGCGCTATCCGAAAACCACGATCCTGCGCATGGACGCGGCGCAGCTCGGGCATACCGAGTCGCTATTCGGCGAAGAGCGCGCCTGCGCCGTGGTCAGCGGATTGCCGCTGCTGTCGATGCCTGCGAGCCAGGTCGCCGCCATCGTGCAAGGCGTGTTCGAACGCCAGTTGCGCAACGGCGGCATGTTCTACCAGTTCACCTACGGCCCGCGCTGCCCGCTGCCGCCGGCCCTGCTCGAACGGCTGAACCTGCAGGCGCAGCGGGTCGGCAGCGCATTGCTCAACCTGCCGCCGGCGTCGGTCTACCGGATCAGCCGACGAACGGATGTCCAGGTCGCTGCCTGACGCGGTTCAACCCTATCTCAGCGATACCCCCGCCGCCTGCAATTTGAGCAGCTCCGCGTTATGACCGCCGCATGCGAGCAACTCAGTATGGCTGCCAAACGACGCGGTACGTCAGTTCATGCATACCAATAGAAACGGCCGCCAGTCGCCCGGCAGCCGCCTCAAGTCAAATCATCAATGGTCTTATTTGATGCCGTCGACGTACCAGTAAGTGCGCCGACGTTTGCCGAGATTCGGCGGAGTGATCTTCTGAGCACCCAATGAAGACGTGTTGTTGCCGCCGACAGGAGCGGTCTGGTTGCCGCCACCGATCAGAACCGGTGTAACCACACTGACCCCGCTCGCGTTGGTGATCGCCACCAGACCGAACACGGGCGAAGGCGGCAAGCCCCCACCCGCGAACACGATGAAGCCATTGCTATTCAGGCCTACGCCGGTGAGGAAGTTGAGCGCATAACCTCGCGCAATACCCAGATTGGGGTAGCACTTGTTCGGGTCGGCACCCACAACGTCCGGCGTATTGGTTCCGAAATAGGTGTAGCCCGCTATCGTGAGTGGTGCATTCACCGCTTTCTCGCCGATGTGAGCCAGCGTCACGTAAAAGCCTGAACTGGGGGCACCGGTCGACGTGGTGCTGGTCGCCGAATAGGGCGCGGTGGTACCGGCGGCAGCACCGGTTTCATCGGTGAGATTGGTCTCGGTGATCACCGTCCAGCCGGCAGGCACGTTGTTGCCGGTGTTGGGGTCCTTCACCATGTAAAAACGGTTGACCACGTTGTAGGCGGTACCGGGAGTGGTCGACGCCGAATACAACGGATGCTCGCGATCACCACTGGCGGCCAGCACCGCGTCGTAATTGCGAGTTGGGGACACGTCAGGCGGATAGAAGAACTTGCGTGCATTGTTGCCAGTGCCACCGAGACTGGCCAGTTCGGTCACCGCCCAGCTCGATGGGGCGCTGCTACCGCCCGGCTCAAGATCGACACGCCAGATATTGCCACCGAGATCGGCGGTATACAGGCGGTCGATATAGCCGTCGGCATTGCGGTCAAGCAAGGTGATGTCGGCTGGGATCGCGCGGGTCATGGCGCTGACTACGCTACAGGAGCCAACCGTTATGCCCGAGCACGATGGCGCGGCCATCCACACCTGCGTACCAGTTATAGCGTCCAGTACCACGATCGCCCTACCCTGGCTGTCGGATCCCGGGGCCGGATCGCTGTCCTCGGCGGGATCGTAGCCACCGCCCATAATCAGTACAGGGTTGGCATGACCCTTCACCAAGGCAATCTTGGGCTGTGACCAAGTTTGCCCCAGCTCGGCGATATCGCTGTTCGACTTCGTCCACAGGAACTTCGGCGTGGTCGGGTCGGTGACATCCAGTACGTAAATGAATCGTCCACCACGTCGCGCGGTGAGGTAGATGTAAACCTTCTTGTTCAACGGATCGCGCAGGTCCTGATAGACCGTGGTGGTGCCGTCGAAGAAGTAGTCCTTCGGTGTCGCGCTGGGGTCGGTGGAGCCGAACAGCTTCACCTTGGGATTGTTGTTATACAGACGCTGGAACTTGCTGAAAAACTGCGGCGCGACGAACGACCATAGCTCGCCGCCGGGGCGCACATTGTTGATGCCGGCGGTCTGATTGCCGTTGATGGCGTGGAACATGCCGTCGTTGGAACCGTAGTACACCACCACGTTGGTGGTGGGATCGCCACCGCTGGCGAGCGTGCCGTAATTCACCACGGCCGGGCGTGAATGCAACACGTCGCCATGGATGGAGGGGCGCACGGGTACCGGCACAGTCGCGGTAGCACCCGGGCCGATCTCGGTCTCATTGTTGGGGCTAGTGTTGTCGTCGCCCCGGACCCAGCTGACCAGGTTGGAGACCGTGGGCGTACTGGTGCCGGTGCCTAGCGCGGTACCGCTCAGTGAGGCGTTGGAGTTGGCAAACAACGGCATCGTACTGGTGCAGGCGCCGGTGCTGTTGCAGGTATAGACCGTGCGCCCGGCGCGCGAAGTGAAATAGTCGATCCGCATGGACTCGCCGACACCGCCCTTTTCCACCAACTCGCCGTCAGGCGCGTCGTAGGCACCACCGGCACCGGCTGGCGCATTGACCCAGAAGCCGCCTGTCGGCCAGTTCGGTACAGCGTTGGTGGTAATGGAGTTGCCGGAGTACAGGTAGGGGCCATCAGCCGCCGCCGAAGTGTCGCTGGTCCAGAAACTGGTGGCGTTGGGCGAAATGAAACCGGTGCCGGCACTGTTGATGGCCAGGTTGCCTTTGCTGTCTTCCAGCTGGACGTTGTTACTGGCATCGAAACCAAGCTGGTATTGCTTGAGGTTGCCGGCCCAGCGCGGCAAGCCGTTGGCGTCCGGGCGGAACATGCCGACATAGATCTGGTTGAGGTAGTTGCCTTGGCCGTTCACGCTCACCGGCAGGCTCACCGAGGCGAACACGCTGTTGACTGCCTGCACCTCATTGAAAATCTGGTTCAGTGCATCAACCAGCTCATTCAATGCATTGGGGTCGTTGATGTTCACCACAAACGACTTGCCGCCACCATTGGTGGCCATGCTCTGCACGAACTGCACGTAGTCCGGGTTGCTGCCATCGGTGACGGCGATGGTGTAGGTAATGATGTTCTGCTTGTTGATGTTGGTACCGTTCGACAGATCCGTCTGGTACATGAAACGCGCCCACTCATCGCCCCAGTTCGCCTGGTACTTGTTGTACGGCGACGGGATCACGATCGGCTGAAGCTGGGCGGTCGTTGCCACACTTTGCAGCGCGGAATAGGCACTGGGAGCGTTGGAGGCGTCCTGGGGCTTGCCGTTCTTCACCGCATTGGCAATGTAGAGGACGAAGGCCTTCTGGCATGGCACTAGCGGCGAGGTGTACTTGGTACCGGACAGGCCGGTGCTGCTGGCGTAGTAGGCCCACATCTCCTGCATGCTGCCGCCCACCGCCGAGTTGTTCGAGTTGTCGGCTTGGCGATCGATACTCTTGATGACGGTCTGGAAGGCAGGGATGCCGGTGCTGTCCATCAACGGCAGAGCATACGGCTGGGCAATCGGATACTTGAACTTGGCGCCATTGCTGCTGGGGTCGAACAGCATCAAGCCCATGTTGATCTTGCCGTTTAGCAACGGACTGGAGGCGATGCTGCTCAGGGCTGCATAGAGGGCACACTGCTCGAAACCGACATCCTTGTTTGCATTGTTGGCCGATACCACGCCTGCAGTAGGACATGTGAAAGTGACCTTGCCATCCCAGGCACTGGCGTTGTCCAGCGCAATCAGCAGGTCTGGCTTGCCACCATTGACCGGCGCGCCGGTGTACAGGTCGATGTCATCGCTGAAGGCGAAACTCGGCAATGCCAGCATGAGCGCACCGAAGACGAAGGTGCACAGCGGGCGACTCTTCAACAGCGGGCGCGAGGGGGACATGGCGGCATCTCCGAGGATGCGGTGTGCAAAGGGGCTGGATCATGATGGACAGGAGGTGCCGTGCAGTACGCGAGCGGAGACGCCCTGGTGAATGGTGATCGCGGTGGCTGTCTTGTTGGGGTCGGTCACGGTTGATTTGATTTCCCACTGCGTCGCCTGGCACGGCGGCGCGGGTACCGCACCACCGCCTGGCAGCAGAACTCCTGTGTTCTGGCCGGAGGCACTGAACATGCAGCCTTGGTCGTTCGGATTGGTAGGATCCAGATCCTGGTTGAGCACCGGCTTGGAGCCGATGCAGACCGGTGCTGCCACCTGCGCCGTGAAATCGGCTATGCCATCACCGTTGACGTCCACCGGCACGCTGGTGGCCGAAACAGGTACTTGCGTGAACGGCTGATTGAGTATCTGTTCGATGCCTTGCTGTGCCACCGTCTTGGCCTCCAGCTGGTATTGCTGGTTGGCGGCGACCTTGGTGTTGATCATGCTTGAACTGACCATCGAGATCGCGAAGATCATGAAGATCACCATGAAGATCAACGTCATCACCAAGGTGAACGCGCGTTGCGAACGACGCGAAAGGTTCGGTTTCATCATGGGCTCTCCCGCAAGCCACCAATGTTCCATATGCGCGCCAGCGCACCATAGACGTGACGTTTATAACCATCGTTGTACGGACTGCCCTGTGCAGCGCGGCCGTTGAGGCTGTAACTGCGGGTGTCACTCCAGCCTGTGGTGACCGTCAGGTTGCGCGACAACAAGGTCACGCGCACTGCGGTGACGTTGGACCAATTGGTGGTCGCATTGGTCCAGGCATAGCCGGCACTCGTCGTGCACGACGCCGAATTGTCGACAGCCGGATTGTCCACATAGCAATCCGGTGAGCCGTTGCCGTCGGTGTCCACGCCGTAGCTGTAGTGCACGTCCTGAACACCATTGACCAGCGATGAAACCTGAATGCTGCCGTTGATAAATTCCGCCACCTTCAGCGTCGGTGTCGTGTCGGCATTTGTACCGCAGCTGTCGCACGACGCGAGGTAATAGCTGCGCACGACGTACTTGCGCAATTCCGCTTTGGTGCCGTCGCAGGGCTTGGTCTGCAGCACGAATTTCGCGGCCGTCGTGTCGTAAACCAGTGGTGTGGTGTCGGTGGCACAGGTGGATAGCTGCACGTAGTACTCACCGCTCGCAATGCTGGCGGCAGTGGTCGGCACGCTCGATGCGTAGCGCACCGTCAGGACCTCCGAATTCGGCACCATGTTTGTCAAGCAGGTCGGTGCCGCTGCACCGACCGGCAAACCGGACACCGCCACTGGCACAGGAGTACCCGCAGTAGTGCTGCTAAACGCGGGCTGCCCGATCGCGCAAGGATCAGGCACGTTGTAAGTCGCCCCGGAACCAAGGCCCGGGCGGCCATAAAATCCTGCCATCTCGACGTCGCGCACAATCGACTCAAGCGCATAGCGACCGTTCTCGACCTGTTCACCGGTCTTGTTGAATTCGGAGCGCGCCTTGGACGTCGATACATAGAGCGAACCGAGTGCCCCCAGCAGGGCCAGACCGATCGCCATACCAATCATCAGCTCGATCAACGACATGCCCTTTTGGCCATGCCTGGGGCGCCGCCGGGATAGAGAACATGCAAGGTTCGTGATCATGAGGAAAGGCTGGCGATCCGGATATCGACGCTGACCGCGCGCCGCAGATTCTCGTTGCCGAACTTGTTCTGGCCGCATAGCAACTTCGAAGTAACCGTCGGCATCAGACCCTGCCACACCACGGTGACCCGGTAGATGTTGTTGGTGGGGTCGAGCTGATCGATGCAACCGATCGCGCCAATCATGGCGCCGACCTTGTTTCCGCCAGACACCTCGCCGGCACCGAGCAACGCGTTGTTCCATGCGGTGAGATCGGCGCCGACCGTTGCTATCTGTGCCGCCGTACCGGTCGTGCAAGCTGGAGCCGCCGAGGCACCCGTACCCGCTATCACGCCGGTGGCGCCGGCCGAATAGCAGGTCGCAACCTGCCTGTTCGCGTTGATGCGCGAAACCATGTCCTGCAACAGTGTCAGTGCCTGTACCCGCTGATAGGACTCCATTTCGCCGCGCGTGGATTTCGCCATCAAGCTGACCGTGCCCAACAGCGCGATCGCGGCAATCAGCAGCGAGACCAGCACCTCGATCAGCAGCATGCCACCCTGACGTTTCATAAGCAGGCTCCGTTCGTGGTCTGCACCCGACCAGTGGCACCTACCGTGATGCAATCCGGTTGCTGCCCCGTGGCGGCGATGGTGGACCGGATCGTGAATGCCATGCCGGTGCCTTGCAGGCGACCGTCACCACCGAAACTGAAATTGGCATTGCTCTTCTCGATAACGCTGATGCCGTCCATTGCGGCCTGACTGCGAATGGCATCCGTACCGGCTGTTACCGCCCATCCCTTGCTCCAATCGGAGTTCGCCGTTGTAGAGGTTACCGTCACGACCGTATTGCGCTTGATCGCCTCGCTACGCGCGAGCACCACCGTTGCGGCTATGTCCATCGTCGCGCCTTTGACCCGCTGCCGCTGCAGGAACGGCCCCAGCGAGGGAATCGCAACGACGAGCAAGATCACGAAGACAGCTACCGAGACCATCAGTTCGACCAGCGTAAAGCCTTTGCTGTGGCGTATGCGCATGATCTATTTCCAACAATTGGTGCTCGCGCCACTTGCCGATTTGGTGCCGTCGCTGGCAAGCGTCAGTACGTTGCAAGCTGTGTCGTTGGCTTGGTTGCTCCCACTAATCGGGGTGGCGGTGATGATGAAACTGGGTGGTGGCCCAACGCTTGTGGTTACCGCTATCCCGTAATTCGGCGCAACTGTTTCAGGCAAGTTGGCATAGCCAAGGTCCGCATTCGAGGTGGCGTACTGGCGGCTGTCGACCATGAAACGCTCTTGCGCACCTGCCATGCTCATCATTACGTCTTCCGCAGCCGAGCGGTTCGCGCGCAGCACGTAGCGGTAGTAACTCGGAATGGCAATGGCAGCGAGGATCGCGATGATGGCGACCACGATCATCAATTCGATCAAAGTGAACCCGGATCCGATCGTTCGTAAACGAATCGATCGCGCAGGCACAAACCTTGGCAAAGTCGTCCGCGCGCACGACACGCCATGCTTGCCTGTATGTGGCATCCCTCCCCCTTCAATCTCGATAGCGCATTTATCTTGACTGATCCGGATACCGGAAGATCCGACTAAATCGCAATACCGTGATGGAGTAGGCATAAATCTTATTGTCAAGTACTGTCAAATTAATTGTGAATGTGGTAATCGCCTTACAAAAGTAAGGCTCAAGAACCCTTGGGTGGGGTAAGAGGGGTGATAACGACTGCGCCGTGAGCACTGACTCCTGCGCACCCTCGAAGCCCGCGTCGATCCACGGCTTCGTTGCTGTTCGATACGCTGAGGAATGCCTTGGTTTATTCAACGCAGGCATCACCAGCCCTGTCCGCCTAGCGTGTTGAAACAAATGAGGGGTGATGCTCAGAAGGTCGACAGGCCATGGCGCGCGGCTTGCCAGAGGCAGCCTTGCTGCTCCACGCAACACCGCCCGCGAGCCTTCCATGCATCATGCCGCCTGCACGGAATAGACCGGGGCATCCCCAGCATGGGTAGCGCGTGCAGAACAGGGCCTTCGTCAACCGCATGAACCCTGCCCGATCCAACGATTGTTTCCATACATAACTTTGTCGTTAATTGAGTTATGCATGAAAACAACTACGTAGCTCATGGAAAATCGATGAAACGCAGCCGAAAAGTACTCAGCTGGATCGTGGGTGTGCTGCTCGCACTGATCGCGGTACTGCTGATCGTGGTCGCCACGTTCGACTGGAACCGCCTGAAGCCGTTCATCAGCGACAAGGTTAGCCAGGCGATCGGACGACCGTTCGCGATCAACGGCGACCTCAACGTGGACTGGGAGCGCGACCGTACCGGAAGCTGGCGTGGCTCGCTGGTGCCGTGGCCGGAGTTCACCGCGCACGACATCACCATCGCCAATCCGGCATGGGCAAAGCAGCCGCAGTTCGCCAGACTCGATGCGCTACGCTTCCGCCTGTCGCCGCTGGCGCTGCTGGCGCACCGCATCGAGGTGCCGTCGCTGCAACTGGTGCACCCCACCGTTGATCTGGAACGCGACAAGCAGGCGCACGCCACCTGGGACTTCGTCTTTCCGCAGGACAGCGCGCCGTCCGTGTGGAAGCTGGATCTTGGCGCAATCGGTTTCGACAGCGGCAACATCACACTGGACGATGCGGCCAGCGCGATCAAATTGCAGGTGACCATAGAACCGCTGCAAGGTGCGATTCCCTACGACCAGATCGTGGCACAGCAATCCGCCGATGCGCGCGATCAGGCCGGCAAGACCGTCGGCGCCGCCGCAAAGAAAGCCATGGCAGGCAATGCCGCCAAACCGGATCGAAGCGAACCGATCGGCCAGGCAAATGCATCGACGGTTTACCAGTTTGGCTGGCACACCGAAGGCAGCTATCACGGCAGCCCGTTTAAGGGCGACGGCAAAACCGGTGCCGTGCTGGCACTGCAGAACACCACCGATCCGTTTCCGCTGCAGGCCGACGTGCATATCGGCGACAGCCATGTCGCGCTGGTCGGTACGCTCACCGATCCGGTGCATCTGGGCACGCTCGACGTACGCTTGTGGTTCTCCGGCTCCAGCATGGCCAAGCTGTATCCGATCACCGGCCTCACCCTGCCCGACACGCCGCCGTACGCGACGGAAGGCCATCTGAAAGCCGAGCTGCATCGCCATGGCAGCCGTTTCAGCTATCAGGATTTCCGCGGCCGCGTCGGCAGCAGTGATCTCGCCGGCAACCTGCTGTTCGTCACCGGCGGCGCACGCCCCAAGCTCAGCGGTGACCTGCAATCGGAGCTGCTGCAATTTGCCGATCTGGCACCGCTGATCGGCGCCGATTCCAACACCGCGAAACAGCAGCGTGGCGACAGCACGCTGCAACCGGCCGACAAGCTGCTGCCGGTTGAACCCTTCCGTACCGATCGCTGGCAGGCGATGGATGCGGACGTGAACTTCACCGGCGCGCGCATCCTGCACGGCGAAGCACTGCCGATCGATTCACTCAGCACCCATCTGGTCATGAACAACGGCGCGCTCTACCTCGATCCGTTGCGCTTCGGGCTGGCAGGCGGCTCGGTCAGCAGCCACCTCACCCTCGATGGCAGCCAGACGCCGATGCATGGCCTGATGAAACTCGATGCGCGGCATCTCAAGCTCAAACAGCTGTTTCCGACCTTCGCGCCGATGCAGACCAGCTTCGGTGAGATCAACGGCGACGTGACGCTCGATGCGCGCGGCAACTCGGTAGCCGCCCTGCTGGGCAGTGCGAACGGCGAACTGAAGCTGCTGATGAACGACGGCGCGATCAGCAAGACCCTGCTGGAAACCGCCGGACTCAACGTGGGCAACATCGTCATCGGCAAGCTGTTCGGCGACAAGACAGTGAAGATCAACTGCGCCGCCAGCGACATGACCGCCAGCAACGGCCTGTTCGACATGCGGCTGTTCGTGTTCGACACCGACGACGCGGTGATCAACGTGGACGGCACCGTGAACTTCACCAACGAGAAGCTCGCTCTCGACGTGAAGCCGCACACCAAGGGCTTCCGTGTGTTCTCGCTGCGCTCGCCACTGTACGTCGAAGGCACGCTGAAGAATCCCGATGTCGGCGTGCAGAAAGCTCCTCTGCTGATCCGCGGCGCTGGCATGATCACGCTCGGCGTGGTGGCCGCACCGGCCGCCGCCCTGCTCGCGCTGGTGTCGCCCAGCCACGACGGCGACGGCGACAACACCTGCCGGACCGTACTGCAGCAACTGCGCAGCTCCGGCAAGATGATGCCGACGGGCAAGCCAGCACCGAAGAAGTGAGCACGCGCGGCACGTTGAACATGGGTGCCGGCGTTAGAATGCCGGCACTCCTCGCTATGTGACCTCCCCATGCAACCCGTCAACCAGGCCCGCCTGCAGATTCATTTCTGCGTGTTGCTGTGGGGCTTCACCGCGATTCTCGGCAAGCTGATCACGCTGCCTGCGTTGCCGCTGGTGTGGTGGCGCATGTTGCTGGTGACGGTGGCGTTGCTGCTGATGCCGAAGGTCTGGCGCGGATTGCACACGATGCCGGTGCGGTTGCGCTGGGCGTATGCAGGCATTGGCGTGCTGGTGTCGCTGCACTGGCTGAGCTTCTACGCCTCGATCAAGTTGTCGAATGCTTCCGTCGGAGCTACGTGCATCGCGCTGGGGCCGGTGTTCCTGGCCTTCATCGAGCCGTGGATTGCGAAGCGCAAGTTCGATCCGCGTGAACTGATGATCGGCGCGGCAGTGGTGCCCGGTGTGATGATGGTGGTCGGTGGCGTGCCGCACGACATGCGCCTGGGCATCGCGGTGGGTGTGCTGTCGGCGTTGTTCGTGGCGCTGTTCGGCTCGCTCAACAAGCGGCTGGTCGAGCACGGCGATCCGTTGACCGTGACCTGCATCGAACTGGGCACCGGCACCCTCTTTCTCACCGCGCTGGCACCGCTGCTGCCGCATGCGGGCCCAGCCTTCGCGCTACCAAACCTGCACGATGCGCTGCTGCTGCTGGCGCTGTCGTTCGGCTGCACCCTGCTGCCGTTCACGCTGGCGCTGGTGGCATTGCGCCACATGAGCGCATTCGGCACGCAGATGGTGACCAACCTGGAACCGGTCTACGCGATCGTGCTGGCGATCCTGCTGCTGGGCGAACAGCACCAGCTTGATCGCTGGTTCTACGCGGGCGTGGTGGTGATCCTCGCCGCCGTGTTCGTGCACCCTCTGCTCAATCGACGGCAGCGCGGCACGAAGCAACCGGAGCTGCTCGGCACCAGCGAAAGCCACAGCATCGTCGACTGATCAGGCACGCGCAAGCTGCTCGCGCAGATGGTCGATGAAACGGCGCACCTTGGCCGGTGGCTGCTTGCCGGGATAGACCGCATGGATGCCACCCTCGGGCAATCGATGTTGCGCCAACAAGGCCACCAACCGCCCGCTGTGAATATCTTCCTCGGCCAGATAGTCCGGCAACACCGCCACGCCGGCGCCGGCCAGCACCAACGCACGTACAGCCGAGGCATTGTTGGCCTGCGCCACCTGCCGCATACGCACGCTGCGCCGCTTGCCGTCACTGCCGACGAAGGTCCAGCGCAGCGGTGTGGCCAGCACCGACATCGCGATCCAGTCGTGCGTAGCCAAATCCTCCGGCCGCCGCGGCTTGCCATGCGCTGACAGGTACGCCGGCGCAGCGACGACCAGTTGACGGAAACTACCGAGCCGCGCGGCATACATGCTGGAATCGCGCAGCCAGCCCACACGGATTGCCAGGTCGAAACGTTCGGCGATCAGGTCGTTAATCCGGTCGCCGATCACCAGATCGACCTGCACCTGCGGATGCAGCTGACAAAAACTCGCCAGCGCCGGCGCCACTACCGCCATGCCGTAGTCGGTCGAAGTAGTGATGCGCAGCGTGCCACTGGGCGTATCGCGATTGCCGCCCACGCGTTCGATCGCCGCCTCGGCATCGGCCAGCAGACGCACGCAATCGGAGTGGAAACGGGTGCCGGCCTCGGTCAACGACATGCGCCGGGTACTCCGCAACAGCAGTGTGGCGCCCAGCTCCCGCTCAAGCTTCGCCAGATGCTGGCTGACCATCGCCTTGGTCAGTCCCAACTGCTCGGCCGCCGCGGTGAACGAGCCGGCGCGCACCAGCGCCACGAACACCGCCAGCCGGTTGAGATTGACTTCGCTCGCCATGGGCATCTCACTGTCAACTTTCGATTTACAGTGAATTATGCCCCGGGTGATTTATCAAACCAATGACAGAGTGCATGATTTCCCCCGTCAGCCGCCGACAATCCGTCGCGCGGCACACCTCGACCCGGAGCCATCCATGAAAATCGCACTGTTCGGCGCCACCGGCCATATCGGCCAGGGCATCCTCGAAGAAGCACTCGCTCGCGATTATGACGTGACCGCGATCGTGCGCGATCCGGCGCGGCTCACTCAGCGCAACGACAAGCTGAAAGTCGTCACCGGCGACGTCGCACAGCCGGCTAGCTGGCTCGACGCCGTGCGCGGCGCAGATGCCGTGGTCGCCAGCCTGTCCGCACGCCGCGACGGCAACATCGACAGCGTGCCCGCCAATGCCGGCGTGCTGCTGGACAACCTGCCGAAGGCAGGTGTGAAGCGCCTGCTCTGGGTCGGCGGCGCCGGCTCGCTGGAAGTTGCGCCCGGCGTCAAGGTAATCGACGACCCGCATTTCCCCGAAGTCTGGAAACCGGAAGCGAATGCACAGGCCAAGGCGCTGGATGTGTTCCGCGCCAGCAAGACGGATGTGGATTGGACGTATATCAGCCCGGCCGCTCTGATCGAGGACGGCGAGCGCAGCGGCAAGTACCGCGTCGGCGGCGACCAGTTGCTGGCCGATGCCAATGGCGTCAGCCGCATCACCATTTCCGACTACGCAGTCGCCCTGCTCGATCGCATCGTGCAGCACGACGCGCTGCGCCAGCGCATCACGGTCGCCTACTGAGCCGTGCCCGGCATTGCCATGCTGGCCGATCCGGCCGGCATCGGCATGTCGGGTTGCCGGGCCGCCGCGGGATGGTCATGGTCGGCATCCATGTCCATGTCTTCGTCCGGCGGAGCCCTGGCCACGATGTCCTTGTACTGCGCCGGCGTCATGCCGGGCAGTTTCTGCAGAAACGCCACCATGCTCCAGATGGTGGCGTCGTCGTGACTGCCACCCCATGCCGGCATCGCGCTCATCTTGATGCCGTGCTTTATCACCCAGAACGCCTCGCGCGGATCGGGCCGGAACTTCGACAACTCGGGCGGCTGCGGATACAGCCCCGGCCGGATTTCCGAATCGGCCATACCGGGCGCCAGATGGCAACCCGTGCACATCGCCGCGTACTGACCGGCGCCCTTGAGGATCAATTGCGGATCATCGAGATTCGGCACGGCCAGGTTCTTCGCGTGCTGCTCGATCGAGCGCTCGCGCAGCGTCTGCATCAACGCATACACGGGTTTCGTATGGTGGTCGTCGGCGCCGATGTTGTAGATGCCGGAGCAGACGAACGCGCCGGCCGCGAGGATGGCGACAACAAGCATTGTGACGACGGTAGCGATGATGGTGGTGGATGGTTTCATGCAATTCTCCAGGAAATCAGGGCGACTGGTGCTGACTTGGCGGATTCAAAACCAGAAGCGCACGCCGGCAACGAACTGCCGATCGAGAACGGGTTGATGATTCTGCCGCGCGTAGTCGGCCGTCGCGCCGTAACGTTGCGTCCAGACTACGCCGATGTAAGGCGCGAGTTGTCGACGGATTTCGTAACGCAGGCGCAGGCCCAGTTGCGTATCGGAGATGCCACGGCCGATGCGGCGGACGGGATCGTTTCTGCCATAGAGATTGACCTCGAACTCGGGTTGCAGGATCAGCCGCTGGGTGAAGAGCCATTCGTAGTCAGCCCGCAAGCGGACAGCGGTACGGCCGGAAGCACCAACATAGCCGGTCGCTTCTATTTCGAACCAGTACGGCGCCAGGCCCTGCACGCCGAACGCGGCCCAGTCGCGCGACGGGCCACTGCCAAAATCGTGACGAACACCCAGCTGGGTGTTCCAGTAGGCGGCCACGCTGTGGCTCCACAACACTTCGACATCGCCGTCGTCAAGCTTGCCGCGGTTGCGTGTACCTTCGGTACGCACCCACAGCTTGTTCTCGTCGTTGCCGTACCAGCCTTGCGCCTCCCAACGCTGGCCGTTCACACCGCGGCTGTGGAGCGCCTCCAGCTGATCGATCAACAGCATGGCCAGCGGCGTGTTGTCGAGCATGTCCATGCCCTTCATGGGACCGTAGCCGATGCCATCGGAATAATCCGGGCTGCGTGCATGAGGCTGCGCGCTGCCGCCTTGCATCGGACCCATTGTCATGCCGGACATCGAACCCATGCCGGACATGCCAGCATGCGCATCGTGTTGCGCCGCTGCGCGCGCTCTGCTTTGCACGCCGTCGGATGTGTTGCCTTGTACCGGCGGTGTCCGCGCCGGCGGCAGTCCGGACATCGTGCCGTGATCCATCTCCGGCATGGCGTCGTGGTGCATGTCGTGCATGCCGTCATGGGAAGTGATCGGCTTGGCTACAACGTGTTTCTTGCTGTTTTTTTTCACGACTGGCTTAGCGACCGGCACACGCGTGCTGGACGATGCCGCCGGCATCGCCATACCGGGCATGGAGCCCATGTCCATCGGGGTGGGGTTGCCCGACGACGCCGGAACGTTTTGTGCCGCAACCGCCAGCGGCAACAGCAGTGCCGTCAACAGGATCGGACGACGCAAGCCAGGTGAAATCGCGCGAGAGCACATGCTCATGACACCACCACCTCGCGGAACATGCCCGCCTCCATGTGATATTGCATATGGCAGTGGTAAGCCCAACGACCGAGGTTGTCGGCGCTCACGGCGTAGCTCACGCGCTGCGCGGGCTGCACGTTGATGGTGTGTTTGCGCACCTGGAATTGACCATCCGGATTCTCCAGCTCGCTCCACATGCCGTGCAGGTGGATCGGGTGGTTCATCATGGTGTCGTTGACCAGCACGATGCGCACTCGTTCGCCGCTGCGGAAATGCACCGGCGTGGCGTCGGAGAACTTCACGCCGTCGAACGACCACATGAAACGCTCCATGTTGCCGGTGAGATGCAGCTCGATCTCGCGGCTGGGTTTGCGCGGGTCGAGCGAACCACCGATCGTATGCAGGTCGGCGTAGGTGAGCACGCGGCGACCGTTGTCACGCAGACCGATGCCTGGGTCGTCGAGATTCGTGCGCGGCATGTCCACGTGCATGTCGACGCCTGGGTTGTGATATTCGGTGAGAGCGTGACGCACTGCGGGCGCATCACCTTGCGCCATCTCGCCCATGTCCATGTCGGCCATGTCCATGTCGGCCATTCCCGACATCTCTTGCCTGCTGCCGTGTCCTGCGCCGCCCGCTGCCATCGCACCCATCATGTCCAGCATGCTCACCGGCATGCGCGGATCCATCGCCGGCACCGCTGCCGGCATGCCGGAACGCGGTGCCAGCGTGCCGCGCGCGTAGCCGGTGCGATCGATCGACTGCGCGAACAGCGTGTAGGCACGATCCTCCGTCGGCTCGACGATCACGTCGTAGGTTTCAGCCACCGAGATGCGGAATTCGTCGACCGACACCGGCTCGATGTCCTGGCCGTCGGCGGAAATGACCGTCATTTTCAGGCCCGGAATGCGCACATCGAAGATGCTCATCGACGAGCCGTTGATGAAGCGCAGGCGGATCTTCTCGCCAGGCTTGAAGAGGCAGGTCCAGTTGCCGGCCGGGGCCGTGCCGTTCATCAAGTAGGTGTAGGTGTAACCGGAGACGTCGCTGAGATCGCTTGGATTCATGCGCATCTGGTTCCACATCTTGCGCATGGCCAGCGCCTGACCCAGGCCCTTCGCGCGCACGTCGCGGAAGAAATCGGGCACGGTCGGCTGGGCGAAGTTGTAGTAACTGTTCTGTTTCTTGAGCCTGGCGAAGATGCTTTCCGGATCTTCGTCGGTCCAGTCGTTGAGCATCACCACGTAGTCGCGATCGGTGCGATATCGATCCGGATCGGCCGGCTCGATCACCAGCGGACCGTACAGCCCGGTCTGTTCCTGGAAACCCGAGTGCGAGTGATACCAGTAGGTGCCGCTCTGGTGCACCGGAAAGCGATAGGTGAAGGTTTCGCCCGGCGCAATGCCGGGAAAACTGATGCCAGGCACGCCATCCATCTGGAACGGCAGGATGATGCCGTGCCAGTGGATCGAGGTGGGCACACGCAAGCGGTTGGTGACGCGCAGCGTGACCGTGCTGCCCTGCTTCCAGCGCAGCAGCGGACCGGGCACGCTGCCGTTGACGGTGGTCGTCAGGCGTGGCGCACCGGTGACGTTGAGCAGGGTTTCGCCGATCTCCAGTGCGAAATCGGTGCCGCTCAACTCATGAGGCTGACCGGGGCTGTTCAACGCCCAGACGTTCGAGGGGCGCAGCAGGCCGAGGCCGGCGGCCACACCACCCACGGCGAGACCCTGCACGAAACGACGGCGGGGAAGACTCGGCATCGCTTGCGCCGAGGGATCAACAGATTTCATGGTGCAGTTCCAGACAGTTTGCTCCGATGTGAGCGGAGTCAGTCATTGCCGTCGTCGCGCGACAACCGGCCATGGCCGGAGCACGCGACGGATTACGTCAGGCTGGATGTCTGGATGAGTGGAGGTCGCAGCGGTGGCGACGGGATGATGCCGGGCGCGACTGCGCCATGCCGCGGGACATGCATGGCATCGAGTGCAACTGGTGCGAATTCCGCGATGGCCAGCGCCGGCAGCACACTTGCGCATGTCACCGCGCAATGGCAAACGGTCATCGCACCGTGGTCGGCGTGGACCTGATCCGCACAGCAGTCGCTGACCATCATCGGCATGACGTGCCGGATGTGATCGACCATATGCGACAACGGGGTTGCGTAACGTGCGCCATCCATCATTCCGCTGGGCATGCCATACGCCGGCGCAACGGCAAGCATCAGCCACGCCAGCCACGCCATCACCCGAAGGTGTGGCACGCGTGCTAGATGGCGTAGCGAGCGGTTCATCGGTGCAGCTTAAGTGCTGCGCCGGCCGGCCTCAACTCTGGACTTGCCTCCATCTGCCTTGCGCCGGATACCTTCAACCGCTCGCTCACCGAACCTCGCGGCCGCGTACCCTCACCGTTCGCGCTGCGGGAAACGGCAAACGGCGTGGAAAATCCCACCCCCTCGCCATGCTGCCTTCGTCAATGCTTGCTGTAACCCATATGCAAGGTGATCTTGTCGCCGGCCTTGAGATCGGCCACCGATCCCGGCGGAAAATGCACGCGCAGCGACATCCCCTCGCTGGTCACTTCGACGATGCCGGTGGTGGAATCGACCGAGGTCACGGTGGCGGGCATCTTGTGCATGCTGCCATTCATGTTGAGAGGCATCTTGCGCTGCATCGACCCACCGCCCATGTGCCCCATGCTGCTGCCGGCCGGCGCTGGCGCCATGCTTCCGGCATCCTGGGCGCTGGCCGCCGTGACGGCTAGACAAAGGCCGAATGCGGCCGTTGCAATGATGATTTTCGGCGAGAACGTCATGATGATCCTCCGCGCTGACGGGCAGTCAGGCTGGTATGTCTGACCGGTTGCAAATGCGCAACAGGCAAAGCCTGCGCCGGCCCGTGTGCAGGAAAGGTTACGCGGCACATTCCCGCGTCAAGAGGAGTACAGCGTCCGCGCCTCTATACTTGACCACCCCGCCCGCCGTGACCGCCATGAATTACCGACACGCCTATCACGCCGGCAATTTCGCCGATGTCCTGAAACACACCGTACTGCTTGCACTGATCGAAGCGATGCAGGCCAAGCCGACGCCGTTCTGCTACATCGACACCCACGCCGGCAGTGGCAGTTACCTGCTCGACGGTTTCGAGGCTAAAAAGACCAGCGAGCACAAGGACGGCATCACCCGGCTGCACCCGGCCGAAAAGGTGCCACCGCTGCTGCAGCGCTGGCGCGCCAGCATTCTCGGTGGCGAAGGCAACGAGCAGGGCCTGAAGCGCTACCCCGGCTCACCGCTGCAAGTCGCCCGCGTGCTGCGCCCGGACGACAGTGCGCAGTTGTGCGAGCTGCACACAGAGGAAGCTTCCAAGCTGCGCGACCTGTTCCGCGGCAATCCGCAGGTGCACGTGCATCAACGCGACGGCTACGAGGCACTGAAGGCGCTGCTGCCGCCGAAGGAAAAACGCGGTCTGGTGCTGATCGATCCGCCGTACGAGGCACAGGAAGCCGAATACAAGCAGATCGAGAAAGCTCTGAAGGAAGCGCTGCTGCGCTGGCCGACCGGCGTCTACGCCGTGTGGTATCCGATCAAGCTGCGCAGCCAGGTGCAGCCGTTCCTGCGCGGTCTGCAGCGCAGCGGTGCGAAACGCGTGCTGCGCGCCGAGCTGCTGGTACATCCGGACGATTCACCGCTGCGCCTCAACGGCTCGGGCATGGTGATCCTCAACGCACCGTGGAATCTCGACGACGTGCTGCGCGAGCCGCTGCGTGCGCTGGCCAGTCTGCTTTCGCAGGATCGTCCGGCCGAATGGAAGCTGGACTGGCTGCTGCAGGAAGGCGCCGAACCCGCCGCGCCGAGTCCGTTGCCACCGTCGCGCCTGCTGCGCCCCGGCACTCCGCCGCCGCGCCGGCGCTGATGCCGCCGGCACACGCAGTGCAGACACGGCTTGTTGTAGCGTAGCGATCATTGACCGCATTCCATATCGTGCCGCCACTGGAGTCTGCCATGCGTACTTCCGCCCACTCCCTGCTCTGCCTGCCCGCCTTGCTGGTTCTGCTGTCCATGGTTGGCTGCGCTCCGGCACCCATCTACAAGGCGACCGCACAGGCGACGGTTGCCACGCCGTTTCAGGTCGCGCAATCGCCCGAACGCTACGCCGGCGGCGAGGTGATCTGGGGCGGCCGCATCGTGCAGGTGAGCAACTTCAGCGACCACAGCGAAGTCGAGTTGCTGGCCTATCCGCTGGATGCCTCGCAGCGACCGAAGGCGAGCGACAGCGGCAACGGCCGCTTCATCGCCGTGCTGCCCGGCTACGCGGAGCCGCTCGGTTATCCCGCCGGCGCACTGATGACGATCAGCGGCAAACTCAACGGCAGCCGTGCTGGCAAGGTCGGCGAAGCCAGCTACGTGTTCCCGCTGGTCGCTACGGCGCAGTCGCACGTCTGGACGGCCGACGAAATGAACAAGGGCCGCAACAACATCCACTTCGGCGTGGGTTTGGGTGTCGGCATCCACTGATCGCGCTGCGAAAAATTCTGCGCCACCGCTAGACTGGACGGCCTCATTTCCAAGGATTGAAGCCGCATGTCGTCCGGCCACGCCAACCCCATCAAGGCGATCCTGCTCGCGCTGGGCGCGAACTTCGCCATCTTCGTCGCCAAGCTGTTCGCCGCCGTCGTCACCGGCTCCGGCGCGATGATGGCAGAGGCTGTGCACTCGCTCGCCGACTGTGGCAACCAAGGTCTGCTGCTGCTAGGCATCCGCCAGGCCAAACGGCCACCGTCCGACGAATTCCCGCTCGGCTGGGGCCGCGCGCTGTACTTCTGGTCCTTCCTCGTCGCCATCCTGCTGTTCAGCGTGGGTGGCATGTTCTCGATCTACGAAGGCATCCACAAGCTCACGAATCCGGAGTCGCTGAAGTGGCCGTGGCTGGCACTGGGCGTGTTGGTGTTCGGCATCGTCGCCGAAAGCTTCTCGATGCGCGGCTGCATGCAGGAAGTGAACAAGGCACGCGGTACGCAAGGCCTGTGGACGTGGTTTCGCGAAACCCGCTCCAGCGAATTGCTGGTGATCTTCGGCGAAGACTTGGCTGCACTGGTCGGTCTGTGCGTTGCCGCCCTGGCGATCGGCGCCACCATGCTCACCGGCAACCTGATGTTCGATGCCGCCGGCACCATCGCTATCGGCATCCTGCTGATCGTCGTGGCCGTGCTGGTGGCGATCGAGGTCAAGGCGCTGCTGATCGGTCAGGGCATCGAACCGCGTCGCCGCGACGAGCTGATGGCTTTTCTCAACAGCCGCCCGGAAATCGCCGAGGTACTCAACCTGATCACCCTGCAGATGGGTGCCGACGTGATGGTGGCGGTGAAGGCGCGTATGCAGCCCAGCGTCGATAACCAGACACTGATCGAGAGAATCAACACCGTCGAGGCCGCGATGAAGGCGGAGTTCGGCGATGTACGGTGGAGCTTCTTCGAGCCGGATTTTGCAGATTGAGCAAATCCGCTTTGACCATTCAACGCAACAGGACTTCCTATGCAGCTTTCCGACATGCCATTCAGCACCACCGACTGGTCGAGCATCGAGCGCACCGAACATCCCGGTGAAACCGGATTGGCCTATTGGCAGACCCGGCATTTCGGGAACATGCGAGTTCGGATGGTCGAGTACACCCCCGACTATCTGGCGGACCATTGGTGCGTCAAAGGCCATATCCTGCTGTGCATCGAGGGTGAGCTGCATACCGAGCTGGAGGACGGCCGGAAATTCACGCTCCGACCCGGCATGAGCTATCAGGTCGCCGATCATGCCGAACCCCATCGATCGTCCACGGATACCGGCGCCAGGCTTTTCATCGTCGACTGAGTCGACTGAACTGTCTGTCACAGCGATACACTTTCCCTCCCGCGACCCAGCCTGTGACGTTCCGACATGCGCAACCCCCTGCAAGAACAACTGCTCAAGGCCGGTCTGGTCAACAAGACCAAGGCGGCGCAAGTGGTGCGCGAGCAGGCGAAGCAACGCAAGGGCAAGGCACCGGCGCCGCCGAGCGCCGAACAGGTAGAGGTGCAGCGGTTGCAGGCCGAGAAGGCCGAGCGCGATCGCGCATTGGCGGCGGAGCGCAATGCACAGGTGCGCGTCAGCGAACAGCACGCGCAGGTGCGGCAGATCGTCGACGCGCACAAGGTGAAGCGCGAGGGCGAGATTGTCTATCGCTTTACCGACGGCGACGCGATCAAGGACGTGCTGATCAACGAATCGCTGCGCGCGCAACTGGCCAGCGGCACGTTGGTGATCGTGCGCCACGATCAGGGCTACGAGCTGCTGCCGCGCGTCGCTGCCGACAAGGTGTATGCGCGCGATGCGGCGATGATCGTGCTCGATCACGGCCGCGCCGAGGCCGGCAGCGGCAACAGCGAGGACGACGAGTACTACAAACAGTTCCAGGTGCCGGACGATCTGATCTGGTAGCGCGTCAGCGCTTCAATTCCAGCAAGTCCCAGCCATTCCCGTAAAGATCCTCGAATACCGCGACCGTGCCGTAAGCCTCGCGTCGAGGTTCTTCGCGGAAGTGCACGCCTTCGGCGCGCATGCGTCGCCAGTCGCGCTGGAAGTCGTCGGTGTTGAGCAGCAGGAATACGCGGCCGCCGGTCTGGTTGCCGATGCGCGAAATCTGTTCGTCGCCTTTCGCCTGCGCCAGCAGCAGACGGGTTTCGCTGGAGCCGGGCGGCGCCAGCAGCACCCAGCGCTTGCCGCCGCCCATGTTGGTGTCTTCGATTAGCTCGAAACCGAGTGCACGCGTATACCAGGCAATCGCCTCGTCGTAATCGGCGACCAGCAGCGCCAGCGCGCCGAGATGCTGTGTCATTTTTTGTCCGCCTTGAGTGCCGGTAACGGGCCCAGCTCCGCCTGCAATTTCTTTGTCAATTTCGCGCGCACCAGCACGTAGGCATCAAGGATGAACGCCGCCAGTTCGGCCGTGGCGAAACGCTGCGGCTCGGTGATCGAGATCCAGTGCGCCCGCGCCAGATACGGCGCTGGAATGATGCCGGGCTGGTCGGTGAGTTCGAGGAAGCGGTCGTCCGCCACCTTGAACGAGATTCGCCCGCCCTCGCTGCCGTCCGACGGCATCACCGCGAACATCTTGCCGCCGACGCTGAGCACCATGTCGATACCCCACTTGGTGTCGCGCGTGACGCCGGGCCAGTGGCGGCATAGCGCGTCCAACTGGGTGGCGGTGAGGCCGTTGGCCTGTTTGCGGGTCATGCCGTGCTCCGTGAAATCCAGAGCGCATTGTGCGGTGTGCCGCCATGGCTGTCTGTCGGCTCGGCAACGTCCCGTGCCGCAGCATGATCTGCACCGGCATTGGCCTCATACCTTCAGTAATAGCAAGGATCGTTATTGCAAGTTCATGTTGCGTTGCACACAATACGCAAAAGTATGGAACTGCCATGATCCCTGCCCTCGACCTCTCCGCTCCATCCCGATTCGCTCCGCTGCCTCCGCGCAGCAGCGAGCGTTTCGCCCGTCCCCGCGTGGCACCGTCGACCGATGGCGAACAGGTGCGTACGCAAGATAGTCGGGAACTGGTGCTGCGCCCGATCGAGCCCGGTGACGTGGCCACGATGCAGCGCTGCTTCATCCGGCTGTCGCCGGAGGACATCCGCCGCCGCTTCCTGCATGCGATGTCCGAGCTGCCTGCGCCGATGGCGCAGCGGCTGTGCCGCATCGACCCGGCGTTCGAGACGGCCTATGTGCTGATGGACGAGTCGGTGCACCCGGCGGAAATGCGCGGCGTGGGCCGGATCTATGTCGATGAAGCCACCGACAGCGCCGAGTTCTCGGTACTGGTGGAGCAGGACTGGTGCCGCCTCGGCCTCGGCGCACTGCTGATGCAGCGCCTGGTCGACGACAGCCGTCGCCGCAAGCTCGCCGAGCTGTGGGGCTACGTGCTGCAGGAGAATCGGCCGATGCTGCAGCTGTGCCGTGAACTGGGCTTCACCCAGCGCCTGATCCCTGGCGAGCCGGGTACGGCGCTGATCACGCTGAAGCTCTGATCGCCCGCCCTCACGCGCAAACAGCCCCGGCTTGCCGGAGCTGTCGCGTTACACTTGCCCGCTTTCCCCGGCGCGGCTTGATGGCGGCGCCTTGAACACGCGTCCCCTATGTCCAGCCTGATCAAGCACCCGCCTCTGCCGACCACCCCCAAGCAACGCCGCTACTGGACGCCACCCCACGGCTCCGCGCGGGCACTGCTGATTGCCGAAGCGGCACGCACGCACGATGGCCTGCTGGTGACGGTGACGCGCGACACTCAGCGCGCGCATGCACTGGAAGCCGAACTGAAGATCTTCGCCGGCGGCCTGCCTGTGCTGCATTTCCCGGACTGGGAAACGCTGCCGTACGACGTGTTCAGCCCGCACCCCGAGATCGTCTCGCAGCGCATCGCCACGCTGTATCAGCTGCCGAACGTGAAGCGCGGCGTGCTGGTAGTGCCCGTAGCCACCCTGATGCAGCGGATCGCACCGCGTGCGCATATCACCGGTTCCGGGCTGGTGCTGGCCAAGCGTCAGAAACTCGATCTGGTCGCCGAACAACGCCGACTCGAAGCCTCTGGTTACCGCAACGTGCCGCAGGTGGCCGAACCGGGCGACTTCGCGGTGCGCGGTGCACTGCTCGACATCTTTCCGATGGGCACGGCCGAGCCGTACCGCATCGAGCTGTTCGACGACGAAGTGGAATCGATCCGCAGCTTCGATCCGGAAACCCAGCGCTCGCAGCAGCAGGTAGAGAAAATCGAGCTGCTGCCCGCGCGCGAGTTCCCGCTCACCGAGGAAGCCGCGAAGGAGTTCCGCGGCAACCTGCGCGAACGCTTCCCGATCGACGTACGTCGCTGCCCGCTGTACCAGGACATGAAGGAAGGCGTCACACCCGGCGGCATCGAGTATTACCTGCCGCTGTTCTTCCGGCAGACCGCCACGCTGTTCGACTACCTCGCCGACGATGCGCTGTTCGTGCTCGGGGAAGGCGCCGGCGAAGCGGCCGACCAGTTCTGGACGCAGACCGCCGAACGCTACGACCAGCGCGCGCACGACATCGAACGCCCGGTGCTGCCGCCGGCCGAGCTGTACCTGCCACCCGAACAACTGCGCGAGCAGCTCAACAAACGGCTGCGCGTGGAAGTGGTCGACGCCGGCCACGAGCATGCCGTCGCCGTCGGCACACAGCCGGCACCGGAGTTGCCGCTCAACCGCAAGGGCGAGGAGCCGGGTACGTCGCTGCGGCACTTCCTGTCCAGCTACCCGGGGCGGGTGCTGATCACCGCCGATTCGGCGGGCCGACGCGAGGCGCTGATCGAGACGCTGGCCGGCGGCGGGATGAAACCGGACAACGTGGACGGCTGGGCGGCTTTCCTCGCCGACACTGCGCAACGCTTCGCCATCACCATCGCCGGACTGGAGCAGGGTTTCGCACTCACCACCCCAGCGATCACCGTGCTTACCGAGCGCGAGCTGTACGGCGAACGCGTACGCAGCGAGCGCGACCGCAAGCGCCGCCGCGGCACGGCGCGGGATCCGGAAAGTATCATCCGCGATCTCACCGAACTCACCCTCGGTGCGCCGATCGTGCATGTCGATCATGGCGTAGGCCGCTACCAGGGCCTGGTCTCGATGGACGTCGGCGGCATGGATGGCGAGTTCCTCACCATCGAGTACGCCAAGGGCGACAAGCTTTACGTCCCGGTGTCGCAACTCGGCCTGGTCAGCCGCTACTCAGGCACCGCGCCGGAACTGGCACCGCTGCACTCGCTCGGTGGCGATGCTTGGGAACGCGCGCGCAAGAAGGCTGCCGAGAAAGTGCGTGACGTCGCCGCCGAACTGCTGGCGATCTACGCGCAGCGCGAAGCGCGCGGTGGCGAGTCGATGCCGATCGACCGCCAGCTGGTGGAAGAATTCGGCAGCACGTTCCCGTTCGAGGAAACCCCCGACCAGGAAAGCGCGATCGAGGCCGTGCTCGGCGACCTCGCCGCCCCACGCGCGATGGACCGGGTGATCTGCGGCGACGTCGGCTTCGGCAAGACCGAGGTTGCGCTGCGCGCCGCGTTCGCCACCGCCACTGCCGGCAAGCAGGTCGCCGTGCTGGTACCGACCACCCTGCTCGCGCAGCAGCATTACCGCAATTTCGCCGATCGCTTCGCCGACTGGCCGGTGCGTGTCGACGTGCTGTCGCGTTTCAAATCCACGAAGGAAGTGAACGAAGCGCTGAAGCGCCTCGCCGACGGCCAGATCGACGTGATCGTGGGCACGCACAAACTGCTGCAGCCGGACATCAAGTTCAAGAACCTCGGCCTCGTGATCGTCGACGAGGAACAGCGTTTCGGCGTGCGCCAGAAGGAGCAGCTGAAGAAGCTTCGCGCCGAAGTCGACCTGCTGACGATGACCGCCACGCCGATCCCGCGCACGCTGAACATGGCGATGGCCGGCCTGCGCGACCTTTCGCTGATCGCCACGCCACCGGCGCATCGCTCGGCCGTGCGCACGTTCATTTCGGCATGGGACCCGGCCACGATCCGCGAGGCGCTGCAACGCGAGCTGTCGCGCGGCGGCCAGGTGTACTTCCTGCACAACGAGGTGCAGAGCATCGAGCGCACCGTGCGCGAACTGGAGGAACTCGTGCCCGAGGCACGCATCCGCATCGCCCACGGCCAGATGCCCGAGCGCGAACTGGAAGGCGTGATGGCGGATTTCCACCGCCAGCGTTTCAACGTGCTGGTATGCACCACGATCATTGAAACCGGCATCGACATTCCGACCGCGAACACCATCATCATCGACCGCGCCGACCGTTTCGGCCTCGCTCAGTTGCATCAGCTGCGCGGTCGCGTCGGCCGTTCGCATCACCGCGCCTATGCGTACCTCGTCGTGCCCGATCGCAAGTCGATCACCGCCGATGCGCAGAAGCGGCTGGAAGCGCTCGCCTCGCTGGAGGAACTCGGCGCCGGCTTCACGCTTGCCACGCACGATCTGGAAATCCGCGGCGCGGGCGAGCTGCTTGGCGACGAACAATCCGGCCAGATCCAGGAGATCGGTTTCGGCCTGTATACCGAACTGCTGGATCGCGCTGTACGCGCGTTGAAGTCGGGCAAGATTCCGGATTTCGATCTCAGCAGCGAACACGAAACCGAAGTCGAGCTGCACCTGCCGGCGCTGATCCCCGATGATTATCTCGGTGACGTGCACGCGCGCCTGACCCTGTATAAGCGCATCGCCAGCGCGCGCAGCGAGGATGACCTGCGCGACCTTCAGGTGGAGATGATCGATCGGTTTGGCCTGCTGCCGGACAGCACCAAACAGCTGTTCGCCGTGGCCAGCCTGAAACTGATGGCCACCCCGCTCGGCATCCGCAAGCTCGACTTCGGCGCCAACGGCGGCCGCATCGTGTTCCGCGAAAAGCCTGAAGTCGATCCGATGACCATCATCAAGCTGATCCAGCAGCTGCCGCGTGTGTACAAGCTGGACGGCCAGGACAAGTTGAAGATCACGCTGGACCTGCCCGGCGCCACCGAGCGCATCCGCAGCGCGCAGGAAGTGCTGATCCTGCTGGGCGCGCGCCGGCCGGGCTGAAGCCGTAACCTCTTCCGCATAGTACTTCTGGCCTGCATTGTCTTCCCCGGGAGATCGGCCTAGCATCGTTGCTGTGCGATGGGGCCACGCACGCATCCGCTTCAGTTACATCGATCACACCGACGGCCAGCCGTTCGGGCGGGGGGATGGTGCCGATGAACGCGACTCGTGAATTTCAACGCGTGCGTGCCACGCCGCGCCTGTATCGATGGATCGCCATCGGCGCGGTGCTGATCGTCTTCGCCGGCTTCGCGCCAACCTATTACCTGAAATCGGTGTTCCACGCGCCGATCTTGCCCACCCTCGTGCACGTGCACGGCTTCGTGATGAGTGCATGGATCGTACTGTTCGCAACGCAGACGTGGCTGATCGCGGAGCATCGCGTCGACATCCATCGACGCGTTGGCATCCTCGGCGCGATCCTGGTCGTATTGATACCGATTCTCGGCGTCGCTACCGCAATTGAAGGCGCTCGTCGCCACGCCGGGCCGCCGGGTATTCCGCCGCTGATGTTTCTGGTCATACCGGTCTTCGACATCATCGTGTTTGCCGCCCTCGCCGGCACAGGTCTGCTGATGCGTCAGCGTAGCGACTTCCATCGACGGCTGATGCTGCTGGCTACGCTCGGCATCCTGCCAGCCGCGATCGCCAGGTTGCCGCTGGATTTCATCCGGCATGGCGGCCCGATCGCCTTCTTCGGCCTCGCTGACCTGATCATCCTCACTTGCATTGCAGTCGACACGACCAAGCACCGGCGCCTGCATCCGGCATTCGGCTGGGGTGGTGCATTGATCATCACATCGCATCCCGTGCGCCTGTGGCTGACGGGTACGCCGGCATGGATGCACTTCGCCGCATGGCTGGTAGGTTGAGCAGACTTGCGGCGCGCGAGCAGCAGCACCTGCATTCAGACTGACGAAGGTGACCCTCCGCGTCCGGATTGAACCACGGCCGGCCGAGCCACCAGCTACCTGCCAGAGTCGCCGGCATCAGCTGCATGGCGCCGATGAGCAAAGCCGAGCCCTGCATCGCGTGCATCGTCACTGGCACGGCCCATGCTTGACTTGAAGCGACGGAAGATGCGGGTTCAGGTACTGCCCACTCAGCCTGTATTCGCGACGACAGCGAACGGTGGAGACACGTGAGTGGCGGAGGCAGGTCAGCGGGATAAATGCATACCGTTGATTCGACGCATGTAGACATCGCTCATTTGCAGTCTCGATCGAGGCTGACAAAACAGAGGGAGAGGCAAATGGAGAGGCTGCTCACAACACCGGTACCGGGTCGCCTGTGGCGATCACGGTGCGGTTTTGTGCTCGGCTTGCTGTGGCTGGGGCTGGGCCTCGCGCATGCGGCCACTCCGTTGAATGGTGCCTGGCGCGAAGCCCGCGCCGATGACACGGCGCAGACCGTGCTGGCCGAATACCGTGCTGGCCGGCTGAAGAGTTTCGATCCGTCCCTGTTGCAGCGGTTCCCGCGCAGCACCAGCGGCAGTTGGGTGGTCATCGTGGCACAGCCGCCCTGGGACAATAGCGAGCGGGTGCTGACGATCTATCCGCCACCGATGAGCACAGTCACTGTGCATGGAACGAGTGAGGTGCAGCCGCTGGCGCTGGACGACTTCAGCGCTTCGCCTCATGGTCACGGCCGACTGGCTTGGCGGGTGCCTGCCGCGTTGCCGGGGTCCGCGCCGATCGTGCTCCGCTTCGAGCCGTCACCGACGCTGAGTGCCCCGGTGCGATTCCAGCTTCAGCCGTGGAACGAGTATCTGCAGCAGGATGCACAGTGGCTGGTGTTCGCCGGCGCCTGTTTTGCGGTGATGCTGGCGATGGTGCTGATGGCGCTGTGTTCCGCGCTGATGCTGCGCGACGTCACCTACGCGTGGTACGCCGGTTACATCTTCTGCTACATGCTGATTCAAGGCATCCAGACCGGTTTCATGTTCCACCCGCTGGAATGGAGTTGGCTGTCCGGCATGGCGCCGCTGGCCGGGCCGGCTGCCGTGGCATTGTCGGTGGCGTTCGCCTCGCTGTTCATGATGAGGTTCTGCGAACTGCACCGTTACGCACCGCTGTTGCGGGTGCCGATCATGGCGCTGGCGGTCGGCATGATCCAGCTGGTACTGATGCGCAGCAGCCAGATCGCGCTGCTGGTCGAGGTGGCGCAGATCCTGCTCAATCCGCTGCTGATGATCGGAGCTGCGCTGCTGCTGGCCGCCGCTATCGTCGCTGCAGCGCGCGGCTCGCGACAGGCATGGTTCTTTCTGGTCGGCTGGACACCGCTGCTGCTGCTCACCGCGATGACCAGCGCCCAGGTCAACGGCGCACTGCCCGAGTTGGACTGGCTCAACGACGCCAGCCTGGCCGGCGGTGCGTTCGAGGCGATCGTGCTGTCGCTGGGCCTGGCCGATCGTGCACTCAACTTGCGCCACGACCGCGACAGCGTGCGCGCACTGGCCGATCACGACGCGCTCACCCATATCCTCAACCGCCGCGCCTGGACCGAGCGCGCCCATGCCATGTTGACTGAGGGGCCGCCGCGGCCGATCGCGCTGCTGTTTCTCGATCTCGATCATTTCAAGCTGCTGAACGATCGCCAGGGCCACAGCACCGGCGATCGTGCGCTGGTCGCCGTGGCCGATGCACTGGCCACCGAATTGCGGCCGTCCGATCTGCTAGGCCGCTATGGCGGCGAGGAGTTCGTCGCCCTGCTCGACAGCACCATGCCGCAGCAGGCCATGCATGTGGCGACCCGCTTGTGCCGGCGCGTGCACCGGCTGGAAATTCCGGCCAACGACGAGTCGCTGCTGCTCAGCATCAGCATCGGTGTCGCCATTCGCCAGGATGGCGACACCGTGGAGTCACTGGTCGAACGCGCCGACCATGCCATGTACGACGCCAAGCTCAACGGGCGCAACCGCGCCTGCCTGCAGGCCGGCACGATGGCGCCGGACAAACCGCGCAGTCCGCGACTGCATGTGGTGGAAACGCGCGAACGCGACCACTGAGCCCGTCGCAGGACTCAGCGCTTCGCCAGCTCTCGTGCCGCCGCCACCACCTCGGCTTCACCCGGCAATACCAGCAAGGCCGCACCGGCCAGCGGAGTGAACGTATCGGCGCCGACTACCCGCTGCAGCGGCGTGGCGCCGTAACCGCCCTCGACGATCGCGGTGATCATGCCCTCACCCACACCGGCACTCTTGCGCCCTTCGTCCAGCACCAGGATGCGTTTGGCAGTCTTCGCCTGCGCCGCGATGAACGCATCGTTGAGCGGCGCCAGCCAGCGCAGGTCGATCACGCGCACCTGCCAGCCGAGCTCTTTCTCGATCTGCTTCGCCGCACGCAGCGCCATCGGCACGCCGTTGCCGAACGTGAAGATCACCAGATCATTCGCCGCCTCGTGGTAGATGCGGCCCTCGCCCAGCGTCATCGCCTGATCCAGCGCCGGATAGTCGAACTGCCATTGGCCGTCGCCGGCTTCGTACAGATCCTTGGTCATGTACAGCGCGATCGGTTCGAGGAAGGCGCACACGCGACCGTCCACCTTTGCCAGCGCCATCATCGTGCGCAGCATCGTCGCCGCGTCGTCACCGCGGCTGGCGCAGCCGACGACCAGACCGGGAATATCGCGCAGCGCGGTGATCGAGTTGTCGTTGTGGAAGTGGCCGCCGAAGCCCTTCTGGTAACCCAGCGAGGCAACGCGCATCACCATCGGGTTGCGGTACTGGTCGTTGGAGAAGAATTGCAGCGACGCCGCTTCGCCGCGGATCTGGTCGCAGGCGTTGTGAAAATACGCCAGATACTGGATCTCCGGCAGCGGCAGCATGCCCATGTTGGCGTAGCCCTGGGCCAGGCCGAGGATCATCGTCTCGTCCAGCAGCGTGTTGAACACACGACTGCCCTTGAAGGTCTTGTTGAGGCCCTTGGTGACGGTGTACACGCCACCCTTCTGTGCCACATCTTCGCCGAACAGCAGCGCCTGCGGGTACTTCGCCAGCAGGTCGTGCAGAGCCTGACCGATCTGGATGGCCAGATGCCGCGGTGGCAGGTTCTCCGGCAACTTGTCCTCACTACCGAATACGGCGAGGCGCTTGTCGGCATAGTCGGCACGCGTAGCCTCAGCCTTCACCGCCGCCGGCGTGTACGGCGCCAGCGGCTTCATCACATCGGCGAGCGAGGTCAGCCGATGCCGCGAGTCTGCATCTTCGGCGGCAGCGAAGCAGCGCTTGCGGGTAGCCTCGTAGAGGCTCAGCAGTTCGTCCTTCGAGTACAGGCCGGACTCCAGCGCGATGCCGGCTGAGCGCAGCAGTGGATCGGTCGCCTCCACCGCGAACAGCTCCTCGATACTGCGCCACTCGATCTCGAAATCGGTACCGGCATGCCCCATCACGCGGGTGGTCTTCAGATGCAAGAAAGTCGGTCGGCGCGTCGTGCGGCAATGCTCTACCGCGCACTGCACCTGCGCGTAGCCCTCGGCCAGATCAAGCCCGTCGGCGAAGAAGTAATCGAAGTTGGCGCGATGCTGGTAGTTGTTCGCGATCCAGCCGCTGGGCGTCTTCACCGAGATGCCGATGCCGTTGTCCTCGCATACGAACAACACCGGCGCGGGCAGCTTCTGATACGCCGTCCATGCGGCCGTATTGAATGCGGTCTGTGCGGTAGCGTGGTTGCTGGAGGCATCGCCGAACGAGCAGATCGTGATGCTGTCATCGGGAATCGGCAGCTGGTGGCCAATGCGCCGCGCCTGCTCGATCGCCACCGCGGTGCCGAGCGCCTTGGGCAGGTGTGAGGCGATCGTGGAAGTCTGCGGCAGCACCCACAACGGCTTGCTGCCCCATACTTTATGGCGGCCACCGGAGGCCGGATCGTCCTTGCTGGCGGCGAAACTCAACGCCGAATCAACCACCGGATCCATTCCCGGCAACTTGCGAAAGCGCTCGGCCATGAAACCGCCGCTGCGGTAATGCAGGAACGCCGGATCGGTATGCCGGGTCAGCCGCGCCACCATCGCGTTGCCTTCATGACCGGACGATCCGATCGTGTAGAACACCTTGTTCTGCACGCGCAGCACACGCGCCATCAGATCGAGGTGACGCGAGATCAGCTGCGACTCGAGCAGTTCGCGAAAACCGCGCGCATCCAGCGCGCTGCCCGGCAGCACCGCCTCGCTGTCACGCGGCGCGTCACGCACGTCGCCGCGCCACAACTGCACGAACTCGATGAAGTTCTGATCGACGATCTCGGCACGGTTGAAGCCCTTGTGACGGGCGCTGATGGCAAACGGAATGGACATGTTGGTTATCGTTTGGATGAATGAGGGATATGACGTTTTCTGTGGGAGCGACTTCGGTCGCGATGGCTATTGCTTCAGCGTCAAGTTCAGCCCCCGATCGCGGCTGAAGCCGCTCCCACTGGTTTGCTCAGCGCCGTCGTGCACGCCATTGCTCGCGCGTCTGTGCCCAGGTTTCGGAGGGTGAATCCTCGTACGGCGCGGGCAGCTGGCCGGGGCCACGGAAGGTCGAGCCGAGCCGTTGCGCCAATGCCTTCGAGGCGTGATTGTCCGGGTGGATCGAGTGGATCATCTCGCTCCAGCCCAGCTGATCGAAGGTCCAGTCGATTGCCGCAACGCAACCTTCCAGCGCATAGCCCTTGCCCCAGGCACTGCGCGCCAACCCCCAGCCCACCTCGGTGCCGGGCCAGTCGGCCGGATGCCACGGTCCAAGCCGGCCGATCCATTGCCCGCTGCTTTTCTCGATCACCGAGAACATCGCGAAACCCTGGATCGACCAGGCACCGGCCATGGTCAGGAAACCGCGCCATGCGGCGGCGCGCGACTGCTGGCCACCGATGAACTGCGCCGCCTCGACATCGGCCATGTTGGCCGCATAGGCATCGAAATCCTCCGCCCGAGGCGGGCGCAGGATCAGTCGATCGGTTTCGATGCGGATGTGTTCCCAGCTCATGCGACGATTCCGGGCGCGTCGGCTTGAAGCCTTCTCCCCCAGCGTGCCGCTGGGGGAGAAGGAGTTAGAACGCGTTGATGCCAGTCAGCTCGCGGCCAACCACCAATTCATGCACGGTCTCGGTGCCTTCATAAGTGATCACCGACTCCAGGTTCAGCGCATGACGGATCGCGCCGTGCTCGGTGGTGATGCCGGCGCCACCGAGGATATCGCGGCACTGGCGTGCGATGTCGATCGCCATGCGGCAGTTGTTCCACTTCGCCAGCGAGACCTGGGTCGGCTGCATCTTGCCGGCGTCTTTCAGGCGACCGAGCTGCAACGACAGCAGTTGCGCAGTGGTGATTCGGCGAGCCATGTCGGCCAGCTTCAACTGCACCGCCTGGTTGGACGCGAGCGGACGATTGAACAGGATGCGCTCCTTCGTGTAGTCGAGCACTTCCTTCAGGCACGCCTGCGCGGCACCGATCGGGCCCCAGGTGATGCCGTAGCGCGCCTGCGTGAGGCAGCCCAGCGGACCCTTCAGGCCTTTCACGTTCGGCAGCCGCGCGCTGTCCGGCACGCGGACGTTGTCGAAGAACAGCGCCGAGGTGACCGAGGCGCGCAGGCTCATCTTCTTGTGGATTTCCTGGGCCTTGAAGCCGGCCGTGTCGGTCGGCACGACGAAACCCTGGATGCCGTCCTCGGTCTGCGCCCATACGATGGCGATGTGCGCAAGGTTGCCGTTGGTGATCCACATCTTGGCGCCGTTGATGACCCAGTCGCCGCCATCCTTCTTTGCGTGCGTCTTCATGTTCGCCGGATCGGAACCGCCATGCGGTTCGGTCAGTCCGAAGCAGCCGATCACCTCGCCAGCCGACATCTGCGGCAGATAGTGTTTCTTCTGTTCCTCGCTGCCGTAGGCGTAGATCGGATACATGCACAGCGAGCTCTGCACCGAGGCGAAGCTGCGCAGGCCGGAATCGCCGCGCTCCAGCTCCTGGCAGATCAGGCCGTAGCTGACTCCGTTCATGCCGGCACCGCCGTACTCCTCGGGAATCGTCGCGCCGAGCAGGCCGAGGGCGGCAATCTCCGGAATCAGCTCCTTCGGGAAGCGGCCCTGATCGAAACAGTCGCCGATGATCGGCAGCACGCGCTCGTCGACGAAGCGGCCGACGGTGTCCTGCACCATGCGCTCCTCGTCGGTGAGCAGCGAGCGGACATCGTACAGATCGAGAGGATTCAGACTGACAGCCATGGAAGCTCCGGAAGCGGGCGCGTAAAAACCGTTATTGTAGCGCGGCCTTGGCGCCGCGTAGGCTGGGGTTCGCTGCGCTCGCCCCGACCCGACTATTTCTGGTTGCCGCCCCGCTCCCTTCAACGGAAACCCATGTTCAAAGGTGTATTGCTCGGCTTCATGGCATTCGCGGCCTACGCACTCAGCGACGCGTTCGTGAAGTCGCTGCGCGGCTCGCTGCCGGCGTATGAAGCGGTATTCTTCGGCGCCGCGCTGGGCCTGACGGCACTGCCCTTCATCAAGGCCCGCAGCGATCGCTGGCGCGAAGTGCTGATCGCGCAGCGCCAGGGACTGTGGCTCGTGCGCGCTGTCGCCAGCGCGGTCGGCAGTACCGCGGCGGTGATCGCATTCACCGCCCTGCCGATGGCCGAGGCGTTTGCGCTGATCTTCCTGCTGCCGATCTTCGTCACCATCCTTTCGGTGCTGGTGCTCAAGGAGCATGTCGGCTGGCGCCGCTGGTCGGCGGTGGTAGCAGGCTTCGTCGGCGTGCTGGTAGTACTTCGGCCGGGCTTTCGCGTACTCGGCATCGGCCATCTTGCCGCCATCATCTGCGGCCTCTCCGGCGCCATCTCGATGATCGCGCTGCGCCTGGCCGGCCCGCACGAAAAACGCGTCACCCTGTACGGCGCCGGCATGGTGGGCTCGATGCTGCTCACCGGCGTGTTGATGCTGGCCGATTTCCGCTGGCCCACCCTTGCGCAGATCGGCCTGCTGCTCGGCTACGGCCTGCTCGCGGCGCTCGCCGCCGTGCTGCTGATGCTGGCCACGCAGAAGGCGCCTGCCAACCACGTCGCGCCGACCCAGTACAGCCAAATGTTATGGGCGGTGCTGCTCGGCTATGTACTGTTCCACGACCAGCTGGACTGGCCGATGGCGGTCGGCATCGCGATCATTCTAGGCGCCGGCCTGTTCACCTTCGTACGCGAGGACAAGGTCACGCGCTGGTGGAAGCGCATGCGGATGGTGTGACAGCGACCCGCTCAGTCGACCGTTTTCGCCAATGCGTGCAGATGCGCCGCGCAATGCGCCAGCTCGACACGAAGTTCTGCCGGGATGCGTATTCCGAAATCAAATGGCAGCCCGGCGAGCTGACGTGCGAACCATGCAAGATCATCGGCGCTGGTGCGCAGAAGCACACCGCCCTGCACCGGCTCCAGCAAGCCGAACGCAAGCGAAAACGCACGGCGCGCCGCCTGCAGATCCGTGTGCAGGAACACCTCGATCGCGTGTGCATGCGGCATCGTCGCAATACTGTGCACCAGCTGGTCCAGCGCGTCGAAGCCGGCGGGCCTGGAGAACGATTGATCGAGCAGACTCACCTTGCCGATGCGATCCAGCCGGAATGAGCGAAGGCCATGACGCAGATGGCACATCCCCACCGCGTACCAGGCACCGGCACGATACGCGAGCCCGTACGGATCGAACTCGCGCTCGGTACGCGCGCCCTCGGCCGACGTGTAACTCATGCTCACGCGCTGCTGTGCCTGGGCCGCGCCGGTCAACGCGATCAACGCAGCATTACTGTCGGGCGTGCTGGTGGCAGGCTGCAGGTCGACCTTGACCGTGTCGGCGATCGCACGTACGCGCCGCTTCAAACTGTCCGGCATCACGCGTGCGAGCTTGGCTTGCACGCTTTCCACCGCCGGCGCGGCCTCGGCCAGGCCCAGACCGCGCGCAGCCACCATGCCCACCGACAGCGCCACTGCCTCATCGTTGGTGAACATCATCGGGGGCAGCTTGAATCCGGCGACCAGCATGTAGGCGCCGTGGCGGCCACGTTCGGTAGTCAGCGGAATGCCGAGATCTTCCAGCATCACGATGTAGCGCCGCAGCGTGCGCACATCGACGCCGACCCGGCGCGCCAGCTCGGGACCGCTCATCCGGCCGTGGCTTTGCAGCAGCTCAAGTACAGCCAGTACGCGTGTGGTGGGCTGGGCCATGCCCACGATTGTATCGGGCAATCAGGGCGAAATTTGACCTGTATGACCTTTACCGTGCCCAGCAAGCCATCCGACAGACCCGAGGGTTCCCTCATGAAGCATTTCGACCGACTGTTGCGCGGCATCGTTTTACTCGGCGTATTTGGCGCGGCGACTTCAGCACACGGCAAACCAACCAACGGAACCATCACCATGGAAAGCGTGCAACACCTGCAGGGCTACCAGGCCATCGAGTTTCGCCGCTACGTCACCAAAGACGGCGAGCGGGCGCACTTCGTCAAATATTTCGATACGTATTTTCCCGAAGCCCTAGAGCAGCTGGGTGCGATGGTGTTCGGGCAATTCACGGAGCGTGACAATCCCGATCGATTCACCTGGCTGCGCGGCTTCCGAGACATCAATGCCCGCCCTATCGTCAACGCGGCTTTCTATTACGGGCCGTTGTGGAAGGAGCATCGAATCAAGGTGAACGCGATCCTGCCGGACAGCGACAATGTGATGCTGCTGCGTCCGTTGCATGCTGACCAGGGCATCACGGTGCTGCCGGCTGTCGATCCCGTGACCGAAGAGCACGGTGCGCAGGGCATCGTGGTGGCACAGATATTCGCGGTGAAGAAAGGCAGTGAGGATGCGTTTGCGAAACAGGCGGAGGCTGCATTTTCTGCTTACCACATCGAAGGCGTGCATCCGGCCGGCGTGCTGGTGACGCTGGACGTGCCGAACAACTTTCCGCAGCTGCCGATCCGCACGGACGGCCCGTTCCTGGTCTGGCTGGGCGTGGTCAGGGACAACGCCATACTAGGCAGTCAACTCGCGCCGCTTCTGACAACCGCCGAGCATTCGCTCGTCGCAACCGATCTGCTGCGCGGTGCACCCGAACGCGTGGTGATGGACCCGACACCGCGCTCACGTCTGCGCTGGCTACCCAACGCCATTATCGGAGCATCCCCATGATCCACTACGAACAGCTGTGGCTGTTCTTCGTACTGGTCTTCGGCGTGGTGCTGCTGCCAGGCCTGGACATGGCCTATGTGCTGGGCAGTGCCCTGACCGGTGGCCGCAGCAAGGGACTTGCCGCCGTAGCCGGCATCATCGCGGGCGGTGTGTGCCATGTGGTGATGACGGCGCTTGGCATCAGCATGCTGCTGAAGCTGATCCCCGGCGCGTTCAATGCGCTGCTGATCGCCGGCGCGCTTTATATTGCGTGGATTGGCTTCTCGCTGATGCGCAGCGAATCCTCCTTCGGCATGAATCCGGACACGCACCCGCGTTCGAAAACAGCGACCTTTCGCCAGGGCATGCTCACCTGCCTGCTCAACCCCAAGGCCTACCTGTTCATGCTGGCGATCTTTCCGCAGTTCCTGCGCCCGGACTACGGCCTGATCTGGGTGCAGGCGGTGGTGCTGTGGCTGATCATCGCGATCAACCAGCTCTGCGTGTACGGCGGCCTGGCGTTGATGGCGGATCGGGCGCGCCGTTGGCTGCAAGGCAAGCCGGCTGCCGGCGTGATGGCCGCCCGTTGTGTCGGCGTGATGCTGATAGCCGCGGCGATTTTTACCGGGTACGAGGGGTGGCACCAGGTATAGAACCGGCTTGGCAGGCGATCAATCGCCGGTGGATATCTTCTGCCCGATCATCAGACGATGACCATCCGGCGTCCTGATCCCGAACTCGCGCATGCCCCACGGCTTGTCTTCGACCTTGCCCAGGCAATCGGCATCACGCGCCCTGCATTGCGCATACCAGGCATCGGGATCGTCGACCCACAGGTAGGCGAAATAACTGTGGCAGCCGAGCTCCGCCGGTGGCAGATCGTCAGGGCATTCGCCCAGCATGATCGTGCAGTTGTCCCTGCTCACAAAGATCCAGCCTGGTGGTTCGGCAACGATGCGGAAGTCCAGCACGTCAACGTAGAAGGCTGCCGAAACGCGCACGTTGTGAACGGCCAGTACGTAGTGGTTACGCAAAATCTCGGTCACTTCGGCAGCCTCGAATCAGTCCGGCGGGCGATTCATGTGCATCGGATCCACCCATCTACTCACCGGTTGCTCACCCCATGCGGCACATGCCCGGTCGCCACATGCTTGCGCGCAGACTCCACGTTGGCCGGCGAATCGTCGAAGAAAATGTCGGCGCCGAACGCGTCGAGGAACGGCCCCTTGTCGCGACCGCCGAGGAACAGCGCCTCGTCGATGCGTACACCCCACTTGCGCAAGGTGAGGATCACGCGCTTGTGCGCGGGCGCGGAGCGGGCAGTGACCAGCGCGGTGCGGATCGGCGAGTCTTCGGCGGGAAACGCGATCTGCAGACGATGCAGCGCGGTGAGGAAACCGCGGAACGGGCCGACCGACAGCGGCTCGGCGGCGTGTTCGGTTTCGCTGCGATGGAACGCCTCCAGACCTTCCTCGCGCGATACGCGCTCGCCCTCGTCGCCGAAGATCACCGCGTCGCCGTCGAACGCGATGCGCAGCTGCTCGCTGGCCCGCGGTGGCGCGGTGCTGGGCAGGATGGTCGCGGACGCCACGCCGGCGGCCAGCGCGCGTCCGACATCTTCCGCGTTGGCCGAGAGGAACAGATCGGCCTTGAACGGCGCAATGTAATCGGAGGTCGGTGCGCCACTGGTGAACGCGGCGCGGCTGATCTCCAGCCCGTAATGCTGGATCGCGTTGAAGATGCGCAAGCCGGTGTCGCCAGAATTGCGCGACAGCAGGATCACCTCGACCGGCGGCACGTCGCCGGCGAGCTTGTTCAGGCCGAGCAGCTTCTGCACCAGCGGAAACGCTACACCGGGCTTCAGTATCTCGTTCTCGTGTTCGATCTGGAACGAGCGATAAGCATCCAACCCGTCGCGTTCGAACAACGCATGACTGTCGCCGAGGTCGAACAGCGCACGCGAGGAAATCGCGACGACCAGCCGCTGGTCGCCGGCGGCGGGATGATGGGCGTCGATAGACGGGGGCAGCTTGTTCACGGGTGGTGGCACATGCGGATCGATGGTGGATCGTTGTCGATCAATCTAGCACGCAGCCTACGTCATTCCGCGGCGAACTGTTCATCGAGAATGCGCTGTTCGAGGTTGTGTTCCGGATCGAACAACAGCCGTACACCCTGCCCGCCGGACTGCCTGATCGCCACCGTGCGCACGTCGCGCACTTCGTGGAAATCGGCGGTAGCGCTGACCGGCCGCTTGCCCGGGTCGAGCACACGCAGGATCACCTCGGTGCGGTGCGGCAGGATCGCACCGCGCCAGCGGCGCGGGCGGAACGGGCTGATCGGGGTCAGCGCCAGTACGTTCGCGTCCAGTGGCAGAATCGGTCCGTGCGCGGACAGGTTGTAGGCGGTGGAACCGGCGGGTGTGGCGACCATGATGCCGTCGCAGACCAGATTCGCCAGTTTCACCGTGTCGTTGAGCTGCACTTCCAGATGCGCGGCCTGATTGCTCTGGCGCAGCAGCGAGACTTCGTTGAACGCCAGCGCGGTGTGTTCGTTGCCGGCGGCGTCGACTACCCGCATCTGCAGCGGAAACAGCGACGCTGTGTGCGCGCGCACGACCCGTTCGGGCAAATCGTCGAGCTTGTGCTTGTTCATCAGGAAACCGACACGCCCCAGCTTCATGCCGTACACCGGCACTTCCAGCACGCGATACGCGTGCAAGGTACGCAGCATGAAACCGTCGCCACCCAGCGCCACGATCAACTCGGCCTGCTCGGGCGGCACATCGCCATAGCGATCGACCAGCTTGCGCCGCGCCTGTTGGGCGATGCTGGTGTCGCTGGCGACGAAAGCAAAACGCATGCGCGGAGTCCGTTGCAGAGGTCAGCCGAGATTACACAGCATGAAGGCGCAAGACCATGACTGATCCTGCGCCTTCATCGTCACTCGCTCAACCCGGGCTGGCCGAGCTCCGCGCCCTCAACTCACTGGCACCTGCGCCAGCTGGGCGAGACGACGAACCGCGACCGAGGCGATCGGGTAATCCGCGTTCTGGGTGAGGATTTCGGCGAGCATGCTGCGGGTGTACTGCAGTGTGGCGTCGTCGCGCTGCAGCCACGCCTGCACCGGCGAAATGTCCTTGCGCTCGGTGGTCATCGTCAGTACCTGCAGCACCAGCGCACGATGCTGGTGGTTGAGTTCGTCCAGCAGCGAGCCGCGTGCCTGCGCATGCCAATGACCCTCGACCGGCAGTGCCTCGATCTGGTCGCGCAACCATTCCAGGTCGAGCGCCTCACCCAGTTCGAAGAACACGCTAGCCACCTTCTCCATCGGCTGACCGCTCTGCTGCGCCACCTCGGCCATGTCCAGCGCGGCACGCAGCTCCGGCATGCGAGCCAGTCGCAACGCCAGTTCGGCGGGCAGGCCGAGGCCCTCCCACTTCTCCTGGGTGCAGGAAAAATCGCCCTTGCCAGTCGGCGTCAGCACGTTCGGCAGCGCCTTGCGCAGGGCCGACACGCTGGCCTGGTAACGCTCGACGTTGGCGGCGATGTCCAGCGAGCCGCCCGGACGATTGAGCAGCCAGCGGGTCATGTGACGCAGCAGCGACCAGATCTGCTTGATCGCGTCGATCTGGGTGTCCTCGGCCACCTTGCTGTCGAGCGCCTCGATCTCCGACCACAGCTCGCGCGCATCAATGATCTCGCGCGCTGCCGTGTATGCCTTGGCGATCGCCGCCGGGCGCTGGCCGGTGTCTTCCTGCATGCGCATCATGAAGGTGGCGCCCATGCGGTTGATCGTCGAGTTGGTCACCGCGGTGGCGATGATCTCGCGCTTCAGCCGATGGCGCTGCATGTGCTCGGCGTACTTTTCGTGCAGTGGCGCCGGGAAGTAGCGCACCAGTTCCTTCGATAGGTACGGATCTTCCGGCACGTCCGAATCCAGCAGCTGCTGGAACAGGCGGATCTTGTCGTACGACAGCAGCACCGAAAGCTCCGGCCGGGTCAAGCCCAGGCCGCGGGTCTTGCGCTCGGTGAGCTCGGCCTCGGACGGCAGGTTCTCGACCTGGCGATCCAGCGTGCCCTCGGCTTCCAGGGTGCGGATGAAATGCGCCATCGAACCGATGCGGCTCACCGACTGATGCTCCATCAGGGTGATTGCCTGGTTCTGCCGGTAGTTGTCCCACAACACCAGCTGGCCGACCTCGTCGGTCATCGCAGCGAGCTGCGTGTTGCGCGCCTGCTCGGTCAGTTCGCCGCGCTGCACGGCATCGTTGAGCAGGATCTTGATGTTCACCTCGTGATCGGAGGTGTCCACGCCGGCGGAATTGTCGATGAAGTCGGTATTTAGTAGCACGCCGTGCTGCGCGGCTTCGATGCGGCCCTTCTGGGTCATGCCCAGGTTGCCGCCCTCGCCCACGATCTTGCAGTGCAGCTCGGCGCCGTTGACGCGCAAAGCATTGTTCGCGCGGTCGCCGACATCGGCATGCGTCTCGGTGGACGACTTCACGTAGGTGCCGATGCCACCGTTCCACAGCAGGTCGACCGGTGCCTTCAGGATCGCGCTGAGCAGGTCGCTTGGCGCCAGCTGCGTCACGTCAGGCTTGAGCCCCAGCACGGCACGCACTTCCGGCGACACCGGGATCGATTTGGCACTGCGCGGATAGATGCCGCCACCGGCGGAGATCAGCGACTTGTCGTAGTCGTCCCAGCTCGAACGCGGCAGCTTGAACATACGCTGGCGCTCGGCGAACGAACGCGCTGTATCCGGGTTCGGGTCAAGGAACACATGGCGATGGTCGAACGCCGCCAGCAGGCGGGTGTGCTCGGACAGCAGCATGCCGTTGCCGAACACGTCACCGGACATGTCGCCGATGCCGACGCAGGTGAAATCCTGCGTCTGGCAATCGCGATTGAGCGAGCGGAAGTGGCGCTTGACCGACTCCCACGCACCCTTGGCCGTGATGCCCATGCCCTTGTGGTCGTAGCCGTTGGAACCGCCGGAAGCGAACGCATCGCCCAGCCAGTAGCCGTGTTCGATCGAGATCGCATTGGCGATATCGGAGAACGTAGCTGTGCCCTTGTCGGCCGCGACGACCAGGTACGGGTCGTCTGCGTCGTGGCGCACCACGTCGTGCGGGTTCACCACGTTGCCCTCGATCAGGTTGTCGGTGATGTCGAGCAGGCCGTTGATGAACATCTTGTAGCAGGCGATGCCCTCGGCCAGCTGTGCATCGCGATCACCGCCGACCGGCGCTTTCTTGACGAAGAAGCCGCCCTTCGAACCGACCGGCACAATCACCGTGTTCTTCACCATCTGCGCCTTGACCAGACCCAGCACCTCGGTGCGGAAATCTTCGCGGCGGTCGGACCAGCGCAAGCCGCCACGCGCCACCGCGCCGAAGCGCAGGTGGATGCCCTCGACCCGCGGAGCGCATACCCAGATCTCGCGGTACGGCACCGGCTTGGGCAGCTCGGGCACCTTGTGCGAGTCGAGCTTGTAGCTGATGTAGCCGCGATGCGCGCCGTCCCACAGCTGGAAGAAGCTGGTGCGCAAGGTGCCGCGGATCAGCGCCACGAAGCTGCGCAGGATGCGATCCTCATCCAGGCTGGCGACGTTCTCCAGCAGCACGCCGATCGCATTCTCGACGGTCTGGATCTGTTCGTCGCGCGGCTTCGACAACGCTGCGCTCAAGCCGTCGATCAACGCCGGATGCGCGGCCTGCACGTTGGCCGGAATCAGCGCCTGCATCTCGGCGGCGAGGGTGGCGCCGGCAGCCTTCAGCTCGTCGGCGGAAAGTGCCTCGCGACGCGGATCGAACTTGGCCAGGAACAACTCCACCAGCAGGCCGGCGATCGCCGGATAGCGGTTGAGGGTTTCTTCCATATACGCCTGCGAGAACGTCGCACCGGTCTGCAGCAGGTACTTGCAGTAACCGCGCAACATCGCCACCTGGCGCCAGTTGAGCTTGGCGCCAAGCACCAGCCGGTTGAAACCGTCGTTCTCGGCGTTGCCGCGCCAGATCTGCTCGAACGCATCCTCGAACAGCGCACCAACCTGCTCGACGCTGAAGGTGAGCTTGCCGACCGGCTGCACTTCGAAATCCTGGATCGAGCGCGGCGCGTCGCCGGGAATCTCGTAGACGTGCTCGGTGAGCACGCGCAGACCGAGGTTCTCCAACTGCGGCAACACTTCGGACAGCGCGATGTCGCCGCCCGAGCGGTACACCTTGAAACGCAACGTCTCCGGCGCCTTCGGCGGGTGATAGAACGACATCCGCAACGCATTGTCGCCATCCAGCAGCGACAGCTGATGCACGTCCTCGGCGGCCACTACCGGGCTCACATCCTCGACGTAACCGGCCGGCAACGACTTGGCAAAGCGATTCGCCAGCACCACGCCTTCATGGTCGCCGCGCTGCCGCACCAATGCATCGCGCACTTCGTCGTGCCAGTTGCGCACGATGCTGGCGACGCCCTGCTCCAGTTCCGTCAGGTCGTACGTTGGCTGGTCGCCGATCTTCGGACGCAACACGATGGTCAGCCGCGCCAGCGCCGCCTCGCCCATCTGCACCGACGAATCGCTCTGCTCGGCGTGCAGCGCCGTGCCCAGCAGATTCTCGATGCGCTCGCGCACCGAGGTGTTGAAGCGGTCGCGCGGCACGAACACCATGCAGGTGAAGAAGCGGCCGTAGCGGTCGCGCCGCATGAACAGGCGCGTGCGGGCACGCTGACGCAGTTCGAGGATGCCCATCGCGGTCGCGAACAGCTCGTCTTCGGTACTCTGCAGCAGCTCCTCGCGCGGCAGCGTTTCCAGGATATGGCGCAGCGACTTGCCGGAATAGGAATCGCGCTTGAGCCCCGAACGGGCCAGCACCGCCTCCACCTTGTGGCGCACCAGCGGCACGTCCTGCGGCCGCGCCATGTAGGCGTTGGAGGAGAACAGGCCGAGGAAGCGCTGCTCCGCTACCGCCCGGCCATCGGCGCCGAACTTCAGCACACCGATGTAATCCATGTAACCGGTGCGGTGCACGTGCGAGCGCGCGTTGGTCTTGGTCAGGATGATCGCGTCGGTGGCGCCGGACTGCGGCAACTCGCTGGCAGCCAGAGTGCGCAACGAGCGTGGCGCCATCGTGCGATCGTTATTGCGCAGGATGCCCAGGCCGGAGGAGTCGATCGCACGCAGCACGCGATCGCCGTCGGCATCCGCCACTTCGTATTCGCGATAGCCGAGGAAGGTGAAATTGTCGTCGGCGATCCAGCGCAGGAACTCGCTGGCCTCCTGCACCGATGCAGCATCCAGCGGCAGTTGACGCTGCGGCAGTTCGTTGGCGATCGCCAGCGCCTTGTCGCGGATCGCCGCCCAGTCGTTCACGGCCAGCCGCACGTCTTCCAGCGCGGCCTCGACCTGCGCCTTCAGCTGCGCCTGTTCGGCGGCATCGGCGACCCGGTCGATCTCGAAATGCATGATGGACTCAGGCGCACCCGCCTCGTCGCCGAGGCCTTGCAGCTTGCCGGCAGCATCGCGCGTCGCCTTCAGTACTGGATGGATCACCGCGTGGATCTGCAGCCGTGCCGACACGATCATGCTGACCGTATCGACCAGGAACGGCATGTCGTCGGTGACGATCTGCAACAGGCTGCGGCCGGCATGCACATCCGCCGGGCTGAGCACGCGCACCGCGGCGCGCCCGGTCGGGCGCTGCTGCATGAACTCCAGCAGGCCGCCGACCAGAGCCGCCCATTGCGTCGACGTGTGCAGGCTCACGTCGCTGCCGCCGATGCGCGCGAAGAAAGCCTGGCTGAAGACCTGCGCCTCATTCAGACGCTGGGGCGACAAACCGCCCTGTTTCAGTTCTGTCAGCACTACAGACGGAAGGGAGGAATCGGTCACCGCATGGGTCGCATTCATGGCATCTACTGGTCGGTGGAAACGGGGATTGAGAATGGGGATAAAAAGCCTTGAAAGGATACGCCGCGAGGCAAGGCGAATCCACCCGCGCAGCCCGGCTTGCACCATGCCCCCACGCATGGATCGAATGAATCGTGATGCCTTCCGCGGATCGCACGGCAGGTCATCGACGAGGCCATGCGGACACGCTGCGTGATGCCTTCGACTCGTCAGACCATCGCGATGACACCGACGCGTTTCGAGGCTCGCGCCTGTGCGATATCCCCCGACACAACATCAGGAAAACGCTCTGACTCGTTTGCCCACAGCTTCGGCGTGCGTGTCAATGACTGGATTCCTGCCACCGATAAAATATAAACTGATCGGTATAGTCTGATGATCGGACGCCTGACAGCGTGCTTTACGTGACCGCACCGACATCGAGTCCGGCGGGTCTGCCGCGGCCCGACCAACCTATGACACAAGACAGAACGGTCGCGTTGCGGTATCTGGTCTCCTGAATTGCCCTGCCGCGCTCTGCCACTCCCCAATCCCCCCCGATCAAGCAAGTTCTGGAGCTCCCATGAAGTCCTCGTTACTGAGTACACCCTTGTTGTGCCTGAGCGTGCTGGCGCTCGCCGCCTGCGGCAAAGGCAAGGATCAGGGACCGCCCCAGATGCCGCCGCCGGCCGTGGGCGTGATCACCGCCCAGCCGCAAAATTCGCCGCTGACCCGCGACCTGGTCGGTCGGCTGTCGCCCTATCGCAGCGCCGACGTGCGTGCCCGCGTGCCGGGCGTGCTGCTCAAGCGCAGCTACGACGAAGGCACCAATGTCAGCAAGGGCCAGTTGCTGTTCCAGATCGATCCGGCTCCGCTGAAGGCCGCACTGGCCGCCAGTTCGGCGGCGCTGGCGCAGGCCCAGGCCACCTATACCAACGCCAAGGTCGCCGCGCAGCGCGTGCGTGAACTGGCGCCCAAGGGCTACGTCTCGAAGTCGGATCTGGACAATGCCCTGGCCGCCGAGCGCAACTCGGCCGCAGCGGTGCAAGCGGCGCAGGCCAACGTGCAGACCGCGCGCATCAATCTGGGCTACGCCAGCGTGACCTCGCCGATCGATGGCCGCGCTGGCCAGCAGCAGGTCACCGAAGGCGCGCTGGTCGGCAACGGCGAAGCCACCTTGCTCACCACCGTTGACCAGATCGATCCGCTGTACGTGAACTTCACCATGAGCGTGGCCGCGATGGAGCAGATGCGCAGCGCGCAGAGCAACGGCAACGTCACCCTCGCCGATCCGGACAAGGCCAGCGTGCAGGTCACCCTGCCCGACGGCAGTGCGTACGGCGAACCGGGCGTGCTGGATTTCTCCGACAGCACGGTCAACCCGGCCACCGGCTCGGTCAACCTGCGTGCGACGATTCCGAACCCGAAGCACAGCCTGCTGCCGGGCATGTACGTGACGCTGAAGGCGAACCTCGGCCAGCAGCACAAGGTGTTTCTGGTGCCGCAGCCGGCGTTGCTGCGTGACACGGTAGGCGCCTACGTGATGACCGTCGGCGCCGACGGCAAAGTCGTTCGCAAGGACGTCACCACAACCGACATGGCCAGCGGCAACTGGGTGGTTACCGACGGCCTCAATGCCGGCGACCAGATCGTGGTGTCGGGCATCCAGAACGTGAAAGCCGGGGCGCCTGCCAAGGCCAGTCCATGGCAGGCCGCTCCCGCTGGTACAGCGTCCGCAGCGAACGCTCCGGGCTCTGCCCCGAGCAGCAAGTAACGGAGCGCTGACCATGCCGAGTTTTTTCATCGACCGCCCGATCTTCGCCTGGGTGGTCGCCATCCTGATTTCCCTGGGTGGCGTACTGGCCATCCTCAACCTGGGCGTGGAGTCGTATCCGACGATCGCCCCGCCGTCGGTGACGGTGTCCGCCAGCTATCCCGGCGCCAGCGCCGACACCACCGAAAAAACCGTCACCCAGGTGATCGAGCAGCAGCTCACCGGCATCGATCACCTGCTGTACTTCAACTCGTCGTCCAGCGCCAATGGCCGCTCCAGCATCACGCTGACCTTCGAAACCGGCACCAACCCGGACATCGCCCAGGTGCAGGTGCAGAACAAGGTCGCGCTGGCCACCCCGCGGCTACCGTCCGACGTGACCAAGCAGGGTGTGGTGGTGGCCAAGGCCAATGCCGGCTTCCTGATGGTGGTGGCGCTGAAATCGGACACTCCGAACATCGACCGCGATCGCCTCAACGACATCGTCGGCTCGCAGGTGCTGGATCAGATTTCCCGCGTGCCGGGCGTCGGCAGCACCCAGCAGTTCGGCTCCGAGTACGCCATGCGGATCTGGCTGAACCCGGACAAGCTGCAAGGTTACGGTCTCTCGGCCAGCCAGGTGCTGGCCGCGATCCAGGCGCAGAACGTGCAGTTTGCGGCCGGCTCGCTCGGTGCCGATCCGGCGCTGCCCGGTCACGGATTCAGCGCCACCGTCTCGACCGAGGGCCGCTTCACCACGCCCGAGCAGTTCGCCGCCATCATCCTGCGCGCCAACGCCGACGGCACCACGGTCACTCTCGGCGATGTGGGACGGATCAGCTTCGGCCCGAACGGCTACGGCTTTGACACCCAGTGGGACGGCAAGCCGATCGGCGCGTTCGCGATCCAGCTGCTGCCTGGCGCCAATGCGCTGGACGTGGCCACCGCCGTGCGCGCCAAGATGGACGAACTGGCACCCAGCTTCCCGCTGGGCGTGAGCTGGTTCAGCCCGTATGACAGCACCAGCTTCGTCACCATCTCGATCAACGAGGTAGTACACACGCTGATCGAGGCGATCATCCTGGTGTTCCTGGTGATGCTGCTGTTCCTGCAGAACATCCGCGCCACCATCATCCCCACCCTGGTGATTCCGGTCGCCTTGCTCGGCACCTTCCTCGGCATGTTGGTGCTCGGTTTCACGATCAACCAGCTGACCCTGTTCGGCATGGTGCTGGCGATCGGCATCGTGGTGGACGACGCCATCGTGGTGATCGAAAACGTCGAGCGCAACATGAACGTCCACAAGCTGAGTCTGAGGGACGCAGCGAAGCGGGCGATGGACGAGATTTCTGGTCCGATCGTGGCGACTACCCTCGTCCTGTGCGCGGTGTTCGTGCCGGTCGCGTTTCTTGGCGGCATTACCGGGCAGATGTACAAGCAGTTCGCCATCACGATTGCGATCTCGGTGGTTATCTCGGGAGTGGTCGCGCTCACGCTGTCGCCTGCGCTCGTCGCGTTGCTGCTGAAACCGGGACATCATGAGAAACGCGGCTTCTTCAGGTGGTTCGACAATGCGTTTGCGAGGATGACGACCGCCTATTCGAACGTGGTGCAACTGGTCATCAAGCGTTTCGTGGTCGCGCTATTACTGTTTGGCGGAATAATCGCGCTGGCGGTCGTCATGATGAGGACGATTCCCACGTCGTTCCTGCCACCCGAGGATCAGGGTTACCTGCTCGGCGCAGTCATCATGCCGGATGCCGCC
>DATMQY010000018.1:0-271649 GCA_035566635.1 Rhodanobacter sp.
GATCCAGGAAGGGTCGATGTACTACGGGCACAAGAAACACGACGGCTCGCTGCCACTGATCGGCGTCAACACCTTCCTGCCGAAAGATCACGGCGGCGAGATCGCCACCGAGATCGAACTGATCCGTTCCACCGAAGAAGAGAAGGGCCAGCAGATCGCCAATGTGAAGCGCTACGGCGAGGCGCGCAATGCGCTGATGTCAGACAGCCTCAAAATGCTGCAGCAGACGGCGCGCGACCGGCGCAACGTGTTCGAGCAGTTGATCGAGGCGGTGAAGTACAACTCGCTGGGGCAGATCTCGCACACGCTGTATGAGGTGGGTGGGGAGTATCGGCGGAATATGTGAGTCTCTACGACGTCGACACTTTGTCAGCGAAATAGGCACTTCGTGAGTTTGCGAATAGATGGGGAGATCATGGATGTATCGACAGGCTAATCGTGCGTCTTTTCTCGGCAAGCAGGGGTGTAGCTGCCTCGCCAGATGCTATGGAAAACTCGTTGCAATTGAGATCGTGCTGAAGGATCACCTAGGGCCAAATGGCGGCAATGTGAGTCATGACGTTCCTGCGCTCTTGGGAAGAGTGGCGACCGACGGCGCACGCCAGAATCCACCGATTTTGGCTGCGGCTCTAAACAGTAAGGCCCAGCAGTTAAGCCAAATGCTTCGTCTTCTCAGCTGCTCGAGTAAAGCTGGACAGCGTATGTTGGTACCTCCGAGTAGTTATCCGTTCATGAGATACATATTTCATGAGTCAGATGGTACGCATGTAAGTGACGTAAAAGAGCAGGATTTAATAAAAATTGGGACCATTGCAGACGAAATAATTAGCCTGCTGTCAAATACATACCGGGTGACTGCATGATCACGACGCAAACTATGATTAAAAGTGCGAAGGACGTCGGTTTGCTGCACTCAATGGCCTATTCCTACCCATTATTAATAGTTAACCTCGTTTCACATGCTTTCGAAGAAGATGATTACGAACAAAATGTCGAGATAATTTCTCAGAAAATCGGCGTGTCACTTGATGACGTTCTTGATGCGACGTCTCGATCAATTATTTCGGTTCGTTGCTTCAAAAGCGCTTCGGACGTCCCGCCAACCGAGAGTTCGGCAGACCACTGGATGGCGTTATTTTTGGGGACTCCCTTGGCTAATCAATCATTGGCCGACTCCCCAAATGCAATTCGGTCGATTCATTTTTATGGCTATAAGGGCGGCCAAGCACGCTCCACAACGCTGGCAATGACGGCAAAGCGGCTCGCTGACCAGGGGAGGTCTATTTTGGTCATCGACGCTGACATTGAAGCCCCGTCGCTGCATATTCTTTTTGATACGGCAATTCCGCGATTGTCAGGCTCATTGATGGGGGCCTGCGATCTACAGACTGAGTTGAATCCAATAAATGCTTACTCAGCTGTAAATGACGGACGAATTGACATGTTTGGCTGCCACCCATCCGGCGAAGACTACGATTTAGATTTTCAGGCATTTGCACTTAGTGCCACCCTGGATCCATCGTTGTTGAAGAGGGGGTTTAAGCGGATTCGTGAGCTGGCAGAGTCTAGTGGTCGCTGGGATTTTGTTTTTATTGATCACAGGACAGGCATTGCACCTTCAGTAGTTCCTATTCTTAGCGCCTACCCAGGGTCGGCAGTTATCAATCTTAGGCCAGATCTGTTGTCTACGCCTGCCGCCAAGGTTGCGAAGGTGATGCTCGAGGCATACCCAGCATATCCTGGCGCATTTGTCAGCTTCTCACTGGATCCAGAGGACCGTCGAGAACCATCTACTCGCGAATTACAATTGAAGGAGATATTTCTCGGCGTTCTCGCTCGAGCAGTAGAGCTGTCAACGAATGCGGAAGAAGCAATCGATCCTCTTTCCTTGGAACATAATTATATCAATTGGTATTTTGATCGCGCATTTATCGATCAACAAACACCAGACTACGACAGGCTTTCGAAGGACAATCAAAATTCCATATCGGATCTGATCCAGATCTTGGGGCTTGATCAGCGCGACGAAGTACAGGTTACTTCGGCTCACTCTAGCAGTGATGCCGCGCCCCGAGTGCCAAGCGGCGCTAGCGATACGGGCTGGTTTATCGAAACACGTGAGATCGCGAAGCTCATGCAGGCATCATCTGCTTTCTCATACATCTTAGGGCGCAAAGGAACAGGTAAAACGCGCATCTACCGGGAAATGCACCTGCGTAATAATGGGGTGCCATTGCTATCTGCAGCGGACTATCTTCTAGGTGGTCTGAGGGCTCAGTCCATTGCTGCGCAGTCGATGCTTGGTCAAGCGCAGAACTTTGAACAATTTTGGTGGAGGCTCGTCGAACTTGCTCTTGAGTCGACGGTGTTGGCGCCAGGTGAGGATTTGTCTGAAATTGTCCTCAATAATAAGCTGTTTACTCCACAGTTTGAGCCGGGAAGAATTTATTCAATCGCTAAATCGTTGAATAAGCCAGTAACATTATTGATAGATGGTGTCGAAACTGCCGTCGGTTCCCGAGACACGCGATCGTTCGTTGAGGCGCTTTTTCGGGTTCTTAGCACCATACAAAATGATGCTAGCATCAATGAAAAAATTCAATTTAAGCTCTTTATTCGCCCCGATCTGAGTGTAGGTATTCAAAATGTCGAGCAACAAATTGCAGGGCGAAAGCTTGAGCTTAGGTGGGATGAAGCATCGATCTTTAACTACATGCTCGCGGAAATAGGAAGAAAGCAATGGTTCAATGAGCAATTTCCCGCGCCATGTGGAGAGATTGCAAGCAACCAGACAAAAATTCAAGAGGGCCAATTGGAACGTGGTCTGTATGAGCAGATACTACTTGGGATTTTTCCGATAAAGATTCGTCGCAATAACCTTCTGACAATGACGTTCTTTAGAACTTATTTTTCGGATGCTGTTAGTGACACATCAGATAAAAGGTCGTCATTCTATCCAAGAGTTGTTGGTTCTTTTCTGGATCATGTTGAGCGTATCTGTCGCTCGGAACCCGATAAAGCCCTCGATTCGGGAGGGCGCGTGTCACACTCGATATTGGTGGATGCTTTTGCGTTGGCAACAGATGAGTTTGTAAGTGAGATTAAGCAGGAACTTTATTTCGCTCTTGAGTTGAGCTCAGATGGCACTTCAAATCAACGGCTAGTAGATGAATTGATCGCTTCGTTGAGCGGATTACAGACTCCGTTCTTTGTTGATACCTGTATTGAGAAGCTACAAACCAAGCTTGGTGAGTCACAGGTGAGCGATCGAGTGCTACGAGACGCTCTCCGGCAAATGAAGGAGATGGGGATTTTTGAAACACACCCGGTAGACTCAAACAAGTGGCGTGCTGGGAGACTCTTCAAGGAAGCGCTTCGAATGAAATATGTAAGATAATCGTAACCGGGTCGGAGCCCCTTGCACAGGAAGCAGCTCCGACTCGCTTTAATGGATTTGATTCGGGCGGGTAACCGACGATACACGAGCGGAGCGGGGTCAACCGGGCTATCGAACTAACCGGGTCAGAACTAACCGGGTCAGAGCCACTTACAAGCATGGTTCGTGGCGGCTGACGTGGTGAGGGGCGAGGACTGATGAGCAGGTCCGGATCGGCTTCGCAGGCTGGAGCGGTGCCGAGGGAGACCCCGGATGCAGCGCCAACCCAGACCTGATCTTTCCGATGTTCCGCAGCATGTGGTTTAGTCGGAGCGTAAGCGGGTCAGAGCCCCTTACTCGGAGACATTTTCAAAGCTATTTGTCCCTGGCTCTCCGATTTGTAGGGATTCCTGTCTACGCGAGCGCCTTACTGAGCAACGTTTCATAAAGTTGAAGTCGCAGTCTGACGCTGATCTGCATCACGCTCAGCCAGTAGCCCAAAGCCAATACGAAGATCAGAAAGATCTCCACCCAGCTGGGATGAGGCGGCCAGTGCATGTCCTTGAACTGCAAGTAGAGCGCAATGACGAGGGGTAGGGCGCCGAGCTTTTCGATGCTGCCTGTGAGCATGGGAAGTCTCTCCTTCATCCGCTCGTGGCGATAGCTGACGAATTCGCTCAGCCTTTTACGTTGATCGAGCGGGAAGGTTTGTAGCCAGTCCACGAGCGCCAGATGATGAGGCAAGTCGAAATCCAGCTGCTCGGCAAAATCACGACGCTCGTTGGCAAATGTCGGCCAATTCTTCGGTATCTGAGACATGGCCATGATGACGGCGCCAGCGATTTCTACAGCCAAGCCGGTATAGGCGAGCACGAGCGTGTACATCGCGTTGCTCGGAAGAAGCTTGACGCACAGCAAGCCAAACAGAGCGCCGGCAGCTGCGGCAGATAATCCCCATCTGGCTTTCTTAGGAAAGGCTGCCGGATTCGACGGAGATTCTGGCAGCGCCTCGATCTTTGCATCCAGCGCCGCGAACGTGAGCTTCGGTGATTCCATGCTTTGACGTTCCCTGTGGGTTCGCTTCGTCTTCCGGTTGTCCGAAGTGGTGACGATGTCATAGCAGCAGACCAGGAAGGGGCTCTGACGCGCTTTGGAAGATGGTTTCAGCCTTTGCCTATTACTTTGAACATGCCGGGATCGACCAGGTCTCGCAGAGGAACGCCGAGCGTCTCTGCGAGCAGACCCATGTTGTCGATGGCGATGTTGCGGGTGCCCCTCTCGACTTCAGAGAGGTAGGTACGGCTAAGACCGGCCTGAAGAGCTAGCGCTTCCTGTGAAAGGTCTTTGAGGCGTCTGCTTTGGCGCAAATTCCTTGCAAAGACTTCGCGTGCGCTCATTGGTTTGGATGCCTTGCCCATGGGACAGAGCATCCATGCCAGTCGCGTTGCGGACTACACGTTATAAGCGTATAAAAGAAAACTATCAGTGACATATAGCGCAAAAAAGAAGACGATCAGTCGTCTATGCAGGTCAACGATGATCTGCATACCGGGTGGCTGCAGCATTCATCCGTACCCACAGGTGGTTGCCATCTGGGTAGGAGTTGGATGTCGAGGCAAACAATGGAATGGAGGTTCTATGTGCGAAGCAGAAGCGTCATCGAGCGAGGCTACGGGACCGGGCCTGACCGACGAAATCTTCGGTGGTGACCAGGTCGCCACTACCGGCCTCAATGAACTGCTTGACCACCTGCTGGGCGGCGGCACACGCATCCTGGCCGATGCCGGCTTGTCCCGTTTCTGCCCACGACGTCTGTCGGCGATCCAGAGCGGCGCCGAGACGCAGGCGGTGGAGTGTCTGCATGGCTTGCAGGGCATCGCTCACGTGCTGGGCGTGGCGCTGGCGCATCCGCAGGCGGAGCTGCCCGCGACCGTGCTGACGGACGTCGTCTGGCATTTCCATGGGCAACTGCACGCCATCGAGCGCTGGCGCGAACTGGCGACGAATGCCGCCGGCTTGCTCAACAACCGGCGCGTGGCCGGCGACATGGCCAGCCGCTACGCGACCTGGGCGCAATCCATCGGCGAATGGCCCGATGTCGGAAAGGGCTCTGACCCGCATTGATTGCAAGTTGGTTGATCAGCCGGCATCGGCTCCACTTGCCGGGATCGGGCAGCCTAGGGACGGCCGCTGTCGCCGCCATGATTCAATCCGCTGCCCAGCATTTTCTCCCAAATGGATTGATATGCTGGGTTGGAGATACCTTGTCCATGATAAGGATTCTTCGAGGCTCCCGTGCCTCGGCCGCGACCTTGCGGCAACGGCGCATTCAATGCGAAAACGTGATCCGGAGGGATGCCCAACGCTTGATAGCTTTCGGCAAGCGGGCCAGCAAAGTTTTCCTCTACATGATAGGTGGCGAACCAACGATCAGCTGGGGTATGGGTCTTGCCAAAATACCAAGCGGCGATATGCCCTTGAGAAGAAAAATCCCACCCACCTGAGAAAGCCAGAATGCGATCTGCCATTTCCCGCATTCCGATGAACTCCGCCATGCCGCCTCCCTGCGACTGGCCCGCGATGGCAACTTTGTTCCACTGGATGTGCCCGTCCGCCAGATATTGCGCCCAATGCCCTGACGGATCGGCGACGCTAAGATAAGAAAGCAATTTTTCGAATCGGTTGACGATCGCATCTTGCGGCTGGTCGGGAATTCGGGAAAAGGCACCATCGCCGTAAATTCGCTTTTCTCTGAACTGCTCTGCACACTTCGGGGCATTCTGCAAAAAGCGAGCGGCGCATATACCGGATACCGCCTGATCTGTGATGTACGAAAGCACGACAACGCGGTAGCCATGCTCTAGCGCGGTGTGCAAAAGATCGGCCGGAAGGTGCTCGGAGTTGCCGTTAGTACCCGCCAGCCATAGCAAGATCTTGTTGTCCGGCACGGCGCGATTGTAAAAAATCCGGCTGGGCAAGTCCTCAGCATGAATGCTGGGATCGGTTGTGCTTGGCTTGACATCCAACTCGGAATAATTTCCAGACCCAAGGGATGCGGCCGCATCGGTACGAGACGCCGCACAGCATGCAGCTAACATGACCATTGCCGATACTATTATTCGGCGTCCAATGCAGAGCATATCGATTTCCACTAAAAAAATTAAAATTCGAGTTCCCGCTCAGAGCGCGGCGAGGCCCGATTTTCAATAACGCATGGCTTGAGAGCTCGTTGACCTTCGCAGCTCACTCAGCAAAGCCTACTTGTATTGGCGAACTAGCGAACTAAAAAAGTAAGTGGATCAGAACCACTTCAAGGAGCATCGGAACGGATTCTGATCTGCTTTCATGCATCCTCGCCGGTGTTCCGCAGCACGTGGTGCAGCGGAGCAACAATCGACTGCCGTGTTTTCTGGACGACGAGGATCGCCAGCGTTACCTGCAGTGCCTGCGACAAGCATTGCTGCGGTTCGGCTGCATGCTGCATGCCTATGTGTTGATGAGTAACCACGTGCACTTGCTGCTGACGCCTGACGGGGCGGGAGGGGTGTCGCAGCTGATGCAGACTTTTGCGCGCAACTACGTTGGCTCGTTCAATGGTCGGCACGGGCGCCCGGATCCCCTGCTCACTCCGCATCCCGAGTACCTTCGGCTTGGCGCCGACCCGGTAAGTCGCGCCTCGGCGTATCGGGCGTTGTTCGCCGAGGTGTTGCCCGGCGAACTTGTCGAAGAGATCCGTATCCACTTGCGGCAACAGAAGGTGCTTGGGACGGATCGATTTCGGTCGTGGGTTGAAGCGAGGACAGGCCGATTCGCTTTGGTGCGTCCGGTCGGCCGTCCGCCGGGACGTTCAAATTGTCCCTGACACCTTTTCCTTTTATCGCGCTACCAGCCGCGGCCTGAAGCGGCTGGCATGCGCAGCCTCGACCCCTGTGAACGCGTCATCGGGTGCGGGTTCTGTCACCACGTGACCGGGGCGCGGCCGCCGGTGCACCTCGGCGATGAAGCGATAACCGAGGGTATGCACGGTGGCGATGTAACGCGGATGGAGTGCCGAGTCGCCCAGGGCATGACGCAGCTGCGAAATGGCGTGGCTCAGTACGCCTGGGGTGACGTTGCGGTGGCCCCACGCGGCATCGAGCAACGTGTCCTTGTCGACCACATTGCCGGCGTGCTCCAGCAGCGTCACGAGCACGGTATAGGTCTTGGGCTCCACTTGCCGGGCTTGACCGTCACGCTCCAGTCGGTGCGCGGATGGATCGACGACGAGGCCGTCGCATTGATAGAGCCAGTGGGTATCGAGTTCAGTGTGACGCATGATCGTGCCTGTCGATGACTCACCCTGCAGGCGAAGTGTATGCCTGTCGTTGACCGGCTCCATCTGCCAGACGTAACGCCTGCGGCGTGGTCTGCACCTGATCGGTTGGGCACGATTTTTTCCCGGTGTTGCCGACAGGTCTCGAGCGGTGCCGGCGACGACCGGCCTGGGTGTCGTGACACCTTTCCGGCGCGACGCGCAGCGTCTTGGGATGCGGTACCCGCCATGGCGCCGGGACCGTACCCGACGGTTTTCCGGCAAGGCTGGCCGCGCCTACGGGTGCGGGCAGGGAAGGCGGGGGCGGCGGTGCATGCCCGGCCCCATCGCGGGAGCCGACGGGTGGCTGCCCATGGGGTGACGCTTCCGGTTTTTCCGGCCTTCGCATCCAGCCGGTGGAGCTGCCGGAAATCCTCAAGGAATCCACGCATATTCCACCGGAATCCCTCAAGCAAGCGCCGGGACCCCGGCGCACGATCGTCCAACGGACATTGGCGTCCGTCTGGAGGCTCCCATGAGACATCTGATCAGTGCCACCACCCTTGCGCTCGGTCTTGCCTGCGTCGGCGGCGTCAGTGCGGCCCAGGACGAGACTCAGGCCACCAACATGCGCAATGTCACCGTCAACGCATTGCCCCAATACGAAACCTACGTGGCCAACTTGGATGCTGGCTTCACGTTGCACGCCCTGGTCGGCAACACACACCGGCAGTTCGTACAGGCCCAGCGGACGGCCGACAGCTCGGAATCCCTGCGGAAGCGGGGCATGGCCACGCAGCCGCTTGTCGCCGTGGCTGTCGACGACTCCTCGAGCCCAGGCGTGGCGAGACAGCTCCAACTGCTCGACGCCGATAACGTGACGGTGGCTATCGTCAACGTGTATTGCAAGCGGGCCGTGCCGTCGGGAGACCCGCATTGCAGGTTGGCTCCTCAGCCCATCGGGACCGGCAGGGGCAGCCAGAACCTGGCGGCAACGCAGGCGAAGTATCTGCAGGTCGCAGAGGTGGATCTTCGTGACTAGACAGACGAGAAGGAGACGAGAAGGACGAGAAGGGGACGGAGGAAATTAAGTTGAATTAATTGCCTCCGTCCCCTTTTGCCGTCCCTTTTGCCGCGTCCCCTTTTTGCCGCAGTTTTGAGGCGGAGCAAGGGCGCTGGCGGAACCGGCTCTGACCCGCTTTGATTAATCGGGTCACGACGATACACGAGCGTAGCGGGGTCAACCGGGCTATCGTGCCGTCCTGATCACGAAGAATGACCATGACGAAAAGCTACGACCCGCCCCTGACCACGAACCCGCACGCTCCCCTCTACCGTGTCGATAAAGCGATCAAGGCAGCCCAGCAACGGCTGGATGCCGCCATCGACGCGAAGCGGCATCACACCAGCCAGAATCTGGCCCACGAAGTGATCAAAGAAGCTCGCGAAGGACTCAAAAAGTCCGAACAGCTGCGTGTTCTCAAGATCAAGGAACTCGCGCAGAAGGCGGCGGAGACTGACGGAATGGGCTCTGATCCGCTTTGATTGCCAGATACCTGCCCACTCAAACTTTGTTGTAGGCTGCTGGAACGACACAGGAGCATGCCAAGGGGAAAGGAGATGGTCAGTCGCTTGGGAAAAGGGTTTACGAGCAAGTGGGCCGTTTGCTTGCTCTTGCTACTGTCTTACAGCGCGCTGCACGCGCAGGTGACCTACGTGTACACCGATCCGCAGGGCACGCCGCTGGCGGAGGCCGATGCACATGGCAACATCACGGCGACCTACGACTACGCGCCGCACGGCAGCCAGGCGCTGGGCACACCGCCAAACGGGCCGGGATATACGGGGCATGTGAACGACCCGGATACCGGGTTGGTGTATATGCAGGCGCGCTATTACGATCCCAGTACTGGGAGGTTCCTTAGTGTAGATCCGGTCCGGCCTTCGGTTGGAAATTCGTTTAACTTCAATCGGTATGCGTATGCGAACAACAACCCGATTGTCAATATTGATCCGAATGGCAAAAGCGTAACGTGTGATTCAAATTCCTGCACGATTGTTGCGCATAATCTTTTGGAGGAGGCGGTTGGATACGGCTATGTCGGTGGCGTGATACTTCAAAGAGCCATCCAAAATGCCATAAATCCAAGTCCCGCTGCTCCTACAGCACACAACCAATCACAAGGGGATGCACCAGCACTTCCCGGCGGCCTGGTTGGAACAAATGATGGCAAGGGAGGTCAGCAAGGTGGTCGAATTAACAGTGGCCCACTTGACCCTGCACATGGTGGAACCGGCGATGCGGAGAAAGACTTTGGAAAATTGACGGGTGGCGAGGCTCAGCCCGCGCCTTCGGATTCAAAATTTCCGGCAGGAACAATTCTTGGCGATAACGGGGTTATTTTTCGCCCATCCACTACAAAAGATGGTCCTCGTATAGATATTCCGGCGAACGGCGATAAGCCACACGAGACACTTCACTATCCTACGCCGCCACCTCCGCCTCCGCCCCCGCCGAATACATCGGGCGGAGCGAATTAGCCTTACAGAATGCAGTTAACCTCACGCGGAGTTTTTAACGTGTCTACGATCGCGCCACTTGAGAAGCTCGAAACAGCATTTTCTGATACAAGCGGGGTTTACGTTAATCACGGTGTTGATGAAAAGACTTACTTTGCCGATTTGGTAAACGACATTAGAAGTCATATCAACGAGCCATTCGAGATCAGCGCTAAAGTCACTCAGCCAGGGTTTCCCGACAGCGAGATTGGGAGCACGGTTTCAGGGATATGTGTCGCTCACAACGCTGGATATTGGCTTGTCTATCAACCGGAGCAAGATACTTTTTACTGCTTCTGGGGTACTAACACGACCCAGCTTCAAGCGCCTGGTATTTTTGGCAGTCCGCTCTACTGTTGGTCTGCATGACCGAGTACATCGAAGGCTTCTACAACCCGACACGCCGCCATAGCTATCTCGGTGGCGTTAGTTCGATTGAGTTCGAAGCGGCACACCGAAGTCGCCGATAGGCGTCCACTAAATCCTGGTAACTCCACTCTGACCCGCTTCGATCGTGAAGACTTAGGATCGACCCGACCATTCGGCTCTAAGGGCTATGCACTACCTCTCGCCTCCGCGCCCCACCCAGTCGCCACTTCAAATTGACCCCCAACGTGCCGAGCACGATCAGCACCAGCCCCGCCAGCTGCACTGGCGCCAGACGGTGTCCGTAGATCAGGTAATCCAATAGCAGTGTCACCAGCGGATAGACGAACGCCACGACCGCAATCGTCACCACGGGCAAACGCGGATACGCCGAATAGAACAGCACGTACACGATGCCGCTGTGGATCACACCCAATCCCAGCAGCCACGCCCAATGCGGGCCCACATGAAACACACCTGCGCTGCTGAAGCCCCCCAGCATCGCCACGCCGACCCAGCACTGGATCATCACCAGCGCGAACGGACGCTGCTTGCCGATCTTGCGCGACATCAACAGCGACGCGCCACACAGCACGGCAGCCAGCAACGTCAGGCCGATGCCGATCAGGTAGGACGCATCGGCATCGCGCCACAGGCGTGCAGGGTCGGCCGAGCACGCTACGCCAACGAAGCCGAGCAGCGTCCACGCAAGGTCAGCCGGGCGGGTGCGCTCACCTTGCAGCAGCGCCGCCAGAATCAGCATCACGAACGGAAAGAAGTGATAGACCAGCGTCGCTACGCCGATGGACGAGCGTGCCATGCCGGCGAACAACGCTACCCAGTTGAGCACCAGCAGCACACCACTTAGCACCGCACCGCGCAGCAATACGCGCTCTTGCAGCAAGCCGCGCAGATGCCCGCGGGCCAGCCCCCACGCGAGCAAGAACAAGCCGCCGAACAGGCAGCGATAGAACACGGCGGTCACCGCGTCCTGGCCGCTTTCGTGGACAAAGACGCCGACCGAGCCGATCAACAGTTCGCCAAGTAGCAGCTGACCTAACGCAGCGCGCGCGCCGTCTTGGCCGATGGTTGATGTCATGGGGCCTTCCTCGCGGGTGGGATGGCCAGCGTAAGCCGGTTGCCGCTATCGATACAGATTCAGATAGGATGAAAATAGACCAATACAGATGGATGGGCTGCATGCTTCTCTACGAGCGCATTGCCGGGGAGTTGCGTACACAGATCGCGCAGGGCGCGCTGCGCGCCGGCGAGCGGCTGCCGTCGATCCGGCAACTGGCGAACGGCCATGGCGTGAGCGCCGCCACGGCGGTGCAGGCCTGCTTGCAACTGGAGCGCGAAGGGCTGGCCGTGGCGCGGCCGCGCTCCGGCTACTTCGTGCGGGCCACCGCGCCGCAACCGCCGGCAACACGGCCGGCCCGGCGTAGCGTGCCCGGTACCGTCAGCAACCCCGCGTTGCAGGACGTGTTGGACATGCTGGCCCGCAGTGATCTGCTTCCGCTGCATAGCGCCACGCCGGCGCCTGCACTGCTGCCGCAATCCGCGCTGACCGCATCGCTGGCACGTTGTCTGCGGCATGACGCGTCGGCGGCGCTCGACTATGCGCCACCGCAAGGTCATCTGGCGCTGCGGCGACAGATCGCGCAGCGCTATGCGCAGATCGGTGCGGCAGTGGCACTGGACGAGATCGTGATCACCGCTGGCGCGATGGAGGCGATCAATCTGGCCCTGCGCACCGTTACCGCACCGGGCGATGTCGTGCTGGTGGAAACACCGACTTACCACGGCATCCTGCAGACCGTCGCCGCGTTGCAGTTGAAGGTATTGGAAGTGCCGAACCTTTCCGGGCAGGGCATCGATGTCGTGCGCCTGGAGCAGTTGTTGCAGCGGAACGCCGTGCGCGCGGCCGTCGTGATACCCAACTTCAACAATCCGTTGGGTAGCCTGACCAGCGATGTCGCCAAGCAGGCGTTGCTGGAAAGTTGTGCGCGGCACGGTACCGTGGTGATCGAAGACGACATCTACGGCGACTTGGCCTGGTCGGGTCAGCGGCCGTCGCCGCTGCGTCGGTGGGACCGGCACGGCAATGTGATCAGTTGCGGCTCGTTCTCCAAGACCCTTGCGCCGGGCTTGCGTGTCGGCTGGCTGGCCGGCAATCAGTGGACAGATGCGCTGGTACGCGCCAAATATTTCTCCACCGTCGGCAGCGCGAGCCTGCCTCAGTTGGCGTTAGCCGACTATCTGCAACGCCACGATCAGGAGCGGCATCTTCGCCGTTTGCGCCGCATGCTTGCAGACAATGGGCAGCGCCTGCATGAGGCCATCGCCCGGCATTGGCCCGCCGGCACCCGTGCCAGCGAGCCGCAAGGCGGGCTGTCGTTGTGGCTGCAGCTGCCGCCGGGCGGCGATGGTCGCGCGTTGTTTGAAGCGGCGCTCGCGAAAGGCATCGGTACCTCGCCGGGCGTGCTGTTCTCAAGTCGCGGCGATTACGTGGACTGCTTGCGACTGAGCTGCGGATTGCCGTGGGACGAAAGGCTCGATCGCGCGCTGAAGCAACTCGGTCGGCTGGCTGCTGCCGCGATAAGGTGACGGCGGGAATTACATCGAATGAATTTGCCACCAGCCCCTTTTTGGGACGGCAGCGTCATGCTACCTGTCACCCATGCTGGGGTTGATGCTTGAACACGACCGCTCAGAACGGATGCTGCCGGTAGAACAGCTCGAGCTGCTGATAGACCTCCGGCAAATGCTGGCGCAAGGTTGCCGGAGCCTCGAAGAATTGCTCACTGGCCACCGCAAAGAACTCGGCCGGGCTTTCAAGAGCATACGGGTCCATCGGCAATTCGGCACCGTTGCGTTGCTCCTCCTGCAGGCGATCCCATGCGCTCGTGAACACCCGCGACCACTCGCGGCGATCCATGCGCCGGTGCAATGGCGGAAAGCCGTTGGGATCCCCGTTGAGCATGTCGAGCTTGTGTGCCATTTCGTGGATGGCCACGTTGTGTCCCGGTTTCTTCCCGGTATTCAGCACATCCGCCCACGACAGGATCACCGGCCCACGCCTCCATGCCTCACCGGCCAACACGTTGTCAGTCTGGTGCACCACCCCCGCGGCATCGATGTGTGGGCGATGTGGAATGAACGCGTCCGGGTACACGATGACGCTGTACCAACCGTCGTACCAATCAAGGCCCAGTTTCAGGATGGGTACGCAGGCATGGGTCGCGAGCAAAACACGGTCGGCGGCGTCAAGATGGAACCCCTCGACCGGCTCCAGCGACTTGCTCTGCAGAAACAGCGTTGCCAGCACGCGTAGCGCGGCCTGGTCGGAAGCGCCCAGTCGACGCGCCGGCGCACAGCGCCGGAGTGCATCTTGCCAGAGCGATTCGGCGATCGGATGCCGAGCGACGATGCGCCGTACGCGCCAGTTTCTGATTTTCTCGAACATCGCCACGAGGTGGAGGGCGTCGTGGCGAAAGCAAGGGTCAGGGTGGATTTTCTCCAAGCGCAGCGGCCTTGCGCGGACGGCCGCAATTAAGAGGGCGGAGGCAATTAAATCGGGATAATTACCTCCGTCCCCTATTGCGTCCCTATTGCGTCCCCTATTGCGAGGCCTGGTCCGGCGGCTGAACCTGTCCCCCGTTTGCTCAACGGACTTGAGCACTCTGGTACCACGTGGGACGATCACGCCAATGAACAGCCAGCCCGCCGCAGTACAGCACCTGCGCGACCTTGCACGGCTACGCCGTGTTTGCAACCAGATCAATCAGGAATACGCGCAACCGCTGGATGTCGAGGTGCTCGCCTGCGGTGTGCACATGTCGGCCGGGCACCTCAGCCGCCAGTTCATGCTCGCCTTCGGCGAGTCGTTCTACCGCTATCTGAAGACCCGACGCATCGAGCGCGCGATGGCGCATGCTGCGTCGTGGCGACCTCAGCGTCTTATGAGCGTGACTAACAGGCTATGCGCATCCTTCTGATCGAAGACGACGAAATGATAGGCGTCGATTTGTCCAAAGTCCTCGCTGATGAAGGATATTCCGTGGACTGGATGCAAGACGGAATTGCTGGTCAGAGCGCCCTCGCCGACGGCAACTATGTGGCGGTGTTGCTGGATCTCGGATTACCTCGGCGCTCTGGCTTGGAGGTTCTGCGAACAGTACGTATGCGTGGCGACCGTACACCCATCCTGATATTGACCGCTCGAGATAGCCTGGACGATCGGATCTCCGGGCTCGATGTGGGCGCCGACGATTACATCGTCAAGCCATTCCAAACCCGGGAGCTACTGGCCCGCCTGCGCGCAGCCGTCAGACGTCGCGATGGCCACGCGCAGTCTGTGGTCGGCACCGAGGCACTGCAAATCGACCTGACCACCCGCGAGGCTATATGTCGCGACGTCCGTCAATCGCTTTCCGCCCGCGAGTTCGCCTTGCTGCATGCTTTGCTGGACCAACCTGGCGCCATCCTGTCGCGAGAACAACTGGAACAACGCATCTATGGGTGGAACGAGGTAGTCAGCAGCAATACCGTAGAGGTGATCATTCACGGACTGAGGAAGCGCTTTGGTGTCGATATCATTCGCAACGTGCGTGGGCTGGGATGGAGAGTGCCGAAGGGGGCCGAGTGACTTCGCTTCGACGGCAACTTCTGACATGGCTGATCCCACCGTATCTTCTGGTAGCGGCGGTGTGGATGGGAGTCAGTTATCGCCAATACGAAACCAATATCAGCGCGTTCATGGATGGCCAGATGCATGCGCTGGCGAGCACCTATGTCCATCCATTGGCCTCGGATGCCAAGCAGTCCGTGGTGCGGCCGCTCGATGAACAACACGTCCAGCACGACGGCACCCCGATCGTGCAGTTCTGGGGAGGTGACGGTCGACTCCTGGTTAGCGCCTGGGCGATCCCTTCATTGAGACTGCAGCCCAGCGAAGGCTTTCACACCGTCAATGCGGATGCTCGCAACTGGCGCGTCTATACGGTGCTGTCGGACCCGATCCGAGTACAGATCGTGCAGAGCAACGACTTTCGCCAGCGAGTCATATTCGATTCGGCCCGAAAATCGGTAGAGCCGATGGTGCTGCTTATCCCACTTTCCATTCTGCTGGTATGGATCGCAACACTTATTGCGCTACGGCCGGTCGACCGATTGGTGCATGCGATCGCGCAGCAGGATGAGCGCAGTCTTGTGGAATTGCCGCTCACCAAGGTGCCGCGAGAACTGCTGCCGCTGGTCGTTTCCGTCAACGGTTTGCTGAAACGGCTGCGGGATGCGTTCACTGCCAGGCAACGTTTTGTGCAAGATGCGGCGCACGAACTGCGTACCCCGCTGACCGCGATCACACTGCAAACGGAAAGCTTGCGCCGTAGGTTGGGTAGTTCGGCGGGCGGTACGGAACTCGTGCGGCTTGAGGCTGGCATTGAGCGTATGCAGAGACTGGTGGAACAACTACTAAAGCTTGCGCGGCAAGAAGCCGCGCTACCGGTCGACGAAAGCACGGCGGTCGATCTTCAGGAACTGGTCAAAGCGTCCATCGGCAATTTGATTCCGCTGGCGGAGGAGCGCGATATCGATCTTGGCCTCAACGCCACAGAGAAGGTAGTGGTCAGGGGCAATGCAAACGACTTGCGCAGCGTATTCGACAATCTGCTGGACAACGCGTTGCGTTACACCCCGGCAGGCGGGAGCGTTGATGTCTCGCTGCATCACGATGCTGGTGATGCGGTCATCGAGTTCGCCGATAGCGGGCCTGGTATTCCACCCGACTCGCTCAAACAGGTGTTCGAGCGCTTTTACCGAGTACTTGGCACTGGCGCTCAGGGCAGCGGCCTCGGCCTCGCCATCGCACAGTCCGCTGCAGAGCGTGGTGGTTTCCGCATCGAACTTCAGAATCGCGATGATCGGAGTGGCCTGATTGCTCGCGTACGCTTTCCGCAGACCCGCTTAAGTCCCGTCTAAGTATCGTTGGTTAGCGTCTCTCCGGTGAATTCAGGAAAGACGAGGCTACGCAGATGAAGGCTTCATGGCTTGTAATAGTTCTATCGCTAAGCGCCGTCTTGGCGCTGCCGGTCGGAGCGGAAACAGAGCAGGGGTTCGTCGCTGGCGCCGACAACGTGCGTATCCACTATCTGCAGTCGGGTCCGGTAGATGCACGGCATACGCTGCTGCTCATCCCCGGCTGGCGAATCAGTGCTTCGATCTGGTCAAAACAGCTTAGCTACTTTTCCGGGCAACGATACCGTGTCATCGCGATTGATTCGCGCTCTCAGGGCTCCTCGGACGTGGCGCAAACAGGTAATGCGCCGGAAAACCGCGCCGGGGATATCCAGCAGGTCATTTCCGGATTGCATCTGACGCACGTGATACTGATCGGCTGGTCACAGGGTGCGCAGGATGTGGCCGCCTACGTGAATCGATTCGGTACGGGCACCGTGGATGGTTTGGCGTTGATCGACAGCCCGGTCAGCGCTGGCGCGGATGATGTCACCGAGAATCCGGGATTCGTCAAAGTCATCTTGCGGGGCATTGCGTCATACACCAAAGATCCCCGTGGTTATTCCGACGGGATGATGCACGCAATCATCAGCACATCCACCGCTCCAGAAACTTATGCACGTCTGGATGATGCCTCTTTAAAGACACCGGTCGATATCGGTATCTCGATGCTTACCCAGGACTTGTTCACCACCGATCGTCGACTGGCTCTGAAGAAATTCGACAAGCCAACGCTGGTGGTTGCATCCAGCAAGAGCCCGTTGCTAGATGCGCAACGTCGCATGGCTTCCGCGCTGACTGAAGGGCAATTCATCGCCATTGATCACGCTGCCCATGCGGTGTTTTTCGATCAACCTGACAAGTTCAATCATCGGCTTGCGACTTTCGTTACGTCTATCGCCGGCGACGATGCGCTCATACCCTAGGAACATGCATGATCCGCGTCACTCCATCAAAATATGACCCCGTAACGCTGTGGTTACATGGTGCTCTCGCCATCGGCATCGTTACTCAATTGTTGCTGAGCTCAGTGATGCATGTACCGGCGGGCCCGGGGTTGGGCATACGCGATTGGCATCGCGAAGCTTTCGAGATTCACGCTCATGTGGGACTCGCCGTCGCAGTCGTCTGCGTCCTGCACTGGTTGTGGATTTGCTCTCCCTTTTCGCGCCCTGGGGTGGGCTGCCTATTCCCCTGGACTCAACGCGACAAGCGGACGCTGTTGTGTCAGGAGTTCAATCATCTTCTGCGCTTGAAATCTCCTTCGACTCATCGACTTAGCCCATTGGCGGGTGCGGTGCATGGGCTTGGCCTTCTTGCCGTGAGTGGCAGCGTAGCGGGTGGCATCATCAATTATTGCGGTTACTTCGTGGGAGCACCCATTCCGCGCTTAGTGCTTCATTGGGTGGCTCTCAGCCATATCGTCTTCGGTTATACGCTGTGGGCCTTCGTGATCGGTCACGTGCTCATGGCTTTGCAGCACTGGATTGCGAATCACTTCCACGGCATGCAGCCCATGCAATGATCCTGCGTCGAGACGATATGGATACACTGTCGGCTAGATTTTCGCGCGAGCAGCACGAAGCAAACGGGGCGGGCCGCAATAAGGCGGCAGAGGCAATTAAATCGGGATAATTACCTCCGTCCCCTATGGCGGCCAAGGGGTTGAAGTTCTCGCAGGGCACCATCGTCGACGCGACGATCCTGGTGCGCCGTCCTCGACGAAGCATCGCGACAAGACGCGTGACCCCGAAATGCACCAGACGAAGCTCGCCGTGAGCCACATCATTTTCAGTCGCCCATGAAATGGGCCGGCAAAGTACACGACCGGCTTTCACCGACACTGGCAGTAAGTCGCTGCCGCAGCATAAGATTCTTGAACCTACCCCTCTCGTAACGTGGAGCCTCCGATGAATCCAACTATACGCGTTGCCACTCTGATCATTCCCGACGGCCATATCGACGAGGCAATCGAGGCAATGCGAAAAGCAGAGCAGGAGCTCAAGGGAATCCTGGCGTTCAAAGGGCTGCGTGCCTATTTCGCCGGCGTCGATCGCGCCCGATCGCTGCTGACGAACGTCAGTGTGTGGGATTCAGCAGAAGACGCAGAGCAAGTCACCAACTTCCAACCCATGATCGATCTGGCCAAGCAATTCACCGCTAAGGGAGCCACTCCCGTGCGGCCTGTCCCGAACTTCGATTACTTGTGGCAGTGGGGTGACATCGGCGGGAAAGAAGCCCCAAAACCCTGATCAGGGGGCGCTAAGGATGCTCTGATCAATCTCTGTCTTCGCCATTCCGCAAAGACGGGGCTCTTAACAGCTGAAGGTCTGGTCATCCCGTGTCTTTCGCGTAACATGCTGATGCACAAAGGCACTGGGTCCCGGATATCGCTTCGCGATTCCGGGATGACGAACAAAATCAGAGCATCCCTAAGCGTGAGCTACCTGGTTCCGGCTCTGGTCGCGCAAACGAACGCACTTTGCCGACTGCAGCCCGTGCCGGCTCGGTGCCTGATCGACATCGGCAGAGTGGTCGGCATCAGCGTGCTGGGTAACGGTTACCAGCATCCCGGTCGATGATTGCCGGGATGCTTCCTCCATTCCTCGATCGGAGGCGAATCGACGATCAACCGACGCGCTGAACCCTCGATGCAGGCTTTCTTGTTTTGATTACCAGCGAGGCAGCGCGTAATGGGTGTCCAGCCGATTCGTCTTCGACGGCCTCGATGAGAACGTGGCCGGCTTCATCCGTCGATTGAACGATGACCTGGGCCAATCCGTTGAATAGCGATCGCCTGGGCTCCTTGTCGCTCTCCAGACAGTTGGGATTGCCGTTGCCGACGCCGATCAGCTGGCCGGCCCCCGAGATGCGGAACGCAATCTTGTTATCCGCCGTGGGTACCGGCCGGTCGCGTTCGTCGAGCGCCTCGACCGTGACGATGACCACGTCCTGTCCGTCGGCGGCGATCTCCGGGCGATCGGCGGTCAGGCGGATTTTTCGCGCCGGGCCGGTGGTTTCGCGCCGCTCGACCAGCACGGTTTGGCCGTTGCGGCGACCGCGCGCCTCGATGACCCCGGGCGCGTAAGCGACCTTCCACTGCACATGCCCCAGATGCGGCACGGGCTTGATGCCGAGACTCGTGCCGTTGAGCAGCAGTTCGACCTCATCGAGGTTGCTGTATGCCCAGACGGCAATTTCCTGGCCTTCCTTGCCTTGCCAATTCCAATGCGGAAACACATGGAGGCTGGGCGTCTTTCCCCACCAGGCTTTGTAGTAGTAGTAATAATCCTTGGGAAAGCCGCACATATCGGTAATGCCGAATTGTGAGCTGATCGAGGGCCAGCCATAAGGTGTCGGCTCGCCGCGATAGTCGAAGCCGGTCCAGGCGAACCCGCCTGCCAGCCAGTCGCGGGTACCGTAGAAAGTCCACCATTGCTCCGGCGTCTCTCCCCAGGACACGACGCCGTCATAGCTGTTGATGGTGTTCTTTGCCGGGTCGGAGCTGTATTCGCCGCGAGTAGCGATGGCGCTGGACGTTTCCGATCCGAACACGGCACGGGTCGGATGCTTCTTGTGGAAGGCGTCGGGAAAATCCGTGTGGTAGTTGAAGCCGATGATATCGAGCGCTTCCGATACGCCTTGCTCGTTGTCACCGTTGACCGCCGCGGAAACGACGCGGGTGGGGTCGAGTTCGTGACAGCGCTCGACCATGCTCGCTGCGATGTGGGCACCTTGCTTCGCCATATCGCCTTTTTGCAGCACCCACTCCTCGTTGCCGATCGACCAGAGGATGATCGAGGGTGAATTGCGATACCGCTTCACCATCGTTTCGAGCTGCTGCAGGCCGCTGGGGTTGGAGCTCATCTGGCGCGTTTCGCACATCATCATCAAGCCCATGCGGTCGCATGCCGCTACCCATTCGGGTGTCGGCATGTTGTGCGAGGTGCGTACCGCGTTGCAGCCCATGCCTTGCAGCACCGACACCCGGTACGCCTGCAGCCGGTCGGGCAGGGCGGCGCCCACCCCGGCATGGTCCTGGTGGTTGCACGTGCCTTGGATCTTGAGCGGCTGGCCATTGAGAAAGAAGCCGCGATCGGGATCGAACATCGCCGTACGGATGCCGAAGGGAATCCGCTCGGCGTCGCGCGCGCTGCCGTCGACGATGACTTTGACGGTGGCCGTGTAGAGATGCGGCTGGTCGGGCGACCAGAGTGCAGGATGGCCAACGGTCGCCGTGGCCCGGTAGTCCGCTGACGCATTCGGTGCAATCGCCTGTGCCGGCGATGTGGTGTGAGCCACCACGTGGCCGTCGGCATCGACGACCGTCCATTCGAGCGAGGCATTCACCGGGTGCTCGTTCTCGTTCTCGACGATCGTGGCAAGGTCGAGCGTGGCCGCATCGCCTTTGACGGTAGTGCGCACCACGGTTTCCCACTGGCCCAGGTGGACCGGATCCATCTTGGTCAACCAGACGTGGCGATAGATGCCGGCGCCTTCGTAAAACCAGCCATCGCCGAAACTGGCGTCGACGCGCAGAGCGATGTGATTCTTGCCGCCGACATGGAGGAAATCGGTGAGGTCGAAGCGGAACGGGGTGTAGCCGTCGTCGTGACGGCCGATGAAACTGCCATTGACGAACAGCACGACGTCGCGCATCGCGCCGTCGAACTCGATCCAGATGCGGCGTCCGCGATCGTTCTCGGGAATCTCGAACGTGCGCCGGTACCAGCCGATGCTGGTTGCCGGATAGCGTCGCCCGAGCGGTTTATAGCCATGCGAGAGCATGCGGCTATCTTCGTCCCCCTTGTCGTCGTGAACGAACGGGAGCTCGACAGCCCAGTCATGCGGCAGATTCAGCGGACGCCAGCCGGCATCGTTGAAGTCGGCTGTGGCGATCTTGAACGTGCCCGTCTTCGCAAAATCGCTCTGGCCGAAACCGTAGCCGAAATCCGCGGTGGGATCGTTGCCGTTGCCAAGCGAGAACCGCCAGCCGAAATCGAACAACCATTGCTCGCGCGGCGCCATGGCCGTCCCGCTGTGCGCCAGCGGCCAGGTTGATTTTTCGGCCATCCCCTCGGCCGTACCGCCCCACACGGCACGCGGCAGAAGGCAGGAGCCAAACAATCCCATACTCGAGATGACGAAGGTGCGGCGTGTGATATCAATCATGAGAATCACAATCTCCAAGCGGATTCGCCGACGTCATGGCGATCCACACATTTTAGGGAACTGCCTTGCTCGGGTGGGCATGGGCGTGAATCGACACGGCGATGGCTTTTAGTGCGCTCTCGGTACCCTCGCACGCGTCGTTCGCGAGCAGGGCGAAACCCTCCTGCTGTTCTGGATAGAGCTGCACCTCACCGGACATGCCGAAGCTGCCGCCTCCATGGGATAGCGTGGGTTGATGACCTTCGATAGCGAGGTTCCAGGCCATCGCTACACCTTCTTGCGCGGTGCCTACGAGTGGTTGGTGCAGGACGCGGATGACCGGATCTCTTGGGTCGAGCTGCCAGCGAAGATATTTGGCCATGTCCTCGGTGGTGGAGTAGAGGCCCCAGGCGACTCCGGCATTGCGTGGGTGATAAGGCACCAGGCGACCTTTGCGGTCATAAGGATGCACGAGTCGCGGTAGGTTGGTTGAGTCGACGACAAAGTCAGTCGAGGTCATGCCCAGCGGCTGCAGTATCTTCTGGTGCGTCAGGGCTTCGACAGGCTGGCCATACATCTTCTCCAGTCCAAGGCCCAGAACGAAGAAGCCGGCGTTGGAGTAGGCCTCCTTGTCACCGGGCTCGCTGCGTAGGTTCACGGTATGGAGTGCAGACAGCAGTTTGTTTTGATCGAAGCCCTTTTGCAGCGCGAGCAATTCGCGGGGCAGGGTATCGAAATCCTTCTTCGCATAAATGGCATCTGTGTCAGGGATGTCGCGCGGCATCCCCGAACGATGAGTCACCAAGGTGCGCAAGGTGATGGGTTTGCCGCCCCAGGTCAGGTTGGTATACGGCTCCGGAAGATAAGTACGGAAGTCCCTATCCAGGGCCATGCGGTGATCCACGATCGCGTCCGCCGCGAGTGCGCCAGTAAAGGTCTTGGTGACCGAGGCGATCTCGTAGATGCTTCGTTTATCTGGCAGCCGCGCGGCGCCTCGCACAGTCGAACCGTAGTCGTAGTAGAAATTGCCGTCCCCGTTCACGACGGCAAGAGACAGGCCGACGTGACAGGTGTTGCGAAAGAAGTCGGCGGCAGCGGCATCCACAGCTAGGTCCAGGGCGGACCGGTGCGCATTGTCACTGGCGACGCTTGGCGTGATTGCGGCAGTTGATCCTTGTGCCACCGTACATAGCAGGGCAAAACCGCATAGCCCCCAAACGTTTCTTTTCATCGACGCCATGCTCCGACTTCGCGATAGTCATGCCAGAGGGAGCATGCCGTAAAACACGGCCTGTTCCCTTACCCGAGAGGATTGTTTCCGGTGCTCGCGCGGGTCTCTGACGCGCAAGATCAGAGTCTATGGTCGTATCGGAACGCTTGGCCGACATAGTGTCTATGGTCATGGCGATGTGTATGGCGGCATGGCCGGACCCGCAGCAAAAAAAGTGTCACCATTTCGCCGCCTAGGTGGTGGTTGCCAAGGCTGGTGGCCGGTGCGGCCGGTGAGGGGCAGCAACCGGTGCGAGAGCACGAGCTCAAGTTTTGACCTGATTAGTGTCGAATCTCAGCCGCGGATCCACCATTCGCCCCCGGATCGAGTCCGGGGCAGGCTCTGAGCGTAGGCGCGTGGAGCCGAAGTCGAAGGGTATCGCTATCAAGGCGCTTCGACTTCGCTTGCTGACGCAAGCTACGCTCAGCTTGAACGGGTTCTATGAGCTGAGATTCGGCACCAATCAGGAGTTTTGAAGAACACCAGAACGGAATTCAATTTCCTCCGTTATGGTTTCCCTCCACGAACCGTTCGGTGAGTACGTCTGCAAACCAGGACGTTGCGCAGCTTCCTCTCTTGGCATCGCCAGGGAGATGGCTGGGATGAGGTGGCAAGGCCCTCTTTTTTGTAACCGGCGGGGTGAATAAGGACACTTGCAAGGCTGACAAATATGCTTAGCTTCATCTGTGGCATCGATGACATCACCCGCGGCGGACTGGACAATTGATGAAAACGCTGATGTTGGCATTCGCGTTAACCCTGAGCATGGGGGTTGCAAGGGCAGGGGATTCTTCCGCGGTGAAGATCGACGCTGTGTTTGCACGCATCGGTTCGGCCGATGTGACCGGCTGTGCGGTTGGCGTGCAGGCCGATGACAGTGCTCCAGTGCGGCGCGCCTTCGGCATGGCGGACTTGGAGCATGCGGTCCCGATCGGCATCGACACGGTGTTCGAGGCGGGATCAGTAAGCAAACAGTTCACGGCTGCCGCGACGCTGATCCTCGTTAGCGAAGGCCGGCTGTCACTCGATGACGATGTCCGCAAATACCTTCCTGAGCTACCCGATTACGGGCATCGAATCACCATCGCCGAGCTGCTAGGACATACCAGCGGGCTTCGCGACTGGGGCGATATCGAAGCAATCGCCGGTTGGCCGAGAACCGAACGCGTTTACGACATGGCTGATGTGCTACATGTCGCAACGCGTCAGCGCGCACTGAATTTCGATCCAGGCACCGCGTGGTCGTACACCAACACGGGCTATAACTTGCTCGCGCTCATTGTTCATCGGGTGAGCGGGTCGACGTTCGTCGATTTCACACGGAAGCATTTGTTTGTTCCGCTCGGCATGACGAATACGCAATGGCGCGATGATTTCCGTCGCGTCGTGCGGGATCGTGCGATTGCGTATCACCGCGTGTCCGATGAGGTTTACGAGCAGATGATGCCGCTTGAAAACACCTACGGGCATGGCGGGCTACTGACCACCGTCGGCGACCTGTTGATCTGGAACAAGGCGTTGGACGACGGGCGCCTCGGCACTTTTGTGACGACCGCATTGCAGACACGCACACTGTTGTCTGACGGACGGCCCACGGTTTACGCGCGAGGTCTGTTTATGCGCAGCGATCACGGTATGCGCGAAATCTTCCATGACGGAGCCACAGCCGGCTATCGAGCTTGGCTTGGCCGTTATCCTGATCAGCATTTATCCATCGCTATCTTGTGCAATGCGGACGACGCGCCCACTTCCAACTATGCGCAAGCGTTGGTCGATCGTTTTCTACCCAAAGCGAAACCCGAGCAGACGTCGTTCACTTCGACGCCGCCCGTGAGTCTTGCCGGACTGTATGCGAGCGAGCGCGATGGAGCGCCACTTCGCCTGACGTTCCACGATAACCGTGTGCAGACGGACACGGGTCTTACCGTGTTGGCGGGGCCGGGTGGAATATTTGCGTTCGAGCGTGCCGATGGCGCGATCGTCACAACCGGCGCGGTGCTCCCAGGCGGTCGCCTTCGCCTAGACTCCGCAGGAGACGCTACCGTCTATGTTCGAACAGGAGCGTATGCGCCGACGCCGGCCGATCTAGCGCGCATCGCGGGCCATTTTCATAACGATGAAGTTCCCGTGACGTATCAGATAAGCGCTGTGGCTGGCGGCCTCAGCGTGATCGCTGAAGGTCGTCCAGGTAAGAGTCGCTTGTTCGTTCCTGCTTATTCAGACGCTTTTATTTCAGACGCCATGTTACTGCGCCTGGTGCGTAGTTCCGACGGAAGCGTGACGGGTATTCGCATCTCGGATGACCGGGTCTGGAATCTGCCATTCGATCGACTACCTAAGTAGCGCCAAACCTCGACGCGTGGAAAGAACAAGGGTCACCTACGATTGTTGAATCGCCCCGGGTTCCATCGCTAACCGGGTCAGAGCCCTTTGCAGGAATGGTTTCAGGAAGGGGCTCTGATCCGCTTTGTTCAAACTGGAATGCGGCTCGCATGCGAGCCGCATTCCGCTGTGCCGATACGTTGCCAACCTCAGAAAAGCATCGGCATAGCCCATGTATATCTTCAACTACATGGCATGCTTGGCATCAGAGTGCGCTTCCGCTGGCAAGGTTTTTAGCGGGGTATCGTTCATCAGAGCGCAGGTGAGATTGGCATTCGCAATAAAGCTGATGACACTCTTGTACGGCGGTGCCGGCCTTGACGAACCCTTGTCCATGTTGGCGGTGAACGTAACTCCGTACACTTCCTTTCCGTTGAAAGTCTTGCGGTACCAATTGCCATAAGCATAGACACCGGCCATACCTAGCGGATGAAGATCAAAAACGACGTCCGGGTTCCCTTTCACTGACCACGTCGATTTGGCCCACGATGTGCTCGGGTTTGTATCAAACAACGTCGACATCGAAGAATTCAGGAAATCCGCATAGAGCTGCGCGCATTCCTTGTCCTTGGATGGCAGCCGGGATCCATTCGGCGCATACGCATAAAAGCTACTCAGTTTAAGCGTGACCGGGCCACTCGCCTGGCCGTTTGCTGCGCCCGTCTGCGCCGCTTGAGCGGAAACGGCAATGCCCCCTACAACACAGGCAACAAGCAGTAATGAAGTACGTTTCATAACCAACCCCCTGTTAGTTTTGGTGAAAATCGATCCTGACGTGCGTAGACCCTCAGCACAAACTTGAATCACCTTCCAAATGCCGAAGCGGCGACTCATCACCTCACGCTCGGCATTCCCTTCATGCTCCATGTTCATTTGTGATTTTTACGTGTACGGCGGCCTGGGGTGGCTGGCCGGGTCAGAGCCCCTTGCAGGAATGGTTTGGGATGCCTGACACGGATAGGGGCGCGGCTCGGGATGAGGCTCTGACTCGCCTTAATGAGTCTCGCGGTCCTGATCGTATGTCGATTGCCCTCTATCTCGTTCGTCGTGGAAGAGGTTCGCTCACTGGCGCCTTTGGCTTGGGCGCCATCAGAGTTCGATCCGGAAAGAGTCAGATCTTCATTACACCTACGCGATCAGATTGGGAGAAATGAGATGAAGCAAGATGCCGGACGCTTAAAGATTTGCGTGACGCTAAGCATGCTTTTAGCCATAGCCGTTACCGAAAGTTCGGCAGCTCAAGATCTGAAGCATGTCTATCCGAGCATGGCGCCCCTATCCCAATACCTGATGGAGGACCGTGATGCGGAAATCGCACTGGCGCGAAGCGCGGCGCCCAAAGCCATTTCCGGGGAAGCCACGATTCTGGTTCTCGGGCCCCATGGCTACGTCACTGCGGTCGAAGGCAAGAACGGCTTTGCATGCATAGTCGACCGATCCTGGATGGCGCAGTTCGATTTCCCGGAATTTTGGAATCCCAAATTGCGTGGACCCATGTGCCTCAATCCACAAGCGGCACGATCGATCTTGCCCATAACCTTCAAAAGGACCGAGCTGGCTCTCGCCGGACAATCCAAAAATCAGATCATGGAAGGCATCAAGACCGCACTCGCCAGGAAGCAGTTGCCGCCTTTGGAACCTGGCGCGATGTGCTACATGATGTCGAAACAAGGCTACTTGGTGGATTCCGCGGGGCACTGGATGCCACACCTGATGTTCTATACCTCACTCAACGCGGATTGGGGTGCCGACTTGCCAGGCTCGCCGATCATGCTGAATCCCCAGTTTCTGGAAGGCCCTGAGGCGATGAAAGTGTTCATGATTACGGCCGGCAAGTGGTCTGACGGAACACCTGCACCGGTGATGTAGGGGAGGGGCTCTGACCTGCTTTAACAGCTTAAGAGCGAAACACGGCATCAATGCCGTGTGCGCTTGCCGACCGCGACGGCGGGATTCATCTCGACACTCAGGGTGAAGGTGCGTTGTTCGTTCGGCTGCATGGCCGCGTCGCCTGGCTACCAGGTTAGCGACGTGGACACGCGGTAGCGGCGGTAGTAATCGTTGGGGATGGCACCCTGGCGTATCTCCAAGGTATACCCGCATCCGGACGGCATGGCGCCCGTGTAACGGAAGGCCTCGTGCTCATAGGAATTGCCCGGCGAGCCGAGTTGTTCCCATTTCCCGCTGTCCTTGAGCTGCTTGGCGTAGCTGCGCTTGAGCGCCATCACCTGGTCTAAGTCCATCAGGCCGAACCAAAGCGTGCAGTACCGGTTCGAGCATTGGTAACCATCGATCTGCGCACCCTCAGGCAGCAGTACTTCCTCGGGCCAGCCGTCCGGGTGCCCAGCGACTGCGCCGCTGACACTGCGCAGATGCTGTTCGCCAGGAGTGCGGGTGTCGGTATCCCGTCCCGCCGACGCGCACCCTGCCAGTGCGTACACCATTATCGCAACCATCAAGGCCAATCGGCCCTTTCCCTGGTATCGGCTCATCCGTTCCCCCTTCGTTTGAAGTCTTCCGATGCAGGCGCAAGCCACACGGTGTCTGCGCTCCCTTTGCGCGCGCTCACTCGCGCCCATCGAGCTTAAGGGAGAAACCACGAAAAGGGGGCGTGCAAGAACTAAGGGGGCAGAGTGAGCTGGTCCGGGTTTGACTGAACACTATTTTCGGAAAGGGCTGACCAAGTTGCCGGTGTTGACCAACCTTCCCGAGAAGGTCTGGGTTGCTGTCGGATGGGTGTTGCCGGCATGCTGGAAATGTCTGCTTCCGACCCAGAGCAGACACTCCAACTCTGACGTAGAACCGAGTCACTCAAACGAAGGGGAAATTCGTGAACAATCGCATCAAGGCCGCTTTCTCCGGCCTCGGCTTGACCGTATACATCTTCCTGATAGCGCCTTTGGCAGCAGCCCAGAATCTCAATGTGCAAAATCTAACGGTAACTGGATCCGCAAATCTGGCGCTGCCTCCAGTTGTCGCTGGCGACTGCTTGAACATTCTCTCGTATGGTGGAGCGGGTAATAACAGCACTGATAATACGACAGCATTAAATAATTTGTTGGCCGCTGCGCCCAGCGGGACCGCCTGCGCATACTTTCCGCCCGGCAAATACAAGTTCTCAGCGAACGTGGCTTACAGCTTTAGCAGCGCTAACGCGTCTATAACGATCAAGGGATCAGGGTCTGATCTTACTGAGCTGACCTGGAACGGAACAGATGGCATCACCATCAATTACGCAGGTCCATTCAATTCTGTGCATGTCCGGGATATGACATTCACGACATCGGGTGTCAATGCGGGCACGGGATTAAAGCTCAATCAGACCGTTGCCTCGTATGGGAATCCTGCGAACAGCGCAGTTTCTGATATCTCCGGAGTCACCTTTCGAGGTGCTGATGGCTATGCAGCCAGCCAGTATTGGGCCTATGGGGTGGATGTATATAACGTTTCTAACATCAATTTCATCAACGATGCCTTCGCAGGAGAGGCGGGTAGCTATGGCACGGCTGGTGTCGGGGTGAACTTGCACGGAACATCTGCGGTAGGCCCAATTGTGTCCAATTTCACCGACACCCTCTTTCAGTGGCTATATGCGGGAATTATTTACGGAGCCAATACTCAAGGTGTCTCTGTGGCGCAGTCGAACTTTACGGGTGATGCTTACGGCATTTACGCCCCGGCAAATGGGCAGGTTGTTGATCAGCTTACGGTTACCTCAAGCGAGTTCAATTGTTCACTGGAAGGTATATATACGCTGACGGCCATATCCAATACTATCATTGAGAATAGCTACTTCATTGTTCCCAAAAATGCCGTCGGAATTGACCTGTCTTCAGCCTACTCGTACTCCATTGTGGGTAATACGTTCGAGATAAATAGTGGTGCAACGAATACAGTTGGCCTTGCCATTAACACCACAAACGGGCCTGGCGGCGTTATTAGTGGAAATGTTTTCTCAGGCCTGACAACTGGTGTCTATCTGCAAAGTGCTTCCACGAATGCCAACCTTCAAGGAAACCAGTACGCGAGTAATACGAACAACTTTGTGAATAGCGGTAGCAACAACAAGATCGGGGTTGCGACGCCGTAACAGGTCTGCTCTGACCCATAGGGCAGGCCGGTGGTGCCCGAGAAGACTCGCTATCGCGATCTCGCCTGTTTCGATGGTGGCGGGTGCCGGTGATGATGCTATCGAGTGCCCTTGAAGCAAGGACCTTGTGGCTGCGGCCTGCTCAGCGATCTGCTGTTCTGACAGAGCCCGGTATGACTGGAACTGTCCAGCGAAACGTCCGCTTTCGACCCGAAGCGGACCTTACCGATGTTCGCAGGTGGGCAACACCAGCACCGAGTTCAGACGCCGCCGGAACAGTGGTCAGCCATCACCGAAATCCGCAATCAATGGCGTGTGCGCTTGCCGCCGGCGCTGGCGGGGTTCATCTCGACACTCAAGGTGAAGGTGCGTTGCTCGTCCGGCTGCATGGCGCCGACGCCAACCAGCTTGCGCGCGATCTCCTCGCCGCGTTCGTCGCGGATGGTCAGCACCATCGAGTATTCCCACGCACCGCTGTCGACGGGGTTGCGAAAGCTGCCTTCCACACGTAGCGGTGTGGATGTTGGCGTCGCGATCGCGCTGGTTGGCTCGCTGAAGCGCAGCTTGTGGCGGCAGGCGGGACACACTTCCGCACTTTCCAGGATGGTCTCCCGGCAGTGCGGACAGATGCGCGTCGCCCCCGCCGCGCCCGGCTGTGCGAGGGTCACGAAGCTGTGCCGTTGTGCCCAGGGGTCTTGTGCGCGTTGTTGCCGTCTTTGGCATCGTCCCAGCCGAACTCGGCCTGGCCACGCATGCGGGAACCTGCCGCCACACTGAGCGATCCTGCCTTCAGGTCGCCGGTCAGCGCGCCGCTTTGCTGCAATTCCACGTGCGCCGCGGATTCGATGTTGCCGATCAGTTCTCCCGCGATGGTGACCTTATCGGCGCGCACGCTGCCGGTCACCTTGGCGCCGGGTTCGATGGTGAGGTCGCCGAGCACGTTGACGTCGCCCTTGAAGCTGCCGGCGATGCGTACATGGCCAGAGCCTTCGATCTTGCCCTCGATGGTGATATCGGGCGCGATCAGCGATTCGGTCTTGGGTTTGTTCGGCATGGGCGCGGGTGTGGGACGAGGTGCCGGCCGCACCGACGTTTCCACTTCGGGCTTGGTCTCCGGAATGCTGAGGCGGGCCAGGTCCGTGGCGTCGGGCGTTTCGGTGGCGGAGGTCTTGACGGATTCTTTCCACAGGGCCATGGCGTGTCTCCAGTTCGGTCAGACAGCCGAGCCTACCCCTCAAGGGGTGCGCAAAACGGGGACAGGTTCACTTTATCTGGGCAAAAACAGGGTCCGGTTCAGTTCCAGCTAGTCATTTGCAAAACGTGAACCCACGCTTCCGTGACGACGACGGGCCGCCGGACAGCCCGCCGGCTCATCGTCGATCAGCTATCGTAAGCGTGTGCTACCGGAGACGATGGGGGCAGCGGACATGACATCGACAGCTGAAGCCAGTTGGCCTGCGCTGCCTTACAGCGCATGGAAGGACACCTACGCGACACTGCATATGTGGCTGCAGGTGATCGGCAAGATTGCGCTGGTGCAGGCGCCGCCACTCAATCATTGCTGGTCGGTGGCATTGCGAGTAACGCCGAGAGGACTGGCGACGCGCTCGCTGCCGCACGGCACTCGTTCCTTCACCATCGAGCTCGACTTCATCGAGCACCAGCTGGCCGTCCGCGCCTCGGACGGAGAGATTCGAACGCTGGCGCTGGCGCCGCGCAGCGTCGCCGATTTCTACCGTGAGTTGATGGCGACGCTGGACGCGATGCGCTTGTCGGTGAAGATATGGCCCAGGGCCGTCGAGGTTGCCGAGCCGATCCGGCTCGACCGGGACACGCAGCATCACACTTACGACCCCGTGTACGCCAACCGCCTGTGGCGCATCCTCGTGCAGGTCGATCGTGTGTTCACCGCCTCGCAATGCGCGTTCGTCGGCAAGAGCAGTCCCGTCAACTTCTTCTGGGGAAGTTTCGACCTGGCAGTTACGCGCTTCTCTGGTCGTCGCGCACCGCCGCGCGAGGGGCCGGAGTTCGAGCGCGACGCGTACTCGCACGAAGTCATCAGCCACGGCTTCTGGCCCGGCAGCGGAGTGCTGCTGGAGCCCGCGTTCTACGCATATGCCGCGCCGGATCCGCCAGGACTGAAGGACGCGCGGGTGCAACCTCATGCCGCCTACTACCATCGACAGCTCAACGAGTTCATCCTGCCCTACGATGCGGTCCGGCAAGCCGACGCACCGGATGAAATGATCCACGCCTTCATCGACAGCACCTACGAGCGCGCCGCCGACCTGGCCAGGTGGGATCGCGGCGCGCTCGATCGTCGGAGCATGGTGTAGAACGCACGGGCTGTATTGAAAACGCGGGAAGTGGCTCTGATCCGCTTTTAATGGGCTATCTCGCGCGACTGCGCCGTATTCGCGACCGGATCGATAGGGAATACACAGCAACCGCTGGACGTCGGGGCGTTCGCCCACGATGCGCACATGTCGGCCGGGCACCTCAGCCGCCAGTTCAAGCTCGCTTTCGGCGAGTCGCCTTATTCCTATCTGATGACCAGACGCATTGAGCGCGCGATGGCGGGCTCTCGCGTTGATCGGAGCGGCGAGCGCCAAGGTTCTGTCACACAAGTCGGCGTCGCTTCAGTTCGATCGGAGGCGTTCTATCCGGACTGTTTCCGCGACTTCGGAGGCTCGCCGGCGAACGCTTTGCGCAGTTTCGGCGCTCGCTCCTGCAAGTAGTCCCATAGACGGTTCGCGACTGGACCGTGGGGGCGGTCGCGCCGGCGTGCGACGACAATTTCTTCGCGCTTGCCCGGGAGATGACGGCCGGCGATCGACTGCAGCCGGCCGCTGCGCAGTTCACGCTCGATCAAATGGTACGGCAGATGGCCCCATCCCATGCCCTGCAGAATCATTTCCTTCTTCATCGACTGATCGGTGACGGTGCATTGTGGGGCGCCTTCGACGATGAAGTAGTTCAATGCGGCCGAATGGCGTGCGGTGTCGCGAATCACGCATTGGGTGAAGTCGCGCAGTTGCTCGGGTCGGATGGCGCGCGACGCCGCAAACGGCAGGAAACCCGGTGCGGCTACCGGCACGATCGCCAGCCGGCACAGATCGAACCATTCCACGCGCGGATCGTTCTTGTCGACATGATGCAGGATCAGATCTGCATCACCGTCGAGCAGACGTTCGCGCGGACCGGACAAAGCCTCGAAATAGAGATGCAGGCGTGTGGTGGGGCAGGTTGCGAAAAAGCGGCTCAGCAGGCCCAGCGTCTGCTTCAGCGGGCATAGACCGCCGATCACGACACGCAGCTCGCTCTCTTCGCCCATCGCCAGTTGGGCCGCATGGGTACGCAGGCTTTCCATCTCGCGCAGCAGGGTCTGCGCGCGACGATGGAACGACTTGCCGGCCAAGGTCGGCGCCACCCGATAGCCGCTGCGGTCGAGCAAAGGCAAGTTCAGCTGCTTTTCCAATTTCGCCACGGCGGCGAACACCGAGGGGTGCGAGCGGTGCAGCAGCGCCGCCGCGGCCTGGAAGCCACCGCCCCGGACTACCGCGTCGAAGCACTGAAGGTCGTGGAGGGTGAATGTGTTCATGTCGCATTTCTCTACAATGATTGATAAATCTTTGTAATATTTATTCGGATCGACCGCAACTAGGATTTGTTTCGCGGGATACGCCGCAACAAGAGCGAACCCTTAATGAACGATCCATCCTTTTTCACGACCGGTGACGGCCACCACATCGCCTGGTGCCTCGACGGTGCGGAAGGAAAGCCGGTTCTGATGCTGTCCAATTCCATCGGCACCTCATTGCACATGTGGGACGGAGAGGTCGAAGAGCTGTCGAAGCACTTCCGCGTGCTGCGCTACGACTTGCGCGGCCACGGCGCATCGAGCGTCATGCCCGGCGCGTATTCTCTCGATCGTCTCGGTCGCGACGTGCTCGAACTGCTCGATGGGCTCGGTATCGAGCGCGTCCATTTTCTCGGTTTGTCGCTGGGCGGTTTCGTCGGCCAGTGGCTCGGCGTCTACGCTCCCGAGCGAATCGACCGATTGATCCTCGCCAACACCTCGTCTCACCTCGGTCCCGCCGACCAGTTCGATGAGCAAATCGCAGCGGTTCTGCGGGCCAGAGACATGACTGAGACGGCCGAAATGTTCCTCAGAAACTGGTTTCCAGCGAAGATGCTCGAAGCGAACGCACCCGTCATCAGTCGGTTTCGTTCGATGCTGCTAGCGACCGATCGACAGGGTTTGGCCGGGTTATATGCAGCGGTTCGCGATACGGACTTGCGACGCACCATCGTGTTGATCCCACGCCCGACTCTCGTCATCGCCGGCCGTTACGACACGGTCACGCTCGCCAGCCATGGCGAGGCGATCGCGGCCACGATCCCGGGGGCGAAGCTGCTGATTCTGCCCGCCGTGCATCTGTCAAATATCGAATATCCGGCCGAGTTCACGGGCGCCGTATCGGAATTTCTGCTCGGTGCTTGAAGCATCGTCGACGCACTGGTAACAAAAAGGCCGCTCGCGCGGCTTTTTTGTCGATCGGTAAAACGAGATTTACTTCAGCCTCGCATACGAGAAACAAGGGGCAGAGACATTTTCTTGGCTGATTGAATGTCTCTGGTCTCTTTTGCTGCCGGTCAATCATCGCTCCCTCCATCCGGCTGAAACGCTCATCGCGTGAACTCCAGAGGGCGCCGATGCTCCGCTCATCCACCGTGCGCTCATCAGACACGCCTGCGCGTGAGCGATGTCGTGCTTCACCCGATCAGTCGTCGTGTTTTCCCGAAAAGTGGCTTCTCCGGCTTCCGATACTTTGTCCCATTCCGGGTCGATCGCAGCGCCGGGGGCGTAAAGCTCGTGCCAGTTCCACCACTTGTACGGACGGGTCTGCGGATAGCCCTCCGGCGAGTCTTCCCACAACTCCTGGCGTCCGAGCGCCGTCATGTCGAGGTAGTTCCAGACGGTGCCCATCGCCTCGTCGCCACGGCCGTTGATGAAGTAGGTGCGGAACACGCGGTCGCCGTCGCGGATGAACGCGTTGTGGCCATGCCATTCGTCCACGCCGAAGTCGGCGTCGAAGCTGTCGGTGATCGTGTACCAGGGAATTTTTTCCCAACCCATTCGCGCCTTCAGGCGCGCGATGTCGGCCTGTGGAGCACGCGAGGCATATGCGAGCGTCGTGTCGCGTGCGTTCAAGTGGGCGAGGTGCGAAACCTGGTCCGCTCCCAAAGAACAGCCGATGCAGGCATGCTCCGGCCAGCCATGCACGCCCGGCTCGAAGAAGGCGCGGTAGACGATCAGCTGACGGCGCCCCGCAAACAGGTCGAGTAGACTTGCCTTGCCTCCGGGGCCGTCGAACACGTATGACTTTTCCACCGCAACCCACGGCATCCGCCGTCGCTCGGCGGCCAGCGCGTCACGGGCGCGGGTCATGGCTTTCTCCTTGACGAGAAGCTGCTCGCGCGCTGCCTCCCATTCTTGCGGCGGCACAACCAGCGGCCTGCTCATGGCGCGCTGTCCTTCTTTCCTGGCGTTTTGGGGTGATTTGTTCTTGGTCATCGCAGCCTCCGGATGAGAGCGATCTCTCGTGGGTTCGGGCTGGAACGCGATACCGTTCACTGCCGATCGCTTGCTGTGGGTGATGGGCCAGTTTTACCGCCAGATCTCGAACGGCGGGAGTGACAAGTGTGGCGGGATTCATGCTGAGGCCGGTGAAAGCTCCGAGGCGATTGCATCGAGCCGGGCTTGGCGGGAAAAGCGAACGTGGTGTCTTTACTTCAACGGGCTTGAGCACTCCGGTGCCACGTGGGACGATCGTGCCAATGAACAGCCGATCCGCCGAAGCACAGTACCTGCGCGACCTCGCACGACTGCGCCGTGTTCGCGACCGGATCGACCGGGAGTACGCGCAGCCGCTGAACGTCGAGGCGCTCGCCTGCGGCGTGCACATGTCGGCCGGGCACCTCAGCCGCCAGTTCAAGCTCGCCTTCGGCGAGTCGCCATACAGTTACCTGATGACCCGACGCATCGAGCGCGCGATGGCGATGCTGCGTCGTGGCGACCTCAGCGTCACCGAAGTCTGCTTCGCGGTCGGCTGCGCATCGCTGGGCACCTTCAGCACGCGTTTCACCGAGCTGGCCGGGGTGCCGCCCAGTGTTTATCGGCGTGACGCGGCGAGCGCGACGGCGGGCATGCCGTCGTGCGTGGCGAGGCAGGTGACGCGACCGGTCAGGAATCGAGAAGCGCCGGCTTCCGAGCCTGACTTAGCATGACGGCTCCTTCCACACCGAGTACGACTGCCATGGATATCAACATTCACGCGAGCTTCCTCCCGCAAACCGACCCGGACGCCTCGCTGGCGTTCTATCGCGACACCCTCGGCTTCGAGGTTCGCAACGACGTCGGCTACAACGGGATGCGCTGGATCACGGTCGGCCCACCCGACCAGCCCGGTACGTCCATCGTCCTGTATCCGCCGGCTGCCAGTCCTGGCGTTACTGACGACGAGCGCAGCACCATCGCCGAGATGATGGCCAAGGGCACCTACGCCATCATGCTTCTGGCCACCAAGGATCTCGACGCTGCCTTTGAGCGGATACAAGCCAGTGGTGCCGAGATCGTCGAGGAGCCGACCCAGCAGCCGTACGGGGTTCGCGACTGCGCCGTCCGTGATCCCGCGGGGAACCTGCTCCGCGTCCAGGAGCGGGGCTGAGTCGTTTGGCGATTGCGGTGCGCGGCAATCTTCCCGAATCGTCATCCCGGCGCAAGCCGGGATCCAGTGGCGATCGCGCTTGCTCAGGTCGACTGGATGATCGGCCGCGCTGCCGTAAAGCGATTCCTGCCTTCGCAGGAATGACGAACAAAAAAAGCGGCCATTGAGACGGGCGACTAGGGTGCTCAAATAACGGGCGAGCGACTTCAACCATGAAAAAAGAGACGGCCATCATGAGGAACGAGAAGAGCAGCTCGAAAGAGGGCGGCGGAAGTGACACTCCATCCCGGCTGATCGATACGAGGATCAAGGAACTGGGCGATTGGCGGGGAGAGAGGCTCGCCAGGGTCCGGGTGCTCATCAAGCAGGCCGTCCCCGACGTGGTCGAGGAGTGGAAGTGGCGAGGGGTTCCGGTGTGGTATCACGCCGGGATGATCTGCACCGGCGAGACGTACAAGAATTACGTGAAGATGACCTTCGCCAAGGGCGCCTCGTTGGATGACCCTTCGGGCCTTTTCAACTCCGGCCTCGACGGCAATACCCGGCGTGCCATCGATTTCCATGAGACCGACTCGATCGATGAGAAGGCGTTGAAGGCGCTCATTCGCGCCGCCGCGGCACTGAACACGTCCAAGGCAAATAAATAGACTCATGGGGCCGGCGACAACTCCTCGCGAGTTAAATGTCGCCGACCCCTTTTGCTGCCCGCTCGCGGGCATGGGCTCTGACCAGGCACGGATGCGTCTCCGGCATGGTCAGAAAGAAGGGCATGACGGCCAGAGCTACGGCGGCGATCATGGCGCCGGGCAGGGCGGTCCATCCGGTCAGCCTGACGAAAAGCTCGGCGAGGAAAGGCGTCAGGCCGCCGAAGATGGCTGTTGCGACGGTCACGCCCAGTGCCAGGCCGCTGAGTCGGCCTTCGCCGGGAAACTGCTCGGCGGTCGCCGGTGCGCCTACCGCACTCACGCCACCGGCGAGGCAGGCCAGCACGATCGCGCCGATTCCGATGTGCAGCTCGCCGCCGCCTGCCATCAGGCCGAACATCGACAACGGCAACAGCATGCCCGCGATGCCCAGCCAGATCAGCACCGGCTTGCGTCCGACCCGGTCGGAGAGCGCACCCGCCAGAGGCGTGACCAGGATGACCGCCACCGCGGCAAGGGTCGACAGCCAGAGCGAACGGCCGGTGGCAAGGATGCCCGACGAGCTCAGGAAAGCCGGCACATACGTGATGCCGACGTAATAGGTGATGGAGCCAAGCGCCGAGATGGCGAAGGTACGCAGCAGTGCGGGCCGGTGATGTGCCAGCGTGTGGCGGAGCGGGGACTCTGGCACGGTGTGCTGCGTCACCTGCCGCAGGAAATCCGGCGATTCTTCCATGGTGGAGCGGGCGATCCAGACACAGCCGGCCAGCGCCGCGCCCACAAAGAACGGAATGCGCCAGCCCCAGGCGTCGAGGTGGACGGTGCTCATCGCGCCAACCGTCAGTGCCGAGATCGCCACGGCGAAGAGCGCGCCGACCTCGCTGGCGGCGGCTGCCAACGAGGTGATCAATCCGCGCCGGTCCTCGCGCGCGCCTTCCAGCAGGTAGGCGACCACGCCCGTATATTCGCCGCCGACCGAGAACGCCATGAAGCAGCGCAACAGCAGCAGGAGCCCGCCTGCCGCAGGTCCGATCGCGGCGTAGTCGGGCAACAACGCCGTAGCGAGCATCGCCAGCGTCATCAGCATCATCGACATAACCAGTGTGCGCTGCCGCCCGATGCGGTCACCGATATGGCCGAACACCATCGCGCCCAGCGGCCGCATGCCATAGGAAATGGCGAACCCGGCGAGCGTGGCCAGCAGCGAGTTGTCGCCGCCACCGAAGAACACCCGCGACAGCACCGTGGCGAAATACAGGTAGAGCGTGAAGTCGTACCACTCCACCACCGTCGACAGCGCCGCGACCACCATGGAGCCACGCGAAACTTCAGGGGCGCTGTGCTTTTCGGTCGAGGTCATGCAGGCGGGGTGCCGGAAGCGAAGAGGTATCAGGGACAATACCTGACGCAGACACGGTGATGGCGATGCGGGATCAGCGCAGCGGTTCTGCCGCCGTGTCACCTTTGCATGGGATCGGCTTGCCGTCCTTACCGGCAACCTGCGTAAAGCTCGAACCGCTGCGGTTGATGACGATGCCGCCGACGCACTGCTGGTTTCGGTCCAGCCGGTAACTTGCCTGTACGCGAAGCTCTTCCTGTCGCTGCCTGTCCATGCGTACGGCCTGCTCCGCCTGATACTGCCGAGCCTGCTCGTTCACCTGCTGGTACGTGTCGGACAAGTCCTCACGCTGCTGCTTCAGATTGGCCGCGAGTTGTGCCTGGTATTGCTGGGCATGCGCTTTGGCCTGTTGTGCATCCATCTCGGCGGCGCGAGCGGAATCGCGCGTGATCTCATCGGCGTGGCGCGCTGCGAGGTACTGGGAAAGTCCATTCCAGGCAAGCACGGCGACGATCAAACTCGCCACACCGGCCCCGATTTTCCACGACAACGGCATGGCCATGACACCCAACCCCCAGCAAGATTGCAGAAAATCCCGCACCATCCGTACCCCGACGCAACCTTGTCGGGAGTCCGTTGACGGAGTCTAGCAGGGCGTAGAAAAGCACTCTGCCAAGGTGGGCCGCGGGTAGCTCATTGCGATAACGTCGAAACGGGTCGGGCCTGGCCACGCTTCGACGGCCGGAAACTCTCGTACAAGGCGTCGACGAGCTCGGGTGTTTCTATCCGCGCGTGAATTTGTGCCGAAATTCGCATCCAAATCGCCTTAATTCCTCAAGACGACGCGATCCGTACGGCACAAGCTGGTACCGCTGACGCCGTTTTTGACCCTTCATCCGGGACATTCGAGTGACTGACGCAGGCCTGGGAGTGCTGTTGGCCGCGTCCGTAACTTGTTGGGGTGTCGAAAGCGACAGATGGGGATGGATATAGCAAGGTGATCGCAAGCCACGCAGGTCGAGAACCGGCGCGCGGTCTTGCACCTCGTGCCGAAACAATCAGAGGGAAGAAACCTGGTCTACGAGCTGTGGAGTGGAGTCGCATGCGACTTTTTTGATGAGCTCGGGGTCTGCTAAAAACGCGGATTGTTTTTATCACCGTATCTTCCACATCCGGCCATGTTGAGAAACGCGTTTCGAGACAAGAAAACCTATGGCGTGGATAGTCGCTTAAGTATTCGTGAAACGGTGTTCAGCTCAGTTAAATAAACGTCAGACATAGGGTGAATGCCGAAAAAGTGATAAATCGCACAGAAAGGTCCGAGATATCAGCTTTGAATCACATCAAGCGATATCGCCTAGGTATTTATCGGTCTGTGAGGTAGCTCATTTTTCTGATGCAGCATCAACCTTCCGCTGAGAGGGAATGGCCGATAGTCAGGGGATGGCGCCAAGCCGCGACTCCAGTCGAGTCTTTAGTGAGGGAACATCATGACCAAGCTGGACCAAATCCACTGGCGCGACGCATTCCTGTCGATAATCGCCCCGAACGAAGTTCTTCAGGCAATGTTCGATCCTCTGAGGGAGGTAGTGTTCAGCATTAAAGATCGTCAGGGGCGCTACGTGCTGATCAGCGAGGCTTGCGTGAAGCGGTGCGGTTTGAATCGCAAAGAGGAGGGGATCGGCAAGACCGCGTTTGCATTGTTTCCCGAACCCATGGCTGAGCGCTACTGCCATCAAGACGAGCGCCTGTTCCAGACAGGCAAGCCGCTGATCGACAGTCTGGATCTGACCATCTACAACGACGGCAGCACGGGTTGGTGTCTGTCGACCAAGCAACCGCTGCGCGACCGCGCTGGGACAATCGTTGGCTTGACTTGCGTTTCGCGTGATCTCATCGAACCAAGTCGCACACGCATGATTGACAACTGCTTCGCAGATGCGATCGACCATATGCGCGAGCACTACGCAGAAAAGCTGCGTGTGTCAGATCTCGCAAGGCGGGCGAGTATCTCTGAGGCGCAGTTCGAGCGGCGTATGAAACGCATCTTTCAGCTCTCTGCGGGACAGTATCTTATAAAGTTGCGTATTAGTGCCGCCGTGCGCCTGCTGCAACGCAGTGAAGAGTCGATCTCCGAGATCGCTCAGCAGGTGGGGTTTTTCGATCAAAGCCTTTTGACGCGTGCGTTCCGACGCGTCACTGGCATGACCCCCGGACAGTATCGACGGGTCGTTCTGGATTGGCGCTAAATCAAAAGTGTCGGCGTCGCCCCTAATCATAGCGCCAAAGCAAAGTCATTAGAAAATTGACTAAAAATTGGCAAATCCGTCGAATTGCACGAATATTTTTTCCTATATCTCCATCTCTTGCAGAGGCAATGTTACATCCTCGTTTCATATGAAACGGGCTGCCTTTCAAGAGGGAAAGATAATGAAAATGTCGAGACTTGCATTCTGGTTGGCACCGCTAGCGCTTTGGGCAAATGTGGCCATCGGTCAAACCTGGACGCCGCTAAGAAACGCCCCGCCTAACACTATCGGCTATATGGCGTTGATGACAGACGGCACCGTTCTAGCACACGTTGAAACATCTACTGCCGCCGATTCACAGTGGTACAGGCTTACTCCCGACAACACGGGGAGCTACGTCAACGGTACGTGGAGCTCAATCGCCTCGATGCCCTCGGGATACGCGCCCTTTGACTTCGCCGGCGGCGTGCTGGCCGATGGCAAGCTGCTCGTCGAGGGCGGCGAGTACAACTTCGGCAACGATGTGGAAACCAACCTCGGCGCGATTTACGATCCGGTGGCCAATACGTGGACGTCGGTGAATCCCCCCTCGGGCTGGACCCAGATCGGCGATGCGTCTGGCGTGATTCTCCCGAATGGCACGTTCATGATGGGGCAGCAAGGGCTGTACAACGGCGCGCTGTTCGACGAAGCCCATCTCAGTTGGACCATCACCGGCACCAACAAGCCCGATTACAACGTAGAGGAAAACTGGGGGCTGCTGCCCAGCGGCAAGGCATTGACGGTTCGTACCTATGCCTTCGATCAATACAATGCTACCGGCACAGAATCCGAACTCTTTGATCCAGCCACGGGACTATGGAGCGACGCCGGAAGCACCGTCGTGCAACTGTGGGATTCGGCCGCGAGCTGCGGCGGCGAGAGTAACGCCTCGTACGAGGTCGGCCCCATGGCGCTGCGGCCCGACGGCACGGTGTTCGCAACCGGATCGAACAAATGCGCGGCCGGTCATACGGCGATTTACCACACGGCGTCCGGAACCTGGACGGCGGGCCCGGATTTTCCAAACGGCTTGGACATCGCCGATGGACCTGCGGCAGTGGAAATCAACGGCAACGTGTTGATGATGGCCAGCCCTGGCGTCTTCAACACGCCTTCGACATTTCTCGAATGGAATGGCAGCGCCTTGACGACCGTTGCAGCACCCGCCAACGCATCCAACGTTTCTTCCTGGTACGGGGCCTTGCTGGTGTTGCCGAATGGTCAGATTTTGTACTCGGATCTAAGCCAGGGCATTCAGGTCTGGACTCCAGCGGGAACTTACCAAACGGCTTGGCAGCCTACTGTCAGCTCCGTGTCCACCACGCTGGCGCCTGGAAGCACGTACCCCGTCTCCGGAACGCAGTTCAACGGATTGACTCAGGGCGCCTACTACGGTGATGACCAGCAGATGGCGACCAACTTTCCGTTGGTTCGCATCGTCAATTCGGCAACCGGTCACGTGTTTTACTGCCGCACCCACGGGCACAGCACCATGGGCGTGGCGACGGGGAGTACGCCTGTAAGCACGAATTTCGACGTGCCATCCAACATAGAAACAGGCGCCAGCAAGCTGTATGTCGTCGCCAACGGTATTCCATCGGCGCCGGTGGCGGTCACCGTGGGCACCAGCTCCGGAACCACGGCAACGTTGAGTCCGACCAGTCTTGCGTTCGGTAGCACAACCGTCGGATCCACCAGTGCGGCCCAGAGCGTCTCGCTGAAAAATAACGGCCCAGGTCTGCTGACAATCGGCAGCGTTACGGTCAGTGGCGACTATGGCCAGACCAACAACTGCGGAACATTAGCCAGCGGCTCGAGCTGCACCCTCTCTGTAACTTTCAATCCCACCACGACCGGAACGCGGACAGGAACCTTGACCGTCACGGACAACGCATCCAATAGTCCGCAGTCGACCACCTTGACCGGCACCGGGACCAGTGTGGGTGGCACCGTCACGCTGAGTCCAGCGAGTTTCAACTTCGGCAACGTAGCGGTGAATAGCTACAGCAACTGGCAGGCATTCACTCTGACCAACACCGGCAGCACCGCGGTATCGATCAGCACTGCCAGTGCGAGCGGTCCGTTCGATGTGTCGAACGCTTGCGGATCGTCGCTGGCGGCTGGATCGCACTGCACGATTTGGGCCTTATTCGCACCTTCGGCTAACGGAGCGTTCACGGGAACCTTGACCGTCACCGACAACGCCGCCAACAGTCCGCAGACGGCGAGTCTCACGGGCACGGGGGGCGTAACTACCGGAGGCAATATCAGCTTCTCGGGATCGATCACTTCACAGGGTGGATACGCCTACACACCGAACTTCACGAGTGGGGCGGGAGCAGTTACTGCGACTCTCAATGTTCCTGCGGGCACTAGCTGGAGGTTCGTTGCGGACAACGCCACCACGAACCAATCGGTCACGGAACAGGACGGCACTGGGCCATTGATGGTCACCTTCACAGCAGTGGCGGGGGATAGTTACAACTTCTTCGTACAAGCCAATACAGGATCGGGAGCCTGGTCCATTACGGGATCGCATCCGTAATTTGCTGAAGCAGTCGCAATCTTTATTCCAAACCGCAGCAGGGTCGGTTCCGCAAGGGGCCGGCCCTGCTGCGACTGACTGACATCGGGCCGGCTCCTGGTATGAGGCCACTGTGCAGCTTGTACTAATCGTCGTAGGCCTGGCTCACGAACGATGCGGCGCGTATGGCCAGACCCCACACGTCACGATCTCACCGGCATTCCTCAGCACGTGGTGCAGCGGGCAACAACTGTCTACCGTGCTTCTGGACGATGAAGATCGCCAGCGTTACCGGCAATACCTGCGCCAGGCAATACGGCGCTTCGGATGCCGGCGACTTTCGCAACGTCGTAGCAAAGCGTCGTCGCTATGCAGGGAACAAAAGGATCGTTCGGTTTGCCCGGATCGATCCCCGATAAGATCGGTCCTGTCCAAATCGCCGAACCTCGCGCGTCATGGAAATGGCGATGCACACTGCCCGCCGATTACTCATTGTGGAGAGTCCGGATGCAATACCTGTTGATGCTGTACGCGAACGAGAACGTTTGGTCGCAGATGACACCGGCCGAACGGGAGCAGGGCGCCGCAGCCTACGGGGCGTATACGCAGGCGCTGACGACGGCGGGTGTACTGGTCGGTGGGAACCGACTGCAATACAGCATGACCGCGACCACCGTGCGTGTGGCGGACGGCAAATCGCAGGTGCTGGATGGACCCTACGTGGACTCCAAGGAGCAGTTGGCCGGCTATTACCTGATCGACGTGGCTGACCTGGATGCGGCGCTTGCCTGGACGGCACGCCACCCCGGTGCGAGCCATGGCACGGTCGAAGTGCGGCCGATCTGGAGCATGTAGGTTGGATAGCGCGGCGCAGGCGCGCAGTACCGCGGACGCCGTCGCGCGTCGCAGCTACGGCAAGCTGGCCGCCTTTCTGGCCGCCGCCATGCGTGACGTGGCGGCGGCCGAGGATGCGTTTCTCCACTCCCTTCGGCAGCTCATGCTCCGGATGGTTTCGGCTTGCCGCCGTGTGACGTCAGGCGCAGGCCACTGCTTCGGCAAACATCGATGCGTGGAAAGAGCTGGGTGCGTCCACCCTGGAAGGTGACGCGGAGGTCGCGCTGGCATCCGCCGGTGGGAACATCGAAGGTCATCGAGGTCAGACCGCCCTGCAGCGGCTGGTCAAGGGCGATGTCCTGGAAGGCATTGCGGTCGGCAGGCGCGATGGCGAGTGCGGTGACGCTGTCGAGCGTCGCGTTCATCAGATCGAAGTGTCGCGCGGGCCTGCGCCCTGCGTCGGCGTGTGTGGCGCTGACGGACGGAACGACGAGCAGGTTGCCAAGCGTGAGTGCAAACACGGTGGTGAGGACGGTGGCGCGGGTCGGATTCATGGAGGTGCTCCGGCTGAGGTGAGGTGCCGCCGGTGGCTCGTGCGCACACGGTCGGCACCGTGATATGGCCGGATGAAGGTGTTCTGCGAAAGCAGTTCGGGACGAATCGTCGTGACGCGGCGGCGAATCGTAGTGGCGTCACGAATTGCTTTTCAGCGCCGTGCGCTGCACCTAGGATGGCCACTCCAACCCACGGGACATCCCGCGATGATGGTTCGCCTCGGCAACACGCAGATCGGTCTGTTCCGCTATCTCGGCCTGTGGGCGGCGGTGGTGGTGGTGTTTGCGGTGCAGGGGTTCATGCACGACGCGATGAACGGAAATACCTGGTCAGCCTTCGATTACCTGCGCTGGTCGATCATCCAGTGGTACACGTGGGCAGCACTGGCGCCGATGGTGTTCCGGCTGGCAGCGAAGTACCCGATCCAGTCGCCGGTGCGCCTGCGCGGACTCGGTATGCAATTGCCGGCGAGCGTTGGCGTGACTCTGCTGGCCATGTTCATCGGCGCGTTCGTATCGACGGCGTTCGAACCGAGTTCGTTCGGTCAGCAGGTCAGGCAGTTTCTCGGCCAGCATTTCGCTACCGGCTTGCTGGCCTACTGGTCGCTGTTCGCGATTCAGCAAGCCATGCAGTTCCATGCCGAAAAGACGCGCCGCGAGATCGAGGCGAGCCAGTTGGCAACGGAGCTTGCACAGTCGCGTCTGCGTGCGCTGAAGTCGCAGCTGCAGCCGCATTTCCTGTTCAACACGCTGCACGCGATCGCGACGTTGCTGGATGAGGACACGCTGTCGGCCGAAGACATGCTGCTGCGCCTGAGCGACCTGCTGCGTGCATTCCTCGAGGACTACGATGGCCAGGAAATCAGCTTGCGGCGAGAGCTGGTGCTGCTGGATCTCTACCTCGGCATCCAGCGCATACGCTTCAAGGATCGCCTCACCACGCAGATCTACGTCGCTCCGGACACGCTGGATTGCGCCGTGCCCAGCCTGATCCTGCAGCCGATCGTGGAGAACGCCATAACCCATGGAATCGGCAAGCGGATCGGCGTGGACTGCATCGAGATCGAAAGCCGGCGCGAAGGTGACAGCCTGTGCATCGATGTTCGCAACCGCAACAGCACGCTGGAAGCCGGGCCTGCCTCTGCGTCGGGGCATGGCATTGGTCTGTCGAACACTGAGCTGCGCCTGCGCGAACTATATGGCGGTGTCGCGCAGGTGCGCCTGGAGATGATCTGGCCCGAGGGCGTGGTCTGCCGGCTTCGCCTGCCGTTCCGCGAGATTGAGGAACTTGACGATGCGCCCGAGATTGCGTCGACATGAGCATCGCCACCCTGGTCGTGGACGACGAACCGATCGCGCGCCATGCCATCGTGCGCCTGCTGCGCGACGATCCCGACATCGAGCTGCTGGCTGAGTGCGGTGACGGCGTGTCGGCGGTCGAGGCGATACGCAGCCAGTCGCCGGACCTGGTCTTTCTCGACATCCAGATGCCTGCCATGAGCGGCATGGACGTCGTGGCGACCATTGGCGCAGAGCGCATGCCGGCGACAGTGTTTGTCACCGCCTTCGAGCAATACGCGGTGCGGGCATTCGAGGCGAATGCGGTGGATTACCTGGTGAAGCCGTTCAGCCGGGAACGTTTCGCAGACACGTTGCGGCGCGTGAAGGCGCGGTTGTCCACCGGCAAGGGCGCGGATGGGGGTGCCTCCGTGCGGATCCTGCAGGCGCTCGAAGCCTTGCGCCAGCGCGATGACCACCTCCAGCGCCTTCCCGTGCGCATCGACGAGCACATCAGCTTCATCGACGTCAACGAGATCGTGTGGATCAAGGCCAGCGGCAACACCGTGCAGATCCATCTGGCCGACGGCGTCCACGAAATGCGCGAGACCATGAGCGCGCTCGCCGCGCGCCTCGATCCGCGGCATTTCGCGCGCGTCCACCGCTCGGCCATCATCAACGTGCGCCGGATCCAAGCCATCCATCCGTGGTTCAACGGCTACCACGTCGTCACGATGGATACCGGCCAGAAGCTGCGCATGAGCCGATACCAGCACGAAACCTTTCTGCGCCTAGTTTCGGCCAGCGGCGGGAAACGGGTGGAATAGGGAGGCGGGCGCAAATGCAGAGCCGGGCATCATGCCGCCGCGGCCGGATTCGAAAAGGTGTCAGGGACAATTCCTGGTCGTTCCGTTGAAACTGTCCCTGACACCATTCTTCTTCGAAGCGAGCGCGCCGAAGGCGACTTTCGCAACGTCGTGGCAGAGCGTCGTCACTATGCAGGGAACAAAAGGATCGCTCGGTTTGCCCGGGGCGATCCCCGATAAGATCGGTCCTGTCCAAATCGCCGAACCTCGCGCGTCATAGGAATGGCGACGCACACTGCCCGCCGATCACTCATTGCGGAGAATCCCGATGCAATACCTATTGATGCTGTATTCGAACGAGAGCGGTTGGTCGCAGATGACGCCAGCGGAGCAGGAACAGGGCGTCGCGGCCTATGGAGCGTATACACAGGCACTGAAGACGGCGGGTGTACTGGTCGGCTCGAATCGCCTGCAAAACAGCACGACCGCGACCACCGTGCATGTGGCGGACGGCAAATCGCAGGTACTGGATGGCCCCTACGTGGACTCCAAGGAACAATTGGCCGGCTACTACCTTATCGACGTGGCTGACCTGGATGCGGCGCTTGCCTGGACAGCACGCTGCCCCGGTGCGAGTCATGGCACGATCGAAGTGCGGCCGATCTGGGACATGTACGCTGGATAGCGCGGCGCAGGCGCGCAGTACCGCGGACGCCGTCGCGCGTCGCAGCTACGGCAAGCTGGTCGCCTTTCTGGCCGCCGCCATGCGTGATGTGGCGGCGGCCGAGGATGCATTGTCGGAAGCGTTTGCCGCGGCGCTGGCGGACTGGCCGCTCAACGGCTGCCCTGCGAATCCGGAAGCGTGGTTGCTGACCGTGGCCCGGCGCAAAGGGATCGATGGCATCCGGCGCCGCCGCAGCGGTGAAGTAGCGGCCGTGCAGTTGCAGATCCTGGCGGAACTCGACGAAGCTGCATCGACGGTGATGGATGACGCGGCCATTCCGGATCAGCGTCTGGCGCTGCTGTTCGCCTGCGCACATCCGGCCATCGATGCCGGCATCCGCGCGCCGTTGATGTTGCAGGCCGTGCTTGGGCTGGATGCGAAGACCATCGCTTCGGCGTTTCTCGCGTCACCGGATGCGATGGGCAAACGCCTCGGGCGGGCGAAACAGAAGATCCGCCAGGCGGGCATCCGATTTGCCATTCCCGCACGCGACGAACTGGCCGGACGGCTGGACGGCGTGCTGGATGCGATTTACGCCGCCTTTGCGGAAGGCTGGAGCGATCCCGGCGGCACCGATGCGATCCGGCGCGATCTCACCGCGGAAGCGCTGTTTCTCGCCGGCCTGGTGGCCGGGCTGCTGCCGCAGGAACCAGAAGCGCTGGGCCTGCTGGCGTGCATGTTGCACGCGGAGGCGCGGCGCCGCGCGCGCCGCACTGAGGACGGCGACTACGTGCCGCTGGCCGAGCAGGATGTCGCGCTGTGGGATGCAGCGATGATCGACGAGGCCGAAGCGCTGCTGTTGCGTGCGAGCGCGTTGGGCCATATCGGCCGTTATCAGCTTGAAGCAGCGCTGCAGTCCGCGCATGTCGAGCGTCGCCGCAGCGGGCGCACTGACTGGACGCCCGAGGTGCAGATTTACGATGCGCTGCTCGCTCTCTCCGGTTCGCCGGTGGTCGCCCTCAACCGCGCGCTGGCCATCGCGGAACTGCAAGGTCCGCGCGCCGCACTCGAGATCGTGGATGCGCTCGCTGCCGACGGCCGGCTTGTCGATTACCAACCCTACTGGGCAGCACGCGCGGCGCTACTGGCCGAACCCATGCCTACCCCGAGGCTCGCGATGCCTTCGACATCGCGATCGGCCTCGCCAGCGACCCCGCCGTCCGGCGCTTCCTGCAGCGACGTCAGGCCGTATTGCCACGCTGCGTGGAAAAAGGTGTCAGGGACGATTCCTGCTGACGTGCTACTGCCGCGTATCTAGTCGCTACCCGTTGGTCACGGTTCGACGATGACTGCCCTGCGGATGTAGTGGTGGGCAGCGTCGCGGTCGCGTGACGCTTCGTCGCACAGCCAGTCGCGAAACCTGGCGATCTTGCGGCTGTGCTGCCGGGCGACGGGGGATGTGAACCAGAACGCACGACCATCGCTGGCGACGGCGTCGTGCGCCGGCACCAGTCGGCCGGCCTCGATCTCGTTGCGGAACAGGATTGGCGAGCCGATCGCGATGCCGTGGCCGGCCGCCGCCGCGGCGATGTCCAGGTATTCGGCGGACAGATGGGTGCCGAACCGGCCGTGCAGAACGACGTCGTCGAAACCCCGCGCGCGATACCACAGCGCCCACCAATCGGATCGACCCAGCAACGGAACGTCAAGTGGACCTCGCGGGTCGGCGATGCCTGCTGCAGCATCCTTCAGTGCCGGTGCGCACAGCGGCATGAAGATGCTGGGAAACAGTTCGATCGTGCGCAGACCTGGCCAGCGGCCGTGGCCGTTGCGGATGGCCGCGTCGAAATGGCCGGTGCTGAGGTCCTGGGCGTCTGGCGACAGGTCGAGGTCGAACGCGATCTCCGGATGCTTTGCGCGGAAGCGGCCGAGTTTCGGTGTCAGCCAGCTGGTGCCGAGGGTAGGCAGTGTAGTCAGCGACAGACGCGCCTCGTCCAGGTCGGCGGCCTTGATGAAGCTTGCGCGCAAGGCAGCGAAGGCGTTGATGGCCTCGCGTGCGACCCACTGACCGGGCTCGGTCAGTTCCACTCGCTGCGGGTAACGCGCAAACAGTGGTACCCCGATCTGCTCTTCGAGGCGTCGCACGTGGTAGCTGACGGATGCCGCCGTGGTGTCGAGTTCCTGCGCCGCCCGCGCGAAACTGCCGAGGCGGGCCGCGGCTTCGAACGCGCGGATGGCCGGAAGGGACGGGAAGCGGTGCTGGTCGACCATAAGTCTGCCTTATGCTGAAGCCCCGCTTTCGCGTGGTCAACAGCGCGCAGCATCGGCCATCATCCGAATCCCGGCCCTTGTGGCCCCGCAAGGATCGATCCCATGCCTTCACATGGTTCCATTCCGTTTTCGCGCCGCGCGTTCCTCAAGACCCTGGCGATGGCCGGTGGGGCCGCGATACTTGGCCTGCCGGAGTGGGTTGGCGCGCGGCCGACGGCAAGCGGCACGGCCTGGGATCCTGCTGCCCACGCGCGCGACTGGACCTGGTTGGTCGGCAACTGGGATGTATGGCACCGCCGGTTGAAGGAACGCCTGGTCGGCGACACGCATTGGCAGACGTTTCCGGGCCGCAGCGCGTTGTGGCTGGCTATGGGCGGCCAAGCGACGATCGACGACAACGTGGTCGCGCTACCCGGCGATCCCTACCGCGGGCTTACCCTGCGTGCGTTCGACCCAGGCACCGGCAAGTGGTCGATCTGGTGGCTCGACGGGCGCGATCCGACGCGCATCGACCCACCCGTACTGGGCGGTTTCCAGGGTGACGCCGGCACTTTCATCGGGCACGACACCTTTAAGGGTCGGCCGATCACGATGCGGTTCCGATGGAACGACATCCACGGCTCGCGGCCCTGGTGGGAACAGGCGTTCTCCGCCGACAACGGTGCCAGCTGGGAGGTCAACTGGCGCAACTACTTCACGCGCACGTCGGTCGTGCCGACGCCGCTGCCCACGTTGGCGGACGCACCGCGCGACTACGATTTCCTGGTCGGGTCGTGGAGCGTACGGCACCGCCGCCTTCGGCATCGCCTGGTCGGCAATCACGATTGGGACAGCTTCGGCGGCACGCTGGTCAACTGGCCGGTGCTGGGCGGGCTGGGCAACGTGGGCGACAACGTCATGGCATTGCCCTCCGGCACGGTGCGTGGCATCGGCCTGCGCGCGTTCGACCGGGCGACCGGGCAGTGGCTGAGCTGGTGGCTCGACAACAGAACGCCTTCGGTCATCGAGCCGCCCGTGCGCGGCCGCTTCATGGACGGTACCAGCACCCTCATCGGCGACGACCAACTGGATGGCCGACCGATCAAGACGCGCGTGGTCTGGTCGCGCATCACCCCGCACTCGGCGCGCTGGGAACAGTCCTGCTCGGCGGATGGCGGCGCAACCTGGGAGCTGAACTGGATCAGCGACTTCACGCGAACGGCATAGGGTATTGAGCCGAACGAACGAAGCAGAAGTATTAAAACAGGGGTTCTATCCCGTTAACACGGACACTTCCAAGAAGGCCAATGGTCGGCAAAAGAGAGTGTCATGTCCAAACAAAGAAAGTTCAGCGACGAGTCAAGCGTGAGGCTGTTGGCCTGACTCGCCAGCCAGGTGCCAACCTCTGTCAGATCGCCCGCGATATCGATGTGGGCGCAGGGGTTCTGGCCTGCCTTGACTCAGCCACCGGGCTGTAGTTCTGGTATGTTGGTGCCGGGGAGCCGCGTCCGCACGTCCATTCGCATCTGTCCAGCGGAGGTCAGTCATATGGGCCACGACAAGTCACGTTCGAGCGTTTCGGTCGGCACGGTCGACTGGAACGATCCGCGCCTGGATACGCTGCTGCAGAAAGTCGACGGCTGGAAGCTCGACAATCGCAACGGCCAGCCGCAGCGGGAAGTGCAGATCCAGGTCAGTTCCGGATGGACGGCCAGCTCCGTTGTCAGCAAGCCTGCACTGCTGGTTTCGAAGGATGAGGAAACCATAGTACTGGCGACCCGGTTTCAGGTTCCGCATGGCGAGCGCATACGCGTGGATAGCCAGCATGAGGACGGCACACGTACCGTGTGGGGCACGATGGTCGAAGGACGCGAAGGCTACCGCGTCGAAGATCGCGAGAACGGTCTGTTCCTGAACTGGCTGCGCATCAGCTGACGGCGCAAAACGCTTACGGCTTTGGCTTGCGTGATCGATCCGAGGGGTACTCGGACATCGTCTGCGCGCGTCATCTCAAGCTTCGACCAGACTGCCGTTCTCGGTGTCGGCGATGACGCGATTGCGCCCGGCGCGCTTGGCGCGATAAAGCGCTGCATCCGCTTCCATGCAAAGCCGCAGTAGCTCGTAACCGGAAGCATCGGTGGAGGCCAGGCCGACGCTGGCGGAAATCGATACGACACACCCGTCTTTCTCCATCGGTGATGCTTCAATGGCAATCCGGATGCGATTGGCGATATCCATACCTTGCTCGCGAAAACACTCGTGCAGCAGGATGCCGAATTCCTCGCCGCCCAGGCGGCCAAATAGGTCTGTGGGGCGCAAGTGATGTTGGCAGATAGCGACGGTATGCCTGAGCACGGTATCGCCCATGGCGTGACCATGCGTATCGTTGACCTGCTTGAAGTGGTCAAGGTCGATCGATATCAGGCAGGCATGGCCGAGCTTTTTCTCCAGCAGGCGCAAGACGCGACCGGCCTCACTGATGAAGTGCTGGTGGTTGAAGATGCCAGTGAGACTGTCGTGATGAGAAAGCCGCTTGAAGCCAAGCTGCGAGCGCTTGAGCCGGTAAAGCCATAACACGATGAATGCGAGGGTCATCAGCAACAGGATGATGTAGAGCCGGCTGGTCTCCACCGCCTTCGTGTCCAGTGCCTGCTGCAATCGAAGAATATTGTTCTGCTTGCTGAGTTCTTCGGTTTCGAGCTTCTTGGCAAGGATGTGTTGCTGCACGGTCTGGTAGGCCAGCGCCCTGGCACTGACGTCGTCGAGATAACCTTTGTCCTGAACGACATAGTGCTCGTAATACGAAAGCGCGGCGGCGGCATTGCCTCGCTTTTTTTCGACCTGGTAAAGCACCTGATATGCGTCCTTCAACGATCCGCTGATCTCGTCCGGGCTACTCATGGCCACCGCAGCGAGTGCCGCTTTCCGGGCGTTGATGTCGTCGGCCAGTTCCCAATAGGCTTGGGCAAGCTCCACCCGGGATGCCAGCATGTGGGAGTAATACTGGTTCGCGCTGATACTTGGGGCAATTCGGTGAAGCAACGCGAGGGCTTTGCCCGGTTGATCTTCCTCCAGGTATAGGCTTCCCATGACCAGCCACATGTTATTGGCGAATATCGTTTGTTTGGCGGCGAGGCACGTGTCAACAGCCTGTTGCAGTTCCGGACTTGATGATTTCAGCTTCTTGTTGTTGTAAAGCGCGACGATCTGCGTGGACCGCGGGCGGCACAACGTTTCCCCGGGAGGGAGCGTTTCCTCCATCATGCGGGCATACTTGATGGCCAAGTCGTTTTGACCGGATGAACTAAGCAACTGCGAAACGTTGTACAGGATGAGGAAGTGAGCCAGCTTGTCTTTGACCTTTGGCAAGTCGGCCACCAGCCGGTTGGCCAGTACAAAGGCTTCCTCGTAGCGATGATTGATCCCTTGGTCGACCATGAGCAAGGCGGAAGACTTGGCTATCAGTGTTATATCACCGGAGTGATCGACTATATCCTGCAGCAATACATCGGCTTTGACGTAATCGCCTTGGAAAGCCATTTGCCAGGCGTCGAGATAACGCAAATGCCATTGTTCTTTTGGTGACAGGCGAGGCTCTTCACGATGGAGCTGCTGCAGCATGCGAAGAAACCGCGGGTGATCGTCGGTGCGCAGGCTCTCGGTTTGCACAAGGAACGAGCCTGCACCGGGCATCGGCGCGTCGGCATGGACAGCTTGAACAAGCACGCAGAAAGCCATGCCCGCCAACAACGCGGGCCATCGCCAAAAGCGGCTCCATAGCCGGAGCATGCCGATGCTGCCTATCGGCGGGGTGATGGTTTGTCGTGATCGGGTTTGGGGGAATGATGGGGTTCATCGTCGTCATGATCGTCGTCATGATTCGGCTCATCCTCCTCATGTCCGGGGATTTGCGTATTATGGTCGACATGCATCGGTTTCTGCCCGAGCTCCTCAGACAAACGTGAGCTATTACCGGATATCACCGCTGCTTTGAATGCCTCCGATGCGTCCGCCTGCTCCAACGTGTGCGCAAGCTCCTCTGCCGATGCATAACGCAGCGCTGCGTTCTGGCCGATGGCACTCAGCAACTCAATCGTGTCAGACATGTGTGTTCCCCCTGTTTCCTGTGATCTTCAAGCATCAGATCGATGCGGATTGCAAGCCGATGTCATGCGGTCATGGGCTTGATAAAACATGATAACGACAGTTATCGACATTTATTGATCGAACCACGCGCCATTGGGACCCGTTTCCCTTTAACGCACCTTGTGTAGAAGACCGCCCCTTCAGTACCCCTATTCACTTCAAGCGGCGGAATGTGCCTTGTCCAACTCCGCTAATCGCTCACGCATGGCGAGATTCACCCTCAATGGCGCAGCGGGTGGCAGGATAACCGTCTCCTCTGCGGTCAACTTGGCGTTGGGTAAATCGCGCAGAGCGATATGGCTCGTCCGCGGCTTCTGGATCGGCAAGGTCGCACCGCGATAAACAATTACCTCGTGATCAAGCGGGTAGTCCTGGCTCAGCACGTCCACCAGCGCCTGCCGGTACGCCGCCCCGGTGGAAAAGCGCTTCAACGACAGATCACCCACCAGCCCGACCTGCCACAGCACCAGATAGCCGGTGGGGTCGATGCGTCGCTCATAGAAAAGCAGCTGACTGGCCTCGAAGTGCTGGCATCCGAAGCGGCCGGGATCGATCCCCAGGTCTGCGTAGAGGCAGTCTTCGGCGGAAATGCCTGGCTCCATATGCGCATGGAAGCCTTCCGCGCGGGCGATCTCGATGGCCTTGTGGGGCGACCAGGCGAAGATGCCGGGATGGCCGTAGAACACGCCGCAGACTTTCTTGCCGGCGCGCACCTCGGTCATCATAAGCTCGACCCACTGCCGATAGGTCTTCATCCGCGACTTGCCCTCCGCGTAGTAGGGCTGGAGGCTGCGCACATCTGGGTGCATGCGTTGCAGCCACATCTCCACGATGCCATCGGAAAGTGCCGCAAACACCACGTCCGCCTGCTCGATTTGGCTGCGTGCCAACGGCGTGAGGTGAGAGCCCAGGGTCATGCCCATGCCGACGCAGGCTAGGCTGCCGCGTCGCGCTTCGTTTGGTGCTGGGGAAGTGGCTGTATTCATCGCCTGATAGTAGGGCAATTTGCGTGGCCGGGTGCATCGGGGAGATGCGCGACAAGGCTAAGGGGGCAGGGACAGGGGGTGCGGCGGAACGAAGGTTTATCCGCAAGTGGCGCTGCCTCGCCTTGGCCAGCACGGTGCCTGTAATGCTAAGTTGAGGGAATCTTCAGGTCGGGTTACCGGAGTCCCACATGTCTGTTGTCTCTCTCGCCGGGTTGCCGGCTGGTACGCGCCACACGTTGGCGCGTCTTGTCATGGCTGCGTCGATGGCACTCGCGGCCGGAGTCGTGTGCGCGCAGCAGGCGCAAAACTTCGATGTGCCGCCGCCGCAGGACACGCCGTATCCGGGCACGATCACGATTCATGTCGATGCCAGCGACACGTTGCAGGGCATTTTTCGCGTACACGAGACGATTCCGGTCAAGGCTGGCGCATTGACGCTGCTGTATCCGCAGTGGATTCCCGGCGACCACTCGCCGACTGGCCCAATCGCCATGCTCGCCGGCCTCAAGCTCAGCGCCAACGGCAAGCCGATGATGTGGAAGCGCGACAAGTACGACGTGTACGCGTTCCATCTCGACGTGCCCGCGGACGTCTCCACCATCGACGCGACATTCCAATACATGTCGGGCCGCACCGACAGCGAGGGGTTCGAGATCACCGACCGCATGATGGACATGGAATGGAGCAAGGTATCGCTGTATCCGGCCGGCTATTTTTCGCGCGGCATCACCTTCGCGCCGAGCGTAACGCTGGCGCATGGCTGGCAACTCGGCACGGCACTGGAGACGACTTCGCAGTCGGGCGACACCACCACCTTCAAGCCGGTGACATTCAACAACCTGGTCGATTCACCGATCTACGCGGGCCGGTACTTCAAGCGTGTCGATCTGAATCCGGGCGGCGACGCGCCGGTGCATCTGGACATCGTCGCCGACGCGCCGAAGTATCTGGAGATGACGCCCGAGCAATTGCAGGTGCACCGCGCGCTGGTGACGCAGGCGGTGAAACTGTTCGGCTCGCACCACTACGACCACTACGACTTCCTGTTCTCGCTGTCGGATGTGTTGGGCGGCAACGGCACGGAGCATCACCAGTCCAGCGAGGACGGCGTGGGCGCCGATTACTTCACCGAATGGAAGGACGCTGCGCCCGGCCGCGACCTGCTGGCCCATGAGTACGCGCATTCGTGGAACGGCAAGTTCCGCCGTCCGGCCGACTTGTGGACGCCCAACTTCAACGTGCCGATGGGCGATTCGCTGCTGTGGGTGTACGAGGGGCAGACGCAGTACTGGGGTTACATATTGACCGCGCGCGCCGGCATGTGGACGCCGCAGGAGTTCCGCGACGCATTGGCCATGACGGCGGCCAACTACGATCGCAACCGCGAGGGTTTCCAGTGGCGGACGCTCGAAGACACCACCAACGACGCGACCGCCGCCCGCCGCTCGAGTCTTCCGTACCGCAGCTGGCAGATGAGCGAGGACTATTACAGCGGCGGGCAGATGATGTGGCTGGAGGTGGACGCCAAGCTGCGCGCGCTGACGCATGACCAGAAATCGCTGGACGATTTCGCGCGCACGTTCTTCGGTGTCGACAACGGCAGCTACGTGACCAGGACCTACACCTTCGACGACGTGGTGGCGGCCCTGGACGGCGTGGCCAAGTACGACTGGGCAAGCTTCCTGCACGCGCGCGTCGGCACGCTCAATCCGCCGTTGGAGAACGGCATCGCGGCGACCGGCTGGAAGCTGGTCTACACGGATAAGGAAAGCGCGTACGAGAAGCAGTACAACAGCCGGCCGGAACCGTCCCGCCATCTGTACAACTTCGCCTGGTCGATCGGTCTGACGATGAACGACAAGGGGCAGGTCAACGACGTACGATGGGACGGACCGGCCTTCAAGGCCGGTGTCAGCACCGGCGCTACCCTGGTCGCGGTGAACGGGCAGACCTATTCGAGCGATGTGCTGAAGAGCGCGATCGCGGCGGCCAGGGACAGCAAGACGCCGATCCAGCTGCTGCTGGAGTACCAGGGCGGCTACCGCACGGTGCCGGTGGATTACCACGGCGGCCTGCAATACCCGCATCTGGTACGCATCGAGGGCACGCCGGATTACCTGAGCCAGATCATCGCGGCGCGCAAGTAGGGCAAGGTCGGCAGCGACAGCGGCGCAGAGGCCACTTCTCCGAGAGGTGACCTCTGCGCCGTTCCTGTTTCGTCATCGGGCCCGGATTTACTTCGCGGCTTTGTCCGGTTGTTCGAGCGCTTTCACGGCATTGAGCGTCTCTTGGACATGCTTGGTGGGGTTGAGGCTGGAATAGACATGGGTGATTTTCCCCGACGGGGCGATCACGTACGAGGTGCGGTCCGACCAGCCGGGCTTCATCAGCAGCAACGCGTCGTATTCCTTGGCGATCTTCGCGCCCTCGTCGGCGGCGACCGGAAACTTGCCGCTGCAGTGGTCGGTTTCCCGGGAGAAATCTGCCAGTTCGGCGGTGTTGCCGGCGGTGACTCCGATCACGGTGGCGTGTTGCGCCTTGAACTGGTCGATAGCCTCCGAGAACAGGTGCGCTTCGATGTTGCAGCCCGACGTGTGCGCGGCGGGGAAGAAGTAGACCACCACCGGACCCTGCTTCAGGGCATCGGCGAGCTTGAAGGTAAACGGCTTGCCGGCGAGATAGGCCGGTGCGGAAAAGTCGGGTGCCTGCGTGCCTTCTTTCAGTGCGGCAAAAGCCGGTGAAGTGAGGGTGGCGGTACCGACGAGGGCGAGGGCTGCAAATTTCAACAATGACTTCATGGACGTGACTCCTGGGGCGGCGAACTGATCAGCATGTTTATACGCCAGATGCGCCTGGACGGATGTCACCTGGGCGAGGTTCCATCGCAACCGAGGGCCCCTGCTTGTGGCAGGGCCCGGAGATGCTGATGAGGCCGAGGAAATCTAGCCGAGGCTTACCGCATCGTTGCCTTCATTCACACCCGGCTGCCAGTGAAAAACCTCGTCGACCCGCTTGCCGAAGACATGGGCGATACGGAAGGCGACGTCCAGCGACGGTGAATAGCGTCCCTGCTCGATCGCGGCGATGGTCTGGCGCGTAAGGCCCACGCGCTTGCCCAGTTCGGCCTGCGTCATGTCCTGCGCGAGGAAGCGCTGAAGCTTGACGTCGTTCGACATGGACTCAGTGGGCAAGGCGCGGACTCCGGTAGCCGATCAGGATCAGTGCGTAGCGCACCGTCTCGGCCAACACGATGAAAAGCAGGGCGCTATTGACGAGCTTCCAGCCGCTGTTGTTGAACGGCATGACCATGCCGACCACGATCAGGCCGGTCAGCATGACGAAATAGGCCGTGCGGGTGGCGCGCCCGTCGATGGCTCGGTCGCGCTCGTCTTCGAGCAGTGGCTCGCCGGCTTCACGCCGCTTGATGGCCAGCAGGCCGATGACGTAAGCCGTGGCATGGATGCTGGCCACCACGGCGAGGCAGCCGATGCGTTCCAGCATGGTCGGCTGCAGGTACGGAAGCCCGATCTGGATCACGAAATAGACGCAGTAGACGGGGCACATGCTCCACAAGGCGAGCAAAGCACGCTTCTCAAGTGATGACATGACTCGGCCTTTGAGTTAGTTAAAGTGAACTTAATGTCAAACAAAGATGACATCATGTCAAGCAAATCATCCGTCTGGTCAAATGGGGCTGTCTTGGTTTGCAGGGCCCTGCTCAGCGCCGAGTCGCCAGTACACCGTCCAGCGCGAGCTGCGCTTTGAAGCCAGCTTTCTCCAGCCGCTTTTCCACCTCGCGCGGGACATCGCGGCCGCTGGTGAGTTTGTTCGGACTGCCGGTGTAGTGGAACAGGCGCCCACCGCGGCGCAGCACGCGTGCAAGTTGGCCGTAGAACGCCTGTGAGTACAGCTCGCCGGCAATGCCGAAGCGCGGCGGATCGTGCAACAGCGCGTCCACCGAAGCGTCGGCGATCTGCGTGATCGCCTGTGACACGTCGGCATGATTGAGCTGCAGGCGGCCGCCGTTGGCGAGCGCGTCCGGGTCCGGCGACCATGGGTTGAGCGTGCGCAGCCACAGCACGTCAGCGTTCTTCTCGATCGACTGGATGTGCGTCACACCGGTTTCTAGGCAACATGCTGCGAAGTAGCCCAAGCCGCCGCAGGTATCGAACACCACTTTGCCGCGCGGTTCGATCAGCGCCACCTTGCGGCGCGCATCCTCGAATGGCGACTCTTTCGAGGTGGGCAGCATCTTGATGCCGTCGATCTCGAAGGTAGGTGCGCCCCACTCGGTGGGCACCAGCTTGATCAGCGAGCCCGAATAGCGCGACACCGTCGCGAATTCGTCGCCGTCCCAGTAATAGATCGTGCGGTCTTTCAGCGTGTGCGGATACGGATAGCGCTGGCCCTGCCACTGCCAAGTATCCGTCTCCAGCAGCGCGTTACCGTTCGAGCGGCCCAAGTCCAGCGAGCCGGTCCATTCGCCTGCACCGGCGTCGCGTGCAGCCAGCAGTGCCTCGGCGATCGGGCGCGTGAGCAGGGGGCCGGAATAATGCGACACGACGGGCAATCTCCTGGAGCAGTGGGCAGCTTGCCGCAACGCGACGAAGGCGCGGCATCGTAACCCAACAGCCCACAGGCGCGGTCGAAGGGCTGTGCCGAACCTTTGGTCTTGTGGGCCGTGGCGACTTTCCGCGCATGCGCGTATCGTGTTCGCGCGCATGTGTCAAATATGCGTACTGGCGCGGACGCTCATCGGTACGACCGATACCAGCGTCTTACAGGGCGCGCGGTCACCTAATAGACGAACAGGAGACCGATGATATGAAGACTCGACTGCTCATCGCAGTGGCGGCCATGGCGTTCGCTACATGCGCCTTGGGTGCGTCCCCAGCCATCCTCAAACTGCAACGAGGGGGCACCACGATACCAACGACCACCCCCCTCGGAGGCGCGCCGCTGACAAGCCTGGAACTGGATCCGGCGATGACCGCCGGAGATGCCGATTCCGGCAATGGCGATAGCCTCGGACCGCAGCCCGTGGTGAACCGCAGCATTGCCCACGGGCATGCCGGTAGCAATAGTGTGGGACATGGCGGCCGTGCCAAGTCGAACCCCGAATTCCTTGGCGGCTTCGACGGCCTCAATTTCCACGACCAGCGTTACTCCAATGGCGGTAATCAGTTCTCGGTGGAGCCGCCCGATCAAGGCTTGTGCGCCGGCAACGGATTCGTCATGGAAAGCGTCAACGACGTACTGGCGATCTATGACAGCTCTGGCAACAAACTCGTCGGACCCGTCGATCTCAACACTTTTTACGGTTACCCCGCAGCGATCAATCGCAGCACCGGTGCGTACGGACCCAGCATCACCGATCCATCCTGTTACTACGATGCAGGCACGCAGCGTTGGTTCCAGATCGTGTTGACGCTCGATCGCGTCGGCACGACGTCGTCCTTGGCCGGCACTAATCACCTGGACATCGCAGTCAGCCAGACCGCCGACCCCACCGGTGCCTGGAACATCTACTACCTGCCGGTGCAGAACAACGGCACGCAGGGCACTCCGGATCACGGCTGTGCGGGTGGGTTCTGTCTGGGCGATTATCCCCACATCGGCGCTGACGCCCATGCGATCTTCCTGACCACCAACGAGTTCGCGCTGTTCGGTCCTGGCTTCTACGGCGCGCAGATTTACGCCATCTCCAAGCAGGCATTGGCGTCGGGCGCCGCGTCACCGAATGCGGTGCTGTTCAACGGCGGCGATCCGAGCATTCCGGCGCCCGCGTTCACGGTCTGGCCGGCCACCTCGTCCGGTGGGCAGTATGCCGGTGCGCAGGGTGGAACCGAATACCTCCTCAGTTCGGATGCCGTGTTCTTCGATTCGGGCACGTCGAACACGCTCTGGCTGTGGTCGGTGTCGAACACGCAGGCTATCGACACCGCGCCGGCGGCCGTGACGCTGAATGTCTCGCCATTGACCGTGCAGCCATATGCCGTGCCGAGCAGTCTGGCCAAGCAAAAGCCAGGCAGTACACCCCTACGCGACTGCTTTGCCGTAACCGGCTGCGCGCCGACCTATCTCGGCTACCCGAATATCATCTACTCGGCGCCGCGCCGCCTGGCGGTGAATGACTCGCGCATGCAGCAGGTGAGCTACGCCAACGGCAAGCTGTGGGGTACGCTGGATACCGACGTCTTGCTGGCCGATGGCAGCCATGGCTCGGGCATCAACTACTTCGTCATCAATCCGACGTCCGGCGGCGTCTTCACCAACGGTACGCTGGCACTGCCCGACGCGAATCTGACCTACGGCGCGGCAGCCGTGACGCAAAGCGGCCGCGGCGTCATCGCGTTCACCGTGGTTGGCCCCAACGACTATCCGAGCGCAGGCTACGCAGGCCTGGATGCGAAGCTTGGTGCCGGCGACGTCCATATCGCCGCGGCGGGCGCAGGTCCCTGGGACGGCTTTACCGGCATCCCCTACCTCGGCGGTGGTCGGCCGCGCTGGGGCGACTATGGTGCGGCTACGGCCGATGGCAACACGATCTGGACCGCGTCTGAGTACATCGCGCAGACGTGCACCTTGACCGAATACCTGACCGTTCCGCGGTTCCAGTGCGGCAGTACGCGTGGTGCTCTCAGCAACTGGGCGACGCGTATCTCATCTATCGGACTCTGAGTTCTGGGCAAAGTGCCAGGCAACGGGCGTGGTGGGTAGTTCCCCATCACGCCCGTTTCTGTTCTTGAAACCCGGACGGTTGAGTCATAAAAAAACCAAGAGGTCAGCGACATTCATCGCGAGCGGCCAGCAGTGCCTCGGCGATCGCGCGCGTGAGTAGGGGGCCGGAATAATGCGACACGATGGCAATCTCCAAAACTAGTGGCAGCTAGCCGCAACGCGACAGGAGTCACCTGGCGTCATTACCTCCGAGGTTATTGCCTCGGAGCGATGTCCACGCAAGCATGGGTGCACGTTCACCCCCTTTGTCCTGTCGATCCCCACGGAGTAAATACGCAGTGCGATCTATCGTCCTGTTAAGCGCACTACTGATCTTCGGCCTGGGCCAGCCTGCCGCTGGCGCGACGGAGCCTTCCGCTGGGACGAGCTCGCTCGACCATATCCTGCTGTGGGGGCACGATATCGATCAGGTCAGCGCGGTCATGGCGGTCAAGCTTGGCTTCCAGGTCATGCCGGGGCGCAATCCCGGCGGCGTGGCCAATCGCTATGTGCGGATGTCCGACCGCAGCTATCTCGAACTGGAAGGCATCACGCGGCCGAATGTGGACATGGATCCCGGAATGCAGGCGGACCAGGCTGCGCTACATGGTGGCCCGGGCTCGCGGACCTTCGGTCTGCGTTCGTCGACGCTCGATCAGGCCCGCACGTTCCTGCAACACCAAGGACTGGATCCGACCGTCATCTTCTCGGCGTCACGCACGGATCCGGATGGCGCCGGCCCATCCGCACCTCCGCGCTGGCGTCTGTTCGCCTTCAACCACCAGCCGCTCTCGAGCAATCTGTTCTTCATCGACTACGCGGCCGGCAATGTCACGCCGACCCGTGTCGCGGATGAGCAGGCCGCGCGCGAGCACCCCAACACTGCGCGCGAACTATCCGCGCTGTGGCTGCTTTCATCGGACGCCGATGCGGATCGCAAGCAATTCGAACGCATGGGGTTCACGGGCGCGACGCCAGTTCGCATCCCGCAGATAGCGGCTCACGGGTATGCGGTGAAGGTGGGCAGGAAGGGGGTTTTCGTGCTGCAGCCGGACGGTCCGGGGATCGCCACCGACGCGCTGCGAAAGGGCGGCGCCCAGGTGCTCGGAGTCAGCATCGGCGTTGCGGATTTCGACCAGGCGAAAAGAAAGGTCGAGCGTGGATACGAAAAGGAACTGGCGACCTACAGTGGACTGCAGGGCGATTCCTTCCTGGCACCGACGCAGGACGACCTCGGGCTCCTGGTCGAATTCCATGCTTTGCCCAGACCTGCCGCCTCGACGAGAGCCAGCGACTAGTCCGAACGCGCGGAGGCCGCCAGCCGTGCGCACACGGTGGCAGTGTGGTCGTCCGCCGGAAACGCGCATTCGATCCGCAACTCGTCGAGTGTCACGTCGCGTGGCATCGAAAACGTAGTGATCGTTTCGAAGAAGCGCAGTTCGCCCGCACTGCTGCGGAACACCAGCGTGAGCACTGGCGCGGGTTCGTTCTTCAGATCGCGGAAGCGCCAGCGGGCGGGCACGTCGGGGTATTGCAGTACTTCATCCAGCAGCTTCTGCGCCGTTTGATCCGACGGAACGGCAGCGAGTTGTTCGTGCAGGTGGCGGATGAATTTCTCCGCGACGTCCGGCCAGTTGACGATGACCGAGCGGAAGTCCTTCGGGTCGAACACCTGGTGCAGCAGGTTGGCATGCGGACTCTCGCGCCCGTTCATCAGCAGACGATTGATCCGGACCGCCGCTGGGTTGGCCATCAGCACATTCCAGTGCCGATCCAGCACGAAGGCGGGGTAGGGTTCCTGGTGCGCGATGATCAGTTCGATCGCCTGCCGCATCCGATCGAGTGCGGGAGTGGCGAGTGGGTTCTCTGCGTACTGGGGAGCGAAGCCGCCAGCGATCAGCAGCGCGTTGCGCTCACGCAACGGCATCCCGAGCGCATCGGCGAGCCGGGCCACCGTCTCGCGACTCGCCTGCGCCTTGCCGGTCTCGACGTAGCTGAGGTGCCTGGTCGACATGCCCGCCTGCAGTGCGAGTTCGAGCTGGCTCATGCGCCGCGCAGCTCGCCATTCGCGCAACAACGCGCCGATGGGCGGGTGTGGTGAACCAGCGCTTGCTTGCTTCGGAGATCTCATGTCGACCGGCTTGAAGTGACGAAGGTGGTGGACTATGGGGCCAGAGACACTGTTCCGGCTATCTCTTCGACTGACACTTTCTTGAGCGGCGTTCGGCTTCCCGATGCAAATCGATCGGTGACGCCCATTCTCAAAGGCCGCTCTCGATGCGTGTGCCGTCCTCCAACTGCACCGACTTCGGTTTCCAGACAACGGTAAATCGGCCAGGCGACGCGTCTATGAAGGCGCGTTGCTCGTTGCTTATCTGTCGGTGGAGGTTTGCGCAGCGGATCTCCGTGCGGCTGGCTGGATCGACCCTGTCCTGTGGTCCCACATCGACCCAGCAGAGATCCAGTGGCAGGACCTCGTCGCGGTCCTTGGCCTCGAGCGAACCGGTCACGGCAACGATCGCCTTGCTGCCGAGATTGTGCAGCGACACGGTAACGACGAAGATCGTGGCCTTGTCGCTCGGAAGCGCGGACTTGATGCCGTCGACCGGTTCGAGTGGTTTGATCAGCTGACGCGGCGACAGGATCTCCGTGCGCTGGACATCCGCTTCGACAAGGGCGCGCAGCGGCGCCATCGCTTCGTCGCGCGCAACGGCATTCTTTGCCGCCACGGCTTCCTGCGCGTCACGCTTGATGTCCCAGGCTTTTTCCAGGGCGATGGCTTCGGCAAAGGTGCGGGCGGTGAATGGCTGCTCAGGATCGGCCATCGAGGGCAGGAGGACGTCGCCATTGCTGCGTTTTACATAGGCCTCGACCAAGGCGCGGTCATCTGCTTTCAGTCGTTGCAACGCCGATTCCACGGATGAAAGGTCCGTTGTCCCGAACGGCAATGCGGCGCGCAGCGGATCGTGGCCGCGGTGAAACAGGAAGGCCAGCAGGACGATGGCCACGATGGCGCAGACAATTCGCGTGAAGTTCAACGCTGCACTCCCCTGGCGTAATGTCGCGATGGTATTGAAAGCCTTGTGTGCGGGAAATGGTGGACCGACGAACGTACGGCATGAATCGACCTCGCGGACAGAAAAAAAGGCTACGGATTTTGCCGAACGTGTCGATTCTGCCATTGCCCATTCGTTGCATGGATAACTGCGGGGTTTACAGGATGCGGGATCGTCCGGTATCCGGCCCAGTCAGCCAACGACAGGAGTATGCCGATGCGATTTCTTTCCGTGGTCAGGATCAACGAAAACAATGGACTGCGGCCCAGTGAGAAGCTCATGAGCGACATGGGCAAGCTAATTGAAGAGGTGACACGGGCTGGCGTCATGCTCGACACCGCGGGGCTCAAGCCAACGTCGGAAGGTGTGCGTGTACGGCTTTCCCACGGAGAGATCAGTGTGGTCGACGGCCCGTTCACCGAGACCAAGGAAGTGATCGGCGGTTACGCAGTGATGGAGACGAAGTCGATGGAAGAGGCCATCCACTGGACCACGCGCTTTCTGAAAGTCCACGGCGACGAATGGGATATCACCTGCGAAGTGCGGCAGCTGGAAACCCATCCGATGTAACCGGGGCAGGGCTGCCGAGTGACATGGTTGGGAAGTCGGGCGGGAGAACCAGTTAGGCCTCCCGCAGATTTGATTCCGTTGCCCTGATCGGGCTGCTTTGATCAGTATCGGCAGACAGGACGCTGCGGCTCCGGTATGCGGATGCCTCAGTCCTGGTAGTCGAGCTTCGGGTACCAGTCGGTGCCACGTCCTTCGGGCGTGGTGTCGAGGATGGTCCACAGCGGCATCAGATCGGGGGCGCCCCGAGGATCCTGGCCGGGGTCGGCGGTTTCGGAGCCCATCTCGCCGCTCCAGAAATGCCGGATGGTGCCGTCGCGGCGGGTGAATACGGTGAAGGCTGCGTCGTCGCCGCCGTTCTTGTCGATGCCGTGGTAGTCGCGGCTGAAGTTGCCGTTGGTATCGGAATACAGTTTGAGGTCGCGCCAGCCGCGTTCTTTCTTGAAGGCTACAAGGCGATCAATCGGCGAACGTGCGACCACGGCCAGCGCAACGCGCTGCTGGATGTCGCGCGCTTCGCCGTCCCAGGCGCTCAGCAGCGACGTGCACATCGGACAGGGCCGCTCGCGCTGCGGACCGAACATGTAGCTGTAGACAACCAGGGTCTGCTTGTCGCCGAACAGGCCGGCGAAATCGAGCGGGCCGTGTTCGCCTTCGAAACGGTAGTCGCCGGTCACCGCGCCGCCAGGCGGCAGGCCGCGACGTTGCTCGGCGACGCGTTCGATGTGCCGGCGCAATTCCAGCTCCTCGATCAGCAGTGCCTGGCGCGCGCGGCGGTAGTCGTCGCTTTCATTCGGGAAGGTCATGCTGTTGCGCTTGGCCAGCTCGGCGGCGGGGATGAGGGCGGGGGTGTTCGTCATGGTCGGTCTCCTGTGGAACGAAAGATCAATCGCGATCGGGTGCGCCGAGCGGGAACAAGGGGCGGTACGGGCGCGCTTCGTCGACGGCGCGCGCAACCGATGGCCGCGCCAGCAGCCGCTTCCGGTAGGCGATCACGTTCGCGAACGATGCGTCGATGCGATGCGTCCAGTCGGCGTAGAACAGGAAAGGTGCGGCGCCACAATCGGCGAGGCTGAAATGGTCTCCGGCCGCCCATTCACGGTCTGCCATGACCTTGTCGAGCCAGCCGTAGGCGGCATCGAGCATGTTGCGCGCCTCGATCACGCCGTGGGGGTTACGATCGGCTTCGGAGCGCAAGGCGTTGAACACGATTTTCCCCTGCGGCGTGGACACGTAGTTATCGAAGACGCGATCCATCGTGCGCACCTCGAGCGCGGCACTGGCGTCGGTGGGGATCAGCCGTACCGGCCCGGGATAATGCAGCTCGAGGTACTCGATGATGATGCTCGCCTCGAGCACCGTGTGGTTCCCATCCACCAGCACGGGAAAGCGCTTCAGCGGCCACAATGTCGCGAACTCCTCCAGCACCTGCGGGTCCTCATGCGACAGCAGGCGCCATTCGAACCGTGTGCTGTTTTCGTATAGCGCGATAAGTACCTTCTGGCAGTAGGAGGAAAAGGGGTGGGCATAGAGCTTCAAAGTCATCGCGGGTCACCGTGGTGAAGAAAGGACGTTTTCCCTGATGACGAACGAGGATGAAGGAAATCGACATCCGTCTTGAAATGCTATCCGGTTACTGTCTATGCAACTCGCCGCTGCCGATGCCGAGACAAAGGCGCAGCATCAGCCTGCTTCGACGCGCGGGAGTGGGATGCTGGTTCTGGACCTCGATCGCAGGGGGCGCGGGAGACGCAGGTTCCGGTGGCACGGGCGTGAGGGACTGCTGCCGCACCAGCCGCCAGTCAGTGATGTGGCCGTGCAGAAGCAGCAAGTCGGTCCAGAGGGAGCTCATGTTCATTGCCTGGAGAGAGTGCGGGATGGGCAGCATGAGGACTTACATGCCGTCATGATTGATCAGTCGTTCGTGTCGCCGCTGAGCGTCGTTGCGCGCATCGACGGTCGCGCACAGAACCCGTCATACCAGGACGACAGGCGTGGTCGTCCTGTCCGGAAAGCGTAGACGTCGCGGAATTCGATCCAGCTCAGGGTGGTTGCCAAGGCGATGGCGCCGATATCGATGGCGTCATTCGCGACCATTTCCTGCTCCAGGAAATCGCAGGCAGCAATGACCTTCTGCAGCTGCCCATCCCGCATCGTCGGCCAGCGCAGCGACTCGGGGCGTCGTTCAACCTCCCATCGCACGGCGATGCCGGCATCTGCCATGCCCTGTGCAAGCGCCTGCCATTGCAGTGCCCTGTAACGCCGCTTCGGATCCGCAGGAATCAGCGTCGGGCGTCCGTGCAGGTTGTCCAGGTAGTCGCAGATCACGTTCGAGTCGAACAGCACCACCCCATCGTCACATAGCAGTACCGGCACCTTGCCGAGCGGGTTGAGCGCGAACACTTCGGCATTTCGCCGGGTCGGGCTGGTTTCGTGATGGATGACTTCCACCAATCCGGCGAGGCCCAGTTCGTGAGCGGCGACAAGCACCTTGCGGGCGTACGGTGAGTGCGTTTGATAGAGGAGTTTCATGAATCGGCTTTGCCTCTGAGTAGTGTTGTGGCGTGAACACGATGCTGTGGAGTCACCGGGATGCCAGCAGCCGGTCGCGCATGTCGAGCGAAATGTTTCCGCCACTCAGGACAGTGGCGATGCGCCGGCCTGCGTAGCGTTGGCGATCGGCCAGGATCGCGGCGAGTCCGGCCGCCCCGGCGGGCTCCGTCACGCGGTCGAGATGCTGGTGAACAAGTCGCATGGCATCGAAAATATCCTGCTCGGACACAGCGATAACGTCGTCGCAACAGGCGCGCAGACCAGCGAGCGTGGATGCGATCGGCACACGTACCGCGATGCCATCGGCGATGGTTTCTGCGCGGTCGGTTTCGACGACCTGGCCGGTCTCGAGTGAAAGCTTCATGGCCGGTGCGTTGCGCGCCACCACCGCGATGATTTCAGTGTGCGGTGCCAGTTGGCGCAACACTGTGCCGACGCCGGCAAGCAACGCGCCGTTGCCGAGTGGCAGCACAATGGCGTCGAAGGGTGTGTCGCGCAGCAATTCCAGCGCGATCGTGCCTGCTCCTTCGGCAAGCGCCGGCTCGGCGCCGTCCTCGACGAAGCGCAGGTCGTGCGTGGTGGCATGGCGGCGTGCGGCTGCCTTGGCCGCATCGAAATCGACGCCGACGAGATGGACGTCCGCACCGAATCGACGCATTGCGTCGACCTTGACGCCGTTGGCGTTTTCCGCCGCAAACACTGTGCAGGGATGGCCGCGTCTCGCCGCCGCGCGCGCAAGTCCTTGCCCGAAATTGCCGGCCGAGGCGCAAACAAGACCTTCCGCTTCCATCAGGCTGGTGGCGCAGAGCAGTTCGGTGCCACGGCCCTTGAATGAGCCAACCGGATTGTCCAGTTCGACCTTGGCCAGCACGTGGCAACCCAGTTGCATGTCGAGCTGGCTATCGGTGGCGACCGCCGAGTCGAGAAATACCGGATCGATGTGATGCGATGCGCTGAGGATATGTGCAAAATTGAGCATGAATTCAGTACCGGAGCACGCGTGGCGCGGGTGGGATGACCGACGACCCATGCTAAGGTTCGGCCGCGCGGTGTTGCCGCATCTCTCGCCGCCCAGGCGGGTTTTTTCCCTGACTTACGGCGGCTGTGCGCCTGATGCCGATGGAACTCGACAAATTCGATCGTGGGATTCTCGCGATCCTCCAGCGCGATGCGCGGCGCTCGGCCGAATTGATCGGCACAGCCATCGGTCTGTCGGCATCAGCGGTGCAGCGACGGATCGCGCGCCTGCGGGAGGAGGCGGTGATCACGGCCGAAGTGGCGATCGTCGATCCCAGGGTGATCGGGCGGCCGCTGACCTTGATCGTCGATGTCGAGGTGGAGCGGGAACGTCCCGAACTGCTGGTAAGCCTGAAACAATGGATTGCCGCCGAGCCCGCCATCCAGGAGGCGTGGTACGTGACGGGAGAGGGCGATTACGTCTTGATCGTCACGGCGCGCGATGTCGACGGCTACGATGCGCTCATGAAAAAACTGGTCGCGGAGAACGCCAACGTGCGGCGCTTCCAGACCCGTGTAGCGCTCGGCACTCTGAAGCGCGGACAGCTTGTTCCGATGGATCCGGCATCCGAGTAACTCCGAAAAACGGGCCAGGGTTGCGAGGCCTGCCGACCGTGCGATCCGGCCACCTCTGCTGACACGATGTTGTCAGCAGCCCATCGGCAGACTGTCCACACCTTCTCATCGAGCCTCCCCATGTCGTCATCAAGCCTCACCCTGTATGCCACCCGCGCCGGTTTCGGGCTGCCCGATACCAGCCCGTTCGTGATCAAGAGCGAGGTGCAGCTGAAGATGGCCGGCCTGACCTATGACCGGACCTCCGCGATTCCGCCGCAGGCGCCGAACGGCAAGCTGCCTTTCATCAACGACCACGATGAAGTGGTGAGCGACTCCACCTTCATCCGTGCGCATATCGAGCGCAAGTACGCGGTGGATCTGGACACGAGGCTGGACGCGCATCAGCGCGCGGAAGCGTGGGCGATTGAGCGACTGCTGGAGGATCATCTTTACTTCGCGATGGTCTGGTTTCGCTGGATCGATCCGGCAAATTTCGCCAAGGGGCCAGCGCATTTTGCCGACGGCGCGCCCGAAGCGGAGCGCGCGCAATTGCGCCACGACATGCAGGCGCGCAAGGCGGTCGAGCTGCATGCGCAGGGAGTGGGCCGGCATACGCCCGCGCAGATCGCCGCGCTGGGCGCCCGCTCGATCGACGCGCTGGCGCAGCTGCTTGGCGACAAGCCGTACCTCATGGGCGCATCGCCCAGCGGCGTGGATGCCACCGCATTCGGCATGCTTGCCTGTGTCATCACGCCGTTCTTCGACACGCCGCTGCGCCGCACGGCGGAAGCCCACCCGAACCTGATCGCCTACGTTGCCCGCATGATGCAGCGCTATTACCCCGAGCATGCGTGGGAGCGTTGAGCCGGTCTGATCGGTAATCGCGGCCGGATCGGCGCGAAACCTGCACGCCGGTCGTGCTTTTCTGTATGTTGGCGCGTTCCACTCCCAAGGGGCGCCCCATGACTGCATCGTTCGAACATCCCGATCAACCGCAGCCCGATCATCTGCGGCGCAGCCTATCGAACCGGCACCTGCAGCTGATCGCCATCGGCGGTGCGATCGGCACCGGCCTGTTCATGGGTTCGGGCAAGACGATCAGTCTGGCCGGGCCGTCGATCGTGCTGGTCTACCTGATCATCGGCGTCATGCTGTTCTTCGTGATGCGGGCGATGGGTGAGCTGCTGCTGTCGAACCTCGAGTACAAGTCTTTCATCGACTTCTCCACCGACCTGCTCGGGCCGTGGGCCGGTTTTTTCTGCGGCTGGACCTACTGGTTCTGCTGGATCATCACCGCCATCGCCGACGTGATCGCGATCGCGTCCTACGCGCAGTACTGGTTTCCCGGGCTGGCACCGTGGATTCCCGCGGTGCTGTGCGTGCTGTTGCTGCTGAGCCTGAACCTGGCGACGGTCAAGCTGTTCGGCGAGATGGAGTTCTGGTTCGCGCTGATCAAGATCATCGCGATCTGCGCGTTGATCGTGACCGGCTTCGCCCTGGTCGCCTGGGGTTTCCGTTCGCCGTCGGGGCATCAGGCCGCGCTGGCCAATCTGTGGAATGACGGCGGGGTGTTTCCGAAGGGACTGGGCGGTTTCTTCGCCGGCTTTCAGATCGCGGTGTTCGCCTTCGTCGGCATCGAGCTGGTCGGCACCACCGCCGCCGAGACGGCCGACCCGCAGCGCAACCTGCCCAAGGCGATCAACTCGATCCCGGTGCGCATCATCATTTTCTACGTGCTGGCCCTGCTCGCGATCATGGTGGTGACGCCGTGGCGCATGGTCGAACCCGGCAAGAGCCCGTTCGTGGAACTGTTTGTGCTGGCCGGCATTCCGGCCGCGGCCAGCCTGATCAACTTCGTGGTGCTGACCTCGGCCACGTCTTCGGCCAACAGCGGCATCTTCTCGACCAGTCGCATGCTCTATGGCCTGGCGCAGGAAGATCACGCGCCGAAGATGTTCGCCCGACTGTCGCGTGCGGCGGTGCCGTCGCGCGGTCTGCTGTTCTCCTGCTTCTGCCTTTTGCTCGGCGCGACGCTGGTCTATGTGATTCCCGATCTGGTCACCGTGTTCACCCTGGTCACCACGCTGGCCGCGGTGCTTTTCATGTTCGTCTGGTCGCTGATTCTGTTCGCGTATATCGCCTATCGCCGCAAGCGCCCGCAGCTGCATGAAGCGTCCAACTACAAGATGCCCGGCGGCGTATTCATGTGTTGGGTCTGCCTGGCTTTCTTCGTGTTCGTGCTGGTGCTGCTCAGCCTGCAACCCGATACTCGGCAGGCTCTGCTGGCCAGTCCGGTGTGGTTCGTGCTGCTGGCGGTGGGCTACGCGTGGAAGGGGCGCAAGGCGCGGCGTTCGTGATTCGGTGAAACGATGAATGCTCCCGGCGCGGATGGATACCCATCCGCGCCGGATGAACCCGCGTGCGGGAGCACTTCGTCGAGTTCAGATTTAGCGTGAACACTTGCAGTAAGCTGGCACGATCCAAAGCAGGGGGCTGCGATGGAGTGTGCGCAGGGATACGGCAACCACTGTTCCGGGCCTTTGGATATCCCGTGCGCAAACTTGGGCGCTCTCTGGCGGCGAATCCGGCCGTTTGCGATACGGGTCGCCGAGTCCACCAGATAGCTGGCAGGGTGGTCGTTTCCACATCGCGACCGGACAGGTATAAGGGATAGGCATGCACTTCGATCTCTATACGCTTGGCGTCATCGGTGCAGCCATTGGCATCGCCATTTCGATGAGCTTCACCTTGCTCGGGCTGGTGCTGCGTGGCTTGCCGGCGTTGCGCATCTGGGCCATCGCGTTCTGGGTGCTGACTGCCGCTGCGCTCGCCCAGGGTCTGGACGAAGAGGGCAGCTTGCTCTCGGCGATCGTGGGCAGTGGTCTGATCGCGCTGGCCAACGCCTTGATGCTGATGGGCATCGCGGTGCACCTGCGCTACCCACTCCGCTGGCGCTGGCCACTCGTGGTAGTGGGTTTGTTCATCGCCAACCAGGTCAGCTTTTACCTGTCGCCGCCATCGCAGACGGTCGAGGCGCTGGTATTCGGCGCGCACAGCCTGGTCTGGGACATATGGATGATTTGGGTTTTGCTGTGGCGCTCGCCACGGGATATGCGCAATACCTGCGGCTTCACCGCCTTGATTTTCGCCATCGACATGGTTTTCTACGTGTTGCGTTCGGTGGTCGTGCTGTTTCCGGGCACGGTCGTGCACACGCAGCTTGCCGACCTGCTCACGACCTGGAATTACCTGTTCGGCATCCTGTGTACCTTTCTGCTGAGCACCGGTTTCACGCTGATGCTGGCCGAACGACTGACGCTGGATCTGCGCCACCTGGCCCGCACCGATGGCCTCACCGGCCTGCTCAATCGCAGTGCATTGTTCGAGACGGGCCGTCGGCTGGTCGATGGCTGTCGCGCACGCGGGCAGGCTTGCTGCGTGCTGATGTTCGACCTGGACAATTTCAAGACGATCAACGACAGCTGGGGCCATGCAGCAGGCGACATGGTACTCAACCACTTCGTCGGTGTGATCCGCAGAGCAGGCTTGCCACGAGACACCTTGTTCTCGCGCTATGGTGGCGAGGAGTTCGTACTGGTGCTGCCCGCGATCGATCCCCCGCAGGCTGCCGCGCTGGCTGAGCGCCTGCGTGCCGAAGTGGCGGCGCAACCGGCCATGTTCGATGCGCATGCCATTGCCCTTACCACCAGTGTAGGCGCCGTCAGTGCGTTCGACGCGAATTTCGAGACGCTGGTCAGCGCCGCGGATGTCGCGCTGTACCGGGCCAAGAACCAGGGGCGCAACCGAGTGGAGTGGAATGAGGAGCGACGGTCGGCGTGATCAGTCGCGTCGATTCAGTCACGGTCAGACGCGCCGAGCGGGATGGACCAACGGTAAGGACGGCCATCATCGCGCGGTGGATATTCATGGCCGATGCCCATATCTTCAGGCCGGACAGGTTCGTATCTTGAACTGATGTGTACTACCGGAGATTTCCATGGCAACGGGTTGGGCGGGCGACGGCGCCGTGCAAGACCAGATCGACGCCACGGTCAACGATGCGGTGCAGCGCGCGCGCCAGCAACTGCGCAAAGGCCCCGGCCTGACGCACTGCGAGGAATGTGATGCGCTGATTCCGGCGGCGCGGCGCCAGGCCGTGCCCGGTGTGCGTCTGTGCGTGGCTTGCCAGCAAGCACACGATGAAGAGAGCCGCAGCGCCGGTCTCTACAACCGCCGTGGCAGCAAGGACAGCCAGCTGCGCTGAGTGCGTTGTGGATGGCGCCCTACGGGCCCTGGCTTGGAACGACACTCGCAGATCGGCCGCCGAGCGAACATCTATACTTGACGGCCCGTTGACTGCCTGATCGAGATCGTTCGATGTCCGAGATTCCCGCTTGCCCGCTGTGCGGCATGGAAAACACCTATCCCGACGGCGACAACTATGTATGTGCCGACTGCGGCCACGAATGGCAGATCACGGCGGGCGCGCAAACCGCGGACAACGGCGTGGTGGTGAGAGACGTCAACGGCAACGTGCTCAATAGCGGCGACACGGTGGTGGTGATCAAGGATCTGAAGGTGAAAGGCTCGTCCATTCCGCTGAAGCAGGGCAGCGTGATCCGCAACATCCGCCTGGTCGAAGGCGACGCCGAGCACATCGAAGGTAATTCGGACAAGATCAAGGGACTGGTGCTGAAGGTCTGTTTCCTGAAGAAGGCCTGACGCCAAACACCAGCCTCCTGCGTGTGCCCGGCAGCGGCGTTGCTAGCTTGCAGCGTGGTTAGCGTCATGCCCTCCGGTCACGCTCGAAAGTCCCCCGCGGGATTGCACCCTATGAATCTGCTGACAGTTGCGTGGCGATGCGTACCTCGCCGGTCAGCACCTTGTGGATCGGGCACAGGTTGGCGATCTGCAGCAGGCGCTCGCGCTGCTCGTCGGTCAATGTTCCTCGCAGGGTGATCGTGCGCGCGATGTCGTTGCCGGCGACGGGCGTGCCATCGGGATTGAAACGCAGTTCGACCGCGACGCCGCTCAGCGGCCACTGCTTGCGCGCGGCATACATCTGCAAGGTGATCGCGGTGCAGGCGCCGAGCGCCGAAAGCAGCAATCCATGCGGCGTCGGACCGGCATCGGCACCACCATCCGTGAGCGGTTCATCCGCCGGCCAGCTGTGTCCGAACTCGTCGGTCAGTGTCACCGTGAATGGCGTGGGACCGGTGACGGCGTGGACGGTAGCGGTGGTCATGGATGCGTTCTCCGTGGCATGTCTGCCGATCATCGTCTCATTCGCACGTGCATGCCAAAGGAAACCCACGCATACGGCGCGATATTCCGGGAGGACTTCCCGCTGAGCGCAGTCGGAGACTGTGGCGCGCGCCTCGACAGTGAAAAGACGGTTGGGACGAATTGCCGGTGCACGCGGCCGTCGATAGATGGGCTGGATGTGGAGTGTGTCGGAGTAGAGATGAGAGTGGTTACCATTGGCGTTTCAAGGTAACTCGGTTAAGGTTCACCGGCTTCCTCTGCCGCCTGCAGGTTTTATGTCGCTGACCCACCGTTTGCTCAAGACCACCCGAACGATCCACCTCTACCTCGGCGTATTTACCGCGCCCATGCTGCTGTTCTTCGCGATCACCGGCGGTCTGCAGAGCTTCAGCCTGCACGAGAGCACGCGCGGCAGCAGTTACACGCCGCCGGCATGGCTGGCGAGCGCGGCGCAGTTCCACAAGAAGCAGACCCCGGTAATGCCGGTGCGGAGATCACAGCCGCCAGCGACCGTCGCGACGAACGCCAGTGCCGCGCCGCAAGTGCAGGCCGCGCCGGCGAGTCGGCCTGACAACGCCGGTGCGCGGCCGAAAAAGAACCTGCTGCCGATGAAGATCTTCTTCGGCCTGGTGGCGCTGGGCCTGCTCATCTCGGTGCTGAGCGGGCTCTACATGGCCTGGCGTTACAGCCGCAAGCCACGGCTCTTCAGCGCGATTCTGTTTGCCGGCATCGCCGTACCGCTGCTGTTACTTTTGCTCTGAGCGCGGTCAGCGCGTACCGCTGACCGTTCGCGTCGCGTACTCGGTCAGCTTGCTGTGCAGGAAGGTGGCTGAATCGACGACGTGCCCGTCGTGAAAGCGAATCGTGTACTTGGTGCCGGACATCGACGAGGCGGTTCCGCAATAGGTGATGAAGTCTTCGGCCGTCTTCACGCGGCTGCCGGCAAAGCGCAGTTTCAGGCGCATGTGGTCGGCGGCGCGCGCGGCATCGTATTCGGTGCCGTTGCGGATGAATGTCGCGTCCTGCAGCGTGGCCACCGAGTCGATCAGGTAGGCGATCTTCTGCTGCTCCACATCCTGCTGGCCGAACGCCGGCAGCGCCAGGAGGGCGAATAGCAGCAAGGCCGCGATCATTCGTTTCATGAGTTCGCTCCGCTGGTGAGGCGTTGCGTGATTGGTGGATTGCTGTTCAAAGCATACCTTCGATCGGCATGAATCGGAGCAGATCCACTTCCAGCCGACGCTTCATGCTGGCCTTGGGATCGCGGTGGTAAGTCACCAGCTTGCCGTTCTCGCTGGCCTGCCATTGCATCCGTCCGCCATGCGGTTTGCTCAGTGTCACGTTATAGGCGCTGGAGGGTTGGATGGCGGTGTCGAAAAAATGCGTCACCGCCACGGCCAGCGCCGGCGAGTCGACGATGATGCCCATTTCGGTGTTGAGCAGTTTCGAGCGCTGATCCATGTTCATCGAGCCGATGAACACCAGTTGCCCGTCGACCACGATCGCCTTGGCATGCAGGCTGACGCCGGACGAGGTGCCATGCGCGGTTGCCGGCTGTTCCACGCCGGCGGCGGGGCGCAGTTCGTACAGCTGTACGCCGCCTTCGAGCAGCGCGCGGCGATAGCGCGAGTAGCCCGCATGCACGGCCGCCTCGTCAGTGGAGGCGAGCGAATTGGTCAGCACCTTCACCGTCACGCCGCGCGTGGCCAGGCCGGTGAGGTAGCGCGTGCCGTCGTCGCCGGGAATGAAGTAGGGCGAGATCAGCAGCACGTCCTGCTGCGCCTGGTCGGTCATCGACTTGATCTGCGGGCCGATGCGCAACGCGGCGGATTCTTTTTCGCTGGCGTCGATCTTTTCCGGCTGATCGGCGACCAGCGTAGCCGCGCCCCAGAACCACGCGCCGGGGCGATCGCCGGAAGGGCCGTCGGGCAGCTTGTCCAGGGTCGCCTGCGCGTAGTCCGTCTGCGCGAACGCGCGCGCATCGCGTTGCAGATCCACACGCAGCTGCGCCAGGTCGTAGTGGCTGGCATGCTTGCCGCCGAACGCCTTGACCGGGTAGGCGGCTTCGCAGTTCCAGTATTCGTCGAACGCATGCGAGGCCTGCTTCACCACCGGGCCGATCGCGATCAGGTCGAGGTCGCGGAAGTTGGTGTCGTTGCCGGCGTCGAAATATGCGTCGCCGATGTTGCGGCCGCCGACGATTGCCACGTTGCCGTCCACGATGTACGACTTGTTGTGCATGCGGCGGTTGAGCCGGTGCGCGTCGAGCAAGTACTGCGTGCTCTTGGACAGGAGCGACGGCTGGCGCGTGTGGAACGGATTGAACAGGCGCACCTCGATGTTCGGGTGCGCATCCAGCGCGTCCAGCATGTCGATGGCATTGATCGCGCTGATATCGTCGAGCAGCAGGCGCACGCGCACGCCGCGATCCGCCGCTGCCATCAGGTGCTGCGCCACCAGCCGGCCGGTCGCGTCATTGTTGAAGATGAAGTACTGCAGGTCGATCGAATGCTGTGCGTGGTCGGCCAGCGCGACGCGGCTCATCAGCGCATTGTTGCTGAGCGTCAGCAGCCGGAAGCCGGATTGATCGACGTGCTGGTTCGTTGCTGCGCGTATGTAGCGCCCGCTCGGCGTGGCGGTGGCCGGTGGCATCGCCTTCGACGGCTGCTTGACGTAGTCGCTGCGCAGCGTGGAACACGCGCCCAGCAGCAAGCCCACCATCACCAGGGTGGCGATGACGCCGGCACGTCGAAGTATCGTTCTCACGTTTTCCACCTAGTTGCTTGAACCGGGACCCAGAGAAGCCACCGCGTCACGCGCGCATCTAACTTGCAGACGCTTGCGCCATGACGCTGGCCCGATGATTGGATCCGGACTCGGGCGCACGACCACTGTGCAATCGTCGCTGTGAACGTGGCGCGAGAGGAGCTGGCGTTGACGCGGCTGCCGGCGGCGCAGTCAATCCAGCGGCGCCATCATCACCAGCTTGTCGACGGCGTAGCCGCGTTGCTGTGCCCGCTGCTTGAGGCTGTCGAACAATCCACGTGGCATCTCGTTATCACGCGATAGGATCCACAGATACTTGCGGCTGGGGCTGCCGACCACGGCCCAACGGTAATCGGCATCCACTTCGATCACCCAGTAGTCGGCCCACGCCTGCGGCAGCCAGCTCAGCCATGCCGGCGCGAAGCGCACCTTGAGCGCAGCAGGCTGGCCTGGCGCGATCTTCGCCAACCCATCGACACTCGTGATGCCTTCGCTGGTGCGGCAGGTGTTGTGCACGTGGATCGTGCCATCGGGGTTTGCCGTATAGGTGGCGATGACGGCATCCAGACAGCTGCGCTGGAAATACATCGGCAGGTGCGCGATCTCGTGCCACTGGCCGGTGTAGCGATCGAGGTCGAGCGTGCGCACCGGTTGGTTGGGTAGCGTGGCGCCCGTCGCGATGGGCAAGGAGACGATGGCCATCAGCGCGGCCATCAGCAATGAGCGGATCATTCAGTTCTCCATGGAGCGAGGACACAGCCTAGCAGTGCATCAGGGCTGTCGGCAGCTGTGAGCAGCAGGCTGGCCCTGAGGCCTGGCCTCGGCATACCATCGGCTTTCCCCGCATCCAGCCCCAGGAGATCGCGTGCAGCCGATCATCTCTGTCAGACAGCTCAGCAAGACGTACGCTTCGGGATTCCACGCGCTCAAGCAGATCGACCTGGACATCCGCCAAGGCGAAATCTTCGCCTTGCTCGGCCCGAACGGTGCCGGCAAGACTACCTTGATCAGCATCATCTGCGGCATCGTCAACCCGGGTGAAGGTACGGTGCTGGCCGACGGCCACGACGTGGTGCGCGACTATCGCGCGGCGCGATCGAAGATCGGGCTGGTGCCGCAGGAGCTGACCACCGATGCGTTCGAGACGGTGTGGAACACGGTCAGTTTCAGCCGTGGCCTGTTCGGCAAATCCGCCAATCCGGCGCATATCGAGAAGGTGCTGAAGGAGTTGTCGCTGTGGGACAAGAAGGACAGCCGGCTGAGGACGCTGTCCGGCGGCATGAAGCGGCGCGTGATGATCGCCAAGGCGCTGTCGCACGAGCCGCAGATCCTTTTTCTCGACGAGCCCACCGCCGGTGTCGACGTGGAGCTTCGCCGCGACATGTGGGCGATGGTGCGAGCGCTGCGCGCCAGCGGCGTCACCATCATCCTGACCACGCACTACATCGACGAGGCCGAGGAGATGGCCGACCGCATTGGCGTGATCAACAAGGGTGAACTCATCTTGGTCGAGGACAAGGCCGAGCTGATGAACAAGCTCGGCCGCAAGCAGCTGACCTTGCAGCTGCAGCGCCCGTTGCAGGACATTCCGGCGGCGTTGTCCGGCTACGCGCTGGAACTGTCGACCGACGGCCATCAGTTGGTCTACACGTTCGATGCGCAGCGCGAGCACACCGGCATCGACGTGCTGCTGCGCCGGCTCGGCGAGACGGGCATCGACTTCAAGGATCTCAAGACCAGCCAGAGTTCGCTGGAGGATATTTTCGTGAATCTGGTGAGGGAACGCGCATGAACATCTATGCCATCCGCGCGATCTATTTTTTCGAGATGTCGCGCACCTGGCGCACGTTGCTGCAAAGCATCGTTTCGCCGGTGATCTCCACTTCGCTGTACTTCGTGGTGTTCGGTTCGGCGATCGGTTCGCATATGACCGCGATCGGTGGAGTCAGCTACGGTGCCTTCATCGTGCCGGGACTGGTCATGCTGTCGCTGCTGACGCAGAGCATCTCCAATGCATCGTTCGGCATCTACTTTCCGAAGTTCGTGGGCACGATCTACGAGATCCTGTCGGCGCCGGTGTCCTCGTTCGAGATCGTGGCCGGTTACGTGGGCGCCGCGGCGAGCAAGTCGATCATCCTCGGCCTGATCATCCTGACTACCGCGCGGCTGTTCGTCACGTTCGGCATCGCGCATCCGCTGTGGATGCTGCTGTTCCTGGTGCTCACCGCGCTTACCTTCAGCCTGTTCGGTTTCATCATCGGCATCTGGGCGGACAACTTCGAGAAGCTGCAGCTGGTGCCGCTGCTGATCGTGACGCCGCTGACCTTTCTCGGCGGCAGCTTCTATTCGATCCACATGCTGCCGCCGTTCTGGCAGAAGGTCACCCTGTTCAACCCGGTGGTGTACCTGATCAGCGGTTTTCGCTGGAGTTTCTACGGCGTGTCCGACGTCAGCCTGGGCGTCAGCGTGGGGATGACGCTGGTGTTTCTCGTGGCCTGTCTCGCGGTGGTGTGGTGGATCTTCCGCAGCGGTTATCGCCTGAAGACGTGAGGTGAGTCGGTTCAGGGCAGCGCTGTCACGTCAGCACGGTATGCACGTGGAATGGCAGCAACGTGGCGCCGGTGCGCGCGATCGCGAGTTCGGCCACGGCGAGCTGTTCCTTGTTGGCATCGATCACCACCAAGATGCGACCGGCAGCTATCTCGTCCTTGAATTTGCGACTGACCACGTCGGGCACCTCGAAGCCGACCAGCTCGCCGATCCAGCTGCCGAACACGGCGCCCGCCACGGTCATCGCCGCGGCGCCGGCGAGGGTCACACCCAGCGGCGGTACGGTCACGGCGATGAGCCCCAGCAGCAGGCCGGTGCCGCCGCCGCAGGCGCCGCCGCGCAGCGCGGCGGGATAGAAGTCATTGCGCCCCTGCATCAGGTGGTCGGGGATTCTTCCCAGCTCGATGTCCTCGCGGGCGACCAGCGAGATGTCGCGATCATCAATCCCGGCTTCCTGTGCCGCGGCCATGGCGATCCGCGCAGCGATCAGGTCGGACGTGCTGAAGACACATCGGGTTTTCATGGGTGCTCCCTTCGTGTTCCGGCCTGGCATCAGTCGCGCGGGCACAGATCGGTGTTGCCTGATTTTTGTCGTGGCGGCGTCACCGGCATGTGAGCATGTTGTTATCGGAGGGATACCTGCCGGAGCGGCCCAGGCAGACATGAACAGGTCGCCGCCGATCAATGGGCTCGTGCGGGCACGCCATTTGCCATCACGTCGCCGCGCCGGTAGCTCAACAGGCGTCCGCGGAACGGTGCGACATCAGCCACATCGAAACGGCTGCGCAGTTCGACCACGGTGAAACCCTGGTCGGCCAGCGCGCGGGTGAACGGTGCGCTATTGCCGCGGCCGGGGTCGGTGATCAGCACCTCGGCGTCGGGCAGGGCATGGCGGTGCACCATGGTGGCGAGCAGATCGGCGTGTCCGCTCTCGTACAGGATGTCGCTGCCGATGATCAGGTCGAAGCGCCCCAGCGTGGCGTCGGGTACTTCCCAGCGCAGGTCGCAATAACCGATCGCCAGCAGCTGGTTCTGCGCAGCGTTGTGGCGCAGGAACGGTTCGGCCAGCGGATGGTGGTCGCTGGCGGTGATGTCGGCGCAGCGTTGTTGCAGCACCAGGCTGGACAGGCCCAGTCCGCAGCCGAGTTCCAGGATGCGCTTGCCGATGATGTCGTGCGTGGACATCGCTTCGGCCAGCACGCGACCGGCTGGCCACACCTGCCCGAACAGGCTCCACAGCGCCGATGAGATGCCGATGCGGTCAGCCAGATGATGCGGGTCGGCAAATTGTTGCAGATCGCTCAGCGCGCGAATGCGGTAGTCGCGGCCGCCAAGACGAACCACGAGTTCGCGGGTGGTATAGCCTGACATGGGCACTCCCGTGAGGGCGTCGTCCGGATCAACGAAATTCCGGACAAAGGAATCGTGTGATTGGGATGAAGCGTGAGATGGGAGCGAAACGGCGAACGCCGTCGGTGCGCTGAGAGAAGCGGAATCAGGGCCATCCTATCCGCAATGACTGCATGACATGTTCAGGCGGGCTCAACTTGGCGTGACGGCGATGCGGGATGAACGAATCGCACGTGGACAAGTCCAAGCACACGGTGAAGCACAAGATGGGAAAGACCGTGAGCAGACAGACATCGGTGAGTAGCTGGATCGGCGCGGTGATCGTGGTGCTGGGCGTATTGGCGGCGGGCGCGTATCTGGCGCGCAAGGCCATGCGCATGGATACGCCGCAAACCGTGACTACACCGGCGGCATCGACATCGGCTGTGGCGAGTGCCGCCAGCGCGCCGATCAGGTATCCGATCGAACAGGCGCAAGCCGGGCCGGCCGCCGCTTCGACGGCCGCGTTGCCGGCACTGGGTGACAGCGATGCCAGCGTCGCTGCCGCGCTCGCAGCACTGGCCGGTGGCAGCGATCTGTCTTCATTGCTGGTGCGTCAGCAGGTCATCGCGCGCATCGTGGCGACGATCGATGCGCTGCCGCGCCACGGGTTGAGCACGTTCATGCTGCCGGTGCATGCGCCCAAGGGTGCGCTCGTCACACAAGACAGCGGTGGCACGACGCTGCTCGGCGAACAGAACAACACGCGCTATGCGCCCTACATGCAGGTCGTGGACAGTGCCGATCCGCAGGCACTGGTGAGCTGGTACGTGCATGCGTATCCGTTGTTCCAGGAAGCGTATCGGCAACTGGGCTACCCGAAGGGATACTTCAACGATCGGCTGATCGTGGTGATCGACGACCTGCTGACCGCGCCGGAACCGACCCGGCCACTCGCGCTGGTGCGTTCGAAGACGTACTACCTCTACACCGATCCCACGCTGGAATCGCTGTCGGCCGGCCAGAAGCTGCTGCTGCGCGTCGGTCCCGCCAACGAGGTGAAGATCAAGACCAAACTGCGCGCGATCCGCACCCAGCTGATCGGGCATGACCTGCATGCTGCGCCGGCAGGTACGGCCGGGTAGACTCGCGCGCCCAGCTTGCGATCCGTAGCGATGGCCATTCGATCCACGCCCTCCGACCAGCCCCAGCTCGACCTGCTCGGAGCCGACGTTCGGCCTGCCGAAGTGCACCGATTGTTCTTCGCCCTGCTGCCGGACGAGGCGACGCGTGCGCGGTTGGCGCAGGCGGCGACCGCACTCAAGGCCATCCACCCCGGCCAGCACGCGCGCTGGGTTGGCTCGGCGCGTTACCACGCCACGCTGCATTTTCTCGGCGACCACGCTCTGCTGCGGCAGGATGTGGTCGACGCTGCCGTGGCTGCCGCAGGCAAGCTGCGCATGGCGCCGTTCGAATGGGTGCTGCACGAAGCTGCCAGCTTCCATGGCAGGCAGCCACCGTGGATCCTGCGCAGTTCGGATGTGCCCATGCCGCTGCAGCAGCTGTGGCAGGACTTGCGCCATGCGCTGGTGCTTGCCGGACAGGGTCGATATGTCGCACGCAGCTTTACGCCACATGTCACGGTTGCCTACAGCCATGGCATGTTGCTGGATGTGACGCCGCTCGAACCCGTGGTATGGCAGGTCGAACGGGTTGCGCTGATCCACAGTGTGGTCGGCCAGCCGGACTATCGGGTGCTGGCGGAGTGGTCGCTGCAGGCGGTGGAGTAGGGCGCCTTCAGGAATAGGGCGTCCCATCCTTGTGCGAGTAGTGATCGGCACCGCGCTTCAGGTGCAGATCGATGTCGGAATAGTGGCAGGTGTCGTCGTCACAGCGGGTGCCGATGTCGAGATAGACGGCCGTTTCTTCACTGCGGTTGATCAGGTGATGACCGTCGGGCAGGTTCTTCGGAAAGGCTGCAGCATCGCCGGCGCGCAGCAATTGCTCGCCGGCTTCGCTAATCAGGGTCAGTTCGCCGGCCAGCACGTAGACGAATTCCTCCTCGCGGGTATGCCAGTGGCGCTGGCTCGACCACGCGCCCGGCGGCAGGTGCATCAGGTTGACGCCGAAATCGGTCAGGCCGCCGACACGACCCAGCGCCTGCCGGATGCGCCCGCTGACGGGTTCCGCATAAGGTGCCGGATAATTCGAGCCTCGGTGTTCGGGGACTTGGGCAACATCGACTTTCGGCATGGCTTTTCCTTGAAACGGCGGAGGTCTCATTCGAGAGGGCATTGTGCATCCGCCAGACCTTCGCTGCGCTGTCACGGACGATGATCGGTTTTTGAACGTCGACCGGATTACAGTGGCGGCATCATCGCTGATGTCTTGCGGAGGTCGGTAGGATGATGCGTTGGCTGAGGTTGGCCTGGGTGGCGGCTCTTTGCATGTTGCCGCTGCGGGCGACATTGGCTGCCGAGCCGGTGGCCTCCGATCGCACGACGACGACCGCCATGGTGGCGCAGATCACGCTGGATGGCCCGATTGGCCCGGCCGCCGCCGAATACTTCGACGATGCATCGAAACGCGCCGTGGCCGATGGTGCGGTGGCGATCGTGCTGCGGCTGGACACGCCTGGTGGGCTGACCGACTCGATGCGGCAGATCATTGCCGACATGCTGGCCAGCAAAGTGCCGGTGCTGGTATACGTCGCCCCGGGTGGTGCACGGGCGGCTTCGGCTGGAACGTACATCCTGTATGCCGGGCAGGTCGCTGCGATGGCGCCGGCCACACACCTGGGTGCGGCGACGCCGGTACAGCTGGGTGGCGCCACGCCAATGCCGCTGCCGAAAACCGGCGACCAGCCGGCGCCGGCTGGTTCTGCCGCGACAGACAAGCCAGCAGCAGGCGACGATGCCGAGTCGAACAAGGTCATGAACGATGCGATCGCCTACATCCGCTCGCTGGCGCAGTTGCGCGGGCGCAATGCGCAGTGGACCGAGCAGGCGGTGCGCGGTGCGGCCACGCTGACCGCCAGCGAGGCCGCGCAGCAGCATGTGATCGACTTCGTGGCGACGGACGTTGTCGACCTGCTGGCCAAGGCCGACGGTCGCCACGTGCAGGTGGGTGATCGCAGCGTCACGTTGCGGCTCAAGGGCGCGACCGTGCGCGACTACGCACCGGGCGCACGCACGCGTTTCCTGGCGATCATCACCAACCCCACCATCGCTTACCTGTTGTTGCTGGCCGGTATCTTCGGGCTGCTGCTGGAAGCCATGCATCCCGGCGCGATGTTGCCGGGAATCGCCGGCGGTATCTGCCTGCTGATCGGTCTCTACGCGCTGCAGTTGCTGCCGGTGAACTACGCCGGGCTGGCGTTGATGGCGCTGGGTGTCGGCCTGCTGGTGGCCGAGGCGGCCAATCCCAGCGTGGGTGCATTCGGCGCTGGCGGACTGGTTTCATTCGTGGTGGGCTCGGTAATGCTGATGAATACCGGGGTGCCAGGGTATGGCGTCAATCTCGGTGTGATCGCCGGTATCGCGGTGTGTGCGGCGGGGTTGCTGGCCTCGATCGTATGGCTGGTGTTCCGCTCGCGCCGCGCAGGGCAGGTCACCGGCGATGCGGCGATGCTGATGGACACGGGTGAATTGCTGGAATCGGTGAGCGCCGGTGGAGAGGCCTGGATGATGGTGCGCGGCGAGCGCTGGCGCGCACGCTGCGATACCGCGTTGCCGGCCGGTGCGCGGGTGCGCGTAGTGTCGCGGCAGGGTTTGCTGTTGTGGGTCGAGCCGGCGGGAGCCGAAGCGGAAGTTTCATGAAGGGCAGGAGATGATCATGTTCGGATTCGTCGGTGTACTGATAATTCTTGGCGTGTTGCTGCTGTTCTCTGCGGTGAAGATCCTGCCGGAGTACCAGCGAGGGGTGGTCCTGACCCTGGGCCGCTACACCGGGACCAAGGGGCCCGGACTGGTGCTGCTGGTGCCGTTCGTGCAGCGGATGATCCGGGTCGACCTGCGCGTGACCGTGATGGACGTGCCGCCGCAGGACGTGATCTCGCGCGACAACGTGTCGGTGCGCGTGAATGCGGTGGTCTACTTCCGCGTAGTGGAACCCGACAAATCCGTATTGCAGGTGGAGAACTTCCTGCAGGCCACCAGCCAGCTGGCGCAGACGCGGCTACGCTCGGTGCTGGGCCAGCACGAGCTGGACGAGATCCTGTCGCAGCGCGACTCGATCAACCACACCCTACAGACGATCCTCGACGAGGCCACCGACCCGTGGGGCATCAAGGTCGCCAACGTCGAGATAAAGGACGTCGACCTCAACGAGACGATGGTGCGCGCGATCGCCCGCCAGGCCGAGGCCGAGCGCGAACGCCGCGCCAAGGTGATCCATGCCGAGGGCGAGATGCAGGCTGCCGAGAAACTGCGCGACGCCGCCGCGATGCTGTCGCAGCAGCCGCAGGCATTGCAGCTGCGCTACCTGCAGACGCTGGCCGACATGTCCAACAACGGCAAGTCCTCGACCATCGTGTTCCCGCTGCCGCTGGATCTGATCCGGCCCTTGATGGAGGCGTTCCCGTCGAAGCCGGATCCGGCTTCGACCCGTTGAGCTGGTACTGCTGCCCAAAGCGAGTGAATAATGCTGTTCACTCCTTTGCGCAGACGAGCAAGCCACATGGATGCAACACGTTCACCCGGAAGCCTGGTCTGCGTGGGTCTCGGCATGACCCTCGGTTCGCATATCAGCCCGCTGGCGCGCAGCCATATCGAACAGGCGGACGTGGTGTTTGCCGGCCTCTCCGACGGTATCGTCGAATTGTGGCTGGGCAAGATGCACGCGGACGTGCGCAGCCTGCAGCCTTACTACCGCGAGGGCAAATCGCGTATGCAGACCTACCGGCAGATGGTGGAAGCCATCCTGGCCGAGGTGCGCGCGGGCAAGAAGGTGTGTGGTGTTTTCTACGGTCATCCCGGTGTGTTCGCCTGGGCACCGCATAAGTCGATCGAGGTTGCCCGCAGCGAGGGTTATCCCGCGCACATGGAGCCTGGCATTTCCGCCGAGGATTGCCTGTATGCGGATATGGGCATCGATCCGGGCCGGTTCGGCTGCCAGCATTTCGAGGCCAGCCAGCTGCTTTTCTATCAGCGCCGAATCGACCCGACCGCCTATCTGGTGCTGTGGCAGGTGGGTCTGGTGGGCGATCAGTCACTGGCGCGCTTCTCGACCGGGCCGGCCTACCGGCAGGTGCTGGTCGACGTGTTGGCGCGCGATTATCCGCTGGATCACGAGCTGATCATTTATCGCAGCGCCACCTTGCCGATCCAGCAGGCGCGGATCGAACGGGTGAGGCTGGGCGACCTGCCGCAGGCGAAGGTCGAGATGGCGGACACTGTCGTGGTTCCGCCGGCTCGCCCGCTGCAGCCGGACACCGAAATCCGGGCCCGGCTTGCTGCGCTGGATCTGGCGATGGCTGGTGAGGTCAGCGCTGCGTAGGCCGGCGTCATCCTACTGACTGCGGCATATGGCGCCTTCTGGCCAAAAACAGGCATAGTATTGGGCGGCAGGCTTGCTGGTGGGGGCATGAGGCAAGTCTTTCAGCCGATCGGTGATTTTTCGCAGTAATCGCACCAACAGGGGGTACGCATGTCGAATGTCGTCGATTTTCTCGAAATGATCGGACAGGACGCGCGGCTGCGTCATGCGTCGCAGGACGAGATGAAGCTAGCGCTGGCGAATGTGCAGATGGATTCCGATCTGCAAACAGCGATCCTCGCCAAGGATCAACTGCAACTTGAAGCATTGATCGGGGCAAGCAATGTTTGTTGCGTGGTATTCCCTGGCATGAATGACGAGGATGAATATCTTCGCGAAAAGCGTGCCTGAGGCCATGACCTCACTCTCGGAGTGCTTGCCAACAGATTTCAAGGCAAGCTTGTAGTTTGGGGCAGATGGTGTAGTGGATGATGTGTTGTGGGAGCATTCCGCAGATGCATCTATTCACTCTGCAGTGATTCAACGTCAGCGTAGGGCATGTGTCTTGCGCTGATGTTTTAGGGGGCGGGGCTTTGTCGAAATGCATTTGGCCGGAATGTGGGTCATTGCGGCATGGTTTCGAAATCACCAACAGTTAGGGGGGACTACACATGTCGGACGTTATCGATTTTCTGGAAAAGATGGGACAGGACGCGCAGTTACGTCATGGATCGCAGAGTGAAGTGGAACTGGCGCTGGCAAGTGCAGAGATTGCCCCAGAGCTGCAGGCGGCCATCGTTGCAAAGGATCAGGCGCAACTGGAGGGATTGATGGGACAGCCTCCCCTTTGTGTTGTTTATTTTCCAGGAAATGAGGATGAGGAGCAGGACGACGAGACGGAGGAAACTCCTTCCCGCGAGCCTGGAGAGAGCCCTGAGCATCCCGAGCTTCACCGGGCTGTGGTCCCGGCGGGCTAGTCGATGTTTTCGTTGGGCAGACAGCGCTGGGCATGCTTTGCCGGCTGGATCTTGCTTGTAGCTATGCTGGCAGGCACGGCCGTTGCGGCCGTGCCTGCCGCCGATGATCCTGCGCAACTGCTCAAGCTGGCAGACAGCATCAAGACGTCGAATCATCCCGAGTTCCTGCAACTCATGAGACGGCTCGGTGGTGATGCGGCCAAGTTTTCCTCGCAGCAGAAACTGTATCTGCGCTACCTCCAGGCGTGGGAGGCCGGTTATCAAGGCGACTACGAAACTGCTACCCCGCTGTTGAATGCGGTCATCGCGGAATCCGCGGATGCCACGTTGCGGTTTCGCGCAGGCACGACCATGGCGAACAACCTTGTCATCGGATCCCGCTATGAGGATGCGTTTGCTCGAATAAGCCAATTACTCGATCAGTTACCGCAGATTGTCGACAAGGATGCCCGTATACAGGCCTTGGGAACTGCCGGGTTTCTCTACAACGAAGCGGGTCAATACGATCTCGGTCAGCACTACGCGAACCAGATGCTCCGGGAAAACCCGGACGGCGAGGGTAGCTGCAAAGGCAGATTTCTTCAGGTTCAGTCAGTGTATGAGAACGGCAAATTCTCGACACTCGACAAGCAGCCAAGCGAGGCCATAGCTGCCTGCAACAAGGCATCAGAATTCATCTTCGCCAATGCGATACGTTTCTATGTGGCGAGTTTTGACATTCAGCATGGCCAATCATCCGCTGCCATCAAGCTTTTGCAGAAGAACCATGCAGACGTCCAGCATATTGGCTATCCGGAGCTGACTTCGGATTTTGATGCCTCACTGGCGCAGGCATACTGGAACGAAGGCGATATTACGTTGGCGCAACAGTATGCTCACGCTGCTATTGATGGCGGCGTCAAGAACGAGTTCACGAAGTCGCTGACCAGCGCCTATGAGTTGTTGTATCTGATCGAAAAGAAGCAGGGTGCCCTGGACGCTGCTCTGATCTACCACGAAAAATACATGGCCGCCGACAAGGGCTATTTGAACGAGGTAAGCGCAAAGGCGCTGGCCTTCCAGACAGTGCAGCAGCAAGTCGTTGCGAAAAAACTGCAGATCGATACGCTGAACAAGCAGAACCAGATCTTGCAACTGCAACAGTCACTCGACAAAAAGGCCTCTGAAACGAGTCGGCTGTACATCATCCTGTTGCTGACGGTGCTGGCCTTCATTGCGTTCTGGACTTATCGCATCAAGCGCTCTCAACTGAGTTTCATGAAGCTGGCCCGTCGCGATGGTCTTACCGGTATCTTCAACCGGCAGCATTTCGTGAGCTCGGCCGAACTGCAGTTGCAGTGCTGCAAGAAATCGGCGCGGCAGGCCTGCCTGGTGCTGATCGATCTGGATCACTTCAAGCTCGTCAACGATAACCACGGGCATGCGGTGGGCGACCGTGTGCTCAAGCGCGCTGTTGAAGCGTGTCAGCAGCACCTGCGCTCCACCGATATCTTCGGTCGCCTCGGTGGTGAGGAGTTCGGCATTGTGCTGCCCGAGTGCACGCTGGACCAGGCGCTCAGCCGGGCCGAACAGATCCGTCTGGCGATCGCCACGGCGGCCAGCGGCGATGATGCGCTCGGCATTCCGATCTCCGCCAGCTTCGGTGTGGCTACCATCACTCGCTCTGGTTACGAGCTGCGGCAGTTGCTGATCGATGCCGACGATGCGCTGTATTGCGCCAAGCGTGGAGGCCGCAACCGTGTCAGCGCGTGCGACGACGACACGCTACCGCGCGTGAAAGCACGCGCGTAACCTGCGCATCGACTGCAGAATCTACCAGCCCGGAATACTTGCAGAAGCGCACCCTGTGTGTGAACGCACGATGCCATGCGTTATCCGTTCGCGCACAGGGTGCTCTCCTGCAAAAATCGAAGGCTGTTCGAGGCCCTCTCAACGTGACGATGCGTCCTGTGGTTTTGTCGACGGCGTATCCAGCCGATCAAAGTTGACGATGGCGTTGAGCACCAGCGAGTAGCTGCCGATGGTTTCGCCGCGCCAGATCGGGTTGCTGGCGAACAGCAGTACGTGGCCCTTGCCGTAGCGGGCGTCGACCACAGCGGCGCGTTCGGCCATCTCGTCGCCGCCGTCGAGCAGGCCGGAGATCAGCAGATGCGTGGCGTCGGCGTAGCGCAGGATTACCTGCGGATGCTGCCCGTCCGGAATCACCCACGGGTTGTTGCGCATCTGTTCGGCGTTCAGCGGCGTTGCCTGCCACGGTTTGACGTCGGGCAGGGCCGGCGGCTCGATCGAGGCGCGTCCTTCCGGTGTGTCGGTATCATGCGGGCCACCACGGCCGGTCGGGCGCTGGAAGTCCTTCGCGTTCGGCAGGCCCTTGTCGCCGGTGACCAGGTTGGAGACGGTGAACGACTGGCCGGTGGCGCTGTACAAGGCCAGTTCGTCGCGGGTGTAGCTGGTGGCGATCGGGCTGTGTCGATCGACGAACTTTGCCTGCAGCACGCTGCCGACGACTTTCAGTTTGGTGCTGGGCGTGACGAACACGCCCGGTGCCATGCCGATGTCGATGGCGAATTTCGCGGTGTCCTCGGCGGTGATCAGCAGGCCGCCGGCCTGCACGAACTGCTTGAGGTGGGCGACACCGCTGGCGCCGAGGCCGGGACGGATGTCGTCAGTGGCGTCGATGTGGCCGAGGTTGGGCGTCAGTGCGGTGGTTTTCCACGGCAGCGGATTGCCCCACATCGGCAGGCCGTCGATGATCTGCTGTGCACTGGTGCCGCCGATCGGGCCGAACAGGATCACGTCGTACTTCGCGCGCAGGTCGTTGGCCTTCGCCACGTCCTGGGTGCTGATGTAGTGGTACGGCACCTGCAGCTTGTCCAGCGCCATCCGCCACCAACCTTCGGTCTGGGTATCCAGCCAGGTATGCATCAGCGCGATGCGCGGCAGCTTCGCGGCCGGCATGTCGATCGCAGCCAGACCCTGCGGTACCGCGATCGGCTCGCTGACCAGGCTCATCGGCGTGTTGAGGATCGCGCTGTCGGTGACCCGCACCACCTGCACGTTGAACAGGTCGCCCATCGACCAGGCGGTGTCGTCGTACGGATGCTGCTGCGGATCCTTCGGTGACCAGTACTGACGATCGAGCAGGGTGTCCGCGATGCGCGAATACGGCTGATCCATGCGCACCACGTAACTGCCGGCGGCGAACGTTCGCGAGGTGGCCTTGGTGGCCTTGCCGTCGTCGTCCTTTGCCATGGGTAGTGTCACGGTGACTGGCGCCGACAGGCGACTGACTTCCGCATGCTGCCATTGCATGATCCGCAGCAGCTGCGCGCGTGAACTGCTGCGGCTGTCGTCGGCCGGAAACACATAGGCGGCCGGTCCGGCCTGTTGCGGTTTCTCGATCGAGCGCTTGCTCTTCAGGTAGAAGTTCTTCAGGAACAGCTGGCCGTTGCCGGAAAAATAATTCAGTGCGGTCAACAGGCCAGTCTGTTCGTAATTGTTGTTGTCGCGCTGCGACCACAGCACGGTCGGCAGCGGCGGGTTCGGCCGGTACCAGGTTCGCTGGTAGTCGCTCGGGTCGAGGATGCGCTGCACGGTGTCGGCGCCGTCGTTGCCGAAGGTTTCGTAGAGCCGGCTGACGCCGTTGTGCATGGCGGCAATGAACATCAGATAGCCCGGACTCCAGGTATCGAAGTCGCCATGGGTGAACACGCCGGGCATGCCAAGCGTGGTCATCTGCTGCACGTTGTCCCAGCCCAGCTGCTGCCACTCGCCGGTGAGGATCGGATCGATCCACGCGTTGTACGGGCCGTCGCCGACGGTGTTGTCGTACAGGAACGGCACCGATTCGTGCAGGTCGTGCAGCACCTGCGCATGCCAGCCGATATAGGTGTCCGCCACGTTGCGGGTAAGGTTCAGCGTCATCGCCATCGCGTCGCGGTTGTTGTCGTGCGCGACGTAGTGGCCCCAGTACATCAGCGGCGGCTGATGCTGGCCGGGATGCGCCAGGTGCCAGTTGTAGAGATCCACCATGCGGTCGCGGCCATCGACCTCGACAATCGGCGTGATCAACGTGATCACGTGCGAGCGGATGCGCTGGATGTACGGCGCGTCGTCCACCGTGAGTCGGTAGGCCAGTTCCATCAACGCGGTGGGCGCGCCGGTTTCGTTGGAGTGGATGGTGCCGGTGATGTAGTAGACCGGTGTGGACTGCGCAATCAGCTGGTTGGCGGTGGCGTCGTCCATGTGGATGCTGCGCGGGTCGCCCAGCTTGGCCAGACGCGCCTTGTTCGCGTCGAGGTCGGCCAGCAGGCTTTCGTCGGCGATCACCACTGCGATCATCTCGCGGCCTTCCTCGCTCTTGCCGATCGAGAACACCTTCATCCGCGGACTGGCGGCGGCCAGCGCGCGGAAATAACGGTAGACGTCGGCCGAGTAGGGCAGGTAGTTCGGTGCGCCAGAAATATGCCCGAGTACTTTCTGCGGCGTCGGCACGCTCGTCGAGGCGGGCAGGTAGTCGGTCAGCGGCGAGTTGAACGAGGGATCGGTGGTGAACTTCAGAATCTGGTCGGTATAGGCTTGATCGATCGGCTGACCCGGCGCGCGGGCGTAGTCGGTCGGCCGATTTGTATCGGCGGCTGCGTACGCACCGACCGTGCCGAGCGCCAACAGGATGCCCATGGAAACCCGGATCGACACGTGCATGATGAAACTTTCCCCAGTGGCCGCAGGCAGCCGATCGCTGCACTTTGCCAGAGCGCGCGCGATCGCGTGTAGCCCATCGGTTGGGTAGGAAACCCGACGCTGCTGCCGCGCAGCCCGACTATCCCCTGTTATACGGCTACCTGTTCAGCACAGCCGTCAGCTGGTCGAGTTGCGCGCGATAGTGGTCGAGTACTTTCGCGGTGACCATGGCGTAACGGTTGGCCTCGTCCCAGCGGCGTGCCTCGATGGCCTCACGCGCGCCGGGCACTGTCTTGACGCCGTAGCCGGTGAGCATGCCGGGTGCGTAGATCAGATGCTTGAACCAGGCGCGGCCGGGCAAACCGGCGGGATCAGTCAGGGTCTGCTCCATGCTGCCGATCAGTTGGTTCAACTGTTGCTGTTGCGAGGCTGGCATGTTGAAGTCTGTGGCGGCGCGTTTGCTGTAGGCCGCCTGATACGCCTGCGCGCTCTGCTCGAGCTGTTTCGCGGCCTGGTCCAGCGGGGCCAGATCGATGGTGGGCACGTCGGAGTCGCGCGCGGGCGCTGCAAGCGGCCGGATCGGATCGGCATCGAGCGCGAACGCGTGCAGATCCAGCAATTGATGCTGCTGTTCGGTGGCCTTGCGGGTGTCGTCGACGAGCTTGTGCAGTTCACCCACGTAGCGGTCGAGCGTGCTGCTGAAATCGCCGAAGCGCATCGGCAAGACATTGGCATCGGCGGTGCGCAGCACGATGTGGCCGGCGACCTTGGACAGTGCCACGCCATATTCGAAAGTGGGATCGCCGAAGCGCGCGTAGTGGTCGAACGAATCGTAGCGCGAGTGGTAGATGCCGCCGTTGTCGTCCTCACCGCTGAAGCCGAGATCGAGCGAGGCAACGCCCAGATGCTCCAGGAACGCGCTGTAATCGGAACCGGAGCCCAGCGCCTGGATCGGCACGTCGCCGCTCGCCGCCAGCTTCGCGTCCACCTTGGCTTCGGGCTTCGCATCCTTGCCGTAGCCGGCGACCAGCATGCGCGCGCGCATGCGTTCGCGCACGCTGACGTGGGTTTCCGGATCGGTCACGCCCTCGGCGACCTGATTGACCAGGTGTTGCAGCGAATGGCTGCCGCCGGCATCGAGGAAACCGCGGCCATTGGTGTCCGAGTTGAGGTACAGCACGGCCTTCTTCTGCAATTCAGCCGCGTGCGTCTCGGCCCATTCGGTCGAGCCGAGCAGACCCGGTTCCTCACCGTCCCAGCTCGCGTAGACGAGGGTGCGCTGCGGCCGCCAACCCTGTTTGACTAGGCCGCCGATCGCCTTGGCCTCGGCCATCAGGGCGACATTGCCGGCGAGTGGATCCCAGGCGCCGAACACCCAGCCGTCGTGGTGGTTGCCGCGCACGATCCACTGGTCCGGCGCGGTGGAACCCTTGAGCGTGGCGATTACATCGTAGACCGGCTTCTGCCCCCAGTCCGATAGCACGGTGAGGTGTGTCCTGGCCGTGCTGGGGCCGACGTGATAAGTGAGTGGCAGCGAGCCGCGCCAGCCGGCCGGCGCGACGGGCCCGGTCAGCGACTGCAGCAGCGGCGTGGCGTCGGCATAGGAAATCGGCAGCACCGGAATCTTCAGGATCGTTTTCGCGTCATTGATCGCCAGCCGCTTGGCATCCGGAGTGGAACCGATACCGGGCGTCAGCGGATCGCCGGGGTATAGCTGCATGTCAGCCACCGAACCGCGCTGCACGCCCTGCGCCGGGCGCCAGCCGCCTTGCGGATAGACATCGCCCTGGGCATAACCGTCGTCGTGCGGATCGGAATAGATCAGGCAGCCGACCGCGCCGTGCTCTTGTGCAAGCTTGGGTTTCAGGCCGCGCCAGCCGCCGCCGTAGCGGGTGATGACGATCTTGCCGCGCACGTCGATGCCGCGGCGGGCCAGCTCCTTGTAGTCGTCCGGCATGCCGTAGTTGGCATAGATCAGCTCCGCGGTGACATCACCGTCGCCGCCGTAGACGTTGTAGGGAGGCAGCGCGCCCGATGCGTTCGAGGTGGCATCGCCGGCGACGGCGGGCTCCTTCAGCACAGCGGTGTAGGGGTGTGGCCCCAGCAGCTCCAGCGCCACCTTCTTCGGCGTGGGATACAGCACGCTGAACGTTTCGATGCGCGCATCCCAGCCCCATTCGCGAAACTTCGCCAGCATGAACTCGGCATTCGCCTTATCGTGCGGCGAGCCGACTTGGTTTGGCTCGGACGACATCTGCTTGAGCCAGCTGCGCTGGTCCGCGGGATCGAGTTGCGCATCGAAGCGCTGCTCAAGGCTGTGCTGTGCGGTGGCGCCGTCGCGGCTGAAGCCGAGCATCGCCTCATCGGGGCTGCTAGCGGTAGCGCCGTTGCCGAAGGTAGCCAGTGCCATGGCCAGCATCAGCTGCGTTTTTCTGTGGATCATCGCGATGGTTCCCTGTCGGTGGGATGGCGTCCCAACCGGACGGCATCCCTGTCGCGTTATACGCGCATGCGGCGGGAGGGTGAAGATCGGCTGGTGTATGGCGCGAGCTACTATGCCAAGCGGCACAGGTTCGCGGCGGTCGCTCGGGCGCACAATTGGCGACACCTTGCCCACTGCGGAGATACGTCATGCGTCAGACTGTGCTTGCTGCGTTGTTGGCCCTCGCGCTTCCTGCGGTTGCGCTGGCCCATGTTTCGGATGTGCATGGCGGCGCGATCACCGCCGCGGTGCAGAAGGCGGTGAACGATCCGGCCCGCGCGGCCGATGCATCGAATGATGCGCGGCGCAAGGTGGCCTCGGTGATGGCGTTTGCCGAGGTCAAGCCGGGCCAGAAGGTGGTCGAACTGATTCCCGGCAGCGGCTATTTCACCCGTGTGTTCAGCGCGATCGTGGGGCCGCAGGGTCACGTCTACACGGTGTGGCCGAACGAGTACGCGAAGGAGGATGCCGACGACGTGGCCGGTTCGCAGAAGCTCGCCGCCGATCCGCACTACGCCAACGTCAGCGTGCTGACCCAGCCGGCTAACCAGCTGAGTTCACCCGAACCGGTCGACGTGGTGTTCACCTCGCAGAACTATCACGACTATCCCGACAAGTTCATGGGCAAGGTCGATCCCGCGGTGCTCAACAAGCAGGTGTTCGATGCGCTCAAGCCCGGCGGCTTATGGGTGATCATCGATCATGTGGCGCCGGCTGGCTCCGGCATGGCCGACACCGACACGCTGCACCGGATCGATCCAGCGATCGTGAAGCAGCAAGTGGAGGCGGCCGGCTTCGTGTTCGACGGCGAGAGCAACGCGCTGCGCAATCCTAACGATACGCACACGATCAAGGTGTTCGACAAGTCGATACGCGGCCACACCGACCAGTTTATCTACCGCTTCCGCAAGCCTGCAAAATAATTGTCGAAGTTAGGGGTGCTCTGATCCACTCGGGGCATCCCTAGTGCAAACCGCGCCAGACCGCATCGAGCAATTCGCCTTGCGGATCCTCGCTTTGGTCCCAGTACATGATGCCGCCAAGGTGGTGCGATTTGACGTAGGTCGCTTTGGCGGCGATCGACTGAGGGTCGTCATAGCTGATGAAGCGGCGCGTTGTTGCGTTCCACAAGTATGGCGCCCGGGCCACTTCATCCCAGTAACGGATATAGCCGCTGCGGTTGACGAAGTCGGCTTTCAGCTGCGGCCATGAATACCTACTCTGGAAGTGCTCATAAGCTTGATACAGGCCATCGTGTGCAGGTTGTACATCGGCGAATTCGAGGCCGTAGAACGCCGCGCCGATCAGCAACTTTTGCGAAGGCACACCAGCGGCGAGAAACTGCTGCACCGCCTTGTCTGTGCTGCGCGCGTCGCCCGGTGCGGATGTTGAGGTAAGCAGCCCGGTGTGATGGCCGGTTGTCGGCGTCAACGAATTGACGAAGTCGTAGGTCATCAGGTTGAACCAGTCAAGGCTGGGCTCGACCGCGGCTATGTCGATGCCGCTGACGAATACGCTGTCGGCGGCCGCGATGCTCAGCGTGTAGTGGTTGGCGCCACGACGACCGTGGGCGTTGCTTGCCCGATCCAGCGTCGTGCGGAGGTCTTTCAGCAAGAGCGTGAAGTTGCCGCGGTCCTGCGCGCTGGCCTTGATGTGGGCTTCGGCGTGCCCCGGATATTCCCAATCGACATCGAGTCCATCGGCATCGTTCGCCGTCAGCAATTGGGCCGCACTGTCGGCGAATCGTTGCCGGTTCGCCGCCGTGCTGGCCGCATCGGAGAAACCGTCGATACTCCAACCACCCACGGAAACCACCACCTTGAGCTGCGGATGTGTGGCTTTTAACGCGACGAGTTGATGCAGGTGGATGGCATCGGCCGGTTGGAGTATGACCTCACCGTCGACGAGCCTGGCGAATGCGAAGATCAGCGTATCGATCTTGTCGATATCCTTCGGGGCGATATCGTTCTTGACCGTGTCATAGCCAACCACGCGATAGTGTTCGGCATTGCGCTGTGGCTGTACGTCATGCATGCCACAGCCAGCCAGCACACCGGCAATGACGGCCATCCATACGCTGCACCATGGGGTGAGCCGTCGTGTTCCGGAGTCGCTGTCAATTCGCATCATGTGTGTTCCGGGGTAGCAGCCGTCGACGGATCTTCGCAGCCACAGAACGATCTGCCAATGGTCGGCAAACAGGCCATCACTGTATGACTTGCTTGAGATGCACCCAGATTGGCAGCACCATTCAGCACCACGCCACGCAGACGAACCATGAGACCGTGATGTGGCAGAACCTGCCGCAGACAGGAACCGTAAGCCCGATGAGCGACGACGCAGCTGATATCAACGATCCACAACCGCTACGTCCGATCGAACCGGATGCAGCCGACTGTTGCGGTGAGGGTTGTGCGCGCTGTGTATTCGATGTCTACGAAGAGGCGCTTGAACGTTATGAGGTCGCGCTGGCCGCATGGCGTACCCGTCACCCTGAGCTGCCAACTTTCTGATGTATCTGCCAAAGGCATGTCATGCCGCGTGCCGCGATCGATACTTCGCGCGCTAACCGGCAGAACTACCTTGTTTCGCGTAATGGAATGAGCTGAGCGCGTAGCCTTGCATCGGCTATGAGGCATGGCAGGGCTACACTGCGTCGATCACCTGATCGATACCTCAAAGGAAAGCCCATGACCGACGCCATGTACACCGCTTCCATTCCCGTCTTCAAGCAGATGCTCGGCGGCCTTGCCACGATCCTGGCCAAGGCCGAGGCGCATGCGGCGGAGAAGGGCATCGAGCCGACCGCGCTGACCCAGGCACGGTTGTTTCCGGACATGTTTCCGCTGAGCAAGCAGGTGCAGATCGCTTGCGATTTCGCGCGCGGCGTGTCGGCGCGACTGGCCGGTGCCGAGGTGCCGAAGTACGACGACAACGAGCAGACCTTCGCGGAGCTGCGTGACCTGATCGCCCGTACGATCGGCTTCATCGACGGCTTCCCGCCGGCACAGTTCGACGGCAGCGCGCAGCGCGAGATCGTCACCCGACCCGGTACGCCGAAGGAGCGCCGGTTCGACGGCCAGACCTATCTGCTGAGCTACGGCCTGCCGCAATTCTTCTTCCACGTCACCACTGCGTACGCGCTGTTGCGCCACAACGGCATCGGGATCGGCAAGCGGGATTACATGGGCCAGTACTGAACGAACTGACCCGTGCCGGACAGGGCAAGGACGCTGCCCGGCACGTACTCGCCTAGAAAGGCGAGCCGGTCACTTGTTCTTTTTCTTTTCCTGCTTGGCGGCCTTCTTCTCCTTCATGGTCTTGGCCGGCTTTTTCTTTTCGCTTTTCTTTGAATCCAAACCCTTGCTCATACTGTTCTCCGCGGTGTGGGTAGCTGATTGCGATATGTGTCGCGCAGGCAAGTCTAAGCCGTTCCGATGGCTGTTGGGCAGAGTCCGGCGAACGAGGGGGAGGTTGGCGGCGAACGGAGGATATTCAGATGCGTTCGTGTGGAGCCAGGTAACGCCATTGTCCCGGCGCCAGCTTGGACAGCGGAATGCGACCCACGCGCAGGCGCTTCATCGCCAGCACCTTGAGGCCGACCGCGTTGCACATCGGCTCGATCTGGGTCGGCTGCAGTACCTTGAACGCGAAGCGCAGGCGCTGCTCGCTCTGCCAGCTGACCTTGATCGGCGGCATCGCGTAATTGTTGAAGCGCAGGCCGTGATTGAGCAGGGCCAGTCCGTTCGGGATCAGCGTGCCCTCGACATCGACGACGAACTCCTGCTCGACCCGCTCGATGTCCTCGGTGAGCTTGCGGGTAACGCGCCAGTCCTGGGTGAAGATCAGCAGGCCGCTCGCGCTGGTCGGCATCGGCAACGGTGTGGTCAGGCGCTGCAGATGCCGCTTCAGCGGGCGCACGCCGGAGGCATCGTCGGGTGAGCGCGTCTCCGGCGTGACCAGTGCACTGGCCGGGTTCGGGCCGTTGCCGGCGTCGTAGCCGACCGGTTTGTGCAGCACCAGGGTGGCCGGTTCGGTGGCAATCAGTTGGGCGCCGGGGTCGAGTTCGACGGTTTGCGTGTCGACCATGAACTGCGGCTCTTCCACCACGATGCCATCCACGCGCACCCAGCCGCCCTCGATGTATTGCTCAGCCTCGCGCCGCGAGCACTGGGTCAGTGCGACGACACGTTTGGCGAGGCGTACGGGTTCGGTCATCGAGGTGCCATGGAGCGAGGGTGGACCATTGTAGACGTCAGCAGGAGCGCCTGTAGGAGTGACTTCAGTCGCGAAGCTCTGGCTCGCTCCGTTGCCGGACCAGTGGCAATGGCTTTCATCTGCCTTCGAATGCCGAATTACTTCGCGTGGCCCTTCTTGCAGGATCCCGCTCGTGGGCGATGTTCTCGCTTGTTTGTGGGTATGGGGCGAAGAGCTTTCACCCTCCTGCGGAGGGCGAGGTACTTCTCTTTTGCTTGTCCAAAAGAGAAGTACCCAAGAGAAAACGACACCCCGCTTACGCGCCTTGCGGGCATCCCTGCCCGCAAGGTCCGCGGGTGGGTTGCGGGGTTTGTCGACAGGGCATCCTGCCCTGACGCCAAACTGGTTCGCATCCCTGCGAACCACCCTGCGGGCTGTTCCTTCACCCACCCGCCGCTTCAGAGGGGCCCCGGGTAGAGCAACGCGCATCCTGCGCGTACTTTTCAGAAGAGCCGGATCAAATGCAGACCGAGAGCGATGCTCTGCTCTTGCTGTCGCTTCTTAGCTTTTCGCCTTTCCACCGAGTGCGGGCCAGGATGGCCCGCTGCTCTACCAGGGGCCCCTGTGCGGCGGTGAGGCGGGGTCGACAGGCCGCGAAGCGGGCATCGGCAAGGATGCCGATGCCTTTTCGCCAGGACAGGAGTCCTGTCGAAAAGCCCGGCCCCGGCTCACAGACTTGCCGGGCAGGAGCCCAGCAAGCGCCAAGCGGGGTGGCCTTTCTCTTTGGTTAGCTTTCTCTTTGGCCACGCAAAGAGAAAGTAACTCGGGCGCCGCAGGCGCACGAAAACTCTTCGCTTCAAATCAATCAACCAAGAGCAAAGCCATCGCGACTGAAGTCGCTCCTACAAAAAGAAAAAATGGACCAGCGCCACGGTGGCAATCGACACGATTGTCCCCAGATCGGGAACTTCCGATCTGGCGAGAGCGCGACATGATTCCATTTTCCATTCTTGACCTGGCACCGGTCACCGTAGGCAGCGACGCCGCTCAGGCGTTTCGCAACACGCTGGATCTGGCCCAACTGGGCGAGCGGCTTGGCTACCAGCGTTACTGGTTGGCCGAGCACCACAATATGCCGGGCATAGCCAGCGCCGCGACCGCGGTGTTGATCGGCCACGTTGCCGGCGGCACCTCGACCATCCGTGTCGGAGCCGGCGGCATCATGCTGCCGAACCATGCGCCGCTGCAGGTGGCCGAGGCGTTTGGCACACTGGCGTCGCTGTATCCGGGACGCATCGATCTTGGACTGGGTCGCGCGCCTGGCACCGACCAGCCCACCGCGAAGGCACTGCGCCGCTACTTCGACAGCGCCGATGCGTTCCCGCAGGACGTGCTGGAATTGCTCGGCTATTTCGAGCCGGCCGTTCCCGGTCAGCAGGTACGTGCCGTGCCCGGCGCCGGCATCGAGGTGCCGGTGTGGTTGCTCGGTTCCAGCCTGTTCAGCGCGAAGTTGTCGGCGCAACTCGGCCTGCCGTTCGCGTTCGCCTCGCACTTCGCGCCGGATGCGATGGACGAGGCGCTGGCGCTGTATCGGCGAGACTTCCAGCCATCGGTACGCCTGCAGCAACCGTACGCGATGCTGGGCATCAATGTGGTCGCTGCGGACAGTGATGCCGAGGCGCGGCGCTTGTTCACGACCCAGCAGCAGAGCTTCATCAATCTGCGCCGCGGTCGACCGGGACTGATCCCGCCGCCGATCGACGATATCGAGTCGTACTGGACGCCGCCGGAAAAACTGATGGTGGAGCGTGCGCTGGCCTGTGCGGTGGTCGGCGTGGCGGATACCGTGAAGGACGGCATCGAGGCCTTCATCGCCCGGCACAAGCCGGACGAACTGCTGATCACCGCCAACGTGTTCGAGCATGAGGCGCGCCGACACTCGTTCGAGATCGCCTCGGCAACGCGATGACCTTGCCGGCGCGTAATGACGCCTGACCGGAGCGGTGGATCTCGCCAATGAGAAGCCGGTGGGCTAGCAGAGCCTACAACCGCAGTGACGGTGGCGGCAACGGTCAGATCTTCCAATGACGGCCGAATCGACTTGCGTCAGCATGCATGGCGGGTCGGCCGGAATCCAGACGGTCATTTCGCCGGCGCAATCACGGCCAGGCGGCGGTAAGCCATTCGCCTGGTGCTTTACGTCCGGTGCAACCGGAATGCAGTGGGGCCGCACGGCCAAGAAGGCCTGCGGCAGGGGTACTTCAACCAACGGGGGAGAACATCAATGCATATGCGTCAAGGCAGGATCATCGCGGCTATCGTCGCTTCCACGCTTGCGGCGGGGGTCGCCAGCGCGGGTACGTTCCCGGATTTCGGCTACCAGCCACCATCCAGCTACACCGGGCCGCTGTTCCGGTTGAGCCAGAACTATCCTCATCAGCAGCCGACCGGAAATCCACCGGCGTTCTTCAAGCTGCTGCCGGCCAAGCTCGACAACGATTTCGAACACTGGCGCCCGTATGTTGATGCCGTCGGCAAGTACTGCCTCGAAGGCAACGTCAGCACCAACTGGGACGTGCAGAAGAACACGGTGCGCAAGTGGTACCACATGCCCTGGCAGCACTATGGCCCGTTTGGTCGTGAGGGCATCAACGGCCTCACCAAGGAAGCAGAGATCCAGACCAAGCAGCTTGCGCCGACCCAGATCGCCACCGGACAGACCTACGCGGTGGGTATCTACAACGACGTCGGTGCCTACACCATTGGTCAGGTGTGGAAAGATCCACAGAACCCCGATCCTTCGTTCACCTCCAAACCGAACAGCTTTCACAACGGTACCGTTGTGTGCAAGGCGCTATTCGCCGACATCGACCTGAAGCAGGTGCCGTTCCTGGTCAATCCGGTGCTGTGGGATGGCTACGTCACCAATACCTTCGAATCGGCCGACCGATCGATCAAGAAGGTGGCGCTGATCCAGATGGATTTTGCCGTGCGCGACACGCGCATTCCCGGCACCGGTTGGGTGTTCGGCACGTTCCAGTACAACGGCGCGGTTACCGGCAAGCCCGGTTGGGACAACCTGGTACCCGTCGGTGTGATGTGGGGCAATGACCCGGAGGATACCGGCGACAGCTACACCAACAAGCAGCCGGTAACGACGAAAATCAATCCCGATCTGAAGGAAACGGCGATCAATGCCAAGCCGGAACTGCCGCCGACCCACCTGGGCTGGAACGGACGCCTGGACGGCCCGGTGGATAATCCGATCAGTGCCTGCATGAGTTGCCATCTCACGGCCGAGAGCCCGCAGCTGTCTCCGATGAACCCGACGTTCCAGGCGCCGGACAAGGTGCCGCCGATCGGTTCACCGGCATGGATGCGCTGGTTCCAGAACAACATGGCAGGCGTGCCCTTCGATGCCGGCGCGCAGAGCACGGATTTCAGCCTGCAGCTGGCGGGAGGGCTGGCCAACTTCTACGACTGGAAATGCAACGAGGGCGGTATCTTCGCCGACGGCAGGAATGCCTGCCAGCAGGCCAGCAAGCTGAAATTGCAGATGCTGAGGAAGACTCCGGCCAGGGTGTACAAGATCGAGCGTGACAATGTGCTCGAAGAACTGAAGTAAGTCAGCGTGCTGCAGCGAAGCCCCGGCCGATCGGCCGGGGCTTCGTCGTTTTCATGGCCATTCGATGCCCGCGGTGATTCCGGAGAGACAGGTGAGGCAGCCGATCGGCCATAATGGGCGTTATTCCACACATTGTTGAAGCTTCCCCACGCATGAAAACACCCAAGGGCCTGCAGGCACTGATCGAAGAAGGCGTGATCGATCAGGTGCTGCGACCGCTGAAGAGCGGCAAGGAAGCCTCTGTCTACGTCGTCCGCTTGGGCGAGGACATCCGTTGCGCCAAGGTCTACAAGGACATGGCACAGCGCAGTTTCCAGGCGCGCGTGCAGTACCAGGAAGGACGCAAGGTGCGCGGTAGCCGGCAAATGCGAGCGATGGGCAAGGCAACCAAATTCGGTCGCAAAGAGGCCGAGGCCGCCTGGAAGAATGCCGAGGTCGATGCGCTGTACCAGCTCACTGCCGCCGGCGTGCGAGTGCCGAAGCCGTATGGTTATTTCAACGGCGTACTGGTGATGGAACTGGTCACCGATGCGGACGGTTATTCCGCACCGCGACTCGGCGAGGTGGAACTGTCAGCGGAAACCGCACGCGAGTACCACCGCTTCCTGATGCAGCAGGTCGCGCGGATGCTGTGCGTCGGGCTGATTCACGGCGATCTGTCCGAATACAACGTGCTGGTGGGGCCGCAAGGCCCGGTGATCATCGATCTGCCGCAGGCGGTCAGTGCGTCCGGCAACAACTCCGCGCGGGCGATGCTGCGGCGTGACGTGGGCAACATCACGATCAGCCTGTCGCGCTTCGCACCGGAGTTGCTGGACACGTATTACGGCGAGGAAATGTGGGCGTTGTACGAACTGGGCGAGCTGCATCCGGACAGCGAACTCACCGGTCACTTCGAATTCGACGAGAGCATCGCCGATGTCGACAGCGTGATGCAGTCGATCATCGACGCCCGCGAGGAAGCGATCATCCGCCAGCAGGGCCGCGAGGCGGCCGCGCAGGAAGATTGATCGCTGCCGGTTCCGCTCAGTTGCCGACTTTCAGCAACTCCACCTCGAACACCAATGAGGCGTTCGGCGGGATGTCGTCGCCGGCGCCGCGGGTGCCGTAACCGAGTGCCGCCGGAATCAGCAGGATGCGCTTGCCGCCTTCGCGCATGCCCGCCACGCCCTGGTCCCAGCCGGCGATCACGCTGCCCTGGCCGAGCATGAACGAGAACGGCTCGCCGTGATCGAGCGAGCTGTCGAACTTCTTGCCGTGCTTGTCCTTGGCGCTGTCGTCGTACAGCCAGCCGGTGTAATGCACCAGCACCTTCATGCCGTCTTTTGCCTCGGCACCGGTACCGACCTTCTGGTCGATCGTGGTGAGCTTGTCCACGCTGCCGGTGGCATGGGCTGGCGGAGCGGCAGTGCAGGCGGCGAGACCGAAAACAGTGAGCAGGGACAGCAACCAGCGCATGGGTGACTCCATCGGAACGTGGGCGAAGCGGTGATTATCCGGCAAACGGGGCGCGGCGTCCCGATTGACCTGACTCAGGCATGCAGATCGGTCGCGCCTCGATGCTCGCTGCGCGCCGTCTGCCAGACTTCGCGCGCCGCATCGACACGCACCGTCGTTGGCACGGTCACTCAGCTCACCGTTTCGGCGGGCGCCATACGGCGCAGCGGATCGACAGCCACTGCATCGGCATCGTTCATCATCTGCAGCTGGCCATCCTGGATCAGGCACTGCAGGCGCATGCCACGCTGCAGCAACGCGACCAGTTCGGCCACGGTGTCGGCAGAAATATCGAGTACCGTGAGGTTCCTGTTGCGGCCCAGCGTTGCGCCGACCTTGTTCCACCAGATCTCCGACGCGTTGCCGCCGTAGTTGATTACCACTACCTGGCGCGAACGGCCGCAGGCCTTGCGGATGCGCGTCTCGTCCGGCTGGCCGACCTCGATCCACAGTTCGATCTCGTCGGTGTACGCCTTGCGCCACAGTGCCGGTTCGTCCTCGTCACTGATGCCCTTGCCGAACTCCAGTCGTTCGTCCGCGTATAGCGCGAACGCGAGCAGGCGCACCATCAGCCGCTCCTCGGTTTCGGACGGATGCCGCGCCAGAGTCAGCGCATGGGTGGCGTAGTAATGCCGATCCATGTCGCTGATTTGCAGCTCGACTTTGTAGATGGTGGAGTTGAGGGCCATGAGGGTGCCTTGAGACGATAGCCGCTTATTCTACGCGGTGAGGTGGTCAACGCTCTCTTTGTGGCGGGAAGGGGGAGGGTTGGTCTCTGTGGGAGCGGCTTCAGTCGCGATGCTTTGCGCTTGATTGGGGGTTTGAAGCGAAGAGCTTTCGTGCGCCTTTGGCGCCCGAGTCACTTTCTCTTTGCGTGCTCAAAGAGAAAGTAACCAAAGAGAAATAGCACCCCGCTTGGCGCTTGCCGGGCATCCTGCCCGGCAAGTCCGTGAGCCGGGGCCTGGCTTTTCGACAGGACTCCTGTCCTGGCGAAAAGGCATCGGCATCCCTGCCGATGCCCGCTTCGCGGCCTGTCGACCCCGACTCACTGCCGCACAGGGGCCCCGGGTAGAGCAGCGGGCCATCGTGGCCCGCACTTTTCAGAAGAGCCAGATCAAAGCAAAGCAATAGCAAAGCAGCTTCGCTCTTGCAGTTGCTTCTGAGCTTTCCACCGAGTGCGGGCCACGATGGCCCGCTGCTCTACCCGGGGCCCCTCTGAAGCGGCGGGCGGGTGGAGGAAAGCCCGCAGGGTGGTTCGCAGGGATGCGAACCAGTTTGTCGTCAGCACAGGATGTGCTGTCGACAAACCCCGTAACCCGACCGCGGACTTTGCGGGCAGGGATGCCCGCAAAGCGCGTAAGCGGGGTGTCGTTTTCTCTTGGGTACTTCTCTTTTGGACAGGCAAAAGAGAAGTGCCTCGCCCTCCGCAGGAGGGTGAAAGCTCTTTGGCTTCAAATCCCCAATCAAGCGCAAAGCATCGCGACTGAAGTCGATCCCACAAAAACAAACACCGGCTCACGGCAGCCAGCCCGGCAGGGCGCATTAAACTGGCGACAACCATGAATCCATCGCCACCATCCTTCACCCGTGAAACTCACGCCAGCACTGTGCACCTGCCCGTCGGTGCGTGGCTCACCGTGCTCGATGCCCTGTGTGCATATTTCGAGACGATCAGCCGCACACAATGGCTGGATCGCATCGCGCGTGGGCGGGTGCTGGACGGGCAGGGCATCGTGATCACGGCAGACACGCCGTATCGGGCGGGGTCGCGCATCCATTACTACCGCGAGGTGGTGGACGAAACGCCGATTCCGTTCATCGAAACCGTGTTGCATGCCGACGAGCATCTGGTGGTGGCGGACAAGCCGCATTTCCTGCCGGTGACGCCGGCCGGCGGATTCGTCGAGCAGACTTTGCTGCGGCGATTGATCCGTCGGCTGGACAATCCCGGGCTGGTGCCGCTGCATCGGATCGATCGTGCGACGGCGGGGCTGGTGCTGTTCTCCGCTAACCGGGCCAGCCGTGCTGCGTATCAGGCACTGTTTCGCGAGCGCCGTATCAACAAGCGTTACGAGGCGCTGGCGCCTGCGTTGCCCATGCTGGAGTTTCCACTGCTGCACCGCTCGCGCCTGGTCATGGGCGAACCGTTCTTTCGCATGCAGGAGATCGACGGCGAGCCGAACAGCGAGACGCGGATCGAGCCGATCGAGCGTGGCGATGGCGGCTGGCGTTATGCGCTGTATCCGATCACCGGCAGGAAACACCAGCTACGCGTGCACATGGCCGCGCTGGGTGCGCCAATCATCGGCGACACGCTGTATCCGGCGCTGGCCGAGAAGGCCGTCGACGATTATCAACGCCCGTTGAAGCTGCTGGCGCACAGCCTGGCGTTTGTCGACCCGCTGTCCGGCAAGTCGCGGCGATTCGAGAGCCGGCTGAGGTTGTGAGGCGACGTACACCGGGCCACCGACGGGTGCGGGGTAACCATCCGGGGCCATTCCACGCTATCTTCCACCGCAGCATCCAGCCGGGGGAGAACCATTTTGTGAGTGCACAACCCATGTCCAGCGCCACGCCGCGCGCCGAGTTGACCGTCCGTGGCGTCATCATCGGCATCGTGATTACCGTGGTGTTTACCGCGGCCAACGTGTTCTTCGGCCTCAAGGCCGGCCTGACTTTCGCCACCTCGATTCCGGCAGCAGTGATCTCGATGGCAGTGCTGCGCTATTTCAAGGGCGCCACGATGCAGGAGAACAACATCGTGCAGACGGTCGCGTCGGCGGCTGGCACCTTGTCATCGATCATCTTCGTGCTGCCCGGCCTGATCATGATCGGCTGGTGGACTGGCTTCAATTACTGGACGTCGTTCGCCATCTGCGCGCTGGGCGGCATCCTGGGCGTGATGTATTCGATACCGCTGCGCCGCGCGCTGGTTACACATTCCGACCTGCCGTATCCCGAAGGCGTGGCCTGCGCCGAAGTGCTGAAGGTCGGCAGCGGCGGCGGTGACGGCATCAGTGCTGAAGCTGCTGCCGAATCCAATCGCGCCGGGCTGCTCGCCGTGCTGTGGGGGTCGATCGTCTCGGCGGTGTTCTCGGTGGTGGTCGCAACGCGCGTGTTCGCGGGGGACGTGGTGCACTACTTTCGCGTCGGCGGCGACAAGGGCGGCGTGACCGGGTTCGACTTCTTTCTCTCGTTCGCGCTGTTCGGCATCGGCCATCTGGTCGGTTTGTGGGTGGGCATCGCGATGCTGGTCGGCGCCGTGATCGGTTGGGTTTGGGGCATTCCGCACTACTCGACACTTGCGCTGCAGCACTTGGCCGCGGCCGACCAGCTCAAGGCGCTGGCGAATGTGCCGCGATTTGCCCATGACGTGTGGAGCGAGAAAGTTCGTTTGGTCGGCGCCGGCACGATCAGTGTCGCGGCCGTCTGGACGCTGGCCAAACTGGTCAAACCGGTCATCACCGGCCTGACTTCCGCGATGGTCGCGGCGCGCGTGCGCGGCGCCGGCAATGCCGCCTCGCTGCCGCGTACCGAGCATGACATTCCGATCGGCCAGGTTGCCCTCATCTCGCTGGCCTGTCTGGTGCCTGTCGGCTGGCTGATCGCGAACTTCGCGATGAATGCCGGCTTTGGCCTGGGCGATCACGTGGTGGCACTGGTGGTCGGCGGCTTGATCTTCGTGGTGCTGATGAGCTTCTTCGTCTCCGCGGTGTGCGGCTACATGGCTGGCCTGATCGGCTCGTCGAACAGTCCGCTGTCGGGCATCGGCATCATTGTGGTGATCAGCGCGGCGCTGTTGCTGATGTTCGGCATCCGCTCGACGCTGCCCGCTGGCAGCGAGAACGCGCTGGTGGCGTTCGCGCTGTTCATCACCTCGATCGTGTTTGCCGCCGCGGCGATCGCCAACAACAACTTGCAGGATCTCAAGACCGGACAGCTGGTCGATGCGACGCCGTCCAAGCAGCAATGGGCGCTGGTGATCGGCGTGATTGCCGGCGCCGCGATCATTCCGCCGATCCTCGACCTGCTCAACCACGCCTATGGATTCGTCGGCGCGCCGGGACCGCAACGCCCCAATGCGCTGCCCGCGCCTCAGGCCGGGTTGATCTCCACGCTGGCGAAGGGCGTGATCGAGGGTAACCTCGACTGGAGTCTGGTGGGTGTCGGCGGCTTGATCGGCGTGGTGATGATCATCATCGATGAAGTACTGCGCCGCACGACAAAATCCGCACATCTGTCGCCACTGGCGGTGGGCCTGGGCATTTATCTGCCGACGCAGAGCACGCTGATGGTGGTGGTCGGTGCGGTCGCCGGCTGGTGGTTCGATCGCCGTGCTGACCGCGGCTCGAAGAATCCTGAAGCAACCAAGCAGCTTGGCGTATTGCTCGCGTCAGGCATGATCGTCGGCGAGGGACTGGTCGGCGTCCTCATCGCGGCACTGGTCGCGTTTTCCGACAAGCTCGGCTTCTCGAACAAGGATTTTCCGTTGAACCTCGTCAGCGACAACTATGCGGGCGGTCTGGCGATGTGGATCGGCGGCGCGGCGTTCATCGCGGTGATGGTGTTGCTGTACCGCTGGGTGGGCCGCCTGGGTCAGTCGCCGACGAACGCATGACGGATCGGCGTGCGCGGTGAATGGTCGCCGCACCACAGTCAGCGAAGCGCTGCAGTGCCGGAATGACGGTTCCGGCGCTCGCCGCAGATTGCCAGTCAGCTTCAGTGTGGCAATCTAGTCGGTCTTTACAAGGGGCGTGTGTCGCGTGGAGCAGGAAAAGGTCGAGCAGGTTCTGAGTGCCGAGGAAGAAGCACTCGCGCCACCGAGCCAGCGCAGAGTGTTGTTGCGCAGGCTGGCCGGGCCGCTGCTGTCGGTGGGTATGCTTTGCCTTGCATTGTGGGCGTTGCACCTGCTGGCCAGGCAGGTGAATTACCACCAGGTGCGGACTTACGTGCAGAGCATTTCGCGCGCGCGCCTGTTGCTGGCAGCGTTGTTCACGTTGCTTGGCTATGCGGTGATGACGCTGTACGACCGTTTCGCGCTGGCCTCGATCGGTCGCAAGCTGTCGTGGCGTCGGGTCACCCTGATCTCCTTCATCAGCTACGCCTTCAGCAATGCAGTAGGCATGTCTCTGCTGGTGTCCGGTTCGATCCGTTACCGTTTCTATATCCAGAACGGCCTGTCCACCGGCGAGGTGGCCAGGGTGGTGCTGTTCTGCACTACCAGTTTCTGGCTGGGCCTGCTGGCGTTGACCGGCGTGACCCTGCTGCTGGTGCCGTTGCCGCCCGAACTGGCGATGGCGGCGTACGGGCGGCCGCTGGGCGTGTTGCTGACCCTGCTGCCGCTGGCATGGCTGCTGGCCGGCCGCGTGCTGCATCGGCCGCTGCGGTTATGGCGCTGGCATATCGGCCTGCCGTCGCCGGCCACCGCGCTGCGGCAGATTCTGGTGGGCGCGCTCGACTGGGGGCTGGCGGCGGCGGTGCTGTACATCCTGATGCCGGATGAGCTGAACAACGGCTTCGGGCATTTCCTGGCGATCTTCGTGATTGCGCAGATCATCGGCTTGATCAGCCATGTGCCTGGTGGCCTGGGCGTGTTCGAGGCGGTGATGCTGGCCGGCTTCGGCGCCACCGGCAATGAAGTATTGGCCGCGCCGATCCTGGGTGCGCTGGCGGCGTTCCGGGTCATTTACTACCTGCTGCCGCTGTGTACGGCGACCGTGCTGGTGTTGCAGCGCGAGGCGCGCGGGCTGCGCGAGAAATCGCTGCTGGCACCCTGGTTCACCGGGTTGCTGCCGTCGTTCTTCGCCGGGCTGACCCTGGTTTCCGGTGCAGTGCTGCTGTTTTCCGGCGCGACCCGCGCGTTGCCCGCGCGCATGGAGATCCTGCGCGACGTGTTGCCGCTGTCGGTGCTGGAGGTATCGCACCTGCTGGCCAGCGTGATCGGCATGCTGCTGCTGATCCTGGCCCGTGGCCTGCAGCGCCGGCTGGATGCGGCGTATTGGCTGACCCTGGTGCTGCTGCTGGCCGGCGCGGTGTTCTCGCTGCTGAAAGGCATCGACTACGAGGAAGCGACCCTGCTCACCTTGCTGGCGATGGCGCTGGCGCCGGCGCATCGGCTGTTCTACCGGCGCGCATCGATGTTCAGCACCAGCTTCTCGATTGGATGGATTGCGGCGATCGTGGCGATCCTCGGCTGTGCCGCGTGGCTCGTGGTGTTCAGTTACAAGCATGTCGAGTACAGCGCCGACCTGTGGTGGGAATTCAGCCTGCATCAGGGCGGCGCGCCGCGTGCGTTGCGCGCGCTGGTCGCCGCCACTGTCGCAGGCATGCTGTTTGCGCTGGCCAGCCTGATCCGTCCGGTGCGTTCGTACCGCGAGCCGCCGAGCGAGGCTGAGCTGGCGCAGGCGCTGCCGTTGATCAAGCAGTTTCCGTGCGCACAGGCGCATCTGGCCTTGATGGGCGACAAGACGCTGCTATTCGATCCCGCCCACAAGGCCTTCGTGATGTACGACATCGAAGGCCGCAGCTGGGTGACCATGGGTGATCCGGTGGGCCTGGACGAAGATGCCCGGCGCGAGCTGGTGTGGACGTTTCTCGAACAGTGCGAACGCGCCGGCGGCTGGCCGGTGTTCTATCAGGTGAGCCCGGCCGATCTCGACTTGTATCTTGAGGTCGGCATGAACCTGTTGAAGATCGGCGAGGAGGCGCGTGTGCGGCTGGACGCGTTCAATCTGGACGGCAAATCGAAGAAGGTGCTGCGCAACACGGTGAACAAGTTGACCCGTGAGGGTCTCCGGCTGGAGATCGTGCCGGCCGACGCGGTGGCGCCGTTGCTGCCGCGGCTCAGGGAGGTTTCCGATGCGTGGATGCGCGACAAGAGCGTGCGCGAAAAGCGCTTCTCGCTGGGCGCGTTCGATCCGCGCTATCTGGTGCGCACGCCGATGGCCGTGGTGTGGCAGGACGATCGGCTGGTGGCATTCGCCAACCTGTTTCTCAACGACAGCCATGAGGAAGCTTCGGTGGATCTGATGCGGTTTCTTCCCGATGGCCCGAGCGGGCTGATGGATTACCTGTTCATCGAGCTGATGCAATGGGCGCGCAGCGAGGGCTACCGCTGGTTCAATCTCGGCATGGCGCCGCTGGCCGGCCTGCAGAACCGGCGCCAGGCGCCACTGTGGAACCGCTTTGGCGCGCTGGTGTTCGGTCGCGGTGGGCGCTTCTACAATTTTCGCGGGCTGCAGCGCTACAAGGACAAATTCGATCCGGAGTGGGAGCCGCGCTACATGGCGGTGCCCGGCGGCATCGCCTTGCCGATGATCCTGGCCAACGTGGCCAGCCTGATCTCTGGTGGTCTCTCCGGTGTGGTGCGCCGATGAAACGCAGGAGCTGGATCATGCTGGCAGTGGTGGGTACCGGCCTGTTGGGCCTCGCGCTGATCTGGAGTCCGTGGTCGCGGGTCAGCCTGGAAAAAGCCACCGTGGTGCTGCCCGTCAGCAGCATCAGCACGGCGCCGCCGGCAGGCAAGGGCGATGTGATGGCGATCATCTATTCCGGCGATGGCGGCTGGGCCGATCTGGACCGGCGCCTGGGCATCGCGTTCATCGACCGCGGCATTCCGGTGCTCGGCGTCAACACGTTCAAGTACTACTGGCGCGACCGCACGCCGGACGAATCGGCGCGCGAGCTTGACGCGCTGATGACGAAATACCTCGGCGCGTGGGGCAAGCAGCGGATCTGGCTGGTGGGGTACTCCTTCGGCGCCGACGTGCTGCCGACTCTCGTCGACAAGCTCAGTCCGGAAAACCGTGCGCGCATCACCCAGCTGGTGCTGCTGTCGCCGAGCCGGGACGTGACCTTCGAGATCGAGCTGGAGGGCTACATGATCCAGCAAGGCTGGTGGAAGGAACACCTCAAGGCCGTGCTGCAGCATGTCAATCCGATCCGGCATTACGACGCATTGCCGCCACTGCAGGCGCTGGGCAACCAGCTGCCGACGGTGTGCTATTACGGTCTCGATGACAGTGACGATAGCGTATGCACCGAGCCGAATCTGCCCGGCTGGGTGCGGGTTCACCCCAAGAAGGGCGATCACCATTTCGATGGCGGCTACCAGCCGCTGGCCGCGCAGATGCTGCAAGAGCTGCCGGCGTCCACCTCGACGACAGCCGTCACGCACTGACTGGCCGACGCGCACGATTCGCGTCCCGGAGCGATACTGTCGGCTGCGATCGGGCGCGGCGCCCGACCGCCATGACAGCGAGGAGACTCCCATGTTGGATTGGCTGGAATATCGCAAGGAACTGATCGGGCGCATCGGCGAGATCGGCAAGCTGAGCCCGGATACGTTGAAGGGGTATCAGACGTTGTCCGGTGCGGGCGAAAAGACCGCGCACCTGGACGCCAAGACGCGCGAACTGATCTCGCTGGCGGTGGCAGTCACCACTCGCTGCGACGGCTGCATCACGGTGCACGTCGGCGAAGCGCTGAAGCACGGCGCGACCCGGGAGGAAATCGCCGAGGCGCTCGGAGTAGCCGTGGCGATGAATGCTGGCGCCGCGCTGGTGTATTCCGCCCGCGCGATGGATGCGGTCAACGCGCATAGCGGCAGCTGAGCCAGCACGACAGACGGTGGCTGGGTCACCCCGCTTGCCGCCGTGCGACTTGTGGCCACGTACAATGCCGCCATCGTTTCATCGCTGAAGACATGACGTGACTGCTGCCGGATTTTTCGCGGCCGCGCCGGATGCGGCGCTGGCGGCCCTGTTTGTGCCGTTCGAATCGGCGCAGTTGACGCTGCCGCCAGACGGCCGCGTGCTGTTCCTGCGCGCGCGCGCCGGCGTGCGGTTGCGCGAGATGGCGCGGCCCGGCTGGTTGTGCGAGCAGGGTTTCATGCCGTTCGCCGACGAGCTGGGCCGCAACGGCCTGCGCGTGGGCGAACCGGCAGCCGGTGCATCGTTTCCACTGGTGCTGGTGTTGCCGCCGCGTCAGCGCGACGAGGCGCGTGCGTTGTTCGCTCGTGCCTTGTTGCACACTGCGCCGGGCGGCACCGTGCTGGCCAGCATGCCGAATGCCGAGGGCGCGAAGTCGGGCGAGGCGGATCTGGCGAAACTGGCCGGCGTCGTGCAGCACCAGTCCAAGCACAAGTGTCGGGTGTTCTGGAGCACACCGGACGCAGCCAACATCGATCAGGCCTTGCTCGCCGAATGGCTGACGCTGGATGCGCCGCGCGCGATCGTCGGCGGCTACGTCAGCCGTCCCGGCCTGTTTGCATGGGATCGCATCGACCGCGCCTCGGCGCTGCTGGCCGCGCATCTGCCGGGCGACCTGCATGGCCGCGTGGCCGATCTCGGTGCCGGCTACGGGTATCTCGCCAGCCAGGTCATCGCGCATTGCCCGCGGGTGAATGCGATCGACCTGTACGAGGCAGAGGCACGTGCGCTGGAGCCGGCACGGTTGAATCTGGACAAGGCGAAACACGAATGCGGCCACGAGTTGGGTGTGACGGTCTACTGGCACGACGTCACTCGCGGCCTGCCGCAGCGCTACGACGCCATTGTCAGCAATCCGCCGTTTCACCAGGGTCGTGCCGACCTGCCGGAATTGGGTCGCGCATTCATCACCAGCGCGGCCGACGCGCTGCAGCCGGATGGCCGTCTATTCATCGTGGCGAACCGGCATCTGCCATATGAGGCGATACTGGCCGCGCGCTTCCGTGAGGTGCGCACGCTGGTGACGCAAGAGGGATTCAAGGTGATCGAAGCGGTTGGGGTGAAGCAATGAAACTGGTCAAACTTATCGCGAACCTGGGCTATGGCAGTCGCAAGGACGTCACACAGTTGTTCCGCGCCGGCCGCATCACCGATGCGGACGGTGAGGTGTTGTACGCCGACGATGTGGTGGCGTACGAAACCATCCGCGTCGACGACGAGCCGCTCGATCCGCCGCCCGGCCTGGTGCTGATGATGAACAAGCCGCTTGGCGTCACCTGCTCACGCAAGGATCCGGGCCGGGTCGTGTATGACCTGCTGCCGCCGCGTTACAACGTGCGTTCGCCGGTGCTGTCCAGCGTGGGCCGGCTCGATCGCGATACCTCGGGCCTGCTGCTGTTCACCGACGACGGCGCATTGCTGCACCGGATCATTTCGCCGAAGGCGCAGGTGACCAAGGTCTACGAGGCCACGCTGGCACAGGATCTGCGCGGCGATGAAAGCGAATTGTTCGCCAGCGGTACGCTGCTGTTGGAAACGGAAAAAGAGCCGCTGGCGCCGGCTGTGCTCGACGTGCTGGGCCCGCGCCATGCGCGGCTCACGGTTACCGAAGGTCGCTATCACCAGGTGCGCCGCATGTTCGCCGCCGCCGGCAATCACGTCGAGACGCTGCGGCGCATTTCGGTCGGTGGGCTCACACTGGGCGAGTTGCCGCTGGGCGAATGGCGTGCGCTGGGTGCCGACGAGACCGCCCTGATTTTCCAGGGTGTCTGATGCGCAACATCTTGAATCACTAAAACGGTAACAAAAAAGTCAACATGAGTTTCTAGGCTGCTGCAGTTTGCCCTTCGGGCTATCTTGCAAAGGCTGATTCCGATGACGCTACCTTCCAAGGCGCGCCGCGCTTCCCTCAATCTGCGCCCGCTGGCAAGCGCGATCCGTCAGTTTCATCACATGGCGTTCCTGTGCACCGCCGCGCTCACGATCAGCGCCAACGCGGCGGCCACCGACGTGCCGGTGGTGACGCCTGCGCCACCAGTGACTCAGCAGCTGCAGGAAGTCGAGGTACGCGCCAATACCAACTCGGCCATTACGCAGGCTCCGGTGCAGGCAGAGCTGAACATCACGCAGCCGCAGTCGGTGATCGGACTGGACTACATCAGCAACCACGTCGCGCCGACCGCCGATTACGCGACGATCGCGAACATCGCACCGGCCGTCTCGAATATCGGCGTCAGCGGTCCGGGTCTGGGCGAGACCAAGCAGATGACCCTGCGCGGCTTCAACGACAACCAGTACAACGTCACCTATGACGGCATTCCGTTCGGCGACACCAACGATTTCAGCCATCACACAAGCAGCTATTTCCCGGCGAAGATGATCGGACAGGTCACGGTGGATCGTGGCCCAGGCGGCGCCAGCCAGATCGGCGAAGCCACCTTCGGCGGTACCGTGGCGCTGCGTTCGAAGGACGCGCTGGACACGTTCTCGTTCATCCCGACCATCAGCGTCGGCAGCTACGGCACTACGCTGACCCATCTGGAAATCAACAGCGGCCGCATCGATAGCCTCAACGGTGGCAAGCTGATCGCCAGCGCGCAATACAACGACACCGACACCGCGCGCACGAACTCGCCGATGTCGCGCAAGACCGGTTACATCAAATACGTACAGCCGATCGGCAGCAGTACCGAGCTGACCTTTCTCAGTAACTATAACTACATCCGCTTCAACAACCCGGACAAGACCGACCTGACCCAGCAGCAGATCAATACGCTGGGCCGCAACTTCGGCCTCAACACCGATCGCACCAGCACCGACTGCTACTGCTACAACTACCAGACCAAGGAAACCGATCTGGAGTACATCGGCGTGCACAGCGCGCTGAGCGACACCTGGCAGCTGGACAACAAGACCTATACCTACGCCTACGACAACGACAGCCACGAGAGCCCGTACGTCGGCACGAAAGCATCGAAGAAGAACATGGGCGGCTACGACAAGGTCAACAAGTACCGCGCCTGGGGCGACGTGATGACGCTCTCGCATGTCGATGAGAATGGCCAGTTCAACACCGGCGGCTGGTACGAGTTCACCCATAACGACCGCTACAGCGTGGCACTGGACTACGGCCTCGGCGGCATCCACGACGTGAAGCCAGGCAGTAGCGACCTCACCGCCTACAAGTACACGATGGTGGATCGCATGCTTACCAGCCAGCTGTATGCCGAGTACGCCTGGCATGCAACCGAGGGGCTGACCATCACGCCGGGTGTGAAGTACCTCAGCTTCACGCGCTACATCAACACGCCGCGCAACCAGACCACCAAGACTCCGCTGGACTACAGCCAGACCTGGGACAAACCGCTCGGTTACCTGTCGGCCAACTACATGCTGAGCAGCGAGTGGAGTGTGTACGGGCAGCTCGCACAGGGCTTCCTCGCACCCAACCTCAACCAGTTCTACGTGCCGCATCCGGAACGCAACCACACCTCGCCGCAGCAGACGATGAACTACCAGTTCGGCACGGTCTACAAGACCGACCGCTTCAATGCCGACGCTGACGTGTTCATGATCGACTATCGGAATTTCCCGCTGGTCGGCACCGATCCGGTCACGCACGAAGACACCTTTGCGCTGGCCAAGGGCGCCCGCCTGAAAGGCATCGAGGCCGAAGCCACGTATTACCTCGGCGACGGCTTCAGCGCGTATGCGAATGGTTCGGTGATCGACGCGAAGTTCAAGCGCTCCAGGCTCGACCTGCCGAACGTGCCATCCAGCACCGCGGCGCTGGGCGTGATGTTCGACCACAGTGGTTTCTTTGCTTCGCTGGGTGAGAAGTACATCGGCGGGCAGAAGGTGTATGACGGCAGCCTCAATCCCGACAACGCCGCCTCGGTCACCGGTACCGGCAGCAGCGGTGGTTTCTGGAGCGCGGCGATGAGCCTCGGCTACGGCCAGAACCTCTCGGACTCGTTCATCAAGAGCTACAAACTGCGTCTGCAGGTGGACAACCTGTTCGACGCGCAGCATCAGGTGGCCGATTCCCAGAAGGGCAAGGACACCTATTACCTGGTATTGCCGGGGCGCAGCTGGTTCGCCTCGGTATCGTTCGCCCTCTGACCATGACCGGGACCCTGCGCATGACTCACGTATCGACACGGCTCGGCGGTGTGCTGCTTGGCTTGCTGCTGCTCTGCGGCGGCAAGGCATCGGCGACCGAACGCTATCTCGACGATGCCAAACTGCACAATGCAGTGACGCTGCTGCCGGCACCATCGCCGCTGGGCACGTCAGAGGATATCGCCGACCGCAGCACGACCTTCAACGTCTATACCACCCGCACCGCGGAGCAGGCGGCGCAGGCGAAGGCAGATGAAAAGTTCGATGCGTTCTCGTTCGCTGCGGTGCTCGGTCCCGATTTCACCGCCCAACGGTTGCCGCATGTTGCGGCGCTGTTCGATGAAGTGAAGAAAGAGGCGAACAAAGCCAAGAACGAGGCCAAACAGAGCTTCCGGCGCGAGCGTCCGTGTCCGGTCAACTCCTGCCAGTGGGATCCGGAAGAAGACGCGCAGGATTGGAAGAACCGCGACTACGGTTACCCGAGCGGGCACAGCACGCGCGCCACGGTGTTCGCGATCATGCTCGGCCATCTGCTGCCGCAGCGTGCCGATGCGCTCGATCGTTATGCTCGTGAGGTGGGCTGGCGTCGCGTGATACGCGGCGTGCACACGCCGCAGGACATCTATGCCGGACGCGTGCTCGGTCAGGCGCTGGCGCGTGATTTCCTGGCCAGCCCGGCGATGCGCGCCGATCTGGATGCGGCGGCACGTGAGTTGGATGCGGCGGGATTCGCGACCGACTCTGCACCGACGAAGCGGGTCGCAGCCAAGGTCAGCGGTTAAAGCAGATGCACGGCGGTGGGAATCGTCGCGCCGAACCACTTGTGCCGTTCGTCGCGACAGCTCGGGCTGCCCATCGCGTACTTGCGGCAAATCGTGGGACGCTCGTCGTAGATGGTGCAGCCGGAGGTATTCGGATTGACCGCGGCGCACCAGCCATCCTCACCCTTGGCGAGGGTCTCCATCCCGTGTTCGTCGCGGGCGATCAGCCATGCAGGCACGTGATCTTCGGGCATCAGCACCACGGTGAGGCGACAGCACACAGCCTCGCAAGTCGTGCATTGCACGCTGGGGTCGACGCTTTCCGCGTAAGGGTCGAGATCGGGGTGGGGGAGATTGTTCACTCGTCAGCATGACAGCTTCGTCCGGCGCGAATGTGAATCGCATGTTGCGAGCTGGCGGGTTCAATCCTTCGTGTCGCGCCACAACGCCTGCCAGCCATCAGTGCCGAGGCGTTGCAATGTCTCGATATTGCGCCGATAGATGCTGTCGGTATCGCTCATCGCGTCCATCGCACGTTCGATGCTCGATTCGCGCAACAGATGCAGCGTGGGGTAGGGCGAGCGGTTGCTGAAGTTCTCGATCGCGTCGGGCGCGCTGTCGGCGAACTGGTAATCGGGGTGGAAGCTGGCGACCTGCCACTCGCCTTCCAACCCCAGCGTCTGCACCGCCGCATCGGCGACGTCGAGGAAGTCGTTGTAGTCGAGGAAGTCGGTGAGCACGAACGGATGGACCAACAGACCGGTTTCGCATTCGTCCGGCGTCAGCGCGTTGAGCGACTGCAGCTCGCCGCACAGGTCGTCGAGCAGTGCATCAGTATCGCGCGCATGGCTTACCCGCAGACGCAGCTTGCCCTGCACATGCGGCGCGCGGGCGAACGGGCAGAGGTTGAGTCCGATTACCGCACGCTCCAGCCATCGCGTGGTGGCGGCTGCGTACGGCGCGTCCTCTGGCAGCGCGTCGGCGTTGAGGCTGGAGGGCGACGGTGTGTCGTTCATGCGGTTCTCGCGGAGCAGGGGCGGTGCCGACTATAGCCGCTGCTGCACAAGCTCGTTTCTGCTGTGCGAAGTGTCCCCACCGAGCCCGCAGGCCGGCTCCCGGCCGCGCGCAGGGACGTGCATTGCAAAAAACTGTTTTAATGGGGGTTCCCGACGCGGCCGTGTCATTTGTCCGCTTCTGACCAGGATGCCCCGTGGATGGTTTGACCCCAACGACCACCGATGCCTTGCATGGCGAGGGCCGTGAGCACTCCCGGGTCAGCGGTTTCCCGGTGACGTTTCCCACGGTGAATCTGCCGCGCGAATGCGAGCTCGTTCCGGCCAGGCACGGCCGCGCCCATGCGCATCGCGTGGTCACGCCCGGCGGCTTGTTGTGCGATGTGCCGGTGCGGGGACAGGAACGTTCGTCGATCGCGCGTCGTGTCCGACATCGTCCGTCCGTCGACGCATGCCCCGGAACAGGCATGGGCAAGCCTCCGTTCGCGAATTCCATGGCTGCGCGAAGCACCCCTCAGGCGTCAGACCGTGTGCATCTAATGGCGCCGGCGTGCTGGAAATCCGGTGACGTACCGGCACACCGCATCGACCAGGCTGTTTCGATGCCGGCACCCGCCCAGTGGAGGCGTTCGCGGACCGCGCCAGGGCGGTTGACCCCGAGCATGCCGTCGCCATCAGCGCGAGATTGGCTGTTGCCGCCCGCGTGGCCGCTGGATGGATGGCGTGTGACGGCAGTGGCCGGTTTGCGCAGGGTCGTCGACACCCGGATGGTGCCGTGGGCGCGGACACGAATGATGTTGTGGTCGGCATGGGCCAGCGCATACCGGTACAGATTCGCGGCAGGCGTCGCCATGAGCGCCGCCGCCGGCATCGCCCTCACGTTGCTACGCATCAGCATGCCGCATCCCGGCGCGCGATCAGCACCCGTCAGGACGCTGGCGATCATGCCTGCAAGGCCTGCACCTGCCGCTTTCCCGCCGTCTTTGCCGGTCAAGCCGGCGCCCGTGCCGGCCATTGTCGCGCCGATCTCGGCAAGTGGGCCGGCGGACTCGCCAACCGTCCGTTCCGCGCCGGCCGAAACCGGTCGCCGCCTGCTATCTGACGTCAGCACGATGGATCTGATGATGCCTGTCGAGGAGCCCGATCTGGACGTCGCCTCCCGGCAGAGCCTGTGGTCGGAGATCGGCAAGGCTTCCGGTGTCGATCCGCTGCTGCTGTACAGCGTCGCCCTGGTGGAATCGAAGGCGCTGTATCCGGATGGCAAGGTGGCGCCCACGCCGTGGCTGTTCCGCGTCAACGATCATCTGGTGCGCGGCGACCGGCATGACGTGCAGCTGGCGATGGCGGCGGCGAGCCAGTTTGGTTCGGCCGTGCAGGATGTCGGCATCATGCAGGTCTACTACCCGATGCACCGGGACGCCGTGCGCGATCCGCTGGCCTTATTGAATCCGCGCACCAACATCACCGTGGCCGCGAAAATCCTGCGTGATGGTATGCATGAGACCAGCGATCGGGTGCTTGGCGTGGGCTACTACCACAGCCACACGCCGACCCTGGCCAGGGATTACGGCACCGCCGTGCTGACCGTTTACCAGCGACTGAAAGCGATCCATCGTCCGCAGGGACACCAGCAGATCGTGGTGCGCTAGCCGTCTCAAGAAAGGCTGTCTCACCCTTTCAATGCATCAGATCCAGCGCATGGCATGGCCTTGCATCGAGCCAGTGGCGCCCGGATATAGGCTGCACTGATCCTGCTGGCGGCGACGGCCCATGTTCACCTTGCAGTTCGACAACGCGTTCGTCCGCGAACTGCCTGGTGATCCGGAGCAGGGCGCGCGGCTGCGCCAGGTCGAAGGCGCGCTGTATTCGTGTGTCGGGCCCACGCCGGTGACGACGCCACGCTTGCTGGCATATTCGGCGGAGATGGCGGCGACGCTAGGGTTCAGTGAAGCGGATGTCGCTACACCGGAGTTTGCGCAGCTGTTCGGCGGCAATGTGCTGCTCGATGGCATGCAGCCGTATGCGGCGAACTATGGCGGACACCAGTTCGGCCATTGGGCGGGGCAACTGGGCGACGGTCGCGCGATCTCGCTGGGTGAAGTGATGAATGCGGCCGGCGAGCGCTGGGAGCTGCAGCTGAAGGGCGCAGGGCTGACGCCGTATTCGCGCGGTGCGGACGGGCGCGCAGTGCTGCGATCGTCGGTGCGCGAGTTTCTGTGCAGCGAGGCGATGCATCATCTCGGGGTGCCGACCACGCGCGCGCTGAGTCTGGTCGATACCGGCGAGCCGGTCGTGCGCGACATGTTCTACGACGGTCATGCGAAAGCGGAGCAGGGCGCGATCGTCTGTCGTGTCGCACCTTCATTCATCCGCTTCGGCAACTTCGAATTGCCGGCTTCGCGCGGCGATACCGCGTTGCTGCGACAACTGGTCGACTTCACCATCCGTCGCGATTTTCCCGAATTGAGCGGGCACGGTGAAGCCTTGTACGCGGAATGGTTTGCGCAGGTCTGCGAACGTACCGCGCGGATGATCGCGCACTGGATGCGCGTCGGCTTCGTGCACGGGGTGATGAACACCGACAATATGTCGATCCTCGGCCTCACCATCGACTACGGCCCGTACGGCTGGGTCGACAATTACGATGCGGAGTGGACGCCGAATACCACCGACGCACAGCGCCGCCGCTACCGCTACGGCCAGCAGCCGGACGTGGCGTGGTGGAACCTGAGCCGCCTGGCCGGTGCGCTGGCGCCGTTGTTCGATGGCGTCGAGCCGTTGCAGGCGGGGCTGGATCGTTATGCCGCCACGTACGCATCCGCCGATCGCATCAACATCGCCGCCAAGCTGGGCCTGGCCGAATGCCGCGATGACGACGTGGCCTTGATGCGGTCGCTGCAGACGCTGATGCAGCAGGCCGAGATCGACATGACGCTGTGGTTCCGCGCGCTGGCCGAGGTCGATGCGCAAACGCCAACACTGGCGCCGATGCACGATGCGTTCTACGACGAAGCCAAACGTCGCGAAGCGGAGCCGGCTCTCCATGCCTGGCTGGCTCGCTACGTCGCGCGGCTGGCCGACGATCCGCTATCGGCGGCGCAACGGCGCGAGAAGATGCGTACTGCGAATCCGCGTTATGTATTGCGCAACTATCTGGCGCAGCAGGCGATCGATCGTGCCGAGCAGGGCGACCCTAGCGGCATCGTCGAACTGCTCGACGTGATGCGCCACCCGTACGACGACCAGCCCGGTCGCGAGGCGTTTGCGCAGAAGCGCCCGGACTGGGCGCGACACAAGGCCGGCTGCTCGATGCTGTCGTGCAGTTCGTAGGGTCGGAAGGAGCAAAAGCCGGCATTGCCGGCCCTTGAGTTCAATGAATGGTGCCCTCGAGACGATTCGAACGTCCGACCTGTCCCTTAGGAGGGGACCGCTCTATCCAACTGAGCTACGAGGGCAGCGGCGGGATTTTCGCATGGATCACATGACGGTGCGATCCGGCGGTGGAGCAGGGTCAACAAGACCTCTGCCATCCCACAGAGACTCCATATGGGCACGGCCATTCCTGCAAGCAGGGGCGGGAGTCGTTGTGTGCGGCCTGTTAGAATAGGCAATTCCCCCGGTGCCGGCAGGCGCCACACCAGTCTTCAGGAGCCACCATGTCCCACGCAATCCTCACGGCGCTTGGCCTCGACGGCGAGCAATCCGGCAGCTATCTCGGTCAGGGCGAATGGTCGAAGACCACCGACGCCGGCGCGCTGCAGCCGGTGAATCCGGCCACCGGTGAGGTGCTGGGCACTGTGCATGCTTCCAGCACGGCCGACTATGAAGTGATCGTCAAGCGCGCGCAGGCCGCCTTCAAGGTGTGGCGCACCACGCCGGCGCCACAGCGCGGCGAAGCGGTGCGTCTGTGCGGCGAAGCGCTGCGCAAACACAAGGATGCGCTGGGTTCGCTGGTTGCGCTGGAGATGGGCAAGATCAAGCCCGAGGGCGACGGCGAAGTGCAGGAGATGATCGATATCGCCGACTTCGCGGTGGGCCAGAGCCGCATGATGTACGGCGCCACCATGCACTCGGAGCGCCCCGGCCACCGCATGTACGACCAGTACCACCCGCTCGGTCTGGTCGGCATCATCAGCGCGTTCAACTTCCCGGTCGCGGTGTGGGCGTGGAACGCCATGCTGGCTACCATCGCCGGCGACATCTGCATCTGGAAGCCGTCGCCGAAGACCCCGCTGTCGGCGGTCGCCACCATCCGCATCTGCAACGAGGCGCTGAAGGCCGGTGGCTTCCCGGACCTGTTCTTCCTGTTCAACGATGCCGGCACCGATCTGTCGCAGGCGTTCGTCGATGACAAACGCATTCCGCTGATCAGCTTCACCGGCTCGACCAAGGTCGGCCGCATGGTCGGCGAGCGCGTGGCACAGCGCATGGGTCGCTCGTTGCTGGAGCTGGGCGGCAACAATGCGATCATCCTCGATGAGAGCGCCGACCTGAAGCTGGCGATCCCTGGCATCGTGTTCGGCGCCGTCGGTACCGCGGGCCAGCGCTGCACTACCACGCGCCGGTTGTTCGTGCACGAGTCGATCTACAAGAACGTCCTGGAGACGCTGGTCAAGGCGTACAAGCAGGTCGAAGGCAAGATCGGCGATCCGAATCTGTCCACCACGCTGATGGGCCCGCTCAACAGCTCCGAAGCGGTGCAGGGTTACCTGGCCGCCGTCGAGAAAGCCAAGACAGCGGGCGGTACGATCGCCACCGGTGGCGCGGCGCTCAGCGATCGCAAGGGCAACTTCGTGCTGCCGACCATCGTCACCGGCATCGCCAATTCGCATGAAGTGGTGCAGACCGAGACGTTTGCGCCGATCCTCTACGTGATGCCGTTCAAGACGCTGGATGAAGCGATCGACATGCAGAACGACGTGCCGCAGGGCCTGTCCTCGTCGATCTTTACCAACAACCTGCGCTCGGGCGAACAGTTTCTGTCGGCGGCCGGTTCGGATTGCGGCATTGCCAACGTCAACATCGGCACCTCGGGTGCGGAGATCGGCGGCGCGTTCGGTGGCGAGAAGGAAACCGGCGGCGGTCGCGAATCCGGCTCCGACGCATGGAAGGTCTATATGCGCCGTCAGACCAACACGATCAACTACTCGGACGCGTTGCCGCTGGCCCAGGGCATCAAGTTCGACCTGTAAGCGATGTGATCCGGTCACGGGCGGTTCGCCGCCCGCGATCGTCGGCAGCATGTGTCGGCACCCTCCGTCATCCACAGCGAGTGCAGCGGCGATGAGCGATCAACCTGCTAACCGTCCGGTTTCAAGTACCAGTTCACTGGCGATCGCGAGTCTGGTGTTCGGCATCCTCAGCTGGTGTGCGCTGCCGTTTATCGGCGCGATCGTGGCGATCGTCTGCGGCCATCTGGCACGCAGTGAAATCCGCCGCGCGGCGGTCGACAGCGTCATCGAGGGTGACGGCATGGCAATCGCCGGTCTGGTGCTCGGCTATGTGCATCTGCTCCTTTGGGTGATCGCGCTGATGGTGATACTCGGCGTGTTGTTCCTGGGTGCTGGCCTGCACTGGCATTGATCGGCATGGTCAATCCACTGGCGTCTACACCGTTTGATTTTCGCGACCGACGCGTCGTCGTCGCCGGCGGCAGCCGTGGTATTGGCCGCAGCATCGCGCTGGCGTTTGCGCAGGCCGGTGCGGCAGTTTCGGTGTGCGCCCGTCACGAATCGACGTTGGCACAGGTGCATCAGGAGATGGCCGCGTTCGGCGTGACCGCTCATACGCAGCGCTGTGATCTTGCCGACGCTACCGCCATTGCCAACTACATTCTTGCCGCTGCCGATGCACTCGGCGGCATCGACGTGCTAGTCAACAATGCCAGCGGCTATGGTTTCAGCGACGACGACGAGGGTTGGCTGGCCGGCATCAACGTGGATCTGATGGCGGCGGTGCGCGCGTCGCGGGCAGCGCTGCCATTTCTCAAGATCAGCGCGCACAGCAGCATTCTGCACACCAGTTCCATCGCTGCGTTCCGCCCGCGCGCGGCAGGCGCAGCCTACGCAGCGGTGAAAGCGGCGCTGAGCCAGTACACCACTTCGCAGGCGCTGGCCTTGGCGGAACACCGTATCCGCGTCAACGCGATCGCGCCCGGTTCGATCATGTTTGCCGACGGCCTGTGGGAACGCCGCAAACTCGAACAGCCGCAGCTTTATCGCGCCACGTTGGCAAAAATTCCATTCGGCCGCTTCGGCACACCGGAGGAAGTCGCGCATGCCGCACTGTTCCTGGCATCGCCGTTCGCGGGCTGGATCACCGGGCAAACCCTGGTCGTCGATGGCGGCCAGATGCTCAATGGTTGAGAGGACGTTAGGGTCGACGACATGAATGAGCTGCACTCCACCGCGCGCTTCAGCGATCGTGTCGACGACTACGTACGCTACCGGCCGGACTATCCGCGGGCGCTGCTCGACTGGCTGCAGCGCGAGCAGGGCGTCGATGCCGATTGGCGGGTTGCGGATGTCGGCGCTGGCACCGGCATCTCGTCGAAGCTGTTTCTGGATGCCGGCTTTCGCGTGACGGCGGTGGAACCGAATGCGCCGATGCGCGCCGCCGCCGAACGCTGGCTGCAGGCGTATGAAAGTTTCGATGCCGTCGATGGCAGTGCCGATGCCACTGGGCTGCCTGCCGCCAGTGTGGATCTGATCACCGTGGCGCAGGCGTTCCACTGGTTCGACGAAGAGACCACGCGGCGCGAGTTCGCGCGTATCCTGCGCCCGCGCGGACTGGCTGCGATCTGGTGGAATTCGCGCCGGCTCACCGGCACGCGTTTTCTGGAAGGCTACGAAACACTGCTGCAGAAATTCGGCACCGATTACACCAGCGTCGCCGAGCGCTACGCCGACGATGCGCGGATGCGCGACTGGTTTGGTGCGGGCTTCCGCGGCAGCGCCAGTTTCGATCATGCCCAGCGGCTGGATTTCGAGGCGTTGCGTGGGCGACTGATGTCGTCGTCGTATGCGCCACAGGCAGGGCACCCGCAGCACGAGTCAATGCTGCACGCGCTGCGAGAACTGTTTGACACTTGCGCTGAAGACGGCGCGGTAAGCTTCGATTACGACACCCGCATTTTCGCGGGCCAACTGGCCTGATCCATGTACGACCTCCTGCGCCCGCTGCTGTTCAAGCTCGATGCCGAAACCGCGCATCGCATCACCCTGTACGGGATGGGTGTGGCACAGCGCAGCGGCTTTGCGCACTGGATCACCAGGCCGCCAGCGGATCTGCCGACCACGGTGTTCGGCATCACCTTTCCCAATCCGGTCGGGCTGGCCGCCGGGCTGGACAAGAACGCCGAGCATCTCGACGCGCTCGACGCGCTCGGCTTCGGCTTCATCGAGGTGGGCACAGTGACGCCGCTACCGCAGCCGGGAAACGACAAGCCGCGCATGTTCCGGCTGCCACGGCATGAGGCGATCATCAACCGGCTCGGCTTCAACAACGGCGGGGTCGATGCGCTGGTGCGCAACGTGCAGAAGTCGAGCTATCACGGTGTGCTCGGTATCAACATCGGCAAGAACAAGGACACGCCAAACGAGAAGGCGGTCAACGACTATCTGATCTGCCTCACACGCGTGTACGAACATGCCAGCTACGTCACAGTGAATATCTCTTCGCCAAACACCAAGGGCCTGCGCGACCTGCAGCAGGAAGCCACGCTGTACAAGTTCATCTCGCTGCTGCGTGCGGCGCAGGAGCGCCTCGGCGCGCAACATGGCCGGCGCAAGCCGATGCTGCTGAAGATCGCGCCGGACCTGACCGAAGCCGAGCTGGACTCGATCGCCGAGGTGCTGCTGCGCACCGGCATCGACGGCGTGATCTGCAGCAACACCACGATCGATCACGCACTGGTGGCCGATGATCCGCATGGTGGTGAAACCGGCGGCGTGTCCGGCAAGCCGCTGTTCGAGCGATCCACCGCGGTGCTGGCCGGCATGCACAAGCGCCTGCAGGGACGCATTCCGCTGATTGGTGTCGGCGGTATCCTCGACGGCAGCGATGCGGCCGAGAAGCTCGATGCCGGCGCTTCGCTGGTGCAGGTTTATTCGGGCCTGATCTATCGCGGGCCACATCTGGTCGGTGAATGCGTCAACGAGATCCGCCGCCAGCGCGAGGCCGCCGATGTCGCCTGATCGCACGGACATGCCGGCGGCGCGAGTGGACATGCCCGCAGCGCGAGTGGATATGGGCGGCTATACGCTCATCGAAAATGCCTCGTTGGCGAACCGCAACACGTTGCGCGTGGCGGCGCGGGCGAAGTTGCTGGCAGAAATTCGCGACGCCGCGAAGCTGCCTGAGCTGCTCGATTTTCCGGCGATCCGCAACGATCGCCTGCTGGTGCTGGGCGAAGGCAGCAACGTGCTGTTCACCGGCGACTTCGACGGCACCGTGCTGGCGATGGAAACCCGCGGCGTGCAGGTGGAGAGTGACGGCGACAGCGCGCGCATCGCGGTGGCCGCAGGCGAGCGCTGGGACGACTTCGTGCGCTGGACGCTGGGCCAGGGCTACGCCGGCCTGGAAAACCTGATCCTGATTCCCGGCACCGTCGGCGCCGCGCCGATCCAGAACATCGGTGCCTACGGCTGCGAAGTGGCCGAGTTCGTCGAAAGCGTGGAAGCGTGGGACAGGCGCGAGCGCCGCGTGGTGACGCTCGATCACGCCACCTGCGCGTTCGCCTACCGCGACTCGCTGTTCAAGCACGAGCCCGGCCGCTATATCGTCACCGCCGTGCGTTTCGTGCTGCCGCGAAGCCGTCCGCTGCGCACCGATTACGCTGGCATCAACGAGCAACTGGCGCGGATGGGCGTGGACAAGCCTGCACCGTTCCATGTCGCCGAGGCTGTGGTGCACCTGCGCACCAGCAAGTTGCCGGATCCGTCGGTGATCGGCAACGCCGGCAGTTTCTTCAAGAACCCGATCGTCGATGCTGCGCTGGCGGATGCGCTCAAGCGTGAGCATCCGGGCCTCGCCGCATGGCCGCAGCCGGACGGCCGCTGCAAAGTGTCTGCTGCATGGATGATCGAGGCCGCCGGCTTCAAGGGTATCCGCGAAGGCGATGCGGGTATCTCCAACCGGCATGCGCTGGTGTTGGTCAATCATGGCAAGGCGACGGGCCCGCAATTGTGGGCGCTGGCGCAGCAGGTAATGCACGGTGTGTGCGAGAAGTTCGGCGTCATGCTGGAGCCGGAGCCGGTGGTGATCGGCGCACGCTGAGCTTTCTTGTGGGAGCGGCTTCAGTCGAGACAGCTCTTTTCTCTGTTGTCTCATAAGCGAAGAGCTTTCGTGCGCCTTCGGCACCCGAGTCACTTTCTCTTTGCGTGCTCAAAGAGAAAGTAACCAAAGAGAAAGAGCACCCCGCTTGGCGCTTGCCGGGCTCCTGCCCGGCAAGTCCGTGAGCCGGGGCCGGGCTTTTCGACCGGACTCCTGTCCGGACGAAAAGGCTTCGGCATCCCTGCCGATGCCCGCTTCGCGGCCTGTCGACCCCGACTCACCGCCGCACAGGGGCCCCGGGTAGAGCAGCGCGCATCCTGCGCGCACTCTTCAGAAGAGCCAGAGCAACAGCCAGAGCATCAGCGAAGCAGCGGAGCGATGCTTCGCTCTCGTTGTCGTTTTCTCTTGGGTACTTCTCTTTTGGACAAGCAAAAGAGAAGTACCTCGCCCTCCGAAGGAGGGTGAAAGCTTTGCGTTCTAAAGCAACATCAAACCAAGAGCCATCGCGACTGAAGTCGCTCCCACAAAAGTATCAAGCGTGAGCTCGCCGCTCGATATTCGGCAGAAACACCGTAATCAACCCCATCAACGGCAGATACGCACACAGCCGGTAGACGTACTCAATGCCATGCGCATCGGCCAGCCCACCGAGCACGGCGGCGCCGATGCCACCCATGCCGAACGCGAGACCGAAGAACAGCCCGGAGATCATGCCGACGCGGCCGGGGATCAGATCCTGCGCGTAGACCAGGATCGCCGAGAACGCTGAGGCCAGGATCAAGCCGATGATCACGGTCAGCACGCCGGTCCACATCAGGTTCGCGTGCGGCAGCAGCAGGGTGAACGGCGCCACGCCCAGGATCGATACCCAAATCACCCACTTGCGCCCGATGCGGTCGCCGATCGGGCCGCCGATCAGGGAGCCGGCCGCCACCGCAAACAGGAACACGAACAAGTGGATCTGCGCGCTCTGCACCGACACGCCGAACTTGTGGATCAGGTAGAAGGTGTAATAGCTGCTGAGGCTGGCCAGGTAGAAATACTTGGAGAAAATCAGCAGGCCGAGGATCGCCAGCGCGCCGATGATCTGGTTGCGCGACAACGCCACGATGGTGAGATGCCGCGCCGCCGACTTGCTTCGCGCGACGTGATGTTGCCCATACCAGCGCCCGATCTGCAGCAGCACCACGATCGCCAGCAGCGCGGCCAGTGAGAACCATGCCACGCTGCCGCGTCCGTGCGGCACGATGATCCATGCGGCCAGCAGCGGTCCCAGCGACGAGCCGGTGTTGCCACCGACCTGAAACAGCGATTGCGCCAGGCCGTGCCGTCCGCCCGAAGCCATCCGCGCCACCCGCGAGGATTCCGGATGGAACACCGACGAGCCGGTGCCGACCAGCGCGGCGGCCAGCAGCAGGATCGGGAAATTCGGCGCGACCGCCAGCAGCAACAGGCCGCACAGGGTGAAGCCCATGCCGACCGGCAGCGAGTACGGCATCGGCCGACGGTCGGTGAGCATGCCGACCAGCGGCTGCAGCACCGAGGCGGTGAGCTGGTAGGTCAGGGTGATCAGACCGACCTGGGCGAAGCTGAGATGGAAATCATTTTTCAGGATCGGATAGATCGCCAGGATCAGCGACTGGATCATGTCGTTGAGCATGTGCGCGAAACTGATTCCGCCAAGCACACCGAAGGCCGTGGCTTCGGCGTGGTGCGATGGAGTCGTCACTGGCTGGGCCATCGGCAGAGCCGGCAGGCTTGCCTCGTCGACGCGGGTATCCATGGAAAACTCTCGGGGATAGGGAAGGGGGCGCACGTTGCATCGCCAGGAGCGTCACTTTAGAGTGGTCGGTATCGGCCCGTATGCATCAGTGGGTCAAATTTTGTCGAATTCGGGCCAACTTCCGCTCATCATGCGCAACACACGCGTCACCCACTACGAAGACACACCGCGCGATGTAGTGATTACCGGCAACGACTATCCGCCGCATTACGTGCTTCCGCGCCATGCCCACAAGCGCGGCCAGCTGCTGTATGCCGCCACCGGTGTGGTCACCGTGATCACCGATGAGGGCAGCTGGGTGGTGCCGCCACGTCGTGCGCTGTGGATTCCTGCCGGCGTTGCCCACGAAGTGCGCATGAGCGGTAGCGTGTCCACCCGCAGCGCCTATGTGAGGGGCGAGGCTTCCACAAAGCTGCCGCCACAATGCAGGGTGATCGGTGTCTCGCTGCTGCTGCATGCCTTGCTGCTGGAGGCAGTGGACCTGCCGGCCGAGTACACGCTGGAGGGACGCGACGGCCGGGTGATGGCGCTGCTGCTGGACGAGATCGCGGCGATGCCGACGCTCGCGCTGAATACGCCGTTGCCGCGTGATCCACGACTGGCCCGACTGTGCCGCGCGTTGATCGCTGCGCCGGCACTGGAGATCGACATCGACGCGATGGCACACAAGGCCGATATGAGCCGTCGCAGTTTCACCCGGCTGTTCCGTCAGCAGACGGGCATGAGCTTCAGTGTATGGCGCCAACAGGCCTGCCTGCTGGCGGCTTTGACCCGGCTGGGTGGCGGCGAATCGATCACCCAGGTCGCGGTTGAGCTGGGTTACAGCAGCGCCAGCGCATTCACCACGGCGTTCCGGCGGGTGCTCGGTGCTGCGCCCAGTCGTTATCTGGCATCGCACGAACGCATCGCCTTCCCTGCAGCTGACGCGTGAGGAGTGCGCCTGCATGGTGTGTCGACACAGTCACTGGCCTGTCAAAGTAAGCTGGCAAGCTGGAAAGGGCATCGACTTGCCATGTCATATCATCGTGACGGCGTCGACAGGGGGTTAGCATGCCTCTTGCTATAACGGTCCCCGGACGCGCGACCTTCCTGACTGGATTCTGGATCTGTACCGATGAACAGCCGTATCATCCGCGACACCATGCCAGCCGATGCTTCCGTGCCGGCCGCTAACGACGCGTTGCCATCCGCCGTGCCGTCGGTGGATCTCACCGACAACCGGCTGTACATCCACCGCGAGTTGTCGCAACTGCAGTTCAACATCCGTGTGCTGGACCAGGCGCTGGACGAACGCGCGCCCCTGCTGGAGCGGCTGAAGTTTCTGCTGATTTTCTCGCGCAACATGGACGAGTTCTTCGAGATCCGGGTGGCCGGACTGAAGGGCCAGATCGCGCTGGATCACGAGCTGATCGGCCCGGACGGCATCCCGCCGCGGCGCGCACTGGCCGAGATCAGCGAGATCGCGCACAAGCAGATCGAGCGGCAGTACGCGATCCTCAACGAGCGCATCCTGCCGGAGCTGGTCGCGCACGGCATCCGCATTGTTCGCCGCACGCAATGGACACACAAGCAGAAGCTGTGGGTGCGTCGTTATTTCCGCGAGGAGGTGGCGCCGCTGATCACGCCGATCGGGCTCGATCCCACCCATCCGTTCCCGCTGCTGGTCAACAAGAGCCTCAACTTCATCGTGCGGCTCGACGGCGTTGATGCGTTCGGGCGCGACTCCGGCCTGGCGATCGTGCCAGCGCCACGCGTACTGCCGCGACTGATCCGCCTGCCGCTGGAGATCTGCGAAGGCGGCGACAACTACGTGCTGCTGTCCTCGATGATCCATGCGCATGCGGAGGAACTGTTCCCCGGCATGCAGGTGCTTGGCTGCTATCAGTTCCGATTGACCCGCAACGCCGACCTCACGCTCGACCCGGAGGACGTCGAAGATCTGGCGCTGGCGCTGCGCGGCGAGCTGTACTCGCGCCGCTTCGGCGACGCGGTGCGACTGGAAGTGGCCGACAACTGCCCGAAGGATCTGGCCGACTATTTGCTCAAGCAGTTCGGTCTCAATGAGTCGGAACTGTACGAGGTGAACGGACCGGTGAATCTGGCGCGGCTGTTCCGCATCGCCAGCGAGGCGGGTTATCCGGAGTTGCAATATCCGCCGTTCACCCCGGTGCTGCCGAAAGCGCTCAAGCACGCCGAGGATCTGTTCCAGATCGTCGGCAAGCAGGATGTGCTGCTGCTGCATCCGTACGAATCGTTCGCACCGGTGGTCGACCTGCTGCGCCAGGCAGCCAAGGACCCGCAGGTGCTGGCGATCAAGCAGACGCTGTACCGCACCAACGCGAATTCGGAAATCGTCGACGCGCTGGTCGACGCTGCCCGCGCCGGCAAGGAAGTGACCGCGGTGGTCGAGCTGCGCGCGCGCTTCGACGAAGAATCCAACCTCACGCTTGCATCGCGCCTGCAGCAGGCTGGCGCGATGGTGATCTACGGCGTCGTCGGCATCAAGACGCACGCCAAGCTGATGCTGATCCAGCGCCGTGAAGGCACCGACCTGGTGCGCTACGCCCACCTTGGCACCGGCAACTACCACACCGGCAACGCGCGCCTGTACACCGACTACAGCCTGCTCACGTCCGACGAGGCGCTGTGCGAGGACGTGCACAAATTGTTCAGCCAGCTCACCGGCATGGGCAAGGTGCTGCGCATGAAGAAGCTGCTGCATGCGCCCTTCACGCTGAAGAAGGCCTTGCTCGAACTGATCGCGCGCGAGACCGCGCACGCTGCGGCCGGCAAGCCGGCGCAGATCATCCTCAAGGTCAATGCGCTGACCGAACCCAAAGTCATCCGCGCGCTTTACAAGGCCAGTATCGCCGGCGTGCAGATCGACCTGATCGTGCGTGGCGTCTGCTGTCTGCGCCCCGGCGTGGAAGGTGTCTCCGAAAATATCCGTGTGCGTTCGATCATCGGGCGTTTTCTTGAGCACAGCCGCGCCTACTGGTTTGCCAACGACGGCGAGCCGCAGCTGTACCTGTCCAGCGCCGACCTGATGGAACGCAACCTGGATCGCCGCGTCGAATCCGCGTTCCCTATCGAAGGCAAGAAGCTGCAGCAGCGCGTGCACAACGCACTGGAGCTCTACCTCGGCGACAACACCAGCGCGTCGCTGTTGCAAGCAGACGGCCAGTACCTGCGTCCAGCCATGATCAGCGGAGAACCCGTCCGAGATGTGCAGGCCGAGCTGCTGGATAAGCTGTGCGGGGCAGCGGCTGGCAAGGCGCGCTGAAGCTGGCGGGCATGGCATCGGTGTCGATCACGCCAGCGCATTCCTGATGGCTCATCGTGGAGTAGGATTCCGCCATCCAGGCCAACACCGGTAAGGCCGCGTGAGCGCATCGACACTTCTGTGGGGCATGCTGTTCGGATCGATCGGATTTGGCTTCTTCCTTTACGGCAGAAAGCAGCGGGCGATCGTGCCGCTGACATGTGGACTGGCGCTGATGGTGTTTCCGTATTTCGTCAGGGTGTGAGGGCGGCAGACGAGCTTTCTGGTCCGGGACAGACTGAACGCACATCCGCACCTCGGCGCGACAACCGATTCGCCTCGCTCGCGTTAGCTCATGTATCCCTACCAGGATAGATCGTTGGATCGTCATGCCAGCGACATGTTTTTCCATCACGATCGCGACGCAGTGGGCCGCTGACGCCACGATCGTGATTACCGTGGCGGTCTTCCCTTGAACACACTCATGGTGATCGACAACACACAAACCGACGCCACCCGGAAATGGCCGGCAGGCGATATCGCGTGGATGTTGTTCGTGTTGTGCATCGGTCTGGCGGCTCGGCTGCTTCATATCCAACGCCAGCCGTTCTGGCTCGACGAGGCGTTGACTTTCCAGCGGATTCACCTCGGCACAGGCAGCCTGATCGCCGACAGCTACGCCAATCGGCACATGCCGAGTTATTTCCTGCTGCTGCAGCTGATCTCGCAACTCGGTACGGGCAACGCATTGCTGCGGATTCCCTCGGCACTGTTCGGAGCGTTGTCAGCCGGCATGGTATTCGTCATCGCGCGGCGCATCGGTGGCCGCGGCGCGGCCATCGTCGCCGGACTGCTGATGGCGCTGTCACCGCTACAGGTGCAATACGGTCAGGAAGCCCGCTCCTACACGCTGGTCACCTTGCTGATCACCATCGCGTTGTGGGGCCTGGTACGCCTGGCGCAAGATCCGGCGCGCGCCGCGCTGGATCTTCGCCACCCCGATGCCGACTGGCGCGGCTGGGCAACCTATGTGCTTGGCACGATCGGCGCGCTGGATGTGCTCAGCGATGCGGCGCCGTGGCTGATCGCCGCCAATGCTTCGCTGCTGCTGATCTGGCGCGGCCTGCGCCTGGAACCGTCGCCCGATTCGCGCACCGGCTTTCGGCGCAACTGGCTGCTGAGCCTGGCGCTCATCCTGGTGTGTTGCGTGCCTTTCTACGGTGCGATTCTGGCGGCCAGCGATGGCCAGATGTTGCAGAAGTTCGACTGGATTCCCCCCTTGAGCTGGCGAAATCTCAAGGTCGCCGCCAAGAGCGCGTATCTGATGCGCATGGCCGCGGTAGTGCGGTTCACTGTATTACCCACAGCGGTGCCGTTGCTCGGACTGCTGGTCGCGCTGCTGGGGGCTGTCGGACTGTGGCGCATGCGTGGCCGGCTGGAAGGGCGTGTACTGCTGCTGGGTTTTGCTGTGCTGCCGTTATTGCTATTGGCGATCTCTCTGGTCAAATCGATGTTGCTGCCACGCTATATCCTGTGGAGCGCGGCACCATTTTTCGTGTTGGCCGGCATCGGGGCCGCCGCCCTGCCGCGCCGCATCCAGCCTGTCACGATGACCTTCTTGATGTTGCTATGCGTAATCAATCTTGTGCCGATCTACCGGATCGAGACGAAGCCGCGTTGGGACATGGCCGCTGCTACGTTGACTGCCGATGTGCGCCCCGGCGATACCGTATTCACCGGCGACCCGAACGCGCCCACCATGCTCATGGTGCTGCGACCCCGAAACGCCGCGCCGCTCGAGGCTACCGCGCTGGTAACGCCGAGACTTGACTTGGCGCTGGCGCGCTGGAAACAAGGCGGCCGCGTCTGGGCGGTGAACGGTCGCTCCGCCCTGGGCGAGCGCGAGGAGCTGGATGCGTTCAAGGGCCGCATCGCCGCGCTGGGCACTCCGACCTTGCAGATACCCGAAGGCAAAGAAATCACCATCCTGATGTTTCCTCCAGCCGCCAATGCCGATTGATCAAAGCTGGCCAGAGAGCGGCACCTCGTGCGATGTGTTGCACCGGCCAACATCGGCCAGGCCGGGAAAGTTGGAGCACGAGAGGGAGGATGCAGCCTTCCTTCCTCAGTCGCTGGGCCCGGTGCACGCAGCACGGCGCTGGCCTTCGACATGCACGATTTCGCCACGATCCTGCAGCACGATGCTGGCGGTGTAGTGCTCCGCCGAATCGAAGCCCACGCGGCCGCGTCCTTGCGAGTTTCCGCCGCAACTCACTTCCCACGTCAGGTCCGTGCTGCTTCGATGCGGGTTACTGCGTTGACACGGAGCGAGTGCGGGCAGGGGGACAGCGGCGAAAGCTGTCCAGGGATCGGCGCCTTCGTCCACGCAATGCCATTCGATCACCGGCTTGCCGCGGCGGCCATGATCGACCGGCGTGGTCACGATTTTCCACAGCCCCGGCATCGCCGCGAAATCGCCGGGATCGGCGTGGCAGGGCGAACTGCAGAGGCCGCCTGAGACCAGCAGCACGAGGGCGAGACTGCGGCCGGCGGCGGAAAGACGGTAGCGGCGCCAGAAAGATGGAACGAAATCAGCCATGGCTGGAGCAGTTTCCGCAGCGTGGCGAGGGGCGGCCATCCGCATCCGCGGACACCGGGGCAGGCGAACGCCCTGCCTGTACTCAGGCAGGGCGTGATTCGCACAGTGCTCAGTCCTTGATGGCGGCGACGGTCGCATCGGAGGAGTCGAAATAGCCGAAATCGAACATGTCCATCAGGTTGCCGATCGCCGGCGCATTGACCGGCACATAGGGGTCGCTGCGTCGTGCTACCGGGTTGGGCAGGTTGTCACGGCTGCGCGCCGAGATCGCTTCGTGCAGATCCCAGTTCGCCTCGACGAATTTGTCGAAGGACACATGATCGTAGTACGTGTGTACCACGCGGCCGCCCTCGGAGTAGCGCGAGATAACCAGCAGCGGAATGCGTGAGCCATCGCCGAAGAAATCGATCGGCTGCACATAGCCCGAGTCGTAGTAGCCGCCGCCTTCATCAAACGTCACCATGATCACGGTGTCGTTCCACACCTTCGGGTTCGCTTTGGCCATGTCGACGATCTTTTTCACGTAGCCCGCGAAAAGTTCCAGCTTGGACGAGGCCGGATGGCCGTCCAGAATGCCATCGGGCTTGGCGATCGATACCGCCGGCAGCGTATCGTTCTGGATATCCGTGTAGAGGTCGTTGATGTCCTGGTTGTTATCGCGCAGGTCGGGGTTGGTCATCACCTGGGTGGAGTAGAGGAACGGATCACAGATGTTGCAGAACGTGCCGGCCTCACCGTTTTCCTTGCCATTGCCCCAGCCTTCGCCGTAGTACTTCCAGCTGACGCGATGACGTTCCAGCAATAGCGCGAGATTGTCCTGCGTGGTGGGCGGGATGGTGAACTGCTTGCTGCCCAGCGGCGCAGGCGTACCGTCGCCGAGGTAGCCAGGGTTATAGTTGTTCACTAGGTAGTACGCGCCCGGTCTGCAGTCGGTGCCGCGGAAGGTACGGTAAGGCAGCGAGTGCAGATAGGACTTGACCGGCCCCACACCCGGCTGCGTGTCGTCGGCGCAGTTGACGTAGGAACCGCCACCGTAACCGTCCTGCACATACCAGTTGTTGGTGCCGGGTTGCGTATCGGGATTCTCGATCTGGTTCGCCGGCGGCATGGCCGGATGGCCTTGCGGATCGGCGTAGTAAATCAGGCTGCCGAAACCGAGCATGATGTGGTTGGCGCCGGTGCCACCCATCACCGACTGATGGAAGTTGTCGCTCAGCGTGTAATTACGTGCCAGCTCGGCGAAATACGGTGCATCACCTTGCGCGATGTTGAGGAACTGCATGGCCGTGGAGCCTTCGCCGGTGCTCTGCTCGGTGAAGCCGGCCGGTTGTACCTTACCGTTGTTGCCGGCACCGATGGTGGTCTCGACCCAGGGGAACAGATCGTTGCGGCAGCCGCTCGGGTTATGCGACGTGGCTGTCTGCACATTGCAGTCGAGCTGCTGCCACATCTGGAAAAAGCGGTGGACCGGGCTGTTCGCATAGTCGCTGGCGCTGATCGAGGCATGCATGTCGACCGGTGCGTTTGGTAGCTGGCTCGGAAAACGCGTGTCGATGACGTGATTCGGGAGACCGGTGCCGCCTTCCGCGAGTTCGACGTAGTCCTCCTGCGGTAGCGCCGGCTCGATGGACTGTGCCTGCGCCGCCGACGCGAACGGTGCCTGGGTCGGTGCACCGCCGGTGTTCATCGCCGGTAGCAGCGCATAGGGCGCGGTATGCGTCGGCGCGACCGAGTAGGCGCCGGTATTCGATGCCTGCCATTGAAGCGCAGCGGCAACGTTCGGCCCTGGCGTGCCATCCGCGTTGACGATGCCTTCGGACAGCAGGTTGCGCACACTCTGGCCGCGCGGTGGCTGGTAGGTGGCGTAGACGTGGTCGAAGGTACGATTTTCACCGATCAGCAGGATGACGTGCTTGATCGGCGTCCGCGTGAGATCGCTGCGATCGCCGCCACGGCGGGGGCGATGCAAAGTGACGACGCCACCGGGCAACCCGGGTTGATGAAGCGTGCCGGCGGCCGGCACATTCTGACGAAGCGTCGCGTCCTTGTCGGGTGGTGTGGATTGTGCGCTGACGACGCCGGCAAAGCCGGCGGCGAACACACCGATGAGCAGCGGCTTCAACCGCTTACGGCCAAACATTGTATGCATGACAGGATCTCCTGCTGACGACCGGCAAAGGCTGCCTTCGAGTAATCCCCCTGATTGCCGGCTTGCGTGCGTCGGGCGCTCCGCAAACCGACCGTAGTGTGGTTTGCGCAGATGACGCTACGTTGGCACTGCCGCGACAGCGTGCGAGCCCAGCATGACAGTGCGGCTACCGCGTGCTCACTCGCGAGCCCCGCTACTGGCTGGCGGCAAGCCCGGCCCAGCGATCCGGCCTGAGGTTCACGCCGGCAGCAGCTGGTAGGGCCGCATCATTTCGTTGTCCTCGTGTTCGAGGTAGTGGCAATGCCACACGTAGCGCCCGGGTTCGCCTTCGAAACGCATGGCGACGCGCGTGACCATGCCGGGATCGGCGCGCACGGTATCTTTCCAGCCGGCCTCATGCGGTGGGGGCAATTGCGCCGGCCCTTTGTACTTGACGATGCGGCTGGCGTTCCACGCAAACAAGTCGAACGGGCGCCGGTCGATTATCTGGAAGCGCACCAGGTGCAGATGGATCGGATGCGCGTCACCGGTGATGTTGACGAAGCTCCAGGTTTCGATCATGTTCTGCTTCGGCTTTTCGGTCACCGGATCGGACCACATCCGACCGCCGAGCATCATCATCATCGGGTTGCCGCTCGCGTCGTCCTGTTCGCCCACGGTCAGCATGCGATTGCGCACCGCTGTTGCAGGGTCGATGCGCGGCACCGGCCGCAGTGTCGCCGGCAGGACCGACGCGTCGGGTCGCCCGCGGTCGCGCACGCGAAATTCCAGAATGGCCTCGGACTGCTGACGCAGATGTACGGTCTGCCCAGCCATGCCGGTGAAATCCACCACCACGTCAGCGCGCTCGGCCGGATAGAGCTCGATGCGCAAGCGCTGCAACGGTGCAGCCAGCAGCCCCTGGTCGCTGCCGATCTGCTGGAACACGTGTCCCTGCGACAGCGACAGATCGAAGAAGCGGGTGTTGGCCACATTGATCAGGCGCAGGCGGTAACGTCGCGGCTCCACGTCGAAGAACGGATAGAGCTTGCCGTTGCACAGCACGCCGTTGCCGCGGCATTCCGGAACCCATGGCGCGGATGGATCGTCCGAGACCGGGTAGTACAGCTGGCCGTCCTGCGCGATCAGGCGGTCGCACAGGATCAGCGGCAGGTCGCAGTCTCCGGATGGCAGGCCAAGCGCCTGCTCGTCCGCATCGCGCACATTGAATGCGCCGAACAGTCCAGCATAGATGTTGAGCCGGGTGATGCCCATCGCATGGTCGTGGTACCACAGGCTTGCCGCGTCCTGCACGCCCGGATAATGGAGCAGCGCCGAGTGGCCCGGCACGAACCAGTCCTCCGGCCAACCATCGCTGCCGGCCGGCACGCGTGCGCCGTGTACATGCGTCACCGTGCGCACGGCGGGTTTCGTACGTTCCGCGCCGTGGATGTTGTGGTCGATCGGCAGGAAGTGCTTCGTCGGCAACGCATTGACCCATTCGATCAACAGCGGTTCGTCGCGCATGGTTTCGAAGGTCGGGCCGGGTGAGCGACCGTCGTAACCCCACATCGGCGTGGGCGGCAGATCTCGATGCACGCGCGCGCTGAACGCACGCATCTCCATCCGGTAATACGGTAGGCTGCGACCGGGATAGGCAGGATGCGTGCGCTGGCCCGCCGGACGCGCGATTGGTGGCACCGGCAGCGGATCGACGAAACGCGCCAGCGTGGCCGGATTCACCAGCGGCATCTTCGGCGTCGCCAGCGTCGGCATCGCCATGCGCATCGGCATCGTACGCGCCGCCGACGCGGCACGCAGCACATCGGCAAGCGCATAGCTCCCGATCAGACTGCCGGCTCCGCACAGAAAGCGACGACGTGAGAGCGTCATCGGTCGCCGCCCGGGTCAGCGCGATTTACTGTATGGATACGGCAACGGGCAGTATGCCGCCCGCTGGAACAAACTGCGCGTCTCATCCGGCAACCCTAGGCGGTGCCCGTGACGGAAATGTGGCAGCTCAAAAAAAAAGCCCTCGGCAGAGCCGAAGGCTTTTTTATTCGATGGTGGAGCGGATGGGGATCGAACCCACGACCTTCGCATTGCGAACGCGACGCTCTCCCAGCTGAGCTACCGCCCCACGTGAGCGACGGATGTTAGCAGCGTGCGTGGGGATTCGCCAAGACCTGACCGAGCTGGCTCAGCCAGGCAGCAGGGCGCTGAGGGGGGCCTGCAGCACGTCGTGGCGCCAGCCTTCGAGGAACTCGGGCCATTCGGCGGTGACCACATATTCCTCCAGTGCCTTGCGCGGGCACAGCAGGCCCGGCGGCAGGTCGAGTTCGCCAGCGAGGGTGTCGATCAGCTGCTTCATCGCGCCGAGTGCTTTCTTCGCCTCGCCTTGCGGGTGGCCGGGGATGCGCGCGGTGGCGGCGATTTCCTCGGCGCTGACGGCGGGTGCGAGCAGTTCGAACAATTCGCTGCGCTGGGCCGAGCGCAGCGCGCGCTGGCCGCGGCTGCGTTGTTCGAGATCGGCGAGGCTGGCCGGTGGCTGCTGCGCCAGGCTCAACGCGAGGATATCGTCGAGCAGCCACGGGCGCGGCACGTCGAGGCGACGTGCGCTGCGATCGCGCCACTGCAGCAGACGGCGCAGCAGGGCTTGTTGCGCTGCTGGCCACTCGGCGGCGGCGCGCATCGTGCGTTGCGGTTGCGGGTCGCCGTCGCGATGGCTGGCGCGGCTTTTCAGGCGCTCGCAATCCTCGGCATGCCAGGCGCTGCGGTCGCGCTGCTGCAGGCGTTCGCTCAACTGTTCGTGGATGGTTTTCAGATACACCACGTCCAGCGCGGCATAGCTGCATTGCGAAGCGGTGAGCGGACGCTGCAGCCAGTCCGAGCGGGTCTCGCCCTTGTCCAGTTCGACTCCGGTCAGTTCGGCGACCAGCGCGCGATAGCTAATGCCCAGGCCCATGCCGACGAAGGCCGCGGCGATCTGGGTGTCGAACAGGATGTGCGGGCCGTCCGGTAGCAGCGGGGCGAGAGTTTCCAGATCCTCGCTGGCGCTGTGCATCACGGTGACTGCCGGGCCGGCACCGAGCAGCGGCTGCAGCGTGTCGCCGATGTCGAACGCGAGTGGATCGATCAGCGCATGGCGGCCATTCCAGCCCAGCTGCAGCAGCGCCAGCTGCGGGTAGAACGTATTGCGGCGCATGAACTCGGTGTCGAGACCGATCGCCGCATCCGCGGGCACGGTGGCCAGCCACGCCTGCAGCGCGTCGCGATGATCGATCCACTCGGCGGCGGCGATTTCGGGCAGTGACATCGGTACTCCTTGAAAGACGCCGGGCGTGCATTTGCCCTGTCGGCGGTTTGTGCCTATGGTGGACAGCGCACGATAACAGGCCGCATCAAGGACGCCCATCTATGCCGAGCAATGCAACCCTGCGCCGTCAACGCACTCTTGGTGGGGCGCTGGGGATAATCGTGCTGGGGTGTGCGTTGACGTATCACTTTTTCCCGCGGGTATTCCATGTCGATCCGACCCAGGCGCCGCGACGCTCGATGTCGATGGGCACCGCGGCGCCGGCCAGCGGACTGCAACCGGAGCGGACATCGGCGATCAGCGAAATCAACGCCGGGCCACCGCTGACGTTGGCGTCGGCCGCGGTGATCGCCGCGCACAGCAGCAAGAATGCCAACCTGCCCGAGCAGATGAGCGCGGATCCGCCGGCGGTGCAGGCGTTGCTGGCGCGCGCGGCCAAGGCACTACATGCCGGTCAGTTGGCCGGCGACGCAAACAGCGCCGCCGCCCTATTTGCGCAGGCGCTGAAGGACAAGCCGGACAGCCGTCGCGCCGCCCAGGGTATGTTCGACGTGCGTGCGCGTCTGGTGGCGGAGATCGACCAGGACATTGCGATGGGCGATGCCGATGCCGCGGATGATCTGCTCACCGCTCTGCGCCCGCTGCCGGATTCGGCCGATGATGTGACGCAACTGGAAACCAGCCTGAAAATCCTGGTCAAGGTGCGCCCGATGCTGGCGAAGGCGGCCGGCTTGCTGCAGCAGGGCAAGGTGGATCAGCCGCACGGTGCGAGTGCGCTGGATATGTATCGCGAGGTGCAGCAGCTCGATCCACAGAATGCGGTGGCCGAGCAGGGCATCTTCCAGGTGCAGCGCGCGGTGCTCGACCGCGCGCTGGCCGCGGTGGCACAGAACGATTTCACCGGTGCGGACAGGCAGCTGGCCGAGGCGCAGACCATCCGTCCCGGTTCGCAGCAGATGCTGGATGTGCACAAGCGCGTCGATGACATGCGCGAGCAGCGCGCGAACGGCGTGTTGGCGCAGGCACGTTCGGCGCTGGATGCCGGCAACATCGAGCTGGCGAAGAAATTGGCGGCACAGGCTCGCGCGATCGATCCCGGCCTGGCAACGCTGGCGGATTTCGACGAGCAGCTGACCAACGCGCGTCTGTACGCCAGCTACAAGCCCGGCCAGCTATTCACCGACCGCTATGTCGATCTGCCGGGCAAGACGCCAACGATGGTGGTGATTCCCACCGGTAGTTTCCAGATGGGTGCACCGGACAGCGACGACGATCACATCGACGCCGAACTGCCGCAGCATGCAGTCGCCATCGGCAAGGGTTTCGCGATGTCGCGCACTGCAGTGACGGTGGGCGAGTTCCGCGAATTTGTGCGGACCAGCGGCTATGTGCCCGACTCGCTCAAGCTCGGTGGTTCCAGCGTGTACGACGAGCGCAGCGGTGCCTTGCGCGACGATGCGGACGCGACCTGGCAAGACGACTACGCCGGCCACAAGGCCGACGACAAACTGCCGGTGGTGAACATCTCCTGGAACGACGCCAAGGCCTACGCCGACTGGCTCAGCCAACGCACCGGCAAGATCTACCGGTTGCCCAGCGAGGCCGAGTTCGAATACGCATTGCGCGGCGGTACCACCAGCCGCTACTGGTGGGGTAACGGCGTGCCCACCCGCCCGGTGGAAAACCTCACTGGCTCCGGTGACCGTTCGCACAGTGGTCGACGCTGGAGCCATGCCTTCCGCAACTACCGAGACGGCTACTGGGGTCCGGCGCCGGTGATGAGCTTCGCTGCCAATCCATTCGGCTTGTACGACATCAACGGCAATGTGTCCGAGTGGGCGCAGGATTGCTGGCACGACAGCTACATCCGTGCCCCGACCGACGGCAGCGCATGGCTCAACCCCGGCTGCCGCATCCACGTGGTGCGCGGCGGCTCCTGGGGCAGCTCGCCGGAGCAGGTGAACTCGGCTTACCGCCAGGGCGCCAACGGTGATGCGCGCAGCGGGCGCGTCGGTTTTCGCGTGGTGCGCGAGTTGTAGACGGCCGAACATGTTTTGTTGGATCGACGCCTCATGGCATGCGTTTCGGTTTGAATCGATCTGTACTTTGGGCCGGCCAATCCCCTGTGGCGAGATCTTGCGATTGACAGCTGCGAGATTTAATGCTTGCGGCTGATCTGCGTCGGCGCATTAGTGCTAATGTGATCACCGTCGCAACGTTCGTATGACGCACCCTTGGCGGGTGCGGTCTGCGTAAGGAGGGGGCTCCGTCGTGGCACGCATTCATTTCATCTCCGGTCTGCCGCGCTCCGGCTCCACCTTGCTCGCTGCCCTGCTGCGGCAGAACCCGCGCTTCCACGCAAGCATGAGCGGCCCCTTGGCGGGATTGGTCGGTGCATTGCTCGGCGAAATGAGTGGACGTAACGAGTTTTCGCTGTTCATCGACGATGCACAGCGCCGGCGCCTGGTCCACGGGCTGTTCGAGAATTACTACGGGCCCGAGCTGGCCGCCGAGGTGATCTTCGACACCAGCCGCGCCTGGTGTACGCGTCTGCCGGCGATCCGGCAATTGTTTCCAGCCAGCCGCGTGATCGCCTGTGTGCGGCACGTGTCCTGGGTCATCGACAGCATCGAGCGGCTGGTGCGCCAGAATGCCTTCAGCCCGTCCTCGATCTTCAGCTATGCCCCGGGCGGCACCGTCTACACCCGCGCCAACGGCCTTGCCGGCGCGGATGGCATGGTCGGTTACGCCTACGACGCACTCAAGGAAGCTTTCTACGGCGAGGACACCGACCGCCTGATGCTGGTGCAGTACGAAACCCTGGTGCGCGAGCCGGCCAAAGCCTTGGCGGCGATCTACGACTTCATCGGCGAAATACCTTTCATACACGACTTCGAACACGTGCACTACGACGTTCGCGAGTTCGACATCCGCGCCGGCACGCCCGGTCTGCACGACGTGCGCCCCCGAGTCGCACCCGCAGAGCGGGACACGATCCTGCCGCCGGACCTGTTCCACCGTTTCGAGAACGACGCCTTCTGGCGCACCCCTGAACTGAACCGACGGGGCGTGCGCATCGTGTAAGCCGTTGTCCTCAGCCACAAGAAAGGAATAGCACGGGAGAACACCATGAACCGCATCTACCGTCTGGTCTGGAACCGTACACGGCGCGTGCTGCAGGTCGCTTCCGAACTGACCCGTGCGTCGCACGGTGGCATGGGCGCTACCGCTGGGCCCGCACCGGCAGGTCATCGCCCGCGGGTATTGGTTTATGCCATTGCGCTGGCGCTCAGTCTGGCGGCCAGCAGTGCGCCGGTGCATGCGCAATCGGTGACCGGAACGGCTGGTGGTAATGGCGCTGCGGGTGCTCCCCCCGTTACCAACTCGAGTGGAAATGCGATTCCAGGTGCTGGAGGTGCAGGGGGCAGTGGCAGCGGCACCAGCAATGGCGGCGGCACCGGTGGAACGGCCACATTCGGTTATGGAACCTACGGTTTCTACACCACCCCGCAACCGGGCAACCCCGGCCAGGGTAATTCCGCAACGAGCGGCGGCGGTGGCGGCGCATCCGGTGCCCCTGGGAACGGTGGCACCAGTATCGGCGGCGGCACTGGTGGCCACGGGTTCGCATATTCAGGCGGCGGCGGTGGCGGCGGCGGACTGGATACGGGAGGCGTAGGCGGTGGTGGCGGCGGCGGCGGATCTGGTATTCGCCCTGCGGGCAATTACGGCGGTGGCGGCGGTGGCGGTGGTGGCGGACTAGGTCAGTTCATTACCGCCAGCCAGACCAGCACCGGCACGGTTACCGGTGGCCAAGGCGGCGCCGGTGGCTACGGTAAGACCAGCGATGGCGGCGGCGGCGGCGGTGGTGGTGGCGGTGCTTATCTTGGCTCGGGCAGTAGCCTGACCAATAACGGCACGATCAATGGCGGCGGCGGCGGCGCCGGTGGTGGGGCGAGTGTTTCTGCTTTTTATGCTGGTGGCGGTGGCGGCGGCGGCGGTGGCGGTGGCGGTGTATTGATGAGCGCATCCAGCAGTCTTACCAACAACCTCATCATCAACGGCGGCACCGGCGGTAGCGGCGGCACCGGCGCCAGCGGCAGCAATGGCATCAACGGCAGCGGCAGCGCTATCGCCGGCAACGGCGACCCCGGCGCCAATGGCGGCAACAGCGGCAACGGCGGTGTCGGTGTATCGATGAGCACATCCGGCAGCCTTACCAATAGCGGCAGCATCAACGGCGGCACCGGCGGCTATGGCGGCAACGGCGGTCACGGCGGCTACGGCGGCTACGGCTACGGCACCGGCACCGGCGGCAACGGCGGCACCGGCGGCAACGGTGGTGTTGGCGGTGTCGGCGGTATCGGCGTATCGATGAGCACATCCAGCAGCCTTACCAATAGCGGCAGCATCAACGGCGGCACCGGCGAGCACGGCGGCAATGGCGGCTACGGCGGCAGCGGCGGCAACAGCGGCTCAGGCAGCGGCGGTGGTGGCGGCAACGGCGGTAACGGCTACATCGGCGGCAGCGGCGGCAACGGCGTATCGATGAGCGCATCCGGCAGCCTTACCAATAGTGGCAGTATCAACGGCGGCAACGGCGGCCATGGAGGTAATGGCGGCAGCGGCGGTAACGGAGGCAACAGCGGCTTAGGCGGCAACGGCGGCAACGGCGGTTTGGGCGGCGACGGCGGTGTCGGCGTATCGATGAGTGCATCCAACAGTCTTACCAATAGCGGCAGCATCAACGGCGGCAATGGTGGCTACGGCGGCTTGGGTGGCTTAGGCGGCAGCGGAGGCATCGCCGGGACTGGTTCGAACGGCGGCGCAGGTGGTGTGGGCATCGTTGCCGTCGGCAACGACTCCATCATCAACAGCGGCAGCATCAACGGCGGCAAAGCCAATGGCGGTAGCGGCGCGCAGGCCGATGCCATTGACCTCTCCGGCGGTGGCAACGCGCTGATACTGGAGAGCGGCTATAGCTTCACAGGCAACGTCGTCAGCACCAGCGGCAGCACCAACGGCGGCGACACCTTGACACTCGGCGGCAATACCAACCCTGCTACGCCTTTCAACGTGTCCGATATCGTGGCTACTTTGCCGGCCTCACCCACCAGCACGCAGTACGTCGGCTTCCAGAATTTTGCCAAAACAGGCACCAGCACCTGGGTTCTCACCGGCACCGGCAGCAGCAGCGAAAACTGGACGATCGTCAATGGCACGCTGCAAGGCGACGCCACCACGTTCCAGGGCAACCTGACGTTCAACCCCGGCGCTGGCGACAACGCCGGCGTGACGTTCGACCAAGGCAGCGGCAACAGCAATAGCCCCGCCAGCGCAACCTATGCCGGCACCATCACCGGGAACGGCACGGTGACCAAGATCGACAATGGCAGTTTGACGCTCACGGGCGTCAATGCCTACACCGGCATCACCGCCATCAGCGCAGGCACACTGGCGTTGTCTGGCATCGGCAGCATCGCGAGCTCCAGCGATGTGGTCGCCAATGGCAGTTTCGATATCTCCGGCGCCACCAGCGGCGCCAGCATCAAGCAGCTCGATGGCAGTGGCAGCGTCGCCCTCGGCAATCAGACCCTGACCATCGGCAGCACCGGCGGCAGCAACCACGGCCTCTTCGGTGGCGTGATCAGCGGTGGCGGCAACCTGACTTTGGCCGGCGGCACGGAAACCCTCAGCGGCATCAACACCTATACCGGCAGCACCACCATCAGCGCAGGCACGCTGGCGTTGTCCGGCAGCAGCAGTATCGCCAGCTCCAGCGATGTGATCGCCAATGGCAGTTTCGATATCTCCGGCACCACCAGCGGCGCCAGCATCAAGCAGCTCGATGGCAGTGGCAGCGTCGCCCTCGGCAATCAGACGCTGACCCTCGGCAGCACTGGCGGCAGCAACAACGGCCTCTTCAGTGGTGCGATCAGCGGCGGCGGTAACCTAACTCTGGCCGGCGGCACGGAAACCCTCAACGGCGTCAGCACCTTTACCGGCACCACCACGGTCAGCGCCGGTACCTTGGAGATCGGCGACAGCAGCCATGCCTCCGCCTCGATCCAGGGATCGGTGGACGTGCAGACCGCCGGCACTCTGCGCGGCCACGGCAGCGTGGGCGGCAACGTCATCAATGACGGCATCGTGTGGCCCGGTGGCTCAGTGGGCACGCTCACCGTCAACGGCAACTACACGCAGAACGCCGACGGCACCTTGCAGATCGATGTCACACCCACCCAGGCAAGCGAGTTGCTGGTCAACGGCAACGCCACACTGGCCGGCACCCTCAACTTGACCTATGCGCCGGGTACGTACAGCCCCGCCACCTACATCCTGGTGCAGGCCAAGGCACGCACCGGTACGTTCGCCACAACGAATTCCTTCGGGGCGATACCCACCTTGCTCAATCCCACGGTGGTGTACAACGGCACACAGGCCGATCTGGTGCTCGCGACGCCGACGAGCGTGCGTGTTGCCCCGCTTGATGGCGCGCTCTACGCCAATCTCCAGCAGGCCGTGAGTCTTGGTGGCCAGCAAGCGCTCACTCGCGTGCTCGATGCTGCCCTGGGCCCGGACTGTGGCGAGGGCGAACAAGCGCAGGCCGCGCACCTCGCTCAGCAGATCTGCAAGCCGGGGCTGTGGATGCAATTCACTGGCTCCTCGCTCCACCTCGATGGCGCCAATGGAATCAACACCTCCGGCTTCAGTCTGCTGGGCGGCGCCGATGTGGCCCTTAACGATGTCGCCCACCTGGGCGTGGAGGCTGGTGTGGGGCGGATCAACGCCAACGATCCGCTCGGCGGCTATGGCCAGGCCGATAATGTCCATGCCGGCCTGTACGCCTTCGCCAATGCCGGCCCCGTGGTGCTCTCTGCCACGGCCGATGCCATGCACAGTTCGTATAGCGTCGATCGCAGCACAGGCATCGGTCATGCTGCGGCCCACCCGGACGGCCAAACGTTCTCCGCCGGCCTGCAGGCTGCATGGCCGATGCAGCTGGCCGAATGGCAACTGGCACCCAAGCTGGGCGTGCTCTACCAGCATCAGGCCCTGGACAGCTTCAGGGAGTCGCTGGTCAGCAGCAATCCGCTGGCCCCGGCCTTCGCTGTGCAGGGTGCGCACAGCACGTACAACTCGTTGCAGCCTTATGCGGGGGTGTCCTTCAGTCGCGCTTTCCATGTCGAGCAAGTCACTTACATTCCGTCGCTGGAACTGGGCTATCGCTACAACACCCGCTCGGCCATCCCCAGCGTGTTACTGACCACTCAGGACGGCACCCAGTTCGCCGCGCCAAGGGCCGCTTTCGGGCGCGGGCTGGGCACGGTTCGCGCACGCGTCACCGCGCAGCAAGGAGAGTCCTGGAGTCTATATGTGGATTACCAGGGGCTGTTCGCCAATCACCTGCATGACAATGCGCTGAGCGTGGGCTTTACCAGGCACTTCTAGCACCGGCAGGTAGGACGTGAAGTCACCGATCAAAGCAAATGGCGAAAGGTGAAGTGAGTCCCGTGGTTAGTGAGCGGCTATTCCGTCTCCAGCGGTCGTGAATGTCGCGGCCTGATGGTGTGCGGCCGGTGGTGCATCCCGTTCAATCGTCATCGTCAGTTCCGTCCACGATCTTTCGTTGAATGCGATCCAGATAGTCATCCAGTTCCGCCACGCTGGAGAAGACTTCGTTGAGCGGCACGGCCTTCACGATATCGAACACCTTGCGCACTTGAGGTTGCGGATTGAGGAGCAGGGTATGGCCATGGCGCGTCCGCATCGACTTGCGAATCTTGGCGATGCTCCGCAGGCCGGCACTGCTGATGTATTCGAGGGAGGAGAGGTCAAGCACCACCGTGCTCTCCTCGGCCATGCCATGCAGCATCGGCGTGGCCACCTCGTCGAATTCACCGAAGGTCATGGCATCAAGTCGTCCATGCAGATGCAGTGTGGATCGCTGGGGTGACGAGCTATCAATGCGCAGGCTGAATGTCATGATCTTGCTCCGGCCGCTGGGGGTAGATGAAACGAAGTTGGAGGTGATTGCCTTGCCCGTCGTGTGTGTAATTGAAATCGCTGGCCATGACGCGTACCAGATGGATGCCGAATCCACCTTCCTGCTCGTAGTCCGCGATGTCTCCGGACAGCGCGGGTTCCGGCGATTGCAGCGGATCGAACGGCTGGCCGTCATGATGCAATTCAATCAGGATGGCGTCCTCGGCCATGGTCAGGTGCAGCGTGATCTTTCCATCGTGGGGTTCGCGATAACCGTGCTGCACCATGTTGACCATCAACTCCTCCAGCACCAGTCGCACATCCTCGCGGACACCGGATTCGATGCCGGCCGAGCGCAATGCGTTATCGCAGCGCCCGAGCGTATCGAATACGTTCTCGATGGAGGCGGTGATGGTCAGATTCAGCATGGACGCGCTCCTTTCCGGTCCGGCATGGTGCCAGCGTAGTGCAAGCACGGTGATGTCGTCGGCCTGGCCATGGCCGGCCGCAAAGCGTTCGACGTCGGCCACCAGAAGACTGGCGGGATCCGCATCCCCGGCTTCCTCTTGACCGGCCAGACAGGCAAGCATTCTTTCCTGTCCGTACATCTGCAAAGCGCTATCCATCGCTTCGGTGATGCCATCGGTATACATGAGCAGGGTTTCCCCAGGCCGAAGCTGCAGGCGTTGGACCGGGTAGGTGGCTTCCTCGTCCAGGCCAAGAGCCGCGCCGGTGTCGAATTCCAGCAAGCGTGGTGCATCGTTGCCCCACAGGACGGGAGGTTCATGGCCCGCACTTGCCATGACGAGGTTGCCGCTGACTGTATCCAGCAAAGCGCATAGCAGACTGACAAACATGCAGCCGTCGTTGTTGCGGCAAAGCTCCTGATTGAGCAGCTGGAGTAGTCGCTCCGGCGACCGCGCACGCGGTGCAAGCGCCTTGGCCAGCGTGATCGCCCGTGCCATGAACAACGCCGCGGGGATGCCTTTGTCCGAAACGTCGCCGACCATGATGTAAAAGCGTCGGTCATCCAGCATGAAATAGCTGTAGAGGTCGCCGCCGACGCTTCGCGCCGGTAGCAGCACCGCATGCAGTTCGAAGTTGCTGCAGCGCGCGTCCAGATAGTGCGCTCCGGGAAGCAGCGCGGTCTGGATCTGGTGGGCAATTTCCAGCTCGCTGGCGAGACGCTGCTGTTCACGCGCAGTCCGGGTCAGCTCGGCCAGATGTTCGGCCAACTCGCGACGCATGCGATCGAAAGCATGCGTCAGCCTGCCGATCTCGTCGCGCTGACGCACCGCCGGCAAGGCGAACTCGAGTGCGCCGCGAGCCACTTGCTCGGCCCGCTCCGTCAGCACGCCCAACGGTTTCATGATGCGCCGAGTGATGGCAAACATGAGTATCGCCAAGATCAGCAACGCCAGTGCGCCCACGCCGAGCGCGCCCAGAAAGGCGCGCCTGACACCGGCATAAATCCGGGTTTCCGGCACCGCAAGCCCAAATTGCCAATGCGTGCCCTGGATAGGCGCGTGATAGACCCACATCGGCTTCTCGGTCCGCGACGTCAATCGCACAGGCGCGATGTCGCCGTGTTCTAAAGCATCGAGCAAGGTAGGCGCTGCCTGCCGACCGATCCGTCCAGGGTCGTCATTCGCCAGATAGGTTCCCTGCTGATCGATGACGAAGGCCTCCATGCCGGGAGGCTTGTTCAATCCCTTCAAAACCCCCTGCAGCCATTCGAGCGTGACATCCGCATTGACCACACCGACGGCCTGACCGCCGACCATGATGGCGGACGAGTAGTTGACCAGCCTGAGATGCCTGGATTGGGAGACGAACGACGGCTGCCAACAGCCGTCGACGCAGGTCAGTCCCGTGCGGAACCAGGAGCGGTTCCAATAAGGAGATGGGTCCTGCAGCAGATCGCGGCTGATCAGGGAGCCGTCGTCGAGCCGGCTCACGAAAGGCGATTGACCAGAGGCCCGCGCCGCTTTCGATTGAGGAATGTATGCCGCCGCCAGACCCGCAAGGTCAGGATTGTGTTGCATGGCATCGTGAATCAGCGGCTGCGCGTCATCCGGCCGTGGCCCGACGAGCGCAGCAAGCATTTGAGCGGTATCGGTAATTTTGTCGAGGCGCGCCTGGATCCGGTTGCCGACATCGTTCGCGAGCGCCCCGGATTCTCGATGGGCATGCTCGAGAATCTCTTGACTGACCAACCGAAAAAGCAGTGCGCCGCCAGCGACGACGACGAGCGTGGCACCGACCAGAACCCAAAGCGCCAGCCGTGAAGCGATGCTTCGCATAGCCATGCATCCCCCTTTTCGATGAACCGAATCTAGTGCTTCGGTGCAAGCCCGCAAGAGAACGACGTCTCAATCACAGGTTGAGGTCTTTTAGCCAGACGGGCAAGCGCGGACATGTCCGCGTGGCAGTCTGGAGCCGGAGATGCGTGCGGGGCCGACACGGTTGCCAGGGGACTGAGCAAGCTAGGAAAGTCCGCTTCGACCTTGGCGGACACCCCTACTTGCCTATTTGCGAGCAGTGCCATGGTTAAGAGCTACTGACTGGTTATCCAGTTACCAGGCGTGGGAGCAGGTTACCCTCATGCCACCAGATATGCCCCAGAGAGGCCCTGATTCACATGGATGCCGTTGGACAACGTCAGACATTCGGGCATAAAAAAACCCGCTAAATCGCGGGTTTTCCCAAGTTCTTTGGATCGCTTTGGACGTCCTGAAACTCTCACTTGGTACCGGTGATAGGACTCGAACCTACACGACATCGCTGCCAGCGGATTTTGAGTCCGCCGCGTCTACCATTCCGCCACACCGGCATGTGAGCGAACTATTATGCCGGGTTCAGTGCACGCGGTCGAGTCCCAGCTGACGCACGTTGCGGCCGTACCAGCGGTCTTCGGGTAGCGGCTGGAACACCGCGCAGCGGGTCATCGGGCCGGAGTAGATGTGCAGGCTGACGGTGACCGCGTTGTCGCTGGGGTTGCGGATGCTGTGGTACTCGTGCGGCGGAATCAGGCTGCCGGCCGAGCCGGCGCCGGCCTGGATCGAGCCGACCGGCTGGAAGCAGTAGCGCTGTGCGTCATGTTCCAGCAACTCGTATTGCACGATTTCCAGCGCGCCATTCCACACGCCCTCGACGCACCACATGCCGTCATGATCGTGGATCGGTGTGCCCTGGCCTGGGCCCCAGGTCATTGCCACCACGCAATAGCCGTGCTCGTCGCTGCGGTACAGTTCGCGACGGGCGTAGTGCTCGGCGCAGGGCTCGAACACGCAGTCGGGCAGCTTCACCTCGTTGTCGCGGATCAGCTTGCACAGGCTGTTGCGCAGGCTGTCGGTGAGTTCGTGGGTGGTCGGCTTGGCCACGGCGGCGTCGATCGCGTCGATCAGGGTACGGCTGCCGGGGAAATCCAGGGTAAGCATGATGGTCTCGGATGGTGCGTGATGCCGCTTATCTTAGCAGCGCGATGGTTACGCGGCCGCCAGCCGGTTCAGGAAGCCGCCGATGGCGCGGCTGTAGTTCTCGATATCGACCAGGAACGCGTCGTGGCCCTGCGGCGAATCCAGCGCCACGAATTCCACTTTGGCGCCGGCTGCCTGCAGGCCTTCGGCGATCTGCTCCTGTTGCTGCAGCGGGAACAGGATGTCGGTGCTGACGCCGATCACCATGGCTTGTTCGATGTGGATGCGCTTGAGCCCTTCGAGCACGCTGCCGTGACCGTACTCGGCGATGTCGAACCAGTCGCTCGCGCGCGACAGGTACAAGTAGCTGTTGGGGTCGAAGTTGCGTACGAAGCGTTGGGCGTGGCCTTCCAGATACGACTCGACCTGGAACTCGCGACCGAACGGATTCTCGTCGCGCTGCTCTGGATCGAGCCGGATCCGCGCGAAGCGGCCGTTCCATTCCATCGCGGAACGATAGGTAATTACGCCCAGCTTGCGCGCGATGCTCATGCCCATGTCGGGGTAGCTGCCGCCTGTCTCGGCGTGGATGTCGTAGCGGCCTTCGTTCCACTGCGGGTCGAGCCGGATCGCCTCGCGCTGCAGTGAGCGGATCGCGATCGCGAACGGTTGCGCTTGCGGCGCCGTGTCTACGCTGATGTGCGCGCGCACGCCGCCGGGATGCAGCAGCATGTAGGCCAGCGCGCTCATGCCGCCCATCGAGCATCCGATCAGGCAGGCCAGCTGGGTGATGCCGAGGCTGCTGACAGCAGCGTGTGCGGCATTGGCGACGTCTTCCAGTGCTAGTTCCGGAAACGTCAGTCGATAGGCTGCGCCGCTGGCCGGGTCAATCGAGGCAGGGCAGGTCGAACCCTTGTCGCTGCCGAGCGAGTTCACGCAGATCACGAACCAGCGCGAAGTGTCGATCGCCTTGCCGGGACCGGTCATTTCTTCCCACCAGCCAGGGCTGGGGTCTTCCGTGCATGAAACCATGTGTGCGCTGGGCGACAGGCCGGTAAGCACCAGCACGGCGTTGTCGCGCGCGGCGTTCAACTCGCCCCAGGTTTCGTAGGCGACGTGCGCGCCGTGCAGCTCGCCGCCGCGTTTCATCGCGAACGGCGAGGGCAGCGCGAAATAGCGGCGTGCATCGTGATTCATCAATGCACCTTGTCGATGCTGATCTTGATCGGCGTCTTGCTGTCCACTGCCACGATGCCGGCGTCACCTTCCAGGTCGCCGGATTGCGCTATCGGCTGACCGCTGTGGCTGATCCGCGCACCGACGAAGACGCGCGTGACCGAGGACAGTTTCATCGCTGGCGTCATCGCCATTGCATCGGTCAGGGTGACGCTGGCCGGCAACTGGCTGGCGTCGAGTTTGGCGACGGCCAGCGGCATCGGTGGCCCGTTCTCTGCGCGGGCGTAGACGAATAGAGCGTCGCCAGCAGCCAGCCTGTCCTTCAATGCCGGCGCAAGCGCGACTTGCACTTGCAACGCGGCATCTTGCGGCGCGGGCACTGCGGCGCTGCTCGCGGCATCAGCCGGTGCGCCACCGACGTGGGCGTCGGCAACGGCGATCTGTTCGGCGACCGCCCTGGCGACGTTCGAGCCGGGTTCCAGTTGCGGCTGCAGCAGGCGCCAGATCGAAGCGGCATGGCGGTATTCGCCACGCTGGAAGTCGCTGATGCCGAGCAGCCACAGGCCGCGCTGGCTGTCCGGATGCAGTTGCACCGCACGCTTGAGCAGGTCGAGCGCGCGGCCTTCGATCTGGTGATTGCTGCGCGTCATCGAATCGTTTTCGGCCCAGCCCACCATGGCCTCGGCGTTGTTGGCGTCGAGCTTCAGTACGTGGTCGTAGGCATCGCGCGCCGCGGCCGGATCATGCTGCATGGCACTGGTCTGTGCCAGCAGCGTCCAGCCTTGCAGGTCGTCCGGCTGCTGGGTCAGGTGGGTGCGCAGCTCGGTGATTGCCTGCTGCATGGTGAGCGGCTGCGCGGCCTCGGCGGAAACGCCGTTGAGCGCGGCAGGTGTGCCCACCAGCAAGTACAGGCCGACGGCCGACAGCGGCAGCGCGAAGGCGATCGCGAGAGTCAGCGCAAACACCTTGCGGCTGCGGCCGGATTGTCGGCCCTGGCGCACCAGCGGCAGCAGCAAGGCGGCCAGCGCCACAGCGATCATCACTGCAGCGGCTATGAAAAAAACGGTTTTCACCAGTCGTCCCCGTTATCGGTCGGTGCGTTGTCGGTCGATGCTTCCGTGGTGACGGTGCCGCTGCGGCTGCGTTTGCGGATCGCCACCAGTACCGCGCCGGCACCACCGAGCAGGATCAGCAGCGGACCGAACCAGAGCAGCCAGGTGCCAGTGGTCAGCGGCGGGTCGTACAGCACGAAGTCGGAGTAGCGGGCGACCAGGTATTGCTTGATCTCGTCGTCGTTCTTGCCCTGTTGCATCATCTGGAAGATCTGATTGCGCAGGTCGCGGGCGATCGGTGCGTTGGAATCGGCCAGCGTCTCGTTCTGGCACATAGGGCAGCGCAGTTGCTGGGTGAGGTGCTGGAAGCGCAACTCCTGGGCGTGGTTGGCGAACGGCATCGGCTCGATAGCCTGCGCGTGGGCCACGCCGGCAAACACCAGGAATGTCGCCAGCAACACCGATAGGAGCACACCCTGCGCACGAATGAGTCCGGACACAAGATTGATTCGCGCACAGGGTGCGCTGCTGCGGAACAACTGCATCACGGTGCATCCTTCTGCAACGCCGCAATCGCCGGCTTCAGTTCCTTAACCATCACGTCGGGCGTCAACGGGCCGATGTGCTTGTAGCGGATCACGCCCTTCGCATCGATCAGGAAACTTTCCGGTGCACCGTACACGCCGAAATCGATCGCGGTGTGGCCCGGCTCGTCGGCAATCAGCAGGTTGTAGGGATTGCCGTGTTCGGCCAGCCAACGCTTGGCGTCGGCCGGCGCGTCCTTGTAGTTGTAGCCGACCAGCTGCACGCCCAGGCTCGGGCCTTCCGCTTCCAGCACCGGATGCTCCACACCGCATTCGACGCACCAGCTGGCGAATACGTTGAGCAGGTACGGCTTGCCCAGCAGGTCGGCCTTGCTGACCGTCTGCGTGGGTTCGTACAGCTTGGGCAGGCTGAACGCGGGCGCCGGCTTGTCGAGCAGCGGCGATGGGATCGCGTTCTGATCGTGCTGGGTGTTCCACCAGATGCCGAAGCCGAACAGCACCACCAGCAGCATGAACCCGAAGAACGGCAGCAACCGGTTCATGCGTGCGTTTCCTGTACCTGCAAGCCGGCAATGGCTTCTTCGGATTCTGCGGCGCGCTTGATGCGGAAGCGCCTGTCGCCGGCACAGACGAAGCCGCCCAGCATCATCAGCAGGCCACCGCCCCAGATCCAGCGGATGAACGGTTTGTAGTACAGCCGCAGCGACCACGCACCTTCGATATTGTTCGCATCCATCGGCTCGCCCAGCGCCACGTACAGATCGCGGAAGATGCCGGCGTTCACGGCGGATTCGGTCTGCACTTGGCCGCGCAGATAGGTGCGTTTCTGCGGATGCATCACGGCGATGGCCTTGCTGTCGCGGGTGACCGTGACCACGCCCTGGTCGGCACGCCAGTTCGGACCCGTCGCGCGGTGCGCGCCGTCGAAGCGGAAATCGTAGCCGCCGATGTGCTGGGTCTGACCCGGTGCCATCCGCACGTCGCTGGTCACGCTGAGCGATTCGGACAACAGCACGCCGGCCACAAAAACGCCCACGCCCAGATGCGCCAGCAGCATGCCGGCCATCTCGGCCGGATAACGGCGACCGCGCGGCATTTCACGCCAGCGCTTGACTGCATACAGCAACACGCCGACGGTGAGCCAGACCAGCGACGCCACGCCGGCGATCGCCTTGAGCTGGCCGTCGACGAAGAACGTCGCCACGATCGCGCATGCCATCGCAGCGATACCGGCGCGCAGCAGTACCTGCTTCAGCGCCGGCGTGTCGCCCTTGCCCCAGCGCAGGAACGGCCCGAACGGCAGCAGCAGCACCACCGGCAGCATCAGCAGCGGAAACAGGAAGCCGAAGTAGGGCGGCCCGACCGAAACCCGACCCAGCTTCAGTGCATCGCCGATCAACGGAAACAGCGTGCCCAGCAGCACCATCGCTGCGGCCACCGCGAACATCATGTTGCCGATCAGCAACACGGTTTCGCGCGACACCACCTTGAATGATTTGCCGCCGGCCACCTTCGGTGCGCGCAGCGCGTACAGCAGCAACGAACCGCCGACCACGATGGTGAGGAACGCCAGAATGAAGATGCCTCGACGTGGATCGGAGGCGAACGCATGTACCGAAGTCAGCACGCCCGAGCGCACCAGGAAGGTACCGAGCAGGCTCAGCGAGAACGCGAAGATCGACAGCAGGATCGTCCACGCACGCAGCGAACCGCGCTTCTCGGTCACGGCTTGTGCATGGATCAGCGCCAACCCGACCAGCCATGGCATGAAGCTGGCGTTTTCCACCGGATCCCAGAACCACCAGCCGCCCCAGCCCAGCTCCGCATACGCCCACCAGCTGCCGGCGACGATGCCGCAGGTGAGGAAGGCCCACGCGATATTCGTCCACGGCCGCGCCCAGCGCACCCATGCCTGTTCCAGCTCACCGCCGAGCAGCGCGGCGATCGAGAACGCGAACGCCACCGAGAAGCCGACGTAACCCATGTACAGCATCGGCGGATGGAAGGTCATTCCCGGATCTTGCAGCACCGGATTCAGGTCCGCGCCATCGCCGGGCATCGGCAACAGCCGTCCGAACGGATCGGAGGTGAAGATGATGAAGGCGAGGAAACCCACCGCGATCAGGCCCATCACGGCGATCACGCGCGAGGCGAATACCTCCGGCAATTTCTGGCTGAACGCGGCCAGCGCCACCGTCCATACATTGAGGATCAGGATCCACAGCAGCAACGAGCCCTCATGCGCGCCCCATACCGCGGCGATGCGGTAATACCACGGCAGCGCCAGGTTCGAGTTGTCGGCCACGTACTGCACCGAGAAGTCGAAGCGCAGGAACGCCCACGCCAGGATGCCGAACGCGAACGCCACGAATACCGCCTGACCCGCCGCGGCCGGACGTGCTACCGCCATCAGCGCGCGGTTGCCGCGCCACGCGCCGAGCAACGGCAGAATGCTCTGCGCCAGCGCCAACAGCAGGGCGAGGATCAGCGCGAGCTGGCCGAGTTCGGGGGTCATGGCCGTGGGGTTCCCGGCATGCTGTCCTGTGCGGCAGCGGCGTCTTCGATCTTCTTGTTCGCGTGCGCCTTGGCCATCGCGTCTTTCAATTCTTTCGGCATGTAGGTCTCGTCGTGCTTGGCCAGCACTTCGGTGGCGATGAAGCGTGCATTGTCCATGTGACCGGTGGCGATCACCGACTGGTTGTCGCGGAACAGGTCGGGCAGGATGCCGGTGTATTCGACCGGCATCGCGCCGCTGGCGTCGACCACGGTGAAGGTGACCTTGAGCGAGTCGTTGCTGCGCTGGATCGAGCCGGCCTTGACCATGCCGCCGAGACGGAACGTCTTGTAGCTGGTCGCTTCACCTGACTGCACCTGGCTCGGCGTGAGCAGGTAATTCATGTTGTTCTGCAGGGCGACCACGACCAGCACGGCTGCGATCGCAGCGGCGGCGAGGATCAGCAGGACGATGGTGAGCCTGCGTTTGCGGGTGGGATTCATGGGCATGGTCGAGAGCCGTCCCCGTCAAAGGGATGGTGAAGTGGAAGTGGAGTTGCTGCCGGCGCGATCCTGCCGCGCCTGTTGACGCGCCAGTCGTGCACGCAGTTCCCGCAGCACGCGGCGACGGCGTACGCGCGGCGCGACGGTGTCGGCGATCAGCACGATGAAAAACACCGCATACGCCGGCCATACATAGGCGGCGTAACCGCCCATCTTGAGAAAGGCGGCGGCATCGCCGCTCACGGTAAAGAACGTCTGCAGTGCGCTCATCGATCGGCCTCGTCTTCGGCGATCTTGCGCACCCAGTCCTTGCCGCCTTCCAGTGCCAGCAGATCGGTGCGCACGCGGTTGAACAGGCTGGCGGCGTAATAGAACTTGGTTGCCAGCATCATCGTCAGCAGCGGCCACAGCATGTCCCAGGACATCTTCGACTTGCCGAAGATGTTGACCGTGCTGCCTTGGTGCAGGGTGTTCCACCAGTTCACCGAAAAATGCACGATCGGCACGTTGATGATCCCGATGATCGCCAGGAAGGCAGCGGCGCGCGCGCCCTGGCGGCGATCCTCGAACGCGTGGAACAGCCCGATTACACCGAGGAACAAGAACAGCAGCACCAGCTCCGAGGTGAGCCGCGCATCCCACGTCCACCAGGTACCCCACATCGGCTTGCCCCAAAGCGAGCCGGTGACCAGGGTGATGAAGGTGAACGCCGCACCGATCGGCGCTGATTCCATCGCCACGACCTCGGCCAGCTTGATCCGCCATACCAGCGCGATGAACGAGGCCACGCCCATCACCGCATAGACGAACATGCTCATCTCGGCGCTGGGTACGTGGATGAAGATGATCCGGTAGGCATCGCCCTGCTGGTAGTCGGCCGGCGCCAGCACCAGGCCGCCGTACAGCGCGACCGCGCCCAGCAGCAGCGCCAGTGCCATCGCCCACGGCCGCAACATGCCGGCGAAGCGGTAGAACGTCGGCGGCGAGCCGAGCTTGTGCAACCAGAGCGGAATCCAGTTAGCCATTAAAAGAGGCTCTCATGCGTCCAGGGCAATTCGAAGGGCAGCGGCGCAGGCCAATGGCGCCAACACCACAGCGAGCACTAGTGCGGCAGCGAGCCAGCTGATCGGCGCGAGCCAGGGCAATCCCTGCTGGGCGGCCGCCACGGCACCCGCAGCAAAGATCACTGCGGGTACGCACAAAGGCAGCAACATCAAGGCGAGCAGCATACCAGAGCGCCGGGTGCCGGCCGTCAGCGCCACCAGCACAGCGCCGAGCAGGCTGAGCAACGGCGTGGCCAGCAGCAACGCCAGCAGCAGCACCGGAATCACCGCGCCGGGCAGGTGCAGCATCGCGGCCATCAGCGGTGCGATCACGATCAACGGCAGTGCGGTGGTAATCCAGTGGGCGAGGATCTTCATGCCCAGCATCAGCGCCAAAGGCTGCGGCGCCAGCACTAGTTGTTCCAGCGAACCGTCCTCGATATCGCTGGAGAACATCGCATCCAGCGCCAGCAACATCGCCAGCAGCACGGTGACCAGCACCACGCCGCCGGCGATCCGCTGCAGCAGTGTGTCCTCCGGCCCCAGTGCGAACGGAAACAGCATCGTCACGATCAGCGCGTACAGCACAGGCATCGCGATGTCGCCGCGCCGGCGCCAGGCGAGGGTGAGGTCGCGTCGCAGCATCGCAATGCAGGCGGTGAGGAGGCCCGGACGGCTCATGCGTGCATCCGGATATGCCGGGGTTCGCCACCGTGGAAACTCACGGCGCCGTGGCTGGTCACCAGCGCGGCACCGCCGGCGGCGGTGTGCGTCTCCAGTATGTGATTGACCAGCGCGATGCCGTTGCGGTCGAGGTTCGCGTAAGGTTCGTCGAGCAGCCACAGCGTGGCCGGCAGCAACAGCAACCGGGCCAGTGCGGCGCGTTTCTTCTGGCCGGCGGACAATCGACGCACCGGTTCGTCTTCGTAACCGCGCAGGCCGATATCGGCCAGCATCGCCGTCACACTGGCGCCGTCGCGGCAGCCATGCAGGCCGGCGGCGATGCGCAGGTTTTCGCGCGGGCTGAGGTCAGCCTTGAGGCCGAGCTGGTGGCCGAGAAACAGGATCTCGCCGGCGCAGCGGTCGCGCCGCAGTGGTTCATCACGCCAGCGCAGTTCACCTTCGCCGACATGCAGCAGGCCGGCAAGCATGCGCAGCAAGGTGGTCTTGCCGCTGCCGTTGTCGCCCTCGATCAGCGCCAGCTCTCCCGCGTGCAGCCGGAAATCCAGCGGCGCGAACACCGGTTCGTCCTGGCGAAGGAAACTCAAGGCCCGCGCTTCGAGTAGGGGCGCGGTGGTGGGGGTGGCGGTCATTCCCTCGATTGTCCGCAATGCCGATGGCGCTTGTCCATGCGGCGTGCTGCCGCTGACCTAGTCATTCCAGCAGGCGCAGGTGGGCGATGCCGTCGGCGTGGCCATGAATGTAGGCCAGTTGTTCGTGATGTCGGGCCAAGCTGTCCATCATGGTGATGTCAGGCCCGATCACGAACAGGCTGGGCTCGTGCCAGCCGGTGCGGCCGATGCCGATTGCCGGACGAATCACGGCCTCGGGCCACGCGCGAAGCGCGGCCAGCAAGTCGCGTTGTGCGGCGAGATTTTCCGCCAGCGTCCGCGTCGTTTCGGCGCTGGGATTCCATGCGGTGATGAATCCCCATGAGCGTGCGCCGACCAGCGCCTGCAAGACCGGCGGCAGCGGCTGGTCGATGCGGATGCCGGCCCATTCCACCTCGTCGACGCTGACGAGGTAGTCGGTGGCGCGGAACGCGTCGATCAGCGCCTTATCCATGCCGCAGTGGCGGTAGCGCCGGCAGGCTGGATTGGAGCAGGTTCACCGCCGCATCGAGATCGACGTCCGCGACTCGAGGCGTGTCGTGCAGCAGCTGTTCCAGCAGCGCGTCCTGCGCACGTCCTCGTTCGAGCGCATAGGCGTAGGGCACGTGGGAGAACGTGACCAGCCGATAGCGTGCCATGTAGTGCTGCGGTGCGCGGGTGGCCAGCAACGCCCCCAGTTCGCGCTTGGCCAGATAGTGCGGGTCGGCGACCGAGTCGCGCATCTCGACGTAGTTTTCCAGCGCCATCGCGGCGATCGCGTCGGCATTGGGCTGGCGCACGCGCTGGAATTCGGCGAACACCTCGGCGCTGTCGTTCGGTGCGGCGGCCAGCAGGTTCGCCAGCACCACGGTGTCTTCGAAGCCGCAGTTCATGCCCTGGCCGTGGAACGGCACGATCGCGTGGGCAGCATCGCCGACCAGCAGTGCGCGACCGTCCAGATGCCAGCGCTCCAGATACAGCGTGGACAGGGTGCCGACCGGGTGGCCGTCAAAGTCTTCACTGAAACGGGGAATCAGCGACAGCAGGTCCGGAAACTGTTCGCCGAAGAACGCCGCAGCGGCCGTGGCATCAGGCAGGGTGGCGAAACTCGGCGCCGCACCTTGTGCCGGCAGGAACAAGGTGACGGTGAAGCTGCCTTCGGTATTCGGCAGTGCAATGCACATGTAGCCGCCGCGCGGCCAGATATGCAGTGCGTGCGGTTCCAGTGCGAACTGGTCGTGGCCGCCGCCGAGCTGCAGCGCTGCGGCAGACAGCTCGCCTGCTGGCGGAATCTCCAGCTCCTTGTAGCCGTGGCCGAGCGACTCGATGCGCTCACCCAGTGGGCTGTGCGCATTCATCGCCGCGCGCACCGCGGAGCCGGCGCCATCGGCGCCGATCAGCATGCCGATCGGCAGCTCGCGTTCCACGCCGGAGGCATCGGCCAGCCGGATGCGCTGTGCGTCGAAGTCGGCACTGACCAGGGACTGTTCGAAATGGAACTGCACGCCGGCTGCCTCGGCGGCATCCAGCAGCAACATGTTCAGTGCGCCGCGCGAAACCGACCAGATCACCTCGCTGTCGTCGACGCCGTAGCGCTGCAATCCGCTGTTGCCGTCGCGGTCGTGCACCATGCGTCCGCGCATCATCACGGCGCGCTGCAGCACGTCATCAGCCAATCCGGCCGTGCGTAACGCCTGCAATCCTCGTTCGGCCAAGGCGAGATTGATCGAGCGACCACCGAGGAAACCGGCCAGCCGCGGATCAGGACGTTTCTCGTAGACCTCGACGGCAAAACCGCGCTGTGCCAGTTGTTGCGCCAGCAGCGCGCCGACCAGGCCGCCGCCAATGAGGGTGATGGTTTGCTGCGCCATGCTGCGGTCCGTGGAGGGAATCCGCCCACTGTTCCGCAAGCGGCGCGCAACTGCAATCCCGGCAGCGCCGGAATGGCTCAGAAGCTCATGAAGTAGCCGCCGTTGACCGGCAGGTTCGCGCCGGTGATGTAGCCGGCGTCGTCGTCGGCGAGAAAGGCTACGGCGCGGGCGATATCGGCGGGCGAGCCGAGCCGGCCGGCCGGGATGTCGGCGATGATCTGCTCGCGGATTTCGGCGGATACCGCAGCAACCATCGGCGTGTCGCAATAGCCCGGTGACACGGTGTTGACGGTGACGCCCTTGCGTGCGGTCTCGCGTGCCAGCGCCATGCTGAAGCCGTGCACGCCGGCCTTGGCGGCGGAGTAGTTGGTCTGGCCGAACTGGCCGGTCTGGCCGTTCACCGAGCTGATGTTGACGATGCGGCCGTAGCCGCGCGTGGTCATGCCCTCGACCACGTTGCGGGACAGGTTGAACACGCCGTCCAGGTTCACCCGCATCAGCTCGTGCCATTGCTGCGGCGTCATCTTGCGCAGGCTGGCGTCGCGGGTGATGCCGGCGGCATTGACCAGGATATCCACGCTGCCGTGCTGCTGTTCGATGCGGGCAACCAGCTGCTGGCAGCTGTCGAAGTCGCTGACGTCGGCGGGCTCGAACGCGATGCGGTCACCGAAGCTGACAACTTCAGCGCGGAACGCGGCGACGCGCTCGCTACGTGCTGCCAGGTCCACGGCGATCACCTGACGACCAGCCTGGGCCAGTTGGCGGCAGATTTCTGTGCCGAGTCCACCGATGCCACCGGTGACTAGCGCGACACGCTTGCGCAAAGCGGGTTGGCTCATGGGTATATGCGTCCATTGGCTTGATCATGCCGCAAGGCAGCACATGTTGTGCTGCAGCGATCGGATCGGGGAGAACAAACGAACGGCGCGTCGATGCGCGCCGTTGGCCGGGCTTGAATCAGCCGGATTTCTTGCCGCTGCGGCTGCCGGCGCCCGGGGTGGGGATCACCTGCGCAGCGGTATCTATCAACCCGCGTTGCATCGCCTGGAACGCGGCGAGGTTGCGCTCGGTCAGGTCATTCAGCGTGTTCCATGGGGTCTGCCCCATCAGGCTGTTGAGCTGGCTGCGGAACTGCGTCTGTTGATCGAGGAAAACTTGCAGGCTGCGCTCCAGGTAGGGCCCCATGAAGCCCTGCAGCGAGTCACCGTAGAAGCGGATGATCTGGCTGAGCAACTGCGGCGACAGCATCGGCTGCCCCTTGTCTTCATGCTCGGAGATGATCTGCAACAGCACCGAACGGGTCAGGTCCTCGCCGCTCTTGGCGTCGCGGACCTCGAAATCCTCGTTATCCAGCACCAGCTGGCGGACTTCCTCCAGAGTGATGTAGCTGGAGATTTCCGTGTCGTACAGACGCCGGTTCGGATACTTCTTGATGGTGCGTTTAGTTTGTGCCATGCGGCGAACGCTAACAGAAGATATTGCGCCGCACCAGTCAGCACCGGGGTCTTCATGCTGCAGCTGTCAACTGCAGCATTTGAGTCAGTGGCCGACTGCGCCCCCGGCGCTGCCGAATGGCGGCCGGGCGAACCACAGCAACGGAATCAGCAGCACGAACAGGATCGAGCAGCCCCAGAACACGTCGTTCACCGCCAGCGTCAGCGCCTCGCGCGTCAACAGCTGGTCGATCAATCCGAGGCTCTGCGTGTGCGACAGCCCACTATGCGACAGCTGCCCGATGAACTGGGTCGCAGCCGGATGGCCGGGACTGATGTACTCGGTCAACGCGGCATGGTGGGTTTCGCCGCGATGCTGCCACAGCGTCACCATGATCGCGGTGGAGACGCTCGAACCGATCGTGCGGCAGAAGTTGGACAGGCCCGAGGCGCTGGCGATCTGGTCCACCGGCAGGCCGGACAGGTAGACCTGATTCAGCGGAATGAAGAAGCACGGAATCGCCAGGCCCATCACGAAGCGCGGCACGATCAATGTGGAAAACGAGGCGGAGCTGTCGAAGGTGGAGAACCAGTACGCGGTACCAGCGAACACCAGGAACGCGAACGTCACCACCGCGCGCAGATCCAGCTTGTGCATGTTCTTGCCCAGGATCGGCGCGATCAGGAACGCCAGCACGCCGACCGGCGCGGTGGCCAGGCCGGCCCAGGTCGCGGTGTAGCCCAGGGTGATCTGCAGCCACAGCGGAAACACCACGTTGATGCCGAAGAACGCGAACATGCCCAGCGAGAGGCTGATCACGCCGACGGTGAAGTTGCGCTGCTTGAACAGCGACAGGTCCACCACCGGATGTTTCGCGTGCAGTTCCCACACGATCAGGAAGGTGAGGCAGATCACCGCGGTGAGACCCAGGACCAGGATCATCGGCGAGGAGAACCAGTCGTGGTCGTTGCCGTTGTCCAGCATGAACTGCAGCGCACCCACGCCGACCACTAGCAGCAGCAGGCCGATCATGTCGATCGGTGCCTTGTAGGTCTTCGTCTCGCGCTTGCGCAGCAGCCCCCAGGTAATCACCGCCGCCATGATGCCCACCGGCAGGTTGATGTAGAAAATCCACGGCCACGAGAAATTGTCAGTCAGCCAGCCGCCGAGGATCGGGCCGAAGATCGGCGCCACCACCACGGTCATTGCCCACAGCGCCAGCGCGATGCCCTGCTTCTCCTTCGGATAGTTCGACAGCAGCAGGGTCAGCGACAGCGCCACCATCGGACCGGAGCCGGCACCCTGCAGCAGGCGGCCGAGCACCAGCATCGGCATGCTGGTAGCCAGGCCGCACAGCATCGAGAAGATCACGAACATCAGCACCGAACCGACGAAGGTCTTCACCTCGCCGAAGCGGCGCGCCAGCCAGCCGGTCAGTGGCTGCATGATTGCGCTGGCCAGCGCGTAGGAACTGATCGTCCAGGTGCCTTCGCTGGGGCTCACGCCGAGGCTGCCGGCGATGTGCGGCACCGCGACGTTGACGATCGTCATGTCCAGCACTTCCATGAAGGTGCTGAACGCGACGGCGATGGTGAGCAGCGCCAGTGGGCCGCCATGCAGCGGCTTCAGCGGTGCGGCGTCGGACGTGGCTTCGGGTGTGGCGGCCATGGTTCGGCTCAGTTCGCGGCGGTGGCGTGGGGCAGGTTGGCGCTGATGATCCGGTCGGCCTCTGCATCCGCGTTGCTGGCCATCTGGTCGTAGACGGTGGTTTGCGCCACCGGCTGCTGCGCCAGCGTGTTGGCCAGCATGCTGCCCTTGTCATCGCTGATGTCCACCGTCACGTCGGCGGACAGGCCGATGCGCAACGGATGCTTGTCCAGCTCCCGGTTGTCCAGCGCGATGCGCACCGGCACGCGCTGCACCACCTTGATCCAGTTGCCGGTAGCGTTCTGCGCGGGCAGCAGCGAGAACACGCTGCCGGTTCCTGCGCCGAGGCCGATCACCTTGCCTTGATATTCCGCATCGCTGCCGTACAGATCGGAGGCGACCTTCACCGGCTGGCCGATGCGGATATGCCGCAGCTGGCTTTCCTTGAAGTTCGCATCGATCCACAGGTCATGCAGCGGGACCACGGTCATCAGCTGCTGGCCGGCCGCGACGCTATTGCCCAGTTGCACGCTGCGCTCGGCCACATAGCCGGACACCGGTGCGTAGATCGCGTTGCGCTGCGCGGCGACCCAGGCGGCGCGGAAGTTGGCGCGTGCCTGCAGCACCGCCGGGTTCTGCGCCACGTCGGTGCCTTCGGTCGCGGCATGCGCGGCGGCCGACTGCGCCTCAGCGACGGATACGGCAGCCTGCGCCTGCGCGACGCCATCGCGCATGTGCTGCACGATTTCGGGCGACTCGGCCTGCGCGGCGATCAACGGCAGGCGACGCTGGAGGTCGGCTTCGGCTTTCTTCAGCGCGAGCCTGGCGGTGACCACCTGGGCATCCGCGCTGTTGGCGGTGCTGGTCTGCTGACGCACGCCGCGCACGGCCTGGGCGAGTGCGCTGCGCGCCTGCTGCAGGCGGGTGTCGGCGTCGGTACTGTCCAGTTTCACCAGCACTTGGCCGGCGTCGACGTGCTGCGTATCGTCGGCGAGAATCGCCACCACCGTACCCGGTACCTGCGCCGAGATTGCCACCTGATTGCCGCCGACGTAGGCGTTGTCGGTTTTCTCGCGAATGGAAAACACGAAGAACCACAGCAGGAACCAGATCAGCCCGGCGAGGATGAACGCGCCGGTCACGATCAACAGCACGCGCCGGCGTTTAGCCGGGTCCTTCGCGGCCATGCCGCTGTCGTCGGCGTTGTTGGCGACGTGCGACTTGTCGGATTCAGTGGCGCTCATGGTCGGCGGCTCCGGCGGTATCAGAAGGGGAAGGGGAATCGGTGGTTGCGGCAGGCCGTTCGCTGTCGCGATAGCCGCCGCCGAGTGCCTTGATCAGGGCGAGGTCGGCGCTCAACGCCTGCGCCTGCAGCTGCGCCGCGGCATCGCGTTGTTGCAGCAGTTCGGCCTTCGCACCCAGGCTTTCGCGGGCGTCGCGCACACCCTGGCGGGCACGCGCCTGCGCGTTCGTCAGCAGCTGCTGGTCGGCGTTGAGCTGGCCTTCCTGTTCGTGCTGGCGGGCGGCGATCTGCTCGGCACTCAGTGCCTGCGTCGCCACCTCGCGTGCGGCGATCTGCACGGTGCTGTTGTATTGCGCCACCGCCGCATCGAGCTCCGCCTTGCTCTGGCCGTAATGGGCTTGCAGTGCACCGCCGTTGAAGATCGGCAGGTGTAGCGCTGGGGTCAGTGCGAACGTGCGGCTGCCGGCGGTGAGCAGCTTGCCCATGTCGATGCTGGACAGGCCGGCCAATGCAGTGATGCTGATGTCGGGGAAGAATTCTGCACGTGCCGCATCGGTCTGTTTCAGCGCGGCCTCGACCTGCCAGCGGCTGGCGGCGATATCGGGGCGGCGCGCGATCAGATCCAGCCCGGCATTGGCCGGCACGCCGCGTTCGATGGACGGCAGCGGGCGGGCCTTGAGTTCCGGCAGTTGCGCGGGCGCGACGCCAAGCAGCGAAGCGAGCGCAGCGCGGCGGATCTTCGCCGAGCCGTCCAGCGCCACGCGCATCTCGCGCACGGCCGCCAATTGCGCCTTGGCTTTCTGCGCCTCGTCAGGCAGATCGATGCCCTGGCGTACGCGCAGTTCGGCGATGTCAGCGAACTGCTGCTGCGTGGCAAGCAATTGATCGGTCAGCTGCAGGCGCGCCTGATCGGCCTGCCAGCCGAAGTAGGTGTCGGCCACGGCATACTGGATCGCCAGCGCCGCGGCACTGCGCTGCGCCTCGGCGGCATGCGTCTGGTCCAGCGCGGCTTCCACCGTCGCGCGCTTCTTGCCCCACCAGTCGAAGTCGTATTGCAGCTGCACGCCGAGGTCGGCCTGGTTGTACCAGGAGAAGCCGAGGAACTTGCTCGGGATCAGTCCGTGATCGCTCATCCGGGTACGCGATACCTGCGCGCTGCCGTTGACCGACAGGCCCAGCTGCGCTGCGGCAAGCCGTGCCGACTGATCGGCGTTCTGCACGCGGCTCTGCGCCAGCGCGAGATCCGGCGACTGCAGCATGGCGCGATCCATCAGCTCATCCAGCTGCGGGTCGTCGTACTGGCGCCACCACGATGCCGCCGGCCAGCCGTTGCGGGCGGGTGCCTGCAGGCCTGCCAAAGGCACATCGTCGCGCAGTGCCGGCGAGCCGAGTCTGGCCGGCGCGTTGGCGCAGGCGGCCAGCACCAGCATGATCGCCGCGGCCAGCGCCGTGCGGCCGCGGAGCAGGGCATGCTTCATCGTAGCTTCCTTCATGGATGGGATGTCTCGCTCAGCTGGTCGAGGTTGTGCGCCAGCATGCGCAGCAAACGGCTGAGGTTGCGTTTGTCGTTGTCGCTGAAGTCGGCAAACATGGTGGCGACGCGGGGAAACATCGGCGGCAGCATCTTCTGCACGAAGCGTCGGCCGGCTGGCGTGATACGGATCAACACGCGGCGGCGATCCTCCTCGCTGGCGCCACGGGTGATCAGACCACGCTTCACCAGCGCATTCGCGATGCGGGTCATGTTGGTGGCGCCCTGGGAGGCGAACTCGCAAAGCTCGCCTGGCGTCGAGCTGCCGTCCGGGCGGCTGTACAGGATCATCAGCGTGAGAAATTCGCTGTGGTTGAGCTTGTGCGGCTTGAGCTTGAACTCGAGTTCTTCTTCGAGGCTGGCGCCGACCATCAGCATCAGCCGGCACAGCCGCGCTTCGGGTGCGGGCAGCTGCGGGATGATCTGGCTTACGCGACCAATGCCCTCATCCATCATCGCAATGCAATTCGTCAGGCGTGCCATTTCACCAAGTCATATTTCATCAGTGAAATAAAATGTAACAGGCGCGGGACGCCGTGCGCAAGTGGCCGGTGAAGTGAGTTCAGAGGTGTTGCTTATCGAGTCCGAACACGCGGCTGGCGTTGGCGGTCGTGGCTGCGGCGATGGTGGCGACCGGTTCGCCGCGCAGTTGCGCGACGCATTGCAGTATCTCAGCGATCCGTGCGGGTTCATTGCGTTCGCCGCGATGGGTCACGTCGGGTTGATCTGGCGCATCGCTTTCCAGCAGCAGGAACTCGATCGGCATCTGTGCCACGATGCGGCGCAGGCGTTGCGCGCGTTCGTAGGTCACCGGGCCGCCAATGCCGATACAAAAGTCCATGTGCCACAATTGTCGGGCCTGTTGCTCACTGCCGGAAAAACTGTGCACCACGCCGCGCAGGCCGCCGGTGCGGCGCAGGGTCAGGCTGACTTCCTCCAGCGCAGCACGCGCATGCACGATCACCGGTAAGTCCCGTTCACGCGCCAGCCGCAGCTGCCGCAGGAAATAATGCCGCTGCAGCTCGTGGTCGAGGCCGTCCACATGAAAATCCAGACCGATCTCGCCTACTGCGACCGCAGGGTTTTCGTCCAGCCATGCAGACAAGGCGTCCACATGTTCAGGCGCATGCTTGTCCAGAAACATCGGATGCAGACCGAAGGCCGGATGCAGCTGGTGATGGTTTGCGCAAAGTGCCGTGATCCGTGGCCAGCTGTCGGCGTCGACGGCGGGTACGATCATCGTGTCCACACCGGCCTGGTCTGCACGCTCGATCACCGCGTCGCGGTCGACGTCGAACGCATCGTCATCAAGGTGGACATGGCTGTCGACAAGCTTGGACATGTTGCGTTTTCCGTGCGCCGTAAGAGAGTTCTGCGATTAAAACGTGAAGATAATGTAACGAATGCGAGCTAGCTCCGATTCAGTTGGATAGCGGTTCAATGGCATCGCAGCTTATTGCGTGGATGCAACACCTGCGGGGCAATGCACAACAAACAGAGGAGAGGACGGTAATGAACAGGTTGATGGTCAATGTACTCAATGTAGCGATGGCAACAGCGCTTGTGACGGGCCTGTCGGCGTGCAACCGCAGTGCGGATGCCGGTGTTTCGAATGGTGCCGCTGATGCGGGTGCGAGCACGAGCGCGGATGCCAGCGTCAAGTATGCCAAGGTCGTGAGCGTCGATCCCGTGCATTCGACGGAGAACAATCCCCGCCAGATCTGCCACGACGAGACCGTCTCGCATACGGCGCCCCCGAAGGATCAGCATCAGATCGCTGGCACCGCGATTGGTGCGGTGGCTGGTGGCCTGCTCGGCCACATGGTCGGCGGCGGCAAGGGCAACACCCTGGCCACGGTGGCCGGTGCCGTCGGCGGCGGCTATGCCGGCAATCGCATCGAGGCCAGCCGTCAGCACGCCCAGGTGACCACCTCGGTCGAGCGCAGATGCGACACTGTCAACAGCACCAGCAGCAAGATCGTCGGCTACGACGTGCGTTATGTGTACAACGGGGTTACCCGCACTGTGCGCATGGATCACGACCCGGGCGATCGGGTGCAGGTGCAGGAAGGTGTGACAGCCGTGTCCGACGCTCGCTGAATCGAACCACTGAATAAGGAAGTGACCCCATGAATGCACTGACTAGCAAGCTTGCCTTGGCGGCTGCGCTGACGGCCGGCGTTTCCCTTGTTGGCTGTACCACTGCTCCTTACAACAATGGCGGCAACTACAATCGTGGCTACCAGAGCCAGCAGAGCGGTTACGGCAATGGCTACGGCAATCAGAGCGGCCGTTGCCAGGCGTGCGGCGTGGTGCAGGATGTGCAGCAGGTCTATACCGGTGGCAGCAGCGGCAATGGCGGCACGCTCGGAGCGATCATCGGTGCGGTCGCCGGCGGCGTCCTCGGCAATACCGTCGGCAAGGGCGATGGCCGCAAGGCTGCCACGGTAGTCGGTGCGGTCGCCGGTGGCGTCGTCGGCAACCAGATCGGCAAACGCAACGACAGTGGCGGCGATGCCGCCTGGCGCATCGTCGTGCGACTGGACAACGGCCAGTACGCCACAGTGACTCAGCGCGAGGATCCCGGTCTTCGCAATGGCGATTATGTCGAAGTGCGCGGCGACCACGTCTACGCACGCTGAGTTCATGGGTATGGTATGGACGTCCATTTAAATGGACGTCCAAAATAAAAAAAGGCCCTCATGCGAGGGCCTTTTTTATTGATGCGGATGCATGATTTGCAGATCAGTTCACCGCGTAGAAAGCATGTTCGCCTATCGTCACGCTGGGGCGATTGTGTGACCAAGCCGGGGAAATCGCGGTGGTGGCGAAGTGATCGGCGCGCGGCACCAGCATGCGGCGCTGCGCCACAGGCAACTGCCAATTGTGGATCGATCGTGCGGCCACCTGCCATGCCTTGTTGAACGCTTCGAGATCGTTGACCTCGAACGAGCCGGGAGTAGTGGTGGTCGCAAACTGATGCGGCTCGGTCACCACCTTGCATACGGTCGCGCCCCATTGGTCGCGATCACGGCGACGCAGCGCAACTTCGGCTACGGCAAGCTGACCGTTGGTCGGCTCGCTGCGTGCTTCCAGATACACGGTGGTAGCCAGGCAAGCCTGATCAGCGACGGGCTGTGGCATCAGTGATGTCAGCCACAACAACATGGAAAGTTTCATGGTTCTGCCTCCAACGTGCTGTACGCGCAAAGCAGATTGCAAGCTTTGAGCGCCATTGCGGTGGACGGGCGGGCAGGCCGTTCCACCTGGATCTATACGCCATGACCGAAACTTGTGGTCAGGCGCTTTGCCACGGGATTGTGGCGGTTCGATCGGCGTGTTTTTGCCGATCGGGAGTCGGGTGCTGCTGGGCGCTGCGCGTGCCGGGTCGGCCGTGTTGCCTGCAACTGCTACGCACTCGTGGATAGCGAGACGAGTGCCATCCGGCGATGGTTCTGCCGGGTCGCGCCGATTCGGATTCATCCGGTTCGTCGCGTACTTCGACACCCCGTATTCCGGATGTCGCGATATTCGATCGGCGGAGCCTAGTGGTGGAGTCTGCCACCGGCAAGTGCCGAGGGGTGGAGTTTAACTGACACTCATCCTGCGCTGGCAAGTGTCATCAGAATTTTGTTCAGATGCCATGCATGACTCATGCCTGCCACGATGCGTCGAGATGCATCACGAGGTTGTCGTCGAGTGGATCCAGCCATCCGTCGCGCGCCTGTGCAGCAACGTCATCAGTCAATACGACGAATGCTGTGATGCGGTCATGTGTGGTGATCACATCAAGTACGTAACCGACTTCGCGATCATCGCTGCGCAGAACGTCGCCGGCATGCGCTGTCTGCGACAAGGTGACGCAGTGCAGATGTCGTTTGTGACCACCGCGAAAATGCAGTCGCGCGACAATCTCCTGGCCGGGATAGCAACCCTTGTCGATGGCGACCGCCTGCAGGCGCTGCAGCGACAAGGCCGCTGGCAGCAACTCATTCAATGCCTGCGTCGGCAGCCACGGCCAGCCTGCGTGTAGTTGCGGCAGCTGCCATGCATCGTCGCCGCTGCCTGAAGCAGTAATACGCAGACTGTGCGTTTCGCAACCCAGCGAGAGCGCGTCGGGATCATCGTGGATCGCATATAACGGCAAGGCCGGGCCGCTGCCTAGTGCGCGCGGCGGCAACGCGGTCAAGCTGAGTTTCGAGCGAAACACGAAACGCTGCAGCGCCTCGACTATCGTCGCCGCACTGCCGCCACGCAACAGCAGCAGGTAACGGTCATCAGCGAGTCGTGCCAGATGAAACAGCGCACGCACGCGGCCTTGCGGATCGAGCCACGCACTGAACTGCCACTGGCCGACGGCGAGCGAGCTAACCTTGCTGCTGAACTGGGCATGCGCGAACGCCATCGCGTCAGCGCCTTCGATCAGCAGGGTTTCCGCAGGGTGAGATGTCGGCATAAGCATCTGTAGGTTGGGGCGGTGGAAACCTGTCGCAAGTGCAGACAGTACAGATGTCATCGCCAATACGGTGTCGCGGTCAAGGTTGTGCTGCTTTGCCGCAGGTATTAACCTTTGCCGGCTTACGAAAAACCATGTCAGATACCTCTTCCTCAGCCGAGTCCACACCTGCTTCCGTTCCGACGGAAACAATCGCCGTGCCTGTGGGCCCGGTGCAGGACAAGGCGCTGGCGGAACGGCCGGCTCCCGATCCCACTCGCTATGGCGACTGGGAAAAGAACGGACGTTGTATCGACTTCTGAGCGATCGTCGCGGCGCTCGTCGTCGTGTGCTGGCCAGGGGATGACGCGGTACGAACATCAGCGATTCCACACAGGATAGCCGCCATGGCAGACACGCAACGACCGCTCTCTCCGCACCTGCAGATCTACAAGCGGCAAGTGCAGATGATGACTTCCATAGTGCACCGCGCTACTGGCATCGCGCTGGCGGTCGGTAGCCTGCTGGTGGTGGGCGGCCTGCTGCACCTGGCAGCAGGCGAAGACAGCTTCAATCACTTCAAGCGCATCATCGGCAGCCCGCTCGGCATGGTGTTGCTGATCGGCTGGAGCTGGTCGCTGTTCTTCCACCTGTGCAACGGGATCCGGCATCTGATCCAGGACGCCGGCCTCGGTTACGGGATTCCCCAGTTCGTGCGTTCCAGCTGGTTGTCGATCGCCGGCAGCATCGTGCTCACGGTGCTGGTATGGGCTTATGTGATGACGGCCGGAGGTGCGGCATGAGCGCGAAGGAGACTGTCGTGAAAGACCGGCGCCACCCGCTGAAAATTGCACGCGGGCTGGGTTCGTCGCAGTCCGGCGTGGGTCACTGGTGGAGCCAGCGGGTGACTGCAGCAGCGCTGGTGCTGCTGGGCGTGTGGTTCGTGATCACCGTGCTGTGCCTGCTGCACGCCGACTACGCCACTGCGCACGCTGCGGTCGCGAAGCCGTGGAACGCGCTGCTGCTGATCGCGTTCGTGCTCACCATGTTCTGGCATGCCGTGCTCGGCCTGCAGGTGGTGATCGAGGATTACGTGCATACCCGCTGGAAGGAAGTGGCCCTGCTGGTGGCGATCAAGTTCCTCGCGGTGCTGGGCGCGCTGGCAAGCGTACTCGCCGTGCTGCGCATTGCGCTGACCCCCTAAGACAAGACGCGAGGCCGGGATTTCATGGAAAGCTACAAGATTCAACAACACGACTATGACGTGATCGTGGTCGGTGCCGGTGGTGCCGGTCTGCGCGCTACCTTCGGCCTGGCCGAGAAGGGCCTCAAGGCCGCCTGCATCACCAAGGTGTTCCCGACCCGCTCGCACACGGTTGCGGCGCAGGGCGGCATTTCCGCCGCGCTGGGCAACATGGGCGAGGACGACTGGCGCTTCCATTTCTACGACACCGTGAAGGGTGGCGACTGGCTCGGCGACCAGGACGCGATCGAGTACATGTGCAAGAACGCGCCGGCTGCGATCATCGAGCTGGAACATTACGGCGTACCGTTCTCGCGCACCGACGAAGGCAAGATCTATCAGCGCCCGTTCGGCGGCATGACCACGCACTACGGCAAGGGCACCGCGCAGCGCACCTGCGCCGCGGCCGACCGCACCGGCCACGCGATCCTGCACACGCTGTACCAGCAGGCGCTGGCGCACGACGCCACGTTCTTCATCGAGTACTTTGCGATCGACCTGATCTTCGACGAAGCGGGCGTCTGCCGTGGCGTGCTCGCGCTGGACATGAACGAGGGCACCCTGCATTTCTTCCGCGGTCATGCCGTGGTGCTGGCAACCGGCGGCTACGGACGCGCCTATTTCAGTGCCACCTCGGCGCATACCTGCACCGGCGACGGTGGCGGCATGGTGTTGCGCGCGGGCCTGGCGCTGCAGGACATGGAATTCGTGCAGTTCCATCCGACCGGCATCTACGGTGCCGGCTGCCTGATCACCGAAGGCGTGCGCGGCGAAGGCGGCTACCTCACCAACTCCGCCGGCGAGCGTTTCATGGAGCGCTATGCGCCTAGCGCGAAGGATCTGGCCTCACGCGACGTGGTCAGCCGCGCGATGACGATCGAGATCCGTGAGGGTCGCGGCGTCGGCGAGCACAAGGATCATATCTATCTGAACCTGATGCACCTCGGCCCCGAGGTGATCAACGAGCGGCTGCCGGGTATTGCCGAGTCGGCGCGCATCTTCGCCGGCGTCGACGTGAGCAAGGAGCCGATCCCGGTGCTGCCGACCGTGCACTACAACATGGGCGGTATCCCCACCAACTACCACGGCGAAGTCGTGCAGAAGCGCGGCGACGATGTCGATGCGATCGTGCCGGGTCTGTTCGCGATCGGCGAGGCGGCCTGTGTCTCCGTGCATGGCGGCAACCGCCTCGGTTCCAACTCGCTGCTCGACCTGGTGGTGTTCGGTCGTGCGGTGGCGCATCGCTGCGCCGAGCTGATCCAGCCGGGTGCGGCGCACAAGGACCTGCCAGCCAACGTGCTGGACAAATCGCTGGCCCGCTTCGACGCGCTGCGCAACGCCAACGGCGGCACGCCGACGGCGCAAATCCGCATGGCGATGCAGCGCACGATGCAGAAGGACGCCGCGGTGTTCCGCACCGGCGAAACGCTGGCCGAAGGCAAGCAGAAGATTGCCGAAGTGTTCGACATGTTCCAGGACGTCAAGGTCAGTGATCGCTCGCTGGTGTGGAACTCCGACCTGATCGAGACGCTGGAGTTGTCCAACCTGTTGTCGCAGGCGGTGGCCACGATGGATTCGGCCGAACAGCGGCTGGAAAGCCGCGGCGCGCAGGCACGCGAGGATTACCCGGATCGCGACGACGTCAACTGGATGAAACATACGCTGGTATGGATCGACGAAGCGGGCAAGTCACGCTTCGATTTCCGTCCGGTGCACATGAATCCGATGACCGACGAGGTCAAGGCCGTGCCGCCGGCGAAACGCGTTTACTGATCCCGCAAGCGGCTGCGGTTGCCGCGGGATGGCTACATCATTGGTTGTACGGTCGGGGCGCAAGCCCTCCTGCAGAAAGTCGAAGGGTTCAGCACATGGCAGAGTTTTCGCTACCGAAAAATTCCAAGATCCAGCCGGGCAGGCACTACCCGGCCAAGGATGCGAAGAAGCCGCGTACCTTCCGCATCTATCGCTGGTCGCCGGATGACGGGCAGAACCCGCGCATCGACACCTACGAGGTCGACCTGGCTGCGTGCGGCCCGATGGTTCTCGACGCGCTGCTCAAGATCAAGAACGAGATCGACCCCACGCTCACCCTGCGTCGTTCTTGCCGCGAAGGCATCTGCGGATCGTGCGCGATGAATATCGACGGCACCAACACGCTGGCCTGCACCCGTGCGATCACGGAATGCGCCGCCGGCGACGTAAAGATCTACCCGTTGCCGCATATGCCGGTGGTGAAGGATCTGGTGCCCGACCTGACCCATTTCTACGCGCAGTTCGCCTCGATCAAGCCATGGCTGCGCACGCAGAGTCCGGCGCCGGATCGCGAGCGCCTGCAGTCGCCGGAAGAGCGCAAGAAGCTCGACGGTCTGTACGAGTGCATCCTGTGCGCGTGCTGCTCGACCAGCTGCCCGAGCTACTGGTGGAACGGCGACAAGTACCTCGGCCCGGCGATCCTGCTGCAGGCCTACCGTTGGATCGTGGACAGCCGCGACGAAGATACCGGTGCGCGTCTGGACGATCTGGAAGATCCGTTCAAGCTATACCGCTGCCACACCATCATGAACTGCACGCGCACCTGTCCGAAGGGTCTCAACCCGGCCAAGGCGATTGCCGAGATCAAGAAGCTGATGGTGGAGCGACGCGGCTGATCGCCAGCGTCAATGGCGTGCTGTGGCCACGCAATGGAGTAGCCTCGGCTTCATCCGAAGCACAACAGGGATGTCGTTTATGAGTCAAGCCAGCGCCGACCTGCCTTCGTCCGAATCACATCCCGGTCGCCGTCGCACATACTGGTTCGCCGTAGCGATCGGCGCAGTCTACGGTCTGGCGGCGCGACTGATTTTCGAGAACGCGCTGTTGTCCCGGTATGCCCCCGGGCATGCCGGCGGCGCCATGCTAGTGTCGTTCCTGTTTCTCACACCGCTGGTGATAGGGGCGATGACCATCTATCTGCGCCGCGGCTCGATCGGTGTTGGCGGCTCGATCGTGGGGCCGTGGTTGCCGATGCTGATCGTGCTGGGTCTCACGGCAGCGTTCAATATCGAAGGCAGCATCTGTATTGCGCTGGCTGCGCCGATTTTCCTGATGGCCAGTTCCGTAGGTGGCCTGCTCATGTACGGCGCGCTGGCGATATTCACGCCCGCACCAAAGATACTATCGGTCGCCTTGCTCGTGCCGTTGCTGCTCGGTTACGGCGAACGCGACCTGGCGATGGCCAATTCGATCCAGCAATCCGACGAATCCGTGCACATCGATGCGGCGCCCGACGCCATATGGCGGCTGATCAATGGCGCACGCACCATCACGCCCGCCGAGATGGATCGCGGCCTGGCCTGGCGGATCGGCGTGCCCTATCCGATGGAGGCAATCACCGTGGACACGCCGCAGGGCAGGGTGCGCAAACTACGCTGGCAGCGTGGCGTGCACTTCGACGAGCCGATCGTGGCGTGGGACGAAAACCGCTTCATCCAGTGGCGTTATCGCTTTGCTGCGGATTCGATTCCCGTCGGTGCGCTCGACGAGCATGTGCGTATCGGCGGGCAGTACTTCGATTTGCTCGATACGTCGTACAAGCTCGATCCGGAAGCGGGCGGCACCCGGCTCAGCATCCATGTCACCTATCGGGTGAGTACACATTTCAACTGGTACGCAGGCGGCCTGGCCCGCGTGCTGGTGAACGATTCGGCACGAACCATCCTCGGCTTCTACAAGCAGCGCAGCGAACGTGGCGCGCTCGCTGTAGACACGCCGCTGGCGTCGAGATAGGTCATGGCAGTCACAGACACGACATCCGATGCATCCGGCAAGAGCGCGGACGACGGCTTGAGCGATCCCCGGCTGAAGCGCCTGCGCTGGCGTGCGCGTCGCGGCACCCGCGAACTCGACGCTCTGTTCGGCGGCTGGCTGGACGAATGTTTTGCCGACGTCGATGAAGCACAGCAGCAGGCGTTCGACGAACTGCTCGACGCGCAGGATCCGGACCTGTGGGACTGGGTGATGGGTCACGGGCGCGCTCCGCGCGCGGACTGGCAGGCGATCATCGATGACATCCGCGCCCGCCATCGGCTTTGAATACCGGCCGTCGCGGCTGCTGCGGCGAGTGTTGGTCGTCATCGCCGCAGTGGCCGTGCTGGCCGTGGCGCTGTGCGCGCTGACACCTTGGCTGAAACTGTTGCTGGCGGTCACCGTGGCGCTGGCGACATGGCGAGCGGTCCGCCGCATCGCAGTCACGCCGGTCGCAGCGGCGGGCTGGCGCGCCGACAACGACTGGACGCTGCGCCTGATCGATCACGAAGACGTACCCGCCACGCTGGCCTCGTTCCGGATCCTCGGCGCCTTCGTGCTGCTGCGCCTGCGCACGGCGGAGCGCGGCGTGCAGGTGTTACTTCTTGCGCCGGACAACAGCGATGCGGACATCCGCCGCCGTCTGCGCATGCGGCTGGCGACGATGCAGCCAGGCGAGGCAGTGCCGCGACTTTGATCTCAGCGAGCTGATCGAGCGGCAACTTCATCAGCGCAGCGCGGTCTCATCGAATACCTGATAATGGACGACCGGGCGGCCCGCCCTGCGATCCCCACAAGCGACCCGCCCATGTTTCGACCGCTCGAACTCTTCATCGGCCTGCGCTACACCCGCGCCAAGCGACGCAATCAGTTCATCTCGTTCATCTCCACCGTGTCGATCGTGTGCATCGCGATCAGCGTGATCGCACTGATCACGGTGATGTCGGTGATGAACGGCTTCGACTACCAGATGCGCGCGCGCATCCTCGGCGCGATCTCGCATGCCACTGTCTCCGGCGTCGGCGAAAGCGTGCATGACTGGCCGCGCGCACTGAAGATGGCCGAGACGAATCCGCATGTGCTGGGTGCCGCGCCGTACGTCGAATCCGAGGCGATGCTGCTGGCCCGACGCTCCAGCGGCGCGCTGGTGCGCGGCATCGAACCGGCGCAAGAGCCGAAGGTTGTCGACATCAGTCAGCACATGCTCGACGGCAAACTTGACCAACTGACTCCGGGAAGCTGGAACATCGTGCTGGGCAGGGAGCTGGCGATGACGCTCGGGGTCAGTGTCGGCGACCGGGTGACGATGGCCGTGCAGGAATTGCGCGCCTCGCCGATGGGCAGTTTTCCGAAGATGCGCAGCTTCCATGTGGTGGGCACGTTCGAGCTTGGCATGGAGCAGTTCGATTCCGGCCTGGCGCTGGTCAACATCAGCGATGCCGAGAAGCTCAACGACTTGAGCGGCCCCACAGGCATCCGCTTGCGTCTGGACGATCTGTTCAACGCGCGTCCGGTCGCCACTGAACTGGCCGACCAGCTGGGTCAGGTCTATCGGGTGCAGACCTGGATGGACACCAACGCGAACCTGTTCGCGGCGCTGTCGATGGAAAAGATGGTGATGTTCATCATCCTGTCGCTGATCATCCTGGTCGCGGTGATCAATCTGATCTCGATGCTGATGATGCTGGTCACCGACAAGCAGGCCGATATCGCGATCCTGCGTACGCTGGGTGCCACGCCGCGCAGCATCATGGGCATGTTCATGGTGCAGGGCGTGCTGGTGGGTTTCGTGGGAATCGGCTTCGGCGTGGGCTTCGGCTCGCTGCTGTCGTGGAAGCTGCCGGGCATCATCAAGTGGATCGAGCACACTTTCCACGTCACCTTCCTGTCGCCGGACGTCTACTACATCAGCGAGGTGCCGAGCCGGCTGGACTGGCACGATGTGGGCTGGGTCGCGTTGCTGACCTTCACCTTCTCGCTGCTGGCCACTCTTTACCCCGCGTGGCGCGCTTCGCGCACGCAGCCGGCGCAGGCGCTGCGCTATGAATGAGACCACCAAGAAAGAGAGCTCCACGATGCCGTCGACCGAAAACGTGCTGCGCGCCAGCCACGTCGCCAAGACCTATGACGAAGGCGGCCTGCGCACCGACGTGCTGAGCGATGTCAGCTTCACCCTGAAGCGCGGCGAGACGATGGCGATCGTCGGTGCCTCCGGCTCGGGCAAGAGCACGCTGCTGCACATCATCGGCGGGCTGGACACGCTGACTGCCGGCGAGGTGGAAGTGGATGGCCGCGTGCTGTCGAAACTCTCCGATGCCGAGCGTGGCCGCGTGCGCAACCGTTCGCTCGGTTTCATCTACCAGTTTCATCACCTGCTGCCCGAGTTCACCGCGCTGGAGAACGTGTGCATGCCGCTGCTGATCCGCGGCACCCCGATTGCCGAGGCGCAGCAGCAGGCCGCAACCCTGCTGGAGCGGGTGGGTCTGGGCAGTCGCGTGCAGCATAAACCGTCGGAGCTGTCCGGCGGCGAGCGCCAGCGTTGTGCGGTGGCGCGCGCGCTGGTGACCAAGCCCGCCTGCGTACTCGGCGACGAACCCACCGGCAATCTCGACGAAGGCAATGCCGCGCAGGTCTACGCGCTGATGCTGGAGCTCAATCGCGAGATCGGCACCAGCTTCATCCTGGTCACCCACGACACCCGCCTGGCTGCACGGATGGACCGCACGCTGGTGCTGCACAACGGCGTGCTGCAGGAAAACCCGAAAGGCTGACTATCCAGCTCCTCCCCTGCATGCGGGGGAGAGCGCTGTATTGGAATATCCGGGCGAGCATGCAGGCACACGCCTACGCATTTTTCATCCACGTCGCCGCAATCGCCGCGCTAGGCTCGAACTCATCCAGGATGGAGCGGGATGCGAGTCATGGCTCGAGTGGCGGCGATGTCCGCGTCGATCACGGCGGCGTTATCGTTGCTGGCCGGTGTATTGCTGGTGCAATGGCTGCCGCATTTGCCGCCACGCGGGTGGCTTGATCTGCCGCTGATCGGTGCGCTGCTGCTGGCGTGGCGCCTGCGACGCTGGCGCTGGCTCGCATGGACACTGTTCGGCATCGCCTGGGCGGTATGGCATGGCGCCCAGGCGATGGACGCACGTTTGCCGCGAGCGCTTGAAGGCCAGGACATCGCGGTGATCGGCAACATCATCGACCTGCCGCAGGCCGGCAGCGACGCCAGTCGTTTCATGCTGCAGGTGGAGCAAGCCACGCTGGATGGCAAGCCGGTCGTGCTGCATGGTCGCGTGACGGTGTCCTGGTACGACGATGCGCCGCCGTTGCAGACCTGTACTCGCTGGCATCTGCTACTGCGGCTGAAACGACCGCGCGGCCTGCTCGATCCCGGCAGTGCCGACAGCGAGCGTTCGGCGCTGGAACGCGGCATCGTCGCCACCGGCTATGTACGCGACGATGCCGCCAATGCGCCGTTGGCGGGCCCGCACTGGTGCGTCGACGGTGTGCGCGATGCGGTCACCCGTGGCATCGCGGCGCGCGTGCATGATCCGCACGATGCGGCCTTGCTGCAGGCGTTTTCGGTGGGCGATACGCGCGGGTTGAAGCCGCAGGATTGGGATGTCGCGCGCGCGAATGGCGTATCGCATCTGATCGCGATCTCCGGTTTCCATGTCGGTGTGGCAGCGGTGTTCGGCGTGTGGCTGGCGTTGCTGACTTACTGGCTATGGCCGCGGCTGGGACTGTGGCTGCCGTGGCCGCAGGCGCAGGCCGCCGCCGCGTTGCTGGTGGCCGGCATCTACAGTGCGTTGGCCGGATTCGGCCTGCCCACGGTGCGCACTTTGCTGATGATCGCGGTGGTGGCGCTGGCGCGTTGCAGCCGGCGCGGCAACAGTGGTGCGCAGTCGCTGGCGTTGGCGATGATCGCGATCCTGCTGGTCGATCCGCTGGCGGTGCTGGCGGCCGGGTTCTGGCTGTCGTTCGTCGGTGTGTCGTTCCTGATGCTGTGCCTGCAGGCACGCGGGCGAGGATGGCGCGCGTTCGTGCACGAACTGTCGGCCGGGCAACTGGTGATGACGGTGGCTTTGCTGCCGCTGACCCTGTGGTTTTTCGGACAGGCCTCGCTGGTGGGTGCGCTGTCCAACTTGATTGCGGTGCCGCTGGTCAGTTTCGTGATCGTGCCGTGCGCGTTGTTCGGCATGCTGCTGCTGGGGTTGTGCCCGCCGCTGGCCACACCGGTGCTGTGGCTGGCCGCGCAACTGGCGCATGCGCAATGGTGGTTGCTGGAACGGACGGCCAACTGGCCGGGTGCGCACTGGTATCTGCCGACGGTGCAGCCGTATGCGCTGCTGCTGGCGTTGCTGGGTGCGCTGTGGTTGTTCCTGCCGCGTGGCGTGCCGCTGCGCTGGTTCGGTTTGCTGCTGTTCCTGCCGCTGCTGTGGCCGCCGCGGCAGCTGCCGGCCGACGGCGCGTTCCGGGTCTGGGTGCTGGATGTGGGGCAGGGGCTTTCCGTGCTGTTGCGCACCCGCAACCACGTGCTGTTGTACGACGCCGGAGCACGCTATCCGTCAGGCTTCGACCTGGGCGAGGCGGTGGTATTGCCGTCGATCCATGCGCTCGGCATCAGCCAGCTGGACATGCTGATGATCAGCCATGGCGACAACGATCATGCCGGCGGCGCCGAAGCGGTCGCGACCGAATTTCCGCAGGCGCAACGCTATGCCGGCGAACCCGCGCGCATGCACATCCCGATGCAGCAGTGCGTGGCCGGACAGGCGTGGCAATGGGACGGCGTGCATTTTCGCGTGCTGAGCCCGGCCCGCGGCGGTGGCGATCGGGACAACGACAGCTCCTGCGTGCTGCTGGTGGAAGGGCGTGGGGGTCGCCTGCTGATGACCGGCGACATCAGCTCGAAGATGGAACCGCAGGTGGTGGCTGGACTCGATGCCGGGTCGCCACCGCTCTTGCTGGTGCCGCATCACGGCAGCAAGACTTCGTCCAGCGCGGCTTTCATCGCTGCCGTGCAACCGCCGCTGGCGCTGGTCTCGGCGGGCTGGCGCAACCGTTTCGGTCACCCCAGGCCGGAGGTACTCGCGCGTTACGCCGATGCCCATGTGCCGGTGTTCAACACGGCCACGCAGGGCGCGATCCCGCTGGATTTCCCTGCTGACGCCCCGCCACAGCGTGGCCTGGGCTGGCGCGATCGGCAGCCGCGCTACTGGCGCGAGTGAAGTACGGAATGCCACGCCTGCCGCAGTACATCCAGGTGGGGCTGCTATCATGCGCGCTCCTTGTCAGGTAGCGCGGTGGGGTCGAAAAGTGCTGGAAATTCTGATGGCTGGTGGCTGGGCGATGGTGCCCATCCTGATCTGTTCGGCGATTGCCTTGGCGATCGTGCTGGAACGTTGCTGGACCCTGCGCCGCAAGTCGGTGTTGCCGCCGGGTCTGGGCGACGAGGTGCGCCAGTGGGCGCGCTCCGGTCAGCTCGATCCCGCTCATCTCGATACGTTGTCGAACGGTTCGCCGCTGGGTGAGTTGCTGGCCGCCGCACTGGCCGTGCGTAGGCAGCCGCGCGAACTGATCAAGGAGCGCATCGAAGACACCGGTCGGCACGTCATCCACCGGATGGAGCGTTACCTCAACACGCTGGGCACCATCGCACTGATCGGTCCGCTGCTGGGCCTGTTCGGTACCGTGATCGGCCTGATCCGCATGTTCATGGAAGTGATGGCCGGCGGCATCGGCGACCCGGCCAAGATGGCCGGCGGCATCGGTGAGGCACTGATCTGCACCGCGTCGGGCCTGACCGTGGCGATTCCGGCGTATGTGCTGCACCGCTACTTCCGCTCGCGCGTGGCCGGTTATTGCGTGGAGATGGAGAAGCAGGCCACCGCCTTGCTCGACGATCTGACCCTGGCGCCCGCTACGGCGGCGGTACCGGTGCGGCCACGGCGTACGCCGTCGCCGATGACGCCGGACGCGGGCTGAGCGCGCACCGATGCGTATCAGCAACGATCGCCGCGGCGATGATTTCGAGATCAACGTGATTCCGCTGATCGACGTGCTGTTGACCCTGCTGATGTTCTTCGTGCTGACCAGCACGTTCGTGCAGCATTCGCGCCTGCAGGTGACCCTGCCTAAGGCCAGCACGCAGGATCGCGACATGAACGCCCCGGCGCTGACCATCATGATCGACCACGACGGTCGCTTCTACGTGGGCAGCGACGAGGTGCTTGGCGAGGGCATCGAGCCACTCATGCAGACCATCGCACGCAATGCCGGCGCCGACCGCGAGCGACAGGTGACGATTCGCGCCGATGCCATGACGCCGCACCAGGACGTGGTCACCGCGATGGACGCACTCGGCCAGCTCGGTTTCACCAAGCTGTCGATCGCGACGACGCCGAGCAAGCCTGGCGCCGCGCAGTGATCGACAAGAACAAGAAGGTCACGATCTGGGACGCGGAGTCCTGGCGGATCTACAAGCGTCTGCTCGGTTATACCTGGCGCTACTGGGTGGTGGGTTTGATCTCGTTGTTCGGCATGTTGGCGGATGGCGCCGGTCAGGCGATTTTCACGAACCTGTTGAAGCTCATCACCGACGACTTGTTTGCGAAGAAGGACGCGTACCTGATTTTCTGGATGCCGATCTGGATCATCGGCATCTTCTTCGTGCGTTCCGTCGGCACCTTCGTCAGCAACTACGGCATTTCCTATATGGGGCGGCATGTGGTGCAGGCGGTCCAGCAGGATGTCTTCGATGCCTATCTGAGACTGCCGGCAGCGTTTTTCGGTGCCGAGCCGTCGGGGCAGCAGATTTCCCGGATTACCTACACCAGCGAACAGGTGGCCGCCGCAGCGACCGACTCCATAAAAACGGTCGTAACCGATGGATTCACCGTCATCGCCATGCTCGCGGTGATGCTCTACAACAGCATCTATCTCACGTCGGCGCTGTTGGTGATGGTGCCCGCGATCGCGTTGATTGCCGCCATGGTAAGTCGGCGCTACCGGCGAATCAGCCGGCGGATTCAGGGTTCGATGGGTTCGGTCACCGGCACGGTGGAGGAATCGGTCAGTGCGCATCGCGAGGTGCGCATCTATGGCGGTCAGACGCATGAGAGCAACCGCTTCAGTGATGTCACCAAGCGCACCCGCGGGCTGAACCTGAAGATCGCGGCGACCAATGCCACGTCCAGCTCCACCATTCAGCTGGTGGCCGCCTGTGCGCTGGCCGCGCTGGTGTTCCTGGGTACACGGCCGCAAATACTGCATGACATGTCGCCGGGTGTGTTCCTGGCCGTGCTGACGGCGATGGGCATGATGCTGCCGGCGCTACGTCGGCTCGCCAATGTGCAGGCGAACATGCAACGTGGTCTGTCCGCGGCCGAGGATCTGTTCGAGATCATCGACCTTCCACCCGAGCCGGATCGCGGCACGCTGGTACTGGAGCGCACGCGTGGCGACTTGTCAATGCACGGCATCCGGCTGGTCTATCCGCGCAGCGAGGCAGAGGCATTGCGCGGCGTCGACCTGCATTGCGCGCCGGGCACAGTGACCGCACTGGTCGGCCGTTCCGGCAGCGGCAAGAGCAGCCTGGTCAGCCTGTTGCCGCGTTTCTATGCGCCGAGCGACGGACAGATCATGCTGGACGGTCAGAATTACGAGGCTTACACGCTGGCGTCGCTGCGCCGGCAGATCGGCTGGGTGGGGCAAAGCGTGGTGTTGTTCGACGGCAGCGTGGCCGACAATATCGCTTACGGCGAACTGGCCGGCGCCAGCGAGTCGGACATCATCGCCGCGGCCGAGGCGGCGAATGCGATGGAGTTCATCGCGCGCATGCCGCAAGGCATCCACACCCAGATCGGGCAGGGCGGCAACATGCTTTCCGGCGGTCAGCGCCAGCGCATCGCGATTGCCCGCGCGATCCTCAAGAACGCACCGATCCTGGTGCTGGACGAAGCCACCAGCGCACTGGATACCGAATCCGAGCGGTTGATCCAGCAAGCCTTGCAGCGCCTGATGCGCGATCGCACCACACTGGTGATCGCGCATCGGCTGTCCACCATCGAAGGTGCCGACCAGATCGCGGTGATGGAGCAGGGGCGCATCGTCGAACGCGGCACGCATGTCGAGCTGCTGGCGCTGAGCGGGCATTATGCCGCGCTGCATCGCATGCAGTTCCACGACCATGCGGCCGGGCAAGTCGACGACTGAGGGCCGCTGATGGCGCTGATCGACACGCTCGAATCAGCCTGGTACGGCAGCAGCCGGGCGCCGTGGTGGACGCGGCCTCTGGCGACGCTGTACGGCGGCGTGATCCGCCTGCGCGGCATGCTTTATCGGGCCGGTGTATTACGCAGCGTGCGCCTGCCGGCACCAGTCATCGTGATCGGCAACCTCAGCGTAGGTGGCACCGGCAAGACGCCGCTGACGATCGCGCTGGTCACTGCCTTGCGCGCACGCGGCTATCGGCCTGGCGTGGTCAGTCGAGGCTATGGTGGCAGTCAGCGCGAGCCCTTGCTGCTCGGTGACACACCGAATCCGGCGCAGGTCGGCGACGAACCCTGCCTGATCCACGCCAGCGGCGTGCCGGTGGCAGTGGGTCGTGATCGACCGGCAGCAGCAAAGCTGCTGCTCGATGCCGGCTGCAATATGTTGATCGCCGACGATGGCCTGCAGCATTACGCACTGGCGCGCGACGTGGAAATCTGCGTGATCGACGGCATGCGCCGTTTCGGCAATGGCCGGCTGCTGCCGGCTGGCCCGTTGCGCGAGCCACTGAGCCGGTTGCGGCAAGTGGATCTGCGCGTCTGCAACGGTGGCATCGCCGAAGACGGTGAGTATCTGATGCAATTGCGCGGCGGTGATGTCGTCGCGCTGAGTGACGGGCGAGTTCAGTCCTTAGCCAGCTTCCGCGGTCAGCGTGTGCACGCGGCGGCTGCGATCGGCAACCCGCAGCGATTCTTCGACAGTCTGCGCGCGGCCGGCATCACGCCGATCGAGCACTCTTTTGCGGATCATCACGATTTTGCTGCGGCGGATCTGGATTTCGCGGACGGCTTGCCGGTGCTGATGACCGATAAGGACGCCGTCAAATGCCAGCGTTTCGCCCAGGCGCACTGGTGGCGGGTACCGGTGCAGGCGGATCTGCCGCAGGCATTTTACGAAGCGCTGGATGAGCGCCTGGAAGGCTTGCGCCGCGAGACGGCTTCGCCGGCCACATAGATCTTGCGGGCCAGGCTGCCGCCGATCCAATAACACAGGTCGGCTGGTCGACGCACGTCCCACACCACCAGATCAGCGCGCTGCCCCACCGCAAGGGTGCCGCGATCGGTCAGGCCGAGCGCTCGCGCCGCGTTGATGGTGACGCCACGCAGGGCTTCCTCGGGCGTCAGCCGGAACAGCGTGCAGGCCATGCCAGCTGCCAGCCGCAGCGACAACAGCGGTGAGGTGCCGGGGTTGCAGTCGGTGGCGATCGCGATCGCCACGGCATGTTCGCGCAGCAAGGCGACTGGCGGCAGTTTCGTTTCGCGCAGCGCGTAGAACGCACCGGGCAGCAGTACGGCGACGGTGCCGGCATGGGCCATCGCCAGGACGCCGGATTCGCTGAGGTATTCCAGATGATCGGCGGAGAGGCCGCCATATTCGGCAACCAGCGCGGCACCTTCCTGATCGGACAATTGCTCCGCATGCAGCTTCACCGACAGGCCCAGCTGTTTTGCGCGCTCGAACAAACGATGGGTTTCATCGCGAGTGAAACCGATGTTCTCGCAGAACGCATCGACCGCGTCGACCAGGCCTTCGGCGGCGAGCGCGGGCAGCATCTCATCGCAGACCAGTGCCACATAATCGGCGCGGCTGTCGCGATATTCCGGCGGCAGCGCATGCAGCCCGAGAAAACTGGTGCGCACGCTAAGGCCTAGCTCGCGGCCGAGGCGGCGCGCCACCCGCAACATGCGGCGCTCGCTTTCAAGATCCAGTCCGTAACCGGATTTGATTTCCAGCGTGGTCACGCCGTCGGCGAGCAGCGCGCGCGCGCGCGGCAGCGATTGCGCGAACAGGGCTTCCTCGCTGGCTGCACGGGTGGCATTGACGCTGGATACGATGCCGCCGCCGGCACGGGCGATCTCTTCGTAGCTGGCGCCGTTGAGGCGCAGGTCGAATTCATGTGCGCGGTCGCCGCCGAACACCAGGTGGGTATGGCAGTCGATCAGTCCCGGCGTGACCAGCGCACCATCGAGCGATTCGACGACGACGGCCAGCGTGTTCGGCGCATCCGTCAAGGCATCCATGCGGCCGACCCAGGCGATACGGCCGTGATGCAGTGCGATTGCGCCGTGCTCGATCAAGCCATAGGGCGCGTCGCCGACAAACGTCGCCAGCGTGGCGTTCAACAACAACCGGTCCCAGCGTGGTTCACTCATGTTTTCGGCGGCTCCGTGACTGCGTTCATGTCTTGCTGGATGGATCATCGTCCATGTCGTCGACGGGTGCAGCCGGTTCGTCGAAGGCGCTGGTGCTGCCGGCATGTTGCAACGCCTCGGTTTTCAGTCGGGTCTTCTCGGTGTTTTCGGCATGGGCGGCTTGTTGCCGCTCGAAGTCCTGCACCATCCGTTCGGCAAAATCCTTGTAGACCGGCGTCGGGCAGAACAGCGAGGCCGCTGCGCGGGCAAGCAGGCAGGCGGCCATGATCGGGATCACCATATCCTGATTATCGGTCAGCTCCATCGCGATCACCGCCGATGTCAGCGGTGCGCCGGTGACGCCGGCCAGATACGCGCTCATGCCCAGCAGCACTACCGCACTAGCCGGTACGCCCGGCAGGAAATAGGCAATGTTGTGACCGAGCCCGGCGCCCACCGCCAGTGCCGGTGAAAAGATGCCACCGGGAATGCCGGCCCAGTAGGACACCACATTCGCCACCAGCTTGGCGATGCCAAAGGCATGTCCTGGAGTGACCGCCGCTTCCTGCACGAACGCCCGAGCCTGGTCATAGCCGGTGCCGTAGACGGTGTTGTGCGAGAACAGCCCGATCAGCGCCAATGCGAGCCCGCAACCGGCGGCGAACAACACCGGTGCGTGCGCACGTAACCGACCGATAAAGGCTAGCGGTCCGTGCCGGTTGAGCAGGATCAGCCGTGCGAACAGACCACCCAGCAGGCCGCAGATGATGCCGGTGAGCAATACCGCCAACCAGGCATGACCCAGGGGAAGATCGGCCTGCACTCTGCCGAAATAGGAATAGTTGCCCATGATGCCGAGTGACACCACGCCACCGATGAACACCGCGGTCAGCAGCAGGCCGCTGAAACGATGTTCAAAGGTACCGGCGAGTTCCTCGATCGCGAACACCACGCCGGCCAGTGGGGCGTTGAAAGCCGCAGCGATGCCGCAGGCGCCACCGGCAAGAATGAAACGTGAGGCGGCCTTGGGATCGGTGAAGCCAAAGCGCCGGCCGAGCGAATAGAACAGGCCGGCGCCGACGTGCACAGTCGGACCTTCGCGGCCGATCGAGGCGCCGACTGCCAGCGCGATTAGGGTCAGTGCCATCTTGCCAGCGGCAATCGGCAGCGCCAGCATGTGGGCGCGAAAGCCTTCGTCTTCGATGTGCAGGGTGCCGATCACTTGCGGGATACCGCTGCCGCGGGTAGCTCGCAGGCGTCCTTCGGTAATCCAGGCGAGCAGGCCGAACACGACCGGCGTCAGGATCAGCGGAATCCACGAACCGTGACTGAGGATGCTTTGAAAAAACTGGTAGGCCCAAGTGCTTGCCTTGGCGAACAGGATCGCGGCCAGAGCCACCAGCACTGCGCCGAACCAGAGTACGAGGCGACGTTTCCAGTGCTGTGGGGCGAAAAATTCATGGCCGAGCAACGCCTGCAGACGCGGGCTCGACGACTTCGATGCAGGTTCGGGCAATTCGGACATGCATCGATTATTGCAGACCGGGCGCTATAGCCGGCACGCCATCTCTCAGCGTGGCCGCCAGCGCGTCTCGTACAGATCGAAGCGGCGATCCTTCAGGTTCTGCACCGCGCCGGCATTGCGCGCGCGGGCCAGACTTTCCAGGCGCAGATCGGCGAACAGCACGGTTTCGATGTTAGGTGTGGAGTCGGCGGCGACGCCGTCGCGGGCGAAGCCGAAATCGCTGGGTGTCAGGATGCAGCTCTGGCCATACTGGATGTCGAAGTTGTTGACGCCGGGCAGGTTGCCCACGTTGCCGGACAGCACCACGTAGCACTGGTTTTCGATCGCTCGCGCCTGCGCGCAGTAGCGCACGCGCAGATAACCCTCGCGCACGTCGGTGCAAAATGGCACAAACAGGATCAGCGCGCCCTGGTCAGTGAGGTGGCGCGCCACTTCCGGGAACTCCGCGTCGTAGCAGATCATCACGCCGATCGGTCCGCAGTCGGTGAGTACCGTGGCTGCGCTGTCGCCGCCGCTGATGTTCCACACGTTGCGTTCGCTCGGCGTGGGGTGCAATTTTTCGCGTTCGTGGATCGAGCCGTCGCGCAGGCATACGTAGCAGACGTTGTGGATGTCGCCATTGGCCTGTTCGGTAGGATGCGTGCCGGCGATGATGTTGATGTTGTAATGGACGGCCAGACGGCTGAACAGTTCTTTCACTTGCGGCGTGTAGTGGCTCAGTTTTCGGATCGACTCCACCGGCGACAGCTCGGTGTTCTCGATCGACAGCAGCTGCAGCGTGATCAGCTCGGGGAAGGTGACGAAGTCGGCGCTGTAGTCGGCGGCGATGTCGGTGAAGTATTCGACCTGGGTGGCGAACTCCGCGAACGAGGTGATCCGGCGCTGCTGGTACTGTACCGAGGCCACCCGCACCGAATCGGGCAGCAACCGGGCCGAGGTGATCGGTGGCATGTCCGGCTGGTCGAGCAGTTGCGGATTGCGCCAGACCAGGTGCGCCGCGTAGCCGAGCGATTCGTGATCGGACGGCACGTACGCGCGCAGCAGGCCGATCACCTCGAAGTCGTTGGACAACTGGAAACTCAGCGTGAGGTCGCGCCGCTTGCCTTCTACCACCGCCTGCACATACGCCTCGGCGTTGCCGTAACGTGCAAGGTTCTTCGCCAGACCGGGGATGCGCCCGCCGAACACGATGCCGCGCAATTTGAGATCCATGCACAGCCGCTTGCGCGCCTGGTACAACCGCTGGCCGATGCGCATGCCGCGGTAGTCCGGATGCACCACCACTTCCATGCCGTACAGCCAGTTGCCGTCCGGCTTGTGGCGCGAGCCCATGCCACCGCCGGTGATCTGCATCCAGGTATGCGGCGCCAGCGCGGTGGCTTCGTCGATGCGGAAGGTGGCGCAGTAGCCGACGATCACGCCTTCGTACTCGACCACGAACTGGCCTTCGGGAAAATGCGTCTGCTGCGAGCGCAGCATCTCCGCCGAATGGCCCCATTCCGCCGAATAGATCCGCGCAGTGAGCTCGGCCAGTTGCGGCACGTCGATCAGGGCGGCCTGTCGCAGCAGCAGTTTCGGGGTGTTTTCGAGGGTTTTCTTGGCCATTACTTCATTATGCATAGCCGGGTGAATGCCAAAGTGAAGGCGCTGTCATCCGCCCGGTTACACTGCGCGGCATCGCCTACGGGAGTTGGACTCATGAGCAATCACGCCACCCTTCGTCACTTCAAGGCGGCTCAACTCTGGCGTGCCGAGGGCTGGCAAACAGATGCCGTGCTGGCGCTGGATGCGGACGGGCGCTTGCTCGAACCGGCGGACAGCACGGGCGAGTCGATCGGCAACTGGGTGCTGCCTGGCATGCCGAACCTGCATTCGCACGCGTTCCAGCGCGCGATGGCCGGGCTGGCCGAACGCAAGGGCCGCAGCGATGACAGCTTCTGGAGCTGGCGCGAGACGATGTACGCGTTCGCCGCCGCGATCGGCCCGGACGAACTGAAGGCGATTGCCGCGCAACTTTATGTGGAGATGCTGAAGGCCGGTTACACCCAGGTCTGCGAATTCCACTATCTGCATCATCAGCCGGATGGCACGCCGTACGCGCAAGCGGAGGCGATGTCGCTGGCGCTGATCGAGGCGGCACGCGAGGCCGGCATCGCGCTGACCCTGTTGCCGGTGCTGTACATCAGCGGCGGCTTCGATGGCCGCGCGCTCACTGCGCGACAACGCCGTTTCGGACATGACGTGGCCGCGTATCTGCGCCTGCTTGATACGCTGCGCAAGCATGAGAGCGACAACCTGCGTGTCGGCATCGCACTGCATTCCCTGCGCGCAGTGCCGGAGCAGGCGATGCGCGACGTGCTTGCCAGCGATTTTGCGAAAACCTGCCCGATCCACATCCACATCGCCGAGCAGATCGGCGAGGTGCAGGATTGCCTTGCCACGCGCGGCGCGCGGCCGGTGGAGTGGCTGTTCGATCATGCCGACATCGATGCGCGCTGGTGCCTGGTGCATGCGACGCATCTCACCGAAGCGGAAACCTCGCAGCTCGCCCGCAGCGGTGCGATCGCCGGGCTGTGTCCCACCACCGAGGCGAATCTCGGCGACGGCCTGTTTCCGCTGGCCGCGTATCAGGATGCCAGCGGCACGCTCGGGATCGGTTCGGACTCGCACATCTCGATCTCGCCGGTGGAGGAACTGCGCTGGCTGGAATACGGTCAGCGGCTGACCAGTGGCCATCGCAATATCGCGGCGCGCGCGCAGGGCATCAGCGTGGGTGAGACGTTGTGGTGTGCCGCATTGCATGGTGGTGCGCAGGCGTCCGGTCTGCCGGTGGGTGAATTGCGCAGCGGCGCGCGAGCCGACCTGATCGTGCTGGATGAAACGTCGCCCTTGCTGACCGCGCGCGATACCCGCTCATTTCTGGACAGCTTCCTGTTCGCCGGCAACACGCCATTGGTGCGCGATGTGATGTGCGGCGGCGAATGGGTGGTGCGCGATTTCCGGCATCGCGATGAGGCGCGCATCGCCGCGCGCTATCGGGCGACCGTAAGCGCGCTGGCCGCGCACTGACGCCGATGGAAAGTGTTGCGGGAAACATGAACGCAAGCCATCGGCGATCGCCACGGCAGTCATCGGCGCGGTAGGCAGCAGCGTTTTTCATGGCACATCCCCACAGGAGTGTCCCATGCGTCGCTTCATGTCCGCTTGTCTCATCGCCGCTGCCTTGATCGGCAGCAGTTTCGCCTTGACTGGCTGCGTGGTGGTGGCACCGCGCGGCGGCTATCACGCCCGTGTATGGGTGCCCGGCTACTGGGCGCCGCGGCATGTCTGGGTGGGCGGCTACTGGCGTTGATCAGTCGCCGGCTCTCCGATGTGAAGCTGTGCCAGCATGGATGCTGGCGCAGCCTTTGCCGCTGTTACTTGCCTGGTGAATCGATTACTGCGCGGCTGGCATTGTCAATGTGTTCCGTCGACGACGGTTTTCCGAAAACCACCCCGGGAGAGTTGCCATGCGAGGTTCGAGTGATCGGGGCAAGCAGGTGCTTCGCGTTGTGCAAGACACGCTGAATGTGTTTCACGGAGCCACTCAGGCCGACGGCTCCAGTCGCTCGCGCAGAAAATCAATGAATGCGCGCAGCTTGGGCGGCACCTGCAACCGGCTCGGGTAATACAGGTAGAAACCCTCGAATGGCGGCAGCCACGCGTCGAGCACGGTCTGCAGGCGGCCAGTCGCGATGTGCTCGCGTACCATCGGTTCCAGCACGTGTACCAGCAGCAGGCCATCGAGCGCGGCACGGATCTGCAGCGTGGGCTCGTTCGTGATCAGCGGGCCAGCCACGTCGATCTCGAACCAGCGCCCGCGTTGTGCGCCGGCTTTGTTGCCGCTGCGTTTGTAGCTGCCGTGTTTATGGGCAAACTCCCAGCGGTAGATCGCGCCGCTGCTGTAGCGGAAGCGTGCGCAGGCATGCTGCTGCAGTTCGCGCGGATGCTGCGGTCGTCCATGCTTCGCGAAGTACGCCGGTGAACCGGCCACGACCGCGCGCACCGGCCCACCCAACGGTATGGCGACCACGTCGCGTGCCAGTCGTTCGCCCAGGCGGATGCCCGCATCGACACCTTCGGCGACCAGGTCAGTAAGTGCGCTGTCGACCACCAGGTCCAGCGTCACATCGGGATACGCACGCAGAAAATCCCCGAGCATCGGTGCGATCAACTGGTCGAACAGGCTTTGCGACGCGGTGATACGGAGCGTGCCGGCAGGATGGTCGCCGTGCTGGCGCAATGCTTCCACTGCACCGTCGATGTCGGCCAACGCGGGCGCGATGCGCTCGAGGAACAGTTGCCCGGCTTCGGTCAGGCCTACCTTGCGCGTGCTTCGCTGCAGCAAGCGCACGCCCAGGCGCTGCTCCAGCTGGCGCATGGTCTGGCTCAAGGCAGATGGCGTCACTTCCAGCTCGGCCGCGGCGCGGGTGAAGCTGGCGTGTCGGGCGATCGTGTGGAATGTGCGCAGTGCGGCGGTGTGATCGTCGCGCATTGATTAGTCCTGCTTCATGAAGCATGCAGAGAATCGGTATTTTTCATCGTAATGGCAAGAGGCAGACTGAGTGCCGTTCACCACCGATGGAGTCCCCTCATGCCGCTCGATCAGTACTACACCCTCGGCCGTTCCGGCTTGCGCGTCAGCCGTCTCGCGCTCGGCACCATGACCTTCGGCGACGACTGGGGCTGGGGCGCGGCGGAAGACACCGCCCGTGCGATGTTCGACCGCTACCTCGCTGCCGGCGGCAATTTCGTCGACACCGCCGATCTCTACACCGAAGGCAGCAGCGAGCGTTTTCTGGGCAAGTTCATCGCCGACAGCGGCAGCCGCGACCGCGTGGTGCTCACGACCAAGTTCAGCTACAACGCCGAGCACGGCAATCCGAATGCGGGCGGCAACGGCCGCAAGAACATCCTGCGCGCGGTCGAGGGTTCGCTGCGCCGTCTGCGGACGGACTACATCGACCTGTACCTGCTGCACACCTGGGATCGGATCACCCCGGCCGAGGAGGTACTGCAGACGCTGGACGACCTCGTCCGCGCCGGCAAGATCCGCTACGCCGGCCTGTCCGATGTGCCGGCATGGTATGCCGCGCAGATCCAGACGCTGGCACGGGCGCATCACCTGCATCCGCTGGTCAACCTGCAACTGCAGTATTCATTGGCCGAACGCAACATCGAGCGCGAATACGTGCCGCTGGCACAGGAGCTTGGCCTGGGCATCACCGCCTGGAGTCCGCTGGCGATGGGCTTGCTGTCCGGCAAATACCGGCCCAGCGAAGCCGGTCATGATGGCGCGGGCGAAGGCCGGCTGCAGGCGGTCAAGTCGATGGGCTTGCCGTCGCTGGCGGACAAGTTCACGCCGCGCAACTGGGCCATCGTCGGGGCGGTCGAGCAGGTCGCGCGCGAGAGCGGCCTGAGCATGGCGCAGGTCGCGATCCAGTGGGCCGCGCGCCGGCCCGGACTGGGTGCGGTGATTCTCGGCTCGCGCAACTTGGCGCAGTTCGAGGACAATCTTGCCGCGCTCGAACGCCCGTTGCCGGACCAAGCCCTGCGCCAGCTGGATGAAGTCTCCGCGCTGCCGCTGCAGTTTCCCTACAGCTTCTTCGAGCCGGCGCAACAGAACGGTCTGCACGGCGGCGTGGGTGTCGGCGACAAGCCCGCCGGCTATGCGCCCAGAGTGTGGACGGATGCCGCGCCACGCACGGACTTCGGGCCGGACGCAAACGCGCAGGCGACTCCATGAGCGCACCTGTCGTAGCGCGCTACGGCGCACCCATCACACTCGACCGGGCGCGCCGCGTCATGGCGGCCGCCGAGGCTGAGGCGCAGGCACACGGCTGGCCGATGGTGATCGCCGTGGTCGGCAGCGGCGGCCATCTGGTAATGCTGCATGCGCTCGACCAGGCGCAGCACGCCAGCGTGACGGTGGCGCAGGCCAAGGCGGAGACAGCAGTGAACTTCCGCCGGCCCAGCAAAATCTTCGAGGATGCCGTAGCATCCGGCAGCCTCGGCCTGCGCCTGCTCGGCATGCGCAACCTGTTGCCGCTGGACGGTGGCCTGCCGTTGATCGTGGACGGTGAGGTGATCGGTGCGATCGGCGTCTCCGGCATGCAGTCGACACAGGACGCACAGGTGGCCGCAGCCGGCGTCGCAGCGCTCGCCGGCGAGCAGGCCTCAGCGACCATCAGGCCAACTATCCGGCCGAAACAGCGTCGCGGCTAAAACCGCTCCCACAAGAACAGCCACCCCGGAGGCGATACGCAAGCTCGCTGCGATTTGTCACACTTGGATCTTTCGCCGGCTGGTAACGATGCGTTCAAATGCTCTGGCAGCGGTGGGGCTGGCGCTGTGTTCTGCGCTGTTCTTTACGCTTACCTACGTGCTCAATCGCAGTCTGGTGGCCGGCGGTGGGCATTGGGCGTGGGCAGTGATCCTGCGTTACCTGTTTACGTTGCCGTTGCTCGCGCTGGTGCTGCCGCTGCAGGGCGGTCTGGGTGAATTGCCGCGCGAACTGCGCCGGCACTCGCGCACATGGCTGCTGTGGAGCAGCGTGGGTTTCGTGCTGTTCGGCATTCCGCTGACGTGGGCGGCCAGCAGCGGGCCATCGTGGCTGATCGCCGGCAGCTTCCAGACCACCGTGCTGGCAGGTCCGCTACTGGCACCGCTGATCTATCGCGACGAACGCTCTCGGCTGGCTTGGCGCACGCTGGCGATCGGTGCGCTGATCGTGGCCGGTGTGTTCGCGCTGCAATGGGGTCATGCGCAAGGCCGGCTGCATACGAGTGACTGGCTGGCGATCGGCGCGGTGGTGCTGTCCGCATTCGCCTATCCGCTGGGCAACCGCAAACTGCTGCTGCATCTGGAGCACGGCGAAAGTCATATCAATGCCGTGCAGCGCGTGTTCGGCATGACCTTGTGCAGCTGGCCGCTGTGGTTGCTGTTCGGCGTCATCGCGTGGTGCACGATCGGGCCACCGACGTTGCGCGAGGCGCTGCTGGCAGGTGGCGTCGCGCTGTCGTCCGGCACGATCGCCACGGTGATGTTCTTCCGCGCCACCGACATGGTGCGGCGCGAGCCGACCGCGCTGGCTGCAGTCGAGGCGATGCAGGCGGCCGAGCTGCTGTTCGCTACCCTGCTCGGCGTGCTGTTCCTTGGGGAGGCATGGCCACACGGCTACGCATTGTTCGGCGCGCTGGCGATCATCGTCGGCATCGCGCTGTTCGGTTGGGTCAGTGGGCGCGGCGCAGCTGGTAACGATGAAGCGATACGTGCATTGCGCAGCGACCGCAGTGCCTGAGTAATCTTCAATTGGTTGCAATTTCATTCAATTTCTTGCGAATTGCGGTTGATCAGGTTACATATTGGTTTCGATCACGACAGCAAGAGTTTCCGCAAGCCATGAGCAAACGACGATTTCCATGCCTGCTGGCATGTGCGCTGCTGGGTGCAGGCACCGTGTTGTGGGCGCAGCCGCAGACCTCCGGCTCTGGCACGAATCTGCGCTGGGAAGCGGATCACTATGGCAATCATCGCTACCTCGTGCAGGTGAGCAAACCGGCCGACGCGGTGCGCGTGAGCATTCCGTGGCGCCGCCGCGATGCGCATCCGGAGCAGGTCGCGCTGATCGTCACCGCACCCGACGGCAGCGTGGTGACGGATGTGCTGCGCGGAGCGATCGATCAGGCTGCCGGCGAACTGGTGTTCGCGGCGAAGCAAGCCGGCGTCTACGCGGTCTATTACCAGCCGTATCTCAGCAACGGCCGCAGCAACTACCCAACGGTGACTTACCAGTCGCCGAAGGACAGCGCCGACCCCGCGTGGGCGCGCAAGTTTGCCGCAACCACATGGCCTCATCTGCCGCAGGCGCTGGTGCTGCGTTATGAAGCGGTCGATGCGTTCGACGCCTATACCGACATGGAACGCACCGCCACGCCACAGGAACTGCAGCCACTGCTGGCGGCCAATCCGCAGTCCACCATGCTGCTGTTTCCGGAGACGCGGGCGCACCCGGTGCGCATGTTCGACCAGGTTCCCGAGCGCTGGGCTACGCGCGGTGCGGGCGGTGAATTCACCGACAGCGCATTGCGCGGCGAGTACCTGAGCTTTCAGGTCGGCCTGTGGGCACCACGTGCCGCCGTCAACGACGTGCAGGTGATCGCAGCCGATCTGCACGGCCCGGACGGCGCAGTGATTCCCTCCAGCGCGCTGACCTGTTTCAACCGCGGCGGCATCGACTACACCGGCCAGCCATTCAGCACCCGCGTGGATGTCGCGCAGGGCAGGGTGCAGCCGTTGTGGATGGGGCTGGATATTCCGGCCGATGCTAAGCCCGGCGTGTATCGCGGCGAGCTGACGATCAGCGCCGACGGCGTGCCGCCGCAGAAAGTACCGCTGACGATCACCGTAGACGCAGGCAAGGCGGTGGCGCAGGGCGACGACGATCCATCGAGACTCACGCGGCTGCGCTGGCTGGATTCACGGCTGGCGCAGGACAACGCGCTGGTGAAGCCGTTCACTGCCATTACGGTAAACGGCGCAAGGCTCAGCATTCTCGGTCGCGAGGTCCAGCTGGCCTCCAATGGGCTACCGGCACAAATACAAAGCCGCTTCGACGAACGCATGACCGGCTTCGCCAAACAGCCGCGCCAGTTGCTCGCGGCGCCGATGCAGTTGCTGGTGCAGGACGCCAGCGGCACGCATGCATTGAATGCGCACGGTGTACCGAATGTGCAGAACGACGGGCCCGCACGAGTGCACTGGACGATGGCCGGCAACACCGGGCCGCTGCAGAGTGAGATCACAGCCAGTCTTGAAGCGGATGGCACGCTGACCTATGCGATCGCGCTGACTGCGCGCCAGTCAGTGACGTTGAACGATATCCGCTTGCAGATTCCCCTGCGCAACGACGTGGCGCAATACGAACTGGGCCTTGGCCATGTCGGTGATCATGCACCGGCGGATTTCGACTGGAAGTGGAACGTCGAGAACAACCAGGACGGTGCGTGGATCGGCGCGGTAAATGCCGGACTGGAATTCCATCTGCGCGACGAGCATTACCTGCGCCCGCTCAACACCAACTTCTACCACCAGCAACCGTTGCGCATGCCTACCTCATGGGACAACGACGGGCACGGCGGCATCACGTTCAAGCGCGACGGCGCGCGTTATCTGGTCAGCGCGTTCAGTGGACCACGCACGATGACGGCAGGGCAGACGCTGCGCTACGACGTGGTCATGCGCGTCACTCCGTTCAAGCCGATCAAGCCGGCCGAGCATTTCGCGGAACGCTACTTCCACAAGTACGCCGAGCTGGACACGATCAAGGCCGACGGTGCGAATGTGGTGAACATCCATCACGCCACGCCGATCAATCCGTGGATCAACTACCCGTTCCTCAAAGCGGATGCGATGCGTGGCTACATCGACGCGGCGCACCAGCGCGGCATGAAGGTGAAGATCTACGACACCATTCGCGAGCTGTCCGATCGTGCGTCGGAACTGCCGATGCTTGAATCGCTGGGTCACGAGGTGATCAGCGGTGGCAAGGGCGGTGGCTTCTCGTGGCTGCAGGAGCATCTGGACGGCGACTACATCGCCGCCTGGCACGTGCCGGAAAACCGCGACGCGGCGGTGATCGACGCCGGCCAGAGCCGCTGGCACAACTACTACATCGAAGGACTGGACTGGCTCGCGCGCAACGTCGGCATCGACGGCCTGTACCTCGACGACGTCGCCTACGACCGCGTGACCATGAAGCGCGTGCGCAAGGTGCTCGAAGCGCACCGACCGCATCCGCTGATCGACCTGCACTCGGCCAACCAGTTCAACCCGCGTGACGGCCACATCAACAGCACGCTGCTGTACATGGAACTGTTCCCGTACATCGACCGGCTGTGGTTCGGCGAGGAGTTCGACTACGAGAAAACCTCGCCCAGCTACTGGCTCACCGAACTCTCCGGCATTCCGTACGGCCTGATGGGCGAGATGCTGCAGCACGACGGCAACCCGTGGCGCGGCATGCTGTTCGGCATGACCAGCCGGCTCGGCTGGTCCAAGGGCAGCGACCCGCGCCCGCTGTGGCAGCTGTGGGACAGCTTCGGCATCGAACAGGCCGACATGGTCGGCTGGTGGGTGCACGATGCACCGGTGAAAACCGGCCGTGACGACGTACTCGCCACCAGCTACGTGCGCCACGGCAAGACGCTGATCGCACTGGCCTCATGGGCGCCGCAGAACACCACGGTGAAACTACAGATCGACTGGAAGGCGCTCGGGCTGAAGCCCGGCAACGTCACGTTGAAAGCGCCGGCGGTCGAAGGTTTTCAGCCAGCGGCCGAGTTCAAACCGGGCGATGCGATTACGGTCGAGCCGGGCAAGGGCTGGTTGCTGATACTCGAATCACGGCACTGATTGGCCATGACTGTCGGCACATGCCGGCACGTAGGGGTGGGGCAATATATGCGGGCCCCATCCCCACCGTCTGATCACGCTGCCCTGCATCGCTTGCCCAGGTTTGCGCTCAGGCTCACGTCGAGTCAGGAGAATTGCTGATGACCACAACGCGTATCGCCACGTTGACTGCCATCCTGTGCAGCGGCTTTGTCGCCGGCACGATCGATATCGGTTCCGCTGCGGTGATCAACGGCATGAGTCCGCTGATCATCCTGCGCGCGATTGCCAGCGGTCTGCTGGGCAAGGCTGCGTTCCAGGGCGGCATGCCGATCTCGTTGCTGGGGCTCGGGCTGCAGTGGGCGATGTCGCTGCTGATCGCGGCGATCTTCGTGTTTGCCGCCGGGCAGATGGCCTGGATCAAGCGACGCTGGGTGATCGCTGGTGTTCTGTATGGCGTGGTGGTGTTCGGGGTAATGGAATACGTGGTCGTGCCACTCTCTGCGGCATGGCCGAAGCCGCATTTCACCACGCAGTCGTTCATCGAAAACCTGCTGGCCATGCTGCTGTTCGGACTGATCGTGGCGTTCTTTGCACGACGGGCTCGCTAAGTAGCGGGATCCCGGCAAGGGCTGACTGTTGATACTGGCGTAGTGCATTGATGCTGCATGTCGATGTGGTTCCTGTGAAACTTGTCGCAGCTCAATACGTTCAGGCACCGTGGCCAATACATTTTCTACTTAGATCCACACCGATCGCAGATTGGTCGTGCGGCGTAGTGAATAGTCGCTGCACTAGGTCGCCTGCTTGCCGTAGCGATATTCCACCAGTAGCCATAGCTTGCGCTGGTTCACACTGAAGCTGCGTGCGCGGTAGTCGCCGTACTGCAGCTCAAGGCTCAGGCGGGCGTCGATGCTCGCATGCAGGCCGGCATCGATTTCATCGCCGTAACGTGAGCCGCTGCCGGTCACCGGATGGAAGTCGTGGTAGGTAACCTGCCAGGTCAGGTTGTGCCAGGGCAGATTGCCGTAGACGCCGCCATAGCGATCAAGCAGGCTATGTGGGGGAATGCTGAAGACGCCGACCCACCCATCGAAGCTGTGGCCCGAACCATAGGCGATGTTGAATGCGGTATGGCCGTTCCCGCCGAGCGACTCCTCGCCCAATCGTGCCGAGAATGCCGGCTGGCCATAGCCGAGCTCGAAGAAGTGATAGGGCAAGCTGAAGCGGTTCGGATTGTTGTCGTAGTTGTTCTGATGAGCGCCTTCCAGCGTCCAGCTCAACCTGGTGGAACCACTCTGCAATGGCACGTTGCCAGTCCAGCGTGCGCCTTCGGTGCGCACGGAATTGGTGGCCAGGGTGAAGTTCTTGATGAAGTAGCCGTAGGCGGTCAGGGTGCCCAGCGGCAACACCTGGTCCAGATGCAATAGTTGCCCGTCGAGTTTCCAGCGACGCTGGTGGATGTCGGGGAAATTCGCGCCCACGGTGCGGTTGACCTGATCGATCCAGTCGAGACCCAGTGTGGTCGTGCTGCCCAGTTTCAGATTGCTGGTGACGCCATCGAAGGATTGCGGGTTCTGCCGCCATGCGTTGGAGCTGAAGAAACGTTTGTCGTCGATGTTCAGGTACTGCCGCCCGGCACGGATTTCAAACCAGTCATCGGTGTAACCGACCCAGGCGCTGCTGAGTTCCGTCGAGCGCGGATCGGGTTCGGCCGGGTAGGGCGTGCGACGACCGGTCGTGTCGCTGTATTGCCGGCCGAACAATGACCATACCTTCGTGCCCTCCGCATACACGGCAAAGTGTGGCGTCAGTGCCCACAGGTAACCCAGTTGCAGGCGCAGCGTGTGAGCATGGCCGTTATCCGTCAGGTTGTCCTGGTGCAGCGTGCTGTCGCGATAACGCAGGCCAACATAAGGCGTGCTGACATAGGTGTTGTCGTCAGCGTGCGCTGCCTGGCTCAGCAGCAGGCCGGCGAGAAAAATGTATTTGAGGCCAGTCATCCGGAACCCGAGGTGATTCTGTGGAGCATCGAGTTTGTGCGGGGACGACCAGTCGGGAAAAATGAAGCGTCGACATATGGATATGCCGGCAAGGGGCATGCCTGCCGGTACATGTGGGTGCGACGGCGGTGGCGTGCCTCAGGCGTATGGGGCGTTTATCGAAAATCTTCTGGCGATGATGCTGTTCGTATTGATAGTGGCGTTCTTTGCGCGCGGACGCGCGGAGTAGCGAGATTATCGGCACGATGCGGCGATTACACTGTGCTGATGAATAGCGCCGGGACGATATCGACGATCCATCACGGTACACCGGCAGCTACTGACTCCCTCCCTCGACAGTTCTACCGTCGGGGAAGGGAGTCATGCATCAACGTGCTGCCGGCTTGAGCATGTCCTTCACCGCGTCGTAGTCGCCGTCGTTCGCCGCAGCGGGAATGCCGAGCAAGTGGGTCATCAGCGGATAGACGTCCACATTCGGGAACGCCGCCACCTTCGCGTCGACCCGGAACGCGGGGCCGTGTGCCACGAACAGTGCCTGCATCAGCGGATCGGCATTGTCGTAGCCATGTTCGCCGAGGCTGACGTGGTCCTTGAGGCTGGCGGCGTGGTCGGCGATGGTGGTGATGCGCCAGCCGACATCGGCCAGGCACAGCAGCTGCGGTATGCGCGGATTGCTGCCGTAGACGAAACGTGCCGGCACGCGGGTCTTGTCCCAGCACTGCATATGCTGCTGCGGTTGTTCGAGCTGGCGTTCGATCGTGGCGAAATCGGTGGCGGCTTTCGGACTGCCGTCTTTCGGGTTGAAGCCGGCGAGGATGCCCACGCTCACCGTCTGCACCTGGTCCTGCGGAATCAGCCGGTCGATCATCACGTTGTCCTGTTCCGGCACGCTGGCCATGCCGTGATCGGCCAGCACGATCACGTTCATCCGGTCGAACAGGCCGCGTTGACGCAGACCCTGCACCAGCCGCGCCATCGCGGCATCGATTTCGCGCAGCGCGTCGTTCACCTGCGGCGTATCCGGTCCGTAACGGTGGCCGGCGTGGTCGACCGCATCGAAATACAGAGTGAGAAATGTGGGGCGTTCGGCGGCCGGCAGATCCAGCCATGCCAGCACCTGATCCACCCGTTGATTCGCCGTCACCTTCTCGTCGAACGGTTTCCAGTAATCCGGATGATGGCCATGGATATCTGCCGCCGTGCCGGGCCAGTACATCGTTGCAGTGCGCAATCCGTGCTGATCGGCGGTCTCCCAGATCGGTGTGCCTTCGGCCCACCAGCGTCCATCGCCGAGAGCCTTGTCAAACTTGCCCAGCACGGGATCGAGCATCGTATTGTTGACGATGCCGTGGTGATCCGGGCGCAGGCCGGTGACGATCGTGTAGTGGTTCGGAAACGTCAGCGACGGAAACGACGGCTGCATCGACGCTGCCTGCACGCCGCTCTTCGCCAGCATCGCCAAGGTGGGGCTGAGTCCGCGTTCGATGTAGTCGTAGCGGTACGCGTCGATCGAGATCAGCAACAACGGCGCGGGTCGAGCAGTTGTTGTCGCGACGGATACCGGCGCTGCCGGCTGCTGGGTGGCACAACCGGCGCTGAATGCCGCCAGCGAGCACAGCAGCAGGCGAAACAGGATTTTCATATGTGGAGCCTTACGATGCACAAGCCATCTTCTTATGATCGCGCACAGCCATGACCATTACACGTATTGTTTCGCACAGCTTCGAGATACGCGCGCTGCTGATCGGCGTATTGGCGCTGGCGCCGCTCGCCACCGCCGGTGCCTGGCAATCCACGCAGTCGGCGCAGTCGGCGGCGCAGCAGTTCCAGCAGACTGCGCAACAGCAGCAGGTGAGCGATCAGCTGCAGAAAAGCCAGCTGGAGCAGCAGCTGCATCAAAGCGTATCGGACAACGCGAAGCGCCCGACGGCAAACGATCCGCGCAACCAGCAGCAACTCGATGCGGCCGATCGCGCGCAGCGTGAGCGCGACCGCGCGAGCCAGCAGGATCTGCTGAATCGCGAGCGCGATGCGGCCAAGCTGCCGCGCGTGGTGCCGAAGGATCTGCCGGCACCCACGCACAGCGGCTGATCAATCATTTCAGCGACGCAGCGGACGCAGGGCCAGACCCAGCAGCACGATCAAACCGGCCAGATCCAGCCACGCGAACCAGTCACCCCATTGCGTGTACAGCGTATGCGTTTCGCGTAGCGGCAGCTCACCCACCAGTTCGGCGTCGTGCTTCTCGCTGGAAGCCTCGGCCAGCACGCGGCCGCGGTCGTCGCTCAGCGTGAGGCGGCCGGAATGGGCGGCACGCGCGATGGCGAAACCGCTTTCCACGCCACGCAGGATCGCCATGCGGCTGTGCAGCCAGCCATCGACGGTGAAATCCGATGCGGGCACCAGCAGCAGTTGTGCGTGGCGTGCCGCATAGGCGTGGCCGGTGTCGTGGAAATCCATGTCCTTGCAGATCGCCAGTCCGATCCGTGGCGTGCCTTCAAGCATGGTGTAGCTATCGCCCGGGGTGTACTGCTCTAAGCCGACCAGCAGATGACGCTTGTTATAGGTGGCCGGTGACATGGCGCCCGGCTGGAACACCATCAGCATGTTGCGTTCGGCGCGGGGATCGCTTGTGGAATCGACGCCAATGCCAACGGTCAGATCGCGCTGTTTCGCCAACTCCGCGAATGCAGGTAGGTAGGCATCGTCGCTGGCGAAGGATGTTTCCGGGGTCAGCACGATGCGGGCACCGGCATCCGCGAGACGTTTGGTCACGTCCACGTAATGCGCATCCCGTGCCTGCAAGGCTGCGGCAGACCGTGCCCGCTCCTGCAACGACACCAGGCCGATGCGGATCGTCGACGTGGCTGGGGCCTGCAATCGCCAGCTGCCATAGGCGAACGTGAGCACGATCAGCAGTGCTCCGATCGCGGCAGCCGTCATGCGGCTACGCTTCGACGCCTGGTCTGCGGTCTGCACGGCGATCGCGGCTGGCAACAGCAGCACGAGAAAACCGATGCCCCAGATGCCCGTGATGGCAGCGATCTGGATGATCGGAAGCGCATCCATCTGTGTGTAACCGACGTTGAAGAACGTGCCGTGCGGCGAGATCAAGTTGTTGACGTATTCGACGGCGACCCACATCACTGGCAGAGCCAACGCCGCCGCGAGCGCGTGGCCGCGCAGCAACAGTCGACGGAACAGCAGTACGCACAAGGCGAGCAGGAAGGCAGGCGTGCCGACGGCCTGGATGATCGCCACCACCGGCAGGCCGATGTACCCGTGCAGGTAGTCCCATTGATTGATCCCGCCGATCGCGTACGCGGCGAAGGCTGCCAGCGCCGCCCAGCGGGCGCGAACCCGCGGCGCAAGCCACAGCACCGGCAACGGCGCCAGCCAGGTCAGCCACCACAGCGGTTGCACGCCGCTGCCGAACCACCAGCCCAGCGCGGCCAGTGCGGTCGCTGTCAGCCATGCCGGCAGCGCGAAACGATCAAGCCTTGATGCCATCAATCATTCTCCTTATCGATTCGAAGTAGAACTTGCGGAACTGCGTCTCGTCGTAACTGAAGCGGCCGGCGCGATACAGCGCGACCAGGCCGTGCGCGTGCGCCCACAGCGACATCGCCACATCCCACGGATCGTCCTGCTTCAGCACGCCCAGCCGCACACCCTCGGCGACCGCATCGGCAACGACGTTGAGCGTGGGCGACTGGCGCGCGCGGAAGTCCTCGGGAAAACGCCGCGCATCGTCACGGCTCACCGAGAACGCGTGGTCGAACAGGTGCGGATGCTCCAGCGCGTAATTCAGATACGGCTCCAGCAGCGCGAGCAGGCGCTTGTGGACGTCCGGATGTGTCGCGCGAGCTTCCCATTCGTGCGCGACCGTGTTGAAGCTGTCGTCGGAGAGCCGCTTCAGCAGCGACTCGCGATTCGGAAAGTGCCGGTAGATCGCCATCGGCGTGATGCCGACCGCGTCCGCGACACGGCGCATGCTTACGGCGTCGGCGCCCTCGCGGTCGAACAGCTTGTGGGCTGCGCGCAGGATTTTTTCTGGTGTGGTGAGCTTCTTCATGTATACAGTGTATACATAAGATTTTCGCAGCGTCAATATCGCTCGGCATTGAGCAGGATCAATCAGCTGTGTACCCTCAACTCGTCATTCCGGCGCAGGCCGGAATCGCACTTGCTTCTCCATTCATCGCTGATGGACGACAGGCTTCGCTGGTGATGAAGCGATGACCAGCTTCGCTGTTGAAAAGCTCCTCCGGCCTGCGCCGGAATGACAACTCGGGGCCAGATATCGAGACGCGTATCAGCGAACTACAGTGAGCCACCAAACAGATCGCCTCGCGCGATGCGGTCTTCCATCGCCAGCAGGAAACGCTTCGTCGGCAGGCCGCCGCCGAAGCCGGTGAGGCTGCCGTCGGCACCGATCACCCGATGGCACGGCAGTACGATCGGCAACGGGTTGCGCCCGTTCGCGGCACCCACCGCGCGTACCGCCTGCGGCTGATCGATGCGCCGCGCCAGTTCGCCATAGCTGATCGTGACGCCGTACGGAATGCGGCCGAGTTCATTCCACACCGCCAGCTGGAACGGCGTGCCGAGCGGATGCAGCGGCAGCTCGAAGTGCTGCCGTTCGCCGGCGAAATACTCCTCCAGCTGCACGCGCGCGAACGCAAGCGGTTCGGTTGCGCGGATCCAGTTTGGCGAGGCCTTCTTCGGATGGCGTTCGCGCTCGAACCAGATTCCGCGCAGGCCATGACTGTCCGCGACCAGTCGGAGCGTGCCGACCGGGCTGTCCATCTCGTCGTAGTGAATCGTGTCCGGCATGTTCGTCATGCGGTCGCCTCCGGTTTTTTGCGATGTTGTGTGCGCGGCGGCAACGCATCGGTAGCGCCGCGCCATAGATGGATCACCGCATACGCGCGCCACGGCCGCCATGCGTCCGCACGCAGCGTCAGCGCTTTCGTGCTGAGCGGGGTCGTGTCGGTGGTGGCCTCGCGGCGCAGGATCAGATCCGCGGCCGGGAATGCATTCGGATCGCTCAGTGCACGCATCGCCATGTAATGCGCCGTCCATTCGCCGATGCCGGGCAGCGCGACCCAGCGCGCCACGAATTCGTCCAACGATTGCTCGGCGCGAAAATCCACACGGCCATCCAGCAGCGCCTGTGCCATGCCGCTGATGGTCGCCGCGCGCGTCGTGGTCAGGCCGATCTCGCGCAGGTCCGCCTGGGCGAGTGCGGCCGGCGTCGGAAACAACCGTTCCAGTCCCGCCATCGGCGCCGTCGGCAGCGCTTCGCCCCAGCGCTGCACGATGCGTGTCGCCAGCGTACGCGCCGCCGCCACGCTGATCTGCTGGCCGAGGATCGCGCGCACCGCGATCTCGAAACCGTCCCAGCCGCCGGGCAGGCGCAGGCCGGGGTGGCGCGCGAGCAACGGGCCGAGGATCGCGTCGTGGCGGAACGTGTCCGCGATCGCCTGCGGATTCGCGTCCAGGTCGAACATCCGCCGCAGTGTCGTCACCACGCCGAGCAGTTGCGTCGGTTGCGGACAGTGCAACTGCAGTTGCAACGCATGTTCGCCACCCGGCCACGCAGTCAGGCGCAGCCAGCCCGATGCGTCGGCCGGCCCGAACACGCGCGCATAGCTGTGCTCGTCGACCAGCTCCACGCCCGGCAGCGCGCGCGTGCGCAGAAACGCGAGCAGCGCCGCGAAGTCATACGGCGGCCGATAACCGAGCCGCAGCACCAGCGCCGCGCCGGCTGCTGCACGCGGATGCCGGCGCAGTTCACGCGGCGGGATGCGGTTCGCCTGCAGGAACGCCGCATTGAACCGGCGCAGGCTGCGGAAACCGGACGCGAGCGCGACCTCTGTCACCGGCAGCGCGGTTTCCGTCAGCAGCTGTTTCGCGAACAGCAGCCGGCGCGTCGTGTGCACGCTGATCGGCGGTGCGCCGACGCGTTCCACGAACAGCCGACGTAACTGCCGCGCGCCGATGCCGACACGGGTGGCGAGTTCGTCCAGCGACTGCTCCGCCAGCACACCGGCCTCGATCAGCTTCAACGCGCGTGCGACCACATGATCGCCGCGCTGCCACTGATCGTTGCCCGGCGCGAGCTCCGGCCGGCAGCGCAGGCATGGCCGGAATCCGGCCGCTTCTGCCGCCGCCGGGTTCGCGTAATAGCGCACGTTCTCGCGCTTCGGCGTCGGGGCCGGACACACCGGCCGGCAATAGATGCCGGTGCTGCGCACGGCAGTGAAGAACAGCCCGTCGAAACGCGCATCGCGGCTGAGCCGGGCCTGTTCGCAAATGTGCGGATCGGGCAGGGAGGAGAGTTCGCTCATGCACGCAGGCTAGCACTGCCGCGCAAGCCTGACTCGCCGTTTTCGGACATCAATGCCGCGGTGCGGCCGGCCCCTGTTTGCATGAAATCCACGGACGCACGAAAGCACCGACTGGCGCGTAACGCGCCAATCGGCCAGCAAAGGCCATCCACACGACCCATCCGTGCAAGCAAACCGTGCGATCAGTGGATCGGCGCCATCAGGTGCTCATACGGCGTGCCGGCCCACATGATGTACGGCGCACCCGTATCCGGGTTCGGGTTCTTCGGATAGCTCGCGTAGAACGCCGGGTCCGCGCCCACGATCATGAAATGCGGTCCGGTCTTGATCCAGTGGTTGCCGCTTTCCGGTTTCGCCGCGTACGGATCGGTGTTGCTCGCATCCGTGCCGCCTTCCAGCATGTACATCAAGCCGAGCTTGCCGGGCGGAGGGGGCTTGTGCCCGACATACGCGTTTACCCATTCCATCGCGTTCTTGTCCATGCACATGGAATCCGGCCCCGGCGTGGCCGGGTTGTCCGGCATGCACGTGAAGTCATTGCTGCCCTTGCGCAGTGTGCGCATCTGGCCATCCGCGCCCATCGCGATGATCGTCGCGTCTTTCGCGACGCGCGCCGGCGCAGCGCGCATCGCGCTGGCGATCATCTGTGCGTCCGTCGGTGCCTTCTTGTCAGCTGCCGGCATGGCCTTGTCTGCCGCCTGCACGGCGCCCATCGCAACGAGCAGCGACGCAACAACGAGGGATCGACTCATCAAACCCGTATTCATGGCTGCATTCCCGTGATGACTTGAACGGTCATCGATGGGTTCCCCTTGTACAGTCTGTGCCGCTGCCAGGTGCGGGTCAATCGGCGAAATGGCCGAGGGCGGAGCGGGGTCGTTGACGGGGCATCCGGGCGGATCGGCAGGCCGGACAACGCCGCCGAATCGCATGTGCCAGCTGCCCCCGATGCGCCGTTTTACGACCTCATTGCCGGATTCTGGGCAACTCTGCGCTGGCGACTATCAGGCATTGAGATTGTCGACCAGCACGGAACATCGCGGCTTCCGCATCGCTGGCCGGCTTGCCGTCGTCGCCACCGTCGAATGCGACGCGCCATGTGCCGTCGCTGCCACGTCGCCATGTCGTGGCGAACTTGCCGATCACGTAACGTGGCTTCGCATTGGGTGCGGGGTCCTCGTACAGATAGGTGCCGCTGGAATAAGCGAGCGCACCATCCGCCGTCGTCACCACATGCTGCGGATACCAGTCCAGATGCACCGTCTTGCCGGCGATGATCGCGGCCCAGTGCTGCCGGATCGTGTCGGCGCCGTGCTTCGGCTTGCCGCTGTTCGCATCGAACACGGCATCGTCGGCCAGGTAGCTCGTGAACGCCGCCGCGTCGTGCTGCTGCACGGTCTTCGCAAACGCCAGCTCGCGCTGCCAGACCTCGCACACCGCCTTGTTCGCCGTGGGCGCAGGCGTCATCGCCAGCGCGCCCGACGAGGCGGCAAGCAGCAGGACAAACCAGGTGACACGTGACATCGGACGACTCCTTCGTTCGGATTGCCGGACAGCTTCCGCCTGGCCGTGCCCGCTCACCAGTGCCGGAACGCATGGCTGCACCGCGCCGTTGCTGTGCCGAGCGCGTGACAGCGGCGACACGGTCTTGCGAAATGTTATCGTCGCGTCATCGTTGCCTGGGGGAGGCATGTCATGGGTTCAGGTCCACGCTGGCTGTTGATAGTGGCGATCGTTCTGCTGGGTATCGGCGAACGGATATGGGGTTACCGTTCGGTGATGTCGCGCACGGCCGAAATAATCAATGCGCAATCGGCGCGGCATGTCGCGCCTTCGCCGCTGCTCGCAGCAAAGGCCCATCTGTTCACCCGCGACGAGGCGAATGCGTTTCTCGCCGCCGCGAAACGTGCCGAGGCGATCAAGGATCCGATGCAGCGCTGCATCGCCTATCCCGACCCGCCTGGCAGTCACTGGTCGCATGACGCGGTGGTGGCGTATTGCCACTTTGGCCTGCAGCCGCTGCCGTTGTCGTTTGCCGAAGCGCAGACGCTGATCCAGCACGGACAGTCGGCCGAACTCGATCGCCGCCTTGCCGCGGCGTTGCATGCGCAGCAGACCCAGCCGGACTCGCCCGGCTTGCTCGACCGCATCTACCACGAAAGCTTCGAAAACAGCTCGTTCGACGTCCGTCCCACCCTGGATGCGTGGAAGCGCGATTCGCCGAACAGCGCGTTTGCGTGGGCGGCCAGCGGCGTGGCCTATGTGTCCATGGCCGCCGCTGCGCGGGGAAGCAACTACATGAGGGACACGCCGCAGGACAGCGTCGACTCCATGGGCAAGCTGCTGGCTCAGGCCGACAGCGATCTGCGCAAGGCGATTGCGCTGGACCCCAAGGTCACGCCGGCCCATGCCGCACTGATCAACGCCGGCGGTTTGGGCTTTGGCCGGAAGTACACCGACGATGCCATCGCGGGCGGCATTGCTGCGGCGCCCGACAACTACACGATCTACGGCGTGGCTATATGGGCGCAGGAGCCGAAGTGGGGCGGGTCGCTGGCTGGCATGAACCGCCTCGCCGCGCAGGCACAGGCTCACGCCGGTGACAACCCGGCGCTGAAACTGATGCTGTCGAAGCGGCCTCTTTATGAAGTCAGCAACTGCGATTGCGCGCAAGAGGTCGAATTGGCCGCGTATCCGGAGGCGCTCGATCAGCTCGCCAGCGTCCCTGACCTGATGAGTGCCGGCGATGCAGCGAAAGGCAGCCAGCACCCGGCGGTGGCGGCGATCTATCTGTCCGAGGCACTGCGTTTCGGACCCGAGTTCGACGATGCCCGACTGCACCGCCTCGAAGCACTGATCGATTTCGACGAGGCCGCGTGGGCCGTGGCTGACGCCACCAGCCTGATCGCTGCAAAGCCAGGCGATGCAACGCTTTTCGAGGCACGCGCCAAGGCCTATGAATCGCTGAACGACTATGCGCACGCCGAGCAGGATTTTCGCGCGATGCTCGCGCTCGATCCGAATGACACGCATGCGCTGGTACAGCTCGGCCACATGCTCGTGTACTGGACGCACGACTGGAACGGGGGCTGGGACGTCGCCAACCAGCTGATCAAGGCGCAGCCGCAGAGTCCGTACGGCTGGATACTGCGCGCCAACATCCAGCAACAGCAGCCGCGTGCCGGGCTGAAGGACACCGTCGAATACTTCGAAGCCCACTTCAGCGGCGACCCGCAGATGGGTCAGATAATCACACAGATGCGCTCGGCGCTGATCCTGCAGACCCATTCCGGCAACCAGGTGCTGGCCGGCAAGGCGCCGCCGCGTGGCTGACGGGCGCGCGTGGCGGCTGGCCTATACTTCTTGGACTGTCCTACCGGAGCCCTGAGTCTCATGACCGCACCCACCCGCATCGACACTACCCGCGTCATCCGCGCGCCGCGCGGCACCGAGCTTTCCTGCAAGAGCTGGCTCACCGAGGCGCCGTTCCGCATGTTGCAGAACAACCTCGATCCCGAGGTGGCGGAGAACCCGGCGGAGCTGGTGGTGTACGGCGGCATCGGGCGGGCGGCGCGCAACTGGGAGTGCTTCGACGCGATCCTGAAATCGCTGCGCGAACTGAACGACGACGAGACCTTGCTGGTGCAGTCCGGCAAGCCGGTCGGCGTGTTCCGCACGCATGCCGATGCGCCGCGCGTACTGATCGCCAATTCCAACCTGGTGCCGGCGTGGGCGAACTGGGAGCACTTCAACGAGCTCGATAAGAAGGGCTTGATGATGTACGGCCAGATGACGGCCGGCTCGTGGATCTACATCGGCTCGCAGGGCATCGTGCAAGGCACCTACGAGACCTTCGTCGAGATGGGTCGTCAGCATTACAACGGGAATTTGAAAGGGCGCTGGATCCTCACCGCTGGCCTCGGCGGCATGGGTGGCGCGCAGCCGCTGGCCGCCACGCTGGCCGGCGCCTGCTCGCTGAACATCGAATGCCAGCAGAAGAGCATCGACTTCCGCCTGAAGACCCGCTACGTCGACGAGCAGGCCACCGACCTCGACGACGCGCTGGCGCGCATCGAGAAATACACCAAGGCGGGTGAGGCGAAATCCATCGCGCTGCTCGGCAACGTCGCCGACATCCTGCCGGAACTGGTGAAGCGCGGCGTGCGTCCCGACGCCGTCACCGACCAGACCAGCGCGCACGACCCGGTCAACGGCTACCTGCCGCAGGGCTGGACGGTGGAGCAGTGGTTCGAGCGCCGCAAGAGCGATCCGGTCGGCACCGCGAAGGCCGCGAAGCAGTCCATGAAGACCCACGTTGAAGCGATGCTCGCGTTCCACGCGCAGGGCATCCCCACCTTCGATTACGGCAACAACATCCGCCAGATGGCGAAGGACGAAGGCCTCGCCAACGCGTTCGCGTTCCCTGGTTTCGTGCCGGCCTACGTGCGCCCGTTGTTCTGCCGCGGCATCGGCCCGTTCCGCTGGGTCGCGCTCTCCGGCGACCCGGAAGACATCTACAAGACCGACCAGAAAGTGAAGGAGCTGATCCCTGACGACAAGGCGCTGCACAACTGGCTCGACATGGCGAAGGAGCGCATCAGCTTCCAGGGCCTGCCCGCGCGCATCTGCTGGGTCGGCCTCGGCCAGCGCCACAAGCTCGGCCTCGCGTTCAACGAGATGGTGCGCAACGGCGAACTGAAAGCGCCGGTGGTGATCGGCCGCGACCATCTCGACTCGGGCTCGGTGGCATCACCGAACCGCGAAACCGAATCCATGAAGGACGGCAGCGACGCGGTATCCGACTGGCCGCTACTCAATGCGATGTTGAATGTGGCAGGTGGCGCGACCTGGGTTTCCCTGCATCATGGCGGCGGGGTGGGGATGGGGTACTCACAGCACTCCGGTGTGGTGATCGTCTGCGACGGCACGGCCGAGGCGGACAAGCGGATTGCGCGGGTGCTGTGGAACGATCCGGGGACGGGCGTGATGCGGCATGCGGATGCGGGGTATGAGGATGCGGTGGCGTGTGCGAAGGAGCAGGGGTTGAAGTTGCCGATGGTCTAAGTCAGGCTTAGTTGATGGCTCATGAAAAATTATATAATAAAAACAATAACGTATAATGTGTATATCAGCCGATGCATTGACTTGAATTTAGCCTAAATTTCATCGTCTAAAAGTCATAGTTGACTTACGGTTTTTAGCTAGATAGACTTTCCGTAACTGGAGGCTCAGCTATGCCCAAGATTGTCGATTACCCACGCGCGTCGTTGTTAAACAGCATGGAGCTTGCCGAAGCTGTCACTAGTTTGGGCGGCAACAGCACGGTAGATATGGCTGCCGAGCGTATGAACCGGAAAATGAGCGGTGCATTCACTGCGCTGGTGTCATCGGCGACAAAGTACGGCTTGCTCAGTTCAAAGAGCGGAAAGCTAACGGTCCAGCAGACGTATCGCGACTACAAGTTGGCCTATAACGATGAAGAAAAACTCAATGCCCTTCGAATAGCATTGCTATCACCACCACTGTTTCGCGCAATTTACGATCGTTTTCAAAGCAAGCCTTTGCCCGTTGAGCATTTCGAAAAACTATTAATTCGCGAATTTGAGGTTCCTGGAGACCAAGCGTCTAGGATCGGTATGTATTTCCTGGAGGGAGCAAATCAGGCTGGTCTGATTGGCTCCGGGAATGTCTTGCTTTCAGTAAGCGCGGCAGAGGACTCAAGCGAGTCTATGCTCGAGCCTAATAAGGCTGCGAGTGAACTTCGGGACGCCGGTGTTGAGGGTCAGACGTTCCGTACCGAGCAATCGAGTTTGACCGATTTCGCAATAACGTTTAGTGGCCCAGGTTTGAACTCAACCATAATCATTGCCGAAGAAGAAGATTTGTTGATTGTTGAGGCGATGCTTAAGAAGGTGAAAAAAGCCTTGTCATCAATTTCGGAAAAGTAATATACGCTTGGGTTAGGAGGTAGTATGGCAGCAACGCAAAAGCCGAAGACCACGGACAAGCATCCCTACATGTCTGGTATGGTGGGATTGATGCAACTTGCCGCGCACTTCCGCAAGTCGTTTCCGACCCCTGTGTCGGCCGACACTCTCAAGAAGCTTGCAATCGCGCCTAACAACGAATCCTATTTGCTGAACATCCTGAGGTTTGTTGGCATTTTGGATGCGGATGGCAACAAGAGCGCTACCGCATCTGCTGTGTTCAACCAGCATGAAGACGCTGATTTCCAGGAGGGTTTCGGAAAGTTAGTGAAAGCAGCCTATGCCGACCTGTTTAGTTTGCATGGTGACGATGCGTGGTCGCTGCCAACAAATAAATTGATTTCCTTTTTCCGCAATAGCGACCAGACCAGCGCGATCGTCGGTCAACGGCAAGCCTCCACATTTCAAGCTCTAGCGGTCCTGAGCGGAAAACTAGATGGGAACGCAACTAAGGTAATTTCGGCGCCGCCAAATCATGCGAAAGCCGCTAAGAAAGCGACGTCGGATCAATCCAAGAAACCACCCGTTGTTGCCGTGAAGTCTAAAGCTCACGCGCGCAGTAGTACTGCATCCATTCCCAATTCAGGAAATGGAAGTAGCTCGGATGTCGGTCTAACCGTGCGCATCGAGATCAACCTTCCGGCGAGCGGGGATCAAGAAACCTACGACCATATCTTTAAAAGTATTCGCGAGAACTTACTGAATGCAAAGACATCTTGAAGCATTCGAGGCAATTGCTAGGCACGCCAATACTTTCACTGAACCTTGTGAGGAAAGCGAAGCATCACTGCATGCTTTCGACAGAAGGAATATTCATCAGAATCTTCCTTCAAAAGTTCGCAAGCTGTTCGACGACGGACATTACTCAGAGGCAACTTTTGAGGCATTCAAATACCTAGATAAGACAGTACAAAGGCTTGCCAAGAGCAATGAATCGGGAGTGAAGTTGATGATGATGGCTTTTAACAAAGACAAGCCATTGATTCAGCTCAATCCACTAAGCTCTACCAGTGAGATTGACGAACAGGATGGCTTTCGCTTTCTGTTCTCTGGTGGTGTTATGGCGATCCGAAATCCCCGCGGGCACGAGTTTGATGTGGCTGATGACGTCGATGTGTGCCTAGATCATTTGGCGTTCGCTTCGTTATTGATCCGTCGTCTGGGGCAGGCAAGCCGCGCGTAACCGGGTCAAAGCCTCTTATCTTGAGTCAAAACAGGGTCCAAAGAGGGTCCAAAGAGGGTCCAAAGAGGGTCCAAATACGCGGGTCAGAGCCTGAGGTTCCCCCACCCGGTCCGCAACACGGGCCAGGCGCACTTGAGCGCGCCTCCGGCCGATATTGCAACTAACTGCTATTGCAACTAACTGGGTCAGAGCCACTTACGCAGGCACAGATCCGCCGGTTTTCTGCGATGAAACCTCAGGGACCGAGGGCCGATAAGGCGACGTCCCTTTTGAGGTGCGCTCGGCGTCGTCGAGGCGCCCGATCAGCAGCAGGCGCATGCATACGCATACGCTGCGTTTGCGTGATCGCCGTGGGCTTCCGTGATAAGGGGACCCGTGATAAGGGGACGGAGGCAATTAAATTCGGGTAATTACCTCCGTTCCTTCTTGGGGATGGCCACGGTGGCGCAAGGCCCTCAGTGGCAGGACTCAGAGCAGATCGGAGGGCGATGGCTTCTCAAATAAAATCCAGCATCGCTTTAGGCTCAAGGCCGAGCGTGTCTGCTAACAGGCAGATGTTTTGTAGAGCGACGTTTCGTACTCCCCGCTCAATGCCGCTGACGTAGGAACGAGCCAGGCCGCTTTCCAGTGCCAACTTTTCTTGTGACCAGCCGCGCGACTTGCGCAGCTCGACCAAGCGCTGCCCGAACAGCTGGAGTGGGTCGTAATCCATAGCTATAAGCACTTGATTTCAAAAGAAGCAAGCTATGGATTTGTCTTGCATGAGGCCACGCACTATAGTGACACGCACTATAAGTTACATTTGTGAAGTGGAACGCACTGGGCGAGATCCATTGGGCTAGGGAGCAAGTGATGGCAATCGGAACGCAATCGTCAACGGCAACCCATGAAGGCCCCGCCATCGCCGACGAAATCTTTGGCGGTGACCAAGTCGCCACCACCGGCCTCAATGAACTGCTTGACCACCTGCTGGGCGGCGGTACGCGCATCCTGGCCGACGCCGGCTTGTCCCGTTTCTGCCCACGACGTCTGTCGGCGATCCAAAGCGGCGCCGAGGCGCAGGCTCTGGAGTGCCTGCATGGTTTGCAGGGCATGGCTCACGTGCTGGGCGTGGCCCTGGGGCATCCGCAGGCGGAGCTGCCCGCGACGGTGCTGACCGACGTCGTCTGGCATTTCCACGGGCAACTGCACGCCATCGAGCGCTGGCGCGAACTGGCGACGAATGCTGCCGGCTTGCTCGCCAACCGGCGCGTGGCCGGCGACATGGCCAGCCGCTACGCGACCTGGGCGCAATCCATCGGCGAGTGGCCCGAGGTCGGCCGTTGAGCAAGAAAACAGGAGAACAAGGGCTCGGAACGGGCTCTGACCCGCTTTGATTGGTCTCCCTGTGTTGGTGTGTCTGGATGAAGTGCTTGCGGTCTTTCGAGAACCGTGCGGGCACGATGCGGGTTTCGATTGCAACAAGCCGCTCGCGCCCTCGCGGAGTTTCTGGAACTCCGCCAAGCGGGGTGTGATTTGATAGGCTGTGGATACTCCAAGGGGAAGGGATATGGGAAAGGGATATGTGGGCAAGTGCATTTGCTACTTGCTCCTTCTAGCGGTTAGCGGACTGGCTCAGGCCGGAACGCACCACTACTACTACACCGACCCGCAGGGCACGGTGCTGGCAAAGGCAGATGCCAGCGGCAACATCATCGCCAGTTACGACTACGCGCCCTACGGCACCGCGGTGGCGAGCATGAGCCCGGCGCCGAACGGGCCGGGGTATACGGGGCATGTGAATGATCCGGACACCGGGTTGGTGTATATGCAGGCACGCTACTACGATCCGAGTACCGGAAGGTTCTTGAGCGTTGATGCAGCACCGCCTAAGCCCGGTGACCTCAATTACATGAACAGATATGAGTATGTTGGCAACAATCCAATAATGCGAACTGATCCGACGGGAAATTATATTTGCTCAGGCACAAAGGATCAGTGCAACGTGATCAGTCAAGCCTTAACAGATGTCAAAACTGCCGCTAGTAAACTTGCGTCGGGGAGTGCTGGGCAACAAGCGCTGAACAAAGTGCTTGCGTTCTACGGAAAAGCCGAACAGAAAAACGGTGTCAACGTAGGTTTTGGTAATGCTCACGACAACAATGCCGAGACAAAAACTGTCGGAAAGGAAACCAACATTACGTTCAACTTGGCAAACATCCGCGATACAGGCAGCAACCAAGGGACAACTGCCAGAGCGGAGACTGCCTCAGCGTTTGCTCACGAAGGGCAGCATGGGATTGATGGTCAATTTTTCGGGGCGCCCATTAATAAGGCAGAGTGGCGCGTAACAGAGAAGAATGCTTTTATGACGCAATCGTACGTGGACGAGGGTCTTAACAAGACATCGCCATACGAGCTATGGCAAAGTGGCTGGAAAGAGAGCCCCATAACGAATGGGCTGCGTGAAAGCGCTGCGGACTTCAACGCAGACTACACAGTATTTGGCAACGCAGGGAGCAAAGGTCAATGACCAACAATAGTAATAGCTGGATTGTCGCGTGCTTATTTGCATGTGTGTTTTTCTGTTTGGCCGCTAGAGGAACGACACCGTCAAGTGCATTTAAGTCCCGTCAACGGTACGCTGCAACTGATGTGTGCAGTATTCTAAAGAATCCGACCTTGTATGCGAACAAGGAGATATCCTTGCGCGGCTCGATATACATGGGTGTTGATAACACGAACATCAGTGACCGAGGCTGCCCGGGGCAAGCACTTAAATTGTCTGTCGGCGATGACGTTTACAAGCACGCAGACATTAGAAACTATCACGAAAAAATCAATAGCTATGGCCGCCACGGCATGGCTACTGTGGCGGGAAAATTTGTGGTGAGTGATAGTCCCCTTACTCCATATGTTCTCAACATCGAGATGGTCTGGAACGTTACACGATCGCAAGACTAAGCTGGATCAGTCGGAAATGGCTCTCTCGATCCGTGGGGTTGATTCTCAAGGGTAATTTGGTTGAGCCGGGTGGAGCCTCGGGTTCCTGGCCCCGCTAATCTGTTCATTCGTCGTGCAGGCTGAAAGCCTTCCTTGACGTCTCCTTAGTAGTTAATGTCTTTGGAGGTCCGACAATGAATGCAGACACTTGGCCTTTTAGTGACCAGCCCAACTTAGCGGTTGTCGCGAACCGCAAGATCATAGTTGAACAAGCATGGATCGCTTACGTGTCGCACGACTTAGATGACGGCGGATGGCAGTTTCACGTCGAGTCTGAAGAATTGATCGAGAAAAACGCAGCGGTTGTGAGTCTTGAGAACGTGCTTGAATGCGATCCCACGATTGCCCTTCTTGCAGACTTACCGCTCGGTTGGCATGCATGGCGGTCATCGAAGACGGCCGCTTGGCAACGCGCGCGGACTACCGTCGATCAAGCCTAGCGCACCGATAGCCCTAGGCTCAGTAGTTATCGTAGAAGTTCGGCCTGGACGGTGAGTAGCCGATGACGGACTCGGTGAACTTTGCATACTCCGGAACGGGCTCTGATCCGCTTTGATTTTGATTGCAAATCATACGGCAATGCCGTATGGTTGGTGGGCGCAGAAAGGAGTCTGCCATGCACGAATTCATCGAATCATCCGTGTTTGCAAAGTACGTGTACGACTACCTCACGGAGGAGGAGTACGCCGCTATGCAGTGGTACCTGTCCCAACATGTCGATGTAGGTGATCTGATTCCGGGCTCCGGCGGCTGTCGCAAGATGCGCTGGGGTGCGACAGATAAGGGCAAGCGTGGCGGTGTGCGGGTGATCTATTACGAGGTCACTCAGGCTGGGCAGATATGGTTGCTGGCAATTTATGCCAAGAACCGACAGGAAAATCTGCCGGCGCGCGTCATACGGCTGATCAAAGACCATATGGTGAAGTCATGAAAAAGTTGAGCAAAGAGATTCTCGCCCGCGATGCCAAGCGTGACATCGGTGCCGAAGTGCTCGAAGCGATCCGTGAGATCAAGGCAGGTGGCGGCCGCAAGTTCACCGTGCAGGTGAGCCAGGCCACTGAAGCCCGGATCAAGCTCGGTCAGTCACAGGCTGATTTCGCAGAGATGCTTGGTGTGTCCATTCGTACGCTGCAGGACTGGGAGCAGGGGCGGCGCGAGCCGAGTGGGGCTGCCAAGGCGTTGCTGAAGGTTGCTGTGGCGGCGCCGAAGACGGTGCGCAAAGTGCTGGCGGCGGCTTGATCTCGGAACGGGCTCTGACCCGCTTTGATTGTCGATGTCCCGGTCCGCAACACGGGCCAGGCGCGCTTGAGCGCGCCTCCGGTCGCTATTGCAGCGCAACTTGTGGTGAAAATTAGATCGTGATAAATCCTATACGTAGAGCTTGCAGCGGTGTCCGGCTTTCGCTTGGCGTCCCGTTCGATGAGCGAAATCCAGACCATTGGTAAGCGAGGCTGCGATGGGTGTACTGGGGTGGATGTATGAGCAGCTGGTCCAGTTCTTCGGCCTGGGGCCGTTGCTGGAAATGCTTGCCAGTGGCGACTACCGCGCGCTGCTCACCGTGGACGGTTTCGGCAACCTGCTCAGTCCGCTGATCCCGCCGCTGCTGGTGTTCGAGCTGCTGCGCAGCGTCGCGATCAAAACGTTCAAGCGTGAGGACTACCAGGTTCCGTTGTTGCTGATGGTGCTCAACCGCTTCATCGGCAATTTCATCACCATCGCCATGGTCGGTCTGTGCATCGGGCTGTTCCAGCGCTTCGCGCTGTTTCAGGCCGGACTGACCTGGTATGGACTGCTTTACGGCTATGTCGCGTGGGAGCTGTCGCACTTCGTCTATCATTTCCTTGCGCACAAGGTCCGGCTGCTGTGGTGCCTGCATTCGACGCATCACGCGCCAGTGGCGATGAACCTGTCGGTGAACTACGCGCATATCTTTCTGGAAGGCGTCTACGCCGACTTCGTGCGCACCAGCATCTGCATGGTGCTGGGTGTGAGCCCGCCGCTGCTGATCCTGATCATGATCATCGACGGCTTCTGGGGCCAGTTCATCCACCTGGGCGAGAACGCGCTCAAGGACGGCCGGCTGGGCGTGCTGAACCGGTTCATCCTCACCCCCTCGCACCACCGCGTGCACCATGCGCGCAACGTGCTCTACATGGATACCAACTTCTGCAATCTGCTCAGCATCTGGGACCGCGTGTTCGGCACCTACCTGGAGCAGCGCAACGACATCCGGATCGAATACGGGATCACCCGGCCGGTGAAGCCCTATAGCGTGCTCGACGCCTACCTGGGCGAGTTCTATCTGCTGGGCAAAGATGTATGGATGGCGCCCGGCCTGCGCAACAAGCTGCTCTACCTAGTGATGCCACCAGGCTGGAGCCACGACGGCAACCACAAGACCGCAAAAGCCGCCAAGCAGGCGTTGCTCGGGGCGACGGCGTCCATGGCGCAGCCAGCCGATCCGGTGGTCATCAACGAGCTGCCTCCAGGCGCTTCGTCGGCGGCCTGATCGGCCTGCGCACCGACCCGACGATCGATCCGTGGCTACCAGACTTCCAGCTCGTAGATGCGGGTGGCCGGATCATCGGTCTGGGTCGGTTCGCTCACATCCAGTTCCACGTAGCGCACCTGCTGAGTCGCTATGCGATGGTGGGTCACGCTGGCCGTGTTGTGGTACTCGGCGACCACCGTTTTCCAGGTCTTCCCGTCAGGGGATACGCGCAGCTTGAACGCGCGCGTGTTCATCGATACCGGTTCGCCGCCGGCACCGGCGTGCTTGATCGTGAAACCGCTCACCGCGGTCGGCCGCTGCAGGTCCACCCGCAGCCAGCCAGGCTGTTGCAAGGTGCAGAACTTGTCCTGGGTCTTGCTGGCAATCCTGCCGTTCACCGCCTTGCTCGCTTCTTCGCCCGGCTTGCAGATCGGGGCGCCGACGACGGGCTTGCCCAGGGCGAGATCCGTCCGCTCACGCGCGGCGTCATCGATCGTCTGGGCAGCGAGTGTGCCGGAAGCAAGTACGAGCAGCCCGGCAAGCACGAGGTGGGAGAACGGCTTCATCGAAAAACTCCTGCGAAACAAGGGGACGTGGGATCGGTTCCGGAGCAAGCAACGAAGGGGGTACTAGGGCCAGCTCACTCCGTCCCAGTTTCGTCGATCATGATGACCGGTGCTACCGTTCCGCCATGGCCAAACCTACTGCAGTGATCAAGTTCAAGGCGAAGCTGTCGCGCCCCGCGACGCCCAAGGGCGCGGCGTGGACCTTCCTGGTGCTGCCCGCGGTCGCGAGCGCGAAGCTGCCGACGCGGAGCATGGTCACCGTCGAGGGCAGCTTTGAAGACCAGCCCTTCCAGGCCACGCTGGAACCGGATGGCCAGGGCAGTCACTGGCTCAAGGTCGACAACGCCTTGCGCAAGGCCGCCGGTGTCACCGTGGGCGACAGCGTCGCGCTGGAGATCGCGCCGGTGGAGAAGGAGCCCGAACCCAAGGTGCCCGCCGACCTGCGCAAGGCGCTGGCATCCAACGCGGACGCCAAGGCGACATGGGCCGAGATCACGCCGGTGGCGCGACGCGACTGGATCCACTGGATCACCTCCGGCAAGAAGGCCGAGACGCGCGGCAAGCGCATCGCCACCGCTTGCGACAAGCTCGCGTGCGGCAAGCGCAATGCCTGCTGTTTCGATCGCTCCGGGATGTACAGCAAGGGCAGCATGGGCGCACCCGAAGCGGCGGAGTAGGGCAAAACTGCTGGGTAAGCCATAGCAATAAGCGGGTCAGAGTGCGGATCGCCAGCTTGCCGAAGCTTAGGAGCTATGCATCGTTCGTCGACGAATCTGGCATATCGTCCGAGACGACCACGGAGAAGTCATCGCCTATCCCTATCAGCCTTCCTTTCGTCCCCAAGTCATGTCAATTCATCCCAATTCATCTAGCCCAGTAACCACTGATAAGGGAATATTTAGGTTCAACAATCCTGGGGAACTCTATCGTGCATAGCCGCGATCTGCTCAAAGCGCCAATGGCCGCAACTCGCTCGCAGTTGAGCGCCATGCCGGTGCTCGTCATTGCAGTGCTCTTCTGCGTAGCCCACATGTTGACCAACGGGCAGTACGGCTTTCACCGGGATGAATTGCAATTCCTGAGTGATGCGCAGCATATGGATTGGGGCTTTGTGCCTTACCCACCGCTGACCGCTGCATTGGAACATCTAGGTCTGAAGATGTTTGGCCTGTCACTCGTAGGCCTGCGACTGTTTTCGGTGCTCGCGCAAGTCCTGGTGATTCTCGCCAGTGGCCTCATGGCTCGCGATCTGGGGGGCGGGCGGCTGGCACAGACGTTTACGGCCATCGCAGTAGCGCTGTCGCCATTGCCGATGTTCTGGGCGACGGAATTCCAGTATTCCTCATTCGATCTGTTGTGGTGGGTGCTTATCGCCTGGTGCGTGATTCGCCTGCTGCGTGACGATGAGCCGCGCTGGTGGGTGGCGATTGGCGTACTCGCGGGCCTTGGCCTGCAGACCAAGTATTCGATCGCGTTCGAGCTCGCTGGCGTACTGGTGGGGGTACTGCTCACCGACGCACGGCGATATGTTACGACTCGCTGGTTCTGGGTCGGCGGCGCTATCGCGCTACTCATATTTGCCCCCAACCTCGCCTGGCTCATTCGGCACGACTTCGTTTCCTACCATTTCCTGCAAGGCATTCATGCGCGCGACGTACATCAGGGGCGCGCGGACGGCTTCCTGCGCGATCAGTTCCTGTTGAATGCCAACCTGTTCGCCGTGCCTGTCTGGCTGGCGGGTTTGTTCGCCTACTTCAACGATCGCCGCTATCGCATGCTTGCCTGGATGTACGTGGTGCCAGTGCTGCTGTTCCTTTTGGCCCAGGGGCGCTTCTATTACACCGGCGGTGCTTATCCCATGCTGCTGGCCATGGGGTCCGTTGTGGGCGAGCGATGGTTGCGCACGCTGCGCCCCGCATGGCGTGTTGGGATCACCACGCTGGTATTTACGGGCGTCTTCGCCATCGGCATCTTTGCGACGCTTCGCATCGTACCCATCGCATCAAGCGGCCCGTTGCGAGACTTTGCGCTACAAAACAACAACGACCTCCGCGAGGAAATCGGCTGGGACGAAATCGTCGCGCAGGTCGCTGCCATACGTGATGGCTTGCCTGCCGAACAGCAAGCCAACCTGGGTATTGTCGTGGGCAACTATGGCGAGTACGGCGCCATTGCTCTACTGGGCCAGCACTACCACCTGCCCATGCCGATCACCGCCGTCAATACTGGATGGCTGCGCGGCTATCCGCAGACGCCACCCGCCACATTTATCGTGCTGGGAAGTTCACACGAACGCGCCGATGAGCTTTTCACCGATTGCCGCCTTGCTGGCCACACGGCCAACGCTTTGGGCGTGGCCAATGAGGAAAGCCAGGATCACCCCGATATCTTTGTGTGCGGCCCCACGCGCAAGCCATTGAGCGAGCTTTGGAAGCACGGGCCTGAATTTGGATGAGTTGCACGGAGCAATAAGCGGGTCAGAGCCCGTTACGTCCAAGCCCGGTGCATGAAGCAACCCGCCTCATGCACCGGGCTCTACACATCCGCGACGCGGCGTGAGTTGCTTGCACAAAAGACGGATTGCCCCATCGCAGAGGGTGGCGGGAGTCTCCCTATGGCTGCAGACAAACAAGTAGGGCAACGTCTGCTTCCGAACAGCAGCTCGGGGTCGAACCGGAATTTTCGAACGATTGTCGAAATCCGTAGCGGCTGTTCGTCGTTGTAGTGAAAGCCGGCAACTGGCCAGTCTGCAGATCATTAGAGGAAAAGACATGCCGCAATATCTGGTAGCAATCCACCTCCCCGACAACTACGACCCGACCCTTGAAGACGAAGCCGTGGTCCGCGATATCCATGCACTCAACGAAGAGATGGAGGCCGCTGGCATCAGGAGGTTCGCAGGTGGCCTGCACCCGGCACGGAACGCAAAATCGCTGCGCAAGCAGGCCAACGGAGAAGTGATCATCACCGACGGCCCATACGCTGAGGCCAAGGAGCACATAGGTGGTTTCTCGATCATCGAAGCCGTTGACATGGACGAGGCGCTTGCATGGGCGCGTAAGACCGTCGTTGCCTGTCGGGTGCCGGTCGAGGTGCGAGAGATCTTCTTCCGCCCACGGAATGCTGGCCACGCCTAGAAAAGGAGACTCAAATGCGAAAGCTCAAAATCATGGAACATATCTCGCTAGACGGCGTGATCCAGCATTCCGACGATGACGACAATTTCCCCTACGGCGACTGGACCGCGCCCTATCGGACCCCCGCTGGCCGGGACGCCGTGATGGCCGCGCACGGCGAGCGCTTCGATCTGCTGCTTGGCCGTCGCACCTACGATCTCTGGTCGGGCTTCTGGCCCAAGGCGCCGAGCAGTCCGATGGGGGACCGCCTCAATGTGGCGACGAAGTATGTCGTTACCCACCGTCCGGAAAGTCTTGAATGGGGCCCGTTCGAGGGCCTTGGACCGGACATCGTCGAGGGCATTCGCCGCATCAAGGCGCAGGACGGCCCGGGTCTTGTCCTCTCGGGCAGCTCCACGCTGACGTCAACGGTGCTCGAACATGGCCTTGCGGATGAAGTTGTACTGATCGTCTCTCCAGTCCTGCTGGGCACGGGGAAGCGCTTCTTTGCGGAGGGAACCCCGGCACGCTCATTCGAGCTCGTCAGCACGCAAGCAACGCCGTCCGGCGTCATCCTCAATACGTACAAGGTCGCTGGGCCTTTGAAGGCCGGTTAGTTCGACGACGCGGCATCGTCAGTGACTACCGGAATGCCGTCATCCGGCAGGCATGAAAGATGTGCCTGAGGCGATTGAGGTCGTGTGGAAGATCGAGTCCACACGGCTCATCGCCGCCATTGCCCGAGTCACCTTGAATGCTGTTGGCCAGTGTGGCGAGGGTTTGGTTTGCCTCATCGCGCAAGAGTGCACCTGAACTTCTGTCGAGAGTCGCCGCATTCTGTGGTGTGTCCGCTGTGTCCGATGTCCGCGTGAAGTGTCCGCGGACAGATGTTCTCTTTCAATGATCAACAAAAAGTGGCATGGGAGCGCGGATTTCAAGGCGTGAGGGTGTTGGCACGGCGTTTGCTCAATCCATCTCGAAAGCTTCGTTTCCTCACTCGATGGAGAGCCGTCATGAAATTCAAATACGAAACCCTGCTGCTGCAGAGCCTGTTCGGCGCCTGCATGCTGATTTGCGCGATGACAGTCGGTAGCATGCTGCTGGCGTAGGCGATCGATCGCGCGAAGTACCGGCGACACGCCGGTTTGAGGCGTCGTCGTCCGCCTCGTTTCACGGGCAGCAGCCAAACCCCTGGTCTGCCCGTGCTTTTCCCCCCTGCAAAACTAAGGAAGTGATCCATGAACAACATTCTCTCGCCCCGTTCTGTCTCGCGTCGTATCGCTCGTGGCCTGGCTTTGGCCGGTGTCATGGGCGCGTTCGCCGTGGCCGGTATCTCCACGGCCAGTGCGCAGGCCACTGCGGGCACGGTGTTCGGCAAGGCACCAGCGGGCTACAGCGTCGCTGTGCGCAGCGACACGACTGGGGCTGGCCGAACGGTGACGGTTGATCCCACCGGCCGTTACTCCGCATCCCAGTTGCCGCCGGGCACCTACACAGTCACGCTGAAGCAGAGCGATCAGGATGTCGCCAAGCATCCCAACGTGACGGTAACCGCGAGTCGCGGCGTCGAAGTGGATTTCAACTGCGGCGAGATCAAGTGCAACGAGGCTGCCAACACGAAGTAAGCCTTGGCGCACCGATGCGCGCCTGGTGACGAAGGGAGGCCCGGTGGGAGACTGCCGGGCCTCTACTTCATGCGATGGACGCAGCCGGCGTGTCTGCGGGCAGGAAAGCCAGCGCATCCACCTTCAGCGTGAGCAGATGTTCAGAGAGGTGTAAGGGACCATTTGGAGGCAGCCATCGTCGGTGCACTAAAGGGGCCATCTCACCCCGTTCCTTTGTGGCCCGGCCTTCATTTCGTCACTTTGATCAACCTGTCTTCACCGGCGTAGAGCATGTGGGTATCTCCACTCACACCATTCACGGTAAATACGGCCTCTTCGCCGCTATAGCGATCGACGAATTTGCCTTTTCCCATCGGGAGGAACGTATTCTTCTTGCCGTTCGTCAGATCCTCCATCGCTAGACCGTTACGGGCATCAACGGTTACGGTGAAGTAGTGATTCTTTTCTTCCTCAAGCTGGTACTTCCCGGCATATGAGTCAAGGGTGGCTTTGGCCAAGTGCACCGCCGTAACGGTGGTGGGCGGAAACAGATCGAGATGGAAGTGATCGGAAAGTGCGCGGATCATTTCGTTGCGGGGGAGGCGACCGTTATCCGAATTCGCCATCAGCACAAGACCGAGATCCTGATTGAAGAAATAGAACATTTCGCTCTTGAATCCAGCATTGCTGCCACCGTGACCAAACGAGGCATTGACACCTTTCCCTTGGAACTCCAGCCCGAGGCCATACTCATCGCCACCACCCGGCTTCATGCTGGCTGTTCGCATCTGCTCTGCCATCGCCTTTGGCAGGTATGAGCCCTCCACACCGCGCAACGAATCCTGCACGGCAGCACTGAACTTTGCCAAGTCAGTGGGCGTGCTCCACAGCCCGGCCGGAGCGAGTTCGGGATAGACGTGCCAGCCACCCGGGTAGGCTTCACCACGAAAGTCGTAAGCGAGGCTCATGTGCGCACCGGGATACGGATCGAACGAGCTGTCACTCATCTTCAGCGGTGTAAGCACTTCATCCTGCATATAGCGCTCGAACGACTCCCCGGACAAATCCTCAACCAGCTTTTGCAAGACCACATAGCCACCGCCAGAGTACGAGTACTTTGTCCCGGGAATCCCCTCGACTACAAGCTTGGGACTCTTGCCTTCGCCGTTGAGAACGCCAATGGCGTCAGGGATCTTTTCCGTCTTCTCATAACCGGGAAACCCATCGACGTTCAGTCCCGCTGTGTGATTAAGCAGCCTGCGAATCGTTACCTTCTCCGATTGAGTGAACGCATTTTCGGGAACCTTCCAGCTGATCAGGTAGTCGTTCACGTTGCGGTCCAGATCCAGCCCCTTCACAAGCGCGAGCTTGAGCATACCGAACGCCGTGACGGATTTGCTGATGGAAGCGGACTGAAACTTCGTGTGAATGTCGACCGGGACATGGTTCCCTGCGTCTGCGAATCCGTAGCCTTTCTGCCAGATGACCTTGCCGTCTTTGAGCACCGCCACGCTCAGTCCGGGGACTTTGAACAGCTTCATTCGTTCGAGAACGTTGTAGGTCTTCGCCGTCTCGCCTTGAACAAGGATACGCGGCACTAATCCATTCTCAATCTTGTGAATGTCCCGTTCGGAAAGGGCTTGTTGCGCATGACAAGCGAAGGTAGCAAGACCTGACAGCGCCAATGCTAAAGTCTTCAAAGGATGTACTCCTGAGACAGGTGGACATGCAATCGCACAATCGTGTGACAACTACTCTAGCGGTTTGCAATCCAACTGTTGAAGTGAAGGGCATGGCGGGGTAGGGGACGGGGGAAATTAAATTCGGGTAATTACCCGTCCCCATTGGTGCGATCGAAACTCATAGCGAGGAGCGTCGGTTTCGCAGCAGATCGTGGAGACCCGCGCTGTAGTTGCGGCTCGCACGCAGCGTCTGGTCATCACGCAATGTGACGAGTGCGTCGCGATTGGCAAGTGCCTGCACGCGAACGATACGATCTACCTGGACGATCGAAGAGCGATGTATGCGCAAGAATTGCGCGCTGTCCAGATGCGATTCCAGAGAACTGAGAGTTTCCCGAATCAGGTGCGTCTTGCGCTGTACGTGCAGGCCGGCGTAGTCCGCCAGACCTTCTATCCAATCGACGTCGTCTGCCTTCACGAACGTGACGTCGTTGCCGCGACGCACCGTAAAGCGGCGAACCGGCTGGCTGCCTGCACCAGCGTGTTTGGCAATCAATCGTTCATAGAGGTGGCCATAGTGGCTTTCCTGGCGATACAGCGCCACTGTTCGCCGAACCCGATCAACGCACGCCGCGAATCGTTCGTTATCGATGGGCTTGAGCAAATAGTCGAGTGCCTCGATATCGAACGCATCTAACGCATACTCGTCGTGCGCGGTCAGAAATACAAAATGCGACATGTGACCCTTGGGCAGCAGTCGTACTAGTTCAAAGCCGGTGATGCCGGGCATCTCGATGTCAAGGAAAACCAGATCAGGCGCCAGACTGGGAATCATGCGCAGCGCCTCTTCTCCTGTTGCGCATTCGCCGACGACGATCATGTCCGGATACGTGCGCAAGCGCGTGATCACACCAAGTCGCGCAAGCGGTTCGTCATCGACGATGAGGACGCGGATGGTCATCGTCCGACCATCGACATGTTCGCGATCGGCTCCGTGATTAGCGGGAGTCGAAGTGAAACCACGAACCGTCCAGCCTGCTTCGACAACATCAGCGTAGCGCTGCCGATGCCATAGAGCTGTCCTAATCGAGCCCGTGTATTTGCCAATCCCACTCCATGGCTTTGATGGGCGCCCGTCGATTCGAGCTCGCAGGTGTCGTTTGCAACGTCGATCTGCAGTCTCTGCTCAGCCAGGCATGCGCGGATGGCGATTTCGCCACCCTCAGGAGACCGGGTGAGCGCGTGTCGGATCGCATTTTCGATGAGCGGTTGCATCAAGAATCGCGGCACCTGTTCGTCACTTGCCTCGTCACTAACATCGATAGACACCCTAAGTCGCGAGCCGAAGCGTACTCGCTCAATGGTCAGATATTCGTCGACTACAGCGAGTTCTTCCCGCAGCGTCACCGTATGCGTGTCGGGAAAGCTCAGGGTGTTGCGCAGGAGTGCGGCCAGCCTGGCGATCATTTCCGTGGCCAATAGAGGCTGATTGCTTACTACTAACGAGGAAATGGCGTTCAGTGTATTGAAAAAGAAGTGTGGCTGAAGCTGATAGTGCAGAGCCAACAGTTGCGCGTCGCGCGCTGTCGCCTCCGTCGCACGCAATTTTGTCCTCTGTAGCTCGACGGTTTGATAGTGCTTTATGCCGAAATAAAGTGCACTCCATCCATCGAGGATCAAGCTGGCGCTAATGGCCTCGGTCAGCGCGATACTCCATTGAAACGTCAATGACTTGTCGATCCAATGCATCTCCGAGATGCGCGCAATGATCGTGCATGCCACACCAAGCATGTAGGAGGCAGTGGCACAGCAGAAGAGCGCACGAAATAGTGGCACGCCCTTGCGCCAAAGCCACCTGCACAGAAAATACAAAGGAAAGCTGGCGAGAAAGGAACCACCCAGCTGCGTCATGACCGCAAACACTTCAGCACGCATGTGCCTGTAAGGAACAAGAGTGACCGCAGTCGCCAATGCGTAGAGTGCCCATCCACCGATTTGCAGTGGCCAGAATGACGCGCCGCGCCGCGGAGTATCTGGAGTAGGCATAGCCCATTCTATGGGATGACTCTCTGTTTCCGCACCGCTTGGGCGGATCGAATGCACGGTTCATCGCAAAATCGCCCGGAGTCATCGAACGGGTGCTCGTGACTGTCGCACGCCGCGATAGGCTTCGCACAGCCCGGGTCCAATGCATTCGACTAACGTCCGGGCATTATGGATATATGCCCTCTGCTCAGCGACGAATTCAAGGAGGTCTTGTGAAGAATCAAGTCTTGAAGAATCTCGGAATATCCCTGGGTCTATTTGGAACGACTTTGATCGCGTCAGCCAGTTTTGCGCAGGGGCTTAGGCCTGCGGCGAAGTTTCCAGGTGAGAAGATATCGCTGCCAAATGCACGGGTGAACGCACGGACGTCGGATTCACCAACCTACACGTACACTCTGCTTAGCTATCCCGGCACTCTCGATACACAAGGCGTGGGTATGAACCCGGGCGCCTTTAATCCGATCGCCTTTAATCGGGACATAGACGGACGGGGTGGGACAGATAAATCGGAGATTAAGGTTGTCGGAGCATGGTCTTCGCCCGACGGAACATCTCAGACGGGTTTCCTTGCCCGCTTATTGGGGACGAAACCCGTCGTCGAGGCCTACGATCTATTGAACGACCCCAACGGCTCGACGATACAGCAAGCCTACAGCATCAATGATTTCGGCCAAATTGTTGGCGATTATTATATGGGCTACGTTGGCGGATCTTATATTTTTCACAGCTATGAGCTGGACGGCGGTAACTTCAAACCACTGAACGTACCGTTTGCCGGTGCCCTTAGTACCTTCTCCCCAGCAATCAACAATGCGGGCGAGATTGTCGGCGGATGGACCGATAGCGCCGGAAATTCGCACGGGTACACACTGATCGGAGGTAGATATGCCTCGTTCGACTACCCTGGCGTGGCCCAGATCCAGTTGTATCTTTCAGTCAATAGTGAAGGGCACATCGTCGGCTCCTACGCCGATGCAGGCGGCAACGTCCATGGCTTCCTGCGGCGCGGGGAAATCTATACTCCGATCGACTTCCCAGGCGCGGTCTACACGGTCAGTACTGGAATCAATGATGCCGACGAGATCGTCGGGAGCTACTGCCCAACGAGCCAATGTCTCAACACGGGTGGCGAGGGCTTACAGGGATTCGTGCTAAAGAATGGGGTCTATACCACTTTCACGATTCCAGGCGAATACGCCACGGCGTTGGCCTCAATCAACAATAAAGGTGTGCTGATGGGGAACTACTATGATGCCGACGTGAGTGCAGCCGATACAGCGAATCACGTTCACGCGTTCCTGGCGACCCCGACTCCGTAGATGAATTTAAGACGGATGACGCGAGGGATATCAGCAGTCGCCGGATAAAGGGACGTCCCGGTTTCGCGGATCCGTTGAATCCGCGATCCGGAGCGGACCCTATCAGCCGGTCGGAGGCTGGCCAGTGAACACCGCCAACTGCGCGTCGAAAGCACGCTTGAACGCGGGCCGCGCTTCGGCGCGGGCGACATAGGCGGCGAGGTTCGGATACTCGTTCAGCATCCCCGATACTTTCAACCTGAGCAGCACCCCCGCCATCATCAGGTCGCCCGCGCTGAACGCACCATCGAGCCAGTCGGCACTGCCAAGGCGGGTAGAAAGGTCGCCCAGCCGGTTGCGGATGCGATCCCGGACGAGTGGCAGGCGCTGCTCGGCCCAGGGCTTGTCGCCCTCCAGAAACTTGGCAACGACGAGTTCAAGGATCGGCGGCTCCACCGTGTTGACTGCGGCAAACATCCATGTGATCGCGCGCGCCCGGGCATTCGCATCGTTCGGCAGCAGACCTGCATGGTGCTCTGCGATATGCAACACGATGGCCCCCGACTCGAACAGGGCGAGGTCGCCTTCTTCATAGGTGGGAATCTGCCCGAAGGGATGAAGCGCCCGATGCGCGGGTTCCTTCATCGCACTGAACGACACAAGGCGAACTTCGTAAGGTTGGCCTGCTTCTTCGAGCGCCCAGCGAACGCGCATGTCGCGCGCGAGTCCTTTGCCCTGATCGGGCGAACGCTCAAAGGCGGTGATGGTGGGAATCATGGGAAGGCTCCAGGTGACGGCATGACGCCATGGAAAAACAGGGGTCAGAGTGCACTTCTCGAATAGTCGACTCTGACCCTTGCTTGGCTACGACGGCGGACAGTTGCGATCGTCAGCCGCGCCGGGCGGCATCGATCGCGGCGATGTCGATCTTCGTCATCCCCATCATGGCGTTGAACGCGCGTTTGGCAGCGGCGGGATCAGGATCGGTGATCGCGGCGATCAGGGCGCGTGGGGTGATCTGCCACGACAGTCCCCACCGATCCTTGCACCAGCCGCAGGCGCTTGCCTGGCCGCCGTTGCCGATGATCGCGTTCCACAGGCGGTCGGTTTCGGCCTGGTCGTCGGTTGCCACCTGGAACGAGAACGCATCGGTGTGCGGAACCCCGGGGCCACCGTTCAAGCCCAGGCACGGAATGCCCATGACACTGAACTCGACCGTCAGGACATCGCCCTGCTTGCCCGCGGGATAGTCACCCGGCGCACGATGAACAGCGCCCACGGCGCTATCCGGGAACGTCTCGGCGTAGAACGTCGCGGCATCCAGGGCGGTGCCGTCATACCAAAGGCAAATCGTGTTCTTGCTGATCATGTGGGTTCTCCTGGTTCAGGGCAGGGAGGATGCCCTTCATTCTCTTCGACGAAGGACGGGTGCGCAGATCGACATGCAACAACCGGGATCAGAGTGGATGGCACTTGCTCCAGGCCACCCGACTCCCAACCGTTCGCGCTGAGCGTAGCTCGCTATCTGGCGAAGTTGCAGGGATTGCTTTGCGACGACCTCGCATCCTGCGAGGTCTCCCTGTCAGTGTGCTTGCTTGCGGCCGCCTGCCGGTCGGGTCACGATGGACCACTTCAAGAGCCGGGGAGCATGGAATGATCCGTTACTTTGCAGTGCTCGTGGCCGCCACGGCCCTGGTCGGTGCGGCACGCCCCCCGTTCGACATGGCCGCGCACGTGTTGCCACCTGCGGCGGCGCCGGGCGCCGTGGTGCAACCGTTCGTCAGCGTGGCGCAGCCTCAGGTCGCGCTGACACATGTGCGCGTGATCGATGGCACCGGTGCGCCGGCGGTCGAGGATCGCACGGTGCTGATCGACCACGGCCGTATCGCCGCGGTGCAGGCGGCGTCCGACGCGGTGCCGGCCGGTTACCGGGTGATCGACGCCAGCGGTGACAGCGTGCTGCCTGGTCTCGTCGGCATGCACGATCACCAGTACTACGTTGCCCGACCCAACCTCGACGAGCACGGGCATTCGGAGCCGCCGTTGATCGTGCCGGAAATGGCGTTCTCCTCGCCGCGCCTGTACCTGGCCGCAGGCGTGACGACTTTGCGCACCACCGGCAGCGTCGAGCCGTACACCGATCTGAACCTCAAGCAGCAGATCGACGCGGGCGTGCTGCCCGGCCCGCACATGGACGTGACCGGACCGTACCTGGAAGGAGCCGACAGTCCGTTCGTGCAAATGCATCAGTTGAAGGATGCCGCCGAAACGCGGCGGACGGTGGATTACTGGGCCGACGTCGGGGTCACCTCGTTCAAGGCCTACATGAACCTCACCCGCGCCGAGCTGGCCGCCGCAGCCGACGAGGCGCACAAGCGCGGGCTCAAGATCACCGGACACTTGTGCGCGGTGACCTATCCGGAGGCGGTCGCGGCGGGCATCGACGACCTGGAACACGGGTTCATGGTCAACACCCAGCTCGACAGCGGCAAGCGCGCGGACGTCTGCACGAAAAGCGAAGGCGACGAGACATTGGCGGCGATGGTGCCCGATGGCGACGCGGCCGGAAAGCTGATCAAGCTGCTGGTCGAGCACCACGTCGCGGTGACCTCGACCTTGCCGGTGTTCGAGCCGTCGTCGCCGACCTGGCGTCCGCTCGGACCGAAGCAACTGGACGTTCTGAGTCCGGCCGCGCGCACGGATTACTTCTACATCCGCAAGCTGTACGCCAGTCGCACGGCCGCGAAGAAGGCGCCCGGCGCCACCATGTGGGCGCACGAACTCGGATTGGAGCGCGCCTTCGTTGCGGCCGGCGGCCTGCTGCTGGCCGGCCCCGACCCGACCGGCGGCGGCGAGGTGATCCCCGGTTTCGGCGATCAGCGGGAAATCGAGCTGCTGGTGGAAGCGGGCTTCACGCCGACCCAGGCGATCCGGATCGGCACATTGAACGGCGCCACCTACGAGGGCCTTGCGCAGCGCATCGGCTCGATCGCACCGGGCAAGGATGCCGATCTGGTGTTGGTGCGCGGCGACCCTTCCACACATATAGAAGCGATCGAGGACATGATCACCGTGTTCAAGGACGGCGTCGGTTACGACCCGGCGAAACTGCGGGCCTCCGTGCGCGGGCGCTACGGCCAGTATTGATCGCCGTTCAAAGGTGTCCGCCAAATCCAGACCATCTCAGAGATATTTTCTCCAATGGACAGCAGGCCTTTGAAAAACAAAGGGGGCAGATTCATTTACTACGATCGATAAACGAACCCACCTCTTTTGCTTCCTGCCTGCCGGGCCCGCATACGCACCAGCGGCGAGCCGTTCAATATCTGGGTCAGCGCCACTTACCGAATGTCTGGGTCAGAGCCGGCGCTTCACTTTCAGTTGCACGAGTACTTTGCCGAGACTGCCCTGGCCGCCATCGCGCAGGTCGGCGAGCTTGGTGATGAGCGAAAGGTCCGGGCGCAAGCCCACGGACTGGATGGCGAAAGGGTGCGTCCGGCTGGGCGCGAAGTGATCCTGCGCCAGCATGTCGATCAGCGTGCCTTCGGCGTGCTCGCCCTCGGTGAGCGTGCCGGCAGGGTCGAACACGGAGAAATTGCCGCTGAGCCGTATGGCATAGCCGGAGCCGGGCAGTGGAGTGCCCGGTTCACCGTTGAACTCGAAGCCGCCGCCGGCGCCCACGGTGCTCTCGCCGACCACCGTGGCGCCCGAGGCCCATAACCAGCTCGCCATGAATTCTCCCGCCGAGCGTGTGCCGGCGTCGGTCAGCACGACTAGCGGCACATGGGTGGCAACGTGGCCGCAGCTCGGATCGGTGTGTTCCTTCGCGAGTTGCACGGTGCCGGCGCTGGTGCCGGCGAACAGATCGAGTGTGGCGAGCGAGGGGCGGGTGCCGAGCGCATCGGCCAGCAACCACGCTTCGCGGTCGAAGCCACCGAGATTGCCGCGCAGGTCCAGCACCAGTACGTCCGCATCGCGAGCGGCGGTATCGGTTTCGCGGATGACGTTGCGCACCACGGCGCAGTAGCCGGCAAGCATGGCGGTGTCGTCGCTGGCACCGGGTTGTTTGCTGGCAGCATCGGCAGCAGCCACGAAGGCGTCGTCGTATTGCGGCGCGAACGCACCCATGCGCAGCGTGCCGATGCGCAGACCTGCGGCCGTGAAGTGCTTCGGCAGGTCGGCGCGGTTGATCGCGGCAGTCATCGACTTGGCCAGTTCCGCATCCACGGGCTTGTAGTGCAGCGTGACGGTCTTCGCTTGGCCCCTGGCACTCTGCAAGCGCAGGGTGACTGTGTTGCTGAGTCCGGTAACGCGATGGACCACCGGCGTGGCGAGCCCGAGCTCCGTGGCTGCTTCCGCGTAACGGCCGCGGCGCTGGCCACCGAAGGTCAGCGTCGCTGCGTGTTGCAGCCACGCTTGGGCGTTCTGGCCATCGATAGTCAGCACTTGATCGCCCTCGGAGACTGGCGCGTTTCTGGCGGTGGTATCGAATACGCGCCAGACGATCACGCTGCCGTCGCTGGCAGTGCGGAACAGCATGCCCAAGGTTTCGGATTTACCCGCCTTCGCGCCGACCAGCGCGACGTGCTGATCTTGCAGCGCAGCCAGCGCGCGGGTGAGTGCGTTGGCGTCCGGAAGGAGAGGAGGGGTGTGCTCAGCTGACCAGAAAGCCTGGCTCTGGATCTCGTCAGGAAAGTCGTGACGGTAGCGATCCACGTAGCGCAACGAGGGATAGCTGTGAGTCACCTGCGTGAGCAGTTGGGTGCCGTCGTCGAGCTTGGTCGCGTGCGTACTACCCAGCACGGTCAGCGCGCATAGCGCTGCGATGATCCGAATCTTTCCCTGCATGACGTTTCCCGGGCTGCGTGGCGTCGCGCGCAATGCCTCTGATCATGTGATGAGGCATGAAGATGCGACCATGCCGCGTACTGTCGATGCAATCGAGTGTCACAAGTCATGGTGGGTAATGGTGGTAACAGGGTCGGCCGTAACCGGGTCGAAGTCCGTTATTTCGAAGCGCAGCTCGAGTCATATTTGCTGTGACCGCGAGCGAAAGCCCTAAGCAGCATATTGCTGCAACCCCTCGACCAAAGCGTCAAAGGTGGCGCGACAACGGGGACTGTTGCGCAGGTCCTCATGCATGGTGACCCAGGTCTCGAGGCGAAGTGAAAACTCCTTTGCCATGACGCGCTTCAGGGAGTCATCCCGCTTGGCGATCGGTACCTGACAGACGCCGATGCCCGCACCGCAGCGGATCAAGGCCAGCTGCGCGAGATTGTTGTCGGTGCGCAATGAGAAAATGTCACGGCCGAAAAACGTTACTAACTTTTCGGACTTGCGGACAAAGATCGATGGCTGGTCATAGCCGATGACCGAATGACTTGCCAGGTCACCGATAGTGCGTGGCTCGCCACGGCGACTCAGGTAGTCCTTGCGTGCATGCAAGCCGAGTTCAATCTGTCCGACGCGCCGCGCCACAAGCTGCTCTTGATCTGGGCGGATCATGCGCACGGCGATGTCCGCTTCGCGTCGCAGCAGATCCTGCATGCGATCGGTCAATACGAGCTCGACCTTCAGATCGGGATGCCGGTCACGCAGTTGCGCAACGACAGGAGGCAATACCTCCACGCCGATCACGTCACTGGCCGACACGCGAACCACGCCCCGCACGCCTTCGCCCTGACTTGTGGCGGTGCGCTCCAGCGATGCGGCGGTGCTCTCCATCGCCTCTGCATACGAGCGCAGTGCCAACGCAACCTCGGTGGGCATCAGGCCCACTTGTGAGCGCGTAAACAGCACGACGCCCAAGGCTTCTTCCAGTGCGGCAATGTGCCGTCCTGCGGTGGGCTGTGTAATGCCCAGTGCGCGTGCGGCACCGGACAGCGAGCCCTCCTTGAGCACTCCAAGGAAGGAACGATAGAGCTCCCAGCCGATCGTCGATGTCATACATAAATGTATAGCAGATAGCTCATGTTCGGCAATTCCATAAGAACAGTTCACGACCCAGAATTCCCCCATCGACAACACAGTGAGGTCAAGGTCATGGCAACAAACAACAACGCTTTGGTGCTTGGCGCCACCGGTGGCATCGGCGGAGAAGTTGCGCGTCAGCTGCGCGATGCGGGTTGGCAGGTACGGGCACTGAAACGCGGCGCGGCAAAGTCGGTCGAACGCAAGGACGGCATCACCTGGCTGTCCGGCGACGCGCTGAACCGGCAGGACGTGCTGGAAGCTGCGAAGGGCTGCGCGGTCATCGTTCATGCGGTCAATCCGCCCGGCTATCGCCGATGGTCGGAACTCGTGCTGCCGATGCTGGACAACACCATCGCCGCCGCCATCGCCCAGGGCGCGACGATCGTGCTTCCCGGCACGATCTACAACTACGGCCCGGATGCCTTTCCGGTACTGACCGAAAACTCGCCGCAACACCCGGTAACCCGCAAGGGAGCCATTCGGGTGGAGATGGAGCAGCATCTGCTCGACGCGAGTCGCAGCGGTGCGCGCGTGCTGATCGTCCGGGCCGGCGATTTCTTTGGCCCGAAAGTGGGCAACAGCAGCTGGTTTTCGCAGGGGCTCGTGAAGCCTGCAAAGCCGGTCAAGACGGTGAGCTACCCTGGTGGGCGCGGCGTCGGCCACCAATGGTCTTATTTGCCGGACGTCGCACGCACCATGGTCGAGCTGTTGGAACGCCGCGAGATGCTGGATGCCTTCGCCAGCTTCCACATGGCCGGTCACTGGGATGCAGACGGAACACAGATGAGCGCAGCGATCCGTCGCGTGGTGGCTCGCCGCACGGGGAACGAGCCGCATGTTGTCGCTTTCCCCTGGTGGCTGCTGACGCTGCTCTCGCCCTTTGTCGTGACCTTCCGGGAGATGCGCGAGATGCGCTACCTGTGGCGCATTCCTCTGCGGATGGACAACATGAAGTTGACTGCCGTGTTGGGGCACGAGCCGCATACGCCGATGGATGAAGCGGTCGAAGCCACGTTGCTTGGCATGGGCAGTCTTCCGCACGCTCGGCTCTTGCCTGCGGCTGCCTAGGGATGCTTCAGAGACATTTCCAAGGACTAGACAATGTCTCTGACTCCTTAATTTCCGCCGTCCCCTTATTTCCGAGCGGTGGTTGCGCGGGCATCCCTTTCCTGTTCTGGCCTACTGTGACCTTTGACCGATAGCCGATAGGCCACGCGTCGCTATGATCGGCCCACCGCCGCCTGACCGTGCGCTCACCTTGGCAGGAACGATAACCATGGATCGTCGCGACTTTCTCCGCTCGTCTCTCTCGGCAGGTGCTGCTACGGGTTTGTTATCAGGGGCGACCTTGTTTGCACCGGCTGCCTTCGCCGCGCCCAAGAGCCCGCAGGACCCCGATCACATCAACAATGCGGTGGTGCTGGCCGGCGATTACATGCCGCGCTACAACCGGGACATCATCGCCAGGGTCGATCAGCTTTTAGATCAGCGCGACAAATCCAGCGATGCGTACTTGAAGGGCGGCGCGGTCGGTGATCTCGAACAGCGCTTCGCCACCTTGCTGGGTAAAGAAGATGCGGCATTTATGCCAACCGGCACGCTAGCCAATCAAGTGGCCTTGCGCTTGTTGTGCGGTGAGCATCGACGGGCGCTGGTGCAACAGGAAAGCCATGTGTACCGGGATGAGAGCGACGCGGTAACGACGCTTAGCAATATCAATCTGTTGCCGTTGGCGCCGGGCCGGGCTTCACCGAGTTTCGAGGAAGTCGAGGCGGCCGTCACGCTTACCGAAAAGGGGGCCTATCCACTGTCGGTGGGGGCTATTTCGCTGGAGAGTCCGGTGCGCCGTGCCGATGGCGCCATGCTGCCTTACGAGCTGGTGTCGAAGATCTCGGCACTGGCGCGGTCCAAAGGCATTGGCATGCATCTGGATGGCGCTCGTCTGCTGCTCAACAGCGGGGCAGAGGGTTTTTCGATCAGCAAATACAGTGCGCTGTTCGATACGGTCTATGTGTCGCTATACAAATATCTGGGCGCGCCTTATGGCGCGATTCTCGCTGGTACCAAGGCGACGATTGCCAAGGCGCGCGAGACCCGTCACCTTTTCGGCGGCACGATATATCACGGTTGGGAGCCTGCGCTAATGGCGCTAGGTGCGCTCGACGGTTTTGAACAGCGCTTTGCACGTGTTCGCGCAGCAGGTGATCGACTGCTTGAAAAGTTATCGGCTGTCGAAGGATTCACGATTCAGCGCGTGGAACACGGCACCAATATTCACTTTTTGCAGATCGCCGCCAATAAGCAGGCCGGTCTGAAAGAGCGTCTGCACAAGGCGAACATCCTCATCCAGGATGTCGAAGCAGGAAAGCTGGAACTGGGTTTCAATGAAACCCTGCTACGGCGTGACACCGACTACATCGTCAAGGCATTTGCCGGGTAGGTTGCGCGAAAAGAGGGGTCTGCGAAAACAGGGGGCAATGCGTACTTTTCATGCACAGCGAGCCTTTGGCTGTATCGTCATTGGCCTGCATGGCGCGACGGAAATCGGTGAGCTTGCCTTCGCGCACGTTGTCGCCCAGCACTCCATCACGCGCGTGGTGCGCACACTGGTCAAGTTGATCATCGGTTCTGATCGACCGCGATCAGTGTTCCGGTCGTGGTCAGCACTACCGCATACGCTCTAGTTCCGGCCTTAGACAGCCCGCAAGAACTTGCCCGTTGACAACAGTTCCACTTGAGTCGGAATCTCTGACTCAGGCCTGAGCGCAACGCCAGGTAAAGGGGAACATTGATGCGTGTTTGGCAAGGGATCTGCCTGTCGTCAGTGCTGCTGTGCTCGTTCGGGGCGCTGTGCCACGCACAATCGGTCACACCGGAAGACGAATACAAGAAGCTGGTCAAGGTCGATCAGGACATCCAGCTGCTGGGTGTGCATCCGTTCGGCGAGAACATCGGTCTCTCATACGGAAAATCGTTGCCGTGAGCGATGTTCGATTGCAATTCGATGGCAATAAGTGGGCGACGCAATGTCGCCATATCCGATTATTCGCAAATAGCAAATAAGGGAGTATTTGACCATGAATAGATTAAAACATACCTTGCCGCTCGCTTCGGTACGATCGCGGCTGGCAGTCGCGTTGATGCTTGCACTCGGTGCGCAAGCCGTGACGTACGAAGTGTCGGCGCAGACCCCGAACACTGCCGCATGGGCGACGACGCATACACGCGTCGCCGTGACCGGCAATGCCGCCTTCAGCGGCCTGGCGGCAGACCAGGAGCCGGCGTCGATCACGGTGACACTGAAATTGCGCAACCAGGACGTGCTGGACAGCTTCGTCCGCGAGCTGCATCGCCCGGGCAGTCCGGCTTATCACCAGTTCCTCAACAGTACGCAAACCACCGCCACATTTGCGCCGACCGAGCAACAGGCCCAGGCGGTGGCGGACTACCTGCGGCAACAGGGCTACACGAACGTCAGGATCGCGGCTAACCGCATGCTGGTCAGTGCAGACGGCACCGTCGGCAATGCACGCTCGGCGTTTCGCACGCAGATCGGCCACTTCAGTCGCGATGGACGCAACGGCATCGCCAACATCCTCGATGTACAAGTGCCCACCGCGCTGAGCGATACGGTCGACCGCGTACTTGGCCTGCAAACGCTCGATCATGCGCAGACATTGTCCTGGCATGGCCGGATGCAGCCTGTAGCGACTTCGAACCCGCGCCCGGGCTACCACATCGTCACCAGCCCCGACGGCAATCCCAATGCGCACGGCTACTATCCCCAGGAATTCGCCACCGTGTACGACGCGGGCAGCGCACCCGCCGCGACCAATACGACCGCAGCCCTTATTGGCTGGGGCAGCATGACCAATTCGGTCAACGACCTGGCGCAGATGGAGAGCGGCCAGGGCCTTGCCGCCGTGCCGACCCAAGTGGTGATCCTCGGCGGCGACAATGGCGACGATTCCGGCCAGGGCGAGTGGGGCATGGATGCGCAGGCCATCGTCGGCATCAGCGGCGGCGTGCAGAAGCTGATCTTCTACACGGCGGGCGGCGCCGAAGACCAGGGCCTGATGTTGCAGACGATCAATCGCGTGATCAGCGACAACACAGCCAAGGTCATCAACATGTCGTGGGGCTGGCCCGGCTGCGAAGACTCCAGCACCGGCTGGGCGGACTCCACATTTCAGCTGGGCGTCGCCCAGGGCCAGACCTTTTCCGCGGCCAGTGGCGACAACGGCGCCTATGCCTGCGGTGCTTCCACCAACGGCAGCTACGGCACCACCCTGGGCGTCGGGTATCCGGCTTCTTCGCCCTATGTCGTGACGGTTGGCGGCACGACCTTGAACACCAGCACCGCGGACAGCTACATCTCCGAGTCGTCCTGGGCGTACAGCGGTGGCGGCATCAGCGCGCATGAAGCCAAGCCCACCTGGCAGAGTTCGCTGTCTGGTTCCTATCGCCAATTGCCGGATCTCGCCTTCGACGCGGACTGGACGAATACGCCGATCGTCGCCTACTTCACGGCCAGCTCCGGGTCGGGAATTACCGCGTCGGGCTACTACACCAATGGCGGCACCAGCCTTGCCTCGCCGTTGTTCGTCGGTGCCTGGGCGCGGCTGGAGACGGCCAACAGCAATGCGCTGGGTTTCGCCCCGCCATCGCTGTACGCCTATGCCAGCACGTTTCCTTTCCACGACGTGACGACCGGCGGCAACGGCCATTACGCGGCCGCCGCGGGGCGCGACGATGCGACGGGTTGGGGCAGCTTCGACATCCAGGCCGCCAAGGCTTTCATCGCCGCCAATCCGGGCTTCATTTCGGGCGGATCCGGCAGCGCTACCCATCTGGGCATGACCTGGACCAGCTTCTTTCCGGCCAACACGGCGGCCCTGGTCCATGTAGGCAACGACAGCACCACCAATCCCTACAGTGGAGATACCGCGACAGGTACGGCGCTGCCCATCATGTGCGTCAGCGTTGGCAGCAGCGCGCTGCCCTATGGCATCACCACCGATTACTACGATGGCTGGACGGGCGGTACGGTCGCGTTCACTGGGGCGACGCCGGGATCGCAGCTGACCAGCCGGGCGGTGGCGGATGGCAGGTGCGCCAGTGCCTTCGGCAGCGGCTGGCGCATGGCCGAGTTCCATGATGGTGGCGGCGGCTGGAGTTATTGGAGCTACGGCAAGACTCCCGGTGGGCTGGGCCGTTTCTGGGTCGCCATCAACGACCAGCCGGCCAACCCGTGGAATACGACGACTGGAAAAGCGATGACCTGGACGGGGAGAACATCCACGGTGATTCATGTCGGGCGCGACACCACCACCAATCCGTACAACGGGGATACGTCTCCCAGCGCGTCTTTGCCCATCCTGTGCATCGACGTGACCGGAAGCGCGCTTCCTGCGGGCATCACCACCGATTCCTCCGATGGCTGGGCAAGCGGCAATTTGGCGTTCACCGGGGCGTTACAGGGATCGCTACTGACCAGCCGCGCGGTGGCGGACGGCAAGTGCTCCACCACCTTCGGCAGCGGCTGGCGGATGGCGGAGTTCCACGACGGAGGCGGCGGCTGGAGCTATTGGGGCTACGGCGCGATCCCTGCCGGCACCACGCGGTTCTGGACGGCGATCAACGACCAGCCTGCCAATCCCTGGAACTAGCGTGATCGGCAACGGCGCATAGCCGGAATATTTCGGCTGCTCCGCCCGAGCCATCTAGAAAACGGCACGCCCCGGTGAAGACCGGGGCGTTTCCGTGCGAAGGCCTCGCACCCCATCGGGCCGCAAGCTCGCGCTTAGAGCCTGTCCACGATCTTTGCCTGCCAAGTGGCCGACAATGGCGCGATGAAAAAACGCTATACGAGTGATATCAGCCCCGAGCAGTTCGAGCCGATTCGCCCGTTACTGGCAACAAAGTGGTCACAGTGAGATGGCCCGCGCAAAGATGAGGATGTTCATGTCATGCGCAGCGGATCTTTGGGTGTCCTGACTCCAGTTTGGGCTACGCCGACAGACTGACCACCGGCACGAAGCCGCCGAAGATCATGCGCTTGCCGTCGAAGGGCATGTCGCTGGCTGCCGCCATGCGTGGGTCCTTCATGAATTTCTCCATGCCGGCGTCATGGGTGGCCTTGTCGGGCCATTCCACCCACGAGAACACCACGGACTCGTCTTTCTCTGCCTGCACGGCGCGGCGGAAGTCGGTGAGCGTACCTTCGGGCACGTTGTCGCCCCAGCACTCGGTCACGCGCGTGGCGCCGTACTCCAGAAAAATGGCGTCAAAGGTTTTGGCGTGCTTGATGAACTGCTCGCGGTTGGCGTCGGGTACGGCGATTACGAAACCATCGATGTAGGACATGGCTGTCTCCTCGGCGGGAACCGGTATGGTCACCTTCTTTCATGCGACGAACCAGTGCGTGCGGAATCGACATGAAGCCGTGGTGCCGTCGACCTCCAACGCGGGGCAGAGTGGTCAGTGAAAACTACACTCTGCCCCGGTTTCGGTGGATGCCGGCTTCCCGTCCGATGCGGCGCCAGGCATGGGTGCTGAGGTGTCCCGAAAACTGACTATCTTCAGTCCACCCGCGTGTATTGCAGGCTGATGGCGAGGGCTTCCTTGCCGTCGCGGGTCTCGTAGTATTCGTAGACGAAGTGACCGCTGTCGGCGATGCGCATGACTTCGCGCACCGGGACTGGTGTGCCACCTTTGCCGGCCATCTCACCGGTAAAGGTGTAGGTTCGACTCGCCGCGTCGTAGTCGCCGTGCGCGAGGACCATTCCGGAGAAATTGGTGTCCATCCAGCTGCTGTAATACTTGCCGGTGGCGTCGTCGTAACCGATGTAACCCAGGCCTTCGAAGAGCTTGCTCGACGCGATGCGGAGATCCTGCCTCAGGTGATGGCCGCCGAGCACCATCGTATAGGTGGCGGTGCCATGATCGATGACAGGGGTTGTCTTCGGACTGGTCCACATCGATTGCCGCACGGCCCAATGCCCGGACAGGGTGGCGAGCTGCGCGTACTGCTGGCCTATGTGCGGCGTTGCTGCCGAAGTTCCGGCCCCGGCAATGGACGATCCGGTGGCGATCGACATGGCGATCGCCAGCACCCATCCGCATACCGCTATGGAACGCTTGTTCATCGTGACTATCCTGACTGTTCGAGAAGCACGAAGGATGTATCGCCGGCCGCAGGCGCTCAATAACCTGTGAGGTCATGGCCGTGTCAGGCGAATGCCGCCAGCTTGGCGCAAACCACTGCCGTGTGATCGTCAGCAAGACACGTGTATTCGATCCGCAGTTCGTCAGGGCGATCGATCCTCGCCAGCCCGCTGGGTGTCATGCAAAATCGCATACAACATTCGGCACGGTCTTCATCCCAAGAAAGCGGAGAGCACACCATGGGTCTTACCTCGTTCCGTACGCTGCTGCTGCCCTGCGCGCTGGTGCTCGCAGTGTCATCGCTGCAGCCAGTCGCCGCGCAGAGTGCTCCGGCATCCAGTCCAGTCGCCTCGATCGCGCCCGCAACACCGTCCGCACGGCCTGCGGATGTGTCCTCGATGGACGCGATCATGAAGGCGGTTTACGACGTGATCTCGGGCGCCAAGGGCCAGAAGCGCGATTGGAATCGCATGCGTTCGTTGTTCGTTCCGGGCGCTCGGCTGATTTCCGTGCATGCCGGCAAGGACGGCGTCAACGAGGCCCATGTCATGAGCGTGGAGGACTACGTTCGCCTGGCCGAACCTCTCATGCAGAAGGATGGGTTTTTCGAGCGCGAGTCGCACCGCACGCTGGAGCGTTATGGCGACATCGCCCAGGTGTTCAGCACCTACGAATCGCGTCATGCAGCAGTCGATGCCAAGCCATTCCAGCGCGGTATCAACAGCTTCCAGTTGCTGTTCGACGGCCATCGTTGGTGGGTGGTAACCATCTACTGGCAGGGCGAGCGTCCCGACCTGCCGATCCCGAAGCAGTACGGTGGCTGATCCGTACGCAGTCTTCAGTGTGTCGCATCGACCGGTTGAAACCGTCGCCGGAAGCGGACGTTACGGCATCTAGCCTAAGCCAGCCATTCTCATTTTCTTATCGCCCACCCGCCTCGAAAGTCGTGGCGGGCAGTCCGGAAACGAAACGTTTCGCATCCGTGAGGTTCCTGATGGCCAGACGTCATAACGATGGAACAGTGGCCGCTGTACGATCAGGCTGTTTATGTTTGAAGCTGTATCGGCTCACGAGGGTATTGCAATGACTGAAGCCACGAAACCGAGCGCGCCGTTACAGTGGAAACTACTGGTCAAGAAGCGCAATAGCGACCCGCATCGCGCACCGCCGCCGGGCGACCCATCGCTCGTTTGGATAACCAATACGGTGACCCTGCTCTACGGCGAGCGGGACGCCATGCTGGTGGATACATTTCTTTCCGGTGAACAGAATCGGGAGCTGGCCGACTGGATCTCCGCCAGCGGAAAAAACCTGGCCATGATCTACATCACGCATGCCCATCCCGACCATTTCGCCGGCCTGAAGCAGCTGTTGGATCGCTTCCCCGGTGCAAGGGCCATTGCACCGCCCCAAGTGGTCGAGGCCATGCATGCCACGATCGCCCCGGACGTCGTAAAGAACATCTGGGAACGACTCTGGCCGGGACAGCTTCCGAAAGAGTTGATCGCCGCCGATGTACTGGAAAGCAAAGAGTTCGAACTGGAAGGACACAAGGTTGTGGTGGTGGATATCGGGCATACCGATACTGATCATTCAACATGCCTGCATGTTCCGTCCATCGATCTAGTCATCTCCGGGGATGCCGTCTATAACGGTGCCCATCTCTACCTGGGAGAGTCGAACAAGCAAGGCCGCCTCGACTGGCTGGCCGCGCTCGATAAAATCGAGACGCTGAAGCCGCGCGCGGTGATTGCCGGGCACGGCGTGCTCGAACCCGATAGCGACCTGAGGCATATCCAGGAGACGCGCCAATATCTCCACGATTTCAACCGCCTGGACGAGTCGACGACAACGGCACCCGAACTCTACGAAGAAATGCTTGCGCTCTATCCCGAGCGCGTCAATCCGGGATCGCTATGGGGCGGCGCCTCGAAAGCCAAGGCTTAGAGACCATAGGAAACAAAGGGGTCAGGTTCATTTACTACGATCAGTAAACGAACCGCCCCTTTTTCGCTTCTGGTTGGCATACGCGCCGGCGGCGAACCGTTTGCCGCAGCGTTTCGCCACATAACAAGCTGATCCGTCGCGACGGCAAGCGGCTGTTGGCGGCAAGCCGCGTCAGTCGGTTGTGGTAACGCCAGTCAATCCGGGATTTCGACTTCGACCAATTTGCCGAGCAGCACCAGCGATTCCTGCCAGCCCATGTAGCACAACTCGACCGGGATCATCTCCGGCAGGCCTTCCTGCACCACCTGCAATTCGGTGCCGCAGGAGATAGCGCGGAGGGTGATGGTCGTGGTCATCTCGCCGGGCAAGTTGGGGTCCTCGAAGCGATGGTTGTACTGGATGCGTTCGCCCGGCACGAGCTCCCGGTATGTGCCGCCGAAGCTGTGGCCGTTGCCGGTGGAGAAGTTGGTGAATGTCATCCGGTAGCTGCCGCCGACCCGTGCGTCGAGCTGGTGCACCTTGCAAGTAAAGCCGTTCGGCGGAAGCCACTTGGCAATCGCATCGGCATCGAGGAAGGCGCGGTAGACCCGTTCGGGCGGAGCGCGTAGCACGCGGTGGAGACGAAGAGTGTTGGCAGCCATGACGGTTTCCGTTGCAGAGGATCAGTCCTCATTCCGTATGACGAATGGCTGCGGCGAAAGTCGACAAACAATCCATCTGCGAAAACAGGCGAAACAGGATCGGCCCAGAAACACCGACGCTATAGAACGTCTGTGATCCTTTAGCACGGGGGAACTTCAGACGCTGGCCCGGCTTTTGGGCCGGCGTATGGCAGTGATCTTGCCGCTGCCGCCGCCGCCGCAGAAGAACCGGTCGCCGCCATCGGACTCGAGTCCCGACACGCCGACACCGGGCGGCATCTGCAGGCTCTCGAGCACTTCTCCGGTAGCGGGGTCGATGTGTCGCACATCGCTTTCGTCGCCTTCCCAGGTGCCGTGCCAGAGCTCGCCGTCGACCCAGGTGACGCCGGTGACGAAACGGTCGCTCGCGATGGTGCGAAGAATCGCCCCGGTTTCGGGGTCGACCTGATGGATCTTGCGGTCGCGGTATTGTCCGACCCAGAGCGTGCCCTCGGCCCACGCGAGTCCGGAGTCGCCACCACCACCCGGCGCCGGGATGGTGGCGAGCACGCGGCCGGTCATCGGATCGATCTTATGGATGCAGCTCTCGGCGATCTGGAACAGATGGCGGCCGTCGAAGGCCGTACCCGCGTGCGCGGAGATGTCGATGGTGTGCAGCGTTTCTCCGTTCGCCGGATCGAACGCGGCCAGCGTGTCGCCGCCGGCAAACCAGACGCGCTCACCGTCGTAGGTGACGCCACCCACGCTGTCGACACCCGGAAAGGGACCGTACTCACTGATGATTTCGGCGTTTGATCGTTTCATGCATCCATCCTAGTTGCCGGGGAAGGGTGTCGGGAGTAACAAGCTTGTCGGGAATCCCGGCATGGGCGGGGTCATCCAGCGGCGCGCCCGGCCGCGACCGAACGAGTCCACTTTGTGTACAGCCGCCAGCGCATCGAGTGCCCGCTGCACACTACGCTGGCTGGTGCCTAGCGCCAACGCCAGTGCCGAGCTCGACCATGATTCTCCGTCGGCGAGGAGAGCAAGCACCGCCGCATGCGCGTCGTCGACGGGCCGGGCCAGCACGACGACCTCGCTTGCGTGATGCGGCGTCAGCGCGAAGCCGTGCTTCGTCGCGTTGATGTCGGCTACCGTTCGAAGCAGCGTGCGCAGGCGCCCGACTTCGACCCGCAACCGCGCGCGATGCGACTCGTCGGCGTGCCTGGTGCGGAACGCCCGTGCGATCAGCGTGGCCCTTGGCACGTCGCCGGGCCACGCTTCACCCAAGATCCGCGCAAGCGCGAACAACACCGGGCGCCGCTCCAACGAGATCGTCGAATGCGCATCGCGCACGACATAACGGCACGCGTCCACGACTAGCGCCGTGGAGGCCAGCCACGCCTCGACCTCGTCGAGCTGAAGGAGTCGCTCAGCGCCGTGGGCGATCAGGCGCGCGGCGGGAAGATCCAGCGCGAGGAAGGCGGTTTGGACTTCCGCCGTCAGCGCCGGAATGCCAGCCTGGTGTGCCGCATGATCGGCTCGGACCAGTGCCGCGCGCGCCGCCGCCGTGTGCAGACGACGTATCGCAATGCCCGCGACGACCAGCTCGCAGGAAGCCCGCGACGCGGCCGGCAACGCAGCCGGGTCGAGTTTGGCGAGTGTGCGCTCGGCGTCGTCGAGGCGTCCGATCAGCAGCAGGCGTCGGGCCTGAAGGTAGCGTGCATACGCGGCGTTCGCACGATCACCATGGGCTTCCAGCGTGGCCCGCGCGGTATCGAGCGCCTTCGTGGGCTCACCGAGGTCGCGCGAGACGAGCGCGATCTCGGCCTCGGCGACGGCGCAGCGTGCGCGGGCCATCGACTCGTGCGGGCCGAAGGCGCGCGCTGCGCGGCGCAACAGCGTCTTCGCCCGCGCGAAATCGCCGAGCTGGGCCATCGCGATGCCGCGCAGTGCGAGCGCAGGCGCATCGTCGCGCAAGGCGACTCGCTTCAACGCGCCGAGGGGGTCACCCGCCGCGAGCGCACGTGCCGCAGCCGTGATCAGGGAGTCCATTTGTGCGAGCCCATTTCAGCGAGTCTTGTTGAATCCCGCCACACTTGTCACTCCCACCCTTCGATGGCCCGGTCGCAGTCTATCTCACGATCACCAACCAACGCGCCGGCGATAACCGGCACCGACTAGACGTGAATGTGAGGAGAGACGACATGGAAAAGATCGCTGTGTGGGGCTTCAGCTGGGTGCCGCCTTTTGCCCAAGGGCTAGTGCGCGATCTGCGTGTGCGCTGGGCGCTCGAAGAAGCAGGGCTTGCCTATGAAAGCCGGTGGATCGGCATCGAGGAGCGAAACTCCGATGCCTATCGGCGCAAACATCCTTTCGGGATGGTGCCCGTTCTCGAGTCCAGTGACGGAACCTTGATCGAGTCGGGTGCCATCATCTATGCCATTGCCGAACATTGCGAAGCGCTCATGCTGGCCGACCAGCATGCCGAAACGCTCACCTGGATGTTTACTGCGCTCAATACCGTCGAGCCGCCGCTCTGGAATCTTTTTGTGCTGGATCAGCTGCACCAGGGCGAAGAATGGACAAAGCTGCGACGTGCCGGGGCGGTGGATGAGGTGAAGGCACGATTGGCCGCGCTTTCCGAATGGCTCGACGGTCGCGATTATCTGCTTGGCCGTTTCACGGCGGCCGACATTCCGATGACAACCGCGCTGAGGTTCATCCGGCATACGGATCTGGTGGGCGGATTCCCATTGCTCGATGCCTACGTCAAGCGTTGCGAGGCGCGGTCGGCCTTCCAGGCTGCCTTGCGCGACCAGATGGCCGACTACGCGCGCAACGAACCGGTTGCAGCCTGAATTCGAGAAGGAGAGAAGCGATGACCAACGACAAGACCGGAACACGCGATGAGTGGCTGGCAGCGCGACTGGAGCTGCTCCAGGCCGAGAAAGAGTTCACACGGCGCGGCGACGAGCTGGCGCGGCAGCGGCAGACGCTGCCCTGGGTCCGGATCGACAAGGCGTATCGATTCGAGACTGACGATGGAAGCGCTTCGCTGACAGACCTCTTCAAGGGGCGCTCGCAGCTCCTTGTCTATCACTTCATGTTCGGACCCGACTACAAGGCAGGGTGTCCGTCGTGCTCGTCGATCGCGGATGGCTTCAATGGCATCGCCGTCCATCTGATGAACCACGACGTGATGTTCTCAGCGGTGTCGCGGGCACCGCTTGCGAAGTTGCAGGCGTTCAAGCAGCGGATGGACTGGACGTTCCCTTGGGCGTCAGCACTCAATGGAGAGTTCAACTTCGACTTCAACGTCGCGTTCACCGAGGAGCAACTGCGCGATGGTCCGGTGAATTACAACTACCAGCCGATGGACGTGAGGCCGGCTGTGAAAGCCGGAGAGGATGGCTTCGTCGGGCAGATGGCGGCCATGACGGAGACGGGCGTTGCCACATACCTGCGCGAGATGCCGGGCATGAGCGCGTTCGTGCTGGAGGACGGCGTCGTTTACCACACGTATTCCACTTATGCGCGCGGACTGGATGGCCTTTGGGGCATGTATCAATGGCTCGATCGCGCGCCCAAGGGGCGCAACGAGAACGGCGTGTGGTGGCGCCACCACGACAAGTACGATCAGCGTTGAGCCATGTCTTGCTGACAGCGCAACGGTGCTTCATGACAGGAGAGATGACGTGAGCGAGGTGCGTGCCGGCGCAAGTATCTGCGCTGCCATCGATCATCAAAGCGGTGATGCGGTATCCCTTCGCGCAGCCTACTGGCTGGGCCTCGCGGCCGCGCCCACGTTCGCACTCATGGCGTTGCTGAGCGGTGCCCTTGGCGGCGGCTCGATGGACATGTTCTGCTCATCCGCGCATGGTGCCTCACCGCTGAGCGGCATGACCCTGATGTACGTGCTGATGAGTGTCTTTCATTCGGCGTCCTGGCTGAAGTGGATTGCTCGCCGCCGACGCGGTATCCGCTGATCCTGATCCGGCGTTCACCACATCTGCCAGCTTGTTTTGGAACTTCATCGAGCCGGAGGCATACTGGGGAAAATAATTCACAGGGGGTGGGTCGTGTCTTCCGTCATTCCGCAACCGGTTGTTGCCAAGCTAACGAGCGCCGCCATTTTCCTCGTGGTGACATTGAGCCCCGAACCCCGACATGCAGAGGCGGTGCTGGCGCTTTGCGGTGACCTGGCGTCTCTTTTGCGCGCCATAGGTTTCCGCGACCCTGATGGCCGTCTGTCCTGTGTCATGGCCTTCGGGTCAGACGCGTGGGACCGACTTTTCGGGCAGCCGAGGCCCCGCGATCTGCATCCGTTCCGCGAGATCAAGGGACAGCACCACGCCGTCTCCACGCCGGGGGACATGCTCTTCCATATCCGTGCCACGCGCATGGATCTGTGCTTCGAGCTGGCGACCCAGATCATGTCCCGCCTCGGTGACGCCGTCTCGACGGCAGACGAAGTGCATGGCTTCAAGTACTTCGACGAGCGCGATCTGCTCGGCTTTGTCGACGGCACCGAGAATCCCGTGGATCAGGATGCCATCGACGCGGCGATCATCGGTGACGAAGACCCCATCTTTGCCGGCGGAAGTTACGTCATCGTGCAGAAGTACTTCCACGATCTGAAGGCATGGAACACGGTGCCCGTCGAGCAGCAGGAAAACATCGTCGGCAGAGCGAAGCTCTCGGATATCGAACAGGCCGATGCTGCGAAAGCCCCCTACGCGCACAACGTGCTGACCAACATCGAGAAGGATGGTGAGCAGCTGCAAATCGTGCGCGACAACATGCCGTTCGGCGATGCCGGCAAGGGCGAGTTCGGCACCTACTTCATCGGTTACGCGCGATCCCCGGACCGGATCGAGCAGATGCTCGAGAACATGTTCGTCGGTCGACCGCCGGGCAACTACGACCGCCTGCTGGACTTCAGCAAAGCGGTCACCGGCACGCTGTTTTTCGTGCCGTCCGCGACGTTCCTGGACAACGTCTAGGTACGAGGTGTCCGTCAAACCCGGACCAGCTCAGTTCCATTTATGGCGTTGGGCAGATGACCCTGACCTCATTCCCTGTGCGAATTGGCTAGCGCCTACTTGCCGGTAACCTCTCGTATCGTCCAATCGCCTACGCGTGCGCCCGGCACCGGTTGCCAGCCAGGTGCCAGCTGCAGGGTCCAGCCTTGGCCGTGCAACTTGTCGCCGTGGAGCTGGCCTGGCGGCACGGCCACCGACAGGAGTGACCAGTCGCTCGTCAGCAGCGCGCCGCCGGCCACGTCGATCATGCCCCAGGAGTCGCTGATGTGCATGGTCGGGTACACCGTTCCTGCATCGCCCAGCGACAGCAGGTTGCTCGGGTTGAACTGCACCTTCATGTGCTTGAGCGGAAGCTGCATCACCGGTCCGGTGACGAGTTGAGCCGTGTATGCGGCGACCTTGCGGGCGTGCTCGGCGGCACGGGCTTGTTCGCTCGCCATCAGCGCGGCGCCGTCGTAGCGGGCGGCCCGTTGCTCCGTCTCGGGTCGAGCTGCCATGTCGACGTGCAGCGCAGATGCCAGCAGCGATGCCGGCGAGCCGCCGTGCACGATGTCGTGGCGCCAGCCGGGACGGTAGCGATCCAGCAGCAGGCCGTACGCCGGCCCGGTGGCATAGGCGAACGAGCGTGTCAGGCCCGCGTCGCGGGTGTGGATGGTGAGGTCCTTGTGCACTACCGCCAACCGCTCAGTCGGGCTGTTGTTGCCCACCATCACGCCGGTATATTCGGCTAGGCCTTCATTGCGTTCGAGCACGGTCTCTGACTGCGCGGCGGTCGGGAAGCTCCCGTAGCGAGCGGCGCGGAAGGCCAATGCATCGGCGACGCGTGCGCGGCGATCGGCGTCGGTGCTGGCCGCCAGCGCAGCGTCCAGCGCACGCCATTCCAGTTGCATCGTGTAACGGCCTTCGAGCGTATCCATGTGTGCGTTGTCGCCATCGCCCGCACGCAGGCCGAGGCTATCCTGGATGCGGTGGAAGGATTCGTGCGCCATCATCGTGCGTCGATCCTGCGCGTCGTCGGGCAGCGGCCAGAGCATCTCGCTCCAGTGCACGCCGGCCCAGGTGAGCGAGGTGTTGGCGATGTTCTCCTCCGTCGGCAGCTGACCGACGAACACGCTGCCCTCGGCATGCAGCTTGCCCTGTGTATCCGCCTGGCTGGCGATCACCTGCCGCGTGGCCGGCACCACCAGCAGCATCGGTCCGCACAGCGACTTGCCCCACAGTCGCCCGTGGTCAGCCTGGCATTGGTGGGTGGCCTCATCGAAACGGGCGCGGGCGGATGTCAGCATGGCATCCGGCGACGTGGCGGCGATCGCGACGTGCGCGAGTGCCATCAGCGAAAACCATGGCAAGGCAGATCGAAACGACATGCACTTCTCCTCTCGATGGATGGTCCACAGCTTGTCGGGCGAGTGTACTGGGAGGAGGCGAAAAAGGTGTCCGGCTGGCCACGGCATGCGTACCGATCGGGCCGATCGCCATGGACGTGCACTCTTACAACCCCAGATTGCCGGTGGCGTTGTCAATCACTACGCGTTCAAGTTGGCTCAACGCCGGGGACGACTCGCTCTGTCCGGAATGAAGGCACAGCTCGACGATCGGCAGGGGTGGCAGGCCGTGTCTTTCGTCGAGTCGTACAAGAAACGGCGGTATGCCAGCCGTTGTTCTCAACGTAATGCCGAGTCCGGCCGCCACGCCGGCCCAAAGGCTCTGCAAGCTCGCCGTGGCGTAGGCCAGCCGCCAGGAAATGGAAGCTTTGTCGAGTGCCTCGATGCCCGCGCGGCGAAAGAAACAAGGCGAGTTGTAGAGCGCCAGATCCAGGGGCGCGTCGGGCCGTAAGACGGCATCCGAACCCGCAGGTCCAATCCACGTCATGGGCAGAGTTGCCAGGCGCTTGGCATCGGGGCGACTGCCGTAGCCCATCGCCAGAACGAGGTCGAATTCGCCGCGATCCAGCCGCTCCAGCAAAACGCCGTTGCGTTCTACTTCGACATCCACTCGAACCCCTGGGTGTGCTTTCTTGAATTGACCTAGCGCTGCAGGCAGCCACGTTTCGGCGAAGTCGCCAGGCAAGCCGAAGCGCACCACACCTTCTACCGATGTGCCTGCGGCGGCGCTGACGGCTTCGTCGTTGAGGTCAAGGATGCGACGTGCATAGGAGTGCACCAACTCCCCCGTTTCCGTCAGCACCACGACACGCCCTTGCTTGCGAAACAGCGGCTGGCCTATTTGGCCTTCCAGCTTTCGCATCTGCTGGCTCACGGCCGATTGTGAACGGCCAATCTTTGCTGCGGCGCGGCTCAAGCTACCCAGTTGCAGGATCGCAACCAGCGTTCGCATCGCATCCATATCAAGGTTGGGTAACGACATTGGTTTCGTTTTTCTGATGCAATAGTTTTGAATTATCGAATTTTCTTAAGCATGTAGGGAGCCTACCATCTGACGGCTCATCGCCGGCACGTCTCAAGTGCTGATTGCCCGCTCACGCACAGGAAAGCTCAACGCATGAAAGTTCGCACAGCGCGTACCCGCAATGTCCTTGCCATGCTCTTCGCTGCAGGTTCGCTCTGGACTTCAACTGCTTTCGCTGCCTCGGCACCCGATGTGTCATTGCTGGTTGGAAGCTGGACCTTGGTGGCAGCGGACGTGCAGCATCCCGACGGTTCGCGGGCGCCGGATTTTGGTGCCAGGCCAACAGGACTGCTGCAGATCGACAGTCAGGGACATTACTCGCTGCAGATTTTCAAATCCGAACGACCTCAATTCAGTTCGGGCGACAAGGCGAAGGGAACAGAGAGCGAATACAAGGCTGCCGTTATGGGCTCAAGCACCCACTTCGGCACGCTCAGCATCGAGCCGGGCAAGGGCGTTCTGGTCTTCCACATACAGGGGGCTTCCTTTCCCAATTGGGAGGGGCAAGAGCAAAGCAGGCACTACGAGCTCAAGGACAAGGTGCTGAGTTACCGCGTGGCGCCGCGCCCGAACGGCGATGTGCCGATCTCCGTCTGGCAGCGGATCGACTGAGGTTTTCGAGCAGACGATCGAGTGCCTGAGCGGTGCGCCCGCGATGAAGCGACCTGCAACATCCTGCGCATCGAGTGGGATTCGGTTGAAGGGCACATGCAGGATTTTTGCGTGCACCGATGAAGCTGATAGTGAGGAACGGCTTGCTGTGATCAGCGGACCGACAGAGGTCGCTGGCGTTAGCAACACCTGCCATTGATGATCACCGATTCGACAAGGCGACCGCTGATCATGAACGGCGGTCAGCCTAAACCGACTCCGGCTCAAGAGTGCTGACTGTGTCTTCCGGCACAAGTGTGTTAGTAGAGCAATACACCATTATTGATCCGCGGCGCCTCGCCGCTTACGGGGAATGCATCGGCTGCGCGTTGACTTTCGCGGATGCTCACTACTGTTGTACCGAAAAGCATGACGTGTTCAATGGCCCGGCTTAACGCATGGGCCAGGGCATACCGAAATCCCGAGCTCGAACAGAGCCGGCAAACCCATCTGCCAAATTCAAGTTGATTGGAACGAAAACGTGCGAACTTCCCCCATCGTCATTCGCTACCTCCTTGCATTTGCCGCCGTGCTTCCGGTCTGTGCCTCAGCGCAACTTGCACCCGACACTGTGCGTTCTATCGATGCCATCGTCGCGAAGGCGTTAGAAGATAAATCGGTGCCGAGCGTGTCGATTGCAATTGTCAAAGACGGCAAGCTGGCCTATGCACAAGCTTACGGTGTTGCACGCATCGATCAGGGGCTCAAGGCCACCACGCGGATGCGCTACAAGATTGGCTCGAACACCAAGCAGTTCGTGGCAGCAGCGATGCTACTCCTGGTACAGGATGGCAAGGTATCGCTTGATGACAAAGTGGCTCGCTTCCTGCCGGACCTTACCAGGGCCGGCGACGTTACCGTGCGGCAATTACTTGCGCACACGGCTGGCTATCCTGATTACTACCCGCTCGATTATGTGGCGCCATTTATGGCGAAGCCGACGACGGTTGATGCAATTCTCGCGAACTGGGGCAAGCGGCCGCTTAGCTTCGAGCCGGGTTCGAGATGGGAATACAGCAACACCGGCTATGCCATTGCTGGTCGCATTATCGAGAAAGCCAGCGGAATGTCGCTCGACGCTTTCATCCGCACCCGCATTACCGACAAGCTGGACATGCGATCCGTGGTGGATACCAGTGCGACGGCCTGGGACGCATGCGATCCACAAGGCTATGAGGTGGCCGCGCTGGGGCCGCCGCACCTGGCTCGCCCAGAAGGCAGGTATTGGATATGGGCGGCCGGTAATCTGGCGATGACGGCGAGCGATTTGGCGCAGTGGGATATCGCACTTCTGCACGATGTCATCCTGAGCAAGATGTCCCGTCAGGAAATTTCGAAGGAGAATCTGTTGTCTGGTGGCACCGGCACGAACTACGGTCTAGGCCTGTTTGTGCGCACGACGCCCGAAGGACGCTTGCGTTGGGACCACGGCGGCGAAGCATCTGGTTTTCGCTCGCAAAACACCGTTTTCCCGAATGATGATACGGCCATTGTTGTGCTCACCAACGGAACCGGCGCTACCAGCGAGAAGGTTACAGGGGAGATCGAGGCACTGTTGTTTGCTCCGGCAGTCGACCCGGCTGCGCCTCTTGCGCTGAACAAGGTTCGCGCTCTGTTCGCCCAGTTGCAGGACGGGCATCCCGACCGCAGCATGATGAGCGACGGGTTGAGCGCCTACTTCAGCGAACAAGTCATCGCCGACTTCGCCGCATCGCTCAAGCCCATGGGCGATATAGTGAGCATTGTGGAGGCGCGCTCTGACCATCGAGGTGGACTGGCCTATCGTTTCTTCCGCATCAAGAGCGCGGACAAGACTGTGGGCGTTTCAACCTACTTCACGCCTGATGGCAAGTTGGATCAGTTCCTTGTATATCCGCGCTGAAGATCGCCCGGTCAACGACCGCCAGAGCACAGACATGTCCCGAACGTTGCTCCTCAGCCCCTCCCCGTTCGGCACGATGATCATGATCGACCTAACTGATCGTCATGGGCACACGCGATCACCGCCGGTCTAGTGATCAGGGCGGAACGGCCCCCTGATCAGTCGCCATCGGTACCGCGATGCGTTCCGGTCGGCGCACGTAGGGGTTTCGACGGAGCGGGGATTTCCAGCAGTTTTCTCCACCATCAAGTCCTGGGTGAGCCGCATTCTAGAGATGCGGCACTACGAACAGATCACCACCGTGATGGGGAAGGCAGCGTGATCAGTTCGCTGCATCGGCGAGGAAACAGGCGAGATCGCCAGTCGCGGAAAGTGCCCGGCATGCCTGGGCGTATGAGTAGTGGAAATGATTGGCAAGAGTCTTTCGCTTGACGCCATATAACAGCGCTTCTATGTTTTGGAGATGAAGGATCCAACCGCATCTTTAGGTACATTGCTTCGTCACCTGACAGAACTCCTGGATGGCGCAGTGGAAGACGGCTATCGAGAGGAGGGTCTGGATTACAGGCCGCGCTTTACGCCAGTGATTCGCGCGCTGCTTGTGTCAGGCCCGGCGTCGATCCGAACCATCGCTGATCACGCAGGCATTACCCATTCCGCAGTCAGCCAGACGGTATCGCAGATGGTGTCGCAGAAGTGGGTGAAATACGGTGAAGGCGGAGACGGGCGTGAGCGCATCGTCTCCCTCACTGCGAGTGCGAAGCGCAAAGTCGCCTCCCTCGAGCGCTGCTGGGCGGCGACATTCATCGCGGCTGTGGACCTTGATCGTAGTCTTTCGGTGCCGCTATCCCAGGTCTTGCACGAAGCGATCGAAGCACTCGAGCGGCGGCCGTTTTCTGCTCGGCTGCAGTCTGCCAGTGCAACGTTGAAAAAGCGCGAAAAGGCTGGCGACGTCTAAGACATCCGTGAGACCCAGTGCTTCGCGCTGTTCCTGAAGCATCGCCGACGTGGGGCTCGGCGGTGCATGCGCGGCTACTGTGCCTTTAGTTGGGTGGAAGATATGTAACAGTGCTTATATAGTTTTGCCGTCGACTTGCCGATGATGATTACGACGGTGAATTTGCATGGCGCATGGAATACAGAATTGCGGTGCTTTGGCTTGTCGCGTCAGGTATATCGTGCTGGCTGTGTCATTGGCGCTCGGTTCCTGCTGCGTTGTCGCTGCGGATCTCGACGCTTCGGTCATGAAGACGGACAGCCAGCGCGAAGTGATCGAGCAAGCCGCGGAGATTATCCAGGCCCGATACGTTGATCCAGCCATGGGCCGCAAGGTCGCCGATGCGATTCGCCGCGAGGCGAAGACCGATGCGTTCAAGCATGACAGCGATCCTGAGGCCTTCGCCCAGGCGCTGACGATGGAGCTGCGCAAGCTTTCCGCTGATGGGCACTTCCGCATCAACTACAGCGCCCAACTTGTGCCACTGCCTGATGCCGGAACGGCCGATCAGTACGAAGAAGACGATGACAGCTGGGCGGGTCCGGCGGTCAATCACGGCTTTGAAAGCGTGCGGCGTATCGACGACAACATCGGCTATCTCGATCTGCGCTTGTTCGCGCCGCCGCGCGTGGCTGCCGACATGCTGCAATCCGCCATGACGTTGCTGGCGCAGTCCAAGGTACTGATCATCGATTTGCGCAATAACGGCGGCGGCGACAGCGGCATGGATATGCTGATGGCCGCTTATCTGCTGGACAAACCGGCCGAGATGAGCGCGACCTACGATCGCCCAAGCAATCTGCTTACCCGTGCAACCACACCGGTGTGGGTACCTGGCCGTCGATTCGGCGGCACAAAACCCGTCTATGTGCTCATTTCGCACAAGACCTTTTCCGCAGCGGAAGCTTTCGCGTACGACCTGCAAGCCATGAAGCGCATCACGGTGGTGGGCGAAGCCAGTGGCGGCGGTGCGCATCCGTATGAGCGTCGTCGGCTGACCGATCACTTCCTGATCAAATTGCCCGAGATGCGTTCGATCAATCCCATTACCGGTACCGACTGGCAGGGCGTGGGTGTGAAGCCGGACGTGCCGACACCACCTGACCTGGCTTTAGACAAGGCGCTCGAACTGGCGCGTGCGGCACTGGCGAAGGAAGCCAAGCCAGATGAGAAGTCGACACACTGACGCTCTGGGCAGTTTGACCATCTGTAATATCCGATCGATGCGGCTTGCTCCATACCCGGTGGATGATCCGTGCCAAGCCGTCGAATCATCGCCACCACAAGGGAACCCATGTCTACTTCCATCCCTACGTCCAGCAGTCTGCGTTTTTCGCATGTGGTCACGCGTGAGCCGCATGCTGTTGGCGCGCACTGCCATATCCGCCAATTTCGTCACACCGACTTCGGTCACGCGATGAGTCCGTTGGTGCTGGCCGATCATTTTGTGATGACAGGTCCGACCTTCGAACTGCATCCGCATGCGGGCATGTCGGCGGTGACCGTGTTGTTTGAAGACACCCGGGGTTGGATGAGCAGCCACGACAGCGTGCACAACGACCATCGTATCGAACCTGGTGACCTGCACTGGACGGTGGCTGGCAGGGGTATCGTGCATACGCAACAGCCGGAAGGCGAACATGCCCGGTTGAACGGCCTGCAGTTGTTCGTCAACCTGCCGCAGCGGCTGAAGCGCATCGAGCCGGCGACGATGCTGGTGCGGGCCAGCGACGCTCCCGTAATCGAAGGCCCTGGCGCACGCCTGCGCGTGCTGGCCGGTTCCTTGGATGGCCAAACGTCTCCACTGCTCACCCCGGAACCCATTCTGATCGTGGACGGTCGGCTGGATGCCGACGCTCGTATCAACCTGCCACTGCCGGCTGGCTGGAATCTGTGGCTCTATGCCTATCACGGGAGTCTGACGGCGCGCGAGCTCGGCGCATCGAAAATCGATCAGAGGACAGAGCTGCCATCGGGCGCTGCCATCGCCGTCTCGGCCGAAGCGGCCGGAACCATGGAGCTGCACGCTTCGACCGGCGAGGCGAGGTTCGTCGCGATTGCTGGTCCGGCGATCAACGAGCCGATCGTGCAGGCGGGTCCTTTCGTCATGAATAGTCGCGAAGAAATTGAGCAGGTCACCGCGGACTACCAGGCTGGAAAGTTCGGGACTGTGAAGCCTTTTACGAGCCGCGCCGAGGTAAACCCTGAATAGGCGCGCCCTCGCGTGCCCTTAACCTACAGTCTGCGAATGGAGCATCGGCGTGAAAGTTCCTGCAACTAAGCAAGCAAGTCGGCTTCGTGGTGCGCTGCACGTCGTTACCTTCGCGGCGGTAGTCCTTGGCGCTTTCATTGCGGTGAGTGCGTTGCTACGAGCTTTCGGCGTACATTTTCACGGCTCGGGGCCGGAAGAATACCCGGTGAGTATCGTCGGTACTTTCATTCTGGCCCTCATCGTTCTGGGTGCGACCGCGTTGATGTCTCGACTCGAACATGTGTCGGTGCTCGACTACGGGCTCCGCGATCGAAGCGCTGTTCGCCGGGCTGTGATCGGCGCAGCGACAGGCTTTCTTGCGATTGCCGCGCTAGTGCTGGGCCTCCGCGGCACGGGCTCGCTCACTTTGCACCTCGCTGCGCAGCCAGTTTCAAGCGCTGTCCTGTACGCCGGAATCTGGGCTGCAGGTTATGGTCTCGTCGCGCTTGCAGAGGAGATGCTTTTTCGAGGGTACCCACTAGCGGCACTATCCCGCGTTATCGGTGCGCGGGGCGCGGCGATAGTTACGTCGCTCGTGTTTGGCTTGTTGCATCTTGGCAATAGTGGTGAGTCACGTGTCGCTGCTCTCAACGGAGTGCTGCTTGCGCTCGTGTTCGCGGCGAGTGTGTACCAGACCGGATCGCTCTGGTGGGCAATCGGTTTTCACGCGGCATGGAACTGGGGTGAGTCATGGCTGTTTGGGGCGGCAGATAGCGGGATTCTCGCCGCGGGTCGTCTCCTTGAAGCGACGCCTCAGGGCAACGACTGGTTAAGCGGCGGAACTGCAGGACCAGAGGGGAGCGCCGGGATGATCGTCGTCATAGCTATGGCGGCGTTTTCTCTACATGGCATGAAAAGGCGCCTACAAGATATTGCCAAATGATTTAAAGATTGCCTCTGACTTTTTCAGCAATAACCCGGAACAGCGAACTACGCTGGAATGGCTGACGGCAACCTTCCTCATTTGGCACTCAGGCGAGGACCGACATGGCGTCCACGATGAAGTGCGCAATGATGTTTACCCACAGGTTGCGCCGCCACAGGTACAGCAAGGAAAACGCTAGGCCACCGACAGCCACGATCAGTTCGTGGCTCCAGCCCCAGCTGCTCACGTGGGCGAGGGTGAAGACGGCGCAGGAAACCGCCACCGCGACGATCCGGCTTCCTGACAGTTCTTCGATGCGCTCCAGGGCGTAGCCACGGAACAGGACTTCCTCGGTGACGGCGGCACGTATCGTCGAGATGAATCGCCACCAGAGTGGGGTGGCCATCAATGCGCTGGCGTTGGTTGTGGATGCCACCGAATCATTCAGATGAAGTGCGGGCAAGACAACGATATACATTGCCCCAAGAACGGCAGTGATAAGCAGGCCGGCACCCACGCCCAGCGCGATATTCTTCATGCCGGGCGTTCGAAACCCGATCGACGACAACGGCCGGTACTCTCTCTTGCGGACATACCACAGGACGGCGGCGACATAGATCCACCAGATGGCCTCATTGCCGACCAGATGGCCAATGCCCGCGAATTCATGGTCCCAGTCGCCGATGGGAAGGCAGGCGACGCCCAGCGCGAGAGCCAGCCCGACTAGCGTCACGAGCCATTTTCGCCTGGCGGTGGATTGAAGTTCAGTAGTCAGCGTGTTCATGGATGCACCTGGGTGGATGGGATGGAGACGTACCTGGCGTCTTCACGCTTCTGGCCGGCTCGCGAGTGATTCAGTGGCCATCTGGATGAAGTAATCGATGGCTCGTGTCGTGCGTTTACGGTCGCCGCTGCTCATGAGCTCGATAAACAAGCCGTCGAACACGGCCGTGCACAACGTCGCCAGGGCAGGGGTGCGCCCTGACGGAGACAGTGCTTCCAGCGCAAGATCAAGCCAGTTGACGGTGTTGCGCTCCAGGTATTGCGCGTATGTGTCCGGATTTTGAATGGCAAGGATCTGCAGCTCGTACAGCAGTTTCAGATACGGATAGTTTTCGTCGGCGATGGCCCAGTTCCAGAACTGTTTGAGCGGCGGCTTCGCACGCTTGTCCGACGAAGACTTGTCCAGCAACTGGGCAAAGGATTTCCGTACATGCGTCTGCATCGCCTCAAGTACTTCGGTGAGCAGGCCTTCCTTCGATCCGAAGTGGTAGATCAGCAGACGGGCGCTGGTTCCGGTTCCCGCGGCGAGCGGGCGCAGCGACAGATCGGCCAGGCCGTTTTCAAGCAGATAGGCGATCAACGATTCGGTGAGTTCGTCTTTTCGAGCGTTCATGTAACGAACGCTACATGTAACGTTCGTTACATGTCAAGAACGACCCGGCATGTCTCGCCATGCACTCGCATGCAAGGCACGAAACAAAGGGGAGGATGCCATTTCGCTGTGCGGATCAATAAGCCCCACAAGCCCGTCTCCAGTCTGGCCGGAGAGCATACTGTCCTGTCGCACAGATGATCGGCAGCGGTTGTGCTTCACCCGGTCTGGGCAAGTTGAGCGCAGCGGCTCTTCTGGCACATGGATTGGTGACCAGGAAGCGACGATGATCCGGAATATGCGGATATCGACCTCCCGTCGGATTTTCGGGCATGACGAGTTTCTCGGACAGTACGAGATGTGCTTGCCTGCCGGCGGTTTCGTGGTGGCGCGACGCGTGCCCACGGTTCCCGAACATGAGGTCGAGGAACACACGCACACGGAGGCGCATTTCGTACTGCTCATGCAAGGCGCCTATGTCTCCTCTGCGGCGGGAGCCCCTGCGGTGGCGGATCGCCCGTTGCTGATCTACAACCCGCCAGGGACCACTCATCGCGATCGCTTTCGTGGCGATGGCGGGCAGTTCTTCACGGTTTCGGTGTCGATGGCCGCTCAGCGACATTTTGCCGAGGCGGTCGCGCTTCCCGATCATGCCTGCGTGCTTGGTCGTAGTGCGCTGGGGGTGGCGCTGAATATGGCGGAAAGTGGCATGGCGCCGATGCCGCAAGACGGGCTGATCGTCGAATCACTGTGCGCGGAACTGCTGACCGCCACGGCGCTCGACTTCAAGGATGTCTATGGCCGTGCACCGGCGTGGTTGCGGCGTGCGCGTGAGCTGATGCACGACGATTGCGGTACCGAGTTGAGTCTGTCGGATGTCGCCACAGCCGCCGGTGTGCATCCGGTGCATCTGACGCGGACTTTCCGTCGCCATTTCGGATGCACGCCGGGCGATTACCTGCGACGCTGTCGCCTGACCAAGGCCGCATCCTTGCTCATCGACACAGCCGCCGATCTGGCGGCCGTCGCCGAGGCATGCGGTTACTTCGATCAGGCGCACTTTTCGCACACATTCAAGGCTGCTTTCGGTGTATCGCCTCGGGGTTACCGGTTGGGCGCGACAGCCGACCGCGCAGGTTTGCCAGATACAAGACCAGCATAGCCACGCACACTAGGATCTTCGTCCACGGCGGCTGTAGTTCAAGGCTGCGCCCTGTCCTCAAACGGAAACCGAATCATGCGACGACCCATCCGGATCCTTGGCGCCCTGTTTGTGGCAATCCTTCCAATGGCCGCGCTGGCTGCTGAACCGGCGCGAGCTGGTGCTGATCGCTTGCTCGGTTTATGGGGGAACGAAACGGTATTCGCACCGCAAATCGCAGGAACGCTGGTCATTGACGATCGCGGGGGCGAGTGGCGGGCGTCGATCGATGGTTTCGATGCGGCAGTGCGTCGAGATGGCGACCGCATCGACGTAACTTTGCCCGGTGATCAAGGCCGTTTCCGAGGCCATCTGGTTGCCGATGCGTCGGCCATTGACGGGTTCTGGATACAGTCAGCGGGGATCACACTGAGCAATGCCTACGCCACGCCGTTGACATTGAAGCCGGTGCAGGCCGGCGTATGGTCGGGGCAGGTGCACCCGTTGCCCGATCGCGTTTCCCAATACCTGAAGATCTGGCGCGAGTCTGATGGTTCAATGGTGGCCTCCATCGCCAATCCAGAGTTCAACCTCGGCCGGAGTCAACTGTACAAGGTGAAGGTCGATGGCGATGCTCTGACATTGAACGACCCGCGACGCCCCGCCTGGCAGTTGCATGGCAACTTCGATGAAGACAGCGATCAGTTGCGCATCGATTGGCAGGGCATCGGCTTGTTCGCCTTCGCACGCCGCGACCGCGAGCATGCGGTGGGCTTCTATCCGAGGACGCCAGAGGCGACCGAATACATCTACCGGCAGCCGTTGGGCCTGGGCGATGGCTGGGCGACATCATCGCTGCAGGATGCCGGCTTCGATGCGCGTACGATCGCAGCCCTCGTCGAACAGATCGAGCGCGACGCGATGACCGGCCCGGCAGCACCGCAGGTCCAGGGGCTGCTGATAGCGCGGCATGGCAAGCTGGTGGTAGAGGAATACTTCCACGGTTTCGACAGCGAACGCACGCATGACACGCGCTCGGCCGGCAAGACCTTCGCCTCGTTGATGGTTGGTTTGGCGATGCAGCACAATGCGGTGCTCACCCCGGATACGCCGATGGTGTCGTTGTTTCCGCAGTACAAGGATCTGGCCAATCCCGATCCGCGCAAACGCCGGATCACGGTCGCCAATCTGATGAGCATGACTTCAGGACTGGCCTGCGATGACAACGACGAGAAATCGCCGGGCAACGAAGACGTCATGCAGTCGCAGCACCGGCAGAACGACTGGTACCGCTACACCCTGGACCTGCCGATGGTGCGCGATCCGGGTGGCGACAAGGCGGTGTATTGCTCGGCTGGCATCAACCTGCTGGGCGGTGTCATCAGCCATACAACGGGTACGTGGCTACCGGCGTTCTTTGATGCCTATGTTGGTCGGCCGCTGCAGATGCGCGACTACCATATCAACCTAATGCCGGATGGCGATGCCTACCTTGCTGGCGGTATCTACCTGCGTCCGCGCGACATGCTCAAACTTGGACAACTGTACCTCGCCGGCGGCGTCTGGAACGGGCATCGTGTGATCGACCGCCACTGGGTCGATCTGTCCACCACCCGCCACGCTGAACTCGCGCCGGGTCACGGCTATGGCTATGCCTGGCACCTGCACGAGATGAAGGCTGCCGACCACGACTATCGCGAATACGCCGCCGAAGGCAACGGCGGCCAATTCATGATCGTCCTGCCGGAGTTGGATATCACGGTTGTCATCACCGCCGGCAACTACAGCGATTTCAAAACCTGGTACCCGTTGCAGGATCTCGTAGCGAAATACATCATTCCCGCGGCAGCAAAGCATTAGCGGGGTCATGGACAAAAGGTGGCAGGGATACTTCTCCTCATGTCACACGGCATCAAACAAAGGGGCTGGAGACAATTCGCCGCAATAAATGTCTCCGGCTCCTTCCTGTACCGGGTTCATGGAGAGGTTTCATTGGCGTCGTTGCCGGTCGCCATCGTCTGCCGCCCAAAGATGTGGTCTGATCACGCAACCTATTTCACGTTGCCATGATTATGCAGGCCACCATGTCCCAACCCCTTGTTGACCCTTGGCTATATTCCATAGCCTTGCTGCTGGGTCTGCTGCTCTGCGTCCAGCTGGGCTTTGTGCTCGGCCGGCGCTATGGCGTCAAAGGTGATGCCAACACGTTGAGCGGGGCGGTGTTCGGTTTGCTGGGGTTGCTGCTGGCGTTTTCGTTTTCCGGGGCGGCGGGCCGGTTCGAGCATCGGCGGGAGTTGATCACGCAGGAGGCCAACGCCATCGGCACGACCTACCTGCGCATCGACCTGCTGCCGACGGCAGCGCAGGTGCCACTGCGCGAGGCGATGCGCAGGTATGTGCAGCAGCGGTTGGATACCTACCAGGCAACGACGGGTTCCGCGGCCGCAGCCAGAGCATGGGCCGATAGTGCGGCCAGCCAGCAGCAGATATGGACGCAGGCCACCACGGCGGCGCAGGCCTCGGGCAACACGGCCACGTTGAGCCTGGTGGCGTCTGCGCTTAACGAGATGTTCGATATCACCACTACGCGGCTGGCGGCCACGCGTGACCATCCGCCTGCGGTGATCGATCTGATGCTTTTTCTGCTGGCGTTGATGTCGGCGCTGCTGGCTGGCTATGGCATGGCGGAGAGCGAACAGGTGCCTTGGTTGCAGGTGATGGTGTTCGCGGTGGCGCTGACGGTGACGGTGTTCGTCATCCGTGACCTCGAATACCCGCGCGGGGGCCTGATCCGGGTGGATGCCGCCGATCAGCTGCTCATCGAGACGCTGCAGGGCATGACACCGACTCAGGAAGTGTCTTTGAAGTAGTTTTGACCGATTGGCAGGCACATATCTGATTACCGCCATTACAACAGGGGAGATATTTCATTGGCCGATGATTCGATTGGCGGCACCAGGCCACCAGCGCTCCCCGCCGCCGCACGACCGCTCTTGCCGGGCGGCTATTACGCATTCGGCTGCGCCTCGTTCGTTCCGTTGCTGGGCATCTTCGTCGGCGTCATTGCCATCGCCATCGGTCTCACATCGCGGAAGAAGGGCGGCAAGGTGCTGGCCCTGATGGGGGCGGGTGGCATCGCATTCAGCGTGCTCCTGTATGGCAGCCTGTTTTATTTCGGTTTCGTGCAGCGGGGAGGTGTCTATGACGGATTGCGTGCGCAGATGGCGCAGTCCACGATCGACACGCTGGTGCCGCAGATCGAGTTCTACCGGTTGCAGCACGGAACGTATCCGGCGTCACTAGATGCACTGCGCAAGGAGGCATCGGGGCAGAGCATGCTGATGACCTTCGATCCATCCTCGATCATCCCGCGTCCGTTCTATTACGAACGGGTTGGTGACGATCACTACTATCTGCGCGGCGTTGGACCCGATGGCAAGGCGTTCACCGCCGATGACCTGATACCCACTGTGGATACCTCGACCGGTGGCCGGATCGGTTTGCTCAAGCAACGGCTATAGAATATGCAGACACGGATGTTTGGGTGATATCGGATACGAATTTTTATTTTCGTCAAAACGTTTTCGCATTCAGCAAATTTACTTGCTGGCCGCCACGAAGGAATAGAGCGCCATGGCACGACCTCGACCAAAGTTGTCCGTCCCTGGTGCCAAGCCGGGAGGTGCGTTGCGCGCGCTGCGCACCGCGCGTGGCTGGACGCTGGCCGAAGTGGCACACCGTACTGGGCTGCCCATATCTTCACTGTCGAAAATCGAGAACGATCGCATGTCGCTGAGCTACGACAAGCTCACCCGGCTGTGCGCCGGGATGGAGATCGACATTGCTGAATTGTTTGCCGCCGACACGGCGGCAAACGCGCCGGTAGGGGTTGCTGGCCGGCGAAGTATTACCCGTGCCGGCGAGGGGCACGTGATCGACACCAACAACTATCTGCATCTATACCCCGCCGCCGACCTGCTCAATAAGCGCTTTGTGCCGATCATCGTCGAGATTCACGTGCGCTCGCTGGCCGATTTCGGGGAGCTTGTTCGCCACCCTGGCGAGGAATACACGTGCGTGATGGAGGGTGTCGTTGAACTGCATACTGATTTGTATGCACCGGTACGGCTGGAGGTCGGCGACTCCATCTATTTTGACAGTGGCATGGGACATGCCTATATCGCCATCGGGCGAGGCAAGTGCCGGGTACTGTCGATTTGCTCGTATAACGATCCTCGCCTGATCGAAGCGATAGCCGAGCCGCGCAAGCTGGCACCGGTGACCGTATCGAAACAGACCGTCATCTCGAAGCGTGCCGCCAAGACCTCTCCCAAACGAACGGTCAAGCCAAAGGGTCGCGTACGCACGGGAAGAGGTTGAGGTCACGGTGTTTGCGCTAAGCGATCTCGGCAAGGTTCATCTGGATAGCCGGTTCGGCGACGCCCGTGTTCATTGCCAGCCGGCGTCGTTGTCGTACCGCCCGAGCAAGACGCTCCAGCACTTGCACTGAGCTATCCCAATCGATGCAACCGTCGGTGATGCTCTGGCCGTAGGCCAGCGGTTTGCCGGGGATCAGATCCTGTCGCCCGGCGACAAGATGGCTTTCCACCATCACGCCGATGATGCGTGTCTCGCCGGCTTCGATCTGTGCGGCGATATCCTCAATCACAACGGGCTGGTTCTCCGGCAGTTTGCCGCTGTTGGCATGGCTGGCGTCGATCATCACTCGTGCCGGTAACCCGGTCTTGCTGATCGCCTGGCAGGCCGCCGCTACACTGGTCGCATCATAGTTCGGTGTGCTGCCACCACGCAGGATCACATGGCAGTCGGTATTGCCGGTGGTTGCCGCGATGGCGGTGCGGCCGTCCTTGGTTACCGCCAGAAAATGATGCGGCTGTGACGCTGCATGAACAGCATCTATCGCAATCTTTACATTGCCGTCGGTGCCGTTCTTGAAACCTACCGGACACGACAGTCCGGAGGCCAGTTCGCGATGCACCTGGCTCTCGGTGGTGCGCGCGCCAATGGCGCCCCACGATACCAAGTCAGCGAAGTATTGCGGCGTAATCATGTCAAGAAATTCACAGCCGGCTGGCAGATCGAGCGCGTTGATCTCGTGCAGCAGGCCGCGTGCAAGGCGCAGGCCTTTGTTGATCTGAAAGCTGCCGTCCAGATCCGGGTCATTGATCAGCCCTTTCCAGCCTACGGTGGTACGCGGCTTCTCGAAGTACACGCGCATCACGATTTCCAGTGCGTCACTCAACTGCTCGCGCAGCGGCGCCAGACGTCTGGCATATTTCAGCGCGGCATCGGTGCAATGGATCGAGCAGGGCCCGATCACCACGACAAGGCGATCGTCTGTGCCCGTGATGATCTGATGTAATGCATTGCGCGAGGTGGTCACTGTCGTGGCAGCTCGCTCGCTCGTGGCGCTATCGCGAATTACCTCGGCAGGTGTGCTGAGCGCTGTGATGGTGCGGATGCGCAAGTCATCGATATGGAAGTTCACGTTGGGTTCCTTGATGGGGATCCTTGCCGGCTAGGACATGCGGCCATCGGATCCGTGTAGTTTCCATGTCGACCGACCCATCCCTGGGTCAATCCTGTCGGCTTCACGCCATGCATCGACATGCGCTGCCTCTCGGCAGTGCTGGGCAGGATGGGAGAAGCACCCTGCCTCGTTGGCTGCGATTGCGCTCGTGCACCTATACGGGGGAGGGTGGTCATGAGCACAATTCGCAGAACCTTTACAGATCCGCGCCAAAGCCCACATGGGCTGAGGTTTGCGAACCACTGTTTTTGGCACCGAAGCTGACCGGGTATGCGTGGAAACCGTAGGTGGCGACGCGGTCGGGGCCGCCGTTGTTGCCAGCGGTGAAGTCATGCAGCAGGCCCGGATTTGTCGGGAAGTCGCGATACATGTCGCTGGTGAGCAGCGGGATCGTGTTGCCATTGACGGCCTGCATGACAGGCCGCAGCGCTTTACGGCAGGTCTGCAGATACGTGTTTGGCAAACGAAAATGGTTTGACATGTTGATTCCAAGACAGATGTGGGGACAGCAAGCTCGATCCGACCGTATGGACCGCACGCAGATGAAAGCCGCTGAAAGTACAGCGCCAGGGTTGGGTACGTGGTCCAGACGGCCGCTCAAGGAAACGCCGGATCAAGGACACGGTAAAAATGGAACAGGGATGAAACGTGTTGCTTGCAAGACCATCCATTACCGCTCCCCAGCGATGGATGTGACGTGACCATATGCTTGTGGAATTTTTGCTGTCAATTAGGAAAAGTGGACGTATAGATGTCTATATGGTTCTTGTTTCTAGTGTCGCATAGAAATTAAGTTTCACAAATTGAAAATATGAAATTTTAGAAAACAGTCACTTGAACATCAGAACCGCGTGGCGTTGGTGCTGTGCGACACATCTTTTTGATATCTGGATTGAGATGATTCTGCCGTGCGAAAGTTCTTGCGATCATGTCCAGAGGCTCGAGAACCTCCTGGATCCTGGGCTGAACGATCGTTTCTGGCTTCCGCACTTCTGCCGTGATGACATGGAAATCAGCCATGCGGGTTCGTATAGCGTCAGCATGGCCATGTTTGACCGAAGCATGGGCGACAAGACTATGATTGCCGTCCATGTAGATATTTCCCCATTTTCATATACTTAAAACGCGCGATCGGGGATCAGCTGATAATTCGCGCGTTATCGTCAGTGTCGACTACAAGGAGGCGCATGCATGTCAACCGTGGCAATGCCCGATCACGCCAGTAGTGGCGCCCAGTACGGGCGCGCGCTGCGTAGGCTGCGTACGGAGAGGTCTTGGACCTTGGCGCAGGTGAGTGAGCGCTCCGGCCTGCCGGTCTCAACGCTTTCGAAAGTCGAGAACGGCAAAATGTCGCTGAGCTACGCCAGGCTCGCCCGCCTGTGCACGGGGCTGGGGGTGGATATTGCCGAATGGTTTGTGACCGACACTACGCTGCCGCCAGCGCTGGTTAGCGGACGCCGCAGCATTACCAGGGCCGGTGAGGGGCGGCTGATCGACACACAGAGCTTTCTGCATCTGTATGCGGCAGCGGACCTTCTCAACAAACGTTTCGTGCCGATCGTGGCGGAAGTGCGTGTACGTTCGATCGATGACTTTGGCGAACTGTTCAGTCATCCGGGCGAGGAATATGTCTACGTACTCGAGGGTGCCATCGACGTGCATACGGCACTCTATGCACCGACGAAGCTGAGCGCTGGTGATGCGATCTACTTCGACAGTGGCATGGCGCACGCCTTTATCGCCGCTAGCCCAGGCTGTTGTCGGATTCTCAGCATAAGCTCGACCAGCGAAGCGCAGCTGCTGCAGGCGGTCGCCAATGGAACAGGCAATGCTGCCCGTTCGATGCGTTCTCATGCTCCGGCAACCGCCGCCAAGGTAGCGTCACCGGCTAGTCGAAAAGCTCCTAAGAAAGCCGCCAAGTCGCCTGCATCTGCAAAGCGCGGAAAATAGCTGGCGTTGCGAAGATTTTTGGCCACCACACAAGACGCTCGGCCTGTGTTGAGGCTGCTGCCAGAGGCTGTGTACGCAGTCGCTGGAACGGAAAACGAAGACACCGGAGCTACACATGTGTTCCGAATTGGCGCTTGTCAACCGGTTCGGTGAGTCGTTCAAGCCGGAGTCGGATGAAGGCGTTTCGGGGCCGTATCTACTGCGTTCCCTTCTCGTACGCACGCATGCCAGAGTCTGTGGCAAGTTTGGCATGCGGATCCAGGACGGTTGGCGCGCGTCCCTGCGCGCCGTTTGTCATCAGAACGTCAGGCTCCAGTTGTTCTGCACACCGTAGTCGCCGGTGTAGTACGGGTCGACGTCGATTACTTTCAGTGTCCAGGTGCCGTTGGCCAGCACCGACGAGGCGTTTATCGTATACGTGGCGTTGATGTTGCCGTCGTTGGTGTAGCTGTAGTCCGGGTACTTCAGGATCCCGTAGGCACCGTTCGGAGCAACGATCATGAGCTCGAGATCGTTCGACCAGTTGTGCGTGATGTTGACGTGCACCTTCAGTGCGGACGAGGCCGCGCCACTGATGCCGGTCACATTGACGGTGCTGACGA
>DATMQY010000019.1:0-116127 GCA_035566635.1 Rhodanobacter sp.
CGCTGTCGTGTTGCCCAGCTGCGTCAGCGTCGTGCCCACCGCCGTGATCGCGGTGTTCGCCGCAAACAGTTGGCTGCCGTTGATCGCGTCCGTGCTGGTGCCGCTGACCCGGCCTGCCGCCACGTTGGTGATCGTCCGCTCCTTGCCCGCGCTACCCACGCTCACAGTGCTGCCCGGCGTCGTACCCGCGTAGCTATACGTCGTACCGTTGATCGTCGTGCTGGCCGTACCCACTACGGCAGCCGTCGTCGAACCAGAGCCCAGCGCCACATCGCCCAGATTGGCGCTGGCCGTTGCACCATTACCGATCGCGGTCGCATTAAGCACAGACGCAGTGGCGCTGACACCGAAAGCTGCTGCATTGTTGCCGGAAGCATTCGCCCCGTTGCCGATGGCCGTCGCAGCCACGCCAGTGGCTGCAGCACTTGCGCCGAGCGCGCTTGCGTTGCTGGCCTGTGCGGTCGCGGCTTGCCCGATCGCCACGGAATCGATGCCACTGGCCGTACTACCCGTTCCGATCGCCGTCGACTGTATGCCTGATGCGTTAGCCAACGCACCGATCGCCAAGGCCTGGTTCTGGCTTGCCGTAGCGCTTTGTCCCAAGGCAACAGCGCTGCCCCCGGAAGAGACCGCATTGGTGCCTTGCGCAATCGAACTGCCGCCGGTCGCCTTTGCGCTGTAGCCCAACGCGATGTCGTACGCCGTCGGCGTGCCGCTCACGCCCGCCACCGCGTTCAGGCCCTGCGCGATCGAGCCGGTGCCGTAGGCATTGGCGACCGGACCGATAGCGATGCTGTCGGTGCCCGCCGCATTGCTGTCGGCCTGCACGGAATTGGTGTGGAAGTACTTGATGCCGGTGGTGTAGATGTTGTTGACCTGGTTGCCCAGGTTGGTCACGTTGGTGTTGGTCGCATTCAATTGCGAACCATTGACTGCATCCGTGCTGGTGCTGCTCAACGTACCGGCCGCCACGTTCGTGACCTTGTTGCCGCCGTTGTTCAGGCCCGTGTTCGCCAGGCTCACCGTGCCGTTCGTGCCGCCGGTGATCGTCACGCCGGCATTGTTCAACACCGTGCTCCCCGTCGTGACGCTCGTCGCCGTCAGGTTCGGGTTGGTGTCGATCGTCAGGTTCGTTCCGCTCTGCGTCACCGCGATGTTGCCGCTGCTGCCCTGCGCCACGTTCACCGTGCCGCCCGGCGCCACGTTCGTCGACGCGCCGCCGTTCGCAGACAGGTTCCAGCCCTTGTTGGCTACCGTACTCACGGCCGTGAGCTGACTGACGTTGACAGCGTCGGTCGGTGCCACACCGGCCGACACATTGCTCAGCGTGCGTGTACCGCCACTGGCATTGGCGAAGTTCACCGTCGTGCCACCGGTGGTCGCACCCACTGTGATCGGATTGGTGTTGCTCGGGCTGATCCCGCCCGCTTGCTGCACCAGACCCGCCGTACCGTTGTTGAGATTGGTAATCGCCGTCGTGTTGTTCGCGATGTTGGTCGTGTTCGTGGCGATATTGGTGGTGTTGGTGGTCACCTGCTGGTTGGTCGCGTACAACTCCGAGCCATTCATCGCGTCGGTGCTGGTCGCGCTCAGGCGACCTGCCGCCACGTTGGTGATGGTGCGCTCGCTACCCGCAGCGCCCACGCTCACCGTGCTGCTCGGCGTGGTGCCGGCGAAGGTATAAGCCGTGCCGCCGATCGTTGCACCCGTTGTGCCCACGGCCGTTGCCGTGGTGCTGTTCGCACCGAGCGCCACGTCGTTGGCGTTGTTCGCCACGGCGCTCTGACCGATCGCCACGCTGTCTGCGCCGGTCGCCGTGCTGTCCGTGCCGGTCGAGTTGGCGTGGAAGTATTTGGTGCCAGTGGCGTAGATATTGTTGACCTGGTTGCCCAGGTTGGTGATCGAGGTCGTGTTGCCGGCGATATTGTTGGTATTGGTGGTGACCTGCTGGTTGGTCGCATACAGCTGCGAACCATTCACCGCATCCGTGCTGGTCGCACTCAGCGTGGCCGGAGTCAGGTTGGTGATCTTCACCCCGCCTGCCGGCGCACCGGCACCGCCCGTCGCTCCCAGCGTGATCGTGTTGCCGCCCACGGCGTCGTACTTCACCGCGATGTTCGCGGTGTTGTCGACGTTGGTGTTGAGTGCAGAGAGCGCACCGGCCACCGTGGTCTGCGCCGTCGTGGCACCCACGGCACCGGTCGTGCTGACACTGTTGATCGGTTGGCTGAAGCCGGTGATGTTGCCGGTGGTCGAATTGTAGGTGGCACCGCCGCCCAGCGTGCTCGACGTCGTCGTGCCCAGGTTCGTCACCTGCGTGCTCAGCGTATTGCCCACGCTGTACAGCTGGCTGCCGTTCACCGCATCGGTGCTGGTCGCGCTCACTTCACCGTCGGCCACCTGGGTAATCTGACGTTTGCCCACTGCCACCGCACCGTTGGTCGGCGCCTGGTTCACCGTGAAGGTCTTGCCGTTCACCACTGCGTTCGCCGTGGTGTAGTTGGTCGTCGCATCCGCGCCGTTACTGGTGGTGCCGGTGCCCAGCGCCACGTCTCCCGCCTTGCCCGCCGTCGCCCCCGAACCCACCGCCGTGCTGTTGGTGCCCGTAGCCACCGGGGCTACATACGTGGTCGGGTTGCCGGTGATCCACTTGTTCGCTGCTGTATTGCTGGACGTGGTCAGCTGGCTCACGTTCACCGCGTCGGTCGGGTTCACACCAGCCGCCACATTGGTAATCGTCGTATTGTTGGCGTTGATGCCCGTGGTGGTCACGCTCGGACCGCCGGTGATGGTCAGGCCGTTGGTGTTCAGCAGCGAATTGCCCGCCGTCACACTGGTGAAGCTCGGCGTCAGGCTGGTGGCGATGGTTACCGCATTGCCCGCCTGGGTGATCGCGATGTTGTTGCCCGCCGTGTACGTCACCGTGCCGCCCGGCGCGACGTTGCTCACGCTGCTGCCACCAACCGTGCCGGTGCCCGTCGCGTTCGTGGTCAAGTTCCAGCCCTTGTTGGCCGTCGTGCTCACGCTGTTGATCGCGCTGTTGGTCGCAAACAGCTGCGAACCGTTGATCGCGTCGGTGGAGGCTGCCGTCACCTGACCCGCTGCCACATTGGTGATCTGGCGAGCGTTGCCGGCCGAGCCGACGCTGACCACGCCCACCGGCGACCCGCCGGCGAAGGTATACGTGGTGCCGGCAATGACGGTGTTCGGTGTTGCCACCGCCGCCGCTGTGGTCGAATTGTTGCCCAGCGCCACGCTGTTGGCGGTGCTCGCGTTGGCGCCGGTGCCGATGGCCACCGCCGTGGCGGCATTGACCACCGAACCCGAACCCACCGCCGTACTGTCGGTACCGGTCGAGCTTGGTGCCACGTAGGTTGTCGGCGAACCGGTGATCCACTTGTTCGCTGCCGTGTTGCTCGCCGTGGTCAGCTGATTCACATTGACCGCGTCGGTCCCGGCTACGCCTGGCGCCACATTGCTGATAACGGTGTTGTTGGCGTTGATGCCCGCGGTGGTCACGCTCGGACCGCCGGTGATGGTCAGGCCGCTGGTGTTCAGCAGCGAATTGCCCGCCGTGACGCTGGTGAAGCTCGGCGTCATGCTGGTGGCGATCGTCACCGCATTGCCCGCCTGGGTGAGTGCGATGTTGTTGCCCGCCGTGTAGGTCGCCGTGCCGCCCGGTGCGACATTGCTCACGCTGGTGCCGCTGACCGTGCCGGTGCCGGTCGCGCCCGTGGTCAGGTTCCAGCCCTTGTTGGCTACCGTGCTCACGGCCGTGAGCTGACTGACGTTGACTGCGTCGGTCGGGTTCACGCCCGCCGTCAGGTTGGTGATGGTCACGCCACCCGCCGGTGCGCCCGCACCGCCCGTTGCACCCAAGGTGATCTTGTTGCCGCCCACGGTGTCGTACTTCACCGCGATGTTCGCGGTGTTGTCGACATTGGTGTTGAGAGCTGACAGCGCGCCGGCCACCGTGGTCTGCGCCGTCGTGGCGCCCACTGCACCGGTCGTGCTGACGCTGTTGATCGGCTGGCTGAAGCCGGTGATGCTGCCCGTGGATGTGTACGTTGCACCGCCGCCCAGCGTGCTCGCCGTCGTCGTGCCCAGATTGTTCAGCGATGTGCCCACCGCATACAGCTGCGAACCGTTGACCGCATCTGTACTGCTGGCGCCAATCAGCCCAGCAGCGACATTTTGTATCCGGCGTTCAGTGCCAGCCGCACCGACACTGACCACTCCCGCGTTCGAACTAGCGCCAGCGAACGGACCAAAGGTAGTGCTGCCTATCGTTGCGTTGCTTACACTGCCAGTACCGCCTGTGGCTGCCGATGCAGCGCTAGTTGTGACTGCCGAAGAACCTAGTGCGACGGAGCCTGCAACGCTGGCAGTCGCGCCAACACCCAAGGCCGCACTGTTGGCACCAGAAGCCGTAGTCCCCTCGCCGACGGCGGTCGCGTAGTTGCCGGATGCTGAACTGTAATCACCAATGGCAGTGGAGTTGCCGCCAGTAGCAGAGGCATTGCTGCCGATGGCGGTGTCGCGGATATTGACCACACTGACAGAGCCTGACACACCGGCCGTCGAGTTGAGCCCGATCGCGATGCTTTCCTTGTTGTAGGCATTCGCCGTATCACCTAATGCCACGGCTGACTGCCCTACTGCGCCGGAGCTATTGCCCAAGGCCAGCGCTCCCTGGCCGATAGCGCTATTGGAGTTGCCGATCGCCACTGCGCCGTTGGCTGCCGTGGTACCAGCCGTATTGCCGGCAGCAGTGTTGTTCGCGCCCAGCGCCACCGCGCCGGTACCATTGGCGGTATTCGGATCGCCGATCGCCACCGCACCGTTGCCGGTGGCTTTCTGCGTCATGCCGATCGCCACTGCGCCGCCGGTCGATGAACTCGCGTTAGCCGTCGTTCCAGAGGAGCCAATCGCCACATTCTGGCCGGTCGCGCCCGAAACAGTGCCGTCACCCTGCGCGATGCCAAAGACACCGTTCACCGTGGCGCCACGTCCGATGGCAATGCCTGAAGTACTGGTAGCCGTCACGCTGGATTGGCCGCCGATCGCTACCGCATCAGAAGCAGCAGCAGTGGAGCCAGACGTCCCATTGCTGCCCAATGCTGTGGCGCCGACGCCTGAAGCCAAAGCAGCGGTACCAAACGAGGTTGCGTAGTTAGCGTTCGAAATGGCGCCTGCGCCGATCGCGAGCGTATCAAGCACTGAGGCCGAAGAATTGGTGCCGATGGCCACCGCGTTGGCCCCCGCTGCCTGGGCGCCCGCGTAGATGGAGCTGCCGCCGATGGCGACAGATCCATTACCCGAGGCGGTCACTTTCGTCGCCGTGCCGCTGGAGCCAATTGCGACGCCGTACGCACCGCTGGTCACAGCGCTGTCACCCTGCGCGATGCCAAAGGCAGCGCTGACCGTGGCGCCGCGCCCGATGGCAACGCCCGAAGTACCGGCACCCGTCACGCTGGATTGCCCGCCGATGGCAACGGCGTCCGTCGCCACAGCCTGCGCACCCTTGGTGGCGTTGCTGCCAATCGCGACGGCGCCAGCGCCCGATGCGGTGGTGGAATTCGCCACCGACAAGGGTATGGTTCCGTTGCCGCCGGCGCCGCCGATAGCTACGGAATTGAGCGCGGTGGCATTGCTGCCGAAGCCTAGAGCGGTGCTCGAGGTGCCCGAAGCGAGCGCTTCCAGGCCGAACGCCGAACCCCAATTGCCTGCTTTGCTCAGGAAGCCGAACGCCGATCCGCCCGTGCCGGTGGCTTGGGCGTAAGAACCGAAAACAGAAACGGCCAGCTGGTTATTACCGCTGGCATTGCACCCGAGCACATTGGAAAACGTGCCCGAACCATCCGTGGGGCCGGCCGTCGTATTGCCCGGCGTGGTGCGCCCCACCAGCGTGAGCGCGCCACCGGATACGCAGCTCTGATCAGGGGTGTAGGTGTTGGCATATACCGGCGATGACCACCCCTGCAGCAGCATCACCATAGCGGCGGCCAACGAAGTCAGCTTCAGGGCGACACGCCCCGTACCGTTGGATGCACAGGCGCTATCACCGCTTGCCAGCTCCGAGGCCACCACAACCTGGCCCAGCGACCGATTCCACACCTTGCTGAAAATTCTGTTCATTACCGCCTCTCAGACCGCCTACTAAGGGATGTCACTCAGGCGCGCCGCTGAAACGAACACGCACGCCCACTCGCAAAAACGAGGGGCGTGCGAATGAATTCGAATCGATATTCGCCAAGAACTTCCCTGGCGACAGAATGCGATTCAACTCACCAGCATCCTTCGCCGCCCTCTTGCCGCAACCAGATCCCGACAGCCGAGCCCCAGGGGGACCAAAGCTCGACTGCCGCCGACGTACTCGCCGACACATACGCATCCTTGGTATGTGGGAAACCGTCATGTGGCGGGCTCGGACCCCTGGTCCGGACAGTGCACTTGGCGCCCGCCACCTTTGATGAGTGCGATTTTGTGTGACGCACCTCACGCTTTGAATCAGAAAATTCCTAGACAACCGAGAATGTGACTCTTGACGCACTTCAATAATTTTCATCGTGCATATCGAGCTCGAACGAGCACACCGACGTAGAGCCTCTGCGGCCACACGCACACGCCGCCTTGACCATGAAGCCGGGACGGATACAGGTTTCGGAAACGGGACCAACTCAGTCGAGCTGGTTTCAGTCCGCTGCGTGGAAAACAGAAAGCCTGCGAGGGAATACCCGGAAAGCGATCTAGAGCAGGCCGCTGGAACGGGCGTACTCGTACCACTGGTTATCGCCGTCTGCGCACGGCGTTGCGCTTCTGCTGGTCAGCGGCTTTCACGCTACGCCCGGTGCGACGGGCGATTTCAGAAACGGTGAGGCACCGCTCAAGCGCGTCACGGAAACGAACACGTGCGCCCACTCGCGAAATGAGGAGGACGTGGGAATGAATTCGGATCGATATTCACCAGGAACTTCCCTGGCGACAGCACGCGATTCAACTCACCAGCGTCCCCTTGCCGCAATTAGATCCCGGCAGTCGAACCCCAGGGGGCCAAGGTTCGACTGCCGCCGACGTGCTCGCCGACACATACCCATCCTTGGGCATGTGGAAAACCATCATGTGGCGGGCGCGGACTCTTGGTCCGGACAGTGCACATGGCGCCCGTCACATTTGCGGGAGTAATTCTGGGCGACGTGCTTCACGCTTTGAATCAGAAAATTCCTAGACGATCAAGAAGGCGACTGTTGACTCGCTTCAATAACTCATCGCACGTATCGAGCCCGAACGAGCGCACCGACGTAGCAACCCTGCGACCACGCACACATGCCGCCGTTACCATTTCTCAAAAAATGCCTGTTCGGCGGCCTATCGATTGTCGGTTCAACGGAAGCGTGGCTGCGCCTCGTGGACCGCGCTGCCGGAAAGCAGTTCCATCGCCAACGGCTGTTACGGATGACCGCCAATGTGAAGCATGCAGGCAACGCCGTCCTCGCCTTCCAGTTCGCTGCTATCGATGCCGTGCACGCGCACGGCGTAATCGCCATCAGGCACGTCGGGCAAGCTGATGCGCGTGGTGCTGGTGACGTGATCGAGCAGCAACGCTTCGAAACGGTCGTTTGGCGCCATCTGCACGCGGTAGCTTTTCGCACCGCCAAGTGCTGCCCAGGCGAACGTGTGAGGCCGTTGATTCAGCGGCTGTGGGGAGCAATGCAATGTGGGCGCGTGTAGCAGTGGCTTCGGCCGAGGCGGCTTGAAACCGTCGGCTACCTCCTCGCCACGTCCCGCCTGCACCAAAACATGCGCATGATCAATGGCAACGTCGACGCGCCCGGTCAACACATCCGTTTGTGAGTGGCCATCATTATCCACCACGCGAAAATGCGTGCCGCGCACGGTCGAAATAGCCTCGGGTGTTTCCACACTGAAATGCGCGGCGGCGCCTGTCATCGGTGTGACTGCGTTGGAGACACGGCCATGCTGCAGACGCAAGCGGGTATCCACCATACCCGTGTTTCCGTAGGCGCTCATCTGATCCAGATCCAGTTCGCTATGCTCCTCCATCAGCACGCGCGAACCGTCGGCAAATTGCAGAGTGAGACTGGCGTTGGCATCTGTGCTCAGGTGCGTGCCACACCCGAGCGCCATGCCGGATGTTACGGGTATCGAGTGGGTCTGGCCGGGCCGCTGCACATGCGCGTTACCAATCACCGCCACCACTTGAGCATTCACTGGCTGCGCACGCAGCCACGCGATCGGTAGATGTAGCACCAAGCCGGGGGGCAAGTGGTCAGGATCGGCCACCTTGTTGTAACCCTGCAGTTTCTGCCAAGGCACATCCGGCTTCATGTAATGGATGGAAAGATCCCGGAGGTTGTCATGCGGTCGAACGTGGTAGTTCCAGTCCGAGGCCGACACGATCGGCACGATCGAGAAAGTCAGAAACAGAGCAGCAAGTCGCGACAGCAGCTTGTGCCGGGTGGGATGCATCGTCGTCCCCCTAAATCCTATGCGGCACGGAGTCCGCACCAACGAAACGCCCCCTACGTCACGAGTCAGCCGTGGGGTTGTTGACCTTGGTCCGGGGGTCGACGAGCCTGGCTGCGTGGATCGAGATCAATTTTGCGGTACTTGGCGCGCAAATATCAATCGACCGGAAAAGCCGGCCAAGATGGATTCATACGCGGCTCGAAGTTGCGGTTCGCAAAGCAGCCCACGCCATGGACCTACGCTTTCGAATACATCGCCGAGACCTGCCTAGTTCGTTGAATGAACACTAACGACAATCACTTCGTGGTTCGATCAGTCGGAAAAATCTGATGTAGTCGTTTCGAACGAATTGGTACTTTGGTTGCTTTGGTGTTGTGACGGTAACTTTCCCACCAAGCGCAAAGCGACATGCTATGTCGCGTTCTCCCGTGCGCAGCCTCGGTGGTGAACATCCGTCAGGGAAATGATGGTGCAAAGTGTCGATCTGTTATCTCATCTGCCCGCACTGTCAGCACTCAGTTGCTAAGGGCATTCTTGTGTGTCCAGGCTGTGACGCTACCGTTCGATACGGCACACCTTATATCTGGATATCCGCAGCGCTAGTTCCAGCTGCGTGGGCTATGTTCGAATCGCACAAGTTTTTTTACGACTCGATGATTCTGTCAGGCCTGATCGGCGCCATTGTCTTCGGTGGCCTTTGGTCAACACTCAGCAAAGCCTTCGAAGACCGCGTGGTGTTTACACGCAAGCGATACGATCTCTACAGATGACAACGAATCGCCGGCCGTTACGACAGGGCGAAATCGCCGTGTATCGCAATCCGCGGCGCCGATCCACATTCTTGGTGGATATCGCCGTCCGTGACCCAAAGGGCGGACTGTGCTGGGAGCCCCTCGCGCATAACGATCCCCGCGCCATCGAGGCGATATGCAATTTGCATGGACAGTGGCTGAAGGAGTGAGTGCGTGCACCTTCTGGATGTGCCCTAGCGAATCATGAGGCGTCTTGGGGCGCCTGCTCCCTCATACATAGCGGAGTTGCCGACAAAAGTGCCGCGCGACCGCCTTGGCAGCTCCAAGCCGCAGTCGACCCCCAACTGTCGTGCATGTGTGTTCGGAGGAGACACATGAGTTCCCTGTGAAATGTGCAGGCCTCGGCGACGAGTTCCGTGGCAAGATTCGCTTCAGCCATATGACGGGCAAGCCGTGCTGCCAATAGACAACGTGCACGGCTTTCCGATAACTCATTGATACGGACAATGGAATAAGACATAACAGCCAACCTCACCTAGCACACAGTCGGAGGAGTTGTCGTTATGTGCTCGGCAGAATTTATAAAATCCTTGCACGCGTAAGGCCATCAGAAAGTTCTGATACGCCTGAAGGCGATCTCGTACGACCCGCGAGAACGGCTATGCCATGAGTCAGCAAGTATGCAAACGCATCGTGCAGGGCTTAGACCATTGACGGGATCGGCGAATGGCGGAAGAGCCATCACCCACCTGACCGGGCATCGCGCGTTGGGGAAACGCTGCTTGCATGGCGTCGGCCACGATGATCTGCGATCAACACCGTCTATCGTTAGATATGGAGGGTGAGGTTTCTCAACAATCTGTTAGAGCAGGCCGTTGGAACGGGCGTACTCGTACAACTGCTTGTCGCCGTCCAGGCCCAGCCGGCGCATGGCGTCGCGCTTCTGCTGGCTGACGGTTTTCACGCTGCGGCCGGTGCGACGGGCGATTTCCGAAACGGTGAGGCCCTGAGCGATGAAACGCACCACTTCCGCTTCTCGCGGCGACAACGAGCCCGGCTCATCGCCGATCATCGACACTCCCTCTATCTGCTTGCGCGTGCGCTCGCTGAGATAGGTGCGACCGGCCCGGATGACGTCGATCGCGAGCATCAGTTCCTTGGTCATCGACATCTTGTCGACGACGCCACGCACTCCCATGGAAAGCATGCCCTGCACCAGGGCGGGGTTGCTGAGCATGGTAAGTACGAGAATGGGAAGCTGCGGATGGCTCTCCCGCAACCTGCCGAGCATGGCCAGGCCGTCTTCCGAAGCTTGGTCGCCCGGCATGGAGAAATCCGTGATGAGCAGATCGCAGGACTCGCGCGACAACAGACTCACCAACTCCTTGCCGTTACGTGCCTCGCCGACGATGCAAAACCTGTCCCCGTAACTCTGCAGCGTGGCTTTCAGCCCCATCAGGACGACGGGATGATCGTCGGAAATAATGATCCGCACTGCGCTACCTCATCGTACGACTTCAGTTGCCCGCGGCTCAGCCACCCAGCTCGCGTGCGTTCGCGCATGCGGTGTGGTTTGTGCCGGAACTGCTGTAACAGTAACATGAACCTGTAGCAAGGCATGGACTTTGACGGCCCCTGCGCGATGGCGAGATGGCCCGATGCATGTTCGTTTCAGCGGTTCGCAAGGCCAGCCATGAACCTCGTCAGCAACGCATCGCCAAGGAGCGACATGCCGACCACGCTACGCCATTCGTTGTACAGGCCGGCCGCCATGAGCCCATTGCTCGGTATCGTCGAGACCGCCAATCAGGCGGTCCCCGTCTCTGCCACTACACTGATGCTTGCAGCGCTGCTGATCCTGGTGGCGGTCGCTGCCATGGGACTCGCCTGGCTGCTGCAGATGCAGGTGAGCAAGGCCAGACGCCTGCAAGCGGAGCTTCTCGCGCAACGCGCGTTTTCCAAGGGCGCCTTTGACGCGTTGCCGGCGCCCGTGGTCATCCATGGTCTGGACGGCCGCATCCTCGACACGAATGCGTATTGTCGAAAGCACCCCGCTGCCGCCGACGCCATGATGCTGGCGATCCAGGCCGAAGGCTTCGATGCCGCCGCGGACGGACAAGAACCACGCGAGATCGATTACGCGTCCGATGACGGCGCATCACGCCAGGCTTTGTTGTGGAATCACCCGATCTTTGCCGAAAGCAGCGAGCCTGTCGGCTCGATCAGCATCCTCATCGACATCACCGAATTTCGCGATGCCGAACGCGCTGCACGAATCACCGACCAGGGCTTGCGCGAAATCGTTCAGCGCATTCCCGTGGTGGTCTTCACCATTCTCCGGGACACTCAAGGCGTTCGCCATCTCACGTTCGCCGCGGGAGACGTGCGCGCCCTGTTCGGGCTGGAGCTGGCGGATCTGCTGGGAACCGGAGACGTGCTGCAGGAACGTCCGCTCCAGGGCCGCATCCATCCCGATGACGTGGTCGCCTTCGGGCGCCTGATCGCCCCAGTCACCATCGACCTGCAGCCGCGCTCGCTCGACTTCCGTGCCTTTGGCCGCGATGGCCTGCGCTGGATCCACGCCATGCTCGCGCCGCAGGAGTTGCCCGACGGGGGCCTGCGGTTGATCGGCTATTTCATCGACACCACCGAACTCAACGCACGCAACGAGGCCTTGCGGATCGCGCGCGATGTCGCCGAGCGGGCCTCGAAGGCGAAGGCGGATTTCCTGGCCACCATGAGCCATGAAATCCGCACGCCGATGAATGGCGTGATCGGTATGCTCGAGCTGCTTGGGCGCACGCCGATCAATGCCGAACAACGGGAGCTCCTGCGTGCCGTGGAGGATTCGGCGGATGTGCTGCTGCAGGTTCTGAACGACATCCTGGATTTCTCCAAGCTCGAGGCCGGCGACCTCCGGCTCGACGAAACGCTGTTCGATCCGCGCGTGCTGATCGACAACGTCGTCAGCGTGATGGCGGCGCGCGCCCAGTCGAAAGGGCTCGACGTGCATCTGGCTATCGACGCCACCGTTGCAGGCGCCCTGCGCGGCGATGGCGTACGTCTCCGCCAGATCCTGCTGAACCTGTTGAGCAACGCCACCAAATTCACGGAGCGTGGCAGCATTGCCGTGCGGATGGTCGTGCTTGGTGACGATGGCATGTACCAGCATCTGCGTATCAGCGTGGCGGATACCGGTATCGGTATTCCAAAGGACAAGCAGGCCACGCTGTTCAATCCATTCACCCAGGCCGAGGCCTCGACCAGCCGTCGCTACGGTGGCACCGGGCTGGGCCTGGCCATCTGCCGCCATCTGGCTCAGCTGATGGAAGGCTCGGTCGAGCTGAGCAGCGAGCCCGGACTGGGAACGACGGTGGGATTCGAAGTCCGCCTGCCCGTAGCTCGACGCGAAGCAGCCGCACCGGCCGGTTTGCATGGGCGCCACGCCGTCGTGCGGATCGGCTCAGCCGAAATCGCCGCGGCGTTGAGCGAACACTTGAGGTCGCTGGGCATGACGGTGGAGCAAGCCATCCCCCCGCAGCCGCTGCGCCAAGGCATGGCGGCGAGCCTGCTGTTTGTCGACCCGACCGACACGGACAGCGAAACCCAGATCAGTGCACACGTCGTCGCCGTCACGGAAGACCCGCTCCCATCGACCGGGATCGAACGCAGGGATGAGCGAGTGTTCCTCAGTGCGAACCCGCTGAAGTGGCAAGCGTTGGTGCGTGCCTGTCTCGCCGCACTTGAATTGCGCGACGACATTACGCTGGAAAGCACCCCACTCGTCCCTTTCACAGCGATGTCGGACGCCGATCCGCTGCCTTTGTCCCTGACCGATCTGCCTACCCATCGCGGTCACATCCTGGTTGCCGAAGACCATCCGGTGAGTCAGAAGCTGATTCTTCGCCAGCTGGCGCTCCTGGGTTTGAGCTGCGACGTGGTCGACAACGGGCGCGACGCTTTCGAGGCCCTGAGTGGAAACGAATACGCGCTGCTGCTCACCGACTGCAACATGCCATTGATGAGCGGCTACGAACTCGCCACGGCATGGCGCCAGCACGAAGCGGAGACCGGAAGCCCACGACGGCTTCCCATCATCGCCATGACCGCCAACGCGCTGGCCGGCGAGGCCGTGCGCGTCCGCAACGCCGGCATGGACGACACCCTCAGCAAGCCGCTGCAACTGCTCCCGCTCAGCCAGAAAATCAGCCAATGGCTGCCGGAGCAACCGACCTCATTGACGAGTGCCTATGTACCCCTCCCACATGATGCGGCGTATCTGGCTGGCTTGACCGGCGGCAACGAGGAGTCTGGCTTGCACGCCGAGATGGTGCAGGCCTTTTCGAGCGCGAGCCGCGATGACCTGCTTGAACTTCGCCGTTGCGTCGAAAGCGGCGATGCCGCAGCGGCGTCCCTGAGTCTGCACCGTCTGCTCGGCGCCCTGCAGTTGTTCAACGACGGCATGCTGCTAGGCCAAGGCAGGCAGTTGCTTGAAGCCCTGCATGATGGACCGGCTGAAGAAGCCCTTTCCCAGTTACCCGGCTTTGCTCGGGAAGTTGAAGCCCTGCTTTCGAACCTGAACAGCGAACTAGCTGGATAAACAGGTCAATTAGCTATTTCTTCGGGTGTCCATGACAATAGGAATTGTCTGTATGCCGCGTGAGGCCTGTCGAATCCGGATGATTCGGCGTGCCTGGAGGGATCGAGCGGACAAACGTCAGGGGGAGAAACAGGAACGAGGTTTTCCTATGACACACCGGGTTTGGGGACGGCCCCAGCTTAGCCGCTGGTTATTTGCTGCATCGATTGCTGTCGCTTTCGCTCCAGCCACCGCAGCACCGCTCGCCGATTGGAACTACCGGGTACGGCCCAAGGACACGATCTGGGATCTGACCGGCCATTATCTGAAACCGGACATCCCCTGGCAGAAGCTGCAGAGCTACAACAACGTCGCTGATCCGTTTCACTTGCCGCCCGGCATGACCTTGCACATTCCAGTGGCGTGGTTGCGGATGGCACCTGCCAAGGCCAAGGTAATCGCCGTCATCGGCAACGCCACAGCGACCTTGCCCGGCAACGCTCAGCCGATGCCCGTCACGCAGGGTATGTCGTTCGGCTACGGCGCCACCTTGGTGACCCAGGGCGATACCAGCCTCACCCTCGAATTCGCGGACGGTTCGCGCATTCTCGTGCAGAGCAACAGCGAGTTGTCGCTCGATCGCCTTACTGCCTATGGCAATACGGGCATGGTCGACACGCGCCTGCGCCTGCAGCACGGGCGCGTCAACAGCGATGTGACTCCGATGAACGGGAGCGCCGCGCGTTTCAGCGTGTCGACCCCAGGAACGATCTCCAGCGTGCGTGGTACCCACTTCCGCGTCATCGCTGACTCGGAAGCAGCAGCGGCAAGAACCGAGGTGACCTCCGGCAAGGTCGACGTCGGCAACGACAAGCGGCATGTGTTGGTGAAAACGGGCCTTGGCGTAGCCACCGCCGACGGCGCCTCGCCGGGACAGCCTCAATCGTTGCTGCCGGCACCGGTGGTGCCATGCCCGACGGCGCCCATCCATCAATTCCCGTTCGAATTTGAGTGGCATGCCGTGACGGGCGCGCAACATTACCGCGTGCAAGTAGCACGCAGTGCAAAATTCGAAGCGTTGCTGTTGGACCGCGTCGTCGACGACACTCGGACTGTCATTCCGGATATGAGCGACGGCACCTATGCGATCCGTGTGCACGGTATCGGCACCGATCAGCTCGAAGGCCTCGATGCCACTTGCGCAACCGTGACCATCGACGGCCACCCGCAGCCGCCGCTGATTGTGTCGCCACAGCCGGATACCAAGGTACGCGATACACGGCCACAATTCCGCTGGACAGAAAGCCAGCAGGCCGTGTCCTACACTTGGCAGCTGGCTAGCGACCCGTCGTTCGAGCACATGCTGGCCGAGCAGTCGCAAGTAACGGGAGGCGACGTGCGTCCACCCAACTCGCTGCCCTTTGGGCGCTACTACTGGCGTATCGCCAGCCGCGACGGCGCCGGCAAGGTCGGTCCGTATACCCATGCGCTTCCCTTCGACCTGGTGCCCGAGCCGGCCTCTCCCGTGTCCGGCGAGCCAAAACGTTCGCATGGCGACCTGGTACTGAGCTGGTCCGCGGGCACGCCTGGTCAGCATTATCACGTGCAGGTCGCACGCAATCCGGCATTCACTCAGCCGGAAGTGGATGCCACGCTCGATAAACCAGAGATCGATCTCAAGAAGCTGTCGAGTGGCAAGTGGTACGTGCGCGTGCAGACCATCGACACTGATGGCTACGCCGGGCCATGGGGCTCGCCACAGAACACGCGCATTCCATGCATGGCGTGTCGCTGGGCGGCGGCGGGCGGTGGCGCGGCGCTACTGTGGCTGGCGCTTTGATGCGATGACGGCGGCGCTGATGAGTGGATCTCCTGCCGGCGGCGCTGCAGTCGATGATGCGTCCTGATCCGCTCGTCGTACTCAAGCGTGCGCTGGTCTGGATGATCGGCGTCGCCGCGCTCACCCTGATCATGGCCAGCGGCGCGGCAACCCGGCTCGACAACACCTTCTACGACCTGCACATGCGTCACTGGTCGTATCGGACCAGCGACGCTGTGGTGATCGTGGCGATCGACGCGAAGAGTCTGTCGAAGCTCGGCAATTGGCCGTGGTCGCGCGCGGTGCATGCTCGACTGCTTGATCGCCTCACCGATGCAGGCGTTCGCGGCATCGGTATCGACCTCACCATGGCCGAGCCCGACATCCATCACCCGGAAAACGATCGCGCCCTGGCGCAGGCCATTCGCCGAAACGGACACGTCGCCATGCCTGTGTTCGCCGAAGCCGCCGAGCTTGGTGGCACGCTCGAGGAGATGCTGCCCACGCCGGAACTCGCACGTGAGGCGACCATCTTCGGTCACGTCGATGCCGCCAAGGACGATGACGGCGTCATTCGCGGCGCCTACCTGAAAGCCGGCCTTGGACGTCCCTATTGGCCGGCATTCGGCCTCGCCGTCTATGACATGGATCGGAAAACGCAGGCGCCATTGCCGTCCAGCCTGCATAACCCTGAACCGGAAGTAGAGTCGCCTTACCAATGGATGCGCGACGATTACGTTCTGCTGCATTTCGCCGGCCCGGCCGGCAGCTTCGATCAGGTCTCCTACATCGACCTGCTGGAGGGCCACGTACCGGTCGCGCTACTCAAGGGGCGCTGGGTGCTCATCGGCGCTACCGCATCGGGACTCGGCGATTTGTTGGAGACCCCCGCCTCCGGCGGCGACGAGCGCATGCCCGGTGTCGAATATCAGGCCAACTTGCTCGAATCCATCAAAAACGCCGGCACGTTGGTGCCGTTGAATTTCACGAGCCAGTTTCTCATCGGTGCCGCGTTGCTGGTGTTGCCATTGCTGCTCTACGGCTTGCCAGGATTCCGCCATGTCTGGCCTGTCGCTGCGGTTTCGCTACTCGCATTTTTTGCTTTGAGCATCGCGCTATTGCGCTCAGCCGGATTATGGTGGCCACCTGTAGGCTGTGCGATGGTCGTCGCGATTGGCTTGGCGGCGGTGTCCACACTTCATAAACTTAAAAAACGCGCCGATTGAAAAGCACCGCCGTCGAGCTGCTCAGCGGCCGAAGATGATTTCCTTGCCTTCGTGGTCGCGATCCCAGCCGCGCAGCTGGTCGCGAATGTGCGCGATACGCTGGCGGCCGAGTGCGTTGCGCTCTTCGTCGAGTACCTGGCCATCCAGCAGCTCGGCAAGACGTTGCGCGGTGGGCAGCATGGCGTCCCACGCGTCGAGTGCGGGCAACGGTCCGGGCAAGGTCATGAAAAAGCTCACGCCGGGCGTCTGTAGCGCATCCAGTCGGGCCAGATCGAAGTTGCCCGGTTTGAGCATGTTGGCGACGCTGAAGATAGGGCCAAGTTCGCGCTTGCCGTCGAGCAGCCGGTGATAGATGCCCATGTCACCGAATTCGAGGCCCGCCTTCTCGGCGGCCACGACCATATCCGGGCCGTTGAAGTGCCCTCCTTCGCGCGCCACCACGAACAGCGTGACGATGCGTTCCACCGCCAATTGTGCCGGACGCCGACCGAGATCCGAGCGTGGCGGTGTGGTTGTGGCAGTCGCCGCAGCAGGCGTTGCCGGCCGTGTCGTGGTCGGCGACGGGACATCCCGCGGCATCGGCTCGGCCGAGCTGGGCGCGCGCAGAGCGTCGACGATGGATGCCACATGGTCGGCCAGTTTAGGCTGCGGTTTGGCTTTGGCCACGGCGGGTACCGGCATCTGCGCACGTTCGCCGGATAGCGTGGCACCCAGGCGCTCAAGCTCTTCACGCAAGCCCACTTCGAGTTCGCCCTGCTCGGGTTTTGCATCGCCGGCCAGCGGATCGTCAACGACCGAGTCGAACGCACTGAACGAGGGTTCTTCGCCAGCGCCCGGCTCGCCCAGCGTGGGTTCGCGACGTTCGCCGCCGTGCGGATTGGGCATGATTCGACGTTTGCCCTGCTCTTTTTTCGGCTGACCGAACAACCAGATCAGCGCCAGCACGATCAGGCCGACAATCAGCAGCGGAATGCCGACGGCAGGGTTCCAGGCAAAGGCGAGCACGGGTTGCAGCGTCATCATGGGTTCCTCAGGCAGCTCCTGCCAGTTTAGCCGCTTCAGCCAGATCCACCTGCACCAATCGCGATACGCCCGGCTCGCGCATGGTCACGCCGCACAGCTGGGTCGCCGCTTCCATAGTGGCCTTGTTGTGGCTGATGAAAATGAACTGCACTTTTTCGCTCATCTCGCGTACCAGGCTGGAGAAGCGTCCGACGTTCGCTTCGTCCAGCGGCGCATCCACCTCGTCGAGCAAGCAGAATGGCGCCGGATTGAGGCCGAAGATCGCGAAGACCAAGGCCACAGCCGTCAATGCCTTCTCGCCGCCGGAGAGCAGCGTGATGTTGGAGACACGCTTACCCGGTGGCCGCGCCATGATCGACACGCCGGTATTGAGCAGATCGTCGCCGGTCAGTTCCAGATAGGCATGACCGCCACCGAACAGCCGCGGAAACAGTTCCTGCACGCCGGCATTGACCTTGTCGAAGGTTTCCTTGAAACGCTGGCGCGTCTCGCGGTCGATCTTCTTGATCGCGCCTTCCAGGGTTTCCATCGCGCTGACCAGATCGGCCAGCTGATTGTCGAGATAGGTCTTGCGCTCGCTCTGCTCGGCATGCTCCTGGATCGCGGCGAGGTTGACCGGTTCCAGACGGGCGATTTTCTGTCCGATGTCGCCAAGCTGCTGGCGCCACTGGTTGGCATCGATGTCATCGGCCAGCTCGGCCAGCAAGGTCTCCAGCTCCAGGCCTGAAGCAGTGATCGCTTCGGCCAATTGCTCGGCGCGCATATGCAGTGCCTGTGCGGCGAGGCGTTTCTCGGACAGGCTTTCGCGCAAGTTCGACAAGCCCTGCTCCGCCAGATGACGTTGCTGCTCCAACTTGCGGAACTCGATGTCGCAATCTTCCAGCGCACGACGCGCTTCGACCAGCTGCTTGTCGACCAGCAGGCGCTGATCCAGATAGGTCTGCCGCTCGCTTTCAAGTTCCGCGATGGGGTCGGAGCCGGCGGCGAGTTGTTCGGTGATTTCGGTGCGGCGCGATTCGATCTGGCGCAGCTGGGTGTCCATGCGACCCAACGCCTGCTCCAGCGAGGCCAGCGAGGAGCGCTTGGACTCCAGCGCCAGTGCCAGCGAATGCGACTGGTCGGCGGCCTCGCGCGCATTCATGCGCGCTTCCTCGCGCGCTTCGAGCAACGCGCGGCGTTCGTTTTCCAGTTCGCGGCGCTGGTCTTCCAGATCGCCCATCAGGCCGACCGACTCATCCAGTCGTGCACGCGCCTCGCGGGTCTGGCCCTGCAATTCGTCGATCTGCGTGGCCAGATCGGTCAATTCGCCGTTGACCTTCTCGGCGCGGGCACGGGCGGTTTCCAGCTTGCCGCGATGGCTCTGCAATTGGCCAGCCAGTTCGGATTGGCGGCGATGCGCGTTGTACAGCTCGCGCTGTGCGTCGTCGCGTGCACGCTCGGTCTCGAACTTGCTGGTGCGCAAGCTATCGAGTTGTTCGCTGGCTTCCTCCAGCTGTGCTTCCAGCATGGTGATCTGCTCGGCCAGCAGGCGGATCTCACGCTCGCGTGCCAGCACGCCGACCTGGCTGCCCTGTGCACGACGCACACGCGCCCAGCCCGGGCCAAGCCATTCGCCGCTGCGCGTGATCACCGACTGATAGGGCGCCAGCGCGGACAACGATGTCACCTGTTGATGCGCATCTGCGAGCGACTCAGCAGTCAACACATGGCCGAGGATCGCCATCGCCGCGGCCGGCCCGCGCACATGCGCGGCCAATGTACCAGCGGTGTTGATACCGCCTTCGGCAACATCGAGCAGTGCGACATCGGCGTTTTCGAGTGCATTGAATTCAGCGGCCAGTGCATGCGAACCATCCACCAGCACGCTGTCGAGGAAACCGCTCAAGGCGGTTTCCACTGCAGTTTCCCAGCCGGCTTCGACCTGCAGCGATTCGCCGAGGCGGCGCGCCTTGTTCAGTCCGAGCCGGACCAGCCAGCCGCTGGCGGCGCTTTCTTCCTGGCCGAGCGCGGCGTGTTGCAACGCTTCGAGCGAGGCGTGCCGACCGCGCGCGGTCTGCAGTTGCTGGCGCGCCTCGTTCAACGCCGACTGCACCTGACGTTCGTCTTCCTGCACCTTCTCGTGGCTGGACTTGTGCTGGTCGAGCAGACTGCCGAGCGTTTCGACATGCTCGCGCTGGGTGTCGTGTTCGGTGTGGAGTTGTTCGCCGGTGGCATCCAGGGCGGCTACGTCGGTAGCCTTCTGCTCGGTTTCCAGTGCTTCGCGACGCCGGGACAGGTCGATGCCCTGACGATCCAGGTAGTTGAGCTTGGTGCGCTCCACCTCGGCCGCACGATTGGATTCGCCGGCGTTGCGGGTGTGGGTGTCCCAACGCTGCTGCCAGTCGGCCAGCTTCGTCTCGGTGCTGCGCTGGGCTTCGGCGGTGTCGTCCTGCATCTGCTGCAGCGCTTCGAGCTTCGGCTCGCCTTCGGCCAGCGCCATGCGCAGCGTATCGATCTGTTCGCGGTCGGTAGCGATATGCGCGGCCAGCTCGGCATGCTCGCGTTCGGCATCGCCATGGGCGCGCTGCAGCCGATCGGCGGTTTCGCGATTGTGGCGAACCTGCTGCTCGACCCGCGCGATCTCGGCGCCGACCTTGTAGACGTCAGCCTGCACCGCGTTCAAATGCTCGCTGGCATCGGTGTGGCGCTCGCGCACGCTTTCCAATTGCGCCTCGATCTGACGCTGGCCAGCCAACTGTTTCTCGATCTCGATTTCGGCGACGGACAGATCCGCGCCTTCGCCATCGTGCTGACTTTTCAGGCCACGGTATTCCAGCGCGCGAAGTTCGGCTTCTTTGCGTGTCTGCTCTTCCTTCAGTGCCTTCCAGCGCTCGGCGGCACGCGCCTGGCGATTGAGGTGTTCGAGCTGCTTGTCGACCTCGTCGCGCACGTCGCGCACGCGGTCAAGGTTTTCGCGGGTTGCCTTGATGCGGCTTTCGGTTTCCTTGCGGCGCTCCTTGTATTTGGAAATGCCGGCGGCCTCCTCCAGATGCATGCGCAACTCTTCCGGGTGCGCATCGATGATCTGGCTGATCATGCCCTGTTCGATGATCGAGTAGCTGCGCGGGCCGAGGCCAGTGCCGAGGAACAGGTCGGTGATGTCGCGCCGACGGCAGCGCGCGCCGTTGAGGAAGTACGCGGACTGGCCGTCGCGGGTGACCTGACGCTTCACCGAAATCTCGGCGTACTGACCGTACTCACCCTGGATCGAACCGTCGGCATTGTCGAAGATCAACTCAACCGTGGCCTGCCCCACCGGCTTGCGCGTATTGGAGCCGGAGAAGATCACGTCGGTCAGCGAATCACCGCGCAGTCGGCTGGCTGCGCTCTCGCCCATCACCCAGCGGATCGCGTCGATGATGTTGGATTTGCCGCAGCCGTTCGGGCCGACCACGCCAATCATGTTGCTCGGCAGATGCAGGGTGGTCGGGTCCACGAAGGACTTGAAACCGGCGAGTTTGATCGTGCTCAGGCGCATGCGGTCATCAGTAGGTCAGTCAAGTAACGCCCGTTGGTCGGGCGACAGGGCACTGTGCCAAACGCGGGGCGGCGCTGCAATGCAGTTTCGCGTGAAGTTTCACTTCAATAGTGAAACATAAATACATGTTATTTATTGTTATTTACCTTGAACGGCGTCGATCGACAGCGCATGGATGCCGTTATCCATCAACCCGTCGAGCGCCGCATAGACCATCCGGTGACGCTTGATCGGCAGCTGGCCGGCAAACGCGGCGCTGACGATCCGCACATGGAAGTGGCCCTTGCCCTCTCCCGCATGACCGGCGTGCTTGTGACCTTCATCCAGCACTTCCAGCTCGCTCGGCGCGAACGCGGCTTGCAGGCGTTCGCGGATCTGCTCAATGACGGGTTGCCCGGTCATCGGTGTGCCCACGGTCACGGCAGCACTTTGCGGAACGGCTTGACCGCGGTCTCCCGATACACGCCGGCAGCTATGTACGGGTCGGCCTTGGCCCAGCTTTCCGCATCGGCCAGCGAAGCGAACTCAGCCACGATCAGGCTGCCGCTGAAACCTGCCGGACCTGGATCTTCCGCATCAATCGCCGGAAACGGACCGGCCAGCAGCATGCGGCCCTCGTCCTGCAGCTGCTGCAGGCGGGCCAGGTGCGCCGGACGCGCGGACTTGCGCGCTTCGAGCGAATTCGCGTTGTCGGTGCCGATGATCGCGTACCACATGGTTCAAGCCTCCGGTCGCATATAGGGAAACAGCAGCACGTCGCGGATCGACGCCGAATCGGTCAGCAGCATCACCAGCCGATCGATGCCGATGCCGAGGCCTCCGGTAGGCGGCAGGCCCACTTCCAGCGCGCGGATGTAGTCGGCATCGAAGTGCATCGCCTCGTCGTCGCCGGCATCCTTGGCGTCGACCTGGGCCTGGAAACGTGCGGCCTGATCTTCCGGATCGTTCAACTCGGAAAAACCATTCGCGATCTCTTTGCCGTTGACGAACAATTCGAAACGGTCGGTGATGCCCTTGTCGGTGTCGCTCTCGCGCGCCAGCGGCGACACTTCGACCGGATGATCGGTGATGAAGGTGGGCTGGATCAGCGTGTGCTCGACCGTCTTCTCGAAGATTTCCAGCAGCAGCTTGCCCCAGCCGTAGCCGGGCTTGACCTGCGCGTGCAGGCGCTTTGCATGAGCGGCCATCGCTTCGCGATCGCGAAGTTCCTCACGCTTGATTTCCGGGTTGTGCTCCAGCACCGCGTCTTCCATCCGCCAGCGACGGAACGCCGGGCCGACGTCGATCGCCGCGCCGTCCCAGTTGAGTTCGGTAGTGCCCAGCACGGTCTGCGCGGTATCGCGGATCAGACTCTCGGTAAGATCCATCACCTCGTGATAGGTGGCGTAGGCCTGATACAGCTCCAGCATGGTGAACTCGGGGTTGTGCCGGGTCGACACGCCCTCGTTGCGGAAGTTGCGGTTGATCTCGTAGACGCGGTCGAAACCGCCGACGACGAGGCGCTTGAGGTACAGCTCCGGCGCCACGCGCAGATACAGATCCATGTCCAGCGCATTGTGGTGCGTCACGAACGGCCGTGCGGTGGCACCACCGGGGATGATGTGCATCATCGGCGTCTCCACTTCCATGAAGCGACGCGCCGGCGCTTCCAGCCACTGGCGCATGAAGCCGATGATCTGCGAGCGCTGCATGAAGGTGCGCCGCGCTTCCTCAGTGACGATCAGGTCGACGTAGCGCTGGCGATAGCGCTGCTCCACGTCGGCCAGTCCGTGGAACTTGTCCGGCAGCGGACGCAGGCTCTTGGTCAGCAGGCGCAGGCCATCGACGCGCACCGACAACTCGCCGGTCTTGGTGCGCATCAGCACGCCTTCGGCGCCCACGATGTCGCCCACGTCCCAGCCCTTGAACGCCTCGTAGGTTTCGCCCAGCGTGCCTTGATGGATGAATAGCTGGATGCGGCCGCTGAAATCCTGCAACTGCACGAAGCTGACCTTGCCCTGCACGCGTTTCAGCACGATGCGACCGGCCATCTTCACGTGCCGCGCTGCGGTCTCGATCACCTCGGCCGTGTGCACGTCCTTGTCGATGAACTCGGCCTGCAGGTCACCGGCGAAACTGTCGACCTTGAAGTCGTTCGGAAACGCGATGCCCTGCCCGCGCAGCGCATTCAGTTTCTCGCGACGCTCGGCGATCAGCTTGTTTTCGTCGATGGGTAGGGTGTCGGCCGGTTCACTCATGGGGATTCCGTTACAGCCGGCGCTCGTGCCGAGCGTCGGACGTTTCTCTGTTTATGGTTGATTTGCAAATAACGCAGGAGGGTCTTTCTTCGGAACGGCGCCGCCCGTCAATCGCCCTTGTGAAACACGTGCTTGACCGCATGCTTGGTCGCATCCCAGCCCTCACGCGCACCGTGGCCGACGGCGATGCCGGCTTTCTTCGCGCCGTGCCCGATGCCGACGCCGGCCTCCTTCGCGCCATGCCCGACCGAGACGGCGACGTGCTTGGTCGCGTGGCCGACATCGCGGGCGCCGTTGGCGACGCCGTGGCCGACGGCCTTGGCGTCCTGCTTGACTCCTGAGCTCTCCTGAGCACCAGCCGTGCCGTTGAACGCCGCAAGTGCGGCGAATGCGATAAGGATTCCGCAGATCTTCTTGCTGTTCATGCAGTGGCTCCTTGCAGGTGATCGAACCGATTCAATGGATCAGTAGTCACGCATCGACGCGCTTGGCGCCAGCTTCGAGGCCGGATTTCAAGCTGGCCTCGATGAATTCGTCTAGGTCGCCGTCCAGCACTTTCTGCGTGTCGGTGCGTTCGATGCCGGTGCGCAGATCCTTGATGCGGCTCTGGTCGAGCACGTAGTTGCGGATCTGGCTGCCCCAGCCAATGTCGGATTTGGTCGCTTCCAGCGCATCCCGCTCGACGTTGCGCTTCTGCACTTCCAGTTCGTACAGCTTCGCGGCCAGCATCTTCATCGCGGTGTCGCGGTTCGCATGCTGGCTGCGACCGGTCTGGCAAGCGACGACGGTATTGGTCGGGATATGCGTGATACGCACCGCCGATTCGGTCTTGTTGACGTGCTGGCCGCCGGCACCGGACGAACGGTAGACGTCGGTGCGCAGGTCTGCCGGATTGATCTCGATGTCGATGTCGTCATCGACTTCCGGCGACACGAATACCGAGGTGAAGCTGGTGTGGCGACGGTTGTCCGAATCGAACGGGCTCTTGCGCACCAGCCGGTGCACGCCGATCTCGGTTTTCAGCCAGCCGTAGGCGTAGTCGCCTTCGACGCGGAATGTGGCGGACTTGATGCCGGCCACTTCGCCGCCGCTGACTTCCATCAGCTCGGTCTTCCAGCCACGCGACTCGCACCAGCGCAGATACATGCGCAGCAGCATTTCGGCCCAGTCCTGTGCTTCGGTGCCGCCGGCGCCGGCCTGGATGTCGACGAATGCGTTGGTGGCGTCCATCTTGCCGGAGAACATGCGCTGGAATTCCAGCTTGCCGACCTGTGCCTCAAGCCTGGCAAGGTCGTCGATCACCGACTGCGCGGTTTCGTCGTCGCTGTCGGCGATCGCCATCTCCAGCAGCTCGCTGGCGTCGGTGAGGCTGGCGGTCAGCGTGTCGATGCCGTTGACGATGGTATGCAGGCGGGCACGCTCGCGGCCCAACTCCTGCGCGCGCGCCGGATCGTCCCAGACATTGGGATTTTCCAGCTCGCGGGTTACTTCTTCCAGACGCTCGTTTTTTGTAGCGTAGTCAAAGATACCCCCGAAGCGACTCGACCCGGCCACGGAGGTCGGCGATCTGCGCAAGGATGGGATTGGTCTCAATCATGTTCGGGCCGTGGTTTGTGGCGCCCGGACGGGCGCTGGATGAACCGCGAATCATAGCAAAGCGCCATCCTGCACACACGGTCGCGAGGGGCAGTTCAGCCCAGCGCCTGCTGATGTACCCCCTTGACCGCCCGACCGGACGGATCGGCCGCTTTGGCAAACGCCGGATCCCACGACAGCGCAGCCGGCGACGAGCAGGCGATCGACTTGCCGCCCGGCACGGTGGCTGCACAGGCTTCGCCGGGAAAGTGCTGCTCGAAAATGCGCCGGTAGAAATACGCTTCCTTGGTGGCCGGCGTATTGAACGGATAGCGCGCTGCGGCAGCGGCAAATTCGCGATCGCTGATCGCCTGTTCCGCGTGCGCTTTCAGACCGTCGATCCAGCCATAGCCGACGCCGTCGCTGAACTGCTCCTTCTGCCGCCACAGGATTGCATCAGGTAGCGCGCCGTCGAACGCCTCGCGCAACACGGCTTTCTCGATCCGGCCCTGCCCCGCCATCTTGTGCTTTGCATCCAGCCCCATTGCGACGTCGATGAAGTCCAGGTCGAGGAACGGCACGCGCGCCTCCACGCCCCACGCCATCATCGCCTTGTTCGCGCGCAGGCAATCGTAGCTGTGCAGCGCATCGAGCTTGCGTACGGTTTCCTCATGGAACGCTTCGGCCGACGGCGCCTTGTGGAAGTACAGATAGCCGCCGAACAGTTCATCCGAGCCTTCGCCGGACAGCACCATCTTCACGCCCATCGCCTTGATCCGCCTCGCCAGCAGGTACATCGGCGTGGCAGCGCGGATGGTGGTGACGTCGTAGGTCTCGATGTGCCGGATCACTTCGGGCAGCGCGTCCAACCCTTCCCAGAACGTGTAGACGAAGCCGTGATGCACGGTGCCCAGCGCGTCGGCGGCGATCTGGGCGGCAGCCAGATCCGGCGAGCCGTCCAAACCGATCGCGAATGAATGCAGCCGCGGCCACCATGCCTCGCTGCGGTCGTCGTCCTCGACGCGCTCCCGCGCGAACTGCGCGGCGCAGGCAGCGACCAGCGAGGAATCCAGACCGCCGGAGAGCAGCACGCCGTAGGGTACGTCCGTCATCAACTGACGATGCACAGCCTGCTCGAACGCCTGCCGCAAGACGGGCGCGGCTACATCGTGGCCACGCGTATGCGCGTACTCGCGCCACGGCTTGTCGTAATAGCGCTGCAATCCGCCGCTGGCGCTGTCGTACACATGACCCGGCGGGAACGGCGCCACGTCAGCGCATACGCCGACCAATGCCTTCATCTCCGAAGCCACGCACAAGCGACCGTGCGCATCGTGACCCCAGTACAGCGGGCAGACGCCGATCGGGTCGCGCGCGATCAGGTAGCGCTGCGCCGCGCCATCCCACAGCGCGAACGCGAAGATGCCGTTGAGCTTATTCACAAAGTCGCTGCCCTGCTCGCGGTACAGCGCGTTGATCACCTCACAATCCGAACCGGTGGTGAAGTCATACTTGCTGGCGCTACGCAGCTCGCGATGGTTGTAGATCTCGCCGTTCACCGCCAACGCCAGCGCTCCGTCGCGCGAACGCAGCGGCTGCGCGCCGCTGGCCGGGTCGACGATGGCCAGCCGCTCGTGCACAAGGATCACCCCCGCATCGACGAACACCCCGCTCCAGTCCGGCCCGCGATGACGCTGGCGCTGCGACAACTCCAGCGCTTGCCGGCGCAACGCAGCCATGTCGTCGCCCGGCTGCAGGTCGAATATTCCGAAAATCGCACACATGGTCATTGTCCCTTGGGTTGGTATCGGCTTTGTTGAAAAGTCCGGCCATGGATGGCCGGTTTTGCTTTTCGCGAACGAATTCGCGTGAAACAAAAAGCAGAAGGCCCGCACTGGGCGGGCCTTCGTCGCGTATCGTTTCGTGGAAACTTGAAGCTACGCGAGGGCCCGCCAACGGTTGGCGTTATTGTTCGCGCGATTATTGTTGTTGCCGGCCAGCACGAAGCTCCGCGCGGAAAGCGCGGTGAAGATCAGAGTGCTGGTGGCGACGGAATGCATGACTCAACTTGAACAGATCGGGCTAGCGTTGGCAAGTGCCGCAAACGGCTTCCGGCCAGCCTTGTCAGCTGCTGGCTGGAGCGGTTATCCAGCGCTTGGCTTCATCAATTTCCGCGCCGCGGAACAGGCGAAACTGCGCAGGGATCGCAAAGCTGAAGGCGGTAGCTGTGCCGCGCAGCCACGTCACGTCGGTGACCAGTGCAATGCGTTCCCAGCTGCTGAAATGGCGCATGCCCAGCTTGGCGTCGTCCCACATCGCACCGGCATCGAAGCCGGTGAAATCCTCGGCGGTGACATATAGCAGACGCAGCTTGCGGTTGAGCGCGAACGCCGCCTCGACATCCGGCACGATGATGTTTTCGTAGTCCGCCGCCGTGACCTGTCCGTGGGCGCGAAAACCCAGTGTGCCGGCAGGCAATCCTTCGATCTGTGCGATCACGGGCGTTCTCCTTCGATGGGCTGAACACCAGCTTGAATCAACCTGCGTGAAAACCGTGCAAGTTGGTCGAATCGGCAGGATCAGGCCGGCTCGATATGCCGCAACAGCAGGCGCGGCGTTTCGCGGCCCTGCCAGTCGTTGATGGTCAGTTCGTAAGCCGCACGCAGTTGCGGCGGCGGTGGCTGGCCGTGATACGCGTTGAACATCACCGCATCATGCAGCACGCCGTCGCGCGGGTCGCGCAGCTGCAGGCGCAGGTGGCGCTCACCCATCACCTTCCAGCTGACGCACTCGAATAGGTTGTCGAACAGCGGTTCGGGGAACGCTTGCCCCCACGGACCGGCCTCGCGCAGCTGCCGGGCCAATGCCAGCGACGCGGCACCGGGCGGCAACTCGCCGTCGGTATACAACACCGCCTGCAAACGTTCGGCGTCGATCAGCTCACGCGCGATCGCGTCGAAGGCTGCAGCAAAACGCTGATAGTCGCAGGCCTTCAGGCTCAGTCCCGCCGCCATCGCGTGGCCGCCGAAGCGCTCGATCAGACCGGGCTGGCGCGCATCGATCGCGGCCAGTGCATCGCGGATATGGAAGCCGGCAATCGAGCGCGCGGAACCGCGCAGGTTATCCGTGTCGTCTTCGCTGGCCGGTGCGAAGGCGATCACCGGTCGATGCAGGCGATCCTTCAGCTTGGACGCGACCAATCCGATTACGCCGGCATGCCATGACGGTTCATACAACACCACGCCGATCGCGTCGATGTCGGTCATGCCGACCACCATCTGCTCGGCCTCGGCCACCATCGACGTCTGCAGATCGCGGCGCTCCAGATTGATCGCGCTGAGCTGTTCGGCGTAGTGCCGTGCCTGTGCGACGTCGTCGGTGAGCAGGCACTCGACGCCCAGACGCATGTCTTCAAGTCGGCCCGCTGCATTCAGCCGCGGCCCGACGGCGAAGCCGAGATCGCTGGAGCACAGCGTCGCCACGCTGCGCTTGCCGGATTCGATCAGCGCCGTGATACCGGCACAGGCGCGGCCGCTGCGGATGCGTTGCAGTCCGGCCTCGACCAGCACGCGGTTGTTGAAATCCAGCGCTACCAGATCGGCTACCGTGCCCAATGCGACCAGATCCAGCAGCACGGACAGATCCGGTTTTGCGCCAACGAATGCGCCCTGCTCGTGCAAGCGCGCTCGCAAGGCCAGCAGCAGATAGAACATCACGCCAACACCAGCCAGCGCCTTGCTCGGAAACGCGTCGCCCGCCAGATTCGGATTCACCATCGCATCGCATGCCGGCAACTGTTCGCCAGGCAGATGATGGTCGGTGACGATCACCCGGATACCGCGTACCTTCGCCGCCGCCACGCCGGCCACACTGGCCACGCCGTTGTCGACGGTAATGATCAGTTGTGGTGTCGGCTGCAGCGATGCAACCAGCGCAGGACTCAATCCATAACCGTGGACAAAGCGATTGGGGATGGCATAGCTCACCCGCTTCGCACCGAGCAGTCGCAGGCCACGCACGGCCACCGCGGTGCCGGTGGCACCGTCGCAGTCGTAGTCGCCGGCAATCAGGATCGCCCAGTCGTCGCGAATCGCCTCGGCCAGCAGATCGACGGCTTGCGCCATGCCGCCGAGCAATTGCGGCGACAGCATGCGGGCCAGCCGGTGCTCGGCCTGGCTGGGATCCAGCACGCCACGCGCGGCGTAGATCTGCTGCAACACCGGATGCACGCTGCTCGGCCAGCCGCTGGGCAAACCTTTGCTCTCGCGCCGGCGCAACTGCAACGCGCTCAATGCCCTGCTCCACGCCAGACACGCCAGCGATGCCACGGCTTGCGCCGCCAGCGCTCGGCGCTGGCGAAATGCAGCACGGTCGCCTGACGACTGAGCAATGGCTGCAACGTGGGCCACCAATGCGATGCGATATCGTTCGTCGGCAGATCCTGCAGATCGATCAACCAACCCGTTGTGGCCGCAGCGACAGATTCGGGCGTACGTGGCTGTTGGACCGTATCGGCACACGCAGCCAGCGCGCGCAGCAGCAAGTCATCGCTGATCACACCATGCAAATGGCTTTTCAGGGGAGCTGGCAAACTGCCACCGCCCCACAGCCACAGACTGTTGACCGGCGCCAGTCCGCGGGCACGTCGTTCCGCATTCAATGGATGCTGATGCAGCAGCACCTGGATCTCGTTGAGCAGCACGCGCCAGCGTCGCCCCTCCGCGCCTTGCGGCAGGTGTTGCGAAAGATCTTCGCCCAGTGCCTGCTCGGGCGCAGTGAAGCTGGGCAGCGAGGTGTTTGCCGGCAGCTTCAGATGCCAGCGATCCGGCGTGGAAATTTCCAGCTGCATGCCGGCCTCGTCGAACACCGGCCGCAACGGCGCAGCCAGTGCCTGCGCCTCGTCCATGCTCAATTGCAACTGACCGCAGGCCAACAATCGCACGCCATTCATGTCGGGCTGCACCCAGGCCGGGTCGGCCGACAACCACGTGGCGTCAGCCGCATCGCCAGCGAGAAACTCGCGGGTGATCGCCGCCGCAGGCAAGCTGGTATCGATACCCTGGAAATAATCGCCGAGGCCGCCCAGATAGCCGGCGTTGCCATCGCTTAGTCGGTCAGCGCGAGCCAGCCACTCACGTAGCGGATGGCCCGGCTCGAAATACGCCAACGCTGGCAGCCACAGTTGCAATGATGGCTCCGGCTTTGCGCTCACGCGGACATTCCTACGCTTCCAGTTGTTCGTACAGTTCCAGCCATTCCGCTTCCAATGCTTCCTTCTCGCGGCGCAACTCGGTCTGGCGCTGTCCCAGTCGCATCATTTCCTGGGTCGGGCCGTTATATGTGGCTGGATCGGCCAGACGAATTTCCAGCGCGGCCAGTTCGCTGTCGATCGTGGCGTTGCGGGTTTCGATCCGCTTCACCCGCTGGCGCGAGGTTTTCTCATTCTCGCGCTGGGTCGCGGCGTTGCGGCGGCGTTCCTCGGGCGATTCGTCCGGCACGATCTTGACCACCGGCGCGGCCGCAGCGGCCTTGGCGGCCTTCTTGCTGGTCGTGCCGCGTGTGCGCAACCATTTGGCGTAGTCGTCCAGGTCACCATCAAAGCTTTCCACCACGCCGTCGGCGACGCGCCAGAAACTGTCGCAGACCATGCCGAGCAGATGGCGGTCATGCGAAACCAGCACCAAGGCACCGTCGAAGTCGGCCAGTGCGTCGGCCAACGCCTCGCGCATGTCCAGGTCGAGATGGTTGGTCGGCTCATCGAGCAGCAGCAGGTTCGGCTTGTCCCACGCGATCAGCGCCAGCGCCAGACGCGCCCGCTCGCCGCCGGAGAAGCCGTCGACCGACTCGAACGCGCGCTCGCCGGCGAAATTCCAGGTGCCAAGGAAGTCGCGCATGACCTGGGTGGTCGCGCCCGGCGCCTTGTCCTGCAGGTGGTCGAGCGCGCTGGCGCCTTCGCGCAGACTTTCCACCGTGTGCTGGGCGAAGTAGCCGATCTTCAGATCTTTGTGCGCCTTGCGCTCGCCGCTGAACGGATCGAGATCGCCGACCAGGCTCTTTACCAGCGTCGATTTGCCGGCGCCGTTGGGGCCGAGCAGACCGATCCGCTCGCCCGCTTCCAGGCTGAAACGGACATCGCGCAGGATGATGTTGAGGTCGTCGCCGTCCGTGGTCGGATAGCCCGCCGTGATGTCTTCCAGCTGCAGCATCGAATCGGGCAACCGCCCCGGCACCGGGAACTGGAAACTGAAAGGCCGCTCGGCACGCACAGCCTCGGTGCCGGCCAGCTTTTCCAGTCGCTTCATGCGCGACTGCGCCTGCTTGGCCTTGCTGGCTTTCGCCTTGAAGCGGTCGACGAACGACTGCAGATGCGCCCGTTCGGCCTGCTCGCGCTCGTGCGAAATCTGTTGCTGGCGCAACTGCTCGGCGCGCAGGCGTTCGAACGCGCTGTAGTTGCCGGTGTACAGCTTCGCCTTGCCGTCATTGAGGTGCAGCGTGTGGGTGATCACGCCATCGAGGAATTCGCGATCGTGCGAGATGATCAGCAAGGTGCCCTGGTAACGGCGCAGCCATTCCTCCAACCACAACACGGCATCGAGATCGAGATGGTTGGTCGGCTCGTCGAGCAGCAGCAAGTCAGACGGACACATCAGGGCCCGCGCCAGATTCAAACGCCCGCGCCAACCGCCGGAAAACTCCTTGACCGCACGCTCGTGCGTCTCCGGTGGGAACCCCAGGCCATGCAGCAGGCGGCCGGCGCGCGCTCGACCGTCGTAACCGTTCAACTCCTCGATGCGGTGATGTGCCTTCGCCATCGCCTCCATGTCGCCGCGATCGCCGGCATCGGCCTCGTCGCGCATCGCGGCGGCCAGCTCCTCGTCGCCACCCAGCACGTAGTCGATCGCCGCGTCCGGCAGTGCCGGGGTTTCCTGCGCCACCGAGGCCAACCGCAGCTTTGCCGGCATGTCCAGCTCGCCGGCATCGCTCTCCAGCTTGCCCTGCAAGGCGGCGAACAGGCTGGATTTGCCGCAACCGTTGCGACCGATCACGCCGAGGCGCCAGCCGCTCTGAATCACCAGATCGATGTCGGAAAGCAGCAAACGAGTGCCGCGGCGCAAGGCAAAGTGTCGAAAGGAAATCATGGAAAAACAGTATCCGAACCGGGCGGGTAATCGTCCGCAGCCGCCCATGATAGCGGTGATGGCGCTATTCTCGACGAAATGGCCGGTCACGCCTGCGCAAGGGCCGAATGCCGAACCCATCGCAATCGGCGCGAACCGGCATGGCGTAGCATGGGTAGTTCTGCTACAACGACGCCGCATACAGCCTTGTATGGAGAGGGGGAGCCATGGTCAAGTTCACACGCAGTTTGCCGATCATCATCATGCTGGCCGCTACGGCCGGGTTCGCCGCGCCACAGGTGGCCCAGGCAGCGCAGCATGGGGACAACCTGCTGATCCACCGCGTGCAGCAGGAAAACGGCATGAACCTGCCCCACCGCGGCATGAGCATGAGCCAGGTCGAACAGGCCTACGGCGCTCCGCAGCGCAAGCTGTCGCCGCGCGGCGGCGATACGAAGAAGCATCCGCAGATCAACCGCTGGGAGTACGCGAACTTCATCGTGTATTTCGAGCATGAGCACGTGATCCATGCCGTGCTCAACACGCCGGCGGGCAACAACACCAACCCCGCTGCCGTCAACTGACATCCGCTTTCCGACGACGCGGCCTGTGGCGACACGGGCCGCGTTTTTGTGTGTGCGGCAATCGCCTCGTCGTACACTTCACAGCCTGATGCCCCGATGGGCGCCTCCTCCCTTGCATGAGACAAGTCAGCATGAACGACCACTCCTTGCGCCTGCCGGCGGAATGGGAACCGCAGGCCGCGGTGCTGATCGCCTGGCCGCATGCCGATACCGACTGGGCCGAGCGCCTGGCTGCAGTGGAAACCACCTACGTGGCACTGGCTGCGGCGGTAACCCGCTTCCAGCCGCTGATCATCGTGGTGGCCGACGCCACGCTGCAGGCACACGTCGAGTCTCTGTTGCGCGATGCCTCGGTCGATCTGGCCCATATCCGCTTCGTCGAACTGCCGTACGACGACACCTGGCTACGCGACTCCGGCCCGATCACCTTGCAAGGCGGTGATGCCGCCGATTCTCAACGATATTTCCAGCTCACCGATTTCCGCTTCACCGGCTGGGGCGGCAAGTTCGGCGCCGAGCAGGACGACGCGCTGATCGCCGGGCTGGTCGACGCCGGCGTATTCGGCCATGCCGCGCACAAGCGCGTCGACTGGGCGCTGGAAGGCGGCGGCATCGAAAGCGATGGCGCAGGCAGCGTGCTCACCACCTGGCGCTGCCTGGTGCAGCGGCACCCCGAGCAGTCGCGCGAGGAAATGAGCGTGATCCTGCGCGACAGCCTGCACGCCTCACGCGTGCTGTGGCTGGACTACGGCTACCTCGAAGGCGACGACACCGACGCGCATATCGACACCCTTGCGCGTTTCGCGCCGGGTGATCGCATCGTGTTCCAGGCCTGCGACGACACCAGCGATCCACATCACGACGAACTGCAGCGCATGGCCGCCGAACTGGCCGCGCTGCGTACCGTCGATGGTCGCCCCTATCAGCTCCATCCCTTGCCGTGGCCCCAACCCATTCTCGACGAAGGCCGCCGGCTCGCCGCCTCTTATGCGAACTACCTGATCGTCAACGGCGCCGTGCTGGTGCCGGCCTATGGCGACGAGGCCGATGACGAGGCCGCGCGCATCATCGGTAGTGCTCATCCGGGCCGCGAAGTGGTGCAGGTGCCTTGCCGCGCGCTGATCTGGCAGAACGGCAGCCTGCACTGCATCACCATGCAGCTGCCCGCCGGCCTGGCCTGAGCCTCGCCGGCATCGGCTAAACTTGCCGTCTGTCACGTCAGGCTCCAGCCGAGGATTCAAGCCGATGACCCGCAAGACCCTGAAGGTCGCGCTGCTGCAGGAAACTGACCGCGGCAGCCGCGACGCCAATCTCGACGCGATCGAGGCCGGCCTGCGTGAAGCGGCCGAGGCCGGTGTCGAGCTGGTGTTGCTGCAGGAGCTGCACAACGGCCCGTATTTCTGCCAGCACGAGTCGGTCGAGGTATTCGATCAGGCCGAAAGCATTCCTGGTCCCGGCACTGAGCGCATCGGCAAGCTGGCCGAAGCATTGAAACTCGTGGTGGTCGCTTCGCTGTTCGAGCGCCGCGCCGCCGGGCTGTATCACAACACCGCCGTGGTGTTCGATCGCTCCGCCAAAATCGCCGGTACGTATCGCAAGATGCACATCCCGGACGATCCGGCGTTCTACGAAAAGTTCTACTTCACGCCAGGCGATCTCGGTTTCGAGCCGATCGACACCTCGGTCGGCCGGCTCGGTGTGCTGGTGTGCTGGGATCAGTGGTACCCGGAAGCGGCGCGCCTGATGGCCTTGGCCGGCGCCGAACTGCTGCTCTACCCCACCGCGATCGGTTGGGATCCGAACGACGCGCAGGCCGAGAAGGATCGCCAGCGCGACGCATGGATCACCGTGCAGCGCGGCCACGCGGTGGCCAATGGCCTGCCGCTGCTGTCGTGCAACCGCACCGGTTACGAAGCCGATCCGAGCAAGGTCGGCGCCGGCATCCAGTTCTGGGGGGCGAGCTTTGTCGCCGGCCCGCAGGGCGAGTTCCTGGCCCAGGCTGGCAATGACGGGCGCGAGCTGTTGCTGGCCGAGGTCGATCTCGCCCGCAGCGAGCACTTACGGCGGATCTGGCCGTTCCTGCGCGACCGGCGCATCGACGCGTATGCCGACCTGCTCAAGCGCTTTCGTGACTGATACCGCGCTGATGCCTGCGCTTGCAACTTGTTCCGCATGGCCGTCGTCCCCATGCTTGGATTTCCCCTTGAGACCGGCCTGCTGATCGCATGAGTGTTCCCGAAACCGACCTTGCCCTGTTGTCTGCCCTGCAGGGCCAGCCGATCGAACGCGTGCAACGTGATGGCGTGGAGTATGTCGTGCTGGGCACGGCGCACGTCTCGCGCAGCAGCGTGGATGCGGTCGATGCGCTACTGGCGCACGAACACTTCGACGCGGTGGCGATAGAGCTGTGCGACAGCCGCGCGCAGAGCATGCGCGATCCGGAAGCGTTCAAGCAGATGGATCTGTTCAAGGTGATCCGCCAGGGCAAGGCCGGCATGGTCGCCGCCAGCCTGGTGCTGTCGACGTTCCAGAAGCGTCTGGCCGATCAGTCCGGCATCCAGCCCGGTGCCGAGATGAAGGCTGCGATGGATGGTGCCGATCAACGCGCCCTGCCGCTGTGGCTGATCGACCGCGAGGTCGGCACCACGCTCAAGCGCGCCTGGCACAGCGTCGGTTTCTGGCAGCGTTTCGGCCTGCTCGGCGGCCTGCTGGCCAGCGTGTTCGAGCGCGAGGAAATCGAGCAAAGCGAGATCGAGAAACTGAAACAGGGCGATCTGCTGGAGAGTGCCTTCAGCGAATTCGCCACTGAGTCCAAGCCGCTGTATGAAAGCCTGATTGGCGAGCGCGATGCGTTCATGGCCGCGCGCCTGCGCCAGGAAGCTGCACGTTCAACCACGGCAGAACCACGTCGCGTGCTGGTGGTGATCGGCGCCGGCCACCTCAAGGGCCTGAGCGGATTGCTGCAAGAGCAGAAGAATGATCCTGCCACCATCGTCGCCGAACTGGCCGCCACACCGCCGAAGGCACGCTGGCCGAAGTGGCTGGCAGCAGCACTGATGTTGCTGGTGTTTGCGGCGATTGCCTGGGCCTTCCATCGCAATGCCGCGTTGGGTACGCATGCGTTGATGGCGTGGGTGCTGTTCACCGGCGGTTTCGCCGCACTCGGCGCATTGGCGGCAGGCGGACACCCGCTCAGCATCCTTGCCGCCTTCATCGCTGCACCGATCAAACCGTTCCGCCCCGGCATTCCTGCCGGCGGCATCAGCGCGATGGCAGAAGCCTGGGTACGCCGTCCGCGCGTGGTCGACTTCGACACTCTGCGCGACGACATCGTGCACTGGAGCGGCTGGTGGAAGAACCGCGTCGCGCGCACCTTGCTCAACTTCCTGCTGGTCAGCTTGGGCACGATCATCGGCGAGTACAGCGCCGGCATCCACATCTTCAAAAGCCTGATCTGAGCAAAGCTGCGGCCATGACGCCGGGCTTGCCGATACCCCGCATGCTACGATTCGCGCCGCCTGCGGTATGTCCGCAAAGCGCACTTACATCATTCCTGCCCGGATGGCGAAACTGGTAGACGCAAGGGACTTAAAATCCCTCACCCTCACGGGTATCCCGGTTCGATTCCGGGTCCGGGCACCAAGAACGATGCTTCAGAGGCCAGGCCATGCGATCACACTTCGCCTGATCCATTCGCCCTGAGCGCAGCGCACGCGGGGATCTGAAACAGAATTTCCATGACCTCAAAAAAGAGTGCGACGGGCAATGCCGTCGCACTCCGGTGACAGACACTCGTTGAGTGCGTCAGGGCTATCAGGCTGCGGCGTCCTTCAGCTTCTTCAGCGGGCGGATCTTGACCTTGACCGATGCCGGCTTGGCGGCGAACCACTGCTCTTCCTTGGTGAACGGGTTGATGCCTTTACGCTTCGGCTTGGCCGGTACGCTGACGGCGGAAATCTTCAGCAGCCCGGGCAGCATGAAGGAGCCGGCGCCTTTCTTGTGCACGGATCCGGCCACGGCACCTTCCAGTGCGGCGAGCACCGCGCGCACGTCCTTGGCAACGATGCCGCTTGCCTCGACGATATGCGCTACCAGACCGGACTTGCTCAAGGCTTCCTTGATCGGTTTGGGAGCGGCAGGTGCGGCCTTCGCCTTCGGTGCCGTTTTGTTCTTGACTGCCTTCTGCGTCTTTGCCATGAATTTCCCCGTCGTCAATGATGATGGAATTGTTTGGAATGCCTCTCGGCAGGGTGAATGTAGGGGAATTTCGCGTTGTAGCCAACGGGTTTGAGCAGTAATAAGTGATTTCTGATCGTCAAATCAGGCGCGTGGGATCAAACGATGCTGTCTGCTGTGCGACGACGGCTCCGCTCCGACGGATATTTGTTGTGCCGTTGCAGCCAGTTCCAGCGGATTTCGAGCGCACACTTTCTGCGAGTGAGGTCCGTACTGACCTCATGACATGACAACAAAAAACCCGCCAGCGGCGGGTTTTGAGGGCTGGGTCGCAGCCTATTGCGCAATGGAGGCCAAGGTCGGAATCGAACCGGCGTACGCGGCTTTGCAGGCCGCTGCATGACCACTCTGCCACCTGGCCATTGCTTGGTGCATCGCGACCATGATGATCGCAGCTTGCTTCAAAAAAACAAAACCCCGGTGAACCGAGGCTTTGCGGAAAACTGGAGCGGGAAACGAGACTCGAACTCGCGACCCCGACCTTGGCAAGGTCGTGCTCTACCAACTGAGCTATTCCCGCATCGGAGCCGCGAATCATAGCAGAACGAAGTCACTTGTGAATAGCCGTGATGACATTTCTGATGCGGCGAGGCTTCCGATCTGTTCCCCGAAACAACGACCCAAGCAACATCGATCTCCACTACCGTCCACCGTCTGCCGTCAACTGCAAGATTGCCGGGTACGACGCCGTCCGGAAACGACAAAGCCCCGAACGGGTCGGGGCTTTGTCTGCAAACTGGAGCGGGAAACGAGACTCGAACTCGCGACCCCGACCTTGGCAAGGTCGTGCTCTACCAACTGAGCTATTCCCGCATTGGAGCCGCGCATTCTAATACGTGAATGCAGATCGTCAAGCCTGCATCGCTCAGACCGGCATCATGGCGATCACGCGTGGCCACTTCCACCGGATGGTTGTTCCGGCGTATCACCGCGCAGGATCGGCCATGCCGCACGCAGGTAGTACAGGCCGGACCAGATCGTCAGCACGCCAGCAATCACCAGCAAGGCCTCGCCGATGTGATACAGCCGCAGTGCCTCGGCGGCCTTCTCGTGCTGCACGATCAGCACCACCAGCGCCACCATCTGCATGACGGTCTTGAGCTTGCCCACGAAGGCGACTTGGACGGTGGCACGCATGCCGATTTCGGCCATCCATTCGCGCAGCGCAGACACGCTGATCTCGCGTCCGACGATCACCGCGGCAGTCACCGCCATCAGGATGCCCGGCCAGCCACCGCGATGCGACTCCACCAGCAGGAACAGCGTCACCGCCACCATCAGCTTGTCGGCGACCGGATCGAGAAACGCGCCAAACGCTGAGGTGAGATTCATCCGCCGCGCAAGGTAGCCGTCCAGCCAGTCGGTGAACGCGGCCAGCACGAACACGATCGCCGCGGTGATGTTGTGCCCGGGAAACGGCAGGTAGAACACCACCACCATCACCGGCAGCAATGCGACGCGGAACAGGGTCAGCCAGGTCGGCAGGTTGATACGCATGATTCGTTCCGATGGTTTGCTGCAGTTTCGCACGTCGACGCGCCAGTGCCGAGCTAGCGCGCTCGCCGATGCTCAACCATGCAAACTGGCGTAGATGCGTTCGGCCAGGCCACGATCGATGCCCTTGACCTGCATCAGTTCCTCGATGCCGGCGCCCTCCACTCCCTGCAGTCCGCCAAAGGCCTTGAGCAACGCCGAGCGCCGACGCGCACCGATGCCCGGCACATCCTCCAGCACGCTGCGCTCGCGCGCCTTCTCGCGGCGCTTACGGTGGCCGCTGATCGCGAAACGATGCGCCTCGTCGCGCACGGCAGCGACCAGGTGCAGTGCAGGCGACGACGAGCCAGGATGCAGTTCACGCCCTGGACTTCCTGATTCCAGCCGGGCCAGTACCAGGGTTTCCTCACCCGCGCGGCGCCCCGGCCCCTTCGCCACGCCGACGACTTCGATGCCGCTCACGCCAAGCTCCTTCAGCACATCCAGCGCCTGCGCCACCTGCCCACTGCCGCCGTCGATCAGCAGGATGTCGGGACGCGCGCCCTCGCCTTCGGCCACCTTGCGGAAGCGTCGGGTCAGCGCCTGATGCATCGCGGCGTAATCGTCGCCAGGTGTGATGCCGGTGATGTTGAAGCGTCGATAATGCGATTTCTCCGGTCCTTCCGGCCCGAACACCACACACGAGGCGACGGTCAACTCGCCCATCGTGTGGCTGATGTCGAAACACTCGATGCGGCGCGGCGATGCGGCCAGTTCAAGCACTTTCTGCAAGTCGTCGAAGCGCGCGCCCAGCGTCTGCCGGCTGGCCAGGCGTGCGGTCAGCGAAGCTTGCGCATTGCGCTCGGCCATCTGCAGGAATTGCGCACGATCGCCGCGCACGCTGGACTTCAGTTCGATCGCGCGGCCGGCATGCTGACTCAGCAATTCGGTCAGGATTTGCTGATCGGCCAAGGCTTCACCGAGGATCAGTTCGCGCGGCACCGGCCGATCCAGGTAGTACTGCGCGATGAACTGGGTCAGCACGTCGGACGGCTCGGCATCCAGCGGCAGCCGCGGGAAGAAGTCGCGTGTACCCAGGCTGATGCCGTTGCGGAAGAACAGCACGCTGATACAGGCCATGCCCGACTCGATGCGGCAGGCGATCACATCCATATCGGCGCTGGCGCCGTGCACATGATGCTGCGCCTGCAACTGGCGCAGGGCAGCGACCTGGTCGCGCAGTTTGGCCGCGCGCTCGAACTGCAGCGCCTTGCTGGCCTGCTCCATCGCCTCGGCCAGCTCGTCGATCACAGCATTGCTGCGCCCTTCGAGAAACATCTCAGCGTGGCGCACGTCGTCGCGATAGTCGCCCACGCTGATCAACTGTACGCATGGCGCCGTGCAGCGGCCGATCTGGTGCTGCAGGCATGGCCGCGAGCGGTTGCGGAAATAGCTGTCCTCGCACTGGCGCACCTTGAACAGCTTCTGCATCAGGCTGAGGCTTTCGCGCACCGCGTAGGTGCTTGGATACGGCCCGAAATAACGTCCCGGCAGGTTGCGCGCGCCACGATGGAATGCCAGCCGCGGATAGTCCTCGCCACCGGACAGGTAGATGTACGGATAACTCTTGTCGTCGCGCAGCAGAATGTTGTAGCGCGGCTTGAGCGACTTGATCAGCTGCGATTCCAGCAGCAGCGCCTCGCCCTCGGTGCGGGTCACGGTGATCTCGACGCGGGCGATCTGCGCCACCATCGCCGTGATGCGCGGCTCCATCCGCGGCTTCAGGAAATAGCTGCCGACGCGTTTCTTGAGGTTGCCGGCCTTGCCTACATACAGCAGCTCGCCGGCAGCGTCGAAATGACGATAGACGCCGGGCGAGGAAGTGAGCGTGCGGACGAAGGCCTTGCCGTCGAACGATGGCGGTTGCGCGGACTGCATACGGGCATTCTAACGGGTGGGTGGCCGGACGCGCCGGCATCACTGTCAGAAATGGTGACTCAATCTTGCGTGCGCAACCACTGTTCGGCGCGTTCGAGATCAACCAGCGTGTCGATGCCGGGCGGGAACGGTTCGGGGGTCAGGCGCACCGCAATGGCGTGGCCGTGTTCCAGCACACGCAATTGTTCCAGTGATTCGGTCTGCTCCAGTGGCGTGCGTGACAGCCGGGTGTAACGCGCCAGGAATTCCGCCCGATAGGCGTAGATGCCGATATGCCGCAGGAACGGCGAGCCGGACGGCAATGCATTTCGGTCGGCGGCAAACGCGTCGCGCGCCCATGGCAATGGCGCCCGGCTGAAATACAGTGCACGCCCGTTGACGGCGCGCACCAATTTCACCACGTTAGGATCGAACAGTTCCTCGGCGTCGATGATCGGCGTGGCCAGCGTCGCCATCGGTGCGTCGTCACCGTCCAGCGCCTGCGCCACCGCGCGAATGCCGGCCGCCGGCGCGAACGGTTCGTCGCCTTGCAGGTTCACCACGATACTGTCGTCGGCCCAGCCGTAGTACGCAGCGCATTCGGCCAGCCGATCGCTGCCCGAAGCATGGTCGCTGCGGGTCATGCAAATATCCACACCCTGCCCGGCCAACGCGTCGGCGATGCGCTGGTCGTCCACCGCCACCACCACCTGGCTGGCACCGGCCTGCAGTGCGCGCTGCGCCACCCGTACCACCATCGGCACGCCGCTGATCTCGCGCAGCGGTTTGGCTGGCAAACGGGTCGAACCATAGCGGGCGGGAATGGCGACTATGAATGGGGGCACAGCGTTGGACATGGATAATCCTTCAACTAGGGATGCTCTGATCAATTCTACGTAGGCGGCATGATGTCCAGAAGGCGCGCAGGCTGTGTTGTGCGGCGCAGGGAAGACTGGCCGTCTTGCCAAGCTGCGCGACGCAGCCTGCGCGCCTTCTGGACATCACCCCATCACTTTGAAGTCAATGCGTTGGGGCCGTGACTGTCTGTCCGCATGCCTTCGGTCCGCCGTCTCGACAGACGGCCAGTCTGCCTTCGCCGACGGCCCTGTGGCCTGCGAACAGACAGTTACGGTGACGCCTACGTAGAATTGATCAGAGCATCCCTAGTTGACAAGCCTACCGCAACGTCGCGCACGGACGATTCAAACGACGGTTTGCAGGGCGAAGCCACAGCCATTGGCCAGCTCGAGAAAACCGGGAAAGGACGTGGCGACATGGCTGCAGTCGTTGATCCGCACCGAGCCGCTGGACACCAGCCCGGCCACCGCAAAGCTCATCGCGATGCGATGGTCGAGATGGCTTTGCACGCTGCCGGCGCCGAGCCTGCCGCCGTGGATGATCGCGCCGTCCGGAGTCTCCTCGATGACGATGCCGAGCGCGCGCAGGCCGGAGGCCATCGTCGCGATGCGATCGGATTCCTTCACCCTCAGCTCGGCCGCGCCGCGAATGACCGTCGTGCCGCTGGCCACCGCCGCCGCGATGAACAACGCGGGAAACTCGTCGATCATGTCGGGTACCAGCGCCGCAGGCAGCTCGACGCCATGCAACGGCGCGTAACGCACGACGAGATCGCCGACTGGCTCACCACCGCTTTCACGTTGGTGCTCGATCGTGATGTCCGCTCCCATCAGGCGCAGCGCCTGCAACAGTCCTGTGCGACGCGGATTGAGACCGACTGCGGGAAGCTGCAGCTCGGAACCCGGCACGATGCTGGCAGCGACCAGAAAGAATGCCGCCGAGGAGAAATCAGCCGGTACGTCGACATCGGCGGCATGCAGCGCATGGCCACCGGCGAGCCTGGCGCGACCAGGTGTAAACACGATCGGCCAGCCGAACGCGGCAAGCATGCGCTCGGTGTAGTCGCGGGTCGGATGCGGTTCGATGATCTCTGTTTCGCCCGCACTATAGAGGCCAGCCAGCAACAGCGCGGACTTCACCTGCGCGCTGGCCACCGGCAGTTCATAGCGGATGCCTAGCAACGGCTGGCCACCATGTACATGCAGCGGCGGCAGGCCATCGCACGTGTCGATGAGTGCCCCCATCATGGTCAGCGGATCGGTGACACGCCGCATCGGCCGCTTCGACAGCGAGGCATCACCGACCAGCGTGCTGTCGAATGCCTGCCCGGCCAGCAAGCCGGTCAGCAGGCGCATGGCGGTACCGGCGTTGCCGCAGTCGAGCGGCTGCGATGAGCCGCGCAAGCCATGCAGGCCGACACCATGTACCACGCGCTCACCGGCCAAGGGCGTGTCGATGCGCACGCCGAGTTGCGCCAACACAGCGGCGGTGGCGCGGGTATCCTCGCCTTCGAGGAAGCCGCAGATGCGCGAGTCTCCCGCGGCGATGGCTGCCAGCATCAATGCGCGATGCGATACCGATTTGTCGCCGGGTACACGCACGCTGCCGTGCAGCGGCTGGCCAGGCCGGCTGCTCCAGTCGAGACGATTTAATTCCATGTCAGGGCAACGCCACCGGGTAGGAGCCCAGCACACGGATCGTCGCTGCCGACTCACCGATGTCCTGCACAGCCGCCTGCAACGCGGCATCGTCGATATGGCCGGAGACGTCGATGAAGAACGCGTACTGCCACTTGCCGGTATGCGCCGGCCGCGACTCGATCCGGTTCAAGCTGATGCCGTGCTTGGCAAACGGGCTGAGCACGTCGTAAAGCGCACCCGGCTTGTCGTTCACCGTAATCAACAGCGACGTCCGATCGTTGCCCGACGGCGGGAACAGCGAGCGACCGATCACCAGGAAGCGAGTGGTGTTGTCGGCACGATCCTCGATGCCCTGCGCCACGGTCTTGAGGCCGTAGATCTTGCCGGCGGTCTCGCCGGCGATCGCCGCGGCGTCATCGGCATGTCGGGCCAGCCGCGCGGCCTCGGCATTGCTGCCGACCGCGATGCATTCGACGCCCGGCAGGTTGATGCGCAGCCAGGTCTTGCACTGCTGCAGCGACTGCGCATGCGCGTAGACCCGCTTGACGTCCTCCAGCTTGCCCGCCTGCGAATGCAGGCACTGATGCACGCGCAGCTCGACTTCGCCACAGATGGTCGCTTCCGAAGTGAGGAACATGTCCAGCGTGACCTGGATCATGCCCTGCCCGGAATTCTCCACCGGCACCACACCGAAATCGGCATGTCCGGCGGCGACTTCCTGGAACACTTCCTCGATGCTGCCCAATGGCAAGCCATAGGCGGCATGGCCGAAATGCTTGCGCACCGCCTGCTCGCTGAACGTGCCTTCCGGGCCAAGGAAGCCGATCTTCAACGGGTCTTCCTGTGCCAGGCAGGAGGACATGATCTCGCGGAACAGCCGCACCATTTCGGTATCGGACAGCGGGCCGTCATTGCGATCCACCACCATGCGCAACACATGGGCCTCGCGTTCAGGGCGGTAATAGTCGATCGCCGAAAGCCCCGCGCCCTTCACCTTCGCCACCGTCTGCGCGTGATTCGCGCGCTCGGAAATCAGCTGCTGGATCTGTCGATCGATACTGTCGATGCGCTCGCGCATCTCGCTCAGCGGTGTCTTTGGATCGGTCATGCTTTAGCCGCCTGGATGGATAGAAGTCCAAATGATGAACATGCATCTTGCCTGAAAAACGCCATGCATGGCCAATCAGCCATGCCGCCGCGTGAAATCCTGCATGAAGCTCGTCAGTGCCTGCACGGCTTCCAGGGGCACCGCGTTGTACAACGAGGTGCGCATGCCACCCAGCGCCTTGTGGCCTTTCAGCGCCAGCAACCCGGCAGCTTCCGACTCCTTGAGAAAGGCGGCGTCGAGCGCGCTGTCATGCAAGGTGAAACGGACGTTCATGCGCGAGCGCGCGGACAGCGAAATCGGGTTGCGGTAATAGCCACTGGAGCCGTCGATGACCCGGTACAGCAGCTCGGCCTTGGCGCGATTACGCTCGGCCATCACCGTGAGTCCGCCCTGCTCCTGCAGCCACTGGAACGTCAGCCCGGCCACATACCAGCCCCAGGTGTTCGGCGTGTTGAGCATGGAATCGTGCGCGGCCTGCTCGGCATAGCGGAAGATCTTCGCCATCGGCCGGCTCGCCCGCTGCAGCAGGTCGCGGCGGATGATCATCACCACCAGCCCGGACGGGCCGATGTTCTTCTGCGCGCCGGCGTAAATCAGCCCGAAACGCGAGACATCCATCGGTTCGGACAGGATGTTCGAGGACATGTCCGCCACCAGCGGCACCGCACCGACCTCGGGGATGCCATGGAATTCCACGCCGTGGATCGTCTCGTTCGGCGTGTAGTGCACGTACGCGGCTTGCGGATCGAGCTGCCAGCTGTCGCGTGCCGGCAGTTTCAGATAGTCGTCGGCTTCGCCACTGGCGGCCACGTTCACCCGCACGTACGGTGCCGCCTCGCTGACCGCCTTGGCACTCCAGTGGCCGCTGACGATGTAGTCGGCACTGGCGCCCTCGGCAGCCAGGTTCATCGGGATCTGCGCGAAGTGCTGGGTGGCACCGCCCTGCAGGAACAGCACTGCGTAGTCGGCAGGAATGTCCAGCAGGCTGCGCAGGTCGGCTTCGGTCTGCGCGGCCATCTCGATGAAGCGCTTGCCTCGATGGGACTGCTCCATCACCGAGGCACCGCTGCCGTTCCAGTCCAGCATCTCGCGCTGGGCGCGCTCAAGAACCGCCTGCGGCAGCGCTGCCGGACCGGCGCTGAAATTCCAGACTCTGCTCACGTGCTGTTGCATCCTGTCATGGTGTTCCACGCATTATGGCGCGGCGCAGCATGGGGCGGTCAACCTCCAGCGTGTCTAATAGTTTCAGGTTGCCTGCGAGGACTTGATGCGACAGCATCAAGGGGACTTTGGTCGATGGCGAAGCCAGCCGTTACAATGACGAAACGGTCTGGCAAGCAGGCCATGGGTAGCCATCAGGGGGCGTATGACATTGGCAAGGCAGTCTCGTTTCGACGGATCGTGGCGCAGGCAAGCCGCGCTCGCAGCCGTCCTGTTTACCGTGCTTGGTGTGACAGGCTGCGCCCAGGTCAATGCACTCAAATCGAAGGTCAACGGAAATCCAGCCACGACGACGGTTGTGCCAGCCGTCCAGCCGGAGACCAGGCGAACGATGTCGTTCACTGCCATCGTGAACGAGCTCCAGCTTGGCCACTACAGCGATGGCGAGCAGGATCTGCGGCAGTATCTGGCACAGCATCCTGGCGACCGCCCGGCGCAAGCCATGCTGCGCCAACTTACGGTCGATCCCAAACAGGCGCTCGGTTCCCGCTCGCACAACTATGTCGTGCAGACTGGCGACTCCTATAGCACCCTGGCCGCCCGTTATCTGGGCGATCCAGGAGCCTTCCTGATCCTGGCGCGCTATAACGGATCGACCAACCCCTCCGTGTTGCGCACTGGCGAAAACGTACATCTGCCTTTGTCCAATTCCGGTACATCGCTGACAGCGGGTGCCGCACCGCCTAGAAGCAGCACCTCCGATCCGGATGCATCCGGCGGCGAAGCTCCGGTCACCGAATTGCCGATTGCAAAGGCGCAGCGATTGCAGAGGGAGAGCCTGACCCTGCTCGATCAAGGTCAGAATGACCAGGCCCAGTCGCGCCTCGACGAGGCTTTGTCGATCGAACCCAGGCTGAAACCGGCAGGACCGCAAGCGGCCGCCCTGCGCGAACAATTGCTGGCCTCATACCACGAGCGTGCGATCGTGCTGTACCGCGACCAGCAACTGGATCAGGCCATCACGTTATGGGATCGCGTTCTGGCGATCAATCCGAATTACGAGCCGGCTGTTATCTACCGCGCGCGCGCGCTCGAACTCAAGCATCGACTGAAACAGATCTGATTCCTGTCGGGCGCCGGGTCCGGTCTGCCGCTCGGCAGACCGGACGGAAAACGGAATACCTCAGCCGGCCTCTTCATCGACCGCGTGCGGCGTGATGATTAGCGTCGGTTGCGCCACGTCATCGGCCGCGGCAAAGGAAGGTTGCTGTTCCGCAACGTGCAGCCGCGCCTGCAATGCGCCGTTCATCAGGTTGAAAGCGGTGAACAGCCGACCCAATTCATCCCTGCGCTCAAGCCGGATGCGGTAGTGGAAATCTCCCCGCGCAACCCGGAGCAAGGCATCGCCGAGCATGTCCAGCAGAGCGAGTGGCCGCCTGAACAGCCAATAGGCGGCACCGACCACGGCCGCAAGCGTCAGCACGAGGACGGCAACGATGACCCACAAGGTCGTCTTCTGTGCCGTGCGCAGCGGTTCGTCGCTGACACCCAGGCGTAGTTCACCGACCGTCTTGGTCTGGTAACCGATGGGCACGTCGAACAGCAGCATCTGGTCACGACGCGTGCCGTCCACGATCTCGCCGCGATAGCTTTCTATGCCATCCGATTGCGACAGGTATTTTTGCCCGCTCGAAGCAGGCAACTTCTGCCCGATCTCCGCTTGGTGCGTGCTGGCGATGATGTCGCCATGCCGATCAGCAATGGCGAGATAGTGGATCTGCTGGTTGCGTGCGACATCCTCCACCAGCGCGCGCGTGGCGGCGTGATCACCCAGCAGCATGTTCTCCGCTGATTCGCTGGCGATCATGCGCCCCAGGGAACTGCCAAAATCCAATGCCAGACCGGTGACAGCCGAGTTCTGCTTGGCATAGATAGCTGCCAGGCCCAGCAGCAAGACGAGACACAGCGTGGCTCCCAGGGCACCAGCCCAGCGCAGCCGCAGTGAGATGATGCGGTTGGCCAAGGGCCTTTCGTTCAGCCGCTCATGCTCGCGACGTGCCAGGCGCAGATCGTCGATGACTTCAGCGCCGCGCTGGTAACGCGCCTGGGCGGTGGGAGCCAGCAAGGTATGCACGATGTCGATCAGCATCGACGGCGTGGCAGGATCAACGGGTTCGACTGAGGGACGCGGCGAGCGTTGCCGTTCCCTGATCAGGCGCCGCACGTCTCCGGTTTCCGGCCAGGGCAATTTGCCGGTGATCAACCAGTAAAGCACCACACCCAACGAAAACAGGTCGCTTCGCGCATCGGCGGACTCACCTCGCAAACGCTCCGGAGCCATGTAGGCAGGTGTTCCGCCAATCTTCCTGCGCTCGCCGCTGTCGGTATCGTGCATTCCGCGTCGATCGGCGATGCCGAAGTCGCTGATCTTGGCGTAATGCCAGCCCTCGGCCAGCATGATGTTTTCCGGCTTGATGTCATGATGGATGACACCTTGGGCGTGGGCATAATCGAGTGCCGCGGCGATCTGGGTGGCCAGCTCGATGATGACAGGCAGCGGCGGCAGCCCTTCGCTCGAGATTCGGCTGGCAAGCGTCTCGCCTGAAAGGCGCTCCATGGCGATGTATGAGCGGCCGTCGTCGGTCTCGCCCGCATCGAAGATTGTAACGATGTGGGGATGGGTCAGGTTGCCGGCCGCACGGGCTTCGATCAGGAATCGTTGCCTGTAGCCGGGATCGGAAGCCACCTCCCGGTGAAGGCATTTGATGGCTACCTGTCGTTCAATGCCAGGATCGAAGCCGGCATAGACGACAGCCATCGCTCCTTCACCAAGGATTCCCTCGATGCGATAGCGACCTAGGGTTGGGGGCCACACGCGTTCGCTCATCGAGATGGCAATAAGAGGAGCCACCAGACCAGCACGCCCAGGCCGATGAGTCCAGCCAACCCCATCGCAAGGAGACGAAGGTGCCTGGGACCGGGTGACCCGTGATCACGGGTCAGAAACACCAACTCGACCTGCCCGAGGCGGATGCGATCACCGTGCCTGAGGGTTGCCCGATGAATTCGTTTGTCATTCACGAACGTGCCGTTGGTGGACAACGTATTCACGATGATGCAGCGCCCCTGCTGGTTCGTGATCCAGGCATGCGACGAGGAGACGCTCGGGCCACTGACAACAATATTGTTGCTGGCGAGCCTGCCAATCGTCTGGCGGCCTGAATGAACGGAGAAGCGTCGTCCTCCGAGCTCCGGACTGATGCTCTCCAGAACCGGCTTGTGCACGCTGGGCCGCCCTTCGGATGCGTTGCCTACCTCGGACGCGAGTTGACGTAGATCCTCTTGGACGAACAGTCGCGTTCCCTGCGGACCGGAAGAGCGCTTTCCGGTGACAGCGGGCGATATGGGGCGCGGATTATCCATTGGATATTTTAAGCATCGATTCTGTCCGTCATTGTAGCCGGCCGCATGGCGGTTTCCGGCCGTGCGTCACGAATTCCGGGGCGGCTGTCCCCGATCTCTGGAGTGTCATGCGGCTGGCAGACTCAGAAGCGGATCAGCAGCACCAGTGCGATGCCCAGCGCCAGCACGGCGGCGGTAACGATCAGCCACCATACCTCGCCCGTCGGGCCGGCAGCTTCTTCCGGCAGATGCGCCGGCGGCGGCTCGGGCATCACGATTTCAGGCTCGGCTTCCATCCCCGGCGCCTCGACCACGAAACGATGCATGGCCAGACCGATCTGGTCACCGGGCTGCAGCGCCAGCTTCTGCACGACAACGCCATTGACCCGTAGCGGATGACGAGCGGATGGCTGGGTGGCCTCCAGCAGCAACTGGCCGCCATCCCAGAAAATACGCAGCGTGGCCACGTCGCCCTGCGGCAACTCCAGTGGGCAACGACCTTGCGGCCCGAGCTCCATGCTGTCCTGCAGCGGCAACACGCGCCCGGACAACGGGCCAGCCACGGCGCGCAAGGCCACCGTGCAGCGTCCCTGCTCCGGCACGCTCAGCGGCGGGCGCAGGGTTGGATCCTGATCGGCGCGCAGCAACATGCGGCAATCGCCGACGCTGACCACGTCGCCGGCACGCAACAACGCACGCTCCTGCACTGGCCGTGCATTGACGTAGATGCGATCCGCCGACGGCAGTACCTGCAGCACCCAGCCGCGACGATCCTGCTGGATCCGCAGATGCTGGGGCGCCGCCTGGCTGGCGGCCAGCACGAGGTCGTTGTCGGGCGCACTGCCGATACGCAGCTGCGCGTGTGCCCAATGGAAATCCTCACGGGCCGCATTGGGAAATTCGATACGCATGTGTGAACCAGTCGATAGACCGCGAAACTCTAGCATGCAGTCGTGTGGCATTAAGATGAGGCATTCCTCCGGAGCCTGTCATGCCAAAAATCGATATCCGTCGCCCGCATCAACTGTCGATTGCCGAGGCTCGCGCCGTGGTCGACAAGGTGGCCGCGCGGATGCGCGAAAAATTCGGCATGGACGGGCAATGGCAGGGCGACACCCTGAAGTTCACGCGTCCAGGCGTCAGCGGCACGATCGCCGTCGGCAGCGACGCCATCCAGGTCAATGCGGAGCTCGGCATGATGCTGGCGCCGCTGAAGGGTATGGTCGAGCAGGAAATCCGGCGCAAACTGGATGAGCATTTCGCCTGATCCGTATGGATCAAGGCTTTCCTTGATGTTTCTTTAACCAACCGCCTATTCGTGGCATAATCGTCGGCTTACGCAGCCATGACGGCTGTGCGTGAACCCCGGAACACATGGCCAAAGACGACGTCATCGAAATGGAAGGCACGGTCCAGGAGACCCTGCCCAACACCATGTTTCGTGTGCAATTGGAGAACGGGCACGTGGTTATCGCCCACATCTCCGGTCGCATGCGCAAGCACTACATCCGCATCCTCACCGGCGACAAGGTCAAGATCGAAATGACCCCGTACGACCTGAGCAAGGGACGCATCACGTACCGCATGAAGTAAAGCGGGTACGTCGGCAGCTGCCGCGCCTGCGCGCAGTGATCCGGTAGCGGTTGGTGTCAGACATGCAAAAGGCGGCGCAGTGCGCCGCCTTTGCTTTGTCCCGCGTTTGGTCGGTTATCGAAGCAGTTACTCGACCACCGCTGGCAGCTTCTCCGCCGCTTCGCAATCCACCTTCAGCGCGCCGTCGCGCACGCTCAGGCGAACCACGCCGCCCTCGGCCAACTTGCCGAACAACAGCTCGTCGGCCAGCGCGCGCTTCACCTTCTCCTGGATCACCCGCGCCATCGGCCGTGCACCCATCTGCGGATCGAAGCCGTGCTCGGCCAGCCAGTGGCGGGCATCGGCATCCACGTCCAGACTCACGTGCTTCTCGGTCAACTGGCTTTCCAGTTCTATCAGGAACTTGTCCACCACGCGCAAGATGTGCTCGAAATCGAGTGCGCTGAACTGGATGACCGCGTCCAGCCGGTTGCGGAACTCCGGCGTGAAGATGCGGCGGATCACTTCCATCGCGTCCGACTCGTGCTTCTGCTCGACGAAACCCATGCTGCGCCGTGCCGCGATCGCCGCGCCCGCATTGGTGGTCATCACCACCACCACGTTCTTGAAGTTCGCCTCGCGGCCGTTGGTATCGGTGAGCACGCCACGGTCCATCACCTGCAGCAGGATGTTGAACACATCCGGATGCGCCTTCTCGATCTCGTCCAGCAGCAGCACCGCATGCGGATGCTTGGTGACCGCCTCGGTCAGCAGGCCGCCCTGGTCGAAGCCGACATAGCCCGGAGGCGCGCCGACCAGCCGCGACACCGAGTGGCCTTCCATGTACTCGGACATGTCGAAGCGGATCATCTCGATGCCCAACTGCATCGCCAGCTGTTTGGTCACCTCGGTCTTGCCCACACCGGTGGGGCCAGCCAGCAGGAAGCAGCCGATCGGTTTGGACGGGTCGGCCAGACCGGAACGAGCCATCTTGATCGACGCCGCCAGTGCTTCGATCGCCGGATCCTGACCGAACACCACCATCTTCAGATTGCGCTCCAGGTTGCGCAGCACGTCTCGATCCGACGCCGACACCTGCTTGGCCGGAATGCGTGCCATCTTGGCGACGATGTATTCGACCTCGCTGACGTCGACCGTGCCGGTGCGCTGGTCTTCCGGCAAAAGCCGTTGACGGGCGCCGGCCTCGTCGATCACGTCGATCGCCTTGTCCGGCAGCAGGCGATCGGGAATGTGCTTCACCGACAGATCCACCGCCGCCTTCAGTGCCTCGTTGGTATAGGCCACGTGATGGTGTTCCTCGAAGCGCGAGCGCAGCCCCTTCAGGATCTCGATGCTGTCGGCCACGGTAGGCTCGACCACGTCGATCTTCTGGAAGCGCCGCGCCAGCGCGCGATCCTTCTCGAACACACCGCGGTATTCCTGGAACGTGGTCGAACCGATGCAGCGCAGCTCACCCGAAGCCAGCATCGGCTTGATCAGGTTGCTGGCGTCCATGGTGCCACCCGAGGCCGAGCCGGCACCGATAATGGTGTGGATTTCGTCGATGAACAGGATCGCGCCCGGTTGTTTCTTCAGCTGCGCGATGACTCCTTTCAGACGTTTCTCGAAATCGCCACGATATTTTGTGCCAGCCACCAGCGCACCCAGATCCAGCGACCAGATCGTGGCATCCTCCAGCACTTCCGGCACCTCGCCGTCGACGATGCGCTTGGCCAGACCTTCGGCCAGTGCAGTCTTGCCCACGCCAGCCTCGCCCACGTAGAGCGGGTTGTTCTTGCGCCGGCGGCACAGCACCTGGATGGTGCGCTCGATCTCGTCGGCGCGCCCGATCAGCGGGTCGATCTTGCCTTCCAGCGCCAGCTCGTTGAGGTTGCTGGCGAACTCGTGCAGCGGATTGCCCTTCGGCTCGCCGCCCTCCTCGCCTTCGCGCTCGCTGCCGCCGGACACGCCGGCCGCCGGCTCGTCGCCAATCTTGGCGATACCATGCGAGATGTAGTTGACCACGTCGAGCCGGGTGATCTCCTGCTGGTGCATGAAATACACCGCATGCGAATCCTTCTCGCCGAAGATCGCCACCAGCACGTTTGCCCCGGTGACTTCCTTCCGCCCGGAGGATTGCACGTGGTACACGGCACGCTGCAACACGCGCTGGAAGCCCAGCGTCGGTTGCGTATCGCGCTCGTCGCCGTGCGGCAGCACGGGCACGGTTTCGTTGATGATGCGCGTCAGTTCGGTCGACAGCCGAGACAGATCCACGCCGCAGGCTCGCAGCGCGCCCAGTGCCGACTGGTTCTCGGTCAGCGCCAGCAGCAGATGCTCCACCGTCATGAATTCATGGCGCTGTTCGCGGGCCTGCTTGTAGCAATGGCCGATGGTGACTTCTAGATCCTTGCTGAACATTCGGATCGTCTCCGCTTGCTTGTTGAGCGGCCTTCAACGCCGCGATGAGCACAAAATGGGGTCGCTCAGAGCTTTTCCATAGTGCACAACAACGGGTGCTGATGGGAACGTGAATACTCGTTTACGTGAGTCACCTTGGTCTCGGCCACCTCGCGGGTAAATACACCGCACACACCCCGCCCGCGGGTATGCACGTGCAGCATCACCTGTACCGCCTGCTCCTGGTCCAGGTTGAAAAAGCTGCGCAACACCTCGACCACGAAATCCATCGGGGTGAAGTCGTCATTCAGCAGCAGCACCTGGAACAGTGGTGGTCGCGCCACCTCCGGTTTGGCGGTTTCCAGCGCCAGGCCGCGGTCGCTGTCGTGCTCGTGTTCGGATTCGTGGGCCATGGTTTCTTGGGGTGTGATCTCTGATTCGAAGTATACGCCGCGGTGAATACACCTCTCCGCAGCAATGCGTTTGCAGAGGTGATGGCACAATGGCCACTTTTCCAGCCCTTTGCCCTTTCCCATGGTCGATTCCCCTGCCACCGTCGAGATCTGGCGCCCGCGCGTCACCGTCGCCTGCGTGGTGGCTGACGGCGACCGCTATCTGATGGTGGAAGAAGAAGTGAACGGCCGGCTCGCCTATAACCAGCCAGCCGGTCACCTGGACGACGGCGAAAGCCTTGTTGCGGCCGCCCTGCGCGAGACCCTGGAGGAAACCGGCTGGACGGTGGCGCTGCAGCATCTGATCGGCGTGCACCAGTGGCGCAGCACCGAACATGGCGACGCTGTGGTGCGTTTCAGCTTTGCCGCGCGCGCGATCAGTCACGACCCGGATCGCTCGCTGGATACCGACATCCGCCGCGCGCTGTGGCTGACCCGCGCCGAGATCGCTGCGCTGGGCGAGCGCCTGCGCAGCCCGATGGTATTGCTGAGCATCGACGCATGGCTGGCCGGCCAGCGGCTGCCGCTGGACACCCTCAGCTACCTGCCCGAAGGTGGCCAGACGTGAAGGTGATGCTGGGCATTTCCGGCGGTGTCGACTCCTCGGTCGCGGCGCTGCTGCTGCAGCAGGCCGGCCACCAGGTCGAAGGCCTGTTCATGCAAAATTGGGAAGAGCCTGAGGACGACCGTTCCGGCCCGTGCACTACCGACGCCGACCGCAAGGACGCCGTGGCGGTATGCGGCCGGCTCGGCATCCCGTTCCATGCGCGCAACTTCGCGGCGGAGTACTGGGATGGCGTGTTTGAGCATTTCCTCGCCGAATACCGCGCCGGTCGCACGCCGAACCCCGATGTGCTGTGCAATCGCGAGATCAAGTTCAAGACCTTCCTGGACGAGGCTCATACGCTTGGTGCGGAGAAGATCGCCACCGGCCACTATGCCCGCGTCGATTTTCACGAGGGCCGGCATCGCCTGCTGCGCGCGGTGGATGTGACCAAGGACCAAAGCTACTTCCTGCACGCGCTGGGCCAGCAGCAACTTGCCGCCACGCTGTTTCCGCTGGGTGAGATCGAGAAAACCCGCGTGCGCGAACTCGCCCGCGAAGCGGCGCTGCCGACCCACGCGAAGAAGGATTCCACCGGCATCTGCTTCATCGGCGAGCGCGATTTCCGCAGCTTTCTTGCCCAGTACATTCCAGCCCGGCCCGGCGCGATGCGCACGCCCGACGGCGAACTGATCGGTGAGCATCAGGGCGCGATGTACTACACCCTGGGCCAGCGCAACGGACTGGGCGTCGGTGGCCGCCACGGCGCCAGCGGCGAGGCCTGGTACGTAGTCGGCAAGGACGTGCCGGCGAACGTGCTGTACATAGCCCAGGGCGGCGAGAACCGCTGGCTGTATTCGCAGCGGCTGCAGACGGAAACGCCGAGCTGGGTCGCCGGCACTGCGCCGTCCACCCATTTTCGCTGCACCGCCCGCACGCGCTATCGCCAGCTCGACCAGGCCTGTGTCGTCAACGTGCATGACGACGGCCTTGAGGTATGTTTCGACGAGCCGCAGCGCGCGGTCACGCCGGGGCAATCGGTGGTTTTCTACGATGCCGACGTATGCCTCGGCGGCGCGGTGATCGCGGCCACGGATGCACCATACGGCGGCTTGCTGCCAGCATTCACTCCTTCCCCCACGTTCCCAGTAAGAGAATCGCAACCCCGTGTTTGAAACTTTTTCCATGAATGAAGAACGCGTACTCGCCCTCGCCGGCCTGTTCCAGGCCTGCGCGCTCGCCCAGCAGCTCGCCAACGAGGGACGCTGCGACGAAGGCGCGATGGAAGCCAGCGTGGCCAGCGTGTTCCGCATCGATGCGCCTTCGGTAGTCGGCGTGTACGGCAACATCTCCAGTGTGCGGATCGGCCTGCGCAACCTGATCGCCCAGCTGGACGAAAGCGACCGCGACATGGCGGTGACCCGCATGGTGGTGACCGTGATGCGGCTGGAACGCAGCCTGACGAGCCGGCCTGTGCTGCTCGACAAGCTGCAGCAGGGCATTGTCGCCGCGCAGCGGCAGGTCGAGCATTTCGGCCAGGACTCGGCGCAGGTCACCAGCCGGCTGGCCGAGCTGTATGCATCCACGCTGTCCACGCTGAAACCGCGGGTGATGGTCAGCGGCAATCCGCAACAGCTGCAGCTACCCGCCGTGGTAGAAAAGGTGCGCGCCAATCTGCTCGCTGCGGTGCGCTCGGCCGTGCTGTGGCGACAGGTCGGTGGTCGCCAGTGGCAACTGCTGCTGTACCGGCGCCAGTGCAGCATGCTGGCACGTGGCCTGCTGACCGGAGCGACGCTGGACAATCGTTGACAGCGGCATTTCCGGGCGGCCGAAAAGCAAACGGCGGGCATATGCCCGCCGTTTTCCGTCCATGGGTAGAACTCCCTTGCGATAACTTTTGATTACTGCTGCTTTGACCACTGCCGCTTCGATCACTGCCACGGCTGCAGTATGCCGCGGCCATGTGACAGTTTTAGAACGACATTGTGTCCGGTGCTTACTGATTTTCCGGACGCTACAAAGCAAACGGCGGGCAGTGCCCGCCGTTTTCCATCCCTAGGTCGAACTCCATGCGATAACCGTCAGGCTCAGTAGCTCAACATGCCCCAGAAGCCGATTTCGTTGGTCTTGTAGGTGAACGGGCTGCTTGCCGGACCGGCGAGCTTGTCGTACTTCCAGGCCAGCGCCAGGCGCAGGTTCTTCATCACGTCGTAGGACACGCCCGCGTTGTAGTAGGTGTCCTTGAGCTTGTGATCGACGCCGCTTACACCGGAGTACTTGTAGTTGACGCCGTCATAGCGCGCAAACAATGCCCACTGCGGCATGAAGGTCCAGTCAGCGAAGACCGAGTAGCCGTCGGCCTTGTCCTTGATCACCGCCGGTGCCGGCAAAGCGCCCTGATACTTCAGCACGTCATCCCAGTTGCTGGCGGTGAAATACTCGCCACCGATGCCGAACGTGTCGTTGCGGAAGGCGATCAACGCATCGCCACGGCTGGCATCGCGGGTCGGCTGGCCGTTCTGCACGTCCTTGGCGCGCTTGCCCTGATAACCGCCGAGGGCGATCACCATCTCCTTGATCGGCTGATAGCCGATGCGGGCCTCGACGTCCATGCCACTCGAGCGCGTGGGATTCTTGTAGCCGCCGCCGTTGACCACGGAAACCTGATAATTAAACGCATTGTCGCCCGTGGTGGCGCCCAATGCATGGACACCCCAGTCCGACGAGTTGCCGAATGAACCGATACCGGTGGGAGCGGCGCCAACCGTGCCGCGACCGCCATCAATGGAGCGGTCGGTGATCGTGTTCTCGAGGAAGCGATAGCCGTACCACTTCTCGACATACGGGATCCACGGCATGTCGGCTGCACCGAAGCGCACCGTGAAGAGCGGATCGAACGCACCCTGCAGGTAAGCCTTCTTGACGAACAACTGGGTCTCGGAATCGGCAGACACGTAGTTGAAATCAGTGGTCAGGTTGGCCGACCAGATATCATTGAACTTGTGGTCGACGGTGAGGTAGAAGCGCTTCACGTCATAGCCAACGCCATTGACCGAGCCGTGGCCGTCTTTCTTGACGGAACTGCCGGTACCGGTCTGCTCCTTGTGGCTGACGTCGGTCATGTCGAAGAACATGGTGCCGCTGACCTTGGTGTTGTTGACCAGCTTGTCGATCGTGCTGACCTTGGTGTCGGCGATGACCTGCGCCTTCTGCACCGTCTCCACCGCCTGACCGGTCGACACGTTGATGTCGGACTGCGCATCGGTGCGCTCTTCCAGCGAAGTCACCTTGGCTTGCAGTTCGGCAAGCTGGGCTTTCAGCTGCTCGATTTCACTGCTGCTGGCTGCCTGGCTGCTGCTGGCTGCCGGTACTGCTGCCTTCTTATGCTTTGCCGGCGCTGCGACGACCGTGAAACTGGTAACGCCCAAGCTGGCAGCAATCGCCACCGCAATCAATTTGGAACGCATGTCATTCTCCGCAAGTTGGTGGGATACATCTCAACCGCCCCCTCGATCCGATGGCCGGCTAGCGATTAGTTAACAAGTGTGGCGAGGGATTTTTACGATTGGATGCATCTTTCATGACACATTCAAGACAGTCTGCCGGTGCGCGCGGAATGCCCCATCAGCCGATGGCTTGCCTCACGGCGCGCGAGGCGGCTGATATGCTTCGTCGATGGAAATACTGAGCAACAACACGGCAGCACGCATGGCCGAGCGATTCCGTGGCTTCCTGCCGGTGGTGGTCGACGTCGAAACCGGCGGTTTCGACGCCGAACATGACGCCTTACTGGAAATCGCGGCGATTCCCCTGCGCATGGATGCGGACGGCTTCCTGCGCCTGCAGCCGACGATATCGACGCACGTGGAGCCGTTCCCGGGCGCAAATCTGGATCCGCGCTCGCTGGAGATCACTGGGATCGATCCAACCAATCCGCTGCGCGGCGCACTAGCCGAACGGCTGGCCCTGGATCACATCTTTCACGTGGTGCGCGAGGCAGTGCGCGAGGCCGGCTGTCAGCGCGCGATCCTGGTCGGTCACAACGCCGCATTCGATCTGGGCTTTCTCAACCAGGCCGTGCGCCGCTGCGCGCACAAGCGCAATCCGTTCCACCCGTTCAGCTGTTTCGACACGGTCAGCTTCGGCGGCCTGGCCTATGGCCAGACCGTCCTGAGCAAGGCAGTGCTGGCCGCCGGCCTCGCCTTCGACAGCCGCGAGGCGCATTCGGCGGTGTATGACGCCGAACGTACCGCGGAACTGTTCTGCTGCGTGGTCAACCGCTGGCGTCAGCTGGAGCTGTTCGAGCAGGCTCACAGCAGCCTCGACGCCGCCTGACAGCATAGGGTTCAGGGCGGGCGGTGCCTATTCTGCGCAGCTAATGCGCCCGCACCGGCTCGCCAGATGACAGTCCGTCACACATTGTCATTTTCCTGAAACATTCATTTCATCCAATGGCAACACGGAGGGCCTGAAATGGCGGTGTCCCATTCCGACTTCCCTCCAGGAGCTACCGTGTTGACCACTCGCAAATCCCCTACCCGGCCCGCCCGATTCGCTGCCGTCGCCGCGATTGCCGTGGCTTCGACGTTCGGCGCTGCCGCGCACGCCACCGACATCACCGGTGCCGGCTCCAGCTTTGTCTATCCGGTCATGTCCAAATGGTCGGCTGCGTATGCCGAGAAGACCGGCAATCACCTTAACTACCAGTCGGTCGGCTCAGGCGCCGGCATTGCACAGATCAAGGAAGGCACCATCGACTTCGGTGCCTCCGACGCGCCGATGAAGGCGGAAGACCTGCAGAAATACGGCCTCGGCCAGTTCCCGATCGTGGTCGGCGGCATCGTGCCAGTGGTCAATATCACCGGTGTGCAGGCTGACCAGATCAAGCTGGATGGTGCCACGCTCGGTGACATCTTCCTCGGCAAGATCACCAACTGGAACGACCCGAAGATCGCAGCCCTCAACGCGGGCCTGACTCTGCCGACCGCCAAGATCACCGTGGTGCATCGTTCGGACGGTTCGGGTACTTCGTTCAACTTCACCAACTACCTGTCCAAGGTCAATCCGGAATGGGCCAGCAAGGTCAAGTTCGGCACGGCGGTGGAATGGCCGACCGGCGTGGGCGGCAAGGGCAATGAAGGCGTGTCGCAGTACGTTCGTCAGATCAAGGGTTCGATCGGCTACGTCGAATACGCCTATGCGGTGAAGAACAAGCTGTCCTGGGTCGACCTGAAGAATGCCACCGGCAACTTCATGCAGCCGAGCGCCGCTGCATTCGCCGCTGCTGCCGCCACCGCGGACTGGGCCAGCGCCAAAGACTTCAACCTGATCATGACCAATGCACCGGGCGCCCAGGCATGGCCGATCACCGCCACCACCTGGATGATCATGTACAAGACTCCGAAGAATGCCGGCAACAGCAAGGTTGCCTTCGATTTCTTCAAGTACTCCCTGGAAAACGGCCAGCAAGCCGCCAGTGCATTGGACTATGTGCCGCTGCCGACCGCGCTGGTCAGCAAGATTCAGGCGTATTGGGCTGCTGAATTCAAGCATTGATGCTGCATCAAGACCCTCTCTCCCGCGTTGCGGAGGAGAGGGTTGGGTGAGAAGGAAGCTCTGGCTTTCTTCAAGAGTGCAACCTCACCCCTGCCCTCTCCCCCAACGGCTCTGTCGTTGGGGGAGAGGGAGTTTTTATTCCGCACCACTGGATCACCCATGCCAGCCAACGAAGCCGCCGCTTTGCCCACCAACATCCTCGAACAGCGCAGCCATCGCGATGCGCGCAATGAACGGCTGTTCCGCTGGTTGCTGAAAGGCTGTGCACTGATCGTTCTGGCGGCCCTGCTCGGTGCTGCCGGTGCCACGCTGTGGGGCGGTCGTCACGCCTTCGGCACGTTCGGCTGGCATTTCCTCGTGAGCTCGGCGTGGGATCCGGGCAATGATGTCTACGGTGCCCTGGTACCGGTCTACGGCACCCTCGCTACCTCGTTCATCGCCTTGCTGATCGCGGTGCCGGTGAGCTTTGGCATCGCGCTCTATCTTTCCGAAGTGGCACCTGCCTGGCTGCGCACACCGGTCGCCTCGGCGATCGAGCTGCTGGCCGGCATCCCATCGATCATCTACGGCATGTGGGGCCTGTTCGTCTTCGCCCCGTTCTTCGCCGAACACATCAAGCCGTGGTTGACCAGCAACCTCGGCAACAAGCCTGATGACGGCAAACTGTCGTGGGTGGCCGAACACGTGCCGTTCGTCGGCAAGCTGTTCGGCAGTGATTATCCGTTCGGTGCCAGCATCCTGGTAGCTGGCATCGTGCTGGCCATCATGATCATCCCGTTCATCTCCTCGGTGATGCGCGAGGTGTTCCAGACCGTGCCGACCCGCCTGAAGGAGTCGGCCTATGCGCTCGGCTCCAGCACCTGGGAAGTGTCGTGGGACATCGTGCTGCCGTATACCCGCTCGGCGGTGATCGGCGGCGTCTTTCTCGGCCTTGGCCGCGCGCTCGGCGAGACGATGGCGGTGACCTTCGTGCTCGGCAATGCGATGCAGTTGTCAGCCTCACTGCTCGACCCGGGCACCTCGATTGCCTCGACCATCGCGAACCAGTTCAGCGAAGCGTCCGGCCTGCAGAAATCCTCGCTGATGGCATTAGCGTTCCTGTTGTTCGTGGTCACTTTCATCGTGCTGCTGATCGCACGGCTGATGCTGCGCCGGCTGGCCAGTAAGGAAGGTCGCTGATGAGCGCCCTGTATCTGCGCCGACGCATCACCAATTGGCTGGCGATGGGACTGAGCATGCTGGCCACCCTGATCGGGTTGGCGTTCCTGGCCTGGATCCTGTGGGAAACCCTGCGCCAGGGCATCGGCGCGCTGAACCCGAAACTGTTCACCCGAATTACGGCCTACGGTGAGGACGGCGGCCTCGCCAACGCGATGGTCGGCAGCCTGATCATCAACTTCATCGGCATCGCGATCGCCACGCCGATCGGTGTGCTGGCCGGCACCTGGCTGGCCGAGTACGCGAACCGCACCAAGCTGGGCGAATCGATTCGCTTCCTCAACGACATCCTGCTGTCGGCGCCGTCGATCGTGATGGGCCTGTTCGTCTACACCATCATCGTGTTGCCGAGTACCGCGCTCACTCACGGCTCGACCACCTTCTCCGGTTTTGCCGGTGGCGTGGCGCTGGCACTGATCGCGCTGCCGGTGATCGTGCGCACCACCGATGAGATGCTGCGACTGGTGCCGTCCACCCTGCGCGAAGCGGCGCTGTCGCTCGGTGTACCGCAGTGGAAACTGACACTGCAGATCCTGATCCGTGCCGCACGCTCGGGCATCATCACCGGCGTGCTGCTAGCGTTGGCGCGAATCAGCGGTGAGACCGCACCGCTGCTGTTCACCGCGTTCGGCAACAACTACATGGCGATCAATCCGATCGACAAGATGTCCAGCCTGCCGCAAATCATCTACCAGTACGCCAACGATCCGGGCGACGCGATGCACGCACTGGCCTGGGCCGGTGCGTTCGTGGTCACCATGTTCGTGCTGCTGCTCAGCCTTGCTTCCCGCCTGATCCTTTCCCGCACCAAGGTGTCCCATGACTGACTCCGCCATCGCCATGAACCCGGCGCAGGCGGCGGCCGCATCGGCTGTCGCGCCCAAGCTCACCGTGCGCGACCTGCACTTCTACTACAACGGCTTCCAGGCGCTGAAGGGCATCAGCATGGACATCCCGGAAAAGAAGGTCACCGCGATCATCGGCCCGTCCGGCTGCGGCAAGTCGACCCTGCTGCGTGTCTTCAACCGCATCTATGCGATCTACCCGAAGCTGGAGGCGAAGGGCGAAATCGTGCTGGACGGCGACAATATTCTCGACCCCGGTTATTCGATGAACCGCCTGCGCAGCAAGGTCGGCATGGTGTTTCAGAAGCCGGTGCCGTTCCCGATGACGATCTTCGAGAACGTCGCCTACGGCATCCGCCATCATGAGAAGCTGTCGAAGTCAGATATGGAAGGCCGCGTCGAGCAGGCGCTGCGCAGCGCCGCGCTGTGGGACGAGGTAAAGGACAAGCTCAAGCAGAACGCGCTCGGCCTCTCCGGCGGCCAGCAGCAGCGGCTGTGCATCGCCCGCGCCATCGCGCTCAAGCCTGAAGTATTGCTTCTGGACGAACCCACCTCCGCGCTCGACCCGATCGCCACCAGCCGTATCGAACAACTGGTGGAAGAACTGAAAAGCGAATTCACCATCGTCATCGTCACCCACAACATGCAGCAGGCGGCCCGCGTTTCCGACCTCACTGCCTTCATGTACATGGGCGAGCTGATCGAGTTCGACGGCACCGAGAAGATATTCACCAAGCCGGGCAAGAAGCAGACCGAGGATTACATCACCGGTCGTTTCGGCTGATCACACAGGACATCACCATGAGCGGCAGCGGCAAAGAACACATCATCAAGAGCTACGACGACGAACTGACTCGGCTCACCGGCGAAATCGTGCGCATGGGCGAGTTGTCGGTGACTCAGCTGGAAGCGGCCATCGACGTGCTTGAACGACGTGATGAGCGCGCCGCGCAGCGCGTGGTCGGCAACGACGACGCGATCGATCAACTGGAACAGGAAATCAGCCACGACGTGGTGCGCCTGCTGGCGCTGCGCGCGCCGATGGCCGGCGATCTGCGCAACGTGTTCGCCGCGCTGCGCATCGCCGCTGATATCGAGCGCATCGGCGACTACGCCGCCAACGTGGCCAAGCGATCCATCCCGCTGTCGATGGTGGCTCCGGTCGGTCCGGTCGGCGGTCTGGGGCATCTGGCCGAGCTGGCCGCGAACGAAGTGCGCGAAGTCCTGCTGGCCTATCGCGACCGCGATGCCGAGCGTGCCTATCAGGTGTGGAAGGACGACGTGGTGCTGGACGAGGCCTATACCGGCTACTTCCGCCAGCTGCTCACCTACATGATGGAGGATCCGCGCAACATCACGCCGTGCACGCACCTGCTGTTCATGGCCAAGAACATCGAGCGGATCGGCGACCACGCCACCAACATCGCCGAGAACGTGTGGTTCCAGGTCACCGGCGAACCGCTGAACAAGCAGCGCAGCAAGCGCGACCTGACCTCGAATCCGGAAATCACCAAGCTCGGCGAGTAGCCTGCAGGAGCGGCGATGGCGGGCAACACCCGTCCGGCTTGCAGTTGGACGGTTCAAACGAAAACGGCGGGCATTGCCCGCCGTTTTCGCGCAGGGTGCACCTACGCGTTGACGTCGCGTTTCTCGCGGCGAACGCGCAGGCCACGCAACACGCCATAGATGCCGATGGCCGCCCACGCCACTTCCATCACGAACGCCGAGAGGTTGAAGCTGCCGAACAGCAGCGACAGCATCACGCCGAGTGCGCCCACGATGTTCATCAGCTGGTAGGTCAACCCGTTGCCATGCAGCTTGTGCGCCTGCAAGAGCAGGAACGCCAGCAGCACCAGCACCACGCCGATATAGCCGGCCCAGTCATGCCACATCAGGTTCATCGCTTGGCACCTCGCTGACGCAGAGCTTCGAACAGCACCACGCCGGTGGCGACGGAAACGTTGAGGCTTTCCATCGTGCCCGGCATCGGGATCTTCGCCACGAAATCGCACAATTCGCGAGTGAGTCGGCGGAGGCCCTCGCCTTCGCTGCCCAGCACGATGGCCACCGGCCCCTTGAAGTCGACGCCATAGACCGAGGTGTCGGTGTCGCCAGCCAGGCCCGTGATCCACACGCCGGCATCCTTCAGTTCGCGCAGCGTGCGGGCCAGGTTGGTCACCGCGATCAGCGGCACGCGGTCGGCACCGCCGGCCGATGCGCGGCGCACCACAGGGGTGAGTCCGACCGCACGATCCTTCGGCACGATCACCGCGGTGACTTTCGCCGCTGCCGCGCTGCGCAGGCACGCGCCGAGATTGTGCGGGTCGGTGACGCCGTCGAGCACCAGCACCAAGGTGTCGCTGCCGTCACGCTCCATCAGCGCGACCAGATCGTTTTCATGCGCCATCGGTGGCGCTTCGTAACGCGCCACCACGCCCTGATGACGCGCTTCGCCGGCGAGCTTGTCCAGCTCATCGCGCGGACGATGCTGCACCGGAATCTTCAATGCCTTCGCGCGCTCGGCCAGCTCCAGCACGCGTGCATTGCGCTGGCCATGCTCGACCAGCACTTCGCGCACGCGCTCAGCATCGTTGCTCAACGCACCTTCGACCGGGTTGATCCCGACGATCCAACTCTCGCTCATGACTTGCCTTTCGGTTTCGGTTTGCGTCCGCCGTTCTTCTTCGGTGCATGCGTGGCAGCGGCCGGTGCCGGCCCGCGTTTCGCGGAACCGTCCTTGCGCGGACGACGGGCTGCCGGCTGACCGGCCCTGCCGGCATTCGGCGCACGACTCGAACGCTGCTCGCCGGCATGCTGACGACTGGAAGTGTGCGGACTGGACGGCAAATTATCGCTCGCTGCGGCCTTGTATGGGGCCCCTGCGGCAGCCGCGGGTTCCTTGCGGCCAAACGCACGGCCGATCGCCTGCGCAGCCCGCCCGAACATGCCCGGTGCCTTGGTCGCGGCAGCCTTCTTCGGCAATGAGTAGCGCTCGCCGCTGGCCGCGTAGTCGTAAGCCTTGCCGCTGCCTGTCGGTGGCGTAACCGGTGTGCGCGGCGATACCAGCCGGAAGTCGATCTTGCGATCCTCCAGGCTGGCGCGCAGCACCTGGATACGCACGTGGTCGCCGAGGCGGAACTGCACGCCGGTGCGCTCGCCCTTCAGTAACTTGCGGGTGGCGTCGAAGTGGTAGTAGTCGTTGGCAAGCTGGCTGATATGCACCAGGCCGGACACCTTCGATTCGTCCAGCTCCACGAACAGGCCGAACGAAGTGACGCCGGTAACGACGCCCTCGAACTCGCTGCCGATGTGCTTCTCCATCCACGCGCACTTGAAGCGCTCGTCCACATCGCGCTCAGCCTCTTCGGCACGCCGCTCGCGTTGCGAACAATGGATCGCCATCGCCGACATCTCGGCGGGACTGTACGTGTAGTCACTCGGTTTGCCGTTGGTTAACGCATAACGGATCGCACGATGCACCAGCAGATCCGGATAACGGCGGATCGGCGAAGTGAAGTGCGCGTATGCCTGCAGCGACAGACCGAAGTGGCCACGGTTGTCCGGCTGGTACGCCGCCATGCTCTGCGAGCGCAGCAGCACGTTCTGGATCAGCTCGCGCTCGGGGCGGTCATGCACCATGCGCAAGATCTCGGAGAAGTCCGCCGGGGTGACGTCCTCCACCGGCGGCATGCGCAGCTTGAACTCGCGCAGGAACTGCTGCAGGTCTTCGTATTTCTCCGCCGGCGGCGGCTCGTGCGCGCGGAACAGCGCGGGAATCTTCTTCTTTTCCAGGAACAGCGCCGCCTGCACATTGGCGGCGATCATGCATTCCTCGATCAGCTTGTGCGCATCGTTGCGCTCGGTGGCGCCCATCGACTCCACGCTGCCGGTCTGGTCGAGGCGGAACTTCACTTCCGGGGTCTCGAAGTCGATCGCGCCGCGACGCTTGCGCTGCGCTGCCATCGCGCCATACAGCGCGTGCAGGTTCTCCAGCTGCGGCAGCACGTCGGCTACCTCATGGCGCGCATCCTTCTCGCGCAGGCCCACGGCCTGCCATACCTTGTCGTAGGTGAGTCGCGCATGCGACAGCATCACTGCGTCGTAGAACTTCGACTTGGTCACGTTGCCTTCGGCATCGACCAGCATGTCGCAGACCATGCACAACCGCTCGACCTTCGGGTTCAACGAGCAGATGCCGTTGGACAGCGTCTCCGGCAGCATCGGCACCACGAAACCGGGGAAATAGGTCGAGGTGCTGCGCTCGTACGCCTCGCGATCCAGCGCGTTGCCGACCTGCACGTAATGCGACACGTCGGCGATCGCCACGATCAGCCGCCAGCCACCACCGCGCTTCGGCTCGGCATACACCGCATCATCGAAGTCGCGTGCGTCGGCGCCGTCGATCGTCACCAGCGGCAGCTGGCGGATATCGGTGCGGCCTTCACGCTCGGCGGCGGTCACCACGGATTCGACCTGTGCCGCATCGCGCAGCACTTCCGGCGGCCATTCGTGCGGCAAATCGTGGCTGGCAATCGCCATCTCCACCACCAGCGACGGTTGCAGGCGTTCGCCCAGCACCGCACGGATCTCGCCCATCGGGCCACGATGCGGCGTCGGCGGATCGGTGATCTCAACCACCACGATCTGACCGGAGCTGGCACCCTGCTCCTGTCCCGGCTTGATCATCACGTCCTGGTTCATGCGACGGTCGTCCGGCGCCACCAAGGTCACGCCGTTCTCGATCACCACCCGGCCGACCAGTCGCGACGAACGCCGTTCCAGCACTTCGGCAATGGCACCTTGTCGGCGGCCACGGCGGTCGATGCCGACCACGCTGGCGAGTACACGGTCGCCATGCATCACCGCACGCATCTGCTGCGGCGACAGGTACAGATCGTCGCCGCCTTCGTCAGGGCGCAGGAAGCCGTAGCCTTCGGCATTGGCCAGCACCCGACCGGCAATCAGGTCGAGCTTCTGCGTCGGCGCGTAGCCGCCGCGCCGGCCCAGCAACAGCTGGCCATCGCGCACCATCGCCGCCAGCCGCTTGCGCAGCGCTTCGAGGTCGTCTTCGTCGTGAATTTCCAGCGCCTCGGCAATGCGTGCCTCGGTCAGCAGCTCGCCGCGCTCTTCGAGAAGGGCGAGGATCGCCTCGCGACTGGGGATCGGGCGCGCATAACGCTGCGCCTCGCGATCGGCATGAGGGTCACGCACGGCGCCTGCGGCAGCCTTGTTGCGTCGTGGTCCGGTGGGTGTGCCGGCCTGCTGTTTCTGGTCGGCGGATTTTGCCCGACCTTTGGGGGACTTGGAGTCCTGGTCCTTGCCGGACTGCGGGGGAGTTTTTCTGGTCACTAAATGTCCTTGTGGTATTTGCGGCGCGGAGAATGACACGACGCGATGAATGGGTGTGAAAAAGTGTTGACAAGCTACCGACAGATGCCTACATTACGCGGCTCACGCAGCTCGCAGAGCGGTGTGACACCTGCCCAGGTGGCGGAATTGGTAGACGCACTAGCTTCAGGTGCTAGCGGGGGCAACTCCGTGGAGGTTCGAGTCCTCTCCTGGGCACCAATTGTAAACGAAGGCCGCCTCTCAAGGCGGCTTTCGTCTTTTCAGGGTTCAGATAAGCCGGCCGGAAGACCACCTCGACCAGCGCCCGACAGCATCAAACAGCCGCTGGTCCCTTCAGCTCGATCATGTTGCCCTGCGGGTCGTACAGATAGATCGACGGGCCTTCGCCGCGTGCACCATAGCGCGAGCCCAGCTCACCGATGCGGACCCCATGCGCCTTGAGGTGCGCAAGGATCGCTGCCTCGTCGTAGTCCTCCACGCGCAGGCACAGGTGATCCATATTGTGGCCTTCGCTGCCGGGCGCAGCGCCGCCGTAGCGGCCGAGCTTGCCGTCGATACTGACCAGATCGATCAGTGATGCGCCGGCACGCAGCTGCACCAGACCGATCCCGTCCTGCCGGCGCTCCTCGTGGCAGCCGAGCACGTCGCAGTAGAAGCGCTGCATGGCGTCGATGTCGATGACGCGTAATACCACGTGGTCGATTTCAGCAATGCGGATCATCTGGTGTTCTCGGGATGCGAGGTGGGCTACCGAGCATAAACCGTATGGATTCTGCTGGTCGTCACCTGCCCGTAGCGGCTGTATAATTGCGGAGGTAAACGTTTGGTGGGAGAAGCGAGCAAGCTCTTGCAAAGGGCATGTCCGCTGCCGAAGACGCAACGCCCGTAATCGCTCAGGCCCCGTACCATCACGCGTAAACACTCTGGAGAGAGCGGTTGAATCCGCCGCCGAAGGGGCACGAAACGCACCCGCGTTTCCAAACTCTCAGGCAAAAGGACAGAGGGGCGCCCCACGTGCGGCACGCACGTCCGGCCTTTATCGGCCACTTCCGGACGCCCGTCATGAGCCAGACCAACACGCCTTCCCTGCGCGACCTTGAGCACCACCACGCCTTCATCGAGCGCCACATCGGCCCGAACGACGCTGAAATCGCGCAGATGCTGCGCGTCATCGGCCACGATTCGCTGGAAGCGATGACCGATGCGATCGTGCCGGGCAAGATCAAGTCGCCCGCGCCGCTGGCTTTGCCGCAGGCGATCACCGAGGTCGAGGCGCTGGCCAAGATCCGCACCATCGCGGACAAGAACGAAGTGTTCCGCAGCTTCATCGGTCAGGGCTATTACGGCACACTCACGCCGAACGTCATCCTGCGCAACATCCTGGAGAACCCGGCCTGGTACACCGCGTACACGCCGTATCAGGCGGAGATCTCGCAGGGTCGCATGGAGGCGCTGATCAACTTCCAGACGCTGTGCGCCGACCTCACCGGAATGGAGATCGCCAACGCCTCGCTGCTGGACGAAGCCACCGCCGCGGCCGAGGCGATGACGCTGGCGAAGCGTTCGTGCAAGTCCAAGTCGAACGTGTTCTTCGTGTCGAACGGCGTGCATCCGCAGACGCTGGAAGTGGTCAAGACCCGCGCCGAGGCGCTGGGCATCGAGCTGCATATCGGTGCCGACGCCGAGGGCGGCTCGGTCGACAGCTTCGGCGTTCTGCTGCAGTACCCGAACACCTTCGGCACCATCAACGACTACCGGGCCATCGCCGATGCCGCGCATGCGCGCGGCGCACTGGTCGCGGTCGCCACCGATCTGCTCGCACTCACCCTGCTCGCCGCGCCAGGCGAATGGGGTGCTGACATCGTGGTCGGCAACTCACAGCGCTTCGGCGTGCCGTTCGGCAACGGCGGCCCGCATGCCGCGTTCATGGCCTGCCGCGACGCGTACAAGCGCTCGATGCCGGGCCGCCTGATCGGCGTGTCGATCGATGCCGAAGGCAAGCCGGCCTACCGCCTCACCCTGCAGACCCGCGAGCAGCACATCCGCCGCGAGAAGGCCACCTCCAACATCTGCACCGCGCAGGTGCTGCTCGCCGTGATGGCGAGCATGTACGCGGTCTACCATGGCCCGGAAGGTCTAACGCGCATCGCGCGTCGCACGCATCGGCTCAGCGCGATCCTCGCTGCCTCGCTGCGTCAGGCCGGTGTCGCAGTGGGCGCGGATTTCTTCGATACGCTGCATGTCACCGGCGTCGACGCTGCCGCGCTGCACGCCAAGGCTGCGGCGGCACGCATCAACCTGCGTGCGATCGACGGCAGCAGCGTCGGCATCAGCCTCGACGAAACCACCACGCGCGCGGATGTGGTCGCGCTGGCTGCGCTGTTCAGTGCAACCGTCAGCGATATCGACGCGCTGGATGCCGCCACTGCCGACGCCCTGCCCGCTTCCCTCGCACGCAAAACCACCTTCCTGCAGCACCCGGTGTTCAACACCCACCACAGCGAGCACGAACTGCTGCGCTACATGCGCGCGCTGGCCGACAAGGATCTGGCGATGGATCGCACGATGATCCCGCTCGGCTCCTGCACCATGAAGCTCAACGCCACCGCCGAGATGATCCCGGTGACGTGGCCGGAGTTCGGCAACATCCATCCGCTGGCACCGACCTCGCAGACGGCCGGTTACAAGGAACTGATCGACGGCCTCGAAGCGATGCTGGTGGAATGCACTGGCTACGACGCGGTGAGCCTGCAGCCGAACTCCGGTGCGCAGGGCGAATACGCCGGCTTGCTGGCGATCCGCGCCTACCACCGCTCGCGCAACGAAGCCCATCGTGACATCTGCCTGATCCCCGAATCCGCCCACGGTACCAACCCGGCCTCCGCACAGATGTGCGGCATGACCGTGGTGGTGACCAAGTGCGACGCCAACGGCAACGTCGACGTGGAAGACATCCGCCGCGCCGCGGAGAAATACAGCAACCGCCTCGCCGCGCTGATGATCACCTACCCGTCCACCCACGGCGTGTTCGAGGAAGACATCGTCGCGATCTGCGAGATCGTGCACGCGCACGGCGGTCAGGTGTACACCGACGGCGCCAACATGAATGCGCTGGTCGGTGTGGCCAAGCCCGGCAAGTGGGGTTCGGACGTCTCGCATCTGAACCTGCACAAGACGTTCTGCATCCCGCATGGCGGCGGCGGCCCGGGTGTCGGCCCGTGTGCGGTGAAGTCGCACCTCGCGCCGTTCCTGCCGCGCACGCTCGGTAGCGAAGGCGCGGTCGGCATGGTCAGCGCGGCCAATTATGGTTCGGCCTCGATCCTGCCGATCTCGTGGATGTACATCACGATGATGGGCCAGCAAGGCCTGCGCAAGGCGACCCAGGTGGCCCTGCTCAACGCCAACTACATCGCCAAGCGGCTCGAAGCGCACTACCCCACCCTGTACACCGGCCGTAACGGACTGGTCGCGCATGAGTGCATTCTCGACCTGCGCCCGCTGAAGGACGCTACCGGCATCGGCGCGGAGGATGTCGCCAAGCGCCTCATCGACTTCGGCTTCCACGCACCGACGCTGAGCTTCCCGGTATCCGGCACGTTGATGGTGGAACCGACCGAGAGCGAATCGCAGCACGAGCTCGATCGCTTCATCGACGCGATGATCCAGATCCGCGACGAGATTCGCGCGATCGAAGACGGCAAGCTCGACCGCGAAGACAACCCGCTGAAAAACGCTCCGCACACCGCCACCATGGTCTCGTCCAGCGAGTGGACACACGCCTACCCGCGTGAACTGGCCGCATTCCCACTGGCCAGCCTCAAACTGCAGAAATACTGGTCGCCGGTCGCCCGCGTGGACAACATCTACGGCGACAAGAACATCATGTGTGCCTGCATCCCGGTGGATGCGTACAAGGAAGAAGCGGAGGCGTAAGCCCTCGCCGCACCTTCAGGGAAACAGCAAAAGGCCCCGCACGATGCGGGGCTTTTTGTTTTGGAGCGAGTAGGCGTTCCACACCATGGCTGGGAATACGCCAGTCATCTGCTAAATTGCGCGACCTCCATGCTGACGCCTTCATCATCGCCATGATCCATCGGGCTCATGGCGAGATGCATGAGCTGCCACGTATCACGAACCTTTATGGTTCTCACCCTAGAGTCGGCATCGCATGCAAATCCCCCGTCTCATCTCATTAGCCGCGATGGCTGCGGCCGCTGGCGTCTTGTCCGGCTGCCTCTACACTCCGGAGACCAGCGGTGGCTATCCGGCGCCGTGCGAACTGCAGAAATCCCTCGACTGGAAACCCGGCGCCGCCGACTCCCTGCAGTTGAAGCTGGGAGCCCACACGATCAGTCTTTTCACGCGGCAGATCTCCGATCCTTCGCAACCGGGAACCCTCATCGAGGTCAGCGCTTTCGGTATGACCGCTCCCCGCAACATCGACCGGCCCGTCATTCTGCTCGACCCGGCGCGGGCCTATATCGAGGTCGGCAGCAAGCGGTTCCCTGCGACAAGCCACCTGCAGGAAAACCCCTTCATGAAGATGCACTGGGAATGCGGCGGTGCGCCCTCAGCTCCGGCCGACTTGCAGAAATGCGGCCCACTCGTGCTCACCTTCAACGCTCAGCTACCCAGGCATTCCGGCCTTCTGCTGCACCTCGGCTCACTGGATATCAACAACCAGACCCACGAGGTTCCGGATATCAAGTACTGCTACATCCCCGCCAAGACGTACTGGGTCAAGTTCCGCGGATAGAGAAGCACGACGGCCCTGTCTACGGGCACATCCCCGGCAACTTCCCAATGAAGACCATCTCGACGCCATGAGCCGAGCAGAAAACATGTTCCAGCCACGCCCAATGCTTTGCGACTTGCCACCATGGAAGCGCCGCACCGCCCGCATGCTTGTCGCCGTATGCACAAGCCTCCTGGCGACAGCCTGCGCCTCAAACAGACCCTCACTCAGCGATATAGCTCGCGAGGAAGCAATCGCGAAACAGCACGATTGCAAGCCAGTGAAGTATCAAAGAGATGCCATGGCAATCGAAGTCACCGCTACAGGAAGCGGGCGGCAGTGCCTGGTGCAGGATCTGATGCAAAGGCATGTCTGGTCCATGGCGGAGGGTTTCAACGAACGGGGAAGACCTGCTCGCATAGTGACTTTTTATCGGGCCACTCACGTGGATCTCGATCTGCAAGGACATCTTGTTTCCGGCGCGCCGTTTGAAAACACCACGGGCGTTGCACTGAATCAGTCCACCTCAGAGACATCGTTGAGCCATCTGGATGATTTTCCGCAGCACATGAGCGTGCGAAATGGCGTGATCAAGACACCCGGCCCAAGCGGCGTCGGCGTCTACCTTGGCTTTCACAAGAGTTTTGATCTTTCCACTCGCGCCTATGCGAGCGCTTACGAAGTGATGCCTGAAGATCAGCGACCCATGGGCGACCAACGCCCCTATGAGTCCGGCAAAAAAGTCGGCTTTATCCATCCGTGGAACTATCAGCCGGAGACCTACTACTCCTTGGACAACCTGCAAGTAGTGTCGGGCGGTCGAGGCGTCATCATGGTTGGCACCAACAACGTGCTGCGCAACAGCACTATCGAGGTGGATGGCGATACGGCTGTCTATCTCTATGGACCCAACACCCTGGTCGAGGGCAACACGTTCATCGTGCACCTGAGTCCAGCGAACGCCTCCGAACTGCCCGCCGCACTGAAACTGCGGGACGCCGATGGCGCGATCATCCGGAACAACCGGTTCATTGTGAAAAGCAGCAACGGTCAACAGGCGGCGGCTGCCATCAATCTGCTGGCGTCGAAAGGCGTATTGATCGAAAACAACGTGATGGAGAACACGCGCCAACTTGTGCGCAAGGACGCTGAAAGTACAACGGTGGATCGAAGCAATGAGCCTAGAGCGAGCGCCGGAAATTTGAGCAAGCCGGCAAGGACGACCTTTCCCTGAGAGCATCGCGAATGGTAGCGATGACGAGAGCAGACGCCGAAACGTAAGCTGCCGCGTCGATCCGCTGAAAGCAAGGGCCCCCGCATGTGGGGCCTTTTGTTTGACCACGTCGAGCTATAGCCCAACAACGCAAGTTGGAATGAGCGTCAGCGAATCCCAACTCAAGCCGCGACGATGCAGTTCCTGCCCTGCTGCTTGGCCGTGTACAACCGCTTGTCCACTGCATCGATGAACGGCAGCAGTTCGTCGCCATGAGCAGGGAGCACGCTACCTACGCCAAGGCTGATGGTCAGCACCGGACCGATCGCGGATTGCGTGTGCGGAATCTGCTCGTCCAGGATCACCTCACGGCAGCGTTCGGCCAGCTTGTGGGCGGCGGCTTCGTCGGTTTCCGGCAGCACCAGCACAAACTCCTCGCCGCCGAACCGGGCCAGCAGGTCGCGTGCACGCGTCGCCGTCGACGCCAACATCGTCGCCACGCGCCTCAGGCAGTTGTCGCCTTCGAGATGGCCATAACGGTCGTTGTACTGCTTGAAATAGTCGATATCCAGCATGATCAGCGACAGCGGCTGCCGGTTGCGCCGTGCATTGCTCCATTCCAGATCCATGATCGCGTCGAACCGGCGCCGGTTGGCCACCCCGGTCAAGCCATCACGGAAGGACAGCTCCTCCAGTTCCTTCTGCAGGATGATCAGCTGCTGCTCGGTCTGCTTGCGTTCGCTGATGTCGAACATGAAGCCGATCAGCGAATCGACCGAACCATCCGCGTTGCGCACCACGTGCACCACATCGCGGATCCACACGTAATCGCCGGCGCGGGTCAGCGCGCGATAGTCCGCCTCGTGATCCACCCCCGCCTGCGACTGCGCCACGCAGAAATTCACTACCCGCTCGCGATCCTCCGGGTGCATGCGGCTGGCCCAGTCCTCCACCGTCACCCAGCTCGACGGCGCCCATCCCAGCAGCGCCTCGATCTGCGGCCCGATGTAGGCGAACTGCATACTGCCCCAGTTGATCTTCCACGGAATCGCCCTGGTGGACTCCAGCAGCGTCTTGTAGACCGCGCTGTCCAGAACCATGTTGTCTGCCGAACCTGTCATCGCTCCCCCTCAACGAGTCAATGTCATCACACCGATTGGAACATCGACACCGTACACCAGACCCAGGTACCGAAAAGGCCCCGCTGAGCGGGGCCTTTGGTTATGGCATCAATGCAGCCGTGCTCCCTGCGATCAGCCGCCGTTCTTCGCCAGCCATGCGTCGATCGCCGGCAGGCGTTCGTTGCGGATCATCGTGCGGTAGGTGATGTTGGCGATCACGGTATCGGCAGCGCGGCGCGAACCGGCAGCGATGTGGGCGTCGGCATAGGCCTTGATCTTTCCGATCATCGCCGGATTGAACGAGCTGCTGCCCAGGCCCGGGTAGTAGCGGCTGCTCGACGTCGAATCGACCAGCTTGTCGACCTGGGCACGGTGCGCCAGCGCAAAGTCGAACGCCATATCCGGATGCTGGTACGCGACGATGCTGATCATGCCGGCACTGTTGGTGGCGCCAGGTTCGTCGGTGAGTGCCAGATCCAGCGCGCGCTGGGCCAGTGCATCGTCCTCGGCGATGGACAGCATCGAATACAGCTGGTCCTTGATCAGCGGCGTGGTCTCGGCCTTGGCCGTGGCGTGCAGCTTGTCCCAGGTGGCTGCGTCGGCATGTCGTGCCACCACCGCCACGATGGTCTTGCGCAAGGCGGCCGGCACCGCCTTCGGATCGCTCGCCTGGGCCGCGTAACGACGCTGCGCCTCGTTGATCACGGCTTTGTCGCCCAGGTCGGCGAGCACACCGATCAGCTGCGTGCGCAGGATCGCGGTCGGATCACTCTCGTCCGCCTTGGCCTCCCAGCCGATACGTGCGAACACCGGCTGCAACTGCTTCAGCGCAAACGCGTCGAAACGTGCCTGTCGCGCCTTGTCGCCGCGATAGTACTGATGCAGGCCGGAGAAGCTGCCAGCGATGTCGCCCCAGATCTGCGGGTCGGCATTCGCCGGCGTGGCCTGAGCCAGGTCCAGATAACTCGACGCCGGCTCCAGCCCAGCCATGCCCAGCGCCCAGGTGTCACCCATCAGACCCATCTGGTCGATCGGCGCCAGCTTGGCGAAATCGCCCTTGATCGCGGCAAACTGCGCCGGCGAGTACAGCGTGCGGTAGTAACCGCTCTGCCCGGCATTGACCAGCACCGGACCGCAGCCGGGCACAGACAGCGTGGCCGTACCGTCCACCACGGTGCGTGCCGGTTCGCCGCCGACGCTCTGTGCGATCACCGGCACATGCCACCTCAGCGGCGTCTTGTTCGGACGGTCCTTGGTGAATTCGCCCTGGGTCAGCTTCAACGTGGTCTTGCCGCCGCTGCACGCCGACGCTTCCACGCGGATCAGCGGAACGCCCGGCTGCAAGGTGAAGTCATGCGCGATCTGGGTGATCGGCTTGCCGGCCGCGGCCTGCACTTCGCGCCACAGATCGTCGGACACCGTGTTGTTGTACGCATGCGCCTTGATATAGCGGCGCACACCATCGCGCCAGGTATCCGCGCCGACGTAAGCCTCCAGCATGCGGATCACCGCCTCGCCCTTGGCGTAGGTGATCGCGTCGAACGCCTGGCTGGCCTGCTCCACCGTCTCCACGTGCTGCACGACCGGATGCGTGGTCGCCACCGCATCACGCGACATCGCGCCTTCGCGCGCACCCACTGCGTCGAGATCGGTATGCCACTCCGGGTGCAACTTCTCGGTGGTGCGCGCGGCCATCCACGAGGCAAAGCCCTCGTTGAGCCACAAGTCGTCCCACCAGCGCATCGTCACCAGATCGCCGAACCACTGGTGCGCCATCTCGTGCGCGGCGGTGTTGAACACTTGCTGCTTGTCCGACTGCGTCGAGATCGAGGGGTCGAGCAGCAGCGCATATTCGAAGGTGTAGATCGCGCCCCAGTTCTCCATCGCCGAGAAGAACTGGCTGCTGCCCGGCGAGGCGATGTTGTCCAGCTTCGGCAGCGGGAACGGCACGCCGAAATAGTCGTTGTATTCGTGCAGCACGTCACTGCCCGATTTCAGCGTGAAGCCGGCCTGCGAGGTCAGCCCCTTCTGCGTGATCACGCCGATCTCGGTGCCATCCGAAGTGGCGGTGGCGCGGTCGAACTCGCCCAGGCCGAAAAACAGCAGGTAGGTGGACATCTTCGGCGACGGCTGAAAGACCACACGGGTCATGCCGTTGCCCAGGTCGGTCTTCGACGCGGCCGGCATGTTGCTCACCGCCATCTCGTCGCTGGGTGCGGTCACTTCCAGATTGAAGGTGGCCTTGTACGCTGGCTCGTCCCACGACGGGATGAAGCGGCGCGCGTCGGAATTCTCGAACTGCGTATACAGCGCGCGCTTCTTGCCTGCCTTGGTGTCGTAGTCGATCGCGAACAGGCCGTTGGCCTGGGTGCCGATCTTGCCGGTGTAGCTCATCGCCAGCTTGTAGCTGCCGGCCGGGATCAGCTGCGCGAACGTGAACGTGGCCGTCTGCGCAGCGGCATCTACCGTCACCTTCGGCGCCGCGATGGCGATCTTCAGCCGGGTCGGCGTCAGGCTCACCGACGAGAACGTCATGTCGATCGCATTGAGCGTGATGCTGGTGGTCGGCTGCAACACGTCGACCGTCACCGTCACCGTGCCGTCGAAACTCAGTTTGTCGGCATGCGGCACCACCGCCACGTCGTAATGGCTGGGCCGCACGCTGCGCGGCAGCTGGGTGGTGGCGAGCTCCGCCGTGGACGCCCGAACTGGCGTCGCCGCCATGCCTGTCATCGAAACGCCGGCAAGCGCCAAGGCAATCGCCGAAACCAGAATGCTACGCATGAGATCCCCTCAAAGGTGAACTCGACATGCCAGCAGCCAACTTGGTTGATGACGGCTCAAAGATGTCGAGTAAAAAGAACTGCAACGAAGCGAGCCCTGCAAGAGCAAGCTCCCCATTTCCCGATAGTGAGGCCTGACACCGCTCTCGAAATACCGCCGGAAGTCATGCATGACCTGCAGGGTCTTTCGAAGTGACAGCAGCCCGGGTCGCCGCACCAAAAAGGGAGCCCGTCCGTGTGCGACAGCGACGCCCTTTGCAACTATGACCTGGTCGAAGTCGTGGCACTCACTGCTCAGGACCCGCTGGATCCTGCCGTGCCATTCACCAAAGGTGCGCCCATCGACATATCTGGCTGACGTGTCGATTCCATCGACATATCTCTAATTCATGTCGAAATATTCATTGAATATCGACATATTTTATCCTACTCTCGACACCATCGACATGTTCCGCCAACACGTCGATATGGACAGGAGCCCAACGATGCCTTTCGATCCCAAGCAGCCGTACAACACCCTGCCCGAGCTTCCACCGGCTGCCGATATTGAAAGCAAGCCGCTGCTCAAGGCATGCATCGAGGCGCGGGCGGCGCTGGCGGCATTGAAAAGTGCCGGTGACCTGATTCCGAATCAGGCAGTACTGATCAACACCATTCCATTATTGGAAGCCCAGGCCAGCAGCGAGATCGAAAACATAGTCACCACCAGCGACGCGTTGTTCCGCTACGCGCAACTGGAAGACCAGGCGGACGACCCAGCCACCAAGGAAGCCTTGCGCTATCGCAGCGCGCTCTACGAGGGGTTTGTCTCGCTCAAGCATCGGCCACTCAGCACCAGCACTGCGATCCAGGTGTGCAGTCAACTCAAGAACGTCGTCATGGATATCCGGCGAATACCGGGCACTGCACTGACCAATGCCGCCACCCGCGAGCTGATCTATACCCCGCCGGTCGGCGAGGCACTGTTGCGCGAAAAACTGGCCAACTGGGAGCGCTTCATCCACGAGCACACCGAGATCGATCCGCTGATCCGCATGGCCGTGGCGCATTACCAGTTCGAGGCGATCCATCCCTTTCTCGATGGCAACGGCCGCACCGGACGTGTACTCAATCTATTGCTGCTAGTGGAGCAAGGCCTGCTCACCCAGCCGGTGCTGTATCTATCGCGTTACATCCTGCAGCACCGTGCCGACTACTACCGCAACCTGCTGGCGGTCACGCGCGACGGTGCCTGGGAGGCGTGGGTCAGTTTCATGCTGGCCGCGGTAACCGACACCGCCCAGTGGACCACCGCCAAGATACAAGCCATCCAGAAACTGCAAACGCAGGCCACTGCCTTCGTCAAGACTCGTGCATCGAAGATCTACACGCGCGAGTTGGTCGACATGCTGTTCGTACAACCGTACTGCCGCATCCAGAACCTGGTGGAAGCCGACATCGCCAAACGCCAGACCGCCTCGGTATATCTGAAACAGCTAGCCGACCTGGGCATGCTGCGCGAGATCAAGGTCGGTCGCGAAAAGCTGTTCATCCATCCCAACTTCGTCCGCCTGCTTACCAGCGACGACCATCCCGTGCAGCCCTACGGCAACGATCTCGTCCACGTTTGAAGGTTGTCGAAAATCCGCGCACTTACTCTTCCGGCACAGGCTTCATCTTCTCCAGCACTTCTTCCAGATCGGTGATCGCGTTTTCCAGCGCCTCGTGCAGCTGCCCTTGCCGATCCATCAGATCGGCAATCTTGTCGGCCAGCTTCAGCTTGGACAGCTCGCCGTCGAACAACAGCCATTCCGCCGTCAGCGTTTCCACGTTGTTCTTGGAGTAGTGCCGCATTTCCTTGAGCTGCGCCACCGTATCGCCGATATGGTCGGCAGGTGTCTTGGCATGTTCGTCGGACATTTGCGGCTCCTCTTGGCGAGTGTGGCTATTCACTCAAACCGTAACGCCAAGGATGCGAAGCCGAGGTCAATGGTTGCCCGCTCAAATCCTGAATGAGCGCGCGTCGGTAGTCAGCGACAGCCGCTGCCACTTCTTCGCGTGACCAATGCTCATTCGCCGTCAATACGGTCCTATCGATAAATCACACGCAGGCACTCAAGGTTGTGCCGCGCCACTTTGCGCCTTTGCTCGCAGTGCTTCATACAACTGCGCAGGTCCCAGCAGGATGTCTTTCAATCCATCACGTACGCGATCCGAACCGAGTGCCTGAGTGCTCATGGTGGTGTGCGCTTCCAGCGCATCCATGATCGCGTGCATCAGTGCATCTTTCAGGTCGGGTGAGTTGGCGAACTGTTCCTTGCTGTTGCTGCCGGCTTGCTGCATCAGGGTTTCGTTTTCCAGCAGCTTGCCCTTGAGCACACCGTTGACGTAGACCAACTGGTCATCTTCGGTGAGCTGGCCCTCGAACAGCCCGTTGACCTTCTGGATGATCTCGGTCAGATAGGCCTGCTGCTTTTCCTGCACCGAGCCGCTGCCCACTGCATCCATCGGCGGCAGCTTGTAGCTACCGTCACCGTTGAGGCTGATAGGCTGGCGTCCGGCGTTGCGCAAGGTGTGATGGGTCAGAACCACCTTGGACAGATCCACCATGTCGCGCTCGCGGCCGAATTCCAGCAACGGGATCAGTCGCTTGTAGAAGATGAAGCGCTTTTCGATATCGGTGTTGCCGTAGTCGAACACCTGCGACAGGAAGGCATACAAGCGCACGTAGGCGCCCATGTCGTTCTTGAATAGCATCAGCGCATCGAGTACGTCCTTGTTCGACTCGGCAGCCTTGTCGTCGCCAGCTGCCAGTGCGGCGGCCCTTGCCTGCTGCGCGGCCTTGTAGCGCTTGAGCAGGCGGTCGGCTACCGGCGCAATCGCTGCGCTCAGCTGGGCTTGGGTACCTAGCGGGTCGATCTCCACTTTCGCGACGCGCTCCACTTCGAAGTCGTCGTAGTGAGCGCTGGCATCGAGCTTGGCGCGCAGGTCGAAGACCAGATGCGGATCGGTGGTCGCTTCCAGCTCGGCGGTGTCGTAGTAGGTCTTGGAAGCTTTGAGGATCTCGGCCGCGTCGTTGATAAAGTCGAGGATGTAGGTGGTGTCCTTCCCCGGGTGCGCGCGGTTCAATCGCGACAATGTCTGCACCGCCTGGATGCCGCCCAGCATCTTGTCCACGTACATGCCGCACAGCAACGGCTGGTCGAAGCCGGTCTGGAACTTGTTGGCGACCAGCAGCAGGTGATAGTCGGGCCGGGCGAAGGCTTCGCGGATGTCACGGCCCTTGAGGCCGGGATTGAGATCGGCGCTGGTCTCGGTGACCGCCTGCGGATAGCTCTCCGAATCATTCACCTCGCCGGAGAACGCCACCAGCACGCCCAGCGGATAGTTCTGCCTGGCGATGTAGGCGCGGATCGCCTTCTGCCAGCGCACTGCCTCCTTGCGGCTGCCGACCACCACCATCGCCTTGGCCTGGCCATCCAGCAGCGGCTGCACGTTCTCGCGGTAATGCTCCACTACGATCTGCACCTTGGAGACGATGTTGTAGGGATGCAGGCGAACCCACTGCATGATCCCCTTCATCGCCGCGCTGCGTTCCACCTGCGACTCGTCATACTCCTTGCCGTCATGGGCCAGCCTGAAGGCAAGCTTGTATGGCGTGTAGTTTTTCAGCACGTCGAGGATGAAGCCCTCCTCGATCGCCTGGCGCATCGAATACACGTGGAACGGCTGCGGCAGGCCGTCCGCACCGGGGCTGCCGAACAGCTCCAGCGTCTTCTGCTTGGGCGTGGCGGTGAACGCCACGTAGGTCAGGCCCTTGTTGCCGCCGACACGTGCCGCCATGCCGGCCGCCAGAATGACTTCAGTGTCGATCTCGCCGCCGTCCTGCAGTTCGGCCCATTCCTCTGCGCTCAGCAGTTGCTTGAGCTTGGCCGCCGCTTCGCCGGTCTGCGAGCTATGCGCCTCGTCGGCGATCACCGCAAAGCGCTTGCCTTCGGTAGCAGCCAGCCTCTGCACTTCCTCCAGCGCGAATGGAAACGTCTGGATGGTACAGACAATGATCTTCTTGCCGTCATTCAGCGCCTGACCCAGCTGCGCGCTCTTGCTGCCGTGTTCGCTGGTGATGGTTTCCACCACGCCGGTGGTGCGCTCGAAATCGAAGATCGCCTCCTGCAGCTGTGCGTCCAGCACGTTGCGGTCGGATACCACCAGCACACTGTCGAACAGCTTCTTGTGCTGCGCATCGTGCAGGTCGGCTAAGAAGTGCGCACTCCAGGCAATCGAATTGGTCTTGCCCGAGCCCGCCGAATGCTGGATCAGATAACGCCGCCCTGCACCCTCCGCCAACACATCAGCCACCAGCTTCCGCGTGGCGTCAAGCTGGTGGTAACGAGGAAAAATTACGCTACTGAGCTGCTTCTTGTCGTCGCGCTTGCCGATCAGATAGCGGCCGAGGATCTCCAGCCAGCTGTCGCGCGCCCATACCTCTTCCCACAGGTATGCTGTGGCAAAGCCGTCCGGGTTCGGCGCGTTGCCGGCCGCGCCGTGGTCGCCGCGGTTGAACGGCAGGAAACGCGTGGCCGGCCCGGCCAGCCGCGTGGTCATCATCACCTCGGTCTGGCTCACCGCGAAATGCACTAGCGCGCCGCCGGGGAAACCCAGCAGCGGTTCGACCTGCCCGCCCTTGGGCTGCGGATGACGGTCGAAGCGATATTGATCCACCGCATCGTTGACGCTCTGCGTGAAATCGGATTTCAGCTCGGCCGTGGCCACCGCGATGCCGTTGACGAACAGCACCAGATCCAGCGCATCCTTCGCGTTGTTCGGCGAATGCCGCACCTGGCGCACCACGCGCAGCCGGTTGGCCGCGTAGTGCTGAAGGATCACTGGATTGATCGCCAGCGCCGGTTTGAACTGCACCAGCGTCAGCGGCTCTTTCAACCCCAGCATCTCAACGCCCCGGCGCAGCACTTCCAGCGTGCCGCGTTCGTTGAGGTTCTTGCGCACGCGTTCGGCGATGCGTTCGCCTGCTGCGGCACCGTGGGTCTTGGAGAGTCGCTGCCAACTCTCAGGTTGGGCTGCTTCGATCCAGGCCAGCAGGTCAGGCAGATAGAGGCCATGCGTGCGGTCGTAGTGCTCGGCGTCGCCATCGGTGTAACGCCAGCCGTGGGTGGCGAGGTGCTCGCAGATCTCGCGCTCAAAATGCAGTTCACGATGCAGGTTCATTCGGCCGGCGCCCTCTCCTGGGGCCCCGTGATATCGCTGACACCTCGCTTTGCCTCGACCCATACGGTCTCCAGCCACTCCAACCATTCTCCATATGTTTGGCCGGTGGTCTTGAGTACCCAGCTTGTTCGCCCATTATCCGGACGGCCAAAAATTACTGCCGAGGCCGCGCTAGGGCTATTAAAGGGAGTGTCTCGCGTAAATATAAGTGCACCATTCTCTGAAGGAACCAGAGCACCGGCGTCGATGAGGTCCTGTCGAAGTGCCTTGTATCCGTGATCGAATCCAGTCCAAGCCACCCTCGCGTTTGAGCCTCGAAGGACAATGAATTTTTCATCGAAATTTCGGGCTAATGCATGCAGGCCGTGCTTTGCACTCGAAAGCTCGAACTCGAACGGCCGATCCCCTTCTTTCTGCGTCGCTAACTTTCGCAACACGGTCGCTTGAGGGGTTTCGCGATCCTCAAGGCGCCATTCTTGCTCAAGCGCTTTTAGTAGCTGACCTTGTCGCTCATCCAGCTCTACCGTGGTCCATTGCTGATGCCTTAGCACCTGCGTGGTCAATGCAAATGGACTTACGCCCCCTTTCGAGAAGTACGCCGACTTCTTCCGGTCAAAGTCGTAATTACCCGCTGCGCTATTTTTCTTGCGCGTCAACAGCGCCAAGTTCCCAAGACGATGCACCCAATCGAGCCGACTTTGCGGTGACGGCATCCAAGCCAGCCATATGCTCTCGGCTTTCGGCTGCTGGGGTAGCACATGTTCTACCGTAACGATGTCGTGATCGTATGTGGCACCACCACCTGAAACAAGCTCATCCAATCTCAGCAGAATGACTGAAAGCGCTCGGGCCGAATGCGTTTCGTACAGTGGACCATTCAAGGCTGCGTATGTCTCGTGCTGCTCTCTGGGAGTAAGTTGAAGCGGCGAATCGGTCGCATACAGATCTCGCTTACCCTCGATTGCCTCTGTCAACGAGGAATAGCGCTCAATGCGCTCATTCACGCCAGAGCGGCGAACCAGCATCGAGTAAGCTAGCCGCTCCAAGTCCCGGAAGAATCGAAGCATCGCCTCCGGCTCATTGCGATGAAGCGAAAAGAACGTCAGGGCGGGTGGCACCCAGTCCTTGAACTCGATTCGGTTAAGCAAGCGAAACGTTCCGTTGACGGCCTCAGCGTGCTTCTGGCTGGCATAGTCAGCGTCTGTGAGCTCGCGAAATGCCTGCGCCATAGGCTGTAGCACTTCATCAATGAACGCGACGGAATCTTTCGGCCCTACATGGTCTCTGAATTCCTTAAGTACCGTACCCTTCGGCTTGGCTTTGCGATAAACCATACGGATGTGACTGAAGAGCTCGCCGAAACCGTCGCGCCCCAAGTCTTCTTCCAACTGCTCCCATCTCTCCGTGTAAGCGTCACGACTTGCTGTGTCCACGGCACCGATGATCTCGGCTTTGAGAATATCGGTTGCACCCAGATCGAGGCCGCGACTATTCATCACCCCGAAGATTCGGTAGGCGGAATCCAAGTCAGGGGTCGAGACCGTCACTAGGTAGCATCGCGTTGCTATGAATTGGACCAGTCGTACCAGAGTCGCAGCATCGAGGTCCTCCAAAGCATCCATAAAGTGCCTTGCGTTTGCCCTTAACTTTCCGCGACTGTCCGGAAGCACATTGTTCAGCAGAATCAACTTCTCGATACCGCCCTCATGCTGCACATAATCCCGAAAAAACTGCCGGTCTCGTTCCCGAAGAGAGACGCGATAGTGGTTCTCGGTGGCGGTGACCACATCGCCTTGTTCGTAGATCCGCTTAGTGATCCCCTTGCGTACCATTTCGTCTTGCACCGTGGCACGAATGCACGCAAGCAAGAGCGTAAGCGTTGTCAATCGCTGCTGACCATCCACCACCGTTGAGCCGGGAACAGCCTCTCGTTTGATCAGCACGATGCTGCCGAGAAAGTAGGGAGCAACCTCATCTAATTTGGAGCTACCCGCGCGCATGTAGCCGAGGAGATCATCGAGCAGCTCTTGCGCTTGGTCGATGCCCCACGCGTAGGGTCGCTGGTAACCCGGAATCGTGAATACATACTCGTCACTAAATACTTTCGACAGAGGCTGTTCTTTTGCTGAAAGTGTGCTCGTCATGGTTATCCCCCTGATGCTCATATCCGGCATATCCGGACAACTTGATTCCTAAAAAACTAAAGGCTTGCTGATCAAATTAACCAAGACACCTTTGCCCATCTCGGTAGCTTGCTTCATGGCTCGACTTAGCGCAGTTGGCGGCTCATGCAATTGTGGCAAGTAGACGCGGCAGCCAGTCTTGAAGTGGAAGTGCCGAGCCATGTACCACAACTCGCCGGCGACGGCCTCCTCGTCGTAGCCAGCGCCATGTAGCCGGACGTAGCGTTCCAGAGCCACGCTGGCGAGCATGTCGCCGCGTGTTTCATGCTCGCGGGTGGGATCGCCTTGCCAGCGCACGCGCACCCAACCCAGTTGATCATCATCGCCTGAATCGTCGACGGGAAGAATCAGCGTGCCGTCGATCAAAGAACGGGCACACCACAGGTCTTCGTGGCGCTCGCCGTCGTAGAGCGGCAGCAGGTTGGCGATGAAGCCGACTAACGCCTCGCTCTTGCCGCTCATGCGGCCAGCCTCACATCGATCTTGCCGGTGACAGCGGCGGCGATCAGAGCGCCGCGGCGTTCATTCAGAGCGTACATCGCATGAGCTGCGTCAGAAGAGAGCTGATCAAGCTTGGCGTTTCGTTCATCAAGGAAGGAGGCGATTTCTAACTGCTCAGGAAGCGGAGGAATAAAGACCTTAAATTTCTCAAAAGCAGCGTTTGGGAGATGAGTCTGACTTACCCCATCATCGTATCGAAGGAAATACGGGTTCCTATCGAGGAGGTAGAACAGGAACTTGGGTGAGTTTTCGCGCGGTGACAAAATGCACACGCGTTGATTGACGGCATAGGAAGCCCTGTCTTCAACGAGAAACGCTTTGGCGAGCGCCCTTCCATTCGGAAGGTCACTCATCACCATCAAGATATCGCCCTCTTTTGCGGGACTGAAATTTTGCGTGCAGTACTTGCGGGAAGTCCCACCAGTAGAGACGAATCTTGAGTTAACGCAAATGAATTCGCCAGAATCATCTACAAATGGCTCATGGGCCTTACCCGATTCAAATCCGCACAGTTCTGACAGCCTGCCTAGACGCCAATGGACAGGCACCTGGCCCAACCATGGTACGCCGGAGCCTTCATTGGGGCGTTTGGTTTGAGGCCGCGGGTGACGGCCTGGGAGATAGCGGCCTGGCGCTTTTCGGCCAGTAGCGTCAGCAGCTTTTCCTGCTCGGCAATCAACGCATCTATCTTGCCGGTCTCGCGGTCGAGGAAAGTGGCGATGGCGGATTGCTCGGACAGTGGCGGCAGTGGAACTAACGTCTCCGCAAGATAGTTGTGCTCAATGCTCTCAACGGTCGCGCCCTGCTTGGCCCATGCAAGTAGCAGCGCATTGTTCAGCCCCTGAACCCAGCGCAAGAAGAACTCACTGGTGGCCAACTGCTCCTTGAAACGAAGCGCTTTCATATCTTGATTCAGCGCAACTGGCACATCGTTGATCGCAACTGGAATCGTGTGCTTGAGGATTCCCGACCGGACAACCACGAGCAATCGGCCCGAATCCACTAGCGACGATGAACTGCTCGATAGCCCTTCGTCAGTGATGTACTCCTCCGCGCCTTTGATCCTCTCGAACTTCATGTCCTTTGGCGAAACCCAAGGGATGTCTCCGTTCCAGAAAGCCAGATTGTCGCGGCTAGGAGTACCACCGCCACAAAACTGAGTGAACGCTTTCACTTTGAGGGGCTCCCAATGCGCCGGCACTTTTCCCAGCCACTTCACCCCACTGTCCTTGTACTCCGCATACCTCGGCATACTCATTCGGCCAACTCCCCCAGCATCGCCATGATCCGCGCCGACACGCCCTTCAGTTCGTCGTCGATCTCGTGCAGGTCGCGCGGCGGTTCGAACACGTAAAAGTGGCGATTGAACGGGACCTCGTAGCCGACCTTGCTCTTGGCTTCGTCGATCCACGCGTCGGGCGCGTGCGGCAACACCTCGCGCTTGAAATAGGCCTTGATGCTCTCACCGAGCGGCACGTTCTCGGTGTCGCGCAGTGAACTGTCCGGCTGCGGTTTGCCCTTAAGCTTGCCTTTTTGGCCCAACACCAGCTTGCTGTTCTCGTCGCGCAGCGGGCGTTCGACGGTGATGGTGGTGTAGCCGAAGTCCTCGTTCTTGAAGATGCGCGAGATCGGCGCGACCTTCAACTTGCCGCCGGCGGGTGGTTCGGGGGCGAATTCGGCGGCGGCGATCACCTGGCGGCTGGCTTCCTTGCCGGCGGCGTCGAACACGGTGGCCAGTTCGGCTTCGGCGAAGTCGCCAAACAATCGCGTGATAGTGGCGATGTGTCCGTCACTCATCTCCTTGCGCTTGCTGCCGAGGCTCTTGCGCATCTTCTGCCAGAAGCTGCTGGCGTCGATCAGTTGCACATAGCCCTTGCGATCGTCAGGCTTCTTGTTGGAAATGATCCACACGTAGGTGGCGATGCCGGTGTTGTAGAACATGTCTGTGGGCAGGCCGATGATGGCTTCCACCAAGTCGTTCTCCAACACGTAACGGCGGATTTCCGATTCACCACTGCCCGCGCCACCGGTGAACAGCGGCGAGCCGTTGAGCACGATGCCGAAGCGGCTGCCGCCATCGTTGGCCGGTCGCATCTTGGCCAGCAGGTGCATGAGAAACAGCATGGAGCCATCGGACACGCGCGGTAGGCCGGGGCCGAAGCGGCCATCGAAGCCCTTCTCCTCGTGCTCTTTGCGCACCACCTTCTCGACCTTCTTCCACTCCACGCCGAACGGCGGATTGGACAGCATGTAGTCGAACTTGCGCCCGCCATGGCCGTCTTCGCTGAGCGTGTTGCCAGCGACCATGTTGGCAACGTCCTGGCCGCGGATCAGCATATCGGCCTTGCAAATGGCGTAGGACTCATCGTTCAACTCCTGCCCGAACAGGGTGAGCCGCGCAGACGGGTTGTGTTGCAGCAGATGTTCGGCCGCCACCGACAACATGCCACCCGTTCCTGCCGTTGGATCGTAGATGGTGCGTACCACGGCATTGCCTGGTTCAAGCACATCGTCGTCCTCGATGAAGATGAGGTTGACCATCAGCCGGATGACTTCGCGCGGGGTGAAATGCTCACCAGCAGTTTCGTTGGAAAGCTCGGCGAATTTGCGGATCAGCTCTTCGAACACCAGACCCATCTGCGCGTTGTCCACCGCATCCGGGTGTAGGTTGATGTTGGCGAACTTTTCGGTGACCAGGTACAGCAGGTTGGCCTTGGCCAGGCGCTCGACCTGCGCGTGGAAATCGAAGCGCTCGAAGATGTCGCGCACCGCGGGCGAGAACGCCTGGATATAGGCGTAAAGGTTCTGGCGGATGTGATCCTGATCTCCCAGCAGCGTGGGCAGGTTGAGCTTTGACGTGTTGTAGAACGACTGCTTCGCTTTGCGCAGCAGGAACGGATCGGGATTAAGACCAGCCTTTGTCTTGACGTCGAACTCGGTCAGTACGGCCTTCTTGGTTGGTTCGAGCACACAATCCAGACGCCGCAGCACAGTGAACGGCAAGATCACGCGACCGTATTCGGATTGCTTGTAGTCGCCGCGCAGCAGATCGGCGACGGACCAGATAAGGGCAGAAAGTGAAGCTTGATTCATGCGAATGCGAAAACCTGATGATGAGTGTCAATCAATGACGAGCGAAAGCAGGCAGCACGAAGCAGAGGATGTAGGCACCTGACTCACTGAGTATCCGCAATCCCGTCGCACATGGCGAGACATCGTTATCTCCCCTTGCGAATAGCAACCGCGCTCAATCTGACCCTTGGACATTCAAAACGAACAAGCCCCGCATGGCGGGGCTTGTTTTTATGCCTGGAAGGGTACGGTTGACTCAAGCAAACGGATCATCCAGCACGATCGTGTCATCACGATCCGCACCAGTGGCGACCAGCGCCAAACGGCAGCCGGAGAGTTCTTCCACCGCGCGCAGATAGGCGCGGGCGGCGGGCGGCAGTTTGTTCCAGTCGCGGATGCCGGCGGTGGATTCTTCCCAGCCGGGGAATTCGAGGTAGACCGGCTTGCACTCGTCCCAGCCGTCGGCGTCGAGTGGGGCGAGTTCGCGGCGTTTGCCCCGATATTCGTATGCGATGCAGACTTTGATGGTTTCCAGGCCGTCGAGCACGTCGAGCTTGGTGATGGCCAGGCCGTTGATGCCGTTGATCTGGGTGGCGCGCTTAAGCGCGACCAGGTCGATCCAGCCACAGCGGCGCGGACGGCCGGTGCTGGCGCCGAACTCGTTGCCGACTTTGCGCAGGCGCTCGCCCATCTCGTCGTTCAATTCGGTCGGGAACGGGCCGCTGCCGACGCGGGTGGCGTAGGCCTTGCAGATGCCCAGCACGTAGTCGATGTCGCGCGCGCCCACGCCGGTGCCGGCCAGCGCGCCGCCGATGGTGGTGTTGGACGAGGTGACGTAGGGATAGGTACCGTGGTCGATGTCGAGCAGCGCGCCCTGCGCGCCCTCGAACAGGATGTTGCCACCTTCCTTGCGCACGTCGTGCAGGATGGTGGCGACGTCGTCGACCATCGGGCGGATGTACTCGCCCCAGGCCAGCGCGTCGTCCAGCACCTTCTGGTAGTCGACCGGCTCGACCTTCAGCCACTGGGTGAGGATGAAGTTGTGGTAGTCGACGGCGGTCTTGATCAGCGCCGGCAGTTCGTGCGGGTACATCAGGTCGGCTACGCGCACGCTGCGGCGGGCGACCTTATCCTCGTACGCCGGGCCGATACCGCGACCGGTGGTGCCGATGGCCTTGCCGCCGGCGGCGATCTCGCGCGCCTTATCGACGGCGATGTGGTACGGCATGATCAACGGCGTGGCCGGGCTGATCTTGAGGCGCGAGCGCACTTCGACACCATTGGCTTCGAGCTCGGCGATCTCTTCCATCAGCGCGGCCGGCGACAGCACCACGCCGTTGCCGATCAGGCACAGCGCGTCGTCGCGCAGGATGCCCGAGGGGATCAGGTGCAGCACGGTCTTCTTGCCCTTGATCACCAGCGTGTGGCCGGCGTTGTGGCCGCCCTGGAAGCGCGCCACCGCGCTGACCCGCTCGGTCAGCAGATCGACGATCTTGCCCTTGCCTTCGTCGCCCCACTGGGCACCAAGAATTACGACTGACTTACCCATGATGTTCTCGCTTCGTTGGTCATGCCCGCTGATGGGCATCGTCATAGTTGCTCGTCATTCCGGCGCCGAAGCTGGACTCCGGCTTGCGCCGGAATGACGGGTAGTTCGGAATGATGCGCCGAAACCCGCCGGCTCAGCGCTTGCCCGATGCCGGCTGGCCGAAGTAGCGCAGGAACTCGTCGCCCGGCTTCATGATCAGCACGCCCTTGCCGTCCTCAAACGATTTGCGGTAAGCGGCGAGGCTGCGATAGAAGGCGTAGAACTCCGGATCCTGGTTGTACGCCTGTGCGTAGACCGCGGCGGCTTGTGCGTCGCCCTCGCCGCGGATCTTGGCCGCGTCGCGCTGGGCATCGGCACGCAGCACCTGGCCCTGGCGGTCGGCGTCAGCCTGGATCGTCTCGGCCGATTCCTGGCCGGTGAAGCGCAGTTCGTTGGCCAGTTGCAGGCGCTCGGCGCGCATCCGCTTGTAGACCGATTCGCTGACCTCATTGGGCAGGTCGATGCGCTTGATGCGCACGTCGACCACGGCGATGCCGAGGTTCTTGCGCGCGGATGCGTCGGTCTGCGCACGCACCCGTTCGGTGATGTCCTTACGCCCGCCGGAGATCAGGTCGGGCAAGGTGCGCGCGTTGAACTCGAAGCGCAGTGCGTCCTTCACGATCGGAGTCAGCCGCTGCGCGGCCATCAGCTGGTCGCCGCCGGTGGCACGGTAGTACGCGGCGTTGTCGGCCACGCGCCACTTCACGTAGAAGTCGACGTTAACGCTCTTTTTCTCGGAGGTGAAATAGCGCTCCGGTGGCGCATCCAGCGACAGGATGCGCTTGTCGAAGTCCATCACCTGCTGGATCACCGGCAGCTTGAAGTGCAGCCCGGGCTGGTAGTCGGTGTGCACGATGCGGCCGAACTGCAGCAACAAGGCGCTATGCCCTTCGCTGACCACGAACATGCTGTTGAGGCCGAGCAGGATGAGCAAGAGCGCGATGACGGCGGAAGTGATCTTCATCATGGCTGCGTCCCCTTGTCGGCCGCGTTGCCGGCGGCTGGCGCAGAGGCCGGTGCCGGCGTCGGCACGATCGCGCCGACCGTGGCCGAGCCAACGGCAGCGGCGCCCTGCAGCGGCGGCAGGTTGATGATGTTGCGGCCATCGGAGCCGTCGATCACCTTGGGGTTGTCCGCCATCACCTGCTCCATCATTTCCAGCCACAGGCGCTTGCGGGTGACTTCCGGGGCAGCCTTGTACTCGGCCAGGATCAGGTTGAAGCCGGTCGTGTCGCCTTGCGCGCGGGCGATCCGCTCGGCCTTGTAGCCGGCCGCCTCGGCCGCGATGCGCGCGGCGTCGCCACGTGCCACCGGCACGACTTTGCTGGCGTACGCCAGGGCGCCGTTCTCGATGCTCTGCTTGTCTTCGCGGGCATTGTTGACGTCGTCGAAGGCGTCCTTCACCTCGTTCGGCGGGGACACGTTCTGGAAGCTGACCTCGGTAACGCGCAGGCCGGAATCGTAGCCGTCCAGCGTCTTCTGCAGGGTCACCTGGGCCTCGCTGACCAGGCTGGCGCCGGCGGCGGACAGGATCTGGTCCATGTCGCTGCTGCCGATCACCGAGCGCACCGCAGCCTCGGCCGCGGCACCGATGGTGCCGTCCGGGTCATTCAGCGAGAACAGGTATTTGCGCGAATCGTCCACCTGGTACTGCACGGTGAAATCGATGGTGATGATGTTTTCGTCCTTGGTCAGCATGGCCACCTTGTCGGTGACCGAGCGGATCCGCGTGGCCTCGACCTTGCTGACCGACTCGATCGGCTGCGGCAGCTTCAGGTGGAAGCCCGGTGCCAGCGTGCGCGAGTACTGGCCGAAGCGCAGCACCACGCCGGCCTGCCGTGCGCCGATGATGGTGTAGCTACTGAGCAGCAAGCCGACCACCAGCAGTACCAGCACGGCGGTGAGGATGCTGCCGGGGCCCTGGCCCAGCTTGCCCAGATGGTTCTTCGCGTTGTTGAGCAGGTCGTCCAGCGACGATTTGCCGGACGGACGCTTCCTGTTCCACGGATCGTTCTGCCCGTTCTTGCCGGGTTCATTCCATGCCACTGTCAGTCTCCTTGAGGCCGTCGGAGGCCGGCAACCCCGGCCGGGACATGTCTGGCACCGGGTTGCACATGAGATTCAGCCTGAGCTGTCGATGAGGTGTGCGGCCTGATGGGGAGCGGCCGCACAAACACTGGATATTCTAGCAGAGCCGGCGCCTCATTCCGCCACGGCGAGCAGCTCGCGCAGCAGCCGGGTTTCGGTGGCATCGCCACCGCTGAGCGGCGCGATCACACTGCGCGGCGCATCGATGCGCAGCTGCCAGCCTTGCTCGTCCACCGTCTCGCCGGTGATCGCGCCCGCCGCCTTCAGCCGCGCGTGCAGCCGCCCAGCCGACAACGGCAACTGCAGGTCGGACTGCACCCGTTCGCCGCCGAGCAGTTCGCCCAGCGCCTGGCGCAGCAGGTCGAGGCCGACACCGGTGGCGGCGGACAGCCAGACCCGCACAGGCTTGCCGGCCGCATCGCGATCGATGCGCGGCTCGGCACCGGCCAGGTCGATCTTATTCATGATGTGCAGCTGCGGTATGTCGCCGGCGTCGATTTCCTCCAGCACGTTGTCGACCACGCGGTGCAGGCGCTCACGCTCCTCGTCGGCGGCATCGCTGACGTGGAGCAGCAGATCGGCATCGTGCGCTTCGGCCAGGGTGGCGCGGAACGCGGCGACCAGATCGTGTGGCAGTTCGCGGATGAAGCCGACCGTGTCGGCGAGCACGGCCGGCCCGCAGCTGAGGTTTTCCAGCTTGCGCACGGTCGGGTCGAGTGTGGCGAACAGCAGGTCGGCGGCGTAGACGTCGCCGGTGGTCAGCGCATTGAACAGGGTCGACTTGCCGGCGTTGGTGTAACCGACCAGTGCCACCTGGGGCACGGTGTTGCGCAAGCGCGAGCGACGCTGCTGGCCGCGCTGGGTCTGCACTTTCTCCAACCGCTTGGTGAGCATCTTCACGCGCACGCCGATCAGCCGGCGGTCGGTTTCCAGCTGGGTTTCGCCGGGGCCGCGGTTGCCGATGGCACCGCCGCGCTGGGCGTCCAGATGGGTCCAGCCACGCACCAGCCGGGTGGCCAAGTGCTTGAGTTGGGCCAGCTCCACTTCCAGCTTGCCCTCGTGCGAGCGTGCACGCTGGGCGAAAATGTCCAGGATCAGCCCCGCGCGATCGACCACGCGGATGCCGAGATGCTTTTCGAGATTGCGCTCCTGCACCGGGGTCAGCACGTGGTCGACCAGCACCACGTCGGCCGCCAGCGCGCGCGCCGCCTCGGCGACTTCGTCCGCCTTGCCGCTGCCGATGTAATAGCGCGGGTTGGGACCCTCGACACGGGCCGTGACCACACCCAGCACTTCGGCACCGGCGGACTTCACCAGCTCGGCGAATTCCTCAGCACGACGCGCGGTGTCGCCTTCGCCGCGGGAATGCGGCAGGACGAGCACGGCGCGATCGCCTTTCTCTTTTCTATCGAACACTAGTGGGTACGATCCTTAGAGCCTGTTCATGATCTCCAAGTGCCCCGCGCCGGGAGCCGTTTGCGCGCAGGCCAAGGAAGAACGAAGAAGTGGACGTCCGTCCACGACTGAGTGATGACGCCGGCATGCGGGCAAACAGGCCCGGCCCGCAGGGTTGCCATCGAGTGGCCGCCAGGTGGTAGCGCGCGGCTTGACCTGACGGCCAGTCAGGCGCTGCGCCACGCACTACCACCTGGCGGCCACTCGATGACAACGCGGGGTACTTGGAGATCATGAACAGGCTCTTAGAAGCAGACTCACTTCATGCGGGCTGATACCCCGTCTATCAAGCGTCAGCGTCGGCGGATGCCGGTGCGTCGTGACCTTCATGGCCTTCATGACCATCGTGACCATTGCCGATACGCACATTGCGGCTCGGTACCACGGTGGAGATGGCGTGCTTGTAGACCATCTGACTCACCTGGTTGCGCAGCAACACTACAAACTGGTCGAACGACTCGACCGTCCCCTGCAGCTTGATGCCGTTGACCAGATAGATGGCGACCGGCACGCGCTCGCGCCGAAGCGCATTCAAAAACGGATCTTGCAAAGATTGCCCCTTCGACATTTCTTGTTCTCCCCTTGCCACGGACAGGTCCGGGAAAAAACGCCAATGGCGCCCCGGCCCAACATGACGGCGATGTTAGCTGCTTTCAAATACTTGATGAAAGGAGATTTTTGCGCCGCGCCAGTGCGCTGGATCACGCTGGCGACGCGAGCCGACGCCGCGGATCGGCGTTATCACACGACGACCGGCGGATCGATGGCGCCAAGGAACAGCTGCACGGCATCGACGGCGCGAGCGGTAACACCGGGCTGATCCGGGTCGAACAGGCGGGCGCCGACGTCGCTGCGCAGCCAGGTGATCTGCCGCTTGGCCAGTTGGCGGGTGGCGAAGATGGCGCGATCGCGGAATTCCGCCGCGTCAGTCACGCCGTCCAGGTGTTCCCACGCCTGCCGGTAGCCGACCGCGCGAATGGCCGGCAGCTCCGCGTACAGGTCGCCGCGTGCACGCAACGTGTGCACCTCGTCGAGAAAACCCGACGCCAGCATGGTGTCGAAACGCTGCGCGATGCGTTCGTGCAGCACGCCACGATCCGGCGGCAGCAGCGCCAGCTTGAGCACGCGCCACGGGAAGTGCGTCGCGGTGCCACCGCGTTGCAATTCAGAGAGCGGTCGGCCGGTCAGCTCGATCACTTCCAGCGCGCGCTGCAGGCGTTGTGCGTCGTTGCAGCCGATCCGTGCGGCCGCAAGCGGATCCAGCTGCGCCAGTCGTGCGTGCAAGGCGGGCCAGCCTACCTGCTCCGCTTCCGCGGAAAGTCGTGCACGAACCGCCGGATCGGCTTCCGGCAAATCGGACAAGCCTTGCTGCAACGCGCGGAAATACAGCCCGGTACCTCCGACCAGCAACGGCACCCTGCCCTGCGCGCTGATCTGCTGCATCACCGGCAGCGCGTCGGCACGGAAATCCGCCGCCGAATACGGCTGAGCCGGATCGCGGATGTCGATCAACGCATGCGGATAGCGCGCCAGCGTCGCCGCGTCGGGTTTCGCGGTGCCGATGTCCATGCCGCGATAGACCAGCGCCGAATCCACGCTGACCAGATCCAGCGGAAAGTGATCGCTCAGCTCGCACGCCAGCGCGGTCTTGCCGGAGGCGGTGGGACCCATCAGGAAGATGGCGAGAGGGCGGGTGTCGATCAGCATCGGGAAAGTGTAGAGGGCGTGGTGTCAGGCAGCCAGCGAGGTTGACCGAAGCCACAGCCGAACACCTGGCTGGTTCTATAATTGCCGCCTCCCTGCCCGCAGCGCGGGTCAACCTATGGATTCCCCATGTCGCAGACGATGAAAGCCCTGGTCAAGCGCAAGCCCGAACAGGGCATCTGGATGGAAGAGGTGCCGATGCCGGTGGTCGGCCCGAACGAAGTGCTGATCAAGATGGAGAAGACCGCGATCTGCGGCACCGACCTGCACATCTACAAATGGGACGAGTGGAGCCAGCGCACGATCAAGCCCGGCCTCACCATCGGCCACGAATTCGTCGGCCGCATCGTCGAGATCGGCCCAGGCGTGACCGGCTACAAGATCGGCGACCGCGTCTCCGCCGAAGGCCATATCGTCTGCGGCCACTGCCGCAATTGCCGCGCCGGTCGCCAGCATCTGTGCCCGAACACGATCGGTATCGGTGTGAACCGCAACGGCGCGTTCGCCGAGTACATGACAATGCCGGCCTCTAACCTGTGGCCGATCCCGGACCAGATCCCGTCCGAGCTGGCCGCGTTCTTCGACCCGTACGGCAACGCCGCGCACTGCGCGCTGGAATTCGACCTGATCGGCGAGGACGTGCTGATCACCGGCGCCGGCCCGATCGGCATCATCGCCGCCGGCATCTGCAAGCACGTCGGCGCGCGCAACGTGGTGGTCACCGACGTCAACGACTACCGCCTCAAGCTGGCCGCCGACATGGGCGCAACACGTGTGGTCAACGTGTCCAAGCAGTCGCTGAAGGACACCGTGAAGGATCTGCACATCGAAGGCTTCGACGTCGGCCTGGAGATGAGCGGCAATCCGCGCGCGTTCGGCGACATGCTCGAGTGCATGTACCACGGCGGCAAGATCGCCATGCTCGGCATCATGCCGCGCGGTGCCGGCATCGACTGGGACAAGGTGATCTTCAAGGGCCTCACCCTGCAGGGCATCTACGGCCGACGCATGTACGAGACCTGGTACAAGATGACCCAGATGGTGCTGACCGGTTTCCCGCTGCAGAAGGTGCTCACCCATCAGATCGCGATCGACGACTTCCAGAAGGGCTTCGACCTGATGGACGCCGGCCAATGCGGCAAGGTCGTCTGTTCCTGGACCTGAGCAAAGCCTGTCACGCCATGCCTTTTCGATCGGAGAAGGCATGCTGAAATATCGGCCGCCCTAGTACACTGCCTGTCAGGGCGGCCGACAGAATCGCCGGGATTGTGAAGGTGTCAGGCCTGCGGGCCGCGCACGGTCGGTACGCGACGTCATCGGAGCATCGTCGGTATGGCTGATCTTTTCGGCAATCCCCATCTGGCCGCTGGACGCGAGCGAGCGCTCGCCGTCTATCGTTCCCATCGCGTACGCAAGACACTGCTGATCCTGGCTATCGTGCTGGTGATCTTCGGCCTGCTCGGCTTCTTTGCCGCTCCGTCGATCATCAAGGGGCAGATCGAGTCGCGCGCCAGCGCCGCGCTGAGCCGCCCGGTGACTCTGGGCGGTGTGCACCTCAATCCCTATACGCTCAAGCTCGACCTGGATCAGCTGCACATCGGCGATAAGGACGGCAAGTCGGCCTTCATCGATATCGACCGGTTGACCATCAACACGTCATGGACGTCGCTGTTCCGCATGGCGCCGGTATTGGACGAACTCGCCCTGCAGCATCCGCGGATCCGCATCGCCCGCATCGCCGACCAGCAGTTCAATTTCACCGACCTGATCGATCGCTACGCCTCCAAGCCGTCGGATCCGAACGCACCGCCGACACGCTTTGCGCTGTCCAACATAAGTGTGCACAACGGCGATATCCAATTCGACGATCAGGTGATGAAGACCAGTCACCATGTCGAACAACTGGAACTGGGCATTCCGTTCATCGCCAACCTGCCCAGCGACACCGACATCTTCGTGCAGCCGTTGCTGGCCATGCGCGTGGACGGCAGCCCGGTGCGCATTGAAGGCAAGACCAAACCGTTCGCTAACAACCGGGAGTCGAGCATTGGCTTCCAGCTCGACCATTTCGACCTGCCCCGTTACTTGAGCTATGTGCCCACACCTTTGCCGGTAGCGATCCCGCAAGGTCAGCTGAGCGGCAAGTTGGAGCTCCATTTCGTGCAGGTGCAATCCACCCCGCAGTTGCAACTCACCGGCAACGTGCAACTTGATGACTTCACGCTCAACAGCAGCCATGGCGAGCCCGTAGCCAAACTCGGGCACGGAACGGCCGAGCTCGTCGACGTGCAGCCGCTGGTGTCGCGTTACCGCCTGGGTGCGTTGAAGCTCAATCAGGCGCAGGTCTATTACACGCAAAGCGCAGGTGGCCACAGCAATTTCGACACGCTGACCAGCGCGCCCGCCCCGACTGAAGCAAATAAGAAGTCGCCGCCCACCGACCTGCGTATCGCCTCCATGGCGCTGACCGGCAGCGCCGTGCACTACACCGATGCCAACCAGGGCAAACTGGATCTCACCGACCTGCACGGCAATCTGCTGGGCCTGAGCATGCTGCCTGCACCGCCGGCCCGGCTCGACCTCGCTGCGCAGCTCTACGGCGGTGACCTCAGCGCCAAGGGCACCATGGATCTCGCAGCGGCCAAGCTCGATGCGGCGCTTGGCCTCAAGCAGGTGGACATGGTGCCGCTGCAAGCCGTCGCAGACCCGTCGGTTGCCGCGCGCGTTACGAAGGGCAAGCTCGATGCCACCAGCCAGGTACAGCTCGATTGGAGCAAGGCGGTCAATGTGCACCTGGCTGGTGCGCATGCCACGGCGACCGATTTCGCGCTGCAGCCGCAGTTCAAGGGTCAAGGCGCGCCGGTGGCCTGGGCCAAGCTGGAAGCGGATATCACCCAGGTCGACCTTGCCAGCCGCCAGGCGCAGCTGGGCAACGTTATCGCCACCGATTTGCAGTTGGACGTACGGCGCAACAGCAACAAATCCATCAGCCTGACCGACCTCTTCGCCGCCAAGAATGCATCGCACAAGGCTCCCGCCGACAGCGGGCCGCCGTGGCACTGGAGCGTCGCGCACCTGGGCGTTGAAAATGGCACGCTCCGCTTTACCGACCTTGCCACCGGCACACCGGCCAAGGTCGCGATGCAGTCGCTCAAGGGCAGCATCGAAAACATCAGCGACAAGCTCAACGAGCCGCGCGAGATGAAGCTGGAAGGCCGTGTCGACAAAGGCAGCTTTGCCATCTCGGGCAAACTGCAGCCACTGCCCACGCTGGCCGATCTTGACCTCACCACCAAGCAGCTGGACATCGCCAACTTCGAGCCGTACATCAGCGTGCCGCTCAACGTAACGATTTCCAGTGCCCGCATCAGCGGCAAGGGCAAGCTGCACTACGACGGCCGCAGCGCGGAACCCAGGTTCGCCTACAAGGGCAACGCCGCGCTCGAGCAGGTACGCGTGCAGGACAAGCTGACCGGCGACGATTTCATGCGCTGGAGCGCGCTGTCCGCCGCCAATCTCGACGTCAATGTCGGGAGCGGCACACCTCGCATGCATGTCGGCAGCCTGGTACTGCGATCCTTCTACGCCCGCATGATCATCAATGCGAACGGCCGGATGAACCTGTCTGACGTGGTAGCCAAGAGCGAGGCTGCGCCAGTATCGGTGACCCGCGCAGAGAACAACGCTCCCGCCGCACCTGCGGCACCCAAGCCGCAGGCACCGGCCGCGGCAACGACGCCGACGGTGCCTGCGGCATCGACGGCGGATATCCGCATCGGCCAGATCACTCTGGTGAACGGCCAACTCAACTACTCCGACAACTTCATCAAGCCGAACTACACCGCCAACCTCACCAGGCTCACCGGCAAGATCGGCACTTTCGGTACTGCTACTGGCGGTCCACCGGCCGACCTCGCTGTGCAGGCCCAATTGGACGACAACTCGCCAGTGGATATCGACGGCACCATCAACCCGCTGGCGCCGGTGGCTTTCCTGGATATCAAGGGCAAGGCCAACGAGGTGGAGCTGACCCGGCTCAGTGCGTATTCCACAAAATACACGGGCTACCCGATTACTCAGGGCAAGCTCACCGTCGATGTGCACTACCTGCTGGATCAGGGCAAGCTCAACGCCGACAACCACATCTTCATCACTCAGCTGACCTTCGGCGACCGCATGGAAAGCCCGGGTATTTCTCACCTGCCGGTGAAGCTGGCCGTGGCGCTGCTCAAGGACACTCAGGGCAACATCGATGTGGACTTACCGGTGTCCGGCTCGCTGGACGATCCGCAGTTCAGCATGGGTGGCCTGATCTGGCGCGCGATCGGCAACCTGATCGCCAAGGCTGCTACGGCGCCATTCCGGCTACTCGGCGCGGCCTTTGGCGGCGGCAATCACGAAGACCTGGGCTATGTGGAGTTCGAACCGGGTTCCGCCGTGCTCGGCGCGACGGCGAAGGAGCGACTGGGCAAGATCGTCGGCCTGCTCAATCAGAAAACATCGCTGAACCTGGACATCATCGGCCGCGTGGATCCATCCAAGGATCAGGATGGCCTGCGCAAGGTGAGCGTGGATGAAATGGTGCGCAAGGAGAAGGTGATCGACCAGTCCGGCAAGAACGCCGATACCTCCGAGGCCGCACTGGCCGGGGTATCGATCACCCCGGACGAGTATGAGCACTACCTCAAGCGTGCCTACAAGCATGCCGACGTAACCAAGCCGCACAACCTCATCGGCCTCAACAAATCGCTTGAGCCTGACGAAATGCGCAGCCTGATGGAAACCAGCGTGCCGGTGGATGCCAAGGCCATGCACGACCTGGCCGACCGTCGCGCCGCCGCCGTACAGGCCTGGTTCCGCGGCAAGATCGACGACAAACGCGTTTCGGTCAAAGACCCCAAGCTGACTGCTGCGGGCATCGACGACAAGGGCAAGACGACGCGAGTGGATTTCGGCTTGCATGGCGAGTGAGAGATTGGGGCGGGAGATAGGTCGCGGGGACGCAGGGATGATTTCATCGCCCCGCCCCGCATGCCGTCGCCGGCAAAGCGAAGATCCATCGACCGGCGCCTGAGCACAGGGCTTCTGCGCCGCTTCGCCCCATCGCCTATCCGCCTGTTTCATCCTGGCGGTTCACAGCGTGCCCGCGAAGGCTCAAAATGTCGCTTTGTCCCAGCTGGAATTTCCCCATGAGCTACACCGGCCAGTCGCGCTTCGCCAGCGAACTCGAATCCATCCGCGAGCAAGGCCTGTTCAAGGCCGAGCGCATCATCACCTCGCCGCAGTCCGCCGAGATCACGCTGGAAGACGGCCGCAAGGTGCTGAACTTCTGCGCCAACAATTATCTTGGCCTGGCCGACAACGCCGAGGTGATCCAGGCGGCGAAGGACGCGCTGGACACACATGGCTTCGGCATGGCCAGTGTGCGTTTCATCTGTGGCACGCAGGATCTGCACAAGCAACTGGAAGCGAAGATCGCCGCGTTCTTCGGCACCGAGGACACCATCCTCTACGCCGCCTGCTTCGACGCTAACGGCGGTTTGTTCGAGCCGTTGCTGGGCGAAGAAGATGCGGTCATCTCCGACGCGTTGAACCACGCCTCGATCATCGACGGCATCCGCCTGTGCAAGGCCAAGCGCTTCCGCTACGCGAACAGCGACATGGCCGATCTGGAGAAGCAGCTGCAGGCCGCCGATGCAGCCGGTGCGCGTACCAAGCTGATCACCTCCGACGGCACGTTCTCGATGGACGGCTTCATCGCACCGCTGGATCAGATCACCGCGCTGGCCGCGAAATACAACGCGCTGGTGCATATCGACGAATGCCATTGCACCGGCTTTCTCGGCGACACCGGCCGCGGCGCTGCCGAAGTGCATGGCGTGATGGACAAGATCGACATCTTCACCGGCACGCTGGGCAAGGCGCTCGGTGGCGCGCTCGGCGGCTTCACCACCGGCCGCAAGGAAGTGATCGAGATGCTGCGCCAGCGCTCACGCCCGTATCTGTTTTCCAATTCGCTGCCGCCACACGTGGTCGCCGCCGCGATCAAAGTGTTCGACATGCTCGGCAGCGCCGGCGACCTGCGCAATGTGCTCAAGGAAAACACTCGCTACTTCCGCGAACGGATGAGCGCGGCCGGCTTCGAGATCAAGCCGGGGGTGCATCCGATCGTGCCGGTGATGATCCACGATGCGAAGAAGGCACAGGCGATGGCCGCCGGCTTGCTGGAGGAAGGCATCTACGTCACCGGTTTCTTCTATCCGGTGGTACCGCAGGGTCAGGCGCGTATCCGCACCCAGATGAGCGCGGCGCATACCCGCGAGCATCTCGATCATGCGATTGCCGCGTTCACCAAGATCGGCCGGAAGCTGGGTGTGATCGGCAGCTGATATCCAGCGCGCTTGTGGAAGCGACTTCAACCGCGATGCTCTTGCGTTCTCTTCGGCCCTGCCTGGAGCATCGTGACTGAAGTCGTATCCGTAAAAAGCAGATGCCGGATCCCGGCATCTGAAGGGACTATTTGCGGGTGTCGAGCGCCCTGACCTCTTCGGCGCTCAACCGTCGCCACTGCCCTTTCGCCAGTTCGCCCAACGCCAGCGGCCCGATCGCCACCCGGATCAGACGCAGCACATCAAAACCCAACGCCGCTAGCAGGCGCCGGATATGCCGGTTGCGGCCTTCGTCCAGTACCACTTCCAGCCACGCATTCTTCTCGCCGGCACGCAACAGCGTCGCCCGCCGCGCCTTCAGCAGGTCGCCAGCATCGTCGATGCCCGCCTGCATCGCCGCCAGCACGGTCACATCCGGCTGGCCTGCCACCTGCACGTGGTAAGTCTTTTCCAGATGCGTGGCCGGATCGGTGATGCCAGCGGCCCAGGTAGTGTCGTTGCTCAGCAGGAGCAAACCCTCGCTGGCCTTGTCCAAGCGACCCACCGGACCCAGCCACGGCAGTCCGGCGGCGGCCAGCGCGGTGTAGACCGTATCACGGCCCTGCTCGTCGGCCGCGCTGACAACTAGCCCACGCGGCTTGTTGAATACGACATGGATGCATTCGGCGGATTTCACCGCGTGGCCATCGACGGCGACCTGCTGTTGGCCAATCAGCGTCGGGTGATACGGATCACGTACGACGCGTCCGTCCAGGCTGACGCGACCGGCGCGTATCCACTGCTCGGCCTGACTGCGCGAACAGGCGCCCAGCTTAGACAACACGCGTGCCAGCCCATGTCGCGGTGGAGGAGTCGTGGACACAGCGGAATGTGCGGAATGAAAAGGTGGGCGAGGCATCCCGCTAGCGTATAAGCCGGAGCCGCAGCACGACAAGGATCATCATGATTTGGTGCTGTTAGCGTCGAAGTGTGGAAGCTGTTTTTACAAACAAAAAAAACCCGGCCGAAGCCGGGTTCTTTTATGCAGCTTTACTTGTCGAGGTCAGATTACTGCTTGACCTGCAGTTCCGTACGACGGTTCTGCGCGCGACCGGCATCCGTGGCGTTGTCGCCAATCGGATCGTTCTTGCCATGACCAATCGGGCCTTCCAGGCGGCTGGCGTCGATACCGTGGCTGGTCAGGTAGCTGTACACGATCTGTGCACGGCGCTCAGACAGGCTCTGGTTGTACGCATCCGCACCCTTCGAGTCAGTGTAACCAGCAACCGTCACATGCACCTGCGGGTAACGCTGCAGGGTATCGACGGCCTGATCCAGAACCGACAACGAGTCCTTGGTCGGCTCGGCCAGCGACTTCGCGATGTTCGTCTCACCCTTCTTCGGGCGGTCGAACTTGAAGTTCACGCCGCGCAGATCGATGACGACCTTCTGCGGGCAACCGTCCGGACCCACAACCGTGCCTTCCGGCAAGTTCGGGCACTTGTTGTCGCAAAGGTTCACACCGTTGACGACAGTCTTCGAGCAGTCAGGTGCGGCCGGGGCAGCAGCGACGGCGGCCGGAGCTGCTGCCGGGGCGCCAAAGCGCGAGACGATGCTGAAGCCGAGGAACCAGTCGCCAAAGCCGCTGTTGCTGCCGGAAGTGTTGGCGTTCTTGAGACTCTTGTTGTCCCAGTCATAGCGATAGCCGCCTTCAACGCGGATATCCGAACTATCGGTAATGGTCTTGGACACGCCTGCGCCAAGCTCAGCAGCCGGGGACCAACCGCGGTCACCGATATCGTGATGATTGCTGCCCATTACGCCAGCGAGCAGGTACGGACGCCATGCAGTCCATTCGCCGAAGTAATAACGCGCGGCGGCACCGACATTGTTGTTGGACCAACGGTTATGGGAGTGACCACTGCCGCCATTCAAGATGGCGTTGTCAATCTTGCGGCTGGTACGGTCGAAGAACAGGTCGATCGACACGTTCGGCGCGATGAATCGACCAACGCCCAGACCGTAATAGATCTGCCGGCTGTTGGTATGACGATCGGTGTCGTTGTAGTAACCGCCCACGGTCGGCGCGATATACCAGCGGCCGTCGTAGCTCGGAGTGGCCATATCGGTGGATGCCGGAGCAGCCGCCGGTGCAGTGGTGTCCTGCGCATGAACGGCACCTACGCCGCCCAGGGCCAGCGCGATAAGAAAATACAAGCCCTTACGTTTCATCAGGTGTCTCCTCTAATTATTAGGTTTTCGCGTCCGTTCAACCCCAACCGGAAGTCGCGCGTCAGAACTGAACTACGTCACTCAGAGCTTTTACAGCCCCTGCTTGGCGTTTCTGCGACAAGCGGCGGGGAGTGTAGCAAAATCGTTAAGTGGGTGGTGCTTTAACATCTTTGCAACTAAATCCTGGTGAGACTTCGTTCAGGAAAGTATATCGCGGTGCCCGAGCCTGAATCTTCGGGTGGCTAATGTATTACCTGCAGCCCCACATTTGTCCATCAGGATATGTCAAGCCGAATGACAGGGGCAGCAGCCATTCCGCCCCTGCCCTGCCTTAATCTTCCACTCACGTCGTCTTTACAACGTGAAGAGCGCCAGGAACTGCTGTATCGGCATGGCATCGAGCTGTGCCGGATCCTTCGTGGCCGCCATGATTGCGCTGACCTGATGCGCCGGCAAATGGCCACGCATGGCCGCTTCGAACTTCTGCAGCAGCACCGGGATACCCTCGGCACGGCGCTTGCGGTGCCCGATCGGATAATCGATCGAAACCTTGCCTGTACTGCTGCCGTCCTTGAAGAACACCTGCACCGAATTGCCGATGTAACGCTTCGCTGGATCGAAGTAGTCCCGCGTGAATTGCGGATTTTCGACAACCGTCATCTTGTCGCGCAGCGCGTCGATACGCGGGTCGGCGGCAATGTCGTCATTATAGTCGCTGGCCACCAGGCGGCCGAAGATCAGCGGCACCGCCACCATGTACTGAATGCAGTGATCGCGGTCGGCGTAGTTAGCCAACGGACCGGTCTTGTCGATAATGCGGCAGCCGGCTTCCTGCGTCTCGATGACGATCTTGTCGATCTGGTCGATCTTGCCGACCACTTCGCCGTGCAGCTGCATCGCGCATTCCACCGCAGTCTGCGCATGAAATTCGGCCGGGAAGCTGATCTTAAACAGGACATTTTCCATCACATAACTGCCGAACGGACGCTCGAACTCGAACGCCTTGCCCTTGAACGCGACGTCGTAGAAGCCCCAGGTCTTCGCGCTCAGCGCCGACGGATAGCCGACCACGCCACGATAGACCGCGTTGATCGCGTGGGTCACCGCACGACGGCAGGCGTCGCCGGCAGCCCAGCTTTTGCGTGGGCCGGTGTTCGGCGCATGCCGGTAAGTACGCAGCGCACCATTGTCGATCCAGCTGTGCGAGACCGCGGTGGTGATCTGCTCCTTGCTGCCGCCGAGCATCGCCGTGGCCACTGCAGTGGAGGCCAGCCGCACCAGGATCACATGATCCTGACCGACACGATTGAAGCTGTTCAACAGCGCATAGCAACCCTGGATCTCGTGCGCCTTGATCGCGTAACCGAGCACGTCGCGCACGGTCAGCGGCTGGCTGCCTTCGCGCTCGGCCTTTCGGCTGAGGTAATCGGCCACCGCGAGAATGCTGCCGAGGTTGTCCGACGGATGACCCCACTCGGCCGCCAGCCAGGTGTCGTTGAAATCCAGCCAGCGGATCTGCGTGCCGATCGCGAACGCCGCCTGCACCGGATCCAGCTCATGACTGGTACCCGGCACGCGCGCGCCGCCCGGCAGTGTGGCGCCCGGTACCAGCGGACCGAGGTGCTTCACGCATTCGGGAAATTTCATTGCCAGCATCGCGGTGCCGAGCGAGTCGAGCAACATGTAGCGCGCGGTGTCGTAGGCCTCCTTCGAGTCGATCTGGTAGTCGACGACGTAATCGGCGATATCGACCAAGGGTTGGTCGGGATCGGGACGGACGGCGGAACGGATGTCGTGCGCACTCATGACGGATCTCGCTACAGGGGAAACCGCCATTTTAGCTGACTGGCGCATGCAAGCGTTGCTTGACCGTGACTACGCCGGCCCCGACAATCCAGCAACACACCCCAAAGGGGAGTAGTTCCCGAAGCAGGTTCACTTGCCTCGGTGCCGTGATCGTCAACACGAGCGACGCTTCGCTCCGGTCACCTCGGCAGTCATGCTGCGAACGAGACTTTTGTGGTGGATACGGGCCGCGCGCGTCCGTGTCCACCGCATTGTCCGACGCGCATGGAACCCCGCATGGAATTCACCGGTACCGACTTCTTCTCCGGCCTGCTGGCCATCATCCTGCTTGATCTCGTGCTGGCCGGCGACAACGCCATCGTCATCGCCATGGCGGCCAGCCGCCTGCCGAAGACACTGCAGAAAAAGGCCGTGTTCTGGGGCACGTTCGGCGCCGTTGCCGTCCGCTTTGCGCTCACCGCCGTGGTTGTCTATTTGCTCAAGCTGCCGGGGCTGATGCTGGTCGGCGGCATATTGCTGCTGCCGATCGCCTGGAAGCTGCTGCGTCACGGGGACGATGCCGATCCTGACATCAGCGTCACCGATTCGTTCTGGAACGCCTTGCGCACGATCATCGTCGCCGATGCACTGATGGGCATGGACAACGTGCTGGCGATCGCGGGTGCGTCGAAGGGGCAACTGGGGCTGGTCATCATCGGCCTGCTGGTCAGCGTGCCGCTGGTGGTCTGGGGCTCGACCCTGATCCTGAAACTGATCGAGCGCTTCCCGATCATCATGTACATCGGTGCCGGCGCAATCGCATTCACCGCCAGCCGAATGATTTCGCACGATCATTGGTTGAGCGACTGGTTCGACACGCATCGCTGGGTAAAGTACGCGCTGGATGTGCTGCTGGTGATCGGCATTTGCGGTGGCGGTTGGCTGATGCAGCGACGGCGGCGGTTGAAGACCATTGTCAGCTGAAGCCGTATCCGATGCATAAGCACCGCCATGCCCCGCCCAAGCAAAAGCCGTTGATCTGAATGGCCTCGATCAACTGGAGCGGTTCGCCCGGCACATGCACGCCGAAAGCATCCGGGTCGACAGCTAGTACATCATCGGCACCCTGACCGTCACGGTGGCATCGGGGGTATCGCGGGTGACTCCGACGCCAAGCGTGAAGTTCATGCTGCGCTTGTCGCTGAAGCGATACGAGCCGCCAATCAGCAAGGTGCCGAGCACGCTCTTGGCCGAGCCGGCCACGGTCTTGCCGTTCTGCTTGGTGACGCCGACAAAGCTCTGGTCATAGCCGATGCTGATCGACGCCTTCTCGTTGAGCGCAAGCCCCATGCCGAGGCTGATATCCGCGATGTCGCCAACTCGCACGGTGCCTAGCGGCTCCTTGCCGCCCAGCAACACGGTACGACTGACATCGTGCCGAGGGAAATTGTGCAAGTAGCTCAGGTTGCCGAAGAACACCACCGGATCGGAGGGGTACAGCCAAGTCACGCCTGGCTGCAGCGAGTAGAAACCCGATCCGGTCGGAAGCTGCAACGGCAGGCCGGTGCCGGTCGCATTCTGCACGCAGCGGGTGACGCAATCGGTAGTGACTTCGAAAGGATCACGACCGGTGCGCGACTTGAAGCGCAGCCAGCCCACGTAATACGGCTTGTCCGCGCCGCCATCGTTGATCTGGTAGCGGGCCGTGGCTTCCACGTCACCGATGCCATGACCACTGCTCGTGAAGACTCTGTCGGTGGCGCTACCAGTGAAGATTTCGCGACTGATCGTGTCGGTGTGCCCATAGACGTACGGTATTCGCAACTCCATCTCCAGCCGGTTGGTGAGCCCGTAACGCAGCGCGACCGCGCCGGTCTGGGTCGTCGTCTTCACCTGGCGCGCGTCGATCAGGCCGATCAGGATCGCCGGGATCACGGTGTAGCCGATCAATGCGACCCGGTCGGCGGACGAGTAGCCGAACTGATAGGACGGTTCCACCACCAGCTTGCCGCTCGGGGTCAGCACGCCGGGTTGATTGAAGATAGGCGCGACGGCAGGCGGACCCGCTTCGCGCTCGGGTGCCTGTCCGACCGTCCGATCCGGCGACTGTTCTTGTGGCTCCGCGGCAGCGACCGTGTCGCCAGCCGGCATCGGCAGCGCAGTGGCCATCGCGCCACCGGCCCGCACGTTACCGGCACGCTGCCGATCGAGCACATCGAGACCCACGGCATGCCGCAACGCGCGGTAATCCGCCTGCTGTGTCGCGAGCGCGCGCTTCATCGCCTCGATCTGCGCGTTCTGGGCGGCGAGCTCGGCACGCATCGCTTCGATGCGCGAGTCCTGCTCCATCACGCTTTTCCGGATCACCGCTGACAGTTCGCCCGAACCCGCCGCTGGCGGACTGGCTGATACCGGCGGATCCTGCGCCTGGGCCATGCCGCCGAGCAAGACCAACCCGGCGCAACCGGCCGAACATCTGCTTTGCCATGATTTCAGGGACATCACGTTTCCTCTTGGATCGGATATCGCTCAAGTGCTGCTGTACACGGCCAGTCTTCGGTGCTTCGGCTTTGGATACGTGCCGGTCTAGTGCCCCAACGAACCGATCACGCCAGCCTGCAGGCTCTCCTGCAGGCCGAGCGCATGGAAGGTGTTCAGGCTGTTCACGGCCGCATTGATCGTGGTCAGGCTGCGGATGTCCTGATTGTCGAGACTGTTCTGGATCACCGTCGCAGCTGTCGCGTGGTCGAACGTCGCCGGATCGACCGTATTGCCGGCGCCGTTCTGGATCGTGTTGACCGTTTCCGTGGCGGTGGCCAGGGCACTGGCCTGAGCCGGGGTCATCCGGCCGATGTCGGGGATGTCTACGTGGGTGCTGGAGACCAGGTTGCCGTTGATGTAGACCATGCGAGCGATGCCGAAGGACGCCAGCAGCCCGTTGCCGAGATCGACACCGCCGCGGGTGTCATCCAGGCGACCGTCGCTGACCGCGACCGGCCATACGGCCACTGTCCGCCAGCTCGCCGGCATGCTGCTAACCGGTGATCCTGACAATGAGGACGACGTATCTTGCGCATGAGCCATGCCGAGCCAGGCTATCGACAGACCGGTCAGCACGCACAGACACGGAAACCTGGCATGGGCGTTGTTCATGACGGCACTCAGATGTCCCCCGGACCACGCTTGGGCAACGTGATGTTGCCCAGGCCGGAACGGTCAATGACAGAATCAATGGGTGCCATCGGCGCAGCACGCCAATCGGCGCTGCTGTTGAATATCGCCAAGGCACGCCGGTTGTGGATCACGAAAACCAGGCGGTTTTTCCACGTCGCCTCGAATTGCGCGCGCGGTATCGAGCGCGTACCGAGAGCTGGATCGCCGACCAGAACGCGGCCCGCACGCATTCCCTTGATCACCACGAAATGGTGGTAACCCTTTTCGTCAATGAGCACGATCGCCGGGAGGTTTTCCAGCCGCAACTTGTCCAGCGGCACCTGGAAACCGTCGGCCTCGAAACCATTGGTCTGCAGAAAACGTTTGATGTCGAGCAGCGAGAAACCTTCCCGGTTGATCTTCGGCTGGTCGCCGTGGGCATACATCTGCACAAACGCTTCCTGCTCGTTGACCGGATAGCCGTACTGGTAGGTCAGCAAGGTCGCCACCGCTGCGGAGCCGCAGCTGAAATCGTATTTCTGGCGGATCGTGTTCCTGAAGCGAATCTCTTTCAGGCTGGTCATGTGCAGGCTGTAACTGCCGCCCTGCGCGCCCGGCAATACGACCGCCGCCAGCGGCAGCGACGGCAGCAGGCCGGCAAGGAACGCCGGGACCAGCCAGCAGGAACAGCGCAGCCAACCTGTCATGGCTGGAACTGCACGTTGATAATGGTGGCGTTCTGGATCAACACGCCGCTGCCGCTGTTCTGGATCACCATCGGCAGACCCATGGCACCATTGAATGAGCCCGTGCTGATCATGTTGGCCCCGGTCACCACATGATCTACGTTGTTGTTTGCCACCGTACCGTTTAGCGTGATGGTTGCGGTGACGGCGGTGCCGCCGCTGAAATTCGCCAGTGCTGCGGAATCAATGCTCGGACCCCATCCCGCAACGTAATGCGGCTGCGCGACTTCGTGCCCGGATGATGAAGACAATGCTGCCGCAACTTTTGGCGACGGTGCAGCAGGCTCTGCCGCCGCCACATTCCACACCGTTGCAATGAACAACAGCACGATGAGCCAGGACATGGGTCTGACTGTTCGCATGGTTCTATCTCCCTCACAGGTGCGGGCAGCGAGCTCTGCTCATATTCAGCGGCCCGGACACAACCATCGGAAAACACGGTGGAGCGTCAGGCGCCCCACCGTGTCTGGTTCTACTTATCGACCAACGGTGAGATTGGCCTGAACGTTCACGCTCTGCTGGATCAGCGAACCGACGCCACTGTTCTGCGCCATGACCGTAACGCCAGCAGCTGCTGCGGCTGCGCCTGACATGTTGTTGGACATGTCGAACGTGCCGGCATTCACCGAGTTCGATCCACCGGCACCGCCGGATCCACCGGCTCCGGCGACACCTTCGCCACCCGTGCCGGATGCACCGCTACCACCCGCACCGCCCATGCCGCCAGTACTGCCAGCCGCGCCGCTGTTACCGCCCGTACCCGAACCGCTGCCGCTACTCGCAGTGGATGCTCCGCTGGTGCCGGCACCGCCGGCCCAGGCACCACCGGCACCCCCAGTCGCAGTTGCCGAACTGGAACCACGTGAGCGGGCATGCGCGCTGCCGTTGTTATCACCACTGCTGTCGCCACCGGACGCGGTACTGACCGCGCCGACGTCCCCGCTGGTGCCCGCGGCATCACCGCCAGATCCGCTGCGGGCGTGGCTGTTGCCACCGTCACCACCGGAGCCACCACGACCACCCTGGGCATTGCCACCGGAGGCGTCGCCACCGGAGCCACCACGCCCGCCATTGGCGTTACCCCAGTTGCTGGCGACATTGCCAATGTCGTGTGCGCGGATGTCGGTCACGGTGCCATCGAGCCGGCTGATGGCGACCGCTTTGCTGCTGTTGAATGAGCTGGTTATCGACGAAGAAGCTGTGCCGCCATTGTTGGCTGCAGCGCTACCCTGCCCATTGGCATACGCATCACCCGTACCACTATCCGTGTAGGTGTGCATGGAGCTGTTGCTTTTCTGCACCGCGATGGAGTGTCTCTGGGCAGAGGGTCCGGCTCCGCCGGTCTGCGTGTCATCCGCCAAGGCTGGAAGAGCAAGTCCCAAGCCAATGCATATCGCTGTTAAAAGTAGAGTCTTGCGCATGTTTGTTCTCCTCGAACAATGCTGTGACCCCCTGTTTGTCTTTGCCGTGAAGCAAGCGACTACAGCAATCTTCGCGCCAGCCCGGAAAATTTTTTCCCGGTCGCTGTCGATCTACTGAAAAATCAATCCATTGGGCAACCCACTACGCAGGCAGGCATGACGCCAGACGCGTGGCGAAAACCGGGGACTGAATCAGTTGCGCAACATATCGACCTCGCCGCAATTCGTGCATACGCGTGCTATCGGTGGGATCCGGCACGGATACCGAGCTCGCAGCTCCTTGCTGCAACATGTAACGAAGGTGATACAGCCGGATCGTCGCGTGAATGGCTCGAACCATCCAGGAAGTCTCCCCGCAACTGATTTCATCATTTCCCTGACATGAAGAAGGGAGCCTTTCGGCTCCCTTCTTCATGTCAATACGTGCTGGTTCAGCGCTTGTCGATCGGCACGTAGGCCTGGTCTTCCGGACCAGTGTAGTTCGCGCTGGGACGAATGATCTTGCCGTCTTCGCGCTGCTCGATCACATGCGCGCTCCAGCCGGAGGTGCGTGCGATCACGAACAGCGGCGTGAACATGGCGGTGGGCACGCCCATCATGTGATACGCGCTGGCGGAGAACCAGTCGAGGTTCGGAAACATCTTCTTGACCTCGGCCATCACCTTCTCGATCCGCTCGGAGACGTCGAACAGAGTCGGGTTGCCGCCGTCGGTACACAGCTTGCGCGAGATCTCCTTGATGATCTCGTTGCGCGGGTCGGACACCGTGTACACCGGGTGGCCGAAGCCGATGATGATCTCCTTGCGCTCGACGCGGGCGCGGATGTCGGCCTCTGCATCGTTCGCATTGCGGTAACGCGCGATGATCTCCATCGCCACTTCGTTCGCACCGCCGTGCTTCGGGCCGCGCAGCGCACCGATCGCGCCGGTGAGCGCCGAATACATGTCCGAACCGGTGCCGGCGATCACGCGGGCAGCGAAAGTCGAGGCGTTGAATTCGTGTTCTGCATATAGCACCAGCGACTTGTCCAGCGCCTGCGCGTGCAACTCGCTCGGCTTCTTGCCATGCAGCAGGTGCAGGAAGTGCGCAGCGATCGAGTCATCGTCGGTCTGCGTCTCGATGCGCTTGCCGTTGTGGCTGAAGTGGTACCAGTACAGCAGCATCGAGCCAAAGCTGGCCATCAGCCGATCGGCGATCTCGCGCGCGCCGGTGAGGTTGTGATCGTCCTTCTCCGGCAGCACGGTGCCAAGCACCGAGCAACCGGTGCGCATCACGTCCATCGGATGGGTGGCGGCCGGTAGCAGCTCCAGCGCGGCCTTCACCGGCGCCGGCAATCCGCGCAGGCGCTTCAGCCGGGCGCGATAGTTGTTCAACTCGGTCCAGGTCGGCAGCACGCCGTGCACCAGCAGGTAAGCCACTTCCTCGAAGCAGCCCTTGGCCGCCAGATCGTGGATGTCATAGCCGCGGTAATGCAGGTCATTGCCGCTACGGCCGACCGTGCACAGTGCGGTATTGCCTGCGGCAACGCCAGACAATGCGACGGACTTCTTGGCCTTGGGCAGCGTTTGCGTGGTTTCGCTCATGAATGGAACCTCGATCAATGAAGATGCGCCGGCACACCGGCACAGCCAGGGAAGGAACGCGTCAGTCAATCAGTCGGATTTGCCGCCGGCAAACAGTTCGTCGAGCTTGCGCTCGTAAGCGTGGTAGTCGAGGTAGTCGTACAACTCCTCACGCGTCTGCATGGTCGGCACGGCGGCTTTCTGCGTGCCGTCGCGGCGCACCGTCTCGTAGAAGTTCAGCGCCGCCTTGTTCATCGCGCGGTATGCGCCGCAGCAATACAGGATGATGTCGACGTTGGCGCTCGCCAGTTCCTCGCGGGTGAACAGCGGGGTCTGGCCGAACTCGGTGATGTTGGCGAGGATCGGCACCTTCACCGCGGCCTTGAACTGGCGATACTGCTCCAGCGTGTAGATCGCCTCGGGGAAGATCATGTCGGCACCGGCCTCGACGCACGCCTGCGCGCGTTCGATCGCCGATTCCAGCCCTTCCACCGCGATCGAATCGGTACGTGCCATGATCACGAACTGGGCGTCGTTGCGCGCGTCCACCGCGGCCTTCACCCGGTCGACCATCTCGTCCTTCGACACGATCGCCTTGCCGGGCCGATGGCCGCAGCGTTTGGCGGCCACCTGATCCTCGATATGCAGGGCGCCGGCGCCCGCCTTGATCAGCGAACGCACGGTGCGTGCGATGTTGAACGCGCCACCCCAGCCGGTATCCACATCGACCAGCAGCGGCAGGTCGCAGACATCGGTGATGCGACGGATGTCGGTCAGCACATCCTCCATCGAGCTGATGCCCAGATCCGGCATCCCCAGCGAATTGGCAGCGACGCCGCCGCCGGACAGGTAGATCGCCTTGAAGCCGCTGCGCTGGGCCATCCGCGCGGCGTAGGCGGTGATCGCGCCGACCACCTGCAGCGGCTGTTCTTCGGCAACGGCGGCGCGGAAACGCGCGCCGGGGGATGCTGACTGTGTCATGTCACCTCCGTCAAAACGGTCATTTTAGCGCACTGCGACACACGATCCCCTGCGCGACCTTGATCAGCAGTCGATCGTCGGAAAGACCGAACCTGCCTGGCGACCGTATCAAGAAACTCACGGATGACGAACCGACGCGGTTTCCGTGCCTTCAACCGCCCGAACACATCCGACGCACTGGCAAAATGCAATATCCGAGGCGGATGATGCACACCACGGGGGACGTTGAAAACGGGACTGATGGCCACAGGTCCGGTCCCGCATTGATAGTCATAGACAATCGAACCGATGCTGACAATCAATTAGATGAATCGAATAAAACCCCATATTCTCTCTACACGCTTTCAACCACACGGGAAAACCAACGATGTCCCTGATCAACACTGAAATCAAACCGTTCAAGGCCCAGGCTCTCAAGAGCGGCAAATTCATTGAAGTTTCCGATGCCGACCTAAAGGGCAAGTGGTCCGTCGTGTTTTTCTATCCGGCCGACTTCACCTTCGTCTGTCCGACCGAGCTCGAAGACCTGGCGGACAACTACGCCGAGTTCCAGAAACTGGGCGTCGAGATCTACTCGGTCTCCACCGATACCCACTTCGCGCACAAGGCCTGGCACGACACCTCAGACGCGGTGAAGAAGATCAACTACACGATGGTTGGCGATCCGACCGGCGCGATCAGCCGCAATTTCGGCGTGATGATCGAGGAAGCGGGCTTGGCCGATCGCGGCACTTTCGTGATCGACCCGGCCGGCAAGATCCAGATCGTCGAAGTCAACGCCGGCGGCATCGGCCGCGACGCGTCCGAGCTGCTGCGCAAGGTCAAGGCAGCGCAGTACGTCGCTTCCCATCCGGGCGAAGTCTGCCCGGCCAAGTGGAAGGAAGGCGAGAAGACCCTGGCGCCGTCGCTGGACCTGGTCGGCAAGATCTAAGCAGCATCGCGCCATGCGCCACGGACCCGGAGTTCTTCCGGGTCCGCACTAACGAAGAAAGCACAAAACGACGCCCGGGTCCGCCCGGGTGCTCGCCAAACTCACCCTGAAGAAACCCATCGACGGAGAGTTCGCCCATGTTGGATGCCAATCTCACAGCCCAGTTGAAGGCCTATCTGGAAAAGGTCACGCAGCCGATCGAGATCGTTGCGTCCCTGGATGACAGCGCCAAATCGATCGAGTTGAACGAACTGCTCGAGGAAATCACCGCATTGTCCGACCGAATCAGTCTGGTGCGCCGCGACGACAACTCGCGCAAGCCGTCGTTTGCGATCAACCGTGTCGGCAGCGACATCGGCGTGCGCTTCGCCGGCATTCCGATGGGCCACGAATTCACTTCACTCGTGCTCGCCCTGCTGCAGGTCGGCGGCCATCCGTCCAAGACCGCCGCAGAAGTGATCGAGCAGGTGAAGAATCTCGACGGTGACTATCGTTTCGAGACCTATTTTTCGCTGTCCTGCCAGAACTGCCCGGACGTGGTGCAGGCGCTGAACCTGATGAGCGTGCTGAATCCGAAAATCCAGCACGTCGCCATCGATGGAGCGCTGTACCAGGACGAAGTCGATGCACGTCAGGTGATGTCGGTGCCGACCGTTTTCCTCAACGGCGAAGTGTTCGACCAGGGTCGCATGAGCCTCGAACAGATCCTGGCGAAGATCGACACCGGCGCCAGCGCCCGCGACGCCGAGAAGCTCAAGGCCAAGGATGCGTTCGACGTGCTCGTGGTCGGCGGTGGCCCGGCCGGCGCGGCTGCAGCGATCTATGCCGCGCGCAAAGGCATCCGCACCGGCGTGGCGGCCGAGCGTTTCGGTGGCCAGGTGCTGGACACCATGGCGATCGAGAACTTCATCTCGGTCAGCGCCACCGACGGCCCGAAGATGGGCATGGCACTGGAGCAGCACGTCAAGGATTACGACGTCGACATCATGAACCTGCAGCGCGCCGAGAAGCTGCTGCCGGCAACGGAAGCCGGTGGCCTGATCGAAGTACAGCTGGCCAACGGCGCCACGCTGAAGTCGAAGACCGTGATCCTGTCCACCGGCGCGCGCTGGCGGCAGATGGGCGTGCCCGGCGAAGACCAGTACCGCAACAAGGGTGTGGCCTACTGCCCACACTGCGACGGCCCGCTGTTCAAGGGCAAGCGCGTGGCGGTGATCGGCGGCGGTAACTCCGGCGTTGAAGCGGCCATCGACCTGGCCGGTATTGTCAGCCACGTGACCTTGCTCGAGTTCGACAGCAAGCTGCGCGCCGATGCGGTACTGCAGCGCAAGCTGTACAGCCTGCCCAACGTTGATGTGATCACCAGCGCGCTGACCAGTGAAGTCAAGGGTGACGGCCAGAAAGTGACCGGCCTGGCCTACAAGGACCGTGACAGCGGTGAGTTCAAGACCATCGACCTGGAAGGGATCTTTGTCCAGATCGGCTTGCTGCCTAACACCGACTGGCTCAAAGGCACCGTCGAGCTGTCGCCCCGTGGCGAGATCATTGTCGACGCCCGTGGCGAGACTTCACTGCCAGGCGTATTCGCCGCCGGTGACGTCACGACCGTGCCGTACAAGCAGATCGTGATTGCCGTAGGCGAGGGCGCCAAGGCTTCCCTGAGCGCTTTCGATCACCTGATCCGCACCTCCGCCCCGGCGTAAATCCGGCGCCGCAAATGAAAAACCCCATGAGCGATCATGGGGTTTTTTATTGCGTGGGGCTTTTACAGCGGCGCTGGCTGAATGATCTCGACCCAGTACGCATCCGGGTCCTTGATGAACGCCAGGCTTTTCATGCGGCCATCGCTCAGGCGTTTCTGGAAGTCGCAACCCAGGGCTTCGAAGCGCTCGCACGCGGCCACGATATCCGGCACCGAGATGCAGATATGGCCAAAACCACGCGGGTCGGTGTTGCCATTGTGGTAGGCGAAGTCGGCGTCGTTTTCGGTGCCGTGGTTATGGGTCAGTTCGAGGATGCCCGGGATCGACTTCATCCATTGGGTCCGTTGTGCGGCATCGGCCGGGATCTGGGATTTGTCGACCAGGGCCAGGAAGTACAGGCTGAATTCGGCTTCCGGGAAGTCGCGTTTCTCAACCAGGGAAAAACCCAGGACGCGAGTGTAGAAATCCAGCGACTTGGTGATGTCCTTGACCCGCAACATGGTGTGGTTGAACACAAAGTTTGCAGTGGCGGTGTCAGGTTGGGCGGTGACGCCCGGGAAGGTGTTCAATTCGTGCAGGCTCATGGGCCCTCCAGAAAAAAATGGGGCAAACGCGGCTCCAGTGAAAAGCGAGGAGCGATCCCTTGGCTTGCGGCAGGCATCCGTGCAGCCGAGCCATGATACGCAAGGCTCGGCGGTGGCGCCAAATGAAAAAGCCGCTGCAAGCCTTGCGAGCTGCGGGTGGCGGGCTCACACTTTGTCGCTTGAACCTTGGGTATTTGTCGCAATGATCGAATTTCGTAAACCGCTGTTGAGTGCCGTATGCGTGCTGTTGGCCAGCCCCGTGGTCATGGCGGCCGATCCGGAAATCCATTGGCCCAGCGGCTGGCAAGTGGAAGAAGTCGTGCCTGACGACCAGGCCCCGGCAGCGCCCGCCACGGTGTCGC
>DATMQY010000020.1:0-2060 GCA_035566635.1 Rhodanobacter sp.
TCAGCATCGATCTGCGCAAGAATTCCGGCCTGGTGTACTCGGTGCAGTCGCTGCTGCAGGCCGGCAGAACGCGCAGCGTCTACCTGGTGGAGTACGCCAGTGACCCGCAAAATGTCGTCAAGGCCGCCAACATGGTCGCGAGCGAGGTCACCGCGATGCAGAACGCGCCGGCCGGCGCCGACGAGCTCACCCGCGTCAAGGCCTGCCTGCTGCGCCAGCTCCCGCTGAGCGAATCGGGCGTGGAGCAGATCGCCCACGGGCTTCTGGCGCGCACCGACCTGGGTCTGGCGCTCGATGAGCCCACCATCGCGGCTCAGCGTTACATCGCTCTGGAGGCGGCGGCGGTGCAGAGCGCGTTTCGCAAGTGGCTGCGTCCTCAGGACCTGGTGCGTGTCAGCGAAGGGCCGACGCCGCCCTGAGGCGCGCACCAGCGTACCATGCGGGTGATACTCGGGAATCGATGAGCGCGCGATTCATGCATACCGCCCGCTCCCGCTCAACGGCCCTGCTGCGCAGGCTCGGCCGCACGCTGTTATATGTGGGTTCCTGCCTGGTGGCCGGCTGGACCTCCGCGGGCAGCGACGCGCCCCGCGGTAACGCGCACGCTGCGGCGGACCCCTGGTGGAAGCACGCGGTGATCTACGAGATCTATCCACGCAGCTTTCAGGATTCCAACGGCGACGGCATCGGCGATCTCAACGGCATCACGCAGCGGCTCGATTACCTGCAAGCGCTCGGCGTCGATGCCATCTGGATCGCACCGATGTATCCCTCGCCGCAGGTCGATTTCGGCTATGACATCTCCGACTACCAGAACGTGGATCCGCAGTACGGCTCGCTGGCGGACTTTGACCGCCTGCTGGCGGAGGCCGGCAAACGCCACATCCGTGTGTTGCTCGACATGGTGCTCAACCACACCTCCGACCAACACCCCTGGTTCCTGGAAGCGGCGCGCTCCCGCGATTCCCCGCGCCATGGCTTCTACGTCTGGAACAACGGCAAGTCCGGCCCCGCCGGTGAGCGCCTGCCCCCCAACAACTGGGTGAGTCTGTTCGGTGGCTCGGCCTGGCGGTACGTGCCGGCAGTCGATCAGTTCTACTACCACATGTTCTACCGGCAGCAGCCGGATCTGAACTGGCGCAACCCGCAGGTCGAGCACGCCATGTTCGCCGCGATGCGCTTCTGGCTGGATCGCGGCGTCGCCGGCTTCCGTCTCGACGCCATCACCACGCTGTTCGAGGATGCGAAACTGCGCGATGAGCCGGCACTCGGCGGCAACAATGCCCAGGGCGACCCCAACCTCAGCGACATCTACACCAACAACCTTACGGAGGTTCACGGCGTCATTCGGCGCCTGCGCGCCATGATCGACCGTTACCCGGGCGAGCGGGTGCTGATCGGTGAGACCTATGTGCCGAAGACCGCCGACCTCGACCCGTGGTACGGGGGTGTGCTGCACAACGAGCTGCAGCTGCCGATGGATACGCTGGTGGGCCTGGGCAGCAAACTCGATGCCGGCACCTTCCGTCAGCATCTCACCGAGGCGGCGACGCAGATTCACCATTCGCAGCCGCTGCTGGTGTTTGACAACCATGACAACATCCGCAGCTGGGACCGCTTCGGCGACGGGGTTCACAACCAGGAGATCGCCCGCATCGTCGCCGCGCTGCTGTTGACTTCGCGCGCCACCGCGTTGCTATACCAGGGTGAGGAGATCGGACAGCGGACCGCGACGCCGGCGCGGGTCGAAGACGTGCGCGATCCGATCGGCATCACCGGCTGGCCGAAGGAGAAGGGTCGCGACGGCGAGCGCACGCCGATGCAGTGGGACACATCCAACGCCCAGGCGGGCTTCAGCGTCAACCCCAGGACCTGGCTGCCGGTGCCGCCGAACTACCGAACCGTCAACGTGCAGGCCGAATCGGCCGATCCGGATTCACTGCTCAACTGGCACCGGCGGCTGATCGCGCTGCGCCGAAGCAATTCCGCATTGCGCAGCGGCCGCACGGTCATGCTGGATCAGACCAATGTCAGCGTGCTGACGTACGCGCGGGTGAGTG
>DATMQY010000021.1:0-97984 GCA_035566635.1 Rhodanobacter sp.
CGATATATGCCGCGCGCAAGGGCAACCGCACGGGTATCGCGGCCGAGCGCCTCGGCGGCCAGCTGCTCGACACCGTCGGCATCGAGAATTTCATCTCGGTGAGGGAGACCGAGGGCCACAAACTGGCCACCGGCCTCGAGCAGCACGTCACGACTTACGACGTCGATGTGATGAATATGCAGCGCGCAGAGGCGCTCGTTCCCGGCGATTTGATCGAAGTGAAGCTGGCCGGCGGAGGAGCGCTCAAGGCGCGGTCGGTGATCATCGCGACGGGCGCGCGCTGGCGCGAAATCAATGTGCCGGGCGAGCGCGAATACCGCAACCGCGGAGTCGCCTACTGTCCGCACTGCGACGGTCCCCTGTTCAAGGGCAAGCGAGTCGCCGTAATCGGCGGCGGCAACTCCGGCGTCGAGGCGGCGATCGACCTGGCTGGCATCACCCGTCATGTCACCCTGATCGAGTTCGACAGCAAGCTGCGCGCCGACGAAGTCCTGCAGCGCAAGCTGCGCAGCCTGCCGAACGTCGACATCATCGTCAGCGCGCAGAGCACCGAAGTGCTGGGCGACGGCCAGAAGGTCAGCGGCCTGATCTACCGGGACCGCGTCAGCGGCGACGTACACACGGTCGCGCTGGAAGGCATTTTCGTGCAGATCGGCCTGCTGCCGAATACCGAATGGCTGAAGGGCACGCTTGAACTATCCCCGCGCGGTGAAATCGTCATCGACGAACGCGGCCAGACCTCGCTGCCCGGCGTGTTCGCTGCTGGCGACGCCACCACGGTGCCGTACAAGCAGATCGTCATCGCGATGGGCGCCGGCTCCACCGCTGCGCTGAGCGCGTTCGATCATCTGATCCGCAGTCCGCTCCCCGTGGCGGAGTCGGAAAAAGAAGCGGTTGCCGCTTGATCGCTTGAGCAGAGACGAACGGGATGGCACAGGCCGTCCCGTTTGCGTTGATGACCCTCAGCTGCCCTGATCGGGACCGCGTTCCAGCGCACGGCGGATATCGTCCAGCGCAGCCGGATCGTCCAGCGTGGACAGGTCGCCCGGATCGCGCTGTTCCGCCAGCGCCTGCAGCGAGCGGCGCAGCAGCTTGCCGGAGCGTGTCTTCGGCAACGCATTTACCACGTACACACGTGCCGGCTTCGCCACGCCGCCGAGTTGGTCAACCACGCGCTGCTGCATCGCCAGCGCCACGGCACCCGCACCGGCTCCCGCATCCTGCTTGAGCGTGGCAAACACTACCGGCACCTGACCCTTCAGCTCGTCGCGCACGCCGACCACTGCTGCCTCGGCTACCGCTGGATGGCTGGCCACGGCTTCCTCGATCTCGCGTGTACCCAGCCGATGACCGGCCACGTTGATCACGTCGTCGGTGCGGCCGAGGATGAACGTATAGCCGTCCTCATCGCGGATCGCCCAGTCCAGCGAGCTGTACAGCAGCTCCTTGAAGTGGCCGAAGTAGCTGTGCACGTAACGGTCGTCGTCACGCCATACCGTGCTCAGGCAACCCGGCGGCAGCGGTGGCTGGAACACCAGCACGCCCTTTGCACCAGCGGCGACTTCCTTGCCGGTGTTCTCGTCGATCACTTTCATCCGGTAGCCCGGTGCCGGCAACCCGGGCGAACCTAACTTCACCGTCTTCAGCTCCAGTCCCGGCATCAGCGTGATCGCTGGCCAACCGGTCTCGGTCTGCCAGTAGTTGTCGATCACCGGCACGCCGAGACTGTCGGTGATCCACTGCGCGGTCGGCTCGTCCAGCGGTTCGCCAGCGAGAAACAGCCACTTCAGTTTCGACAGGTCGTACTTCTTCAGCCAGCTCTCGTCCTGTTTCTTCAGCACGCGGATCGCGGTGGGTGAGGAGAACATCGTGCGCACGCCGTAGCGCTCGCACAACTGCCACCAGATGCCCGGATCCGGCCGCGTCGGCATGCCTTCGTACAGCAGTGAAGTCGCGCCACCGATCAACGGACCGTAGACGTTGTAGGAATGCCCGACTGCCCAGCCTACGTCCGAGGTGGAGAACATCACCTGCCCCGGTGCGATGTCGAAAACGGTACGGATCGACAGCGCCATCGCCACCGCGTAGCCGCCCACGTCGCGCTGCACGCCCTTCGGTTTGCCGGTGGTGCCGGAGGTGTACAGCAGATAGCTCGGCTCGTTCGATTCCAGCCAGGTCACCGGCACCTCGACGCCTTCGTGCGACCGGCGCAATCCGGCGTAATCGAGGTCGCGCCCGTCCACGCGAGTCATCTGCGGATCGAGTCCGCGATCAACGATCAGCACCTGCGGTGGCGGCGCCGAGGCCTCGTTCAGTGCCGCATCGACCAATGGCTTGTACGGGATCATCTTGCCGCCGCGCATGCCGGCGTCGGCGGCGATCAGCAGCTTCGGCTGCGCGTTGTCGATGCGCAGTGCCAGGCTGTGCGCGGCAAACCCGCCGAACACCACCGAGTGGATTGCACCGATGCGGGCGCAGGCCAGCATCGCGAATACCGCCTCGGCGATGTTCGGCAGATAGATCACCACCCGATCGCCCTTGCCCACGTCCAGCGACCGCAGCACGGCAGCGAACGCATTCACCTCCCAATACAGCTCACGGTAGGTGAACTCGCGGGTGACCTCGGTCTCGCTGGAAATCGCCACTAGCGCCAGTTGCTCGGCGCGTTCGGCCAAGTGCCGGTCGACGGCGTTGTAGCAGAGGTTGGTGGTACCGCCGACGAACCAGCGGCGAAACGGCGGATTCGACTGGTCGAGGATCTGCCGCGGTGGTGTATCCCAATGGATCAGCCGTGCCTGCTCGGCCCAGAACTGCTCCGGCCGATCGATCGACTGCCGGTAGAAATCCTTGTAGTCCATGTCGGACTCCCACAATCGTACTTGGCCAGCTCCTGCGATGGTACCTGCAAGGTTAACCGGATTGCCTTCACCACGGTCTGCGATCATGGTCGCATTCGTTCGGGGGATTTTCGTGTCATACGACGTGACAGCGGCCCGCTTTGTCACATATCAAATGGCCGTCCCAATTCTCGAATCCTTCACGCATACGGGAGAAGCATCCTCGTAAGCGACTTTCGAATCCGTTGCATGTGTAATGGATCACCTGCATCCGACAGGCTGCACACCGCGTAGATATCCGGTACAGGGGGAACAGCTGTATTCCTTATTGCTACATCGCACGAACGCTCGCGTTCAAGGAGTGATGATCATGCATAAGACCCAGGTTATTCAGTTACTTCGACAGACCTTACTCGCCAGCTGCATCGTGGTAGGCGTGGCATCGCTTGCGGCATGCAGCGGGTCCGGCTCAATCAAGTCCAGCGCTGGTCACGGCAGTACTGTGTCGCCAATCGGTGCCGGTAGCGGCGGATCCAGTGGGGGAGCTGGTGGAGGTTCCAGTGACGGCTCAGGCGGCTCCAGCGGGGCGGGTGGAACCGGCAGTGGCAGTGGTACCGGCGGTTCCAGCGGCGGCACCGGTAGCGGCTCAGGCACCGGTGGCAGCTCGGGCAGTGGTGGCAGCTCGGGTAGTGGCAGCGGCGCCGGTGGCAGCTCAGGCGGCGGCTCAGGTGGGAGTGGCAGCGGGAGTGGCGGCACAGGTTCGGCAGCACCCAGCGGAGCCGTCGGTGCGATCGCCACTCAGGCTGGCAACATCGTATCCGCCGCTGGCGGTGCGGTTACCGGCATCGGCTCGCAGATTCCCAACCAGGCCGTTCTCGGCGGCAGCAATGCCACCACCCGTGGCCTCAGCAACGTGGTGGGCGATCTTGGGGGTGCCGTATCCACCGTGGGTAATGGGTTATCGAGCGGAATCGGACAGGTCGGCAACATCAATGATCCGATCGGCGGCACGCTGCAGAGCACCGGTGGCGTGGTCGAGCACGCGGGTCAGGCTGTCAATGATCTCGGCCAGACGGTAAGCAGCGTCGGCGCATTCCAGGGCACGCCGATCAACCCGATCACTTCGCTGGTCGGCGCGACCGTCTCGACGGTGGGTCAGGACGTCTCCGGACTCGGCCCGACACTCAACCACACGTTGGGCGGCGGTCCGGTCCAGGGACTGGTCGGAGCTCTCGACAAAGTGGTGACACCGGTGGCCACCCTCGGTCAGGGTGGCAGCAGCGACAATCTGGTAGTCGACGCAGGCCATGTCGTGAGTGGCCTTGGCCAGGGTGTCGGCGGTATCAGTAGCGGCCCGCTTGCCCCGCTCAGCCCGGTGACCACACCTGTCGGTCAACTCGTCACCGGCGTAGGCAACACCGTTGCCACGGTGGGCGCGGGTGTCGGCGGCAGCAATCTGGTAGTCGACGCGGGCCATGTCGTGAGTGGCCTTGGCCAGGGCGTCGGCGGTATCAGTAGCGGCCCGCTTGCCCCGCTCAGCTCGGTAACCACACCAGTCGGCCAGCTCGTGACCGGCGTAGGCAACACCGTGGCCACGGTGGGCGCAGGTGTCGGCGGTGGAACCACTGGCGGCCTGTTGCAACCGGTACTGCAAACGGCAGGCAGTACTGTCAATGGCCTTGCCGGCGGTACCGGTACCGGCGGCCTGCTCGGCGGCCTGTCCGGCGTGACAGGCACCTTGGGTGCCGCCACCGGCGCTTCCGCCAGCACCGGTGGAAGCGGTGGCCTGCTCAGTGGCGTGACCGGTACGCTCGGTGCCAGCGCCGGGACATCCACGACCGGCGGCGGTACCAGCCTGCTCGGCGGTTTGACCGCGGCGGTGGGCGGATCGGCGGCAACCGGCAACAGCAACACCGGCCTGCTCGGCCAGGGCGGACTGCTTGGCACCGGCCTGCTCAAATGAAAAATTAATACCAGGTAGGACATCGGAGGCGACGCAAGTCGCCTCCCTTTTTGCTGACTGTGGATGCATAGCCCAAACGGCATCCATCAGGCAGTGATATCCGCAACAGGGGGATTCCACATGCAAGCCTCGCTCAGGAAGGCATGGCTCGGCTGGCTGGCCGGTAGCGCGATTTTCACCGCCCACGCACAGGTGTTCAGGCCACCCACAGCCAATCCGTTGCAGACGCTACCGCGTGTCGACACACCACATCCGGCGCCCTCGGTCACCCTCAACGTGCAGACGCAGCACAATCCCCAACTGGAAGCGCTGCTCGCCCGCACCATCACGCCCACGCGAATCGACATCGTCGGTGTGCATGCCATCCCCTTCGCGGATGCGGCGTTGCCATTCAAGCCGCTCACCGGCAAACCGGTGCGCATCGGCGAACTGGTCGACGCCGCCACGGCGGTCACTGCGATTTACAAGCAGCGCGGCTATGCGCTTTCTTTCGCCTTTCTGCCGAACCAGGATTTCGCCGGCGGCGTGGTGCATGTCGTCGTCGTGGAAGGCTATGTCGCCGAGGTCAATCTAAGTGGCGAACCTGGCACGCTGACGCGCAAGGTGCGCATGATCGCGGGACACATCAGTCACGAACGGCCACTGCGCACAGCCACGTTCGAACGTTATATCCAGGTGCTCGGCCTGTTGCCCGGTGTGCATATCACCGCCAACGTGCCAGCTCCCACCACCACCGACGGCGCGACGCGACTCGAACTGCACGTGACACGGCAACGCTTCAGCGCCAGTGCCGGCATCGACTTCAACCATCCCGGCATCCAGGGCCTTCTGACTGCTGTCGCCAACGCGCTGACTCCACTCGGCGAGCAATGGAGCGTCAGCGCGCTGTATCCGCCCGGGCATGGCGACCAGCAGTACTACGCCGGCGCATTCGCGCTGCCGCTCGGTTCAGATGGCCTCGGCCTCAAGCTCGACGGCTCGCGCTACCGGGGCAATCCAGGCGAAGGCGATCAGCTGCCGTCGACGCTGCAGCGCCGACTGAAACAGGATCGCATCGCGCTCACCCTGAGCTATCCCCTCCTGCTTGGGCCAAACCACAGCCTGATTATGAGCGGTGGTGCATACGGCTCGAATGGAACGGATCGCTATCGCAATACGCTCAATGACGCCCAGCTGGAACTTCAATCGGACGTGCGCGTGCTGCAGGCCAGCCTTGACGACAGCAGCGCCAGCATGACCCGGCAGCGCAAGTTCGGTTTCGGCGTCGCGCGCGGCATCGATGGCTGGGGCGCCCGTTCGCGCACACTCAGCAATGTGCCGGGAAACCCGTTCGTCGCGCCCGGCGATGTGAGCTTCACCCGCTTCGATGCGAACTTTGTGCAGATCGACCAATGGCCGGCACGCTTCGGCAGCAGCATCAGTCTGGCCGGCCAGTACAGCCATAACCGTTTGCCGTCCACCGAGCAGATCAGCTTCGGCGGCCCGCGCTATGCGCTGGCCTACGATCCTGGTGTTGCCGCCGGCGACAGCGGCTGGGGCGCCGCACTCGAACTTAATCGCAGCTATGCCGCCAGATCCAGCTATCTGAAATCCGTGGTGCCTTACGCCGTGGTGCAACTGGCGCGGGTTTACGTGAATCGCGGGAGCTTGCCGGTCGATCAACTTGGTTCGGCAGCGCTCGGCCTGCGACTCTCCGACAACAAACACTATTCCATCGACCTCTCGATCGCGCAGCCATTCGGTGACAAGCCCCCGGAAACCAATCGGCGGCGACCGCGCGCCAACCTGGGCTTTGCCTATCAGCTGCCCTAGAACGGCAACCGATTGGTGTGTAAAAAAAGGCGGCCATTGGCCGCCTTTTTCGCGAATAGACAACCTCACCGTAGCGCCCGCTTCCGCAGCGCTTGACCCTCACGTAACGTAAGGCCCCAGTGTTCACGGCGCACACCCAAGGAGAAGAGTCCATGTTGTTGACCGTAGGCGAACTTGCACGACGTTGCGGACTGACCGTCCGCTCGCTGCACCACTACGATGCCATCGGCCTGCTGACGCCTTCGGTGCGCTCCGTTGCCGGCTATCGACTCTACGACCGGGCGAACATCGAACGCCTGCATCGTATCCAGGCCTTGCGTCAGCTTGGCCTGTCGCTGGCCGACATCGGCATTGCCCTGTCCGGACCACAACAGCCATTGGCCGAAGTGGTCGACCGCCAGATCGCACAGATCGACCGCGAACTGACCGAGGCTGCAAACCTGCGTGAGCGGCTGGTGTACCTGCGCATACAACTGGCGAACGGACAGTCCCCTGACCTGGCCGACTGGCTGGACACGTTGGAGCTGATGACGATGTACGAGAAGTATTTTTCCCCCGAGGAACTGAAAGCCCTGCCACTGCATACCAACCTGGATGTGCAGGTGGAATGGAGCGCGCTGATCAGCGCTGTGCAATCAGCGATGGACCGTGGTGCAACCACGGAAGACGCGGACGTGCAGATGCTCGCGCTGCGCTGGATGACAATGATCGAACGCGGCACCGGCAACAACCCCGATTTCCTCATGCGCCTGCACGCCATGAACGAGAACGAGCCCATTGCCCGCACGCAGAGCGGCATCACACAGGCATTGCAGACCTTCGTGGAAGAATCGGTCGTCGCGGCGCGGTTGGCGATCTTCGCGCGCTACCTGGATGCGCACGACATGGAACGCATGCGCGCCAACTATGGCAGGCAGATGTACGCCTGGCCGACGTTGATCGTCGATCTGCGCAAGGCCATGGACGAAAACACCCCCACTGATGACCAGAAGGTGCAGCAGATGGCCAGGCGCTGGATGGAATTATTCCGCGCCTACGCGGGCGACGCCGCCGCTACCCATGCACGCATCCGTGATGCGTATGCGAAAGAGCCCGACCTGCGCAGTGGCAGTTCGGTGGACGACGCACTGCTGAGCTACGTGCGGAACGCAGTCGCCAGTCTGGCACCCACGACACACTGATGCGCCGTGGGCGCCGTGCGCACTCACCGGCCTCGGCACACCGTAAAAAAAGGAAGGGCGGCCGGAGCCGCCCTTCCTTTATTGTCGTTGACGAGCCCGCTTACTTCTTCGCGAACAGGTGCTCGACACCGGCACGCTCTTCGCGCAGCTCCTTGTCGGTGGCGTCCATGCGTCCGCGCGAGAAGTCGTTGATCGCCAGACCCTGCACGATCGTGTACTTGCCGTCCTTCACGGTCACCGGGTAGCCGTAGATCACGCCTGGCGCGATGCCGTACGAACCATCGGAAGGAATGCCCATCGAGACCCAGTCGCCTTCGGCCGTACCCTGCGCCCAGAAGCGCATGTGGTCGATCGCGGCCGACGCGGCGGATGCCGCAGAAGAAGCGCCACGTGCCTTGATGATCGCCGCACCGCGCTGCTGCACGGTCGGGATGAAGTCGCTCTCGTACCAGGCCTGATCGATCAGTGACATCGCGGCCTTGCCGTTGACGGTGGCGTGGTGGATGTCCGGATACTGGGTCGAGCTGTGGTTGCCCCAGATCGTCATCTTGCGGATGTCGGTGGTATGCGCGCCGGTTTTTTCAGCCAACTGCGACAGGGCGCGGTTATGGTCGAGGCGAACCATCGCGGTGAAGCAGTTCGGATCCAGATCCGGCGCGTTCTGCTGCGCAATCAGCGCATTCGTGTTGGCCGGGTTGCCGACCACCAGCACCTTCACGTTGCGCTTGGCGTGCGCGTTCAGCGCCTTGCCCTGCGGACCGAAGATCGCGCCATTGGCTTCCAGCAGGTCCTTGCGCTCCATGCCCGGACCGCGCGGACGCGCGCCGACCAGCAATGCATAGTCGACATCCTTGAACGCGACGTCGAGGTCATCGGTAGCGACCACGCCGGCCAGGGTCGGAAACGCGCAGTCGTTGAGCTCCATCACCACACCTTGCAGCGACGGCAGCGCCGGGGTGATTTCCAGTAGGTGCAGGATCACCGGCTGATCCGGGCCCAGCATGTCGCCAGCGGCAATGCGGAACAGCAAGGCATAACCGATCTGGCCGGCGGCGCCGGTAACGGCAACTCGAACGGGGGCTTTCATGGGGTTGACTCCTTGGATGATGTGTTCAAATTCTTTGCAGGTGATCGTCAGACCAGCTCGGCGAAGAACTGTTGGATGCGTTGCAGGCCCGGCTCCAGTTGCGCGGTCGGGCAGGTGTAGGAAATGCGCATCGCGCGCGGCTCGCCGAAGGCCGAACCCGGCACGCAGGCAACACCTTTGGCTTCCAGCAACGCGGCGCAGAACTCAACGTCGTTGCCGATCTTGATGCCGTTGTGGCTCTTGCCAAACGCCACCGAAATATCCGGGAACGCGTAGAACGCGCCCTGCGGCCGCGGGCAGATCACGCCCGGAATCGCGCTGAGCGCCGCGAACACCGTGTCGCGCTTGCCGGCAAACTCCTTGCACTTGGCCAGCGGGATGTCTTGCGGTCCGGACAACGCCGCTACCGCCGCCGCGGTGATCACTTCCGGCAGGCTGGTGATGTGGTTGGAGTTGAGCGTGGTGATCGCCTTGGCGACCGACTCCGGTCCGGCGAGCAGGCCGACGCGCCAGCCCGGCATGCCGTAGGTCTTGGACACCGAATCGACGAAGATCACCCGCTCGCGCAATTCGGGTTTGGCGAACACGAAGTTGTGGTAGCCGAGACCGTCGAACACCATCGAGTTGTAGATGTCGTCGGTGATCACCCAGGTGTCCGGATGCTTCGCCAATACCTCAGCCAGCGCAGCGATTTCCTCACCCGTGTAGACCATGCCGGTCGGGTTGGACGGGTTGTTGAACAGGAACACTTTCGGTTTGCGTGCCAGTGCGGCATCGAGCTGCGTCGGGGTGAGCTTGTAGTTCTGCTCCGAGCCGCAGTGCATCACGTTGGTCTTCGCGCCCACGATGTCGGCGATGTCGCGATAGGTGGTCCAGAACGGCGCAGCGAAACAGATCTCGTCGCCGTCGTCCAGCAACGCTTCGGCCAGGTTGTACAGCACGTGCTTGGCGCCGATGCCGATCGACAGGTTCATGCGTGTGTAGCCGCTGAAGCCTAGCGCCTCGATGTGCTTCAGGAACGCGTCCAGCAACGCCTCAGCGCCGCGATTGCTGCCGTACTGGCCGGAATCGTGCGACAACGATTCGCGCGCAGCGGCATATACATGTTCGCCCGGCAGGAAGTTCGGTACGCCGATCGAGAAGCTGATGATGTCGCGTCCGGCAGCCTTGAGCTGCTTCGCCTTCTCGGCAATGACCATGATCGCGCTGGGTTTGGCGCGGCCGACACGCTGGGCAAGCTGGGGCATGGGTTCCTCGATATCAGGGGGATGAGGTCTGCAAACCCGCGAATTTTAGCATGCGGCGCTGCGGCATCCAGCAGGATCGCAAAAGCTTGCGGGATCAAATGCCTATGGTGCAATCCAGCCAACTCGTTGCATGATGCAGACGCCGCCGCACCACGTGCACACGGTCGCTGGTGGAATTGATCGACTCAAAACAACCCAGGGAGGTAGGTGTCCATGTTCCACCTGATTTGGTCCATCATCGTTGGCTTCTTCGTTGGTCTGATTGGCAAGTTCGTCCTCGATCACGTTTTCCACGCCGACATACACCTCGGCTTCTGGTTGACAGCCATCGTCGGCATCGTGGGTTCAGTCATCGGTGGTCTGATCGGCAAGGCGATCAGCGCACCGGCGCCTGACTCCAAGTTCCACACGGCAGGCTTCCTGATGTCGATCGTCGGCGCCATCATCCTGCTGCTGGTTGTGCACTTCGTGTTTCACTGAGTATCACCATTGACCGGAGCGCAGGCATCGGTCTTTGCAGGCGGTACAAAAGAAATCGGCGGGGTAGCTCCCCGCCGATTTCTTTTCATGAAATCACATTCGGCTTCAGGCCCGCTGCTCTCAGGCCTGACCGCCCATCAGCTTGCCGGCAAGGCCTTCAAGCATGCCGAGATTGAAACCGCCGCCCTGCCCGGCAGCCGGAGCCTGACCGTCGGGTGTCAGATGATCGACCGCATGCGGCAACACCTGTGAAAGCCCGTTGAGTACCACGCTGGGATCAACGCCAAGCTTGCTTGCAGCCTCCTGTACCACCGACCCCATGCCGCCGTTCTGCAATGCCTGTCCGAGCTGCTCGCCCGACACGGCCTGATTGGCGCCCGTGCCAACCCACGACTGCACCGCCCCGCCCAGGCCATGCTGCTGCAGCATGTTGGCCAGGCCCTGCACACCACCGGCTTGCTGGATCAACTGGCCAGCCACACCGATCAGCGAACCTGCACCCACACCAGCCTGTTGCCCTTGTCCTCCGAGCAAACTATCGAGGAATGACATGGTCGTTCTCCTTTGATTGAATGAATGGGCGTGAAGCCCGCCGATCATAGGCGCGCAAATAAGCATTTGTCATGACCTTGGCGCACAAAAAAACCGCCGGCTGGCAGCCGGCGGTTTCCTGCAGTTCCAGTGACAAAAACTCAGCCGCGCTGGTCGAGCACCGCATTCCACTCTTTCACGCGATCGGACTGCGCAGCCAGCAGCGCGTCGACGTCGCCATCCACCGTAACCTTCTCGATCGTATCGCCCTGCTGGATCGCGTTGACTACTGCGATGTCGGTCGCATCGACCACTTCGCCGAACACGCTGTGCTTGCCGTCCAGCCACGGCGTGGCGCCATGGGTGATGAAGAACTGGCTGCCATTCGTGCGCGGACCGGCATTGGCCATCGACAGCACACCAGGCTTGTCGTGACGCAACGAAGCGTTGAACTCGTCCTCGAATTTGTAGCCGGGGCCGCCACGACCACTGCCTTCCGGGCAGCCGCCCTGGATCATGAAATCGGCGATCACGCGATGGAACGACAGCCCATCGTAGTAACCGCGCCGGGCCAGGTTGACGAAATTGGCGACCGTAACCGGCGCCTTGTCTTCATGCAGGCGCAGGTGAATCGGGCCGCGGTTGGTGGTGAAGGTGACATTGATGGTCATCGCAAATCCTTGAGTTCGATAGCAGCATCGTGCGCCGGCACGGGCACGAGGGTCGCCAAGAATACTCCAGCACCGCCATAGGAGCGCAGGTCTGCCTGCCACAACCTCTAAGTCAGGCCCAGCATCTTGCGTTCCAGCGCACCCGCGCCACGCGGCTGCGCCGCCGGTGTCGGTACGGCGGTCGGCCATGCCGCGCCTTCGTACAGGTGCGCCCACAGCCGATCGAGCGCCGCATAGCCATAAGGCAGCAGCGGTACGTATCGATCGCCGAAACCGGGCAGTGCGAGGAACGCATCGAAGTGCTGCGCGTGCGGCACCTTCCAGTAGACCGGTTCACGCCCTTCGCCGCGCAGCCACGCCACATACGGCTCGGAGCTGAACGCGGTCGGCAACAGTCCGTCGCTGGCGCCATGCACCACCCACAACGGCAGATCACTGCGTGGCAATCTGGCGGCCGTGGCCGCAATGGAGGCATGCAAGAACTGCGCTTCGTGATCGTCGCCGGTCCATAGCGCACGCAGGCCTTCAACTCCGATCAGACTGGGATCGGCTGAGACATTCACGCCGCCCAACAGACCGATACCGTCGCCCGGCGGGATGCCCGAGCCATCCGCCCACCACGCCACCCGCGTTGCGGGATCGACCACGCCCGGCAAGCCCTTGGCGTCGATCGTCGCGTAATGGAAACCGCACGGCATGTCAGTGGCGCCGCGACGCAGATAGGCCGAGGCATACCCCGCGGCGATCACCCGCCACAGGTCGAACGCGGCCGAACTGGCGGCCGCACTCAACGCCTCGTCGGTCCAGCCCCGAACATGCAGATATTGATAAGCCTGCTCCGCTTGTTCGGCCACCGTGCGGCCGTTCAATTTGCCTTGCGCACGCAGACTGGCGCAACGCAGCGACCACGCCGGCGGCGGCAGGCCTCGCGGCCCACGCGCGAACGGAGACGTATCGAAACGTGCGCTGCTCAACGCGCACGGCAACCAGATCGCCGCCTCGGTAACGTAGTCGTACATCGCACGGCCGTGCTCAAGCACATGCACGTTCGGTTCCAGCGCCACCACGCCGGCGAAGAAGTGATCTTGGTCGAGGCCGGCCGCCTGCAACACCGCGCCGCCGCCGTTGGACAGGCCAGTGGCAATGATCCTGGTGTTCTGCGGCGTGAACGGCGCCTCGTCCGGAAACGCACGATCGAGCATTGCCAACCCGAACTGCGCAGCCTGGATCACCTGCCGACCCCAGTCAGCCTCCGGATTGTCACCGGAGTTCATCTGCTTCACCGCGATGCCCACAGTCGGCGGGGCCGGCGCTGGCTGGAACTCCAGCTCCGCCTCGCCGCGTTTCGCTCGGCGGCCGTCGAGCGCCACGCCGCTGTTATCGGCGTAGTCGAAATAACCGGCACCGCCACCTTTGTCGGTATACGCCACCGCGCAGCCGCGCGGCAGTCCCCATGCGCCGGCCAGTGCGATCGCGCCGTAGATGCCGCGCGAACCGGACGAAGCCGTGACCACCAGACAACGTTTCTGTCGGTCGAAATGATCCGGTAACTGCAGCAGCACCCGATGCGGCGCGCGCGCGCCCGGGATCCGCGCAAACGCCTGGTATTCGCGCCCCGGCACATCCGGAACGCCGCCATACACCGTGCCGTAGCCGCCGAGCGGGCCGAGGTCGGCAATGCCCTTCCAGTTGGCCTGGATCGCCCGCCGGCGCAGTTCGTCCGCGGCGGGATCCAGCGGATCGGCAAACGGCAGCGGCGCGCCCGCCAGACCGTCCAGCCCCAGGCCCGCACTCAACAGGTCATCTTGACTGCGATGCTCGGTCACCCGCACTTCGCCGTAATCGACTTCACGCATGGCAGATTCTTCCTTGGTTGTATTACTGGCACCAGCCGACAGCATGACGGATACCGGCGAATGAACGGGTAATCGAAATCACGGGCAAGTTGTCACATAAGTCCGTATAATCGGTTGATTAACCCTTCAAGAAACCTGCGCGACGGCCTGTGCGCCGCCCGAGTCGATCCCATGTCTATCGAAAAATTGCGCAACATCGCCATCGTCGCCCACGTCGATCACGGCAAGACCACCCTTGTCGATTGCCTGCTCAAGCAGTCCGGCACGTTCTCCGAACGCACCGTGCTGGCCGAGCGCGTGATGGACTCGAACGACCAGGAAAAGGAACGCGGTATCACCATCCTGGCCAAGAACACCGCGATCGAGTGGAACGGCAACCGCATCAACATCGTCGATACCCCGGGCCATGCCGACTTCGGCGGCGAGGTCGAGCGCGTGCTGTCGATGGTCGACTCGGTGCTGATCCTGGTCGATGCGATGGACGGCCCGATGCCGCAGACCCGTTTCGTGACGCAGAAGGCGTTCGACATGGGCTTCAAGCCGATCGTGGTGATCAACAAGGTCGATCGCCCCGGCGCGCGCCCTGATTGGGTCCTGGACCAGACCTTCGACCTGTTCGATCGTATCGGCGCTACCAACGAGCAGCTCGATTTCCCGGTGGTCTACGCCTCCGCCCTGCACGGCTACGCCAGCCTCGACAGCACCGTGCGCGAAGGCGACATGACGCCGCTGTACGAAGCGATCATGCAGCACGTGAGCGCGCCGAACGTCGACCCGGACGGTCCGTTCCAGATGCGCATCAGCCAGCTCGACTACAACAGCTATGTCGGCCTGATCGGCATCGGCCGCATCCAGCGCGGCAAGGTCAAGACCAACCAGCAGGTATCCATCGTCGATCGCCACGGCAAGAAGCGCACCGGCAAGGTACTGCAGGTGCTCGGCTTCATGGGTCTGGAGCGGCGCGAAGTGGAGGAAGCTGAAGCCGGCGACATCGTCGCCATCTCGGGTATTCAGGATCTCTCCATCTCCGACACCGTGTGCGCGCTCGACACGCCGGAAGCGCTGGAAGCGCTGACCGTGGACGAGCCGACCATCAGCATGACCTTCCAGGTCAACAACTCGCCGTTCGCCGGCAACAAGGACAAGAGCGGCGGCAAGTTCATCACCAGCCGCCAGCTGCGCGAGCGCCTCGAGCGCGAGACGCTGCACAACGTGGCGCTGAAAGTCGAGGAAGGTTCCGACCCGGACAAGTTCCTGGTCTCCGGCCGTGGCGAGTTGCACCTCTCGGTGCTGATCGAGAACATGCGCCGCGAGGGCTACGAACTGGCCGTGTCGCGCCCGGAAGTCATCATCAAGGAAATCGACGGCAAACCGATGGAGCCGATCGAGCAGCTGGTGGTCGACGTCGAGGAAATCCACCAGGGCGGCGTGATGGAGCGCCTGGGCATGCGCAAGGGTCAGCTGAAGAACATGGAATCGGACGGTCGCGGTCGCGTGCGTCTGGACTATGAGATCCCGGCGCGTGGTCTGATCGGCTTCCAGACCGAGTTCCGCACCCTGACCCAGGGTTCGGGCCTGCTGTTCCACGTGTTCGACCATTACGGCCCGAAGGCCGAGGGCGCGATCGCCAAGCGCCAGAACGGCGTGATGATCGCCAACGCCGCCGGCAGCACGCCGGCCTACTCGCTTGGACCGTTGCAGGAGCGCGGCAAGCTGTTGGCCGCCGAAGGCGACGAAGTGTACGAAGGCCAGCTGGTCGGCATCCACTCCAAGGACAATGACCTGACGGTCAACGCGATCAAGCCCAAGCCGCTGACCAACATGCGCGCCTCGGGCAAGGACGACGCCATCCAGCTGACCCCGGCAATCAAGTTCTCGCTGGAACAGGCGCTGGAATTCATCGAGGACGACGAGCTGGTCGAAGTCACCCCGAAGGAAATCCGTCTGCGCAAGCGTCATCTCAGCGAGAGCGACCGCAAGAAGGCATCGCGCGGTTGAACCATCGCCCTCATGTGATTGAACAGAAGGCCGCCGCAAGGCGGCCTTCTGCTGTGCGGTTACGGCGCGACGGTTTTTATCTTCGCACCCATCACGCGCAAACCCGGCCGCTGCCGCGCCAGTTTGCGCAGCAGCTCAGCGAAACTTTGCAGGTCGTCGTGCCACGGCGAGGCATCGCGCCAGTACAGCGCGATCTCGCGACCCGATGCCTGGCCTTTCAGCTTGGCAAGCACGATGTTCGGCATCGAGGCCAGCCGTTCGTGCGCCAGCGCCGGCACCAGCGCATAGCCGCCGCGCAGGCTGACCAGTGCGGCAAGGCTTTCCAGGCTGACGTCCTGCACATGACCGTGTTCGCCGCCATCACCGTCGAGACCGTCGGCGTGGCTTTCGGCCATCAGCGTGGCCTCGGCCGGGTCGAGCTGATTCAGCGCGATGCTGCTCTGCCCAGCCAGCGGATGATCGGCGCGCAGCATCAGCTCCCACGGTTCGGCAAACAGCGGCCGCATCGCGACGCCGCTGACGGCCGGCGTCGGCGGTGCCAGCACCGCATCGAGCTCCCCTTCATGCAGGCGGCGCAGCAAACCGCGCGGCTTGCCTTCGGAAATGCCCAGCCGTGCGCCCGGAAAGTGCTGCGGAAACGGTGCGATCAAGTGCGGCAGCAGATAAGGCCCCAGCGACGCCGGCACGCCAAGGCGTAACTCGCCGCCGAAAGCGACCGCACCGGCACGAGCAACCTGCTGCAGGTGCTCGCCCGCAGCGAGCACCGCGTCGATCTGCTGCAGAAGTCGCTGGCCACCGGCGGTCGGCACGATGCTGCGGCCGCCGCGCTCGAACAACGGCGCACCCAGCGCCTGCTCCACCTTCTGTACCTGATGCGACAACCCGGACGGGCTGATGTGCATGGCCCGCGCTGCGCTGTTGAAACTGCCGTGACGATGCACCGCCTGCACCAGCGCGAGGTCGCGCAGCGAAACGGCCGAAAGGGTGGTCGAAATCATCGAACGCTGCATGTCATCAAAGGCGTTTGTGTGTGCGGAGCATCGGGCTCATCCTGTGCGGCGTTGTCAGCCACAAGCGTTGGCGCAGTTTACCCGCCGCGCCGGCCGAAGCACGCATCCCAAGCACCTTTCGCGCACCGTCGACATGACGGATCGGTTCGCGGCCGCAAGGGGTTTGGGCGATAATTGCGTTTTTGCCGGGCCGGCGAGTACCCGTCGCCAACGTTCAGCCATCCCAGCCGCAGGATTCAGCCAGGAGCACGTCCCCATGAAAGATACTTTTTCCGTACGCGACACCCTCGAGGTCAATGGCCAGCGCCATGTCTTCGCCAGCCTGACCAAGCTTGGTGAACACTTCGACCTGAAGCGGCTTCCGTATTCGCTGAAAATCCTGCTGGAAAACCTGCTGCGCCATGAAGATGGCATCGACGTCACCTCGAAGGAAATCGAGGCGATCGCGAAGTGGGACGCCAAGGCCGAACCAGCTACCGAAATCGCCTTCATGCCGGCCCGCGTGGTGCTGCAGGATTTCACTGGTGTGCCCTGCGTGGTCGATCTGGCTGCGATGCGCGATGCCGTGGTGAAGCTCGGCGGCGACGCCACCCAGATCAATCCGCTGGCGCCGGCCGAACTGGTGATCGACCATTCGGTGCAGGTCGATGTCTACGGTTCGGACAGTGCGCTGGAGCAGAACGTCGCGATCGAGTTCGAGCGCAACCAGGAACGCTATTCGTTCCTGCGCTGGGGCCAGAAGGCGTTCAATAACTTCAAGGTAGTGCCGCCGCGCACCGGCATCGTGCATCAGGTGAATCTGGAGCATCTGGCCCGTGTGGTGTTCACCGCCGACATCGACGGCGAGAGCTGGGCCTATCCGGATACCGTGTTCGGCACCGACTCGCACACGACGATGATCAACGGCCTGGGCGTGCTCGGCTGGGGCGTCGGCGGCATCGAGGCCGAAGCTGCGATGCTCGGCCAGCCCTCCTCCATGCTGATTCCGCAGGTGGTCGGTTTCCGGCTAACCGGCAAGCTGCCGGAAGGCGTCACCGCCACCGACCTGGTGCTCACCGTCACCCAGATGCTGCGCAAGCTCGGCGTGGTCGGCAAGTTCGTCGAGTTCTTCGGCAACGGCCTCAAGCATCTGCCGCTGGCCGACCGCGCGACGATCGCCAACATGGCACCGGAATACGGCGCGACCTGCGGCATCTTCCCGATCGATCAGGAAGCGCTGAACTACATGCAGCTGTCCGGCCGCACGGCTGAGCAGATCAAGCTGGTCGAGGCGTATGCGAAGGCACAGGGCATGTGGCATGACGAGAACGCCGTTGAGCCGATGTTCACCACCACGCTGGAGCTGAACCTGGCCGACGTGCGGCCGTCGATGGCCGGCCCCAAGCGACCGCAGGATCGCGTGCTGCTGGAAGGCGTGCGCAAGAGCTTCCATGATGCGCTGATCGGCCTCACCGCAGGCCGCAAGCCGAAGGTCGACACGATCGAGCGTTTCGCGAACGAGGGCGGTGCGACCGCCGTTGGTCGCGATGAAAGCGCGCTGTCGGAAGGTCAGCATGTCGAATTGAACGGGTCGAAATTCCATCTGCGCGACGGTGCCGTAGTGATCGCCGCCATCACTTCGTGCACGAATACCTCGAACCCGGCCGTGATGCTCGGCGCCGGCCTGGTCGCCAAGAAGGCCGCCGCGCGCGGCCTGAAGGCCAAGCCGTGGGTGAAGACATCGATCGGACCAGGCTCGCTGGTGGTCAGCGATTATCTGAAAAAGACCCACCTGCTCGAAGAACTCGAGAAGATCGGCTTCTACATCGTCGGCTACGGCTGCACCACCTGCATCGGCAACTCAGGTCCGCTGCCGGTAGAGATCAGCCATGCCATCGGCGAAGGCGATCTCGCTGTCGCCTCGGTGCTGTCGGGCAACCGCAACTTCGAAGGTCGCGTGCATCCGGAAGTGAAGATGAACTACCTGGCCTCGCCGCCGCTGGTGGTCGCCTACGCACTGGCCGGCACGCTCGACATCGACCTGACCCAGGATGCGATCGGCACCGGCAGCGATGGTCAGCCGGTCTATCTGAAGGACATCTGGCCGTCCAATCAGGAAATCTCCGACGCGATCGCCGGCGCGATCAACCCGGCGATGTTCGAGAAAAACTACGCCGACGTGTTCAAGGGCGACAGTCGCTGGAACCAGATCGCCTCGCCGGACGGCGCGCTGTTCAAGTGGGACGACTCCACCTACATCAAGAACCCGCCCTACTTCGACGGCATGAGCAAGGAAGCCGGCACGATCGATGACATCCACGGTGCCAGCGTGCTCGGCCTGTTCGGCGATTCGATCACCACCGATCACATCTCGCCGGCCGGCTCGATCAAGAAGGACAGCCCGGCGGGCCGCTTCCTGATCAGCAAGGGCGTCGAGCCGAAGGATTTCAACTCCTACGGTTCGCGCCGCGGCAATGACGACGTGATGGTGCGCGGCACCTTCGCCAACATCCGCATCAAGAACCTGATGCTCGACGGCGTGGAAGGCGGCTACACGCTGCACGTGCCGAGCGGCGAGCACCTGGCGATCTACGACGCCGCGATGAAGTACAAGGCGACCAAGACTCCGCTGGTGGTGTTCGCAGGCAAGGAATACGGCACGGGCTCGTCGCGCGACTGGGCGGCCAAGGGCACCCTGCTGCTGGGCGTGAAAGCCGTGATCGCCGAGAGCTTCGAGCGCATCCACCGCTCCAACCTGGTCGGCATGGGCGTACTGCCGTGCACGTTCAAGGATGGCCAGAATGCACTGTCGCTGGGCCTGACCGGCAAGGAAACTTTCGACATTACCGGCCTCGACGACGGCAAGTCGAAGGAAGCCACGGTGACCGCCACGGGTGCCGACGGCAGCAAGAAGCAGTTCACCGTACAGGTGATGCTGCTGACCCCGAAGGAGCGCGAGTTCTTCCGTCACGGCGGCATCCTGCAGTACGTGCTGCGTCAGCTGGCCGGCAAGAAAGCCGCCTGAGCTTCAGCGTGACCTTGTGCAAGACCAGAACCGCCCCGGCCTCCGGGGCGGTTTTTTGTTGCCGCATAGGCAGACCGCTAGATCGAATGTTTCCAGTTCGCCGTATAGCAGCGCCACTTGCCACTCTCATTGCGCCACGCCGACTCGACCTGATACAGACCCAACTGATCAGGCAGCAACTTGCCGCCGCTGGTCAGCGTGACGGTGAATGTGGCCAGTATCCGTTCACCACGATGCTCGATCCCCACCGGCCCCATCGTCACGCCGATGTGCTCGCCGCGCAGCGCGAGGAGTCTGACCATGTTGGTCAAACCACGCCGGTCCAGCTCACCGGCATTGCCGTCGAAATCATCGCTGAGTGGTGCGCTCACGTCGCCGGCAGCACCGGCCTCGGCCGCTTGCGCGACCGAGGCGATCGCCTCGCGCACTTGCTGCTCGTCCGGTGTGCGGTGGCAAGCCGACAAGGTCAGCGCGAACAGCGCAAAAGCGATAAAAAGACTGGCGATATTTTCCCGTCGGATCATGGTCGGAACTCGCTGCAGTGCGGCTTGCCGCTGTACGCGGGCGTATGCTCAAATGAACCACGCAGATGATCCATGATGGATGCCGCCGTCACTCCATGTCCATCCTCGATCAGCGGTCATCCACACAGGGAACCCAAGCATGAGCAATGAACGTCCGTGGCTGGATCACTATCCGACAGGCGTGCCCAGCCAGATTGACGTCAACACCTATGCCTCGGTACCCGCTGTGTTCGAGGAAGCGTTCGAACGCTTTCGCGAAAGACCGGCTTTTGCGAATTTCGGCCATCGGCTTACCTACGGCCAGATCGACGAGATGAGCCGTCAGTTCGCCGGCTATCTCACTGGTGTGCTCAAGCTGAGCAAGGGCGATCGCATCGCGATCATGATGCCGAATGTGCTGCAATATCCGATCGCCCTGTTCGGTGCGTTGCGCGCCGGTCTGGTCGTGGTCAACACCAACCCGATGTATACCGCGCGCGAACTCAAGCATCAGCTGGAGGATGCCGGCGCCAAGGTCATCGTGGTGCTGGACAACTTCGCCGCGACCTTGCAGCAGGTGGTGGCCGAAACCCATGTGCAGCACATCATCACCACAGGTATCGGCGACCTGCTGGGCCCGAAGGGCGTGCTGATCAATTTCGTGCTCAAGCACGTCAAGAAGATGGTGCCGGCGTTCAACCTGCCGCATGCGGTGCGCTTCCGTGATGCGCTGGCGCGCGGCGCGGCGCATCCGCTGCAACCGGTTGCCCTGAATCACGATGACATCGCATTCCTTCAATACACCGGCGGCACTACCGGCGTGGCCAAGGGCGCGATGCTGACCCACGGCAACATGATCGCGAACATGCTGCAGGCCGGCACCTGGATCGGCAGCAACGCCAAGCCGGGCGAAGAAGTGATCATCACCGCGCTGCCGCTGTATCACATCTTTTCACTGTGCGCGAACGGACTGGTGTTCACCCGTCTGGGCGGCCTGAACTGGTTGATCACCAACCCACGCGACATGCCCGGCTTCGTCAAGGAGCTGAAGCAATCCGGTTTCACCGCGCTCACCGGTGTCAACACGCTGTTCAACGGCCTGCTCAACACAGCAGGTTTCGCCGAGCTGGATTTTTCGAAACTGCACCTGACCCTGGGCGGTGGCATGGCGGTACAGCGTGCCGTCGCCGAGCGCTGGAAGAAGACCACCGGCTGCACCCTGGCCGAGGCCTACGGACTGACCGAAACTTCGCCCGCGGTGTGCATCAATCCGCTGGATATCAAGGAATACAACGGCTCGATCGGCCTGCCAGTACCGTCCACCGATGTAGCCATTTGGTCAGAAGAAGGGCAGCCATTGCCGGCCGGTGAAGTCGGCGAACTGATGGTGCGCGGCCCGCAGGTGATGAAGGGTTACTGGCAGCGTCCGGATGAAACCGTCAAGGTGCTCGGCGCCGACGGCTGGCTGCACACCGGCGACATCGCGAAGATGGACGAGAGCGGCTATTTCTACATCGTCGACCGCAAGAAGGACATGATCTTGGTGTCCGGCTTCAACGTGTATCCGAACGAGGTCGAGGACATCGTGATGACCCACCCCGGCGTACTCGAAGTGGCCGCGGTAGGCGTACCCGACGAACACTCCGGCGAAGTGGTGAAGTTGTTCGTGGTGCGCAAGGATCCGAACCTGACCGAAGAGACACTCAGGCAGTTCTGTCGCGAAAACCTCACCGGCTACAAGCGACCCAAGCTGATCGAGTTCCGCGACAGCCTACCCAAGAGCAATGTCGGCAAGATCCTTCGCCGCGAACTGCGCGACGAGAAGAAAGCCGCCGCCTGATCTTGCCTTCCATAACGAAAACGCCCGCTAGAAGCGGGCGTTTTCATGTGCATGAGCGGTTTCGCTCAGCCGTCTTTCCAGTACTCGAGGATATCGGCGTAACCGCCGAGCAGGTTCCACAGCGGAACCTGTTTGTCCTCGGGAATGCGGCTGTACGAAAAACCGATGTGGTGATCGGAAATGCGCGCGACGACGGCTTCCAGATGAATGTGCAGGTTGTGCCCGAAGATCATGTCGAGCACCCAGCTCTGCCCTGTCTCGCCGGACCAGCCCAGGGGACGCCGCAACAAGGCGCCGGTAGCCGAGATATCGACCAACTCGGTCGGATGCGACTCACCGTGACGACTCATCAACGCGGTCGTCTCGATCTGCATGCGCGCCGGACGCAGTTGCTCCGGTGTACTGCCATCGTGTCCACTCTTGTCGATCGTCATCAGCTCTACCGTTCCTATTGCGCTTGCGTCTGCCAGAGGCAATGACGCGATGTTCAACATCATCCTGAAACCTTTCTGCTGCATCATTCACTGACGCCGCAGCACCCTCATCCGCATGGCCGCGTGCATGACGCTTCGGCGTACCGGCTGGTCTGCCGTATTCAAGCAATCGCCGTGCCAGTCAATCCGCTGCACCCGTCGCGTACGCCGGACCGCTCATACTGACCATCTTCAACCGCGATCGGCCGAGCCGAGCCATGCACCACGCGGGGCACACTTGCCGAACAGGCGCCTGCACGTCTCGCCACAGATGGGCACCGGCTTCTTTCGTGATGCAGCACGGTCGTGCCCCATATCGTCACATTAGGTCACTTGCCGTCCCGGTATCGCGATGACCCCGGCTCGACAAGCAGGCCGATCAACACGAATCACGTATTGTGCAGCACAAAATCAGAATTCCGCGAATGGCCCAAGCCCTGGCTGCTGGCTGAAACGTCCCTGCTGGACTTGCCGCCGGCTAGCCGCTACTCTTCACCTGCGCATGGCTCCATGAAAAGCGTCTGCCGATCACTTGCGGCGACCCATGGCCTCCATTCGATTGCTCTCAAACCGACCAGTGAATGGTCAGTGGTGCCGCTCTTCGCCACCTTTGACTTGCGCCTTTGCCGTGGCTGACAACCCGGAGCTGGCGTGCGATGGCCGACTGCGACCCGCCTGACCGAACCACCACCGAGTGGCTTCATCTTGCCTGTCGTGTCGATGGCGCCCGCCGCGCCGCGGCTGAAGATGTGAAAATACGCAGTACCCGGGAACACCGCCTCACCGCCGTGTTCCGAGCACGGACATTCCATGGTTTGCCGATGTGTGAATGGTTCCGATCATGTTGAACGCACTGCCAGCCGCTGAAGGCGGCCCCATGACATGTATTGATGAGCACTGAGCCAGCCGAGCCCGAGAGCCTGGTCCCCGCACCGCAGGATGCGTTTGCGGCAGTACCGCAACAGCAGGAAATGCCGCTGGCCATCGTGCGCGGCCAGCCGATGCTGCAGATGCCGCAGGATCTGTACATCCCGCCGGATGCGCTCGAGGTGATCCTGGAGGCGTTCGAGGGGCCACTGGATCTGCTGCTGTACCTGATCCGTCGGCAGAACCTGGACATCCTGGATATCCCGGTCGCCGAGATCACCCGGCAGTACATGACCTACATCGAGCTGATGCGCGATGTGATGCGGCTGGAACTGGCCGCCGAATACCTGCTGATGGCCGCGATCCTGGCCGAGATCAAGTCGCGGCTGCTGCTGCCGCGACCGCCGGCCGAGGAAGGGCTGGAAGAGGATCCCCGTGCCGAACTGGTGCGGCGTTTGCAGGAGTACGAACGCTTCAAGCGGGCAGCCGAGGATATCGAGGCCCTGCCGCGGCAGGAACGCGACAGCGTAGTGGTGCATGCTGAGGTAGGCGAACGCAACGTGATCAAGTTGCCGCCGCCGCTGGAGCTGAGCGAGATGCTGCTGGCGCTGAAGGACGTGATGCACCGGGCTGAGCTGTTCGGGCATCACGCGATCAAGCGCGAAACGCTCAGCGTGCGCCAGCGCATGGGTGAACTACTGAGCCGGCTCGACGACAGCAGCTTCCACCGCTTCGAGAGTCTGTTCGACATCAGCGAAGGGCGCCTCGGCATCGTGGTGACGTTCCTGGCGATGCTGGAGCTGGCCAAGGAAATGCTGGTCGAGATCGTGCAGGAGGAGCCGCTGGCACCGATCTATGTGAAAGCCAAGGCGAGCCACGCCGAAGAACCCGTCGAACTGTTGGCGGACGACACCCAAGCGGGCGAATCGGCTTTGATCGAATCGTCCGGCGAATGAACGACACCCACCGCATCGGCATCTGACCCAAGGTTATGCAGATCGAGCAACTCAAACCCATCATCGAGGCTGCCCTGCTGGCCTCCACCCAGCCGATGACCGTTCATCAGCTCGGTGACCTGTTCAACGAAGCCGACGACGTCGGCCACGAACAGATCGCCAGGTCGCTGGAAGCTCTGGCCGACGATTGCGCCGGCCGCGGCGTCGAGCTGAAGGAAGTCGCCTCCGGTTTCCGCTACCAGGTGCGCCAGGACGTGCATCCGTGGATCTCGCGGATGTGGACCGAACGGCCCAGCCGCTATTCACGCGCATTGCTGGAAACACTGGCGCTGATCGCCTATCGCCAGCCGATCACTCGCCCCGAGATCGAGCAGATCCGTGGCGTGGTGGTGTCCTCCAACATCATCAAGACGATGGAGGAGCGCGAGTGGATCCGCGTGGTCGGCTACCGCGACGTGCCCGGCAAGCCGGCACTGTTCGGTACCACCCGTGCCTTCCTCGACTACTTCAACCTGAAATCGCTGGACCAGCTGCCGCCGCTGTCGGAAATCCGCGACATGGAAGATCCGCAACTGCGCTTCGAGCCGGATCCCCTGCCTGCCCGCATCGTTCGCGACCTGCCGATCGATCCGGAGGAAGACGGGGAATCCGTCGACAGCGACAGCGAAACAGACACCGAACACCATGCATCGGCAGACACCGCCGATGCCGATCACACCCACACTGCGGCCGGCGCCGACGCGCCAGCCACTGCATCCGAGTCCGACGAGCCAGGCTCCGACACGAGCCTACCCGCCGAGATCCTGACGACCACTGCCGATGAGGCAGCGAACCCCGCCGCGGACGTCGAACCCGACGCTGCCGAGCAAGATACCGAGGAGTACCGCGCATGACTGCGCCGCAGAAATCCGTTTTATCCCTGAAGCGCGAACCGCGCATCGACACCGACGCTCCCGCACTGGAAGAGCGCCTGCACAAGGTGCTGGCCAACGCAGGCCTCGGCTCACGCCGCATGCTTGAGCAGCGCATCCAGTCTGGCGAAGTCGAGTTGAACGGCGCGCCCGCCGAAATCGGCATGAGCGTAAAGGCCGGCGACCGCGTGGTCATGGACGGCAAGCAGTTCGTCGTCGCCACCGACAGCCGCGACGACACCGAAGTGCTGATCTACCACAAGCCCGAAGGCGTGCTTACCACCCGCGACGACCCGGAAGGTCGCCCCACCGTATTCGAACAGCTGCCGCGCCTGAAGGGCGCGCGCTGGGTCGCCGTGGGCCGCCTCGACATCAATACCACCGGCCTGCTGCTGCTGACCACCGATGGCGAACTGGCCAATGGCCTGATGCATCCGAAAAGCGGCCTTGAGCGCGAATACCTGTGCCGCGTCCACGGCGAAGTGCCGGACGAGATCATCGAGCGACTGAAAGCCGGCGTGGAGCTGGACGACGGCCCTGCCCGCTTCGACGAAATCGCCGTGATCAGCCGCGGCGGCAGCCACAGCTGGTTCCGCGTGGTGATCCGCGAAGGTCGCAACCGCGAAGTACGCCGTCTGTGGGATTCGCAAGGCTTCCTGGTCAGCCGCCTCAAGCGCATCCGCTACGGCAAGATCGAACTGCCGCGCAACCTCCGCCACGGCGAATGCGAAGCGCTCGATGCGGAGGCCGTCAAGCAGCTGCGCCAGACCACCGGCCTTGGCGTGCCGCAACCGGTGCTGACCTTGAGCCCGGTCTTGCACCAGCGTCGCGCCAACCGCAGCGTCACCGAATATCGCCCCGAGAGCGGCAGCAGCAAGGCCTGGACTGGCGGTCAAGACGAGGCGCGCGAGCTGCGCGCGTATGACCGCATCCGCGAGGAACCGACCCGCGGCCGCAAGCCACCGCGCCGCGACGGCAAGGAAGTCAACGGCAACCTGGCTCGCCCGGAGCGCGGTGCAGGCGGCGGTGGCCGAGGTCGGCGCGTGGCGCCGGGTCAGGAGCTGCCGTCGGTGCGTACCTGGTTCGCCGGCGAAAGTCGTTCGGGCGCCGGTCGTCCCACGGGTGGGGCTCCGCGCGGCAATGCTGCAGGCGGCGCCGCGGCAGGTAATCGTCGGCCGGCCGGTGGCAAACCGTTTGGTGCACGTGCCGCCGGTGAGGGTCGTGGTGCTGGCAGCCCCTACAGCGGCTTCGGTGGTGAATCACGCGGTGCCGCCGGTGGTGGTGGCAACCGCGCGCGACCTGCTCCAGGCGGTCGCTCGCAAGGCCAGGGCAACCAAGCGCATGGCAATCAAGCACACGGCAACCAGGCGCATGGCAATCAGTCTTATGGCAACCCGGCGCACGGCAACGCGCGTCCGCACGGTCAAGGCGGCGCGCGCCCGCAAGGCAGTGGTGGCCGCCCGCAAGGCCAGGGCGGCAATCGCCCGCAAGGTGCCGGCCGACCACAGGGACAAGGTGGCAATCGTTCGCACGGTGGTGCCAGGCCGCAAGGTCATGGCGGTCCCGCTGGTGGACGTCCGCCGGGCCGCGGCGGCAACCGTTCGGGCAATCGCTGAGCCACGGCTCGGCGTGACGACACGAGAGAGCTGAGCGATGGTGCGTATTTATCACAACACGCGCTGCTCAAAATCGCGTGCCACGCTGGCGTTGCTGGAAGAGCGTATCGGTGCGTGCGAGGTGGTCAATTACCTCGACACGCCGCCGAGTGCGGTCGAACTGGGCGTGTTGCTCGACCAGCTTGGCATGACGGCGCGCGGACTTCTGCGCACCGGCGAACCCGAGTATCAATCGTTCGGGCTGGATGACCTGTCGCTCGATGACGCGACCTTGATTGCCGCGATGGCTTCACACCCTAAGCTGATCGAGCGTCCCATCGTGGTCGCCAACGGCAAGGCGATCATCGGACGGCCACCCGAGGCGGTGCTGGCGATACTCTGAAGCGCATCGACATGTGATGTCCGCCGTGTTGCGATCTTCCATGCATCACGGCAGACATGCTCATTGCAGATCGAGTACTTTGCGATCGCCGTCACGGCGATACTGTTCCTTCTGGCTGAAGCCAGCCATACAGCTGTGGCGCTTGATCATCACGCAGTCCAGATAGTCGGTGGCTTCCACCAGCGCGCCGCGCACGGCCTTTCCGGCCGGCCTATATCCGACGACCGAGACGCATCAATCCGGACGGATGGTGAAATCGTCGGCATCCATCCACGCCGGAAACCGTTCGCGATGTGCCAGCAGCGGCGCCGGATCGAGAGTCACCGTCACTACTTGCTCCTGCATACCCAGCTCGACCAGCGGCTCGCCGACCGGATCGATCACCGCGCTGTCGCCGGCATAGGGCAAGTCATTGCCGTCCACGCCGACCCGGTTCACGCCAATCACGTAGCTGAGGTTCTCGATCGCGCGCGCGCGCAACAGCGTGCGCCAAGGCTGCCGGCGCGGCGCCGGCCAGTTCGCGACAAACAGTGCAAGGTCGTAATCCATGCCGCCGTTCGCGGAGGCCAGCCGGCGATTGCGCAGCCATACCGGAAAGCGCAGGTCATAGCAGACCTGCGGCAGAATCCGCCAACCCTTCAACTCCACGATCAGCCGCTCGTTGCCGCCACCGTAACGGGTGTGTTCGCCGGCCATGCGGAAAAGGTGGCGCTTGTCGTACTGCGCGAAACTGCCGTCCGGTTGCACCCACAGCAGGCGGTTGTAGACGACGTCGTTCTCGCGGATCGCCAGGCTGCCGCAGATCACCGCCCCCACCTCGATCGCCAACGCGCGCAGCCACGTCACACCTTCGCCGTCCATCGTCCCGGCGCTGGCACGCGTATCGTTGCTGAAGCCGGACAGAAACGTCTCCGGCAACACGATCAGGTCACTGCCTTTCGCCTGTCGCACCAGTGCGCCGTAGTAGTCGCGATTGGCCGGCGCGTCGTGCCAGCGAGTGGCGCCCTGCACCAGCGAAACTTTCAGCGCGCGCATGTTCATAGCCGGCACAGCCGCTCCGCTGCTGCTTCCATCGTCGCATCACTTTTGGCAAAACACAGTCGCAACAGGCGCGTACCTGGCGCGCTTTCGTAGAACGGCGTCAGCGGAATTGCCGCCACGCCGCCGTGCTGCACCAGCCAACGACTGAAAGCGAGATCGTCCACGTCGCGGATCGCCGCATAGTCGACCAGCTGGAAATAGCCGCCCGGCACGTCGAGCAGCTTGAAGCGCGACGGCGCCAGCAATGCACGAAAACGATCGCGCTTGGCCTGATAGAACGCCGGCAATTCCAGATAGTGTTCGGGATGGCTGGCCATGAATTCGCCGAACGCCACCTGCGCGGGATGGAAGGTGCAGAACGTGAGGTACTGATGCACCTTGCGGAACTCGGCCGACAGCGCAGCCGGCGCCACCGCGTAGCCGACTTTCCAGCCGGTGCAGTGGTAGGTCTTGCCGAACGAGGAGATCACAATGCTGCGTTCGGCCAGTTCCGGATGACGCAGTACGCTTTCGTGTTGCGCGCCGTCGTATACGATGTGCTCGTACACCTCGTCGGACAGCACCACGATCTTCGTGTCGCGCACGATCGCCGCGAGTTCCTCCAGATCGGCCGACGACAGCACCGCGCCGGACGGATTGTGCGGGCTGTTAATCAGGATCATCCGGGTCTTCGGCGTCACCGCATCGCGCACGCGCTGCCAGTCGATCGCGAACGCCGGCACGGTCAGCGGGACGTGCACTGCGCGCGCTCCCTGCAAATCGATCGCCGGCTCGTAGCAGTCGTAGGCCGGATCGAACACGATTACTTCCTCGCCCGCGCGCACCACCGCAGCGATTGCCGCAAAGATGGCTTCGGTGGCGCCGGAGGTGACCGTGATGTCGGTGTCGACATTGAGCTTGCGACCGTACAGCTGCCCGACCTTCAACACGATCTGCTCACGTAGCGCGGCCGTACCGTGCATCGGCGCGTACTGGTTGCGGCCTTCGTTCATGGCGCGGGTCAGCGCGTCGCGCAGCCCCTGCGGTGGCTCGAAATCGGGAAAACCCTGACCCAGGTTGACTGCCTTGTGCTCCAGCGCCAGCTGGCTCATCACACTGAAGATGGTGGTGCCGACTTTCGGGAGCTTGGTTTCGATCATCATCATTCGGCCGTCTGGATGTCCATAAAGATTCAAGCGTAGCGTATCGACGATGCTGTGTGCATCACGGTGTGGGCAGTTCGTCCAGCGGACGCAGCTTGCATTGCTCATGTTTCAGCAAGGTGGTGGCCGGCAACCGCTCGGCCAGGAAATCGACCAGCGCACGTACGCCCGGCAGCATGCCGCGCCGGCTGGGGTAGACGAAGTGCATGGTGCCCTCGGGCACGCTCCATTCCGGCAGCACCACTTCCAGCTCGCCGCGGGTGATCGCCGGCGCACAGACGAACTCCGGCAGCAGCGCCACGCCCATGCCGCGACGGGCGGATTCCAGCAGCACGGCGAAATCGCCGGTGATCAGGCGCGCCTGCACCTCCACGTTGACCTGCGTGCCGTTCGCATCGATCAGCTCCCACACCTGTGCGCCCTCATGCTCGCGCATCGACAGCGCCGGCAACTTCGCCAGCTGATCCGGCTGGGTCGGGCGCCCTTGCGCATTCAGCAATGCAGGACTGGCCACCAGCTTGGTGCGCGACTGACCGAACGTGCGCACCACCAGGTTCGCATCGGTGTCCAGTTTGCTGCGCACGCGAATCGCCAGATCGTAACCCTCACCGATCACGTCGACCCGGCGATCACCTGACAGTACCCGCACCTGCATCTTCGGATACAGCGCCAGGAACTCGGGCAGCAAATAAGCCAGCACGGTCTGCGCCAGCGACACCGGACAACTCAGGCGCACCACGCCGCGCGGCTCGGCGCGCAACTCGTCCACCGCATCCTGCGCCGCCTGCGCCTCTTCCAGCACGGCTCGGCAATGCGCGTAGAAACGCTCGCCCACTTCGGTAACCACGAAGCGGCGCGTGGTCCGCTGCAGCAGACGCACGCCGAGTCGATCCTCCAACTGCGCCACGCGTTTGCTCAGACGTGATTTCGGCACGCCCAATGCCCGGCCGGCCGCGGAAAAACCGCCGTGCTCGACCACAGCGGCGAAAAAATACAGATCATTGAGATCCTGCAAGGCACCACTCAGTACCGTCATGATTGTTTCCAGTATAGAACGATAAGTCCGATAATACCCATCTTATCGCCACATTGTCTCAAATATATCCTGTTTGCATCGCCGGTCGACCGGCTCGATCAGGAACCTCATCATGAAACTGTTGCATATCGATTCCAGCGCCCTGGGTGGTTACTCGGTGTCGCGCCAGCTGACCGCCGACATCGTAACCGAGCTGCAGCGCGCCACGCCCGACCTCACGATCCAGTACCACGACCTGGCCGCCCAGCCGCTGCCGCACTGGGCGCCGGTGGCCGATGCCAGCGACCCCGCCGTCGTGCTGGGCAGCCAGATGCTGGAAGAATTCCTGGCCGCCGACGTGGTGGTGATAGGCGCGCCGATGTACAACTTCGCCATCTCCAGCCAGCTCAAGGCATGGATCGACCGCATCTTGGTCGCCGGCAAGACTTTCCAATACACCGCGAACGGCCCCGAAGGCCTGGCCGGCAGCAAGCGGGTGATCATCGCCTCCAGCCGCGGCGGCCTCTATGGCAAGGATACGGCGGGCGCCGCGATGGACTTCCAGGAGCCTTACCTGCGTGCCGCATTCGGCTTCATCGGCATTGGCGAACTGGAATTTGTACGTGCCGAAGGACTCAATATCGGCGCAGAACAAAAAGCCGCAGCGTTGAAGTCGGCCCAGGCGACGATTCGTTCGCTTGCCATGCCAGTCGCCCAGGTCGCCTGAACTCACGCGCTCCATGCACACCCACGGCTTAACGCGGCCGTGGGTGTTTGCACGCGCATTCCGGGATCGTCGCGGTGGAAATAATCTGCGCAGGTCGACACACTGCGGCTTCGTTTCGAACCGGGAAGATTCCATCGCATGAACCCCTACTTGCGCTGCTCGGTGTTTGCGTTGCTGCTGACCGCGGGAGCCAGCGTGCAGGCCGCCGATCTGTTGGTGAAGAACGTCAACGGCTACACGCTGGACCGCCTGGGCAAGCTGCAGCAATTCCAGGCCTTGCTGGTCGATCGCGGCAAAGTGGTCGCCACCGGCAACACGGACGATCTGACCAGACGCGCGGGCCATGCCAAGGTCATCGACGCCGATGGCCACACCATGCTGCCGGGCCTGATCGACGCCCATGGACACGTGCTGGATCTGGGTTATACGCGCAACCAAGCCGACCTCACTGGCACCACATCGCTTGATGAAGCACTGGCGAAAATCAAGGCTTACGCCGCAGCACACCCGGATGCGAAGTGGATCACCGGCGGCGGCTGGAATCAGGTGATCTGGAAGCTTGGGCGCTTTCCCACTGCCAGAGAACTGGACGCCGTGGTGTCCGATCGTCCGGTTTGGCTGGGCCGCATCGACGGCCATGCCGCGTGGGCCAACACCGCCGCGATGAAGCTCGCCGGCATCAGCAAGGCCACCAAGGATCCCAGCGGCGGCCGCATCGAACGCGACGCCGACGGCAATCTCACTGGCGTGTTCGTCGATGGCGCCATGGCCCTGATCGATGCCAAGGTGCCCGAGCCCACGACAAAGGAACGGGCTACCGCGCTGGATACCGCACTGGCCGAGATGGCCAGCGTCGGCCTTGTCGGCGATGGTGATCCGGGCATCGACCTGACCACCTACCAGCTATATCGCCAGTACGCCGATGCGCACAAGCTCACCGCGCGCATCTACGCGATGGTTCGCGGCACCGGCAAGGATTTCGACATCATCAGCAAGAATGGGCCGCTGATCGGCTACGGCGATGACTTTCTCACCGTGCGCACGGTCAAACTGTTCGCCGATGGCGCGCTGGGCAGCCGCGGCGCGGCCATGCTGGCGCCCTACTCCGACGATCCGAATAACAGCGGCTTGCTGTTCCAGACACCGGCCGAGCTGACCGCGATGATCGGCAAAGCACTGGGCAAGGGCTATCAGGTGGCCATCCATGCGATCGGCGACCGCGCCAACCGCGAAGTACTCGACAGCTACGAAGCGGCGTACAAGCTGCATGGCGGCCAGAATCTGCGCAACCGCGTCGAGCACGCGCAGATCCTCTCACTGCAAGACATTCCACGCTTTGTGCCGTTGCACCTGATCGCCTCGATGCAGCCCACGCATGCCACCTCCGACATGAATATGGTGGAGGACCGCATCGGACATGACCGCATCAAGGGTGCGTATGCGTGGCAGCGCTTCCTCAAACAAGGCACCGTGGTCGCCGGCGGATCGGATTTCCCGGTGGAATCACCCAATCCGTTCTATGGCCTGTACTCGGCGGTCACCCGCGAGGATCACAACGGCCGGCCACCCGGTGGCTGGCACCCGGACCAGGCCATGACGCTCACCGAAGCGCTACGCGCTTTCACCCTCGACGCGGCCTACGCCGAGCACGCGGAAAAGACCCAGGGCACGCTGGAACCGGGCAAGTGGGCCGACTTCATCCTGATTGACCACGACATCTTCAAGGATGCGCCCGGCAGGATCTGGAACACCAAGGTGCTGCAAACCTGGGTCGGCGGCAAGCAGGTTTACGCCGTGCACGATTGATCGCGCTGCGCCAACCCACCCATAAAAAGGCCGGCTGCGAAGCCGGCCTTTTTATGGGTATCGCCCGCCCGATGATCGGCGCCTTGCCACGATCCAGCAGGGTATAGGCCATCAGTCATGTTGCCAAATGATGCTTTGCCCATTGACGTCCAAAAACTCGGTGTTATAGTTCACTACAACACCACTTAACGACATCACCAAGGAGGCTCGTCATGAAAGCGCACTACAACCTGATCGCCAGCGTCGCTGCCGTCCTGTTTACCGTCGCCAGCCTGAGCGCCGTGAACTACAACGCCGCGAACCACACCATCGGCAGCCAGCCGACAGCAACCGGCAACGTCAGCACCGTCCGTGTCACCGAGCTGGCGCCGGTCAATGTTCGTCCCAGCGCCGCCGAGTTGCGCGCCGCGGCCCTGCAGACCGACATCGGCACCGTCGGCATCGCCACCCTGCCGGGCTTGGGCCACATCGAAGGCGGCGGCACCGAAGAACAGTTCAGCCTGCTCGGGTCGCAATTGGCCATGCCCTACTATTCGTTTGGCAACAAGTTTGGCCACGTCAGCAAGGAATAACACATGACCATTACCTGGAACGACAGCGTCCCGATCTATCGCCAACTGCAGCAACGCGTAGTGGCGATGATCCTGGACGGCGCCTTGAACGAGGGCGACCCGCTGCCGTCGGTACGCCAGGTGGCAGCGGATTATCAAATCAATCCACTGACCGTATCGAAGGCGTATCAGGAACTGGTCGACGAACAACTGGTTGAAAAAAGGAGGGGATTGGGCATGTTCGTCATCGAAGGCGCTCGTGAGGCGCTGCTGAAATCCGAACGCGAGCGGTTTCTGCGCGAAGAATGGCCGGTGCTGTTTGCACGGCTGCAACGGCTGGGGCTGGATCTCAAGACGCTGCTGCGCGAAGCCAGCACCGACAAGGATCAGGCCAACAAGGAGGAGCAATCATGAGCGCGGTGATCACGGCCAGCGGCCTGAGCAAACGCTACAAGTCGTCGCAGGCGCTGGACAACGTCAATTTCCAGATCGCGCCCGGTCGCATCGTCGGCCTGATCGGCCCCAACGGTGCCGGCAAGACCACCGCGCTGAAGGCGATTCTCGGTCTCACCGATTTCACTGGTGATCTCAACGTGCTGGGTTTCGATCCGCGCAAGCAACGCGACAAGCTGATGGGCGAAGTGTGCTTCATTGCCGACGTGGCGGTGCTGCCGCGCTGGATCCGGGTGCACGAAGCGGTCGATTTCGTCGCCAACGTGCATCCGCGCTTCGATCGCAAGAAGTGCGAGGCGTTTCTGGCTCGCACCAAGCTGCAACCCAATCAACGCGTGCGGCAGATGTCCAAGGGCATGATCGTGCAACTGCATCTGGCGCTGGTGATGGCGATCGACGCCAAGCTGCTGATCCTCGACGAGCCCACGTTGGGCCTGGACATCCTCTACCGCAAGCAGTTCTACCAGCACTTGCTGGAAGACTATTTCGACGAGAACAAGACGATCATCGTGACCACGCATCAAGTGGAGGAAGTCGAGCACATCCTCACCGACCTGATGTTCATCCGCGACGGCAAGATCGTGCTGGATGCCGACATGGACGCGGTCGGCGAGCGCTTCATCGAGGTGATGGTCAACGCCGACAAGGCCGACGCCACCCGCCAGCTGAAGCCGCTGGACGAACGCCAAGTCTTCGGCAAGAGCATTTTTCTGTTTGACGGCGCGAACCGCGCGGCACTGGAACAGCTGGGCGAAACCCGCCGGCCGTCCATTAGCGACCTGTTCGTTGCCACCATGAAGGGAACCTACGCATGAAAACCTTCTACTGGCTTGTGAAACGCGAGTTCTGGGAACACCGGGGCGGCCTTTTCTGGGCTCCCGTCATCACCGGTGGCGTATTCCTGCTGCTGAATATCATGGGCATCATCACGGCCGAGGTTCTTGGCGCACGCCACGGCATCAATATTGGAGCCAGCGGCGGTTTACATCGTGTCATCGCCGACATGGACGCCGGTGACATGAGCAAGGTCGGGTTTGCGCTGGATGTCGCGATGTATTCGGCGATGGGATTGCTGTCCGTGGTGCTCGGCTTCGTGGTGTTCTTCTATTGCCTCAGCGCCTTGTACGACGATCGCCGTGACCGCAGCATCCTGTTCTGGAAATCCCTGCCGATTTCCGACGTCAGTACCGTGCTGTCCAAGGTCGTCAGCGCCACTATATTCGCTCCGATCGTGGCGGTGATCGTGGGCATCGTGGTCGGCATGCTGCAACTGTTGATTCTGGCGACAACCCTGTCCTTCCACGGCGTGAACGTGTGGCAGCTGCTGATGTTGGCTCATCCCTTCCGTGTCATGTTCAACCTGATCGGCTACATCCCGCTGTATGTGCTGTGGGCACTACCCTCGGTGGGCTGGCTGCTGCTCTGCTCTGCCTGGGCGCGCAACAAGCCCTTCCTGTGGGCGGTGGCGTTGCCGGTGGCCACCGGCCTGCTGATCAGCTGGTTCGGCATCATGGGCCTGTTCGACCTGCCGACCACCTGGTTCTGGAAGAACATCGTGCAGCGCGGCCTGTTCAGCGTATTTCCCGGCACCGGCAGCGTGTTTGGTACGAACGGTGAATCCATCGCACACAGCATCGCCGGCAATCCAAGCATGGACTTCATGGATCTCACCAACACCTACCAGTTGCTGGCATCACCAAACTTGTGGCTCGGCGTGGTCATCGGCCTGGCGCTACTCGCCGGCGCCGTCTGGTTCCGCCGCTGGCGCGACGACAGCTGACTTCCGGTCGAATTCAAGAAAGGAGAATACAAATGATGAAACCCATCACTTTCAGCATGCTCGCACTGGTCCTGCTGCCACTGGCCGCTTGCGGCCAATCCAAGCAGACCGACTCCCAGCCGGGTGTCGCCGACAACGTGGCACAGGCCATAAAGGACGCCAACGAGAAAACCTCCCCGTCGATGATTTCCGGAGAAATCCAGAAGGCGATCCAGGAGGCCAAGCAGGAGTTGGCCAACAAGAACATCGACGTGGATAGCATTCACATCGGCGATGGCGATAGCCAACACAACGACAAGGATTCGCGCCCCAAGGCCGAGATCACCCCGCAGGGCGAATTGCTGATCGCAGGCAAGAAGGTGGCGGCCACGCCGGCACAGCAGACTCTGCTGCTGGACTACCGCAAGCAGGTCGTCGGTATCGCCGACGCCGGCATGGACATCGGCGCACGAGGCGCCGACCTGGGCGTCAACGCGGCCAAGGAAGCGCTGTGGGGCAAGCTCACCGGCAAAAGCGACAAGGACATCGAAACGGCCATCAAGCCGCAAACCGACAAGATCCAGGCTGCCGCCGCCAAGTTGTGCCAGCGAATGCCCGGCGTGCTGTCCACGCAGCAGAAACTGGCCGCGGCGATGCCTGAGTTCAGGCCCTACGCGACCATGCAGCAGAAGGATGTCGATAATTGCAGCAAGAACATGACGGACAAGGACGGCAAGAAAGGGTTCGCTGTGTTCTCCGATTGATCCAGGCAACCACTGTCCCGGCACACGGCGCAGCGAGGGGTTTTGGGTGCAAAGGCACCACACCCCTCGCTGCACGGCTTCGCAAGGAAGGGAGCGAATTCAACCGCCACCGCCCTCACCGTGAATGCCGCCCTTGGTAAGCGTCAGCGGGTCGAGCAGCTTCTTCAGCTCAGCCTGCGACAACCCAGTAGTTTCCAACGCCACATCAAGGATCGGTCGCTGCTGCTTGTACGCCTGCTTCGCGGTGGCCGCGCCCTTCTCGTAGCCGATCACCGGGTTCAGCGCGGTGACCAGGATCGGGTTCATCGCCAGCGCCTGATTCACCCGCGTCGTATTGACCTTGAAACCGGCGATCGCCTTGTCAGCCAGCAACACGCTGACGTTGCTCAATATCCCGATCGACTGCAGCAGGTTGTGCGCAATCAGTGGCAGCATCACGTTGAGCTGGAAGTTGCCGGACTGGCCGGCAATGGTGATGGAGGCATCGTTACCGATCACCTGCGCGGCCACCATCGCGGTCGCCTCGGGAATCACCGGATTGACCTTGCCCGGCATGATCGACGAACCCGGCTGCAACGCTGGCAATTCGATTTCACCCAGACCCGCCAGCGGGCCGGAATTCATCCAGCGCAGGTCGTTCGCGATCTTCATCAGTGCCACCGCCAGTGTCTTCAGCTGGCCGGACAGTTCCACCGCCGCATCCTGCGAGGCCATGCCCTCGAAATAGTTTTCCGCCGACTCGAACTTCACGCCGGTGAGCTTTTTCAGCTGCAGTGCCACCGCCGGACCGAACTTCGGATCGGCATTGATGCCGGTGCCGACCGCGGTGCCGCCCTGCGGCAACCGACGCATGCGCTTCAGCGCATCCTCGATGCGTTCGATCGCTGAATCGATCTGTGCTGCCCAGCCCGACAACTCCTGCCCGAACGTGATCGGCATGGCGTCCATCAGATGCGTGCGGCCGGTCTTTGGCGTGTTCTTCAGTTCGCGCGCGCGCCTGTCGATGGCTTTTTTCAGGTGCTTCAGCGCCGGCAGCAGCTGCTCGCTGGTAGTGAGCGTGGCGCTGACGTGGATCGCAGTGGGGATCACGTCGTTCGAGCTCTGCCCGTAGTTGACGTGATCGTTCGGGTGCACCCTGGTGCCGCCTTTCACCGCCAGATGCGCGATCACCTCGTTCGCATTCATGTTGGTGCTGGTGCCCGAGCCGGTCTGGAAGATGTCGATCGGGAACTGCGCGTCGTACTGACCGTCCGCTACCGCCAACGCTGCCTTGCGGATCGCCGCGGCCTGGTTCTTCTTCAGATGTCCCATCGACAGATTGACCTCGGCCGCGGCGGCCTTGATCAGGCCCAGCGCGCGGATGAACGGGCGCGGCAAATGCAGGCCGGAGATCGGGAAGTTCTCGATCGCCCGCTGGGTCTGCGCGCCATACAGCGCGTCGGCCGGCACCTGCAATTCACCCATGCTGTCGTGCTCAGTGCGAAAACCGCTCATGACCGGATCCCTGAAGTTGATGAGTTTCCCAACTATAGGCCGCTGCCCGTCCGTGGCGCGACAAACAGGTCAAAACAGAGAAAGGCCTTGCGCATGTAAAATAGCGGTTTCACCTTGCCGGAATGCCCCGATGTCCACTCACGCCCTGACCGCCCTGTCACCACTGGACGGCCGCTACGCCGGCAAGGTCGAAGCACTGCGCCCGATCTTCAGCGAGTTCGGCCTGATGCACCGCCGCGTGCAGGTGGAAATCGAATGGCTGCTCGCGCTGGCTGCGGATTCGCGCATCGCGGAGTTGCCGGCATTCGACGCCAACCACATCGCCACGTTGAAAGCCATCGCGGAAAATTTCAGCGTTGCCGACGGTGAACGTATCAAGGCGATCGAGGCGACCACCAACCACGACGTGAAGGCGGTCGAGTATTTCATCAAGGAAAAGATCGGTGCCGACACCAGCCTGGCGCAGGCGAAGGAATTCGTGCATTTCGCCTGCACCAGTGAAGACATCAACAACCTGTCCTACGCCTTGATGCTGCGCGACGCGCGCGAACAGGTTCTGCTGCCGCAATTCGATGCGGTCATCGCGCAGTTGCGCGCGCTGGCACACGCCAACGCCGCCTTGCCGCTGCTCTCCCGCACGCACGGCCAGACCGCGTCACCCAGCACGCTGGGCAAGGAAATCGCCAACGTGGTGGCGCGTCTGCAACGCCAGCGCAGGCAGCTCGCCGCGGTGGAGATTTCCGGCAAGATCAACGGCGCCGTCGGCAACTACAACGCGCATGCCATCACTTACCCGGAAGTGGATTGGCCGGCGTTCTCGCAGCGTTTCGTGGAAAGCCTCGGCCTCGATTACAACCCGTACACCACCCAGATCGAGCCGCACGACGGCGTTGCCGAATACTGCGACGCGGTGCGCCGCGCCAACATCATCCTGATCGATCTGGCTCGCGACATCTGGGGGTATATCTCGCTGGGCTATTTCAAGCAGACGCTGAAGGCCGGCGAAGTCGGCTCCTCGACCATGCCGCACAAGGTCAACCCGATCGACTTCGAGAATGCCGAGGGCAACTTCGGCCTCGCGAATGCCTTGCTCGGCCATTTCGCCGAGAAGCTGCCGATCAGCCGCTGGCAGCGCGATCTCACCGACTCCACCGTGCTGCGCGCACTCGGTACCGCGTTCGGCCACAGCCTGGTGGCACTGGAATCGTTGAAGAAAGGCCTCGGCAAACTCACCGTCAACCCCGAGCGTATTGCTGCCGATCTAGACGCGAGTTGGGAAGTGCTGGCCGAAGCCGTGCAGACCGTGATGCGCCGCTATGGCTTGCCGGAGCCTTACGAGCAGCTGAAGGCGCTGACCCGCGGTCACGGCATCACCCGTGAATCGATGCGCGAGTTCATCACCAGCCTGGCGCTGCCGACCGAGGCGAAACAGCGGCTGCTCGATCTCACGCCTGGCGGCTACATCGGCCTGGCAGAATCGTTGGCCCGCGATATCTGAAGCACTCAGCACGCAGTCGGCCGGCATCTCTCGATGCCGGCCGACTGACGATTCAAGCGAAGATCAGACCACCGTCTACTTGACCAGCCCCTCGGCTTCCATGGCTGCCTGCACGCTCGGACGCGCGGCGACGCGCTGCTGGAATGCGGCCAGTGCCGTGAACTCCGACAAATCCAGATCGACGTGCTTCGCCCAATTGTTCACGGTGAACAGGTAGGCATCCGCCACCGTGAAGTGTTCGCCCAGCAGCCACGGCTGCTTCGTCAGCACACCTTCCAACAACATATAGCGTTTGCGCAGGTAGTCCTTGCGCTCCTGCCTGACTTCGGCCGGCGTTTCCGGCTTGAACAACGGGCTGTAGGTCTTGTGCAGTTCGGAGTTGATGTAGCCGAGCATCTCCTGCAGGCGGTAGCGCGCCAGCGTGCCGTTGGCAGGCGCGAGGCCGCTCTCGGGCTTGAGGTCGGCCAGGTACTGCACGATCGCCGGGCCTTCGGTCAGCAGCTCACCGTTGTCCAGCACCAGGGCAGGCACGTAGCCTTTCGGGTTGATCTGCCAAAAATCCGCACCGGTCTCGGTGCGCTTGGCCTTGCCGTCAACCTTCTCCAACTGCAGTGCGATACCGGCTTCCAGTGCCACGATGTGCGGCGAGAGCGAACAAGCGCCAGAGGAGTAATAGAGCTTCATGCATTTCTCCGTGAGAGGGATGTGGGGAAGAACCATCGCCGCAGACGGTGGAAGCGACTGGCTACGACGCTGCGATGAGGGCCGCATGATAGCCATACATGGTTACTGATCGATACCATGTAACTTCAAGTTAGTGCAAAATGCGGTATCCCCGTGGTTACCGGAATCGGCAGGACGAATACCGATGGGCTTGCCCGTACGCAAAAGCAAAGTCGCCGCCCCGCCGGCCTGCCCGCTCACCGAGAGCCTCGCGCTGCTGCGCGGCGCCTGGGCGCCTAACGTAATCTGGTACCTGAGCGCCGAGCCGCGCCGCTTCGGCGAACTGCGTCACGACATCCCACGCATCTCCGCCCGCGTACTGAGCGCGCGGTTGCGCGAACTGGAATCGCGTGGACTGGTGACACGGTGCGTGCTGGATACCTCGCCGCCATCAGCTGAATACGCGCTCACCGATCTCGGTCGCGAACTGCTGCCTGCCATCCATGCACTGACCTCGGTAGGCCAGAAACTGATCGCGGAATGGGGAACAACGGCGACGACACCGACGATCAGGCGGACACGCGTAGCGGCAAGGTGACCGCTCGGTCACCTGCACGTGGCCGACCGATCTATCATCCTCAGACTTCGTCCGACCCCTCGTTGACGCCCTCGAACAGGAACGTCGACAGGTAGCGCTCGCCAGTATCAGGCAGCATCGCCAACAGCACCGAGCCTTGCGGTGCATCTGCGGCCACTTGCAACGCAGCGGCCAGCGTGGCGCCGGAGGAGATGCCGGTGAAGATGCCTTCCTGCTGGGCCAGCTGGCGCGAGGTGTCGCGGGCCAGCACGTCGTCGATCAGCACGAGCTGGTCGACGACCTTGCGGTTGAGCACGCCCGGCACGAAGTCCGGCGTCCAGCCCTGGATCTTGTGCGGTTGCCATTCCTTGCCGGACAACAGAGCTGCGCCGGCGGGCTCGCTGGCGATGATCTTCACTTCGGGACGTGCCACCTTGAGCACCTCGCCCACGCCGGTCAACGTGCCGCCAGTACCCCAACCCGTGACGAAGTAGTCCAGCCGGCGACCAGCGAAGTCACGCAGGATTTCCGGCGCGGTGGTTTGCCGGTGATACGCCGGGTTGGCCGGATTTTCGAACTGGTTGGTGAAGAACCAGCCATGCTGCTTGGCCAGCTCCACGGCCTTCGCCACCATGCCGCTGCCGCGCGCGGCGGCTGGCGTGAGTACCACCTTGCCGCCGTAGGCGCGGATCAGCTTGCGCCGCTCGATCGAGAACGTCTCGCTCATCACCGCCACGAACGGGTAGCCGCGCGCCGCGCACACCGCCGCCAGCGCCACGCCGGTGTTGCCGGAGGTGGCTTCGATCACGGTCTGGCCGGGTTTCAACGTGCCGCGCTGCTCGGCGTCGAGGATGATCGCCAAGGCGAGGCGGTCCTTCACCGAACCGGCCGGATTGAACGCCTCCACCTTCACGTACAGCTCGACGTGCTTCGGCGCGACGCGGTGGAGTTTGATGATCGGCGTATTGCCGATGGTGTCGAGAATGCTGTCGTGGATCATGGAGTCGCTCCAGCAGGCAGAGAAAAAGTCGCACCGGCGGGATCATGCGCCGTTACAGGTAATAGTTGTGTCAAGCGCGATGGATCGCCGCCAGCACGTCAGCGTCGTTGACCGCCTCGGCAATGCTCGTGCGCTGCCTCGCGACATTGGCACGGATGTCATGCACCACGGCGCCCAGCGGTGCCTGGCCGAACCACGCCAGCGACGAGGCCAGCGAAGCCACCTCGCCCAGGATCAGCAGCGCCGGCGAGCGCACCTTGTGGAAAGCCGCACGCTCGGCCAGATTCGCCAGCGTCCCGGTGATCACACGCTGCTCCGGGCGCGAGCCGTTCTCGATCAGGGCAAAGGAAGTCGACGGCGATCGGCCGTGTTCGACCAACCGCACCTGCAGCTCGCCCAGTTCGGCCACACCCATGTAGACCGCCAGCGTCTGCCGTTCCTGTGCCAGCGCGGCCCAATCCAGGGTGTCGCGCGAAGACTGGCAGTGCGCGGTGACGAAACGCACCGATTGTGCGTAATCACGATGGGTCAGCGGCACACCGGCATAGGCCGCGCACGCCACGGCTGCGGTGATGCCGGGCACTACCTCATAAGGAATTTGATGGCTGCGCAGGAACTCCAGCTCCTCACCGCCGCGACCGAATACGAACGGATCGCCACCCTTCAGCCGCACCACCCGCCGGCCTGCCTGCGCATGCTGCAAAAGCAGCGCGTGGATGCCGTCCTGTGTGGTGTGGTGATGGCCAGCCTGTTTGCCGACTTCGATACGCTCGGCATCGCGGCGCGCCAGATCGAGCACGTCTGCGCTGACCAATCGGTCGTGCAGGATCACGTCGGCCTCGTTCAGCGCACGCAAGGCACGCAAGGTCAGCAGACCCGGATCGCCGGGGCCGGCACCGACCAGCACGACCAACCCCGCCGACGCGATCGGTGTTGCCGCCAGCGCCTGTTCCGCCGCCTGCCACGCCGCATCCGGCCTGCCCTGGCGCAGCAGTGCTGCGACCGGGCCGACGAACAGGCTCTCGTAGAAATGCCGCCGCGCAGCCATGTCCGGGTACCGCACGCGGATGCGCTTGCGCAAGCGGGCTGCCAGCATGGCCAGCGCGCCCAGCGAATGGTCGAGCAGCGTCTCCAGTCGTTCACGCAGCAGTCGCGCCAGCATCGGCGCTTCGCCACCGCTGGAAATCGCAATGGTCAACGGTGCCCGATCTACTATCGCCGGCACGTGGAAAGTCGACAACGCCGCATCGTCGACCACGTTGACGAAGATCCGTCGCAACTCGGCGAAGGTGGCGATCAGCCGGTTCAACTCCGTGTCGGAGGTAGCCGCCACCACCAGCCACACTCGTTCCAGCCAAGCCTCCTGGAACGCATCGCGACGATGGGCGATGCGCCCCGCCGCCGCCCAACGTTGCAGCTGCGGCGTGAGCGTGGGTGCGTTCACCGTGACCTGCGCCTGCGCGCCGAGCAGGGTGGCGATCTTGCGTTCGGCCACTGCGCCGCCACCCACCACCAGCACGGCGCGACGAGACAGATCGGCGAACAGTGGATAGAGCTTCATTCGGATGGACTCGGCTTCGCATGCAATGGAGACGAAGCCACGCTACGCAGCGCATTCCGTTCCCGCAAATGATTTGCGCCGCCGCGCATATGCCATCACGTTATGACCGGTCACAAGCAACGCTTGTCTTGACTATTAATTCAAATAGCCGTATAGACGTCTGTTAATGATGACATATACCGACTACCTTGGATCTATTCGCAGCCCAACTACGGCTGTCTGCACCCCTGCGCCAGGCAAGATGCCGGTTCGTGTCACGCGATGTACCCGTGTTCCGTTCGCGCCTCAATCCAACGATCCCGACCGCTCACGAGCCCATCGCCATGACGCTTATCCAGTTGCGCTATCTCATTGCCATCGCCGACTCCGGCCTCAACATCACGCTGGCCGCCGAACGCGTCCACGCCACCCAGCCCGGCCTGAGCAAGCAGCTCAGGCAGCTTGAGGACGAACTGGGCTTCCAGCTGTTCGTGCGCAAGGGCAAGAGCCTCGACGCGGTAACCCACGCCGGCCGTCACGTGCTCGAACGCGCCCGCACGATCCTCGCCGAGGCTGCCAACATCCGCTCGATCGCCGCAAACCTGCGCAATGAGGCGCGCGGTGAATTGCGCATCGCCACCACGCATACCCAGGCCCGCTTCGCCCTGCCCGCCGCGATCGGCGCACTCAGCCAGAGCTATCCGCAGGTCAGCGTGCACCTGCAGCCAGGCCGCGACGGCGAAGTGCTGGCGCAGCTGGAAGCCGGCCGCGTCGACCTCGCCGTGATCAGCAGTGCCGGCGCGCCACCGAATATCGGTATCGCATTGCCGGCGTACCGCTGGCATCGGGTGATCGTGGCGCCCAAGGGCCATCCACTGGCCACCAGCGGGCAACCGCCCTCGCTCGATGAGTTGGCCGCGTTGCCGCTGGTCAGCTACGAGTCCTCGCTCAAGGCCGACTCGTCGCTGCGCCGTGCGTTCGACGCTGTCGCCCTGCGCCCGCAGATTGCGATGACCGCCGGCGATGCCGACCTGATCAAGACCTATGTGCGCGCCGGCCTCGGCATCGGCGTACTGGCCGAGATGGCCATGCTCGACAGCGACACCGACCTGCACACACTGCCTGCCGATCATCTTTTCCCGCAGTGCACGACCTGGATCGTGCTGCGCCGGGAAAGCGTGCTGCGCGAATACGTATTGGAATTCATCGCCCAATTTGCACCGCACCTTGATCGCCGCGACGTGGTGCGTGCCCTAGCCGCCGACACCGTGCCGACCGACTGGGCGGCCGTGCCGCACTGGCGGGAGCGGCAGGCGACTCCGCTGCCCAACGTGGCCTGATCGATCAACCTGCGGAACGGCGCCCACCACCAGCGGGCGCCGTCGTGTTGCCTCAGCCCTCGATCAAACCCTTGTTGCGCAACAGTGCCAGCACCTGGCGGGCCAGCACGGCCGGCTCGGCGGCATTGCCATCGATGCGCAGCTCCGGCTGTTCGGGTGCTTCGTACGGATCGCTGATGCCGGTGAACTGGGCGATCTTGCCTGCGCGCGCCTGCGCGTAAAGACCCTTGCGATCGCGTGCCTCGCATACCTCCAGCGTGGTGGCGACGTGGATCTCGACGAAGTCACCATGCGCCTCGACCAGCGCGCGGGATTCCGCGCGGGCGTCGGCATACGGCGCGATCGGCGCGCATACCGCGATGCCGCCGTGGCGCACGATCTCGCTGGCGACGTAGCCGATACGGGTGACGTTGGCGGCGCGATCCTCGCGCGAGAAACCCAGTCCGCGCGACAGATGCTTGCGTACCTCGTCGCCGTCAAGCACGGTTACCGGACGGCTGGTATGTTCGAGCAGCTGCGCGATCACCGCCTGCGCGATGGTCGACTTGCCGGCACCGGACAGGCCGGTGAAGAACAGTGCGAAACCGCGCGGCGCATGCACCGGATGGCGTTCGCGCAGGATTTTCACCACGTCGGGGAAGCTGAACCACGACGGGATTTCGCTACCTTCATGCAGATGCTTGCGCAATTGGGTGCCGGAGATGTCGCGCACTTCGTCGTCGGCGGTGACCTCGGTCGATGGCAGATAACTGTCGCGATTGGCCGCATAGACCATCGCCGGGAACGGCACGATCTGGATGCCCAGCTCGGCCTGATGCTGCTCCAGCAGTGTCTGCGCGTCGAACGGCCCATAGAACGGCTGGCCATTCGAATCCGTGCCGGGACCGGCGTGATCGCGCCCCACTATGAAATGGCTGGCGCCGTAATTCTTGCGGATGATCGCGTGCCACAACGCTTCGCGCGGGCCACCCATGCGCATCGCCAGTGGTAGCAGCGACAGCTTCACGCTGTCCTGCGCGTACTGCGGCAGCAGCGCGCGGATACAGCGCACGCGAGTGTAGTGATCGACGTCGCCCGGCTTGGTGCGACCCACCGACGGCTGGATCAGCAGCTTCGCACCCACCTGCTGCGCGGCACGCTGAGTCAACTCGCGGTGCGCGCGATGCATCGGATTGCGCGTCTGGAACGCCACGATGCGACTCCAGTCGTTCGCCGCGAACCACTCGCGCAAGCTGCGCGGGGTGTCACGCAACTCGCCGAAGTCGTAATGCGCGGGGTGCTGAATGCCGCGCACGCGACCACCCAGCGCCACCGGCTTGGTGCGCTCGAGCAATTCGGCCACGCCCGGATGCAGGCGGTCGGTGCTGCCGAATACCTGCTTCGCTTCGTGCAGGCGATCGGGCCAGTAGATGTCGTGCACTTCCAGCACCGCCAGCGGTACACCCTGGCTGTCGCGCAGCGCGACTTCGCTGCCGGTGCTCAGTTGCGCGGCGAAATCCTCGTCTACGTCCAGGGTGATCGGGATCGGCCACAGCGTACCGTCGGCGAGGCGCAGCTCTTCCACCACGCGGTCGTAGTCGCGGCGGCCCAGGAAACCTTCCAGCGGCGAAAACGCGCCGTTCAGCAGCAGCTCCAGATCGCACAGCTGACGCGTGTTGAGATCCACGCCGGGCAACTGCGCGCTGCGCTGCTTCAACACCTCGGCTTCTGCGGCGGGCAGGTAGAGTTCTTTCAGCACGCCACCGTGCGGGGCGATCAGGGTTTCATCGGGAACAAGGTCGTGGCTAGTGGCAAGCGCGGTGTGGCTCATGGTGTTGGATCCGATCGAGGTAAGGGTGATTGAAGGGGGCACGCCATCGCGAGGCGACGACGCGCGGGTCACGCGAAGCTGTGCAGTCCGCATTCGCGCTTGAGTCCGAAGAAGCGGGTGTCCTCGGCGTCCATGCCCGGCTCCCAGCGATGGCTGGTGTGGGTATCGCCGATCGACAGATAGCCCTGTTGCCACAGCGGGTGATACGGCAAGTCATGGCTGGCGAGGTAGTGACCGACGTCGCGATCGCTCCAGTCGGCCAACGGGTGGAATTTCCAGCGGCCGTTTCTGCGTTCGACGAAATCGATCTCGGCGCGAGTGCGCGCCTGGCTCCGACGCAAGCCGGCGAACCAGCCATTGGCGTTGAGCTCGCGCAAGGCGCGCTGCATCGGCTCGACCTTGCGCAGCTGGTTGTAGCGATCCAGACCCTCGATGCCCTGCTCCCACAGCCGACCGTGACGCGCCTCCATCCAGCTGATGCCGATGAGCGGGCGGTAAACCTTGAGGTTCAACTCAAGCCGATCGGTCAGCTCGTCGACGAAGCGGTAAGTCTCCGGAAACAGATAGCCGGTGTCGATCAGCACCACTGGAATATCCGGCTGCTGCCGCGTCACCAGATGCAGCGACACCGCTGCCTGCGCACCGAAACTGGATGACAGCACGTGCTCGCCGGGAATGTGCTCCAGCGCCCAGGCTACGCGCTGCCCGGCCGTGAGCCGGGCCAGCGCGACATTCAATTCGGCCAGTGCCTGCGGTTCGTGCGAAGCCTGTTCGAGCAGCGCGGCGCTCATGCAACCACCTCGACTGGGATGCGTCGCGATGGGGCTGGCGTGAGGATGCCGGCACGCAACAGGAAATCGCCGAAACCTTCGCCCTCTCCCCGCTCGTCCGCGTAACGCGCGAACAGCGGATCGAGCGCATCGAGGATTGCCGCCTCGTCTACATTTTCGCGATAGACCTGATTCAGTCGCTGGCCTATGAAATCGGCGCCGAGGCGCAGGTCGTAACGACCCGGCCCACGCCCGACCAGTGCGATCTCGCCCAGGTACGGCCGCGAGCAACCGTTGGGGCAACCGGATAGTCGTAGCAGAATCGGCGCATCGGCCAGGCCATGACGCGCCAACAGCGCCTCCAGCTTCGGCAGCAGCGCCGGCAGGTAACGTTCGCTCTCGGCCATCGCCAGGCCGCAGGTCGGCAGCGCGACGCAGGCGATCGCGTGGCGGCGGATGCCGCTCTGTTTCTCATAAGCATCCAGACCATGCGCTTGGACAATGGCGTCGATGCGTGCGCGATCGTCCGCGGCGACGTTCGCCACGATCACGTTCTGGTTGCAGGTCAGTCGGAAGTCGCCGGTATGCACCAGCGCCAACTCGCGCAGGCCGCTGAGCCAGCGTCGCTCGCCCACGTCGGCCAGCCGGCCGGACTCGACATGCAGGGTGAGATGCCAGTGGCCATCATGGCCTTCGACCCAGCCGTAGCGGTCGCCGTTGTGTTCGAAGCGGTAGTCGCGCGCCGGTGCCAGCGCATAGCCGAGGCGTGACTCCAACTCTGCCTTGAACGCATCGAGACCGCGATGATCGAGCGTGTATTTCAATCGCGCATGCTTGCGTTCGACGCGATTGCCCCAGTCGCGCTGCACGCCGATCACCGCCTCGGCCACGCCGAACAACTGCTCCGGCGTGACGAAGCCGATCACGCTGGCCAACCGCGGATAGGTGGTGGCATCGCCATGGCTGGCACCCATGCCGCCGCCGATGGCGATATTGAAACCGCGCAGCACACCTAGCTCGACGATGGCGATCAACCCGAGGTCCTGTGCGAACACGTCGATGTCGTTGAGCGGCGGGATCGCCAGACCAATCTTGAACTTGCGCGGCAGGTAGGTAGCCCCGTACAGCGGCTCGACGTCTTCGCCAACCAGCTGCTTACCGTCGAGCCAGATCTCGTGGTACGCCCGCGTCTTCGGTGCCAGTTCGGCGGACAGCCGTGTGGCCCAGGCATAGGCCTCCGCATGCGCGGACGACTCGATCGGATTGGCCGTGCTGACTACGTTGCGCACCACGTCGCCGCAGGCAGCGATGGTGCTGGCCAGCGCATCGTGGATCGCGGCAATAGTCGGCTTGAGCTTGCGCTTGATGATGCCGTGCCACTGGAACGTCTGTCGCGTGGTGATGCGCAGCGAACCGTTGGCGTAGTCGCGCGCGATGCGATCGAACACCAGCCATTGCGCCGGCGTCACCACGCCACTGGGCAGCCGCGCGCGCAGCATGAAGGCGTAGGCCGGCTCCAGTTTCTGCCGGCGGCGCTCCTCGCGCAGGTCACGGTCGTCCTGCAGGTAGCTGCCGTGGAATTTCAGCAGCTTGTTGTCGTCTTCGCTGATCGCTCCGGTGACCGGATCGGCCAGTCCTTCGATGATGCCGCCACGCAGGAAACGGCTGGTGGCCTTGATCTGTTCCAGATCGGAAAGTTTCGTGGTCATGTCAGTACACGTCGCGGGCGTAGCGGCCCTGTTGCAGGAGTTCGGCGAGCCAGGCTTTCGCTTCGTCGGGCGATTGCTTGCCGTGGGTGACGATCACGTCAATCAGCGCTGCATGGACATCGCGAGCCATGTGGGTGGAATCGCCGCAGACATACAGATGCGCGCCGCCTATCAACCAGGCATGCAGTTCGGCACCCTGTTCGCGCAGGCGCTGCTGGACGTAGGTCTTATGCGAGCCCCTCGCAACACCCCGCACATCCCTGTGCGGACTTTCAGAAAAAGCCGCGTCCCTGGAGAACGCCAGATCAAGCCGGTGCAGCGCGCCGTCCTTCAGCGCCTGCTGCCATTCCACCTGATAGAGAAAGTCGCTGGCGAAATGGCGGTTGCCGAAGAAAAGCCAGTTGCGCCCGCTGGCGCCGCTCTCCCGGCGCTCCTGCACGAACGCGCGGAACGGCGCCACACCGGTGCCCGGGCCGATCATGATGATGTCGCGCGCGCCGTCGGCCGGCAGGCGGAAGCGCTCGTTCGATTCGATGAAGACGGGCAGCTTGCCGTCCTCATCGGTCGCGGCGAGCAACCCGGATGCCGCACCCCAATGCGAGCTGCCGTGTGCTTCGTAATCGACTACCGCAACCGTGAGATGCACTTCCTCGCCCACCGCCTTCGGGCTGGAGGCGATCGAATACAACCGTGGCGCCAATGGCCGCAATGCGGCCACCAGCAGCTCCGGCCGCCACGTCGCCGGATGGCGACGCAGCAGATCGATCGGCTGGTCGCTGGCCAGCAGCGCCGCGAACTCCGTGGCGTGTTCCGGCTGCAGCACGCGCGACAACTCGCCATCGCCACTGGCGGCGGCCAGTGCCGCGATGAAGGGACGATTGAGCCGGGTGATCTCGCGTTCCTGGCTCAGCCATTGCCGCAACGCCAGCGTGCGGTCGTTGTGCGTGATTTCCTGCGCACCATCGAGCCGCAGTGCATCGAGCCACTGTTCGACCAACGCCGGCGGATTGCGCGGCCACACACCCAGCGCGTCGCCGGGTTCGTAATGGAGGCCGGAGCCTTCCAGCGACAGCTCGATATGCCGCACGTCACGTTCGCTGTCTCGCGCCACGATGCGCTGGTTGGCCAACACGGTGGCGGCGAACGGCTGCTCGCGCGAGTGGCTGTTGCGGCTCGGCACGGCATGCAGCGCGGTCACCCGCGCGGGCGCGCCAGTCTGTTTCAGGAGTTCGCGTGCCTGTTCCAGCGCCTGCTCCGCCCACGGCTCGGCAATGGCCTCGACTTCCACGTCCGCTTCGCCCAACGCGGCAAAACGGGAAGCGCCAAGTTCGGCCAACCGCGCATCGAGCTGGCGGCCGATCACGCAGAACTGCGGGTAGCTCGAATCGCCCAGCCCCAGCACGGCGAACCGCAAGGCCGGCAGTTTCGGCGCGCGCTTGCCGGTGATGAACTCGAACAGGCCACGGGCATCGTCCGGTGGCTCGCCATCACCCTGGGTGCTGATCACCACGAGCAGCTGGTGTTCTTGTGCCAGCTCGCGTTGCGGGTAGGCATCGGCACGCAGCAACCGCACCGGCAGGCCGGCGGCCTCGCTACGCCTGGCCAACTGCTCGGCGATGCGCTTCGCGTTGCCGGTCTGGCTGCCGTAGACGATGGTGAGCCGCTCGGCCGCCTTGCCTGCCACGGCGACGACCGCAGGGCCGCCGCGTTGTGCCTGCACGGCCTGCGCGGCGCTCCACGCGGCAACCCAGTACAGTTGCGCCGCGGTCAAACCTTCCAGCACCAGTGCCAGCTGGGCGAGTTTTTCCGCATCCAGGCTGGTTGCGGGAAGGTTCGGCACGACGACAGAATTCACAGTATCACCATTTGGACGTCTAGACTTCTTGACGTCCAAATTATTTTTTAACGAGACACATGGGAAAGGATGTGTCGGCATGTGCTTATGCCGAGGCCTTATTTCCGCGCATGGAACCAGCTGTCGATACTCGGCACACCACCGCACAGCGTACGAATGCCCGCTCCCATGCCGCCGCTCTCCGAATTCCTGACCTTCGCCGCCGTCGGTGCTTTCGCCCAGCTGGTCGACGGCGCGCTGGGCATGGCTTACGGCGTCGCCTCCGCGGCGATGCTGCTGGGGCTGGGCCTGCCGCCAGCGGTGGCGAGCGCCAGCGTGCATTACGCGGAGACCTTTACCTGTGGCGCCTCTGGTCTCAGCCATCTCGCCGCCGGCAACGTGCGACGGCGGCTGTTCTGGGCGCTGGCCATTCCCGGTGTCATCGGCGCGGTGATCGGCGCCTATGTGGTCAGCCATGTTCCAGCGACGTGGATGCGGCTGGCGCTGACGCCCTACCTGCTGGGCATGGGCGTATTCCTGCTGTTTCGCGGAACACGGCGCAACAGCGGCTATGACGACAGCGTGCCGCGCGCCACCCGCCCACTGGGATTGATCGCCGGCTTCGCCGACGCGGTGGCCGGCGGCGGCTGGAGCGCACTGACCGTGACTACCTTGGTCGCGCGTGGCGCGACGCCACGCATGGTGATCGGCACGGTGCACCTGGCCAAGTGCGTGGTCAGCGCCGCCGCCAGCGTCAGCTTCCTGCTGCATGTCGGCGCCACCCACGGCACCGCAGTACTGGGGTTGATCGCCGGTGGTGTCGCCGCCGCCCCGCTCGGTGCGCTGTTCGCCCGGCATATGCCCGCGCGGGCAGCGACGCTGCTGGCGGCGACCGCGGTGCTGGTGCTGGGCCTCAACAATGTGATGAAGGCGTTGCACTGACATCGACCCTGCCTGTCGCCGCTACAATGCGGGGATGACCAAGCCAACCACCTTTCCGATCGAAGTCCGCGGCTCCGCGAAGCAGCCGCTGGGCATGTCGCCCGCCCGATTCCTGCGCGACTACTGGCAGAAACGACCGCTGCTGATCCGCAACGCCTTCACGGATTTTCAGCCGCCGTTGCAGCCCGACGATCTGGCCGGACTCGCTTGCGAAGAAGGCGCCCTGGCCCGGCTGATCGTGTATGACGAGAAGCGCGACCGTTGGCACGTCAATCCCGGCCCGTTGAGCGAAGCCGATTTCGCGAAAACGCCCAGCAGCAACTGGACCCTGCTGGTGCAGGATGTGGACAAGTGGGACGCGGATGTCGCCGAGCTGCTGCAGCACTTCAGTTTCCTGCCGAGCTGGCGCATGGACGACGTGATGGTCTCCTACGCCGAACCGGGTGGCGGCGTCGGTGCCCATGTCGATCAGTACGACGTATTCCTGCTGCAGGGCCTGGGCCAGCGTCACTGGGCGATCAGTGACGATCCGATGGCACCGAAAGCGTTCCGTCACGACGTGGAACTCAAACAGCTCGCTCGTTTCGAGTCGACCCACGAATGGCTGCTGGAGCCGGGCGACATGCTTTATCTGCCACCCGGTGTGCCGCACGACGGCGCAGCCTTCGGGGGCCCGTGCATGACATTCTCGATCGGCATGCGCGCTCCATCGCAGGCCGAACTGACCGGCGACTTGGCCGACCACATCGCCGAACACTTGCCGGAAGAACTGCGCTACGCCGACCTGGACCTGAAGCCGGCCAAGGCCACTGGCGAAATCGACCGCGCCGCGATCGAGCGCCTGAAGATCACGCTGCCGTTTGCCGCCGCCTTGCGCGACGACATGCTGCGCGACTGGTTCGGCTGCTTCATCACTCGCTACCGCAACGCGCAGGTGCCAGTCCCATTGGAAAAGCCGCTGACCGACGTCGCGCTGGCCAAGCAGATCGATGCCGGCGCGCAACTGCTGCGCCATCCGTGGTCACGGCTGGCCTGGAGCCGCGGCAAGTCCGACTGTACCCTGTATGTCAGTGGCCACGCCTATCCGGCCACACCCGCGCTGGCGCAACAGCTGTGCGAGCAGCGTGCGCTCAGCGTCGTCGGCAAGCTCGGTGCGACCGAACGGGCGCTTCTGCTGGCTCTGGTCAATGATGGTCACCTGCTACCGAGAAAATCCCGCCGCCGATGAAGCTGCAGAACTTCCACGTCGAAATCGCCGACTGGTCACGCGAAGATCAACGCGCGGCCCTGCTCGACCTGCGCGATATCGTGTTCATCCAGGAACAGGGCGTACCCGAGCAGCGCGAGCGCGACGGACTCGATGTGGACTGCTCGCATGTGCTGGCGCGTGACGATGCCGGCCAGCCGATCGGCTGCGGCCGACTCACGCCGGAACACAAGATCGGCCGAATGGCGGTGCTGCAGGCATGGCGTGGCCAGGGTGTCGGCATGGCGCTGCTGCGTGAGCTGATCGCTCGCGCCCGCGCACAAGGCTGGGTGGAAGTGGCGCTGGATGCACAAATCGGCGCCATAGGCTTCTACGAACGCGAGGGTTTCATCGCGTATGGCGAGGAATTCGAAGATGCCGGGCTGCCGCACCGGGCCATGCGCATGAGCCTGCCTGTCCCTGCCGATGCAGCGGAACCGTCACGTGACATCGGCGCCCTTCCCGCCGGAAGCCGCAGCGAAACCGCCGCCGCACGCTTGCAACTGTTGGGTGACACGCGCCATCGGCTGGCCATCTACCTGCCGCTGCTCGGCAACGACAGCTACGCCAGCACGGAAGAGCTGGCCGAACTACGGCGCATCGCCATCTCCGGCCGCGGCGCGCAGATCCGCATCCTGCTGCACGATCCGGCTGCAGCCCTGCGCAACGACCATCGTCTGGTCGCACTCGCGCAGCGGCTGTCCAGCGCGATCCAGATCCGCGTGCCGATGGAAGAGGCCGACCTGGCCTATATCTCGACCTACCTGCTCAACGACACCGGCGGCTATCTGTTCCTGCCCGAGGCAGATCGCCCGCAAGGCCGTGCCGCCCTGCACGACCGCGCCAGCCAGGCGCCGCTGCAGCAGCACTTCGATGACGTATGGGAGCGCGCGGAACGCGCCAGCGTCCTGCAGACGCTCGATATCTAGCCGACCTCAAGCCTCGACTGAACAGCAGCTGGCCCGGCGTTTCTCCTGCGGGTCGGTTGCGGTGCCGATAAAGCGCATGAAACCGCTGCCGGCAGCGAGTTTCATCAGACCGTCGTCTCAAAGGCATGCCGTCATGCGGGTTTCGGATGCCTTGTGGGTTGCCGCGTTGCAGCAGCCAAAGGCTATAATTGTCGGGATTCTCCCCAGCCTTCCGTTCATGCGGCCTGTCGGGCTTGAAAACCGACGTAAAACCGCGACTTCATGGTCACACGGATGGCTGCAAGCACCTCTTCCCTGCCGGTGGTGACGTGACTACAAACCTGATCCGCGAGTTCTTCGAATCTTCCCAACTCGCTGGCGGCAACGCCGACTACGTCGAATCGCTCTACGACGCCTGGTTGGCAGACACCTCATCGGTGCCTGCCGAATGGGCCAGCTATTTTGAAACCTTCAAGGGCCGCGAGTCGGGAGATGTCTCCCATACCGCGGCCATTGCACGTATCGAGGCTGCGCAGAAGCAGCGCCACGTGGGCAATGGTGCCGCCGCCGCGCCGATGAGCGACGAGCATGCACGCAAGCAGGCCGGCGTGTTGCGCCTGCTCACCGCCTATCGTTCGCGCGGCCATTTGGCTGCCGATCTCGATCCGCTCGGTCTGACCGAGAAGATGCCGGCGCCGGATCTCGGCCTCGCCTTCCACGGTCTCTCCGATGCCGATCTCGATACCGAATTCGACACCGGCAACTACGCCGGTGGCGGTCAGCGCCTGAAACTGCGCGACCTGTTGAGCCGTTTGCAGAAGACCTATGCCAGCACGATCGGCACGGAATTCATGCACATCAGCAATCACGAACAGCGCAACTGGATCTACAGCCGGCTCGAACAACAAGCCGGCCAGAGCGGCCTCGACAAGTCCGGCAAACAGCGCGTGCTGGATGGCCTGACCGCCGCTGAAGGTCTCGAGCGCTACCTGCACACGAAGTACGTGGGCCAGAAGCGCTTCTCGCTGGAAGGCGGCGACAGCCTGATCCCGATGATCGACGACGTCGTGCGCGCCGCCGGCGACAACGGCATCAAGGAGCTGGTGATCGGCATGGCCCATCGCGGCCGCCTCAACGTGCTGGTCAACATCCTCGGCAAGCCGCCGAAGACCCTGTTCGACGAGTTCGAAGGCAAGTTCGAGCATCCCGACGACCCAGCTCACTCAGGCGACGTGAAGTACCACATGGGCTTCTCCGCCGACGTCAAGACACCCAAGGGTGGCGTGCACGTGGCGCTGGCGTTCAACCCGTCGCATCTGGAAATCGTCAATCCGGTGGTCGCCGGTTCAGTGCACGCACGCCAGACCCGCCGCCGCGACACGCTGCACACGCAGTCGATGGCCGTGCTGATCCATGGCGACGCTGCGTTCGCCGGCCAGGGCGTGAACATGGAACTGCTGAACATGTCGCAGGCCCGCGGTTTCAAGATCGGCGGCAGCCTGCACATCGTGATCAATAACCAGGTCGGCTTCACCACCTCGAATCCGCAGGACGCACGCTCCACCATGTACTGCACCGACCTGGCCAAGATGGTCAATGCGCCGGTGCTGCACGTGAACGGCGACGATCCGGAAGCGGTGATCGCGGTGACCCGCCTCGCCTACGATTTCCGCAAGCAGTTCCGCCGCGACGTGGTGATCGACCTGGTCTGCTACCGCCGCCACGGCCACAACGAGGCCGATGAACCGGCCGCCACGCAGCCGGTGATGTACCAGATCATCCGCAAGCGTCCGACCACGCGCGACCTGTATCAGCAACAGCTGGTCAAGGAAGGCGTGCTGGCCGAGGGCGACGCGCAGAAGCAGTTCGAGGCGTATCGCGACCGGCTCGAAGCCGGTGCACCGATGACCGAGCTCGACCCGTCGCCGACCCGCGACGGCCATGTCGACTGGGCGAAATTCATCGGTGGCAAATTGTCGACGCCGACCGACACCAGCGTGCCGAAGCAGAAGCTGCAGGAACTCTCCAGCAAGATCCTCACCCTGCCCGCCGACATCACGCTGCAGGCACGTGTGGCGAAGATCTACGACGATCGCCGCAAGATGGCCGCAGGCGAATTGCCCGCCGACTGGGGTTTCGCCGAGAACCTCGCCTACGCCACCTTGATCGATGCCGGTCACGACATGCGTCTGGTCGGCCAGGATTCCGGTCGCGGCACGTTCTTCCATCGTCATGCCGTGCTGCACGACCAGAAGGACGGCCACACCTACATGCCGTTGGCCACCATCCGCGCAGGCGCTGATGTCGAGGTGATCGACTCGCTGCTGAGCGAAGAGGCGGTGATGGCATTCGAATACGGCCACTCCACCACCGACCCGGACACGCTCAATATCTGGGAAGGCCAGTTCGGCGATTTCGCAAACGGTGCGCAGGTGGTGATCGACCAGTTCATCAGCTCCGGCGAAGCCAAGTGGAACCGCCTGTGCGGCCTCGCGCTGTTCCTGCCGCACGGCTATGAAGGTCAGGGCCCCGAGCATTCCTCCGCACGCCTCGAGCGCTTCCTGCAGCTGTGCGCGTTCGACAACATGCAGGTCTGCGTACCGACCACGCCGGCGCAGGATTTCCACATGATCCGCCGGCAGATGCTGCGCCCGGTGCGCAAGCCGCTGATCGTGATGACGCCGAAATCGCTGCTGCGCCACAAGCTGGCGGTATCCACCCTGGACGAGCTGGCCAACGGCAGCTTCCAGCTGGTGATCGGCGAACATCGCGAGCTGCCGGTGAAGAAGGTCAAGCGCGTCGTGCTGTGCTCGGGCAAGGTCTATTACGACCTGCTGGAAGATGCCGAAAAACGCGATCAGAAAGACGTGGCGATCGTGCGCGTCGAGCAGCTGTATCCGTTCCCGCGTGCCGAAGTCACCGCCGAACTGGACAAGTATCCTTCCGCCAAGGAAGTGATCTGGTGCCAGGAAGAGCCGATGAACCAGGGCGCCTGGTTCCAGATCCGTCATCACCTGCAGGCCTGCACTGGCAGCAAGCACAGTCTCTCGTATGCGGGACGCGCGCGCTCGCCGGCACCAGCTGCCGGTCACCTCAACACCCACGTTGCCGAACAGGCTGCACTCGTCGAACAGGCACTGGTCGCGCCGGTCGGCACCGATCACGCGGCAGAGTAAAAACCCAAGGATCCTTTATGTCCATTGAAGTCAAAGTCCCCGTTCTGCCCGAGTCCGTCTCCGACGCCACCATCGCCACCTGGCACAAGAAAGCCGGCGACGCGGTGAAGCGCGACGAGAACCTGGTCGATCTCGAAACCGACAAGGTGGTGCTGGAAGTGCCCTCGCCGGTCGACGGCGTGCTGAAGGAAATTCGTCACCAGGTCGGCGACACGGTCAACAGCGAGCAGATCATCGCCGTCATCGAGGAAGGCGCGGCAGCTGCAACGCCCGCGCCCGCAGCGGAAGCTCCGAAGGCCACAGCAGCGGCACCCGCTGCCGCCGCGCCCAAGGCCGCTGCCAAAGGTGCCGGGGATCTGTCCCCGGCCGGCCTGCGCGTCGCTACCGAAGAGAAGATCGACCCGTCCAAGGTCGCCGGCACCGGCCGCGATGGCCGCGTGACCAAGGAAGACCTGGTCAACTACGGCAAGGGTGGTAGCGCCCCGGCCGCCGCCTCGCCGGCCGCGAAGCCGACCCCGGGCTCACGTCCGGAAGAGCGCGTGCCGATGACGCGCATGCGCCTGCGGATCGCCGAACGCCTGATGCAGTCGAAGAACTCGATCGCCATGCTCACCTCGTTCAACGAAGTGAACCTGGCCGAGGTGACTAAGATGCGCAAGTCGCTGGGCGAGGCGTTCCAGAAGGAACACGGCGTCAAGCTCGGCTTCATGAGCTTCTTCGTCAAGGCCGCCGCCGAGGCGTTGAAGCGCTATCCGTTCGTCAACGCGTCGGTCGACGGCAACGATGTGATCTACCACGGCTACCAGGACATCTCGATCGCAGTGTCCACCGACAAGGGCCTGGTCACTCCGGTGCTGCGCGACGTGCAGGACATGAGCTTCGCCGACGTCGAGAAGGGCATCGCCGACTACGCCACCAAGGCGCGCGCCAACAAGCTGTCGCTGGACGACCTGCAGGGCGGCACGTTCACGATCACCAACGGCGGAACGTTCGGATCGCTGCTGTCCACGCCGATCGTCAACCCGCCGCAGAGCGCGATCCTCGGCATGCATACGATCAAGGACCGCGCCATTGTCGAGAACGGCCAGATCATCGCCGCGCCGATGATGTACATCGCGCTCTCCTATGACCATCGCATCATCGACGGCAAGGATGCGGTGCAGTTCCTGGTCGATATCAAGAACCAGCTCGAAAATCCGCAGCGGATGCTGCTTGGCCTTTGATCGCCTTGGCGATCAAAGAAAATAGATAGCGCAGCTCTGGCGGCGAGTCGTGAGATCAAATCCACGCTCGCCGCAACTCCCCCGCTCCACCATGACGATCGCGACAAGCGCGTCACGCAGCAAGGAACCAACCATGAGCGACAAATTCGACGTCATCGTCATCGGCGCCGGCCCGGCCGGCTATGTGGCCGCGATCCGCGCCGCCCAGCTGGGCCTGAAGACCGCCTGCGTGGATGCCTTCGCCGGCAAGGACGGCAAGCAGGCTCTCGGCGGCACCTGCCTCAACGTGGGCTGCATTCCCTCGAAGGCACTGCTGGATTCCTCGCGCCAGTTCCACAATCTCACGCACAACTTCGCGGTGCACGGCATCAGCGCCGACAACGCGAAGATCGACGTGCCCACCTTCGTCGGCCGCAAAGACAAGATCGTCAAGCAGTTCACCGGCGGCGTGGCGCAGCTGTTCAAGGCGAACAAGGTCACACCGTACTTTGGTACCGGCAAGCTGCTCAAGGGAAACAACGTCGAGATCACCGGTGCCGATGGCGCCAAGCAGACGATCAGCGCCACCAATGTGATCCTCGCTTCCGGCTCGGTGCCGATCGAACTGCCGTTCGCGAAGTTCGACGGCAAGTCCATCGTCGACAACGCCGGCGCACTGGACTTCACCGAAGTGCCAAAGCGCCTGGGCGTGATCGGTGCCGGCGTCATCGGCCTGGAGCTGGGCAGCGTGTGGAGCCGACTCGGCGCCGAAGTCACCATCATCGAGGCGCTGCCGGACTTCCTCTCTGTCGCTGATGCCGACGTGGCCAAGGTGGCCGCCAGGGAATTCGCCAAGCAGGGGCTGACCATCAAGCTCAACGCCAAGCTCAACAAGGCCGAGGTGAAGAAGGACGGCGTGTACCTCACCTACACCGACAAGGACGGCGAGCAGAACCTCGTCGTCGACAAGCTGCTGGTCGCTGTCGGTCGTCGCGCCTACACCGCCGGCCTGCTGGCCGACGACACCGGCGTGAAGCTGGACGACCGCGGCCGCATTCTGGTCGACGAGCACTGCCACACCGGCGTCGATGGCGTGTGGGCGATCGGCGACGCCGTGCGCGGCCCGATGCTGGCGCACAAGGGTTCCGAGGAAGGCGTGGCCGTGGCCGAGTGGATCGCCGGCAAGGCCGGTCACGTCAACTACGACACGATTCCGTGGGTGATCTACACCGAACCGGAAATCGCCTGGGCCGGCAAGACCGAGAAGGAACTGAAGGACGCCGGCATCCCGTACAAGGTCGGCAGCTTTCCGTTCGCCGCGATCGGCCGCGCCGTCGCGATGAACGAGGCCATCGGCCAGGTGAAGATGCTCGCCCATGCCGAGACCGATCGCATCCTCGGCGTGCACATGGTCGGCCCGGGCGTCTCCGAGCTGATCGCCGAGTGCGTCGTCGCGATGGAATTCAAGGGCTCGTCCGAGGATCTCGCGCGCATCGTCCACGCGCATCCGACCCTGTCCGAGGCCGTCCACGAAGCCGCGCTGTCGGTCGACAAGCGCGCGATCCACAAGGGCAACTGAGGTCAGCATGACCTCATCCCGGTCAGCGCGTGGATGCGCGTCGACCGGGATGCTCCTCGCATGACACGCGACCCGTCCCCCAAGGACGGGTTTCGCGCTTTTGGAGATATAGATGGCCAAAATCACATCGCTCTGCGTCTACTGCGGCTCCAGCCCCGGCACGCATCCTGACTACATCGAACAGGCCCGCGCATTCGGCACCGAGATGGCCCGTCGCGGTATCGCGCTGGTCTACGGCGGCGGCAAGGTCGGCCTGATGGGCACCGTAGCCGATGCCGTACTCGCAGGCGGCGGCAAGGTCATCGGCGTGATCCCGCGCCAACTGGTCGAGCTCGAAGTGGCCCATCCGGGGTTGAGCGAACTGCAGGTGGTCGAGACCATGCATCAACGCAAGACGCGCATGTACGAACTGTCCGACGCGTTCGTCGCCCTGCCCGGCGGCTTCGGCACCATGGACGAGATGTTCGAGATGCTGACCTGGGCGCAACTCGGCCTGCATCGCTATCCTTGCGCGTTTCTCGATGTGCGCGGCTATTACCGCTCGCTCAGTACGATGATGGATCACATGGTGACCGAGGGCTTCGTGCGGGCCGGCCAGCGCGACAGCGTGTGGTTCGGTGATTCGATGGCTGCGTTGTTCGACTGGATGGACCAGTACGACGGCGGCAACGCCTCCCGCGTGATCGGCCCGGCCAGCGTCAAGGCCTGAAATCCAAGGAAACGACATGAACACGTTCTACGCTTTCCGCATCCACAACGACGACGCCGGTTACCGTGCCGGCATCGAGGCGATCGACACTGCCGCGCTATCGCCCGGCGAAGTGCTGATCAAGGTCGCGTACTCGTCGGTCAACTACAAGGACGCGCTGGCTGGCACCGGCAAGGGCCGGATTCTGCGCACGTATCCGCTCAACGGCGGCATCGACGTAGCCGGCCGCGTGGTCGCCTCGACCGATCCGGCGTTCAAGGAAGGCGACGCGGTGCTGTGCACCGGCAGCGGCCTGTCGGAAACGCGTGATGGCGGCTACTGCGAATATGCGCGACTGGATGCGCGCTGGACGATTCCGCTGCCGCAAGGCCTGAGCCTGCGCGAGAGCATGATCATCGGCACCGCCGGCTTCACCGCTGCGCTGGCGCTGCTGCGCATGCAGGACAACCGGCAGACGCCTGCATTAGGGCCGATCGCCGTCACCGGCGCCAGCGGCGGTGTCGGCATGTTGGCGATCGACATCTTCAGCCGCGCCGGCTACGAGGTGCACGCGATCAGCGGCAAGACCGATCACTTCGATGTCCTGCACAGCCTCGGCGCCAGCGCATGCATCGATCGCCGCCAGCTCGCCTTCAGTGGCAAGCCGATGGATTCCGCCCGCTTCGGCGGCGCGCTGGACAACGTCGGCGGCAGCATGTTGAGCGGCCTGCTGCCGCTGATCAGTCCGTACGGCAACGTGGCGATCTGCGGCAATGCGGGCGGCGGCGCATTCGACAGCACGGTCATGCCGTTCATCATTCGCGGCGCCAGCCTGCTCGGGATTGCTTCGGCCGGCACCGCCCGCGACATCCGCGACAGGATCTGGCTACACCTTGGCGATGACTGGAAACCACAGCACCTGGAACGCATCGCCACGCGTGAAATCACGCTCGGCGAACTGCCCGGGATATTTGCTCATATGCTTGCTGGCGACTCGTTTGGGCGTACCTTGGTAAGGATCGACGACACGGTTTGATGAAACCGCGCTTGGAAGTACGGTCACCACGGCTTAGAATCAACGAAACTCGCAGGGGACTATCACTCTATGGCACGCATCCTGATCGTCGACGACTCCCCGTCACAATTGCTGGGTATCAAGCGGATCGTCGAAAAACTCGGGCATGAAACTCTTTCCGCCGAAGACGGTGCTGCTGGCGTGGAAGTCGCCAAGCTGGAAAAACCCGACCTGATCCTGATGGACGTGGTGATGCCGAACCTCAACGGGTTCCAGGCCACCCGCACGATCAGCAAGAACGCCGAAACCGCACACATCCCGATCATCCTGGTAACCACCAAGGATCAGGAAACCGACAAGGTCTGGGGCATGCGCCAGGGCGCCAAGGCCTATGTGACCAAGCCAATCAAGGAAGAGGAACTGGTCAAGGCATTGCAGGAATTCCTGCCGCGCTGATCCGCGCCACTCCCGTACTCAAGAAAAACGGCGCCCAAAGGCGCCGTTTTTCATTCATGAGCCATGATCCATCGCTCAGCCGCGCGGATCATAGTCCGTGAAGTGCTCGCGCAGCGCCTCGTAGGCCGCGCGCTGCTCGTCACTGTCGGCCGGCGGCACACGGATCGACAGCTCCACCAGCTGATCGCCCGGATGCGTGCCCGGCATGCCGCGCCCCTTCAGGCGCAGCTTGCGCCCCGACTGCGAAGCGGCCGGTATGCGCAGATCGACCGTGCCAGCCAGCGTCGGCACCGGCACGGTGGCGCCCAGCGCCGCCTCCCATGGGGCGATCGGCAGCACGTGCACCACGTTGCGGCCATCCAGGCGGAAGCGCGCGTCGTCGTGAATCCCCACTTCCAGCAGCAGGTCGCCATTCGGCCCACCAGCCATGCCACTCTGACCTTGCCCGGACAGCCGTATCACCTGCCCGGGATGGATACCGGCAGGGATCTTCACCTCGAGCACGCGCTCGCCACCGGCCGGATCATGCAGCGCCAACCGCGTGCGGCCGCCGTCGAAGGCGGTCTGCAGATCAATACGTACCGCGGCCTGCACATCCTGGCCGCGACGCGGGCGCGGCTGACCACGCTGGCCACCAGCCGCACCACGACCGAACAGGCTCTCGAAGAAATCGCTGAAGTCACCGTCACCGCCATCACCGAACCCGTGGCCCTGACCCTGCCAGCCCGGCGGCGGCCGGAACTGCTCGCCCTGCCGATAGCCGCCGGCGCGCAGCTGGTCGTAGGAGCGCCGCTTCTCGGCGTCCTTGAGTACCTCGTTGGCTTCGTTGACCGCCTTGAATTTCTCTTCGGCGCCAGCTTCCTTGTTCTTGTCCGGGTGATATTTGCGCGCCAGCTTGCGATACGCCGCCTTGATCTCGGCCTCGCTTGCATCAGGCTTCACACCCAGGATGTCGTAATAATCTTTGAATTCCACTGCCGCTCCCCGACTCACACAAAACCGCGACGGATCGACTCCGCCGCGGACAAGACCTGCATCTGACTCAATGGCTGGTGCTGATGGTAATGCGTCAGCTGTCTCCCCGGATAAATCGAGGTCAATCACCGCCTGTCACAGAAGTAGGTGCTGCCGCGAACGATTCAAGGCGACAACCCCGCACCGGCCGATTTAGCATGACGGGGTTCCCCCTCTCCAACCCGAGACCCGCATGACCATCCAGCCCGGCGACACGATTCCCGATACCACCATCCAGCTCATCGACGGCGACATGCAGCCATGCCAGACCGGCGCGCTGTTTGCCGGGCGCAACGTGTTGCTGTTCGGCGTACCCGGCGCGTTCACCCCGACCTGCTCGAACAAGCACCTGCCCGACTACTCGAAACACTTCACCGAATTCCAGCAACGGGGCATCAGCGTGATGTGCCTGGCAGTCAACGATGGCTACGTGATGCAGGCATGGGCCACCTCGCAGCAGGTTCCTGCCGGCCTGCTCATGCTTGCCGACGGCAACGCCAGCTTCACCCGCGCGCTCGGGCTGGAACTGGACGGCACGGCCTTCGGCATGGGCCTGCGCGCCCGTCGTTTCGCGCTGCATGCCGAAGACGGCGTGGTGCGTCAGGTGCATGTCGAAGCGCCCGGCGAGCTGCGCGTCTCCACCGCTGAAGCGATGCTGGCAGCGATCGGGCATTGAGGTACGTGTGCCGGTACGTTGATCACCAGCTGTGCGGCATGATTGGTTAAGGTCCGCTATCGACCCCAAGCGAACATGCGCAGAACGCCTTATCAATAGCTCTGTTTCTTCAGTCAATCATGCAGGGATGACCAAGATGCCTCCAACGTCGATCGGAAATCGTTTCACCGCACTATCCCTCTTGGCGCTCTTGTTTTTCTTTGGCGTCACCAGGCCTGCGGCAGCAGATACGGCTTGGGATTTTGGCGGCATGTACGGCTATTACAATGGTGGCACGTACAACAATCCATCCACTAACGCACCATCGTGTCCCAGCGGCTATACGTCGTATTTGATCTACGGCACGCCAAGCGTGGATTGGTCGATGTATTTCTGCGGGAGGCCGCACGCCGTCGGGAGTGACTCGCTATATGACTTTGGTGGAATGGTTGGCCTTGCCGGCAGCACAAGCTACTACGCAGTACCGTGGCGCGGTTACTTCTATTATGTAAACCCATTCACACACACCGATGCGTGCCCGCCTGGCTACACCCGTACACAGGTACTTGGGACTCCATCGGTCGATAATGTGTTGTTCTATTGCTGGAGGCTGCATTCTTCAGACACCTCAACAGCAAGCATGTATTTCGGTGGGATGACGGGGGATGGAAGTACGCCCTATGCAAATCCAGCAACTGGATCCGCTTACACATGCCCAACGGGGTATTCAGCATACGCCGCCCTTGGCACCCCATCAGTCGACTATCGATTCTTCTATTGCGGCATTCCGAAGAATGCTTCGACAGTGCTTGCCGGGGCCGGAAGCCTTGGTGTGGGGGAAACTTTAGTAGAGAACGTTGGCGACCACGGTTGGACCATAAGCCAACAGGTAAACGCCATCAACAGTAACGGAATCAACGCTAGAGTCGTCAGGCTCTGGACGCGTGCAACAGAACTTCTAGCAAGCCCAACAACTGTTCATCCCACAAATATGCCCATCGCACAGAGTGCCGTCTTAGCTTTAGAAGGCTCTGGCATTACCGTACTTGGCATGGACGGAACATACCCGACGTGGATGACTGGCGGCTCGACATGGGGGCTTATCCCTTGCCGAGACTTGTCACCAGGAAGCCACTATCAGGTGTTTCTGGATAATTTCGAAAAGTCATGGATCACTCTGTCTAGCGCTCTGCCTAGCGTCCTGTTATGGGAGCCGGCAAACGAAACAAACGGCATGCTCCTTCCAGATATTGACCAGCAGAAAGATGCGCTGTTTTGCCCTGCGGGTCATCCGGCAACATTTACCCCTCAAGAAGCAGCTGATATCACCACTGATCTCATGTTTCGGGCGCATCGAGCAATACATAGCGAAATACCCAACGCGACGGTATTCATGCCGCCCCCTAGCCCGAATCCACATGGCAACGACTTCGAGCCATCCTTCTCGAACATGGCGACATTCGTATCGCTCATCTACTGCAATATTAAGCACTGCGATATTAAGCGAGAACAGTGGCCTAGCACCAACCCCAGAGACTATTTTGACGGAGGCAGCTGGCATCCCTACATAGCTGGTGATGCAACAGCGTTGAGTTGGGTTCAGCCAAACACAACTGTGTACAACGTCTTCGCAAGCAATGGGGATGGGGCGTTGCCTATGATCTTTTCAGAGACTGGCTACTCTGTTTGCGCGTCCGGTTGCGTGACTTCTTCGCAAACAGTGGCAGCTGCTTGGATGTCTGACGCTATCAGCCTTAGCCAAACCAACTTTCCTTGGCTCACCTATTTCATCTATTTCCGGGCATTCCAAGATCCCTCGGGCTATGGGTTGATGTCCTCACCGTCTCAATCCCCGGGAAGCACCTGGTTCTTCACGGCAACATCGAACCAAACTGCGCCATCATCTGGATTCTGTTATTTCACCGGATGCAATTATCCGGCACCAAAGCCGTGACTCTTTCGAGACTTCGGACTTCTAAGCGTGATCGGGGCGGAGTATGCGGTTGTCGGTCTATAGTGAATGTTCGCTTTCGTCCAAAGCGGACATCACAGATTTAGTTTCTAGGCGTGTTTCTTGGCGCTGCAGCCCCTAACTAAAAGGAAGGCATGGCTTTGAGCGATTTGTAGCCTTGCACGCGATCACAATCTAAAAGGATGCCACTGTGAAAACTATAGGTGCTGGCGCAATTCTCGTACTCGGTATGGCAGCAGTTGGGGGCTGTGTTCACGCACAGACCTTAGTTCCCGAAACTCAACATATGACGATCCGTGTTGGGCGCCCACTGATTACCCTAGGACCAGCGGCAACCCTTCCCGATACGCCGTATAGCTCCATCAGTCTCACGACTGGTGGATATAGGGGCTTTTTATCTGGTGGCGGCGACGTGTATCGCGTCGAGGGGGCTGATCCGTGGTCCGTCGGAGGCGCCCAAACACTGATGCTAACGGGGCAGTCCAGTACTTACGGTTCCTGCGGTCTGTGGATGAATGGCGAGAAGCTAAACGTCGGTAGCAGTTACTTCGGAATTGTTCACGCAGAGACCAGTTGCGATTACGCAAACAATGGACAGACTCACAAATCAATGGCTCTCGCCACTTCAGGCGACCAAGGAGCAACCTGGAGTCTCGTTGGCCAAATCATCACCGGCTCAGAACCACCTACCACAGGTATGCCTACGGGTGAGGGAGACTGTACATGGGTCAACGATACCGACTACCTATACGCGTACTGTCTTAATACAGTCGACTACGGGCTATTCGTAGCGCGTGCGCCCATATCCAGTCCGATCCCAGGGCAATGGCTCAAGTATTTTAGCGGAGCTTGGTCGGAGCCAGGACTTGGTGGGCAATCCAGTACTTTGAAGTATGTGAACGTCGACGGAAGCGTTACCGACCTCCACTTGGGGAGCGGATCAGTTTCTACCTCCGCAAATTTTGGCCTCACGATGCTCCTCAACAATGACTCTGTGCAGGGGAGCAGAAGCGGGATCACCATCGCTTTTTCGAGTGACCATCTCAGCTTTACGAAACTCGCGCAGCCTATCCTCGTAACTGATGGTCAAGAATGGGTTCGCAACAGCTCATCGCATGACCTAGTCGCGTATCCATCAGCCATCTCCTATGGAGGTGGGAATCAATGGCCCGATAGGTTTCTATTGACGTACATGTATGTGGCCCCAGGAGAGCCTTTCACGCGAAGGTATTTGGTATTTCGCGATGTCAGTATCCAGCTAAATAATCAGGCCTATGATGGATCTCAAGCTCAAGTTGGGGTAGAGCTTTCGAGGTGGGTGAATACGGCGAGTTCACCACAAGAAATTTGGACCACGACAGCTCCTGTGCCTGGTAATTACTCAACGTTCTCCTACAAAGGAGGGCTTGGCTATGTCCTAACCGGACCACTCACCGGAGGCAACGCAGCAACCACCGTGGAACTAGAAGAGTGCACGAGTATGTGGCCCGGAAACATTGATCATCTGATTACGCTCGATGGAACCTGCATAACAGCGGGATACAAGAGACTTAGAACCATCGGTTGGATCTACGCGACGAATCTACCTAACTCGGTCCCTCTGTACCGTTGCTGGAGCCAAAACTTGTATCGATCACATTTCATTTCTAACCAAGCGGATTGCGAAGAGCTTGGGACAATGGAATTTCTACTTGGCTACGCCGCCGCAATGTAGATGGCAGCATGTCCACTTGCGATTGGTCGCCAGATAGATAGCAGGGGTTGAGCTCAGCAAATTGATGAATCACTTGCAAATACCCGCCGTTGGCCGAAAGCAGACACTGAGGCACACCTACAGAGCCTCAACGAAAAACCCCGGCAGCGCCGGGGTTTTTCGTTCAAAACAACAAAAACAACATCAGGCTTATTCTTCCGTGGCGGTCGGCTCAATCGTGTCTGAGCCTTCGCCATCGACCGGTGCCGGGACATCGACGACGACACTATCCTCGCCGTTGTCCTCGTCCGCATCCAGCCGCATCACGCTCACCAGCGTTTCGTCGGCGGGCAGGCGGATCAGGGTGACGCCCTGGGTGTTGCGGCCGAGCTGCGAGACTTCCGCCACGCGGGTACGCACCAGCGTGCCCTGGTTGGAGATCAGCATCAGCTCGTGCGCCTCGGTGACCTGCACGGCGCCGACCAGCGCCCCGTTGCGCTCTGAGCACTGGATGCCGATCACGCCCTGCGTACCGCGACCCTTCTTGGTGAACTCGACCAGCTGCGTGCGCTTGCCGTAACCGCGTTCCGTCGCGGTGAGGATGTCGCCTTCCGCCGCCACGATCAGCGAAACCACGTGCGCATCCTCGGCCAGTCGCATGCCGCGCACGCCGGTGGCGGTGCGGCCCATCGAGCGCACGGTGTTTTCGTCGAAACGATTCACCTTGCCGTTGGAAGCGAACAGCAGCACGTCGCTGTTGCCGTCGGTGAGCTCGACATTGACCAGCGCATCGCCCTCGTCGAGCTTGATCGCGATCTTGCCCTTCTGCAGCTGGAACGCGAATTCGGTCAGCGGCGTCTTCTTGACGGTACCCTGCCTCGTCGCGAAGAACACGAAGCGGTCGTCGGTGTATTCGCGCACCGGCAACACTGCCTGCACCTTCTCGCCCTCGCCCAGCGGCAGCAGGTTGATGATCGGTTTGCCGCGCGCACCCGGACCCGCTTCCGGCATCTGGTAGACCTTGAGCCAGTAGACGCGACCGGTGCTGGTGAAGGTGAGCAGGGTGTCGTGCGTGTTGACCACCCACAGCTGCTCGACGACATCCTCGTCCTTCAGTGCCGACGCGGAACGGCCTTTGCCGCCACGTTTCTGCGCGCGGTACGTGCTGGCCGGCTGACGCTTGATGTAGCCGGTGTGCGACAGCGTGACCACCACGTCTTCCGGCGCGATCAGGTCGAGGACGTTGAGGTCTTCCTGCGAATGCTGGATCTCGGTGCGACGGGCATCGCCGAACTCGGCCTTGACCGCATCGAGCTCGCCACGGATCACTTCGAGCAGGCGCTCCGGATTTTCCAGGATCTCGATCAGGCCACGGATGGTTTCCAGGATCTGCTTGTATTCGTCGGAAAGCTTTTCCTGCTCCAGGCCGGTGAGGCGATGCAGCCGCATCGCCAGAATTTCCAGCGCCTGCGCCTCGGACAACTGGTAGCCGTCTTCTTTGAGGCCATCGCGCGGATCCATCTCTTCCGGCCGCGACGCATGCGCGCCGGTGGCCGAAAGCAACGCGCGCACCATGCCTGCTTCCCAGCGCCTGGCGACGATGCGCTCGCGCGCCTCAGCCGGCGACGACGAGGTCTTGATCAGCTCGATCATCTCGTCGATGTTGGCCAGTGCGACGGTCAGGCCTTCGAGGATATGTGCACGGGCACGTGCCTTGCGCAGCTCGAAAATCGTGCGGCGGGTGACCACCTCGCGGCGGTGACGGATGAACGCCTCGAGGATGTCCTTGAGGTTCAGCAGCTTCGGCTGGCCATCGAGCAGCGCCACCATGTTGATGCCGAACGTGACCTGCATCTGGGTCTGCTGGAACAGATTGTTCAGCACCACGTCGCCCATCGCATCACGACGGATCTCGATGACGATGCGCATGCCGTCCTTGTCGGACTCGTCGCGCAGTTCGCTGATGCCTTCGAGTTTCTTTTCCTTCACCAGCTCGGCGATCTTCTCGATCAATCGCGCCTTGTTCACCTGGTACGGCAGTTCGTGGACGATGATCGTCTCGCGGCCGTTCGCCTCGGTTTCCACTTCAGCACGGGAACGCACCAGGATGCGGCCGCGACCGGTGCGGTACGCCTCGATGATGCCGGACGAACCGTTGATGATGCCGTAGGTCGGAAAGTCCGGCCCCGGGATGTATTGCATCAGATCATCGATGCCGAGCGACGGATCATCGATCAGCGCCATCGTCGCCGCGATCACCTCGTTGAGGTTGTGCGGCGGAATGTTGGTGGCCATGCCGACCGCGATACCGGCCGAACCGTTGATCAGCAGGTTCGGTACGCGCGCAGGCAGTACCAACGGCTCGTGTTCGCTTTCGTCGTAGTTGGGACCGAAGTCGACGGTGTCCTTGTCGATGTCGGCCAGCAACTCATGCGTGAGGCGCGACATGCGCACTTCGGTGTATCGCATCGCGGCAGCGTTGTCGCCGTCGACCGAGCCGAAGTTGCCTTGGCCATCGACCAGCAGATAGCGCAGCGAGAATGGTTGCGCCATGCGCACGATCGCGTCGTAGACCGACTGATCGCCATGCGGATGGTATTTACCGATCACGTCACCGACCACGCGGGCCGACTTCTTGTACGGCTTGTTCCAGACGTTGCCCAGTTCGTTCATCGCGAACAGTACGCGACGATGCACCGGTTTCAGACCATCGCGGACATCCGGGAGGGCGCGGCCCACGATCACGCTCATGGCGTAATCGAGGTAGCTCTGTCGCATCTCGTCTTCGATGTTGACGCGAATGATTTCTTTGGCGAGTTCTGCCATGAATCGGCTTCCTTAGATAACGAAAAAAGGACGCTGGCACCGCGCCTCCAGCGCATGCGCGAGCGACCCGAAATCAACCTGTGGAGTGTAGCACGAACGTCATCAAAACGACAGGATTTAGTTGTTATGAATCAACAACATATAGCGACGTTTTGGGGCGCTTGAAAAGCACGTCGCGAGCTGTCGAAAAATTGACCAGTACGGCGACCGCCGAGCCGGCCACCGCGGCCAGCGCTGGCCATCAATGCAGGTACAAAAAGCCCACCAACGGCAGCCCGTGGATCAGAAATTCGTCCGCGCCACAGACGCGAACAGCGCGACTCCCGGGACAGCTTTCACCACCCGAACATCGCCTGCATCGCGATGCTGTTCGGCCGTTCGATCACGCCACGTTCGGTGACAATCGCATCGATCAATTCTGCCGGCGCCACGTCGAAGACCGGATTCCACGCCTGCGCACCTTCGATCACGGTGCGTTTCCCGGCGGTGCTCAACAGTTCAGTCGGATCGCGCAGCTCGATCTCGATTTCCTCGCCGGTGCCGGTGGCCATGTCGACCGTCGAGGATGGCGCCACCACCATGAACTTGACGCCGTGGTATTTCGCGGCGATCGCCAGCTGGTAGGTGCCGATCTTGTTCGCGGTATCGCCGTTCGCGGCAATGCGGTCGGCACCCACAATCACCCATTGCACGGCACCGGATTTCATCAGGTGTGCGGCAGCCGAATCGGCAATCAGCTGCGCCGGAATGCCATCACGCACCAGCTCCCACATGGTCAGTCGGGCGCCTTGCTGCCACGGCCGGGTTTCGCCGGCGTAGACCCGCGCGATCCGGCCCGCGGCCACGCCGGCACGGATCACGCCCAGCGCTGTGCCGTAACCGGCGGTGGCCAGCGAACCGGTATTGCAATGAGTCAGCACGCCCGAACCGGGTGTGATCAGCGACGCGCCCAGTTCGCCCATATACCGGTTCGCGGCCAGATCCTCGTCCTGGATCGCTTGCGCCTCGCGCACCAGCGCGTCGGCATCGGCACCCGCCGCGATGCGCTTTTTCATCCGGTCCAGCGCCCACATCAGGTTGACTGCGGTGGGTCGTGCTGCACGCAATGTGGCCAGCACCTCGTCGAGCGGTTCGCCCTGTTTCGCCGCCAGCGCCACGCCCCACGCGGCGGCAATGCCGATCGCCGGTGCGCCGCGCACGGCCAGATCCCTGATCGCCTGCGTGATGTGGTTGGCGTCAGCACAGTCGATCCAGCTTTCCTCGTGCGGCAGCAGGCGCTGATCGAGCAGCCGCAAGTGATCACCCTGCCATTGCACGGCACGGATGCTGTCGTAACGGTCGTAATTCATGGTTTCGTCTTTGTTATTCGGTCAAACAGATGTCACCGGATCCACGCTGGAGCCGCCATGAGGGACTCACGGCGACTCGGGCATGACCAGCCACATGATCAGATAGATGAGCATGCCCGATCCGCCCAGCAGGGTCAGCACGATCCATGCAGCCCGTACCAGGGTCGGGTCCCAGCCGTAATATTCGGCAATCCCTCCACAGACACCGGCGAGTTTTCTGTCGTTGCGTGAACGGTATAAGCGCTTCTCCATGTCGACGACCTCTGCGGGAAAGACGTCAGTCTCGCGCACTCAGCCATTGATGGATAGCAGGCGGCACCTCGCGCTGCGCACGGCCGGAGACGTAGATGCCGATATGGCCGCCCTTGAACGCCAGCTGGGTGTAGTCGGTGGTGCCGACGTGCTTGCCCAACGCACGCGACGCGTCCGGCGGCACCAGATGATCCTGTTCGGCAAAGATGTTCAACACCGGCTGAGTGATCATGCCCAGATCGACCGGCTTGCCGCCGATCTCGAGCGTGCCCTTGACCAGCTTGTTGCCCTGGTAGAAATCCTTGATGAACTGGCGGAACGTCTCGCCAGCCTGATCCGGTGAGTCGAAGATCCAGCGCTCCATGCGCAGGAAGTTCTCCAGCTCGGTCGGATTGTCGAGGATGTCGACCATGCCGATGTACTTCTGCTGATTCAGCCGCACCGGCTTCAACGTGAGGTAGACGTAGTTCATCAGTCCGGCGGGGATGTTGCCCATGGTGTCGACGAACAGGTCCACGTCCATGCTGCGGCACCAGTGCGACAGCATGTTGTCCGGCGTGTGGAAATCCACCGGCGTGACCATGGTGATCAGGTTCTTCACCTTGTCCGGGTGCAGCGCGGTGTAGCACAGCGAAAACGCGCCGCCCTGGCAGATGCCGAGCAGGTTGATCGCATCCAACTCGTGCCGCTTGCGTACCGCATCGACGCAACGATCGAGATAACCGTTGATGTAATCCTCCAAGGTCAGCCAGCGATCAGCGCCGTCGGGATAACCCCAGTCGATCAGGTAGACATCCTCGCCCTGCTCCAACAGATTGCGCACCATCGAGCGGTCGGCCTGCAGGTCGGTCATCCACACCGTGTTGACCAGCGCGTAGACGATCAGCAGCGGCGTCTTCGCAGTCGCCTTGCCGTGACCGGTGAAATGCCACACCTTCAGCTTGTCTTCGCTGTAGACCAGCTCGCGCGGAGTATTCGCGTATTCCGGCTCGCGCATGCCGCGCAGATGGCCCATGCCGGCGGCGAGCTTGCGCTGAAATGTGGCGATGTCACCCAGGGCCTTGGCCGGGTCGATGCGCAATGGCGTGTACATGGCTTGCGTCTCCTTACTTACGCTTGCGCGGGCTGGTGCGGGAGTTGGAAGCAGCGGTGACCCTGGCCTTGCCGGCAGGAGTCTTGCGCGCCGCCTTTGCCGGAGCCTTTGAAATGGACTTCTTTACCGCCAAAGCCGCCGGCTTCGCACGAACAGCCTTCTTCGGTGCCAGCTTCGATGTCGTGCCGCTGGCCAGCTGACGTTTCAGCGCAGCCACTTCGCGTTGCAGTGCCGCGATCTCATCGGCATGAGCTTCGGGCGACGGTGTTTGAGTGGCGCGAAACTCGCGACGCAAGGCTTGCAGCCGCTCGCCCAGACTGGACACTTCGCTGCGCGTCGGCACGCCGAGCTGCTGGCACAGCTGTTCGGTTTGCTGCTGCTGCATCTGACGCACACGCATCTGTGTATTGATCATCTCAGCGTAGGCTTCACGGAACTCGTCCGACAACGCGATCTCGGCATAGGCCTCTTCGGCCGCATCCACCCACAGGTCGTACAACGCCTTCAGTGAATCAATCTGGCGACCCGGTTCGGCATGCTGAGCCAGCTTGTCCTGCAGGCGTTGCATGCCCTGCTGGTTGGCGCGCTGGATCAATGTCTGATAGCGCGCGGAAGCCTGTAGCGATTCCAGCACAGCCGCACCCATGGCCTGCTGCTGCATCTGCTGCTCGCGGTTCAGTCCGAACGCTGGAGTCGGCCCCTGCGCGCCCGGCAGATCGCCGAAGCCGCTGTGCTGTGCCGCCTGGAACCAGGATTGCCATTGCCGCGCAAAACCTTCCGCGCCGGCGCTGTCGATGCCGCCGAACGCCTGCGCAAACGGCTGGCTGCCGCCGAACATTTGCTGCAGTTGCTGGCGCCAATCATTCGGCTGGGCCGCAGCACCACCGGCAGCGGCGTTCTGCATCCAGTCGAAATAGCCCTTCAAACCGGACAAGGTGCGTTCCAGCGTGTCGTTGCCGGAAACCGGCGCGGCCGGCGGTGTGAAAAACGGATTGGCGGCCGGTGGCTGCTGCTGTTGCAACTGGCGCGTCCAGGCATCCCACGACTGTTGCGCCAGCGTCTGATAATCCCTGATGAAATCGTTTGCCGGATCGGCCATCGGTGCATCCTCGTGCCAAGGGTTCACTGCATCCTAGCAAAAGCGTGTTGCACAAAAACCATTGACGCCATAACGCACAAGGCCCGGCATGAGCCGGGCCTTGTGGAATCGCCTTACACTGAAACTCAGGCGGTGGCGTCGCTGGCACGCTCGTCTTCGGTCACTGCCTTCATCGACAAGCGGATGCGACCCTGCTTGTCCACTTCGAGCACTTTGACCTTGACGATGTCGCCTTCCTTGAGCTTGTCGGAAACCTTCTCGACGCGCTCGTCGGAGATCTGCGACACGTGCACCAGACCATCCTTGCCCGGCATGATCGTGACGAATGCACCGAAGTCCATCAGCTTGGCGACCTTGCCCTCGTAGATGCGGCCCGGCTCGACGTCGGAGACGATCTGCTCGATGCGCTTGCGCGCGGCTTCGCCGGCTTCGCGGTTGACCGAACCGACGATGATGGTGCCGTCGTCGCTGATGTCGATCGTGGTACCGGTCTCTTCGGTGATCGAACGGATGGTCGCGCCGCCCTTGCCGATCACTTCGCGGATCTTGTCCGGGTGGATCTTGATGGTGATCAGACGCGGGGCGTATTCGCTCATTTCCGAGCGAGCCGTGGTGAGCGCCTTGGCCATTTCACCGAGGATGTGCAGGCGACCACGCTTGGCCTGCTCCAGCGCCACCTTCATGATCTCTTCGGTGATGCCGTCGATCTTGATGTCCATCTGCAGCGCGGAGATGCCATCGGCGCTTCCGGCCACCTTGAAATCCATGTCGCCGAGGTGATCTTCGTCGCCCAGGATGTCGGACAGCACCACGAAGTCGCCGCCTTCCTTGACCAGACCCATCGCGATACCGGCCACCGGAGCCTTCAGCGGCACACCGGCATCCATCATCGCCAACGAGGAGCCGCAGACCGAAGCCATCGACGAGGAACCGTTGGACTCGGTGATTTCCGAGACCACGCGCACCACGTACGGGAATTCCACGATGGTCGGCTTGACTGCCTGCACGCCACGCTTGGCGAGACGGCCGTGACCGATCTCACGACGCTTCGGCGCACCGAAGCGGCCGGCCTCGCCCACCGAGAACGGAGGGAAGTTGTAGTGGAACAGGAACGGATCCTTCGACTCGCCTTCCGGCGCATCGATGATCTGCGCGTCGCGCGTGGTGCCCAGCGTGACGACGACCAGTGCCTGCGTCTCGCCGCGGGTGAACAGCGCCGAACCGTGGGTGCGCGGCAGCACGCCGACGCGCACCGTGATCGCACGCACGTCGTCGAGCTGACGACCGTCGATGCGCACCTTGGTCCTCAGCACGCTGTCGCGCATGGTGTGGTATTCGAGCTCGCCGAATTCCTTCGACAGCTCGCCAGACGCCCAGCCGCTCGCCTCGGCCTGCGCCTTCAGCTCACCCAGCACGTCGGCCTTGATCGCGGAAATAGCGTCACGGCGCTGCAGCTTGTCGCGCACCTGGAAGGCTTCCTCCAGCTTGCTGCCGACGGCGCCCTTGATGGCGGCGACCAGCGACTCGTTACGGGCCGGCGCCTGCCAGTCCCACGACGGCTTGGCGGCTTCGGCAGCCAGCTCGGCGATGGCGCGGATCGCGGTCTGCATCTGCTGGTGACCGAACATGACGGCGCCGAGCATCACGTCCTCGGACAGCAGCTTGGCTTCGGATTCCACCATCAGCACCGCACCGGCGGTACCGGCAACGACCAGGTCCAGCTCGGAAGTCTTCAGTTCGGTGTGCGACGGGTTCAGCAGGTACTGGCCGTTGGCATAACCGACGCGGGCAGCGCCGATCGGCCCCTTGAACGGGATGCCAGCCAGGCTCAGCGCCGCGGAGGCGCCCAGCAAGGCAACGATGTCGCCATCAACTTCCGGATTCAGCGAGACGACCTGCGCGATGACCTGCACTTCGTTCTTGAAATCTTCCGGGAACAACGGACGCACCGGACGATCGATCAGACGCGAGGTCAGCGTCTCCTTCTCGGTCGGACGGCCTTCGCGCTTGAAGAAGCCGCCCGGGATGCGGCCGGCGGAGTAGAACTTTTCCACATAGTCGACGGTGAGCGGGAAGAAATCCTGCCCTTCCTTCTGCTTGGTCGCGGCCACCGCGGTGACCAGCACCACGGTGCCGCCCATGCTGGCCATGACCGCACCGGACGCCTGGCGGGCAATTTCGCCCGTCTCCAGCGTGACTTCGTGACTACCGTACTGGAATGACTTGGTTACTTTTGCCACTTTGTTCTACTCCTCGTCCGGTGGATTAACGGCGCAGGCCGAGGCGTTCGATCAGGGTCTGGTAGCGCGCAAGATCGCGATCTTTCAGATAGCTGAGCAGGCGCTTGCGCTGGTTGACCAGCTTCAGCAGACCACGGCGGGAATGATGATCCTGCTTGTGTTCCTTGAAGTGGCCGGTGAGGTGGTCGATGCGGGCGGACAGCAGGGCCACCTGGACTTCGGTTGAACCGGTGTCGTTCGGCACGCGGCCGAAATCAGCAATGATCTTGCCGGTCTGTTCTGCGTTAAGAGACATGGGTATACGTTTCCTTGAAAGGCGATGCGAAGCTTGCGCTTGCATCATCGCGATGACGCAAGCGCAAGCTTCGCCTAGATGAATGAAAGCGTTGAAATAACTTGTCTATTCTACTGATGGGAGTGGTGTTACAACAAGTGCGCAGCGGGTTTTCCGCACAATTTCTTCAGTCGGGCGGCAGGTTGAAGCCGCGCAGGATGCGCGTACGTCCCTCGACGTCGATTTCGAGCAACGCCAGCAGCGCGCCATCAGTGGCAAAGGCCGCGCAGCGGCCCGCCGGAGGTGACGGGTTCAGCTGGATCGGCTGACCACGCGAAATGGCCATGCTCTGCGATTCATCGAGTTGCACGGTGGGCAGCTCGGACAGCCCCGCTGCCACTGGCAGCAGCCACGCCAGCAAGGCCTCGTCGCCCTGTTCCGCTGCCTGCTGTAACTCTTCCAGCGTCACCATGCGCGGCTCACGGAACGGTTCGACCCAGATTCGGCGCAGCGCGGTCAGATGCGCACCGCAGCCCAAATCCTCGCCCAGATCCACCGCCAGTGAGCGCACATAGGTGCCGGAGCCGCACTCCACCAGCAACTGCAACGTGTCGCCATCACGTGCCAGCAGATCGAGCCGATACACGTCCACCTCGCGCGGCGGCACCTCGACGGTTTCGCCGCGACGCGCCTTTGCATACAGCCGTTCGCCGTCCTGCTTGAGTGCCGAGTACATCGGCGGCACCTGCAGGATATGGCCGCGCAGCTTGGCCAGCGCCGCTTCGATGGTGGCCTCATCCAGTTCCGGCACCGCACGTTGCTGCACGATTTCGCCTTCGCTGTCGGCGGTGTCGGTGGTGATGCCGAGCCGGCACTCGGCGAGATACGCCTTGCGTGCGCCTAGCAGGCTGCCGGCGAGCTTGGTCGCCTCACCGAAGCAAAGCGGCAGCAGACCGGTGGCCAGCGGATCGAGCGCGCCGGTATGGCCGCCCTTGGCCGCACGCAGCAACCGGCGCACGGCTTGCAACGCCTGGTTGGAGCTCAGGCCCAGCGGCTTGTCGAGCAGCACGATGCCGTGCAGCTGACGGTGCTGGATACGCGGCAGGCGGCGGCTCATCGATTCAGCAGCACCCAATGTTGCGGTTCAATCCTGCTTGTCGCCGGCGGACGGCGTCAGGTTGCGGGCCTGTTCGCGCAACAGCGATTCGATGCGCTCGCCCTTGTCAACCGAATCGTCGTACTTGAACTTCAGCTCCGGCACCCGGCGCATGCGCATGCCGCTGTGCGCCAGCGAATGGCGGATTTCATGGCCGATCTCGTTCAACGCCTTCACCGTGGGCAAGCCCTGCTCGGGCATCAGCGCGGTGACCCACACCGTGGCCCAATCCAGATCGCGGGTAATTTCCACATCCGACACGCTGACCGACGGCAAGCCGTGGTCGCGCACGGCCGCATGCACCAGCAAGCCCAGCTCGCGGCGCAGTTCGGCACCGATGCGGTCGGTACGTTTGAAATCACGGGATGGCATAAGAAACTCCGAACACTAAATTCCTGCTCCCGTCGGGAGCAGATGCCCCGACCTGCAAACGCCTGGAGCGTTTGCGGAACGGTGAAGCCGGCCCCCGACAGGGGGTTAGCGCCAAGGTCGGCGCAAATTAAAAGGCGGACAAGGGCTCAGGAACTTGCATGAACTCATGCAGGCCGTGAACCCTCACCACCAGTCCCTCTTCCAGTGGAAGAGAGACTCAAGGTCAAAGAGTGCGCGCCACTTCGGTGCGTTCGAAGCACTCGATCTGGTCGCCTGGCTTGACGTCGTTGTACTGCTTGACCGCGATGCCGCACTCCATGCCGTTGCGCACTTCGTCGACCAGCTCCTTGAAGCGACGCAGCGATTCCAGCTCGCCCTCGAAGATCACCACGTTGTCGCGCAGCACGCGGATCGGCTTGCTGCGCTTGACGGTGCCTTCGATGACCATGCAGCCGGCCACGGCGCCAAACTTGGAACTGCGGAACACGTCGCGAACCTGGGCGGTGCCGATGATGTCCTCGCGCACTTCCATGCCGAGCAGACCGGTGGCTGCCTGGGTCACCTGATCGATCACGTCATAGATGATCGAGAAGTAGCGCACGTCCAGTCCGGCCGTCTCGATCACCTTGCGCGCCGACGCATCCGCGCGCACGTTGAAGCCGATGATCAGTGCCTTCGAGGCCGCCGCCAGGGTAGCGTCGGATTCGTTGATGCCGCCGACGCCGGACGAGACCACGTTGACCCTGACCCGCTCGTTGCCGATCTGGGTCAGCGACTCGCGCAATGCTTCGACCGAACCCTGCACATCGCCCTTGACCAGGATGTTGAGCGTCTGCTGCTCCACGCCCTGACCCATCTTCGCGATGATGTCCTCCAAGCGGTTGCTCTTGCTGACCATGCGCGTTTCGCGACGCTTGAGCTCACGCTCCTGCGCCACCTCGCGGGCCAGCCGCTCATCCTCGACGCAGACGAAGTCGTCGCCGGTTTCCGGCACGCCGGAGAGGCCGAGCACCTGCACCGGAATCGACGGACCGGCTTCCAGCACCTGCTTGCCGGTTTCGTCGATCAGCGCGCGCATACGGCCGTATTCGATGCCGCAGACGATGAAATCGCCCTTCTTCAGAGTGCCTTGCTGCACCAGCACAGTGGCCACCGGACCGCGACCGCGATCCAGGCTGGATTCGATGACCACACCGGAGGCGCGGCCATCGGCCACGGCCTTGAGCTCCATCATTTCGGCCTGCACCGAGATCGCATCGAGCAGATCCTCGACGCCGGCGCCGGTCTTGGCCGATACCGGCACGAACTGCACGTCGCCGCCCCAGTCTTCCGGCACTACTTCGTACTGCACCAGACCCTGCTTCACGTTGTCCGGGTTGGCGCCGTCCTTGTCCATCTTGTTGACTGCGACGATCAGCGGCACCTTGGCAGCGCGCGCGTGCTTCACCGCTTCCACGGTCTGCGGCATCACGCCGTCGTCGGCCGCCACCACCAGGATCACGATGTCGGTCGACTGCGCGCCACGGGCGCGCATCGAGGTAAACGCGGCATGGCCGGGGGTATCCAGGAACGTGATCACGCCCTTGGACGTTTCCACGTGATACGCGCCGATATGCTGGGTGATGCCACCGGCTTCACCGAAAGCCACCTTGGTGCGACGGATGTAGTCGAGCAGCGAGGTCTTGCCGTGATCGACGTGACCCATGATCGTCACCACTGCCGGGCGCGTGATCTTCTCGCCTTCCAGTTCGACGTTCTGGGTGTGCGCCGCCAGCGTTTCCTCGGCGTTGTTCTGGCTGTCGGCAACCGGCGTGTGGCCCAGTTCCTCGACCACCAGCACCGCAGTGTCGTGATCGATGGTCTGGTTGATGGTCGCCATCACGCCCATCTTGAACAGCGCCTTGACCACCTCGGAACCCTTGACCGCCATCTTCTGCGCCAGCTCGGCGACGACGTTGGTATCACCAACGACCACCTCGCGCACGACCGGTGCGGTGGGACGCGAGAAACCATGCGGGCCACTCGACGGGTTGTTGCCGCGCGACAGCATCTCGCGACCGCTGCTGCGACCCGGCTTGCCACGCTTGTTGCTGGAGGAGGAGCGGCGAGCCCGATCGGCCTCGCTCAGATGCATCTGGCCGCCGGCAAAACGCTTGCCGGCACTTTCACGGCTGTCCTTGCCGCTGTCCTTGCCACCAGCGCTGCCCGTGCTGTCATTGCGTTCACGCGCATGCTTGGGCTTGTTGCGGTTGGCATCGCCAGCAGCAGCCGGCGCAGCCGTACCGTCGGTCACCGGCGCACGCGCTGCCGGCTTCGCCGCAGCGACCACCGGAGCAGGTGCAGGTGCGGGTGCCGCGACGGGCACGGGCTTGACCAGTTTTTCACGTTTGCGCGGCTCATGGATGCGCGGCAGGATCATGCCCAGATCGCGCTGATCCATACGCTGCACGGACCCCGTGGCGTCATCGCCGGCGTCCGGCGTAGCCGTCTCGGCGACCGGCTCCGGCGCAGCCGCGACATGGCTGTCGGCAACCGGCTCGGCGGTGCTGACGACCTCGGCCTGGCGCTGTTCTTTTTCGTTCTGCCGCTGCTGCTCGTCAAGGGCGCGCTGCTGCGCTTCCTCGTGACGACGCTGCTCGGCATCGAGGCGATCCTGTTCTTCCTGTTCGCGCTGCTGCTGCGATTCCTGCAGTTTGCGCACGGCATCTTCGCGCTCTGGCTCGGCGCTGGCTTCTTCGGCAATCACGCTGCGCTTGACGTAGGTGCGCTTGGCCCGGACCTCGACGTTGACCGTCTTGGCCGTGCCCACAGCACCGCGACCGCCGGGCGTGGCTACCTTCAGCTCACCGACCGTGCGTCGTTTGAGGGTGATCTGGCGCGGTGCGCTGTCGTCAACTTCGGCAGCGGTTTCCGTCTTGCCGTGCGTGCGACGCAGAAAGCCCAGCAGTTTCACCTTTTCGGTGCTGCTGATGACCTGCTCCTGATCGGAGAATTTCATGCCCGCCTCGCCCAGCTGCGTTAGCAGCCGGTCGACCGGCATGCCCAGTACCTGGGCGAGTTGTTTGATCGTGACGTCCGACATCGTGTTCTTTGCTCCGCCGTTCCCGCGCTTTATCGTCAGTGCGACATTATCCATGCCGCCACCTCCGTCCATGGTGAAAGGCTTCGAGAAGCCTTTCTCGGCACACCCATCCAGGGTGCCGCCGTCCGCGGTTAGCCGCCTTTCTCCAGCCGCGCGATCATCGGCGCCCGTGCGGCCATGATCAGTGCTGCAGCGCGCTCTTCGTCCATGCCTTCAATATCGATCAGGTCATCCACCGCCAGATCCGCCAGATCGTCGACCGTGCTTATCTCACGAGCGGCCAGTGCATAGGCCGTCGGTTCATCCATGCCGTCCAGTGCCAGCAATTCGTCAGAAGGCTGATGTTCGTCGACACCCTCCTCCACCGCCAGTGCCTCGGTCAGCAGCGCATCGCGGGCGCGGGCGCGCAGTTCCTCGACGATGTCCTCGTCGAAGCCCTCCACCGCCAGCAGCTCGGCGCTGGGCACGTAGGCGATTTCCTCGACGCTGGAGAAGCCTTCCTGCACGAGGATGACCGCAATCTCCTGGTCCACTTCCAGCTTGTCCATGAACAGCTGGCGCGCAGCCTCCTGCTCGGACTCGCTCTTGGCAGTGACCTGATCCTGGGTCATCACGTTGAGCTGCCAGCCGGTCAGCTTGCTGGCCAGGCGCACGTTCTGGCCGCCGCGGCCGATCGCCTGGGACAGCTTGTCCTCGGCCACCGCGATATCCATCGAGTGCTTTTCCTCGTCCATGATGATGGACTGCACTTCCGCCGGCGCCATCGCATTGATGACGAACTGCGCCTGATTCTCGTGCCACAGGATGATGTCGACGCGCTCGCCGTTGAGGTCGTTCGACACTGCCTGAACGCGCGAACCGCGCATGCCGATGCAGGCACCGATCGGATCGGTGCGGCTGTCGTGGGCCAACACGGCGATTTTTGCACGATCACCCGGATCGCGGGCGCAGCCCTTGATCTCGACCAGACCCTGGCCGACTTCCGGCACTTCCAGCTTAAACAGCTCGATCATGAATTCCGGCGCCGCGCGCGACACGAACAGCTGCGGCCCACGCGCTTCGGAGCGCACTTCATACAGGTAACCGCGCACGCGGTCGCCGACGCGGGCAGACTCGCGCGGAATCGTCTTGTCGCGCGGAATGAACGCCTCGGCATTGCTGCCCAGGTCGAGATAGATGTTGCCGCGCTCGACCCGCTTGACGATACCGGTGACCAGCTCGCCCACGCGATCGGCAAACGCATCGACCACCTGCTGGCGCTCGGCTTCGCGCACGCGCTGCACGATCACCTGCTTGGCGGCCTGCGCGGCGATGCGGCCGAATTCGGCGTTCTCGACCTGCTGTTCGATGTACTCGCCCACTTCGGCGTCGGCGCGTTCGTCCAGCGCGTCCATCAGACGCAGCTGGTAGGACGGCGATTCCATCTCGCCATCGTCGGCAATGACTTCCCAGCGACGGAACGTCTGGTATTCGCCAGTACTCTGATCGATCGAAACGCGGATGTCGGGTTCCTCTTCCGGATAGCGCTTCTTGGCGGCCGAGGCCAGCGCAGCCTCCATCGCCTCGAAAATCACATCCAGCGGCACGCCTTTTTCATTGGCAACCGCTTCGACGACCAGCAAAAGTTCTTTGCTCATTGCAGCAACTCCATAGGCGCCCATCGGCGGCCAATCGATCTTGATGAATTATTCGTACTGATTACTTCGGAGCCTTGAGGGCCGCTGTCTTGCCACCGCGCTTGGGTTGCGGCGCATAACCAAGCGCCTCCCAATCCGGCACCACACGCGCACTTTCCACCAGCGCGTGATCGAATTCGAATGTCTTGCCTTCAGCTTCCAGCACGATGTGCTCGCCTTCCACCGAAACCAGCTTGCCGCGCAGGCGACGACGCCCTTCCAGCGGCGCCTTCAGCAGCAACTTCACTTCCTGCCCGCTGACCTTCGCAAACTGTGCGGCAGTGAACAGCGGTCGATCGATGCCCGGCGAAGAAACCTCCAGCACATAGTTGCCGGGGATGGGATCCTCGACATCCAGCAGCGCGGACAACTCGCGGCTGGCCGTCTCGCAATCCTCGATACCGACCTCGCGGCGTTCGCCGTCAGGCCCGTTCTTGTCCAGCAAGTCCAGATAGATGCGCAGGGTACTCTGCCCTTGCGACGGGTTGAACTCCACGCCAAGGCATTCCAGGCCCAGATCGGCCAATACCCCGGTGAAGCGTTGTGCCAGTGCCTGTGTATCCATGGATCGTCTTCCCGGATCGCATTCTCAGAACAGCAGAAACAAAAAAAGGGCTCCGACGGCCCATTTCCTTATCTCGCCGATGTACCTCTCCGCACAGATCCATCCGCCACCAGAGCCAACCTGCACCCTGGCATGACGCATCCTTGCGCCCAACAAAAAAGCCTCACGAGGAGGCTTTCTTGCATCAAGAAAGATCTGGTAGCGGGGGCAGGATTCGAACCTGCGACCTTCGGGTTATGAGCCCGACGAGCTGCCAGACTGCTCCACCCCGCATCAGAGTCCGAAGAGTTTAGCGGGGTGGCCGGTTTCTTGCAAGCCTCATCAACAACAATTCGCTACAAAGTTGGCCTGTGCTGTCGTCACGACGATCACATCGCATACCAACATCAGAGTCCGAACGCATGCCGGCACCAGTTCAGCAGCGGCCCCCAGTACAGGCCAAGCACCAGCAGCGACAATGCATTCAACGACAACACCACGCGCAACGGCTTGTCCTGCTGCGCCTGCAACAACAGACTGCCCTCGACCGGCTTGTCGAAATACATCACCTTGATCACGTACAGGTAGTAATACAGGCCGATGATCGCGAACACGATGCCGACGATCGCCAGCCACAGCATGTTCGCGTGGATTGCCGCTTCCAGCACTAGTACCTTGGCCCAGAAACCGAACAGCGGCGGCACGCCGGCCAGCGAGAACATCGCCAGCAGCATCAGGAACGCCATCCACGGTGACTTCTGGTTGAGTCCCTTCAGGTCGGCGATTTCCTCGCACTCGAAACCGGCACGGCTCAGCGCCAGCATCACACCGAACGCGGCCACGCCCATCAGCGCATAGCAGATCGCATAGAACATCGCCGCCGCATAGCCTTCCGGCCCGGCGGCAGCCAGACCCAGCAGCAGGTAACCCATGTGCGAAATGGTCGAATACGCCAGCATGCGTTTGAGGTTGGTCTGCACAATCGCGACCAGGTTGCCGATCGCCAGCGACAGCACCGCCAGCACAGCCAGCATCAGCTGCCAATGCTGCGACAGGTCGCCCATACCCGCATCGAGTAGCCGATAAGCCATGCCGAATGCGGCCAGCTTGGATCCCGAGGCAATGAACGTGGTGACCGGCGTTGGCGCGCCCTGGTAGACGTCGGGTATCCACATGTGGAACGGCGCGGCTCCGAGCTTGAAGCCGATGCCGACGAGCATGAAGATCAGCCCGAACAGCAGCAGCTTCGGCGCGGTGGTATAGGCCATCACACCGTGCAATTGCGCCAGATCCAGGCTCGGCGTGCCGCCCATGCCGGAGGCGCCGTAGACCATCGACATGCCGTACAGCAGCATGCCGGAAGCCAATGCACCCAGCACGAAGTACTTGATCGCCGCCTCGGATGGAAGCTGCGCGTCACGGTTCAAGGCAACCAGTGCGTACGACGACAGCGACAGCAGTTCCAGCCCCAGGTACACAGTGACCAGGTTGCCGGCCGACACCAGCAGCATGATGCCGATCACCGCGAAGATCATCAGCGTGTAGAACTCGCCGATCAGCAGCTTGCGGTCGATCAGGTACGGCCGCGCATAAATCATCACGAGCACAGTGGTGAGCAACGCGAAGACCTTGAGGATCTCCGATGTCTCGTCACGCACGAACATGCCGCCAAACGCGATCACCGTCTGCGGCGGCTGGCCCATGACCAGCAGAAAGATCGCCACCAGCAGCACGGCGATCGACAGCCAGTGCAGCAGCGGGCGCTGGTCCGGCTTCATGAAGGCGTCCAGCAGTAGCAGCAAGCACGCCGCCGCCACCAGGTAAAACTCCGGCAGCATGATCAGGATGTCATTCAAAGTTGGCATGTTCGGTCCCGATCAAATCTTGTGAATGGCGAGCTGCTGCACCAGCTGCGACACCGAGCTGTTCATCAGGTGAACCAGCGGCTGCGGCCAGACGCCCAGCGCCAGCACCGCGGCAGCAAAGGCGACCAGCACGAACGTCTCGCGGCCGTTGATTTCCTTCATCTCGGCCACGTGCGGATTGGTGATTTCGCCCCACAGCACGCGCTTGACCAGCCACAGCGTGTACGCCGCACCGATGATCAGGGTAAACGCGGCGAACAATGCGATCCACGGATTCGCGGCGAAGCTGGCCAGAATCACCATGAACTCGCCGACGAAACCACTCGTACCCGGCAAGCCGCAGTTCGCCATCGCAAACAGCACGTAGAAGAAACCGAACCACGGCATCACGTTGATGACGCCGCCGTAATCCTTGATCTGGCGCGTATGCAGGCGGTCGTACATCACGCCGATGCAGGTAAACATCGCACCGGAGATGAAACCGTGCGAGACCATCTGCACCATCGCACCCTGCATGCCGAGCAGCGCCATGTCGGTGTTGCCCGACTCGCGCACCAGCATGAACGCGATGAAGATGCCCAGCGTGACGAAGCCCATATGGGCCACCGACGAATACGCCACCAGCTTCTTCATGTCCTCCTGCACCAGCGCGACATAGCCGATGTAGACGATCGCGATCAGGCTCAGCAAGATGATCAGCCAGGCGAAATGTGCACCCGCGTCGGGCACGATCGGCAGAATGAAGCGCAGCATTCCGTAGGTGCCGACCTTCAGCATCACCGCCGCCAGCACCACCGAGCCACCGGTCGGCGCCTCGACGTGGGCATCCGGAAGCCAGGTGTGCACCGGCACCATCGGCACCTTGATCGCGAACGCGATCAGGAATGCGAAGAAGATCCAGGTCTGCTCCTTCATCGTCAGCGGCAATGCCGCCAGCGTGGCGATATCGAACGTGTGCGCCTGCTGGTACAGGTACAGCAGCGCGATCAACATGAAGACCGAGCCGAAGAACGTGTAGATGAAGAACTTCAGCGTCGCGTATACACGTCGCGGCCCACCCCAGATGCCGATCAGGATGAACATCGGGATCAGGATCGCCTCGAACAGCGCGTAGAACAGCAACGCGTCGGTAGCGCAGAACACGCCGATCAGCAGGCCTTCCAACATCAACATCGCGGCCATGTACTGGTGCGGCTTGTCCTGGATGACTTCCCAGGCACCGGCAATCACCAGGATGCCGACGAAGGTGGTCATCAGGATCAGCGCCACCGAGATGCCGTCGACTGCGAGGCTGTAATGGACGCCCCACGAGGCGATCCACAGGTGGCTTTCGGCCAGTTGCATGCCACCCGCGTCAGGGTGGTATTGCACCAACAGGAACAGGCTGACCGCAAAGGTCAGCACCGCCACCAGCAGCGACAACCAGCGCGCCAGATTGGGGCGCGTGGAGCCGGCAAGCAGCACTGGAATCGCGCCGGCGACGGGGAGCCAGATCAGCAGGCTGAGCAAGTGATTGAACATGTGTGCTTGCTTCCCTTATTGCCCGACCAGTCCGGCACCAATGAACCAATACCCGCCAAGCAGCAGGATCAGGCCGAGAATCATCGCGAAGGCGTAGTGATAGAGGTAACCCGACTGCAGGCGACGCATCGTGGCGGCGATACGGTGAATCATGTTCACCGAGCCGTTGACCATGGTGTCGTCAATCACTGCCGTGTCACCCGCCTTCCAGAACAGGCGGCCAAGCTTGACGCCACCGCGGGCAAACACCACGTAATAGACCGCATCGATCCAGTACTTGTGGTGGAGCATGCTGTAGAACGGCTTCAGCGCGTTCTTGATCTTGTCGGCCACCGCCGGATTGAACAGATAAATGTAAGTAGTGATCGCGAAGGCAGTCAGCACTAGGACGAATGGCAACTGGGTGAACCCGTGCAGCGCCATCGCCAGCGAGCCATGGAACTCCTGACCCAGCTCGGCCAGCACGTTGTTCGCCTCGTCCACATGGATCGCGCTGCCGAACCAGTTGCCGAACAGCACTGGGCCGACCGTGAAGAAACCGACCAGCAACGACGGGATCGCCAGCAGCACCAACGGCAGCGTCACCACCCACGGCGATTCCTTCGGCAGCTCGTGCATGATGCCCTGCTCGTGATGGCCGTGATCGTCGAGATGCGCGACGTGATGGCCGTGCCCGTGATCGGCCACCACGGTGAAGCGTTCCTTGCCGTGGAACGTCAGATACATCTGGCGGAACGTGTACAAACCCGTCACCAAGGCACCGGCCATGACGCAGAAATACGCGTAGTGCGCCCCCCAGCGGTGTGACTCGCCGACGGCCTCGATGATCGCGTCCTTCGAATAGAAGCCCGAGGTGAACGGCACCGCCACCAGCGCCAGCGAGCCGATCCACATGGTGCCGCAAGTCCACGGCATGTATTTGCGCAGGCCGCCCATGTAGCGCATGTCCTGCTCGTGATGCATCGCGATGATCACCGAGCCAGCGCCGAGGAACAGCAGCGCCTTGAAGAACGCGTGCGTCATCAGATGGAACACCGCGCCGCTGTACATCGACACGCCCAGCGCCACCGTCATGTAGCCGAGCTGCGACAGTGTCGAGTACGCGATCACGCGCTTGATGTCGTTCTGCACGATGCCGATCAAGCCGGTGAACAACGCGGTGGTCGCACCGATCACCAGCACGAAGCTGAGCGCGGTCGACGACAGCTCGAACAGCGGCGACATGCGCGCCACCATGAAGATGCCGGCGGTCACCATCGTCGCCGCATGGATCAACGCGGAAATCGGGGTCGGGCCTTCCATCGAGTCGGGCAGCCACACGTGCAGCGGCACCTGCGCCGACTTGCCCATCGCGCCGATGAACAGGCAGATGCAGATCACCGTGGCGGCATCCCACTGCGTGCCCGCGGTGATCTGCAGGGTCTTGCCGATCAGCGAGGGCGCCGAACCAAACGCGGTGGCGTAATCCAGCGTGCCGAGGAAATACAGCACCGCCGCGATACCGAGCAGGAAGCCGAAATCACCCACGCGGTTGACCAGAAACGCCTTCAGGTTCGCGAAGATCGCGGTCGGCCGCTTGTACCAGAAGCCGATCAGAAGGTACGACACCAGGCCCACCGCTTCCCAGCCGAAGAACAGCTGCATGAAGTTGTTGCTCATCACCAGCATGAACATCGAGAAGGTGAACAGCGAGATGTAGCTGAAGAAACGCTTGTAGCCGTCGTCGTCAGCCATGTAGCCAATGGTGTAGACGTGTACCAGCAGCGACACGAAGCTCACCACCACCAGCATCATCGCGGTGAGTCGGTCGACCAGGAAGCCGACACTGGCGTTGAAATGGCCGATCTGGAACCAAGTGTAGAGGTTCTGGTTGTACGTCTCCGCGCCACCCAGGGTGAGCTGGTAAAGCACATAGAACGACAGCGCGCAGGACACTGCTACGCCGAGGATGGTGACGCTGTGCGAACCCGCGCGGCCCAGGAACTTGCCCAGGAAGCCGGCCAGCACACAGCCGACCAGCGGTGCCAGTGCGATCGTCAGCAGGATGGAAGTCGAAAGCTGCATCGGGTCAACCCTTCATGCTGTCGATGTCGGCGATATTGATCGTGCTGCGATTGCGGAACAGCAGCACCAGGATCGCCAGGCCGATGGCGGCTTCCGCCGCGGCCACGGTAAGGATGAAGAACACGAACACCTGCCCCGACACGTCGCCGAGAAAACGCGAGAACGCCACAAAATTCATGTTCACGGCGAGCAGCATCAACTCGATCGACATCAGCAGCACGATCACGTTCTTGCGGTTGATGAACAGGCCGGCGACGGCGATGCAGAACAGCACTGCACCGAGCACGATGTAATGCGCGAGCGTGATCATGATTTGGACTCCTGCGGCGGGGTCGGCGATTCGTCGACGGGGCGTTCGGCCGCCATTTTCACGATACGGACACGGTCGCGCGGATTGACCTTGACCTGCTGGCTGGCCGACTCGTAGCGCGCGTCGCCGCGATGGCGCAGGGTCAACGCCACCGCTGCCACCACGCCCACGGTCAGGATCAGTGCGGCAATCTCGAACGGCAGCAGGAATTTTGTGTACAACGCCTGGCCCAGCCACGCCGTATTGGACATGCCGACAATGGTGGCAGGATTGGCGCCCATGATCTGCACATGCATGGCACGCACGCCGATCAAGCCGAGCATTTCCGCCAGCATCGCCACGGCCACGATCAGGCCGACGGGCAGGAATTTCACGAAGCCCTCGCGCATCTTTTCTTGGTCGATGTCGAGCATCATCACCACGAACAGGAACAGCACCATCACCGCGCCGACGTAGACCACGATCAGCGCCAGCGCCAGGAACTCGGCATCCAGCAGCATCCACAGGCAGGCGGCGCTGAAGAAAGTAAGCACCAGCGCAAGCACGGCATGCACCGTGTTCTTCAGCGTTATTACCGACAGCGCAGCGGCCACGGTGACGAAGCCGAAGCCATAGAAACAGATGAGTTGAAACAGTTGGGGATTCATCGTTGGCCTCAGCGGTACGCCGCATCTTGCGCGCGGTCAGCGGCGATCTGCTGCTCGAAACGATCGCCGATGGCAAGCAGCTGCTGCTTGTTCACCACGTTCTCGCCACGGTGTTCGAAGTGGTATTCGTGGATCGAGGTCTCGACGATCGAATCGACCGGGCAGCTCTCCTCGCAGAAACCGCAGAAGATGCACTTGAACAAGTCGATGTCGTAACGCGTGGTACGCCGCTGGCCGTCGCTCGCGCGCGGCGCCGAGTCGATCGTGATCGCCAGCGCCGGACACACCGCCTCGCACAGCTTGCACGCGATGCAGCGCTCCTCGCCGTTCGCATAGCGACGCAACGCATGCAGGCCGCGGAAACGATTCGACTTCGGGATGTGCTCCATCGGATAGCGCACGGTGTACTTCGGCTTGAACATGTAGCGCATGGTCAGGCCCATGCCCTGGAACAGTTCGATCAGCAGCAGGCTCTTGAAATAGCCGGTAATGCGATTCATTGGTTATGCCCCCACGCCGATGCTGACCCAGCCGAAATATTTCATGCAGCCGGCGACCATCACCCACACGATGGCGATCGGGATAAGCACCTTCCAGCCCAACCGCATGATCTGGTCATAGCGGTAACGCGGGAACGTGGCACGGAACCACAGGAACATGAAGGCGAACAGGAAGGCCTTGATGAAAAGCCAGATGAAGCCGCCGGTCCAGATCCAGTTGATCCAGCCCGGTGCGTCGGCGTGAATCCAGCCCTGCAGCGGGCTGAGCCAGCCACCCATGAACAGGATCGAGGCCAGGAAGCTGACCAGGATCATGTTGGCGTACTCGGCCAGGAAGAAGATCGCGAACGCCGAGCCGGAATATTCCACGTGGAAACCGGCAACGATTTCCGATTCGCCTTCGGCCACGTCGAACGGTGCGCGGTTGGTCTCGGCCACGCCGGAGATGAAATAGATCACGAACACCGGCAATAGCGGCAGCCAGAACCAGTCGAACAGCCCCTTGTTGCCGGCCTGCGCGTTGACGATATCGGTGAGATTGAGACTGCCCGCCAAGACCAGCACGCAGACCAGGCACAGACCCATCGCCAGTTCATAGGAAATCACCTGCGCCGCCGAACGCATCGCACCAAGCAGCGCGTAACGCGAGTTGGAAGCCCAGCCGGCGAGGATGATGCCGTATACACCCAACGACGTCATCGCCAGCAGATACAGCACGCCCGCGTTCGCGTTCGACAGCACCATCTTGCTGCTGAACGGAATCACCGCCCACGCCGCCAGTGCCGGAATCAGTGCAAGCAACGGTGCCAGGTAATACAGGAAGCGGTTCGCCTTGGTCGGCAGGATCACTTCCTTGATCAGCAGCTTGACCACGTCGGCGAACGCCTGCAGCAGGCCTAACGGACCGATCTTGCTCGGTCCCAGGCGCACGTGCATCCAGCCGATGACCTTGCGTTCCCAGTACACGAACATCGCCACCGCGATGATCAGCGGCACCACAATCGCCAGGATGTAGAGGACCGGAATCAGGAGCTGATGGATAAGTTGATCAGCCATGATGCTTATGCCTTGCTCAAGGTGATGGCCGCGCCATACGGCGGCAGCGTGACGGTGAGATCCTGGGCAGCCTCGATCCATGCCGTACCGTCCGGCACGGCCATATCGAGCACCAGCGGCAGCAGCACGTCGCCGATGCGCACCTGCGCACCAGCGGCAACACCGAGCCGCTGTGCTTCAGCCGCATTCAGACGCACCGCCGGGGCACGATTGAGCGGATGCGCATTCAGCGCGGTGGCACGGCGCAGCACCGCATCGCTGCGATAGATCGGCCAGGTGGCGAGACGGGTCAGGCCGTTGGTCGCTGGGCGCGTGGCCAAGCCGTTGCGTGTCGTCACCGCGCGTTCGCTGATACCCGCACGCAAATCGGCCATATCGTCAAACTCGAAGCCGGCCAGCTGCAAGCCACCGCCCAGCGCACGCAACACTTTCCAGCCCGGACGAACCTGACCGGGCGCCTTCGCACCGGCAGCCACGCCCTGCGCCAGACCGTCAACGTTGACCAGGGTGGCGTCGATCTCCGGCAGCAACGCGATCGGCAGGATCACGTCGGCGACCTCGCGCAACGCGGCACTGGCGTAGGCGCTGAACGCCACCACCTGCTCCGCGCCACGCAACGCCTTCAATGTTGCCGCGCCATCGGCGAAATCGTGCGGCGGCTCGACGCCATACAGCACGTAGCTCTTGCGCGGCTGCGCCAGCATCGCCTGCGCGTCCAGTCCGCCATTGCCCGGCAGCACGCCGAGCTTGGCCAGACCGACGGCGTTGGCGCCGACCGGCAATTCGTTGTAACCGGCACCAGTGGCCTCGGCGATGAAGCGTGCAATGGCGCGTAGCCACGAGGCTTGCGGATGGGTCACTGCGGCCTCGCCGAGAATCACCACCGCCCTGCCCGACTTCAACGCAGCGATCGCATCGCTATCGCCTTGGTCGCTAGGCGCGGCGTTGATCGCATCCGCCAATGCAGTCGGTGCACTTGCGCCGACAGCCACGGCAGCCTTGGCCAGTGCCAGCAACGCATCGACCAGCGCCTGCGGCGCGACAATCGATTCGCCGGCAAGGCTGTAATTGAAATCGAAACTGGCCGGATTGACCGCATAGACCTTGGCGCCCTTCTTCACCGCCTGATGCAGGCGGTGATTGAGCAACGGCATCTCGTGCCGCAGATCGGAGCCGACCAGCAACGCGGCCTTGACCTGAGCCACGTCGGCTACCGGCAGCGCGAAACTGCTGGCCACGGCATTGTCGGAAAAATCGAGCTGACGCAGGCGATGATCGACGTGCGCGCTGCCCAGACCACGGGCCAGCCGCATCAGCAGGTCGCCCTCCTCGTTCGAGGTTGCCGGATGCACCAGAATGCCCAGCTCGCTACCCGGCGCCTTCTTCAGCGCTTCACCGGCAAACTGCAGCGCATCTTCCCAGGTGGTCGCCTGCCACTGACCGTTGCGCTTCACTTCCGGCGCGCTGATGCGGTCGGCTGCGTACAGGCCCTGATAGCTATAGCGGTCGCGATCGGACAGCCAGCATTCGTTGATCGTTTCGTTGTCGCGCGGCACCGTGCGCAGCACCTCACCGCGGCGCGTGTGCAGCCATAGGTTGGAGCCGAGCGCGTCGTGATAACCGATCGAAGGCTTGGCGATCAGCTCCCAGGCACGCGCCTGGAACTGGAACGGCTTGTTGGTGAGCGCGCCGACCGGGCAGACGTCGATGATGTTGCCGGACAGTTCGGTCTCGATCGTCTTGCCGATATACGTGCCGATCTGCAGGTTCTCACCACGATTCATGCCGCCCAACTCGTAGGTGCCGGCAATCTCGCTGGTGAAGCGCACGCAACGCGTGCACTGGATGCAGCGGGTCATCTCGGTGGCAACCAGCGGCCCGATGTTCTCGTCGGCGATAGTGCGCTTGCGCTCGGTATAACGCGAGACGCTACGGCCGTAACCCAGCGCCACGTCCTGCAGTTCGCACTCGCCGCCCTGATCGCAGATCGGGCAGTCGAGCGGATGGTTGATCAGCAGGAACTCCATCACGTCTTTCTGGAATTTCAGTGCTTTGTCCGAGCGCGTCATCACCTTCATGCCTTCAGCCACCGGCGTTGCGCAGGCCGGCTGCGGCTTGGGCATCAGCTTGCCACCCATCTCCACATCGACCAGGCACATGCGGCAGTTGGCGGCGATCGGCAGCTTGCGGTGATAGCAGAAGCGCGGGATCGCGACACCGATCGCGTCAGCGGCCTCGATGATCATCGCGCCCTTGCGGATCTGCGTGGGCTTGCCGTCGACCTCGATGTTGATCAGGTCGAGCGCGGCATTGTTGGCTGGCTGCGCACTCATGCAGCGACTCCCCGGTTGGCTTCGGCCAGCTGGTCATCGACCATCGAGCGGCCATGCTGCACGAAATATTCGAATTCGTTCCAGAAACGCGCGAGGAAGCCCTGCACCGGCCACGCCGCGGCCTCGCCGAACGCGCAGATGGTATGACCTTCGATCTGGCCGGCAATCGCCTTCAGGCGGTACAAATCGTCCTGCGTGCCCTTGCCCTCGACGATGCGCGAGAGCACGCGGTACATCCAGCCGGTACCTTCGCGGCACGGCGTGCACTGACCGCAGGACTCGGCCATGTAGAAACGCGAGATGCGATGGCAGACCTTGACCATGCAGGTGGTCTCGTCCATCACGATCACCGCACCGGAACCGAGGCCCGAACCGGCCTTCTGCAGGCAGTCGTAGTCCATCGTGCTTTCCAGCATCACGTCGGCCGGCAGCACCTTCATCGAGGAGCCGCCCGGGATCACCGCCTTCAACTGATTGCCGTTACGCACGCCACCAGCCATCTCAAGCAGATCCTTGAATGACGTACCGAGACGGATCTCGAAATTACCCGGGTTGTTGACGTGACCGGATACCGAGAAGATCTTCGGGCCGCCATTGTTCGGCTTGCCCAGGCTCAGGAACCAGTCGGCGCCGTTGCGCAGGATCGCCGGCACCGAAGCATAGGTCTCGGTGTTGTTGATCGTGGTCGGCTTGCCGTACAGGCCGAAGTTGGCCGGAAACGGCGGCTTGAAGCGCGGCTGGCCCTTCTTGCCTTCCAGCGACTCCATCAACGCGGTTTCCTCACCGCAGATGTAGGCACCGGCGCCGAGCGCACCATAGATATCCACGTCCAAACCGATGCCCTGGATGTTCTTGCCGAGCAGACCGGCGGCGTACGCTTCCTTCAGCGCCGCTTCGAAATGCTCGTACGGCTCGTGATGGAACTCGCCGCGCAGGTAGTTGTAGGCCACCGTCGAACCGGTGCAGTAGCAAGCGATCGCCAGACCCTCGATCACCGCATGCGGGTTGTAGCGCAGGATGTCGCGATCCTTCGCCGTGCCCGGCTCGGATTCGTCCGAGTTGCACAGGATGTATTTCTGCATCGTGCCTTTCGGCATGAACGACCATTTCAGCCCGGTCGGGAAACCTGCGCCGCCGCGACCACGCAGGCTGCTCTTCTTGATTTCCTCGATCAACGCGGCCGGATCGGGCTTCTCGGCGAGGATCTTCTTCCACGCCTTGTAGCCATCGACCTGGAGGTAGCTGTCCATCGACCACGGCGTGTCGAAATGCAGCGTCGTATAGACGACCTGGTGTTCTTGCGGGGCGGGTCCGACGGCCATTATTTCAACCCATCCAGAATTTCGTCGAGCTTCTCGGTGGTGAGACGCTCGTGGTAATGCCCATTCACCGTCATCGCCGGCGCGTACACGCAAGCCGCGATGCATTCCTCTTCCTGCTTCAGATAAACGCGGCCGTCCGGCGTGCTTTCACCGGTCTTGATGCCGAGCTTCTTCTCGCAATGGCGCACCAGGCCTTCCGCACCATTGAGCCAGCACGAGATGTTGGTGCAGATCGCCACGTTGTTGCGCCCGACCGGCTTGGTTTCCAGCATCGAGTAGAAGCTGGCTACCTCGTACGCCCACACCGTCGGCAGGTCGAGGTACTTGGCTACCGCAGCAATCAGCTCGTCGGTGAGGAAGCCCTGGTTCTGTTCCTGCGCAGCGAACAGCGCCTGGATCAGCGCCGAGCGCTTGCGATCCGGCGGGAACTTGGCGACCCATTCATCGATGTGATGACGGGTGTGATCGGTAAGTACGGCGAGCGGATCGACGTTCCTGACCTGCTCGAAATGTCCGGTGGCTTTCATGCGTTTCTCCGTCGTGCCGGCTCAGCGATCCACTTCGCCGAACACGAGGTCATAGGTACCGATCATGGCAACCACGTCGGCGAGCATGTGGCCGCGCACGATGGTGTCCATGGATGACAGGTGGGCAAAACCCGGTGCGCGCAGGTGCACGCGGAATGGCTTGTTGGCGCCGTCGGACACCAGATAGCAGCCGAACTCGCCTTTCGGCGCCTCGACCGCGGCATAGGTCTCGCCGGCGGGCACGCAATAGCCTTCGGTGAACAGCTTGAAGTGATGGATCATGGCTTCCATGTCCTCCTTCATCTCGACCCGCGACGGCGGAGCCACCTTGAAGTTCTGCACCATCACCGGGCCGGGGTTCGCTCGCAGCCACTTAACGCACTGCTGGATGATCCGGTTCGACTGGCGCATCTCTTCCACGCGGCACAGGTAACGGTCGTAGCAGTCACCGCCGACGCCGACCGGGATGTCGAAATCCATCTCGGCGTACTTCGCGTACGGCTGCTTCTTGCGCAGATCCCAGGCGACGCCCGAGCCGCGCAGCATCACGCCGGTCATGCCCCACTGCTGGGCCAGCTCCGGGCTGATCACGCCGATGCCGACGGTGCGCTGCTTCCAGATGCGGTTGTTCGTCAACAGGTCTTCGTACTCGTCTACCTTCGACGGGAAGTCGGCGGTGAACGCGTCGAGATAATCCAGCATCGAACCTTCGCGCCAGCTGTTGATGCGCTTCAGGTCCTTGCCCTTGTGCCACGGCGATTCGCGGTACTGCGACATCTGCGCCGGCAGGTCGCGGTAGACGCCGCCGGGACGGTAGTAGGTCGCGTGCATGCGCGCGCCCGACACCGCCTCGTACACGTCCATCAGTTCCTCGCGTTCGCGAAACGCGTACAGGAACACCGCCATCGCGCCGAGATCGAGCGCGTTCGAGCCGATCCACATCAGGTGATTCAGGATGCGGGTGATCTCGTCGAACATGGTGCGGATGTACTGCGCACGTTCCGGCGCCTCGATCCCCAGCAGGTTCTCGATCGCCTTCACGTAGGCGTGCTCGTTGCACATCATCGAGACGTAGTCGAGCCGGTCCATGTAACCGATCGACTGGTTGAACGGCTTGGACTCGGCCAGCTTCTCGGTGCCACGGTGTAGCAGGCCGACGTGTGGATCGGCGCGGACGATGGTCTCGCCGTCCATCTCCATCACCAGGCGCAGCACGCCGTGTGCGGCCGGATGCTGCGGGCCGAAGTTCATCGTGTAATTGCGGATTTCCTGCATGCTCAATTCTCCCGCCAGTGGTCGGCGGCTTCGGCCTTGGCCTGCATCAGATCGGCGTCGTTGCGGATGGTGCGCGGTACCAGCACACGCGGTTCGATCGACACCGGCTCGTAGATCACCCGCTTCTGCTCGGGGTCGTAGCGCACCTCGACATTGCCGATCAGCGGGAAGTCCTTGCGGAACGGATGGCCGACGAAACCGTAGTCGGTAAGGATGCGACGCAGGTCCGGGTGACCATCGAAGATGATGCCGTACAGATCGAATGCTTCACGCTCGAACCAGTTCACGCCCGGCCAGACCAGGGTCAGCGACGGTACCACCGGCATGCTGTCGTCCGCGCAGAACACGCGCAGACGCAGACGGCGATTGTGTTCGATCGACAACAGATGGATCACCGCGGCGAAGCGGCGCGGCTCATTGCCGTCACGTGGGCGCCCGGCCCAGTCGAAACGCCCCATCGCCTGGCCTTCCACGCCACGCGAGAAACTCTCGCCGTCGGCGGTATCGGTATCCCACTCGGTCTGGCCATAGCTGAGGTAGTCGACGCCGCACAGGTCGATCAGCTCGCTGAAACGGAAACCCGGCTCGTCGCGCAGCGCGGTGGCCACCGCGATCAGGTCGGTAGCGGCCAGCTCGGCGGTGATTTCATTGCGCTGCGTGCTGATGGTCAGCGTGTCGCCGAATCGCGCAGCAAGGCGTTCGGCCAGCGAGGTCGCAGGTGTGTCGGACATATCGTGGCCTCTACGAACGCGCGATGGTGCTGGTGCGGCGGATCTTCTTCTGCAACTGCAGAATGCCGTGGATCAGCGCTTCGGCCGTGGGCGGGCAGCCCGGCACGTAGATGTCCACCGGCACGATGCGATCGCAACCGCGCACCACCGAATAGGAATAGTGGTAGTAACCACCGCCGTTCGCGCAGCTGCCCATCGAGATCACCCACTTCGGCTCGGGCATCTGGTCGTACACACGACGCAGCACGGGCGCCATTTTCCTCGACAGGCGGCCGGCGACGATCATGAGATCGGATTGGCGCGGCGACCCCCGGAAGACCTCGGCGCCGAAGCGCGCGATGTCGTAGCGGCCGCAGCTCATCGACATCATCTCGATGGCGCAGCACGCCAAGCCGAACGTCACGGGCCAGATGGCGGATCGGCGGGCCCACTGGACAACCCACTCAAGCTTGGTGGTCAGAACGGGAATCTCGAAGTCAGGCATGGGTCGTGACCTACCGGCGGCGCTCGCCGCTCCAGTCGAAGGCCCCTTTGCGCCATACATAGATGTAGCCCGTGAGGAGGAGGCCAAAGAAGGTGACGATCTGCCAGAAGCCCGTGGTGCCG